>CAVPPW010000028.1:0-6698 GCA_963707445.1 uncultured beta proteobacterium | reverse complement strand
CGAGCTCGGCCATAACCGGTCGTTCGGTCATTTGCTTCAATTCGGCCGAAAGCGGACCAAGCGAACTGCGGTCAACTGCCTCGGAGCGAACCTTCGGCGCGAATCCGATCCCCTTTTAACGCCGGTTTCAACGCGCCCCATGGGGATTTCAATTGAAGTCCTTTCTCGCTCAATTCGTCGAACGCAATGTGCCTCCGCCGGGCTTGGAAGAAACGCCGATGTCGAATGACCGTAAACGCGAAAGCATCAAAGCAACGGCGATAGACGAAATGACGAGCAGCACATAGCCAGCCATGAACCCAGAGACCGTCATTGACGGCGCAATTAGCCGTGCTACGCCGACGAATGACGCGTACAGCCAGCTTGCCGTGCTGACGGCGCCAAGCACGAAGGGAACGGTCATCGGCGCCTTTCTGCCGGCGCGATGCGCCCGGCGAATCATCGGGAATGCGATCGCGTGCAGCGCGAACCCGTTAACGGTGAGAGCGAGGACGACCAGCAGCTTCGCGGTGAGTTTCGCATTGGCGCCAATTGCCGCGAAGCTGAGGCCGACATCGAGTGCCACGAGCGCGCCTCCCGTGGCCCAGAGTGCGACAAGGCTGATCGTTAGCGCCCGCGCCGTCGCCAGCAGGCGGTGCCACGCGATGCGCCGAGTACTTATCAACATCCAGTCCTCGCGCAGGACCGTGGAAATGGCGATCGCGAAGGCGACGAGGTGCGCGAACAGCACACCCTGCCGCAACACAAGCTCCCAGGTCATGGTCTTCTCCCTGCTGCGTGGGGTTCAGCGAGCCGCGCGAAGCTGGCCGCGGATTTCCCCGTTCGGATGGTCGGCCGAGTGGGCATTGAAGTACGTACCTTCGGCAAGCAAGGCTTTGGCCTGATCGACCGTTAGCGCGGCGGCGTTTGTCGGTACCACCCAATCGCTGCTGCCTGCGGCGGTCGGCGCCATATTCACGATGATCGGTCCGTTGGCGCCGTCGGGCGCCTGGTGGATGTGGGCGGCAGTCGGAGAAAACCCGTCCACACTGAGCGCACCTCCCACGCGCCGGGTGGCTGCGTCGTAGGCGACGAACCCCAGGGCGGTCGCCGTGGTGACAACTGCGGGGACCTCCTGCGCGCCAGAGGCCGAGGCGAACAGGATTCGCCGGCCGATCTGACCTCGGATCTCCCCATTCGGATTGGCTGCACTGTGGGCGTTGAAGTACAGGCCGCCGGCGCGAAGCTTGTCGACGTCCGCGGCGGTCATCACCGTGCCCTCGGGAACCGTGAAGTGGCCGTGGCCGCCGTGATCCACGAGGCCTATCAGGACCGGTCCGTTGACTCCGACCGCACCTGTGTGCACATGGGCTATCGTGGCCTGGATGCCCTGCAGTTCGATCTCGCCGCTCACCTTGCGGGTGATCGGATCGAGCACCAGTCGACCTTCGCCCGTTGCGGTACTTGTCGAAGGCGGGTTTTCCTGGGAACCGGTCAGGTGCGCGACGAATACTTCACGGCCGATCTGGCCGCGAATCTCGCCGGCGGGATTCGCGGCGGAGTGAACGTTGAAGTAAAAGCCGCCCGCATCAAGTGTGGCGAGTTGATCCGTGCTCAGTACGGTGGGCGCAAGCGTCGCGGTGCTGCCCGAGATTGTCATCGGGAAGACGACGGGGCCAGCGATGCCGGCCTGCGCGGCATGGATGTGTGCAAGGGTCGGCACCAGGCCATCGATCGTGATAGTGGCGCTGATGGTGCGGGCGCTGCGATTCAAGCTCAGCGTCGCGTTGCCGATGGCTGCCGTAGCTATCACGTTCGGCGCCTCTTGTTCGCCAGTCAGCGTGACTTGGGTGACCTCCGGAGCGACCGACGCAGCGACCTGCGGAGCGTCCGGCGGATCGTATCCGCCGCCGCCGCAGGCCGTCAGACCAGACGCGACCAAAACAAGCGCGGCGGCTTGCCGATTGAAGAATGATAAGAGTCTCATAGCGTGCATTCCTTGGTGTGGTGTCGTGAGGTGTGGTGTGGTGCTACGTAAACAGCTGATTCGATGAGCCATACCCAGTGGGATTTCGGTGCCGCGCAACGTAGGAAAACGACAAGAGCCTTGCGTGACGGCGTCGGTGACGTCTTGGTCCCGTTTCGGTGACCGCGTCGGGCTGGACCTTCGAAACGTGCCCTAAATTGCGCCAGCCCGCGCAGTTCTTTGGGGGCCGACCCGCGTGCGGGACGAGATCGCAAGACAGATCGAAGCCGGCAGCCGAAGTCAGGGACGGAAGTTCGTGGCGCTGCAGGCGCATCGGCAAATCGAAGCGGCGTGGGGGCGCTCTGAGAAAGTCCAGCATCGCGGTTCTCCAAGGGTTTCAACCCCTACCTACGATGCGATGCGACCTTTGGATGCAGGCACTCGCAATGGTCGAAGGTCGCGGCGCTGCTGCGCGGACCGACGTAACCCATTCAAGGGAGCACTAAATGTCTCTTAGCGTGAGTCGATTGACGGCCCGCTGAGGCTCGATCGCAGAAAGAATTGCCCATGACTTGATGGGCCCGCGGCGCTCTTGGAGCGACCTCGCCTTCAGTGTTTCGGGGTCTTTGATACGCAGCGTTGCAGAACTGAAATCCAGCGAATACCGTGGCCCGCGACGATTGCATCCGATTGGCGGCGCACTCCGTAGGTGATGCCGAGACAGTCGAACGCAGGAGTCAGGCATGAACGTTATTTCGATGGAGGCCGCAGCGCGATCTTGGACCGAACCGCGGTTCCGGATTCTCATCGGTCAATTCGAGCTGCTGCGTCGATTCGGCGCCAAGCTCGGCCCCTATGTCCTGCTGGAGCTGCTCTTGCCGGGAGGGACATTGTTTGCGCTGCTCCTCTTTCTGTATCAGCGCTGGAAGCTCAACGCGGGAAGCCTGCCGACACTGATCGGGTTGGCGTCACCTCCTGCGCTCGTGAGCACGCTCGGGCGAGGCATCATCAAATGACTCACGGAGCACGCGCAATGGTTCATGCAGGGCACTGCCGCCCGTTGGAAGTCGTCGTTCCCTTTCGATCCGACCTATGCGGCGCTGACGCTGACCGCGCTGCTGTGGTCGACCAACTTCATCATCGGCCGCGCGGTGCGGGACGACGTCTCGCCAACGGCGCTGAATTTCCTGCGTTGGGCGATCGCGCTGCTGATACTCGTGCCGATCACGCTGCGCGACCTGCAAGCGCACCGCGCGACGCTCATGCGTCACTGGAAGCTGATTGCGCTGCTCGGCTTCACTGGCATCGCAGCCTTTCAGACACTCGGTTACGTCGCGCTGACGACGACGACGGCGCTCAACACGATCCTGCTGCTTGCGCTCGCACCACTGGCGATCGTCGCTGTTTCGTGGCTGGCGCTCGGCGAACGCGTCACACGCGTTCAGACGTTGGGACTCGGCATCTCTCTCGTCGGCGCCGCTGTGCTGATCTTGCACGGTGATCCAGCAACGCTGGCCGAAATGCGTTTCAACGCCGGCGACCTCTGGATGCTTCTTGCGGTCGTTCTATGGGCCGTCTACTCGGTTCTCTTGCGCCGCCGCCCGGCCGAAGTGCCGCCGCTCGCGCTGCACACGATGTCCGTCGCCGCGGGAACGCTTTGGATGCTGCCGGCATTCGGCTGGCAAGCGATGCACGGCAGCGCGCTTCCGAGCAGCTTGGCGGTCTGGATGGCAGTTGGATTTATCGCCGTGTTTTCTTCGGCGCTCGCCCACGGGCTGTGGGTGCGCGGCGTGGCGAAAATCGGTCCGAATCGCGCCGGCGTGTTCATTCACCTGATTCCGGTTTTCGGCGCCGTCCTGGCGATCACATTCCTGGGTGAAGAACTGGCCGCTTACCACGCCGCCGGTGCGGCGCTCGCGCTGTGTGGCATTGTGTTGACAAGCCGGAAGTAGCTGGACGGAATCATCGGTTCCAAGCAGTCGCCGAGCGATGTCAGCTTTGCGGCGAATTGCCCGGTGCGGTCTGATGTGCGCAATTGGCCGCGTGTTGCCTCAGACGTCTTCTCTTTTGAGTGCTCGACCCGCTCTTGGCTGAAACCCCGGAGCCCCGCTGCGCCACAGCGCGAAAGAGTATTCGTCTGCACGCTCGGCGTCGGCCTGCTGTCGAGTCGAACCGCGCCATGACCGGCATCGAAGTCGACGCGCAGCAGTACGGGGTTACGGTCGCGTTTGAAGCGTGGTCACGACCTCCTGCAGCCGAGCCGCCATCTTCGCCACTTGCCACGGCTCGACGCGCGGGTCCGTCATGCCGGTCGTGAGCAACACGGCCGGATAGCGCACACCATCGCGCACGGCGTGATAGCGCATCCATCTGCTTGAGCCCGAGAAAACCTGCACGCTCAGTAACAGTGCCAAACTCCTCGATGTTCGGTGGCCCGTTCTGCGAGAACTCCGCACGCAGCGCGTTGGAGACGCCAACGTTTGAAATCACCGCTGCGAACAGATCGGGGCGCTCGGTCATCGCGCGCCCGACCGTGATGCCGCCGGCGGATCCGCCCTGGATCGTCAGCCGCTTGGAGCTGGTCCACTTCTGCTTGATGAGTTCCTCGCAGCAGTCGATCAGGTCGCGCCAGGTGTTGGGCTTCGAAATCTTCCGGCCGGCTCTCCACCACCGCTTGCCGTACTCCCCACCGCCACGCACGTGCGCGTAGGCCAGCACTCCTCCCTTCTCGAGGAAAGCGACACCGCGCGCGTTGAAGTACGGTGTCATCGAGATCTGGTAGGCGCCATAGGCATTGACCAGCGTCGGGTTTCGCCCGTCCCGCTTCGTGCCCTTGCGAGCGACGACCGACAGCGGCACCTTCGTGCCGTCGCGCGCAATCGCAAACGTACGAATCGCCTCGAATCCCGACAAGTCGAGCGAGGGCGGTGCGGCGAGTGGCATCGCCACCGTGCTGCCGGTCGCCGGATCGTGGCGGAACGTTGTGAACGGCAGCAGCCAGCTCGTCCCGAGCAGCCACACCCCGTCATGCCGGTTGCTCGTGGACATCGAGTCGAACGATCCCTCGAACGGGAGCTTGACCGACCTGCAGTCGGCTGTCGTTGCCGAGGCGACGCAGCGTGTTGTAGCCGCCATCCATGTCTCGCACGTACAGTCCGTCACGCGCCAGTCGCAATCGCCTCGATCACGCTCTGGCCTTCGGGCACAACGGTCGCCGCACGCGCGATATCAGGCGCCGACATCGAGGTTTTCAGCACCTTCGCATTGATCGCATCGCGCGTCGTCTGCAAGTACAGGTCATCACCCCGGAATGCGAACCCGGTGACCTCATCGGCGACATCGCACACCTTGCGCCACTGGGGCTGGTCCCGCCACCACACTCTGCGAGGCTGGCGGTGTACAGCGGATTCTCCCGACGCACGCCGCCGAAGAGCGCGGCCAGCACCTGTGGCGACGACGGATCGGCAGAAGAGAATCGGGATCTCCGTTCGCTCCATCGGACACGGCGGGGTGCTGTCCCCGGCCAAGAACCTTCAAGTCGTTCTTTGGGTCGGTGCCGATCCGGTGCAGCCAGACGACAGAGTCGAGGAAGTAGTCGGTTGTGCCCTTCTTCGCGCCTTCGGCAAGTCGGTTGTAGAAGAAGGCCTTGTTGTCCGGCAGCCAGCTCGGCGATCCGAACTGCGTACGGTCGATGCGCTCGTCGAGCACCTTGCCGGCGTCGACGTCCAGAACATGGAGCACCGACTCCTCCGAGCCGGCCGCGGACAGGCCATAGGCGACGTGGCGGCCATCGTCGGAAGCCGCCCACCAGTCGAGCGACATGTGCACGTCGTTGGGCCCGCGCAGCGTGCTCGGATCGATCAGCAGCCGCTCGGTCGCGTTGACGCCGTCGCGCATGTACAGCTTGAACTGGTTCGCGCCGGTGGGCCGCATCTCGTAGAACAGGCGCCCCGTCCCGGTCACCTGCGGCACTCGCGCGATCGGCACGCCGCCAGATAGCTGTGTGACGCGCTCGTACAGCGCCTTGCGTCCCGGGATCGAGTCGAGAACTCGGCGCGCGTATGCGGCCTGGCCCTTCATGAAGGGCTCCCATTCGCCGTCCTTTGGATTCTCCATCCAACGGTAGGGATCGACGATCTCTTCGCCCCAAAGCGTCTCGCGCACCGGCTCTTTACGTGCAACGGGTGGACCCGCTGGACCTTCGGTGGCTGCTGGAAAGGTACCGGGCAGAAGCAGCGTTGCCGGCAAGGCCCCAATGGCGGTTACGACGCGCCTGCGAGTCAACGTGACAGCCATCGGAACCCCTTCTGGGTCGCGCATAGGAGGCTGAGGCTAGCGGCAAGCCGCTGCTGTTACAAGGTCTTCTAGGTTGCAAAGAAAGGAGGCAACTGACCGCAGTGACTAACCCCGAACCATTGTCGGCACGTGCTCTCAGATCTGGACGTTATGACCGCTCTTCATGTTCAACGCGTCCGCTTCCGGGCGAATCATGATGGGCTAGCTCACGACCGCTTCTGGCCGCGCTCGGCCATCACAAAGAAAGCGGAGCTAGGCACGCGCCGCTCAGTCCCGACTCACACCGGAAGCGGTCGTCAGCAGTTGCCCAAGGGCGCACGGTCGGACGCACTCAGAAGCGGTCACGACCGTGATCGGCAGATGTCGACGCATACCGGCCATCAAGCCCCTTCTCCGAGTTTTCCGCGCTTGGGTGATGGTCGATAAATGGGCGGCCCGCCCCAAGGCGCGATTATTG
>CAVPPW010000027.1:0-6823 GCA_963707445.1 uncultured beta proteobacterium | reverse complement strand
CGACCGGGGCCACCGGCGGGACCGCGCAGGCCGCGAGCCACAGCGAAAGCAGCGCTACTGCGAATCGTCCCATCGTGCACCCCCCGTGTTCGTGGAATCCAGCCATTGCCGGCATTCTAGGACGCAGGTGCGCTGCGCCGCCAGCCCTCGGCGCCTGATGGGACCAAGTCAACGAGGGTCGACGGATCGAGCGAATCGGTGGATGACAACGACGCAGGAGCTGTGCCTCAATCTGCCGGATCAACGATAATGGTGAAACAAGGTAAGCAAGGAATGTGGGAAGTGTGTCGGTGACGAGATGAACTGGGTCGAAATCGCCTGGACCATGATGATCGCGGCGAGCCTGATGCTCGGCGTCGTCCATCTGTTCGTCTGGCAGAAGCAACGATCGCAGTACGCCAACCTGCTGTTCTTCGTGCTCGCGGCCTCGGCCGCGGCCTACGGTGCGTACGAGCTCGCGAGAATGCGGGCCGAGACACCGGCCGACCTCGCCGCCAACGCACGCTGGTCCCATGTGCCGCTCGCGATGTTCGTGATCTCGATCGTGGGATTCGTGCGCCTTTACTTCAACGCGGGCCGACTCTGGCTCGCCTACGCGGTGATCGGGATTCGGCTGGTCGCCCTCGCGCTGAATTTCCTGACGGGCGTCAACGTGAACTTTCGGGAAATCACGGCGCTGGACCATCTGCAGCTCTGGGGAGGCGCCGTCGTCGCCGGGCCCATCGGCATCCCGAATCCGTGGGCGATCGTCCCCCAGCTCAGCAACCTGCTGCTCGTCGCGTTCATCGTCGATGCCTCCATCACCCTGTGGCGGAGGGGCGGAACCGTGGCGCGCCGCCGCGCGGCGCTCGTCGGTGGCAGTCTTGCTCTTTGCATCGTGACGGCGGCCAGCTTCGCCGCGCTGGTCGTCACCGGCGTGGTACACGCGCCCACCGTCCTCATGCCGGGCTTTTTCATCGTCGTACTGGCGATGGGCTACGAGCTGGTCTGGGACCTGACCGCTGCGGCGCAGCTTGCGGCGCAGCTCCGCGCAAGCGAGCAGCGCTTCCGCGCGGTCGTCGAAGCGGTTCCGAGCGCGATTCTTCTGGTCGACGGCAAGGGCATGATCACGCTGGCGAATGCGCAGGCCGAGACCGTGTTCGGCTACCGGCGCGCGGAACTCGTCGCGAAGCCGGTCGAAATGCTGATTCCGGAGCGCCTTCGCGCGTCCGCACGCCGGACTGCGGGGCGCCTACGCCGGAGACCCGCAGGCGCGGGCGATGGGGGCCGGACGCGAGTTGTTCGCGTGCCGCAAGGACGGCGGCGAAATCCCGGTGGAAGTCGCGCTCAGTCCGATGCCGACCGAGGATGGATTGTTCGTGCTGGTGTCGGTCGTCGACATCACCGAGCGCAGAAGCGTCGAGCGGGCAACGGCCCGCCAGCGCGACGAACTCGCGCACCTGTCGCGGGTCGCGATGCTGGGCGAGCTGTCCGGATCGCTCGCGCACGAGCTCAACCAGCCGCTGACGGCCATCCTGAGCAATGCACAGGCAGCGCAGCGGTTTCTCGCGCAGAGCCCGCCGCGCATCGACAAGCTCGCGGAAATCCTCGCCGACATCGTGAAGAGCGATCACCGCGCCGGAGCAGTGATTCAGCGCCTGCGATCTCTGCTCAGGAAGGAAGAGGCGCAGCGTCATCCGCTCGACATCAACGACGTGGTCGAGGAGTCGATGCGCCTGATGCGCAGCGACCTGTTGAACCGGCAGGTGGCGGTCAGCACCGACCTTGCCGACGCGCTGCCGGCCGTGAGCGGCGATCGGAATCAACTGCAGCAGGTGTTGCTCAACTTCGTGATCAACGGATGCGATGCCATGGACGGCCAGGAAGCGGACCGCCGGCTCCTGGTGCGAACGCAGACGACCGCTCGACGGCAATGTCGAGGTCGCCGTTGTCGACCGGGGCGCGGGAATACCCTTGGCGGATCTCGAACGCATCTTCGAGCCGTTCGTGACCACCAAGGCGACACGGCCTGGGTCTGGGCCTGGCCATCTGCCGATCGATCGTCGAGGCCCATGGCGGCCGTCTGTGGGCGACCAACAATGCGGACCGCGGTGCTACGCTGCATTGCGAATTGCCGGCGAAGAGGGACTAGACGTCGATGCGAGAGCCGGCGCCAACGGTATACGTGGTCGACGATGATCCTGATGTGTTGAAGGCGATCGAGCGACTGCTCGAATCGATCGGACTGAACGTTGCAACGTTTTCGTCGCCGCACCGGTTTCTCGAAAGCTACGACCGGAACGCTCCGGGTTGCCTCGTGCTCGACCTCGCGCTGCCGGGCTTGAGCGGTCTCGATGTGCAGCGGGTGCTGGAACAACAGGCGAGCGTGCTGCCGATCGTCTTTCTCACCGGCCGCGGCGACATCGCGGCGAGCGTTCAGGCGATGAAGCATGGCGCGGCGGACTTCCTCACCAAGCCGATCGACGACACGGCGCTGATTGCCGCCATTCACGAGGCGCTGGCCAGGGATCAGGTGCTGCGCCGCGCGCGTCTGGAGCGAGAGCGCATCGCGAAGTGCCTTGCAACGCTCACCGAGCGTGAACGGCAGGTTCTCGAGCTGATCGTCGCCGGAAGGCTGAACAAGCAGATCGCCGCCGAGCTGGGCACGACCGAGAAGACGATCAAGTTCCATCGCGGCAACCTGATGCGCAAGATGGGCGTGCGCGTCGTTGCCGATCTGGTGAAGCTGGCGGAACGCGCCGGCGTCGGCTCGACGCCCAGGCACCTGAGGCAGCGTCACCGCGCCTGCGCCGATGCGCGATACCTGGACCAAGGTCCAGTTGGATCGGCCGCCGCTGCCTGATACCGTGGGATCAGGATGGCAAGAGACGCGCCGCTGCTGGCCGTGGTGGACGACGATGCGGACGTGCGCGTTGCGTTGACGCGACTCGTTTCCTCGGCCGGGTTTCGCCGTCGAGACGTTCGCGTCCGGCGCGGAGTTCCTGCGCTCCGTTCGAGACCACGAGCCGGACTGCGTCGTGCTCGACCTGCACATGCCGGAAATGAGCGGATTCGACGTGCAGGGCGCGCTCGCCAGCGGTCATCCGGCTGTCCCGGTCGTCGTCATCACGGGGCACGACACCCCCGAATCGCGCGCGCGCGCGATTCGACTGGGCGCGAAGGTCTATCTCTGCAAGCCCGTCAACGACGAAGCGCTGCTGGCGGCGATCGGCACCGCCATTGAGCGTGCGGCGATTGGACACTGAATGACTGGCCAATGGGTGTTTTCGAAGAGTGACTGAAGCAGGGAGCGACACCATGCGCGTGAACGAGTCTTTGGTCGCGATTGCGGCGTTGCTTTGGCTGGCTTCAACGCCGGCCGTGGCGTAGGTCTTCACGTCGGCATGCAGTTCAGCGAGAAGCACAACCTAGAATCGTTGCCGAGTCGCCAGACCCCGTTCCAAGTGGGAGCCATCGTCATGAGTTCACGCCCTGCCGCAGCCGCCGCAGCGATCATTGCGCTGGTCGCGCTCGCCGCCTGCCAGAAGAAGGAGCCCGAGCCACCCGTACCGGCCAAGCCCGCGGCGGATGCGGCCGCCGCCGCCCCTGACGGCGGCAGCGTCCCGCAGCGGCGCAGCCGGCTGCGGCACCGGCCGCTGCTTCGCAACCGAACCCGGAGCGCAACGCGTACTTCGGCGAGACGCACCTGCACACCAGCTGGTCGGTCGATGCCTGGGTGATGGGCAACCGCATCACCGGCCCGGCCGATGCCTACAAGTACGCGCAGGGCGAGACCATCAAGCACCCGATGGGCTTCGACATCAAGATCGACACGCCGCTCGATTTCATGGGCGTGACCGACCACTCGGAGTACGTCGGCGTCACCAAGCAGGCCAACACGCCGGGTTCCTACGTGAGCACGCTGCCCGCGGCGCAGCCGATGATCATGAAGGATCCGACCAGCCAGGAAGAGCAGAACCGGGTCTTCTCCTACCTGCTCAAGCTCAACTCGGGCGCGCCGGTGAAGGCGCTGATGGACCCGAAGATCACTGTCCACCGTGTGGAAGGAGAACGTGCAGATCGCCGACGAGCAGAACAAGCCCGGCAAGTTCACCGCGTTCTGCTCGTACGAGTGGACGTCGATGCCGGACAACCGCAACATGCACCGCAACGTCTTCTTCCGCGACTGCGCCAAGGTGCCGGAGTATCCCTTCAGCTCGCTCGAGTCCACCCGCCCCACGGACCTGTGGAACTGGATGGACGCGCAGCGCAAGGCGGGCAACGAGCTGCTCGCCATCTCGCACAACGCCAATGTCAGCGACGGCTGGATGTTCCCGGTCGACGTCGACAACACCACCGGGCGGCCGATCGACGCCGCCTGGGCGGCCGCGCGCGACCGCAACGAGCGCCTCACCGAGATCAAGCAGGGCAAGGGTCAATCGGAGACGCATCCGCTGCTGTCGCCCAACGACGAGTTCGCCAACTACGAGCTGTTCCAGGCCATCCTCGGCCTGCCGGCCGACGTCGGCCGCATCGACCGCATCACGGGCAGCTTCGTGCGCCAGGCGCTACAAGGACGGCATCACGATGCAGGACACGCGCGGCTACAACCCGTACAAGTTCGGCATGGCCGGCGGTTCCGACTCGCACAACAGCGCCAGCCCCGTACCGCCAGGACAACTTCTTCGGCCTGCACGCCGATGCCGACGGCACGGTCGAGCGGCGCTTTGCCGGCGTGCTGATCGGCGGCACGATGGACGTGCGGCTGGAAAACCCCGGCGGGCTGACCGGCGTGTGGGCCGAGGAGAACACCCGCGCTTCGATGTGGGACGCGATGTACCGCAAGGAGACCTTCGGCGTCAGCGGTCCGCGCATCAAGGTGCGCCTGTTCGGCGGCTGGGGCTACGACAAGGACATCGTCAAGGCCAGCGACTGGGTCAAGCAGTCCTATGCGGGCGGCGTGCCGATGGGCGCCGACCTGCCGCCGATGCCCGCGGGCGGCAAGGGCACGGCGCCGAAGCTTCGTCGTCTGGGCGGTGAAGGACCCGAGCTCGGGCAATCTCGACCGCATCCAGGTCGTCAAGGGCTGGACGCAGAACGGCCAGAGCTTCGAGAAGGTCTTCGACGTGGTGTGGTCCGGCGACCGCAAGCCCGACAAGTGGTCCGGCCGCGTGCCGGCCATCCGCAGCACGGTGGATCTGGACAAGGCCACCTACACCAACGACGTCGGCTCGGCGGAACTGAAGACGGTGTGGTCCGACCCGGAGTTCGACGCGAGCCTGCACGCCTTCTACTACGCTGCGCGTGCTGGAGATCCCGACGCCGCGCTGGACGCTGATCCAGGCGGTGAAGGCCGGGCTGCCGCCGCCCGACGTGGTGCCGCTCACCGGCCAGGAGCGCGCCTGGACCTCGCCGATCTGGTACGCGCCGTCGGCCGAGTCGCGCAAGGCGGCTGCGGCGGGCACGACCGTCGCCGACCTCAAGGCGAAGGGCGTCAATGCGCTGAACGACGCGCAGCTGAAGGCGCTGCTCGTCGGCAAGGCGATCTGGCTGCGCAACAACGTGACCGGCGAGCAGTTCTTCCAGCCCTTCACGGCCGAAGGGCAGACGACCGTGTTGCGCGTCGGCACGGGCGCCGTCTTCCCGAGCGCGTTCGGCAACGTCGAGCGCGGCGGCTACGAGGGAACGACCACCGCCTACCGCATCGAAGGCGGCAGGCTCGTCATCCCGGTGGCGCAGGATCCGTACTCGTTCACCTTCTACAAGGTCGGCGACACCTACTATCGCCGCGCGCAGCAACGAGTTCGGCTATGCCAACTACGAGATCGTGCCGGCGCCGCAGATCGCCGCCAATCCGCTGACGGCGCTGTCCAACCAGTTCTCGCTCGAACTCAAGCTGACCGAAGAGCAGAAGAAGCAGATCGTTCCGATCCTGCAGGCCGAGCTCAAGCAGCTCGGTGCGCTGAAGACGGACACCAAGCTCAGCGGCGTGCAGAAGGTGGAGGCCTTGCGCAAGCTCGGCGTGTCCTTCGACGAGAAGATCTCGCCGCTGCTCAACGCGGATCAGCAGCAGAGGTTCCAGGAGCTGCGTGTGCAGATGCGGCGACGGATCATCGAGGAGGCGGCCAGCCAGGGGCTTCAGAAGGCGAAGGTGGCCGTGGAAGCGTGGTTCGCCAACACGAAGAAGTAGCCGTGCAGGCTGGACCGCGAGCCGCAGGCACCCCGGCCAGCCGGGGGCGGCGCTCGACACGGTCCTGGCTCGCCGTGGCGCTGCTGTGCGTGAGCACCGCTGCCGCGGCCTGCCCCATCTGTCTGGGTGCCGGCCAGTCGACCGTGGCCCAGCAGCTGGCCGCGGCGCCACAGGCGGTGCTGGCGCTGCCGACCGCCGATGCCGGCCAGTTCCGTGTCGTCGAGGTTCTCCGCGGCGAACGGCCTTCGACGCGCACGATCGAAGGCGGCTACCCGCGCTCCGCTTCCACGGTAGCCAGCGCGCTGCCCAAGGGTGAGGCCCTGCTGCTCATCCGCCAAGACCCGCTGCCCGGCTGGGTGGTGCTTGGTGCGATCGCCACTGATCAGGCAGGGTGGCTGCGCCAGCTTGCCGCAGGGCGGCGCGTCGACGAAATGAGCGCGCAGCAGTGGCGCGATCGTGTCGCCGTGGTCGTGCCGCGACTTGAAAGTTCCCAGCCCCTGGTCGCCAGGATCGCACACGGCGACCTCTCCGCCGCACCGTACGCGGCGATACGCAGCGCCAAGCCGCGCCTCGACGCGCGCAAGGTCCGTGGGTGGGTGTCCGACCCGGAGCTCGCCGCACGCCGCCGGCTTTATGTGCTGCTGCTGGGAATTG
>CAVPPW010000026.1:0-110069 GCA_963707445.1 uncultured beta proteobacterium | reverse complement strand
CTTCCATGTATTGCTACCCCAGCGCCGAGCTGGTGGGTAAAGTCTATCTCAGCTTACCTCAACTCGCTGGTCGAGCCGTTCATCATGGTGGTGCAGGTCGCCAGCCCTGACCCAGACCGCCGGACCACGGCGATGCTTTTGCCTCGAACTTAAGCATTTTTGAACGGCAGGAGGCCGGTGAGCTGGGCAATACCACTCTGCCGTCAGGGTCAGACATTGTGGCGCCCAAAAACGACGGTGAACAGGCCTGCGCCATGCGCACTTTCCAGAATTTGCTGGGCGTTACCTGGGGGTGGGCTCAGCCAGCCCAGAGAAGGGCCGGCTGCCTTACCTGGTGGGTGCACGTGCAGCCAGCACGGCTTTCCGTTTCCCAATCAGCGTCAAGGGCGGGGTGCCAGGCGTTTCTGTACGCCAGCTGCCCCCTGATTTTGAAGTGGGCCACCGCCCAAGGCCCAGCCGCCAACGAACGACCTGGGGTATTTCCAGCGCGGCTCTGCCAATGTAGCCGTGAACGACCTCACGCGCCAGGACCCTTATCACAGGCTTTACCGGCAGTGGTAAGACCAACACGCTGCTCTACTACTTGAACCAGCTGTGGCGCAAACACCACATTCCTTTCCTGGTGATCGAAGCCGCCAAGAAAGAGTACCGGGCGCTCTCGAGAGTCTCCGGGTTTGACCAGCTGCTGATTTTCACCCTGGGCGATGAAACCGTATCGCCGTTCAGGATCAATCCATTTGAGCTGCTCGATGGCGTGCGCTTAGAGGCGCATATTGGCCGGCTGCAAGCCTGCTTCGATGCGGCGCTGCCTCAGTTTGGCATACTGCCTTCCATCGTGGCTGAGGCCATGGAGCGCATCTATAAGATCAAAGGCTGGAAGCTCATTGATCACGGCGGCCAGCCAGGGACCAAGGACCGCCTGTTCCCAACCATGCGCTATGTTTACAGAAGTGATCCGTGTCGCGGGAGAACGTGGCTATGCCGGGGAGACCTATCATAATATCCGGGCTGCGGCTGCGGGACGCATCGGCGGGCTCTTACGCGGCAGCAAAGGCCGCATGTTTGGCTCGCAGCGGTCGCTGCCCGCCTCGGTCATCTTTCACCGCCCGGTGATCCTCGAGCTGAACGACCTCAACGAAGACGACAAGGCCCTGGCAATGATGTTCTTGCTCACCTGGCTGCGAGAGTACCGGGAGCTGCACCAGAGTAAAGAGCTGGGCCACCTGACCATTGTAGAAGAAGCGCATAATGTTTTGAGCAATGTGCAGTCGGTGGGGACCAGGAAGTATCCGCAGATACCAAGGCAAAGGCGGTAGACGCCTTTGCGAACATGCTGGCCGAGGTGCGCGCGGACGGCGAGGGCATGATCATCTCAGACCAATCGCCCGAAAGCTAGCGCCAGACGCCATGCGTAACACCAACCTGCAGATTGCCCACCAATTGCGCGAACCGGCGTGACCCGCGTAGGTCATCGCCCGGGCGATGATCATGGACGAAGAACAGCAGAAATACCTGGGAAGCTGCGTGTGGGTGAAGCGGCCTTGTTCCGCACCGGGATTGAGAAAGCAACATTCATCCGTGTGCCATGAGTATCAAAGATGCAGCCGGATTTGATGCACCTCTGCCCCCTGACGAAGAGTGTAAACGCACAACATATGCAGGACGTTCCAGTCTGCAATACCTGACCACCAGCCTGCCCTTCGATGGCTGCCGGTTCTGCGCCACACCCTGCGAATACCGAGAGGCGATAGAGCCGTATACGCTCGACAAGGAGACTCACGAGTGGTTCTCGAAAGCCTTGAAGCTTTTCGACGAAAAGCCCCAACCAGAGCTCTATCCTGATCACTGGCGCGCCATTGCAGCAGCCTGTAAAGAGGTGGGCTACCGGGCGGGGTATCCCAATAACCTGGATGCCGCATTTTGCTTCATGGCGCATGAGATTGATTTTCAATTTACAGAACATATGCGCAAATCTTTTGAAACGGGTATGAAAGGAGGCTGAGAATGTCGCTAGAATCTACGGCAGCCAAAGCAGGCAGCGATGCTGGGAATAAGGCATTTCGCATGGTCGAGACGTCTTTGAAGAAGGCCTGGTCGATATTGGACGCGGCCTCTGAGAAGAAACCGCCCAGCGAGTAATTGCAGTTCGAATGCGGTGAAGGCCATTCAGGGAAAGTGAGTGTTAGTCATTATCCAAGAACTCTCGGAATTTCCGTGCTTGGATGGGCGCTCCGGTTACCACAAACAGTAAAAATGCTGAAGAAGGGAGATGAAAATCACGAGTGACGCAAAAGAACCCGTAGAAAATGTCTCTGAAACCAAACCAACCAGCTCACCTGAGCTCAGCCCTGAAGGACGCCAGCGTATTATGCAGGGGGCAGGCGGTGAGACCTATAACACAGAACCAAACGACCCGCCCCAGCCCGAGCCTAAAGCTGAACAGCCTGCACCCGAAACCCCTCCATCGCCTCCCAACGAGTGGCAGCCCAGGCAAACAGCTACGACTGAGGCCGGTGTTGCAGAGAAAATAAAAACAGGCCCCGAAAAACCCGAAAAAGAATACTTCAGCGGCGGCATCGAACGAGGTGGGTGAGTTTGGGGTACAGACCTATCCTTATCCCTAACGATCAGCGCTCATAGAGCATCAAGAAGTCATGCGGCCCTTCGATGGACTGCGAGAGCGAGAGAAAAATGATTTGTCCTTACTGCCACAATGAGCATTCCAACGAAGCGAAATTTTGCCCGGTCACCGGGCAGCGCTTTCCTCAGCCGTTGACTTGCCCCAACTGCCGGCAGCCGGTGGAAGCGGGCTGGCGGGTGTGCCCCGCCTGTGGGACTCCATTGTCTCAGGCAGCACCCTTTCAAAACCAGCCAGCCCTAACCCTAACACCAAAAAAGAACTTCAACCGGCTCATTGTGGCAGCAGTCATTTTCAGCGCGTCGAGCTTGATGCTGATTGTGTGCGTAGGAGTGGGAATTATTTTTCTACCGAACTCATTCAGCCTGCGGAAGCGGTGAATAGGGTTGAGTTTGCCGATGAACAGGTGGCGGAGATGCCGAGGATACAATAAGTGCCTGAAGAAAATGCGCCAGAGGCGGCGCCGACAGCCGCGCCTACAACGGAACCCACTGATGAACCAACCCCTAAACCGCTGCGCGAAGCCACCCAAACCCCAGCTGGGGTTATCACTGATCCCATCAAACCTCAGGCTCCTCTGCAAATAGCCATTATCGCTCCACTCACTGGGCCGGTACCCACCTTTGGCAATTCCGCTGTCAACGGTGCGATGCTGGCTATTGATCAGTGGAATGCACGCGGCGGCGTATTGGGTAGAGAGATCAAGGCTGTGGTTGCAGACGGTCAATGCCAGGCAGATACAGCAGTAAATGCAGCCAATAAAGTGATCGAAGAAGATGGGGTTCATTACATCGTCGGCGAGGTTTGCTCCAGCGCCTCTATTCCCATCTCTGAGATTGCTAACCAGGGCGGGTGTCGTACAGATCAGCCCCACGTCAACGAATGTAAACGTGACCGTGAATTATGATGGTACCGTAAAGCCCTATACTTTTCGCGCCTGCTTTATCGATCCGTTCCAGGGGAACTTGATGATGGCTAAGTTTGCCCGGAGCCAGGGCTACAATTCGGCCTTTATTATGTACGACCCAGGCAACACTTACGTGACAGGCCTGGCTGAAACTTTTGAAAGCGCGTTCGCTGAGGTAGGCGGTGGATCCTGGCAAGGAGCCTTACACGGATCAATCGGAATTCCCAATCATCTTACAGAAGGCGGCAGACGCCCAGGCAGACGTGTTATACATGCCTGATTATTACAACCTGGCGAACCTGGTTGGTGCTCAAGCAAAAGACCGGGGATCACGTCGGTTATATTGGGTGGGGATGGCTGGGAATAACGGATCTCGACCGGAATGCTCTGGAAGGCGGGTTTTTACCAACCACTACGCGCCGGATGACCCCAGCTCTATTGTGCAAGATTGGGTGCAGGTGTATGAGGGCGCTTACGGTTCTACCCCTGACGCGATCGCCACGCTTGCTTACGATTTGACCAATATGCTGCTGGCTGCCATTGAGAAGGCCGGCGAGGATGATCCGGCGTTAGTAAAAGAGACACTGGCCGGGCTGATGTACGATGCAGTCACCGGTATAACCAGCTTTGACGAATCTGAACAACCCCATTAAACCTGTGGTGATCTTGACTATTCGGAATGGGAGAGTGGAATATTTCTCTACCATAAAGCCTTAGTGGTTCTCTCGCCAAATAAGTAGAATTTGTTTTGTGAGTGTTTGTGCGGCTACGCCGCACAAACACTCACAAAACAAAACTCACGTACTTAGCGAGGAAACCACTTAGCAGATGGGTGGTAATGCCCGTCTTGAGTTGTCTAAATAAACAATCGGTTTTGTTAGGCAGATGGTGCGGATCAGGGAAGATAATCACTTGCCATTGTTCGATGTTCTATATAAAATAGTACTCAGGTAATGTCTTCTGCTTCCACGAATCTCAAAATTGAAGAAACCGAAAACCGAAAGCGCTTTAGCGGCAGGTCGGTGGCTCCTTAGGGGTTCCGGTTAACGAAGGATTACGGAAGGTTTAAGATCGTCGGTAAACACCGGGGTCATAAAACAATGGGGGGATCCTCCACGATGCAAACCCTAATATAAATTATTAAAGCTAGCCTACGGGCTAGACATTTCACTTTAATAATAGTTTCTAAAGTAACGGCCGACAGTTTATCTGAATTCTAGAAAATCTTACCGGTGATCTCGCTACATTGATACCCGTGAACAGGATGTCAGTGGGGCGGAGCATGCATGGTCCTGGTTTTTCTTAAGATCCTTCTGGTGCTGTACCTGGCTACGTGAGAAGAAACCACAGGTGATGCCTATGCAGATCCCGATTTTGATAATCGTTGTTCTTGTTTTTGTGGCTCTATCCATCGTTGTACTCGTACTCTTTAGCCGGGCTCGGGAGGGCGAGGCCGCAGGGAAAGAAAGCCGCCCCGCCAACGCCGGCAGCCCCTTCACAGTCCATAGTACAGCCACCGCTTTCCAAGCCCGCCCCAGACGTTCCCCAAGAAATCTACGGGTTGAAACTGATCACCCAAGATGGCAAAGAGCTGAATATCTGCTCTCTCCCCTTCACGATAGGGCGCACTATTCAAAACGGCTGTGTCTTGCAAGACCCCAGCGTCTCATCCGCGGATGCAAAAATTGATTATGACGCTTTTCTGCAAGCAGTGTGCATCGAAGACCTCGAATTGCTCAACGGCCTTTATGTCAATGCACAGCCCACTCACAAAAGCATCTTGCAAGACAACGTTTTAATCACCTTGGGAAATTCAACCCTCATCTTTCGGGATACCGGTTATCTGCCCCCAAGCAGCTAAAGAGCAGGTTAAGGAGCATACCATGCTGCTTTGTCCAAAGTGCAATGCTGAAAACCGAACTGGCGGCGAAATTCTGTAAATCTTGCGGGGAAACTTTGCGGCTGTGTCTGACAGCACGACCGTAGAATTGACACCCAGCCAGCTAGAGATGGTCCCGCTCGCGGCGCCATCTCCCCTGAAAACCAAACCTATAGTCGATCGAAAGAATTCTGGAACAAAGCCATTAAACCCTGAGCAGGTTTTCTTGCCGCGGCCGAACGGCGCCATTCTCGGAAATCGTTTCTTTGTGGAGGGCTGCTTTTTTCAAACTGAATCGAAACACGAATACCTGGTTTCGGTGTGCGGCTCGCCCGAGGAAGATCAATATTTTACGTGCACGAACCCGGCCTGCGGCGCCATCTATACCGGTCATTTAAGTAAAACCAGCCAGTTTTGTTCAGATTGTGGCGCGGTTTTAGGGGAGCAGGCGCCTCAGTTGGTGGCAGAAGAGTCGCTTTTACCGCCCCCTGATTTGACCGTTAAATCATTTCAAGCGGGATGGCGCACGGCAGTCTGCGTGTGCCGTTAAGTTCTTTTGAAGAAACGGTTGGCGGCAGCCTGCGCTGCGTGGTGGTAAAGCCGCATGTGATCCCCGTGCCCAACGGGTTGGAGCCTAAGAGTGTTTTAAAGTGGGCGCCTGGGTTAGCCTGGGCCCTGCAGTATTTGCACCAAAGTTGTTTCTCCTACGGGGGGCAGATCCAACCTGAATGTTTTGGGCTGGCAGGAGAAAAGCTGGTGTGGGCAGATTTTTCGGGCTGCACCCTTTACCCCGAATTGTCGGACAGCGCACGCCTGTCTGACCTGCGGTTTTGGCCTCTACCCTCTACCTGTGGCTCACGGGCCAGCCGGCTTTCAGCACCACCAGCACCCTGCCGATTGCTGTAAATGCAGTCTTCGACAGCGCTTTAGCGGGCGTGGGCTTCGCTTCCGCGGCTGATTTTGCCACCGCTTTAGAAACGGCCCTTGAAGTGAAAGCCACCGCAATCACGCTGATGCACCAGTCGGGCAGGCTGACAAACGTGGGCATGGTGAGAGCGCTGAATGAAGACAGCATGATGGCCCTGGAATTTCTACGCACCTCGCAGTCCGTTTTCTACCCGACCAGTGTTTATGTGGTTGCAGATGGCATGGGAGGGCATGCCGCCGGCGAAATTGCCAGCGGAAGCATTGTCAATACCATGGCTGAAAAAGCTGCTCTTGAATTGGTGACAGCTCCCGCCAGCCTGGATCGCGGTGAGTGGTTGAAGAGCACCATGCAGGCGGCGAACAAAGCTGTCTTCGATTTGCGCCATACAGCTGGCTCAGATATGGGTTCTACGATGGTCGCAGCCGTCGTCGAAGGCAGCCGGGCTTATATCGGACACGTGGGTGACAGCCGGGCGTATATCATTCACGAGAACAGCATCAACCGGATAACGATCGATCACTCCCTGGTAAAGCGCCTGATAGCTACCAACCAGATCACTCGCCAGAACAGGCGCGCAACCATCCCCAGCGAAACGTAATCTACCGCACCATCGGCGATAAGGCAAAGGTAGACCCAGATATGTACACGGTCGAGCTTGTGCCAGGGACGTACTCCTGCTGTGTTCGGATGGGTTATCTGGCATGGTAGAAGACGAGACGATGCTGCAGATCATCCGCCGGCTTCGCACCCGCAAGAGGCCTGCCAAAAGCTGGTGGAGGCCGCAAATTTGAGCGGCGGCGACGATAATATCACCGTGATTTTGGTTGAGATAACAGGTGTGCTGCATGGCTAGCTGCGAAAAATGCGGTAACGAAAACCGTGGAGGCTCTCGTTACTGCCGGGTTTTGCGGTGCTGTGCTGCCAGACTCTCTGCCGGAGGACAGGTCCCGCGCAGGGACATATCCTTGAAAATGGATCGGGCCCAGAGGCAGAACAGCCAACCATTGAACCATCCAGCCAGAGCTGCCGGCTGAGACGACAAGTCAACGCCGAAATCGGGGTGCCTCCGGCAGGAAGAATTCTGTACCCTGGAGCCGGTAGGCGAGGGGAGCAGCTTAGAAGCGCTGAACGAAGAACTAAACCCTGCCGCCGAGGCACGGGTTTGCCGCCGGTGACGTGCTAGAGCAGCGTTACCGGCTGCTGCAGATGGCCGCACAGGCAGATGGCGTCGATGTTTGGGAAGCAGAAGACCTGATGCGATGCTGGTGCTGCCTGGCTGTGCAGCCAGAGACAGGCCCTCCCAGTTCTGTGACGAATGTGGGGCCGAATTATCTCGCTGGCTGCATGTGCGCCTGCAAACCGCTCCTTTCGCGGTAGAAAGTGAGCCTGTCAATGCCCCCGGCCCGCCTCCGGTTTTCGATACGTGTTTGGCAGCCAAACCGACCCGGGACAGGTGCGCGAGCATAACGAAGACAGCCTGATCATCCTACAGATCAGCTCCTTGGGCGCAAGCTGAGCCGACTCCCATGCCTGGCCCTTTTTGCAGTTGCCGACGGGATTGGCGGACAAGCTGCGGGTGAAGTAGCCAGCCATCTGGCCCTCACCAGCCTGGCGGTTCATTTGGCAGAGAGTTCTTTTTCTCCCACACGGAAGAAGAAGCGTTTCTAGACCGCACATTCTTGAGCTCTCAACTCCAGCAAGCGGTGATCCACGCCAACCAGGCCATTCTTTCGGCACGCCAGGCGGCAGGGGACGGCGAGAACAATATGGGCTGCACTCTCACCGCCGCGCTGATCTGTGGCAACCTGGCTACGATTGCGAATGTGGGAGACAGCCGTACATCCCTGATGCACGCCGCCCATCTCTCTCAAGTGACTTCGCTGACTCACTCGCTGGCTGCCCTGCACACCGAGCAAGATGGGGCAGCCAGCGACCCGCTCTCTGTGCAAGATCAGAAGGGTATTATTTATCGCAAGCCTGGGTGATAAGCCCGAATTGGAAGTAGATATTATCCAGCTGGAGCTGGCTTATGGAGACAGCTTGCTGCTGTGCAGTGATGGCTTATGGGATCTGGTGACCAATTCGATTTCAGGAAGACGTGATCTTAGGCGCATCTGATCCTCAAGATGTGACAGACAAGTTGGTGAGAAGCGCCAACGACGCCGGTGGCTACGACAACATCAGCGTGATCTATGTGACCGTGCTGCCCCAGACGAAAGGAACCTAAACCAATGAATTTAATCGATGCAAACTCTATGACATATGCCCTGGATCTCACCGAGACGACGGTGGACGAGAATCTGACAATTCCATCATCCTGTCAGATCCACGTGTCTCGGGTCACCATGCCATGATTGAGCGCGTGGGCTCTTTGTTTTTCTTGAGAGACCTGGACAGCACGAATGGGACTTTTGTAAACAATAACCGCTTAGTCTCCCCCTACCAGCTGAGCCATGCCGATGTGGTCAGCCTGGGAGGTTTTATCCTTTCAGTGCAGGGCGAGAGTGTTGACCAGCCGGCAAGAACGCCAGGTTATGTCCCCACGATGAAAGTCGACGAAGCCCAGGCGTCTTTTGCCGCCAACCAGCCGCCGGGATACTCATTCAACCAACCGGCTATCAGCCGGGCCCAGCGCCTGCTTATAACCCTGCACAGCCGCCAGTACAGCAGCAGCCGAACTATGGTTTTGGCCAGCCATACAACGCTCAACCGGGGCAGGCTTATATGGCTCCCTACGCCGGAATTTACCCCAGCAAAGACCGCTCTCTCGCAGCAATCCTGGAAGCGATCGGTGGCTTTTTCGGTTTTATGGGGCTCGGTTGGCTCTACGCCGGACAGGTGGGTAAGGGACTAACTTTCCTGATCGGTTACTGGGTATATCTGATCGTTGCCGGGTTACTCTCTACGATAACGATGGGCTTCGGTTTGTGTATTTTCCTGCCCATCAGCATTGGCCTCCTGATCTATTCTGTCACGTCTTTAAATACGTTTGCCCGCTACCATACTGAGCTGTTCAAGCCCTAGGTTGTCAGAAGAAGAGCCTAACTGGAAAATGGGGAAGCTTAGAATTTTCAGATTGGTTCTGCATTACTGATCGAAAGAAGCCGGTACCCGCCATCAATGCCCGGAGAAATCGAGATAAAGGTCACCACTCACCGCCCTCTGTACCCTGCGCTCTCAGTCCCTCAACAGGTATATCTGTTATTAGAGCTGACCCCTGGCCCGAATGCGCCCGTGATGGGCGCGCTGCCGGTGAACTTCTGCCTGGTTTTAGACCGCAGCGGATCAATGGGCGGGGAAAAGCTGAAGCAGATGAAGCAGGCTGCTCACCTGGTCGTAGACCGGCTGGGCCCGCAGGACCTCGCTCTTCGATCATCGTTTTTGACGACCGGGCTGACCTCATTCTGCCATCTGGTAATGCGACTGACAAAGGTATGGTGAAACGCCGCATCGACGCCATCGAGGAGCGCGGCGACGCCCACATGTCGGCGGGTATGCAAACCGGGCTGAACGAGCTCCAGCGCTGCGACCAGCGTTTCGCAAGTTTCGCGCATGCTCTTGCTCACCGATGGGCAAACCTGGGAAGACCAACCCTTATGCGAGCAGCTCGCCGACCAATGCCGGGCCGCTGGCATACCCATCAATATGCTCGGTCTAGGCACCGGCGAAGAAAGCGATTGGGACCCGCGTTTTTCTCGAAAACCTGGCCCGGCACTCAGGCGGCGAATGGACCGTGGTGGATCAACCTTCTAAAGTACGCGCGGTCTTTACCAACACGCTGCAGTCGATGCAGGGAACCGTGGTCACAAACGCTCACCTCACCCTGCGGATGATCGAGGGGGTAAATGCTCGCACCCTTTGGCGGGTTAATCCGCTGATCAGCCGGCTGGGCCACCAGGCAATCTCATTATTTGACGTGCAGGTTTTTCTGGGCGATATCCAGCATGGAGCGGGCCAAAGCCTGCTGGCTGACCTGCTGGTGCCGCCGCGCACGCCGGGAACGTTCAGGCTGGCTGCAGCTAGACATTACTTATGACGTACCTGCAACCGGCCTCAGCGGCGAGAAAGCAGCCAAAGATATTGTGCTCTCTTTTGGCGACGAAATGCAGGCCAACGCCACAAACCCACGCGTGATGAATATTATCGAACGAGTGGTGGCGCACAAGCTGCAAACGCAGGCCCTGGACGAAGCTGCCCGGGAGATAAGCAGAAAGCCACCCGAAGACTGCGCGCCGCTGCGACACGCCTGCTGGAGCTTGGCGAAACCGAAATGGCCCAGGTCGCCGAGCAGCAGGCCCAGCATTTGGAACAGAGCGGCCAGATAGACCCGGCTGCAGAAAAAAATATGCGTTATTCCACCAAAAAACTAACCGAAACCGTTTAGAACAAACATAGGAGATGATCTCATGGCGACATTAACTTGCCCAAGCTGTAAATCACCTGCTGCCCCTGGCTCTATTTTTTGCGACAACTGCGGGTATGACCTGCGCAATGTAGCTGCTGCGCCGATGCCCGTTCAGGCGGTTCCCCAGCAAGCAGGGGCAGCCTGCAGCAATTGCGGCGCTTCTAACGTGGCTGGCGCGGCTTTCTGCGAAAACTGCGGCAACCCCCTCAGCCAGAAGCCCCAGCTGTCTTACCAACCCCTCAGCAGCCAGTCTATCAGCCACCTCAACCTGTTCAGCCGGTGTACCAGCCGCCCCAGCCCGTTCAGCCTGTTTACCAACCCCCTCAGCCAGTAAGCCCGTTTATCAGCCGCCTCAGACGCTGACTGGGCGTTTTGAAATCTCGGGGACGGAACAATTCGCTTCCCATTCCTCCTGGGGCTACAACGATCACCATCGGCCGCGAAGACGCAGTCAGCAATATCTTCCCACAGATCGATCTTGACCCTTACGGTGGGCAAGACTGCGGTGTGGGCGCGAGCACGCCCGTGTATTTGTACAGGGCGGGCAGGTGATGATTGAAGACCTCAGGGCAGTAAACTTTACCTGGGTGAACAAAACCAAGTTAGTGCCCAACCAGCCCACACCCATCGGTGATGGCGCAGACACATTCGCCTGGGAAAAATGGTTTTGATTTACCACAACAGCTAAGGCGATGAAAATCTGTCCAGACTGCCATACCCTTGTCGAAGACAGGGCTTTGTTCTGTGATAACTGCAGCTGCCCGCTTACTGGCAAAAACGTGCAGAGTCTGGGGCAGGCAGCTCCCCGCCCCTGGAGCAGCGGCTGGGATTTCCCTTCCAGCCGCTGCTCCAGGCGTCTGCTCGGCCTGTGGAAATATCAATGTGCCAGGCGAGATGTTTTGTGAGCGCTGCGGGGTTCAGTTAGCCCCGGTGAGTATAAACCCACCGCCGCCCCCCATTCTGTTGAGCTCAGCCGAGCCTGCCCCTGCCGCTCCAGAGGTTGTTCAACCCGTGCAGGCCAAGGTCTGTCCATCTTGCGGCTTTTCAAACCTGGTGGACGAGGTGTTCTGTGCCCGGTGCGGTTACCAACTCGATGGGCCGGCTGCCCTGGTTGAGCCGCCGCTAGAGCCCATGGAGCTGGTGGAGGCAACGGCGGCTGTACCAGTAGAAGCGCCATCCGGTGCGCCTTTAGACGCGCCGCCCGGTGTGCCCATCTGCCCAACCTGTGGGTTCGCTTATTCTCCCGGGTCTCTTTTCTGCGCCGACTGCGGCAGCCCGCTGGGCGTTACAGCTGCAGCTGACACCGCGCCCGTCGCAAAGGTGCACGATGCGGTTGCAACCGGCCTTCCGGCTGCCATTCAAGGGAAGTTCAAACTGACGTTTAACGGTGCGCTGATCGAGCTGCCTGCAGGCAAGACCGAGATCGTTTTGGGCCGGGTAGACCCAAAGGGCGGTTACGCGCCTGATATCGATCTGTCGGTTTACGGTACGCAGGCAGTGGGAATATCGCGGAAGCATGCCCGGCTCGTTATCGATGGCGGGAAGCTGTGTATCGAAGATTTGGAAAGCACGAACTTCACCCTGCTCAACAAGCAAAAGCTGCGGCCTCGGGTGAGCTACCCGCTCACGGATGGAGATGAGGTACGCCTGGCTCGTCTGCAGATGGTTTACCAGTCCACCTGATCGATTGGAATTCACAGCAGCCTATGGACTTTCTTTGCCCAACTTGTAAAAAGCCAGCTCGCCTGGGTGCCAAATTCTGTGCAAGCTGCGGTGGGGCGCTGCCCTCCTCTCCCGGCGCACCACTGCCGTTCGATTTCAGTGGGGGGATGCAGCCGGGCAAGGTTGGCGCAGGTACTCACCGTATGTCTTCAGGCCCGCGCCTGGTACTCAAAGATGCGCGGCGCGCGGACCGTGAGGTGCCCCTGGTTGGCGCAGATGTGACCATCGGCCGGGAGCCGAACAACGATATCGTTGTGCCCTCTGCCAGATGTCTCTCGCTACCACGCCACGGTCAGGTACGTTGGCTCCCGGTACGTCATCATCGACCAGAACAGCTCGAATGGTACACATCTGCGAGGTCAAAAGCTGCCTGCCCAACCAGCCTACGCCCCTGCAAAATGGGGATATCGTGCGGGTGGGAGGAACGCCCGGCTCGGTAACTCGATCAGCGTCACCTGCCCTCGAAGGTGAGGCGCCGGCGGCACCGGCTGGCACGATCGACCTGGGCATGGCGCAGTTGGGCAGCCAGAGCGTCTTCACCATTGGCAGAAACCCGCAAAGCCACCTGGCGATTAACTCTCCCATGGTTTCATGGCAGCACGCCCAGGTAGTGCGTACAGCGGCAACGGACACGAGCTCATCGACCTGGGCAGCACGAACGGCACCTTTGTCAACGGGCGCAGACTCAGCTCGGTGCTTTTGAAACCGGGTGACCGGGTGCCAATTGGCCCCTATAAGCTGGTTTACCAGTGTGGTGGCTTCGAGAAGAGCTCGAGCAAGGGCAGCGTACGGCTGGATGGGGTGCAGATTCCAGAAGACGGTGCACACCGAGAAGGGCCCCAAAACAATTCTCAATAATGTCTCCCTGACGGTGATGCCCGCGAGTTTATCTCGCTGGTGGGCGAAAACGAGCGGGGAAATCGACCTTGATGGACGCCCTCAACGGCTTCCGCCGGGCTCATGGCGGCACGGTCTTGATCAATGGGGATGACCTGTACCAGAACTATGACATCCATCGGGCCAGCCTGGGTTATGTGCCCCAATCGGATATTCTGCATACCGGGTTAACCGTGCGGCACGCCATGCGCTATACCGCGCAGCTTCGCTTGCCGCAGACGCCCACCCATGGTCATCAACCAGCGCATCGATGAGGCGCTGCAGCAGGTCGATATGCTTCCCACAGATCGACCAAACCATCCAGAGCCTGAGCGGTGGTCAGCGGAAGCGGGTGAGTATCGCGGCCGAGCTGCTTGTCGAGAAACAGAGCCTGTTTTTCTTGGATGAGCCCACTTCTGGCCTGCAACCGCGGCCTCGACAAGAAGATGATGTTCACCCTGAATACTTTAGCCGACAGCGGCCGCACTGTGGTGCTGACCACCCACGCCGCCAATAACATTATTGGGCAGTGCGATCACGTTGCCTTTATGGCGCATGGACGCCTGGTGTATTACGGCCCGCCCACCCACAAGTTCAATTTTTCAACGCCACTGATTTCGCCGATATCTACTCAAAGCTTGAAAAACCCGAGGATGCAGAGCGCTGGGAGCAAACCTACCGGAAGACCGCTGAGTGGAAAGAATTTGTGGTCGACCGGCGAAAACGATAAACCGAGCCGGAAGGCAGCAGGCCTGGCTGCCGGCCCCCGCACCTACCCACATTAGCTGGGACCGCCTGGCGCAGCAGTTCGTCATTTTGGCAACACGCTACCTTGACCTGATTGTGAATGACCGCCTCAGTATGTTTATTTTGCTGGCGGTGATGCCCATCATCGGTGTGCTGCTCTTGCTGATCTCGAAGCAGAAAACCTGGTGGGAGATACCGCGGCTCAGATCAAGCACATCTTCGACACGATCATTTCTACCAGGTGGTCAATGACGCCCAAAAGGTGTTATTGATGATGGCGCTCTCGGTCATCTTGCTAGGCGTGTTTACCTTCCTCTGCCTACGAGATCATCAAAGAAAAGCAGGTCTACCGGCGCGAGCGCATGGTAAACCTGGGCATTGCCCCCTACATCGGTTCAAAGCTGGTGGTGCTGATGGGCTTTGGCCTGGTTCAATGCTTTGCCCTGATGCTCGTGATTGCGTTGAAAGTGGAGTATCCCAGCCGGGGTGTCTTCTTACCGGCTCCGTTAGAGATGTATATCTCTTTGATATTAGCCATGCTGGTGGGCATTTCTTTAGGGTTGTTCATCTCTACGGTGGTCAAAAACAGCAACATGGTGATTTACCTGATCCTGGTGGTGCTGTTTGTGCAGATCATATTCTCGGGTGTGCTGTTCCCCCTGCCCAGCGGAACGAAGGCGCTGTCGGCTCTCACGCCCACACGCTGGGCAATGGAGGGCTCAGGCACATCGGTCAACATGGATCATCTGAACAGCCTGAGCCAGCAGTATATTGAAGACATCGATGGAATGCCGGTGGATAAAACCGTTTCGTCTGAAGTCTCGTTCCATACTAATTACGACCGCAGCTTTTTGCATTTGACCGGTACCTGGCTCTTGCAGCTGTTCTTTTCAGCCGTTCTCATTGGCGGGACAGGCCTGCTGTTGAAGAGGCAAGATCCTGGACAACAGCTAAGGGGAGCATAACCCGATTCTCGGTTCCGACTGGGTATTTTCGATGTTTCTAAAGTTCTTTTGCACGCTTGTTGGATTTATTTAGGAGGTAGATATGGCGAAGTGTATCAACTGCGGAGCAGATAATCGCCCAGGGGCAAAATTTTGCTGTGAATGCGGCAAACCACAGGTTGTGCCGGTTACCACTACGCCTTTAGAAGATGAGCCCCAGGAGACTGTAATCTTGCCACAGCCTGAGGGTCCTGGGAATACGGTGCCTTTTGCTCAACCCCAGCTTGAGCAGCCGGCGCCGGCTGGCGTATCATACACTCCTGCTGAACCCCCTGCACCGGCGCCGCTGGTTGCTCCTGAGGGAAGGAATGCTGTGCATCCGGCGGTCGTTCCGCCCGTGAGCCCCATCGCGGAGGGGCCCGTGATGCAGCAGCCCATGGTTGAAGGAACCCAGGTGTTCAGCGATATGCTTCACAACCGCTACACCATACTGCGCCAGCTAGGTAAAGGCGGTATGGGCGCGGTTTATTTGGCGGAAGACTTAACCCTTTTTGGCCGGCAGTGCATCGTCAAAGAAATGCTGCCTTATTACTCCACCGAGGAGGAGAAGCAGCAGGCCGAGCGGTTTTTTATTCGAGAAGTGCAGCTTCTCTCAACCTTGAAGCACCCAGGCATTCCACAGGTGTTTGACCATTTTATTATCAATGATCATTACTACTACGTGATGGAGTATGTGGAAGGCGAGACCCTGGCAGCTCGCGCCACCCGCATGGGCGGCAGGCTGTCGGAGACTGAAGTTCTCATCTATACACGCCAAATCATCGACGTGCTCGATTACATTTCGAGCCAGCCCGAGCCAGTTGTGCACCGCGATATCAAGCCAGAAAACCTGATTTTAGACCAGACCACCAACGCGGTAAAGCTGGTCGATTTTGGCCTGGCAAAGGCAGGCCTGGGAGTGCATGTGATCGATGGGCAATCCTCGGCTGCCATGGGCACCCCTGGTTACGCCCCGCCCGAACAATACCAGGGCAAGTCTGAGCCCCGCTCAGATATCTATGCCCTGGGTGCCACCATGCACCATATGCTTACCGGGTGTGATCCGCGACCGCCCAGAGTTCTTTTCACTTACCCGCCCATTCGCCAGGTAAACCCGGCTGTTTCTGAAGTAACTGAAAATCTGGTCGCCCAAATGGTGCAAGTCCCGGTGAATGCCCGGCCAACGGCAAAAGACCTCAAAGTGGCCTTTACCACAGGCAAGCTGCCCAACAACCAGGTCGTACAGCGCGGTCGATTTCTTCGTCCCTGGCATGCCTTTTACATTCCGGTCGGGCGCAATTGCCCGAAACGTGCAGGAGCTGGCCGAGAAATGCGAGCAATTTTGGGAAGACGGTGTGTTCCACATGTACCAGGGGCATTTCGAATCGTGGCTGCAGGGCCAGGGCCGGGCAGATTACGCCCAGGCGTGTATGTCACTTCGCCAGCGCATGTCTGACCGGGATGCCGGGCTGGAAGAATTCTTGCACGTCCTCACGCCTACATTGCGGCTGCCGGTGCTGGCTTTCACGCCTACCGTTTTAGACTTCGGCGTGGTAGATAAGGAAAAGAGAGCCAGCGTGCAGCTCGAGATCAGGAACAGCGGGCGGGGTTATTTATACGGGGCGGTGCGCCCGCTGGTTCCGTGGGTTAAGGCGCGACCTGGCCGCGTGGGATGCAAAGCCAACGGCAAGCAAAGTATCACGGTTGATATCGATCCATCGCAGATGGAAGTGGGCGCGGCAGCAGGTAAGCATTCTTGAAGCGGTCAGACCAACGGCGGGGGAGCCAATCTCACCGGTCTGGTGCAGATCACCTGGCCCCCGAAGCTAAGGCTCAGCACCACTCACCTGAACCTGGGAGAGGTGCTGGTGCAGAACCAGGGCCAGATGCTCGAACTCGACGGTGGTGATCACCAATACCGGCGGCGGCATTCTGCAGGGCCAATTGATTACCGCCGACCTGCCTGGCTGGTGATCCCGGCGGGAGCGCAGTTCAGTCTCGCCAGCGGACAGGGCGTGGCTTTCCAGGTGCAGCCGACCGCGCCGGATCCCGGCCCTGCTTTCTGCGGTGGGTAATATCGCGGTTCAAACCGGCGCAGGCGTAGCAGCAGATCGAGGTGAAAGCGGGTGTCAAAAAAGATCTCTACGATCCCTTCCCGCGGGCGCTGCGGTGGGGAGCTTATTTGCTGCTGCTGCTGTTGGCCGGGCTGAGGTCTCTTACCCCATCTCTCTGCTTCCCAACTGGGTTTTTCAACAGCATCCCACCCATAGAAAAGCTGCCTCAGCCCATCGTTGATATCTTCACCGATATCGCCTACACCTTCATGGACCTGCTGGGGCTGTCGGTTTCAGTGAGAGGTGTGTCAGGCATTTCTCCATCCCCCTACCTGGCGGTTTTGATGGCTCTGGCATTGATCCCCAGCTACGGCGCGTTCTTCATCAGGCCGCTCAATGAGATTGAGACCTACCACAACCCCAGCCTGGCCCATAAAATGGTGGGCTGGACGATGGGCGTTTCTTACCCTGGGTTTGCCTGGGAGTGGGCCTGGCTGCCTTTGCAATCGCCATTCTCAGCCGGCCTGCGCTCTTTTTTGCAGCACAGCCCTCAATTGGCTGTTTGCCATTGGGTTTGGGGCCTTGTTAGGGATCAGCCTGGTACCAACCAAGAATGCTACTTCCCTATGGCAGCGGCTGCCTGCCGCGATCGGGACGGCCTTTATCGGCGCGATCATCAGCCCGGAATTTTTATGATGCACTCCAACCCATTTGGTGGGCGCTGTTTGGCCTGATGCTGACCGCTAACCTGAAAGCCCCGGCCCATTTGTCTGGCAGTGGGTGCAGCGGTTGGTGCGCCCGGTGCTGCTCACTGGGCTGCTGGCCGTCTTGGGCGCCAGCCTTGGCCAGCTGATCACGGACCAGGCGGTTTACCCGTTCTATATGTTTTACGGCTTTTTAGACGATGCCGACTTTGGCATGGCTAATACCTGGTGTGGCTGGTCGGGGTAGTTGGGTGGGTCTGAATAGGCTTGGCTTCTCCAACCCACCAATCGCCTGGGCGCAATCAGCTCACGTGCTTTTTGGTGGCAGTGGATCGTGGTCAGCGCAGTGAGCCTGATCGTTTACGCAGTCCTCAGGCTGCCCTTCTCGCTCATTCGCTGGCGGTTTCAGCCAGACGATGCTGCTCTTGTTCACATTGGGAAGCTCCATTTGCTGTGGCAGCGTGACTCTGCTGGCGCAAGGTAGATATGGAGCGTGGCCTGCTGTCTTGGTGCAGCAGCTGCGCTCACCCCGTTCTCAGCTGAACCTGCCCAAGCAGGTAGATGCCTACCGCCTGAAGATCGGCGGGCGCCTAGGCTCACTGCTGGGCAGCGACCCCCTCACGGATCTCACCCCCAGCATGGCTTTCACTGCCTCGGCGGTGGTCTTTGTTACCACCCCATACCTGGCTTACCTGGTGTGGTTTTTGATGTGGCTGATCCTGTGTATGGCTGGGTTTGCTGTCCCGGTGGCGATTTTGGCTGCGGTGGCCTTCTTCGTCGTCAGGCAGTCTCGCATTGTAGGGAAAATCCGGCGTAATGAGCATGGGGCAGCCAGGCCGCAGCGACCACCTTCTGCCAGCTGTGCGGGCAGATGAACCCCACGAATGATGTGCTGCTGCACCATCCTCGCTGGCCCGACGATAAGCATCTGCGGGTGTGCGCTCAGTGCTGGCAATCGAAACCTCGCTGCCAGGTTGCGGGCTGCCCATGCAAAGCGCAGCCAGGGAGCATCTGTCCAACCTGTGCACAGCATACACCCGCCTGCCTGACCTGCGGAGCGCTGATCTCGGGGCGCTTTGTAGATGTGGATGGGAATGGGGTCCCTGATCTGCGGCGCGTTTCAAGAGCCGCCCGGCCTGTGACATTTGTGCTGCCCCGCTGACCGATGAGCGCTGGCAGCTCTCTGATGGCCGCATTACCTGCGCCATCTGCCACCAATCGGCGGTGTACCTTCCCGAACAGGCCGCATCCCTCTATGAAGAGATTAAGAAAATTGCATCTGACCAGCTCTCTCTGCGGCTGAATATTCCCACCGGGCTGGCTTTGGTAGACCGGCGCCAGCTCTCTGAAATCATCCAGAAGCAGGTGGGCAGCCTCAAATCTTTTGAGCTAGAAAGAACGCTGGGAATTTATGCCCCGGCATGGGATGCGGCGTGGAATTTATGTTCAAACTGGCCTGCCCGGTAAGCTGCTCATCCAGGAAGCCGCCCACGAATATGGGCATGCCTGGCAGGGTGAGACTCCCACCTGCTGCAACATATGCAGATGCGCGAGGGTTTGCCGAATGGGTGGCTTATAAGGTTTTAGGGCATTTAGGGGCAGCAGGTGGGCAAGAACGTACTGCGTTCGCGGCTGACGTATATGGACAGGGATTGGCCTGGGCTCTTGAGTGTAGACGGTTAAGGGAATTGCCGGGCTGCTTGAAATTTGCCGCAAAGCTTCTTAAACCAATGAACACTGGGTAGGCAATGCCTGCCGTTTCAAAAGAAAGCACTGATTAGATTCAAAAGAATCCCCAATTCTGTCTGAGTTCCATTTTTCGAAGGAGGCTTCTATGTTGTGTCCAAATTGTGGTGGAGATAATAATGATGGCTACCGGTTTTGCCGGCACTGCGGGCAGGCGGCGCCTATGGCCCGCCTACGCCCGGCGTACGGCGTTCCTCCAGTAAGCCCACAACCACAGGCGCCAGCAGCCGTAAAACGGCCCCGCCAGCCGGCGAGTAAGCTTTCGCGCCCTACGCTGATCGCCCTAATCGCTGGGGTGGTGGTTATTTGCATTGTGGCTGGCCTGGCGCGGAATGTACACTGCCAATAAATTGGGCCTGGTTAACATTGGCGGCGGGGGAGAGTACATGCTCTTGGGCGAGGTGCGCGATGACGCTGAAAGTATCGATCTGTATTTCTTGCGCTTAGGCGAAGATCTCGCAGATGCCAAATCACTTGCTGAAGATGTCAGTATTTTCAGCTTTATGATGCGTATCCAGCTTGAATAACCGTGACGTGCTTGTGTCCTGGTGGCACGGCTCATCAACCTGATAACAGTTTCCTCGCCAGGGAAAGATATCCTTCATCAGCCGGATGAACATGATGGTACGGTTTTACCCAGGATATTCTTGATGGCGCAAGACAATCACTCAAATCCATGAAGCAGTCATTTTGGTGGGCTTCACCATGTTAGCTGTTTTGTGGAATTATTCTTGGAGCCAGAAATCATGTTGCAGGGAAAAATTAAGCCCAGTGTATTGTAAAGGTGTACCAATGCCGGATTTTGAAGATGGAGCCAGTGCCTTTGTGGAGTCAGGGGAGAAACGACTACAGCCTTTCGCTTCGCGTGAAAACGTAATCTTCCGCGTCGAGCGTGGCCTTCACAATTTCAGCATCCTGATGATGCAGCCGCGCAGCCGGTTGTAACATGTAAATTGCAAAGGTGTCGCGATCCACGTTCTTCATGAGTGATCGTTGCCGAAAGACGTATCGATTTCATTTTCAGCCCGTCGTTTGGGAAAACGGATACACGGCCTTTTATCTGGCTGAGAACGATGATGGCAACATGGAGCTGCACTCGCTCAACTCTGCCGGAGATACCCCTATAGCCACTGGTTATGCTATCGCTGCAATTACTACATGGACCAGTCGCATATTGCCTTTGTGGTTACCAGTGAGGACAAGCCAGGACACCGTATACGTGTATGATGTCGGCGAAGCAACAGGTGGAAGGTGATGAAGGGTGAAGATCATTGATCACCAGCCTGCCGCACGGGTTGGGCCTGCTGATCCTCGAAAGGGTAGACGAATACTACTCTGACCACTCCGATGTAAACGGCGGAAACCCGGTAGAAATATTCAGTGAAAGATGTCACACTGAGCGACATCTTTTATGCCGGTACAAACCCCACCCTGTACTTGTCTATGACGAATACGGACAACCAGAGCTCGCTGTATGTGGTTCCAAATGGCAAGGAAGCAGGCTACTACCGTAGAATGGTACGCGATAGGCCCGCTCAATATCACGAGCAACGGGCGTATGCTGGCGATTTCTGGCCGAGAGGTACAGCCAGGATGACCCGGCTCTGTATGTTATACCGGTTGAAGATGGGGCCGAGATGGTCGAGCTGGATAACGACATGGATGGTGTGATCAATGCCATCTTCACGAAGAACAATTCGGCTGTCATTTACACCGCCTCAACCGGGTCGAGTGACGATTATGAGGTGTGGCAGGCCGATGTTCAGGCGAAAGAGAGCCCCGAGACGCTGTATCGAAACCTTCTGTTTGATGCAGCCTGGGGCGATATTGCTCCCTTCAGCAACATCTCTCCTTATTCCTTCTCCGCTCCGGTTACGGGAAACTCCTTTTGCCCGGGGCGCCAAAGTCGTGGCGATCGGCGACTTTATCGATGAGAACATACCAATCGGTCACCATGCTCCGTGCTACCGCCTGCGCGGTAGTGAAGGGCAAGAGATCACTGTGATGGTCGAGGGCGAATTTGACGTGGACACCACCGTGTCCCTGTATGACCGGAGTCGGTCGAGCTGCGCGTCGATCAGCGGCCAAAATGGATTGCTGCGCAGGCGCGTCAACGATCCCAGCGATAGCGTCAGCGCGCCCGATTCGCCGCGCAGGAGCCAGGATCCGATGCTGGGGATGCCGTCGCGCCCACTGCCTGCAGTGAAGCCGTATACCGGATCGTCCGACGGAAAAGGCAGCGCGACGTGTCCGACCGAGACGAGGTCGCGCGGCCAGCGCAGAGCGGTCGCCTGCTCGACAAGGGACCCGTCGGGCGCCAGGCGATGCACGACGACAGCAGTCGTCGTTACGGTTGGCGTTCGTGACGAGATCCAGCGTGTAGGCGCGTGGTCCACGCACGGTGCGTTCGATCAGCGCGCGCGCAGCCGGGCGCTGCACCGATGCAAAGGTCTCGCTGCGATTCACATCGAAGAGCACCAGGCGGTGCCGCTCGCCTTGCAGTGCGCCGAAGAGCACGTCGACCGTTCCGCTGGCGCCGACGGTCGCATCGACGACAGACTGCCAGGCCGTCACCGGCGGCATACGCGCGATCCGGCCGCTCTCGCGGGCCCGGCCCAATGCGCTCTGCAGTTCGCGCGTCGCGCGGTTGACCTGACGCGACGCGTTGACCGGAAACGAGTTGAACTTGTACGGGTCGTATTCCGCGATGAGTTCCTGCCAGCGCACCTTTTCGAGCACCGGGATCGGCACGACGCTGGCGATGTCGATGATGTTGGCGAGCGCAGCGACGCGGGTCAGTTCAATCGCCGGAGAGACCAGCAGCACCCGATCAGGCCGGCGAAGAGTTGGATCGTCGAGGACGTCGAGCGTGTAGTCGAGCGCCAAGGTTGCCCCGGTCGAATAACCGCCGATGTAGAACGGCCCGCCAGCCGGCACACGCTTCACCACATCCGCCGCTGCGATGCGCGTTGCGGACTTCCAGTCGCGGTAGGTCATCTCCGTCATCATCGAAGGCAGCGTCCCGTGACCGGGCAGTCGCAGGACGGTGACCGCAATGCCGCGTGAGCGCAGCGATTCGGCCATCGCCTTCATCGAATAAGGCGAATCGGTGAGACCGTGGATCAGCAGGGCGGCGCCGCGCGGCTGCGCGGGCTCCAGCCGGAACGACCGGTTGTAGGGCGCGCCGGCCGCGAGCCGCTGCGGCATGCCGTCGGCATTGAAGCGGCTCTGCACAAAAGCCTCGTCGCGGGGCCACGACGCCGCCTTGGTTCGAAGCTCGGCGAAGAGCTGCTTCTCGAGTTGCAAATAACCGTCGAAGTCAAGGTCGGCGTGACGCAGCGCTGAGAACTCGGAGCCGAGCAGCTCGCGATGCCAGGGACTCAGCGGCGGTAGCGCGCCGACCGCGTACAGCGTGAAGCCGAAGGCAATTGCCAGGCAAAGCCCGGCAACGACGAGCGCGACGCGCCACGCCAAACGAGCGAGGTGCAGGGACGCGCGTGCGCCGTAGTCGAAGAGTGAGGGCATGCCGGCGAACGATACGCGGCCCGTTCGGGCCGCGTGCGTTAGCCGTACCCGGCCTAGCGGTCGCGGTTCTCCATGAACCAATACGAGCGCCGGCGCTTGGCAGGAATCGGGATGTTGGCGCGACTCGCCTCGATCGCCGAATTCTTGTCGTTGGCGCCGCCAATCACGAACGGCACCAGCTTGCCCCGGCCCACATCGACATAGCCGACTACTGGCGAGGGCGGAAGGCCGTCGCCGATCAGGTTGCGGGCGGTCGGATTGCGGCACACCAGCGGCATCTGGTAGGAGCGGTTCTGTGCGCGAGTGCAACTGCCGCTGCTCGGCGGCAGCGGCCGGTTGGTGGAGAAGTAGGTGATGCCGCCAAACGTGATCGGCTGGTTGATGACCTTCTCGCCGTTGGTCGCGAGCGCGTAGGCACAGCCCTCGGGATCGCGCCCGGCGCTGTTGGCAGAGGACACCTCGGCGAGACTCGCCTCGGTGATCAGCGACACCGAGGTCGGCTCGCCCTTCGTGACCTTGGGGTCCTTGATCACGAAGAAACGGTCGTTCGTCGCTGTCAGCAGCGGCTTCTCGCGATCACCGGTGCCTAAGAGAAGCGCGGTGTAGTTGCGCGTGATCACCGCGTCCGGCGCGAAGTAGACCTTGCGCGATCCGGTCAGTCCGGCCGGGCCGTCGTTCAGCGCGGCGATCTTCGTGATGACCCACGCGGACGGGTCGCGCGAATTTCCGGCCGCGTCTTCGATGTCGATCCGGTAGAGCTGCGCCCGCACGTCGACGACATACACGCGGTCGACGTAGCCGTCACCATCCGAGTCGATCACCGTCGCGTCGGCCGGTACGCTGTAGTCGGTCGGCAGCCAGCCGAGCCTTTCGCCTGTACGCGTGTTCATGATGTAGACGCCGCGGCCGATGGTCGGCGTCCCGGCCGGGATGACGTCTTCAGCGCTCGGGTCGTAGCCGCCACCCATGATCAGCACAGTATCCAATGGCCCTTTGACCCGCGAGACTCGCGGCATCGACCAGGTCTGGCCGATCCAGCCGTAGCCGCTGTACCACGGGTTGATGCGCCACATCAGGCGCGGCTGGTCGGGGTTGCTGACGTTGAACGCATAGATCGCCCGTCCGCCGCGGCGCATGCCGGCGAAGAGCATCACTTCACTGGTCGACGTGTTGTGGTAGGCGCCGATCGGACCATCGAAGAAGTACTCGCGCGGACGTGCCGTGACGTTGGCCGACGGCGTCGACGGGTACCGGACTTCCGGGTCGTCCTCGCGCAGTCGCCGTAGCGAATCAAAGTGCTCGGGCGCGACGAAACCCCACATCTCGCTGCCCCCGGCGCGTGTCGGTCTGGTTGCCGTTGACCGCGCGCAGCACGCCGTCGTTGGCGCCGTAGTAGACGACCACGCCGCGCGATCCGCCGTAGTTGATTGCGATCGGCCGCGAGTGCAGTACGTCGCCGTGGATCGACGGTCGTACCAGCGCTTCACCCGGCCTCTGCCCCAGCTGGTCCTTGGCGAGCGACTCGTTGCCGACGTTGCCGGTGGCGATGTTGTCCTCGCCGCGCACCCAGTTGATCAGCAAGTCGCGGGCTGTGTCGTCGGAGCCGAGCCCGAACATCCATGGCGACAGCGCGCTGTTCGACGTGCTGAAGCGGTAACTACTCTCCGTGGTCAGATCGATATCTCTGCCGCAGTCCCACCCCGGACAGGTGAAGATCGGTCGGGTTGAAGCGCTCGAGAAATAGCGTTCGCGCAGCAGCTGCGCGACACCGCCCTTTTCGACCCTCTCCCCGTCCGGCGCGTCACTGCGCGAGACTTTGCCGCCGGATGCGGTTTCGACGTTGATCCAGAAGCTCGACGGTTTGGTCCAGAAGCTCGTCGCGTCCGTGTCGATGAAGCCGGTGACCGGGCTGACAGCCGGCACGCCGGTGGCGTCGGCCAGCTGCAGCGTATCGGCCTGCTGGTTGTAGATGAACTGGTACTGCTTGAGGTTGCCGACCCAACGCGGCAGGGCGTTGCCGTCCGGGCGAAACATGCCGATGTAGACCTGGTTCAGGTACGTCCCCTGCGTGTTGGCCGACACCGGCAGGCTCGCCGACGAGAACACGCTGTTGGACGCGCGGATCTGGTTCAGGATCTTCGTCATTGCCAGGATGATCTGATCACTGTTGGTGGCCTGCTGGTAGAGGCCGCCGCCCTGCTTGGCGATCCAGCGGATGTAGTTCGGGTAGTTGCCGTCACTCTTGGCGCCGGTCACCGCGATCGTGTGCGTCGTGATGTTCTGTGCGCCCTCGAGACTGCCGTCAAGGTCGGCGCCGTTATAGAAGAACGCGGCGGCCTCGTCGGTCCAGTTGGCCGCATCCGGGTTGTCGACGTGCTCCGCAACCGGAATGTTGATCCGCGACATGTTCGAATACAGCCGCTTGAGCAGCGCCACCGCACTGTTGTTGTTGTCCGCCGGCGAGCCGTTGGCAAGGTAGATGATGTGATTGCGAGCGCAGCCGAGACCTGGCGACTGATAGGTTGTCTTGCTCGGTGTCGTAAAGGCTGCCGGGTCGTTCTTGCCGTCGGTCTTGTTGCCAAGATAGACCGTACCGCCGAGGAACCACTGATAGGCCTCGTAAAACGCAGTGGCGGTCGAGGCGTTGTTGCCCTTGTCGGCGTTAATGCCGAGATTGCTGATCAGCTTCAGCAACTCATCCTTCTGGTCCTGCGTGGTGACGTGGATGAACGCCTTGCGTGGATACCCGCTGTCGTCCGGCGACTCGTTGAACATCATCACCGCGAAGTTGAACTGGCTCAGATCGCCGACCGAGAGGCTCGCGATCAGCTTGTAGAGCGCGCACTTCTGCGCGCCCATTTTCGTGCCTTCCTCCTTGTTCGGAGAGCTGGCCTTGACGTTCGCGTTCGTGTCGTCGCATATGGGCGTCGGTATCGAAGCACTCCAGTTCGCGGTGTTGTCGAGCATGATCAGCACGTTCGGCCGCTGGCCCTCGACGTTCGGCAGTGAGTAGATGTCGATGTCGTCGGCGCGGGCGACACCGCTCCAGAACAGGCCGGCAGCGGCCAGCGCAGTGGCGAGCGCCGCTGCGAGCAGGCGCACGTGCAGATTAAGGCGGGCTTCGATTGTCATTGGCACACCGTGTTGAGTCCAACCACGGCGGTACGCATCGTCACGCCCTGATTGAGGGTGATAGCGGCACCGGTGCGCGCGTCGGTTGCCCGCGAGCTGATGTGCCACTCGGTATCCGCGCAGAGCGACCCAGCCGGCCCGCCGCCGGCCGGGACGAACCCGGGATTCGCTAGCGCCGCGCTGGCAAAGCAGCCGGCGTCCTGTTGGTTTTCGGGGTCGAGATCGTCGATCGCGACGACTCGCGCACGCAGGCACACCGGCGCAACCGCCAGTGTGGCGACCGCGTCGGTCGAGCCGTCGCCGTTGAAGTCGCTGTCGACATGAGCGGCCTGGAACACGCCCTGCGGATTGCGGGCGAACTCATCGGTGCTGATGGTCTGCTCGATCAGCATCTGCGCGGTCGAAATCACTTCCTGCCGCGCCTGCATGTTGCCGACGATCGTGACGTTGGTCGTGCTGGCGCGCAGGCCCGTCAGCGCCAGCGTCGACAGCAGGAGCAGGAAGATGATCGCGACGATCAGTGCGGCGCCGCGCTGCTGCGACCGGGAATGCATCAGTCCTCCCGGCGTCCGGCGACGTTGTTGAGCCGCAGCATCGCGGACAGGAGCCGACACTTGAAGTTGGCCGGGCAAGTCACGGCGTTGTGCCCAGGTCCGAGGTCGTAGACGGCGGGCGAGGTGGTCCCACCCTGCTCAGTACTGCGCAGCAGCAGGTGCACGCGCACCGCGACGACGTTGTTCCAGAACGCGGTCGGCGTGGTGCCGCCGGTCACGGTGGTCAGCAGCGTCTCGGGCGTGCCGTCGTTGTTGGTATCGAAGGCGTATTCGATCTGGAAGTCCTCGACGCCCTCGGCCAGCGGCACGACGCGTGCGGCACCGTCGACGAACTCGAAGCGGCGCAGCGTGCGGATGCCGTCCGACGGCGAACACTCGTTGCAGCTCGCCACGTAGTAGACGCGCGCGAAGTAGCGCCGTGCCGGCGCCAGCACCGTGTTGTCGCACGCCGCGGTGCGCAGGTTAAATTGCGCGGCGGTGTTCGACACCCGCAGCAGCACCGGATCGTTGATGCATTGCGAAGCCTGGATATAGACGTTGCGCACGTCGGCCGCGGCGCCGTTAATCGCGGTCGCGCTCACGCGGCGGATGACGAGGACGTCGGTGCCGGGCACGCGGTCGGGGAGGCATGCGATCGCGGGCATCGCCGGGGCCCGGATCGTCGTAGCCCAGCAGCTGCGCCGGATAGCGTGGCACCGGCAGGTTCGGATCCCAGCCGATCCGCGTCACGTCGATCACGTCCCAGTCGCAGGGCGACGGATCGAGGAACGTCGTGTTCGTCGGCGGCATGAAATTGCCGTAGAAGCCGGCATGGCGGATGTCGTCGCCGATCACGTCGGCGGCGAAGCGCGAGTTCTCGGTGAGGCGCGTGATCCGCTCCAGCGCGTTGCGCCCGGCGGTCGACTGGCTGAACACCGTCGCCAGCACGGTCAGCAGGATCAAGCCGATCGTCATCGCGATCATCAGCTCGATCAGCGAGAAGCCGGCAACCTTGCGGCGCAGGCGTGTGGGCGAGGATGAAGCGATCACGGCGCGGGGTTCAGGTTGCCGATGCGCAGCAGCGTCGTCACCAGCCGGCGCTGCCTCTCGTCGTTGCCGTACAGGCCACGGCCGCAGCCGGACGGGGCGAAGTTCGGATCGGCGACGGGATCACTTGCCAAGCTCGGCCCCTGCCAGGACACCGAGATCGCGTAGACGCGGTTGAAGGCGTCGATCTCGTAGATGCATCCGATCGCGCCGACCAGCATCGACGTGTTGGTCGCGTTGATGCGCTCGTCGGTGCCGGCGATCATCTGGCCCCACTCGCAGCGGTCGCGGTCGACCAATGGCGTGGCGGGATCGCAGCTCAACAGCGTCGGATTGCCGTTGACGTCGACATAGCCGGTGATGCCGTTGTCGCCGGTCACGTAGGTGGCGACATTGGCGCGATTGGCCTCCATGCGCGTGACCATGTCCTGCAGCAGCAGTTGCGCCTGCGTCCGCTGGTTCGCCTCGGCCTCGGTGACGAACGAACGTGAAACGAGCCCGGCGACGCCGAGCAGGCCGAACGCGATCACGACGATCGTGACCATCGATTCGACCAGCGCGAAGCCGGCGGCGAGGTTGCGCTTCGACATGATGATCAGACCGAGCATGCCGTCCTCGTCGAGCGCGACAGGCCCGAGGGATCGATTCGGACCACCCGACCCGGGACTGACGCGCCCTGCGGCGGGCAGATCTGGAAATTGCGCACGGTGGCGAGCGCCGCGCGGCCTCCGCCGTCGAAGGTCAGCGTCGCGGGCGCGCTGGCGAATCCAATCTGCGCGCCGAGCGCATCGCGCGAACGCAGCACCTGGTTGCCGGTGACGACCTGCCAGCCCTGGCGCCAGTCGGCGTTGATCGGCTGCACGGTGACGTCGTCGTTGCGCTTGACGGCTTCGCTGCGCGCGTAGTCGAGATCGGCGACGAGGTCGTAGGCCGCGCCGCGAATCGAGGTGGACTGGTTGAGCCACACGAAGCTCGCGCTGCCGACGCCGGTCAGGATCGCCATGATCGCGATCACGGTGACCGCTTCCACCAGCGTGAAGCCGCGCTGCATCCGCAGCGGCTGTCGATTGAGTGGGGCAGGGGCGGCCATGGCGTCTCCTACCAGCAGCGGGTCTCGGCGGCCGTCTTGTTGCCGGCCTGGTCGATCGTCAGTGCACCGCAGCGGTCGCGAGCCTGCGGACCGATCGGTGTCGCGGTGACCGTATAACCGAGCGGCGGTCCGGCGACGACGTTGATGGCCACCGCGTAGCGGACTGCGAGATCCGGCGAGAGCGCAAGGTTCAGCGCATCAGTCGTCGTGGCGAAGGTGCGACGATCGAGAAAAAATTGGGCCTGGCGGCTGGCGATGTCCGCGATGAACGACTGCGCCGCCGAGCGGTTCGAGCGCACGATGTATTCGCTGTAGTTCGGAATCGCGATCGCCGCGAGGATCGCGATGATCGCCATGACGACGACGAGTTCGATCAGCGTGAAGCCGCGAGCGCCCGGCCGATGCGCCAGGTGCTGCCGTTGGTAAACGCTAACCGACATTTCTTCTCCTGACGCAGTGCGCGGCGCCTGAGTGACCTATCGGCGTTGCGCGGCACGCGTTCAAACGAAACTGATGAACGGCTTTCGGCGAACGCCGGACGCCGTTTTGCTGTTCTGAATTTTCCGGAGTGCGGCGATCCGCAATTGCGCGAATTGCGCTTGATTCGCGGCCGCAAGACAGGCGGCGTCGCCGCGCGACCGCTAGTCGCGGACGAGCGGTCGTGTCGGTGAACGCTCGCCAGATGCGGCGAGCGAGCGCGTCAACTTCAGGTAAGCAGGAAGATCAGGCCGCGAGTTTCGCGGTGACGGCGTTGCCGGCGCGCGAATAGGCCTTGCGTTGCAGGATGCCGCTGATCCACTGGCCGGTAGCGACGGCCTGCGCGAAGTCGACTCCGGTCTCGATGCCGAGTCCGTTCAGCAGATAGAGCACGTCTTCGGTCGCGACGTTGCCGGTCGCGCCTTTGGCATACGGACAGCCGCCGAGTCCCGCGATGCTCGTATCGAAGGTCGAGATGCCGAGTTCGAGGCTGGCGTAGACATTCGCGGTCGCCATGCCGTAGGTATCGTGAAAATGGCCCGAGACGTCGCCGACGTCGTAGATCCTCAGGGCCGCCTCGATCGCTCGCTTGGTCCGGTCCGGGCGTTCCGACGCCAATCGTGTCAGCGACGCCGACGTGCTCGACACCGATTTCGCGCATCAGCCGCGCGACGTACTCGACTGCAGCGGGCTGCACTTCACCCTGGTAAGGGCAGCCAAGAGCACACGAGATCGCACCGCGGACGCGCATGCCGTGCGAGCGCGCAGCGACGGCAACCGGTCGGAAGCGCTCGATCGACTCGGCGATCGAGCAGTTGATGTTCTTCTGCGAGAACGCCTCGCTGGCCGCGCCGAAGACCACGACTTCATCGGGTCGAGCCGCGAGCGCGCCTTCGAAGCCTTTCATGTTCGGCACCAGCACCGAATACGTGACACCCGGCTTGCGCCGAATGCGCGCCATGACTTCCGCGGCGTCGCTCATCTGCGGCACCCACTTCGGCGAGACGAACGACGTGACTTCGATGGCGCCAAAGCCGGCTGCCGTCAGGCGATCGACCAGCTCGATCTTGATGTCGGCCGGAATGTTCTGCTTTTCGTTCTGCAGGCCGTCGCGTGGGCCGACATCGACGAGCCGGACACGAGCAGGGAGAGTCATTCAGTTTCCTCCGGCGAAACTGATATGTTAGCGCGCGCCTTTGTCGACGGACGGCTGGGAAATCGGTGAAAGCCGATCTTTCCGATAGCGATTTCATCGACATGCGTGGAATCTCGGCGGCGCGCCGGCGTGCACGACGTGAATTTGTCGGCGCGGGACGGCGGAATGCGCAGTCGCGGGCAGATCGTCACTCGCGCCAGCATGCGGTCATTGCGATGGCCCCAGGCCGCCGGGAGACGATGCGATGCATGCCACAAGTTTCGATGCCGCCGTGCGCAGCGCGCGCGCGACCGCACGAGTCGCGCTGGCGGGCGGGGCCGTCGTCGCTCCTGGCCATGCTGGCGCCGCTGGCAGTGGCCGACGACACGCGCGACGATGCGGCTGCAGCAGGATCCGCGCGAAATCCTCGAAATCGGTGGCGCGCCAGATGAACGTGACGCTCCGTGCCGATGAGCCGCTGCCGACAGATCCACCTCGAAAGCACGACGCCGCTCGAGCAGTTCCAGGACGCCGTCGAGTCGCAGTGGCATTTCCGTCCACCGCGGTTTGCGAATGTCTACGTCGGTCGCCCGCAACGAGATCTACCTGACGGACGATCCCGGCTACTACCGACGCGTGCGGCGCACGCTCGACGAGTCGCTGGCGCACGAATTCGCGCACTATCTGCAGGTCAGATACTTCGCCGCCAACCTGTCCGACGAGACCTGCGAGACCGAGGCGGTGGCGGTACAGATCGCGTTCCGGCTAGGCGCAGGCGGGACACGCGCCGGGCGAAGCCGGGTGACGCTCGCAGCGGACACTCAGTAGCCGCGGGCGCGATCGACGCCGCCGCTGACCGCCTCGCCGCGGGACCAGCGGGCCAGTTTGTCGGCGACCTGTTCGATCGCCGGTTCGAGTTCGGTCTCAGCCGACACGTGCGGCGTGATCACGATCTCGCGCCGTCGCCAGAACGGGTGATCGGGAGGCAGCGGCTCGGTGGCGAAGACGTCGAGCGTCGCGCCGGCGAGCTGCCCGGTGTCGAGCAACATCAGCAGATCGCCCTCGACCAGCGCCGAGCCTCGGCCGACGTTGATGACGTGCGCGCCCGGCGCGAGCCGCGACAGCGCCTCGTGGCCGAGCATGCCGCGGGTCGCGTCGGTGGCAGGCAGGATGCTGACCAGCACGTCGAGGCCGTCGAGGAAGCCGGCGAATTCGGCCTCGCCGGCGCGGCAGTCGACGCCGTCGATCTGCTTGCGCGTGCGCGCGTGGCCGCGCACCGCGAAGCCGTGGCTCGCAAGAGCCGAGGCGATCGCCGCGCCGATCACGCCGAGGCCGAGCACGCCGATCGTGTAGCTGCCGCGCGCGGGCAACGGCTCGGGCTGCCAGCGCCCGGCCGCCTGCGACGAGGCATACCGGTCGAACCTGCGGTACACGCGCAGCACAGCGGCGAGCACGTACTCGGTCAGCGTTCGCGCCATGCCGGCGTCCTCGAGGCGGAATATCTGCGCCTGCAGCGGCAGGGTCGGCAACGCCAGCAGCGCATCGACGCCGGCCCCGAGGTTGAAGACCGCCTGCAGCCGGCGCTGTTCCTCGAACAGTGCGGCCGGCGGCCGCCAGACGACCGCGATGTCGGCCTGCGGTGCGGATGGGTCGGCACGCTCGCGGTCCGCCGGTCGGATCCAAACGTCGGCCGGCACCGCACGCTGCTCGCAGCGCTGCGCTTAGTGCATCGCCCCAGCGCTGTGCCGCCGCTTCGCGGGCGCAGAACACGATGCGCAGCGCCACGCGTGGCTCCGAGCTACTCGGCCTCGAAGCGCACCAGCTCCGCGCCTTCGGCCACCTGATCGCCGACGCTGTAGAGCAGCTCGGCCACCACGCCGTCGGCCGGCGCGACGATGGTGTGCTCCATTTTCATCGCCTCCATCACCAGCAGCGGCGTGCCGATATTCACGCGCGCGCCTGCATGCGTGTTGACTGCGATCACCTTGCCAGGCATCGGCGCAGTCAGGCGGCCGCCCCCGGCCTCATGCCTACCCGACATCGCGATGACGTCGACCAGCGTCAGGACGCGATGCCGGCCGCGCCAGAACACGTGCAGTTCGTCGTCCTGGCGCACGACGTCCGCCGCCAGCGCGCGTCCGCCGAAGAACAACGCCAGACGAGTGCCTTCGACGCGTGCGAGCGCGAGCTCGGCATCGGCGCCGGCATGGTGGAAGCGGTAACCGGTGCGCGTGTATTCGAGCTCGACATCGTGCACGCCGCGCTCGGAGCGGAACGTCAGCGCACGCGTGTAGGTCGTGTTGAGCCGCCATCCATGCGTACTGCTCCAGGGATCATGCGTCTCGTCGCGGGCCTCGTCGGCGAGCACGCGCGCGCACGCGAAGGCGAGCAGATCGTTGCCGACGCGCTCCTCGTGCGCATCGTGCGCGAACAGCCGCTCGCGCTCGCGTTCGATCAGGCCGGTGTCGAGCTCGCCGCGCGCGAAGCTGGCGTTGGAGAACAGGCGGGTGAGAAAGTCGACGTTGTTCGCGACGCCGACGATGTGCATCTCGGCGAGCGCTTCGCGCATGCGCGCGATAGCCTGCGGCCGATCCTCGCCCCAGACGATCAGCTTGGCGATCATCGGATCGTAGTACGGCGTGATCTCGTCACCCGCGCGGACGCCGGCATCGATCCGGACCGGCGCCGGCCGGTGGAACGGTTCGCCATCCGCGTTGCGTGCGAAGGCAACGTGCTGCGGCGTTGCATAGTGCGTGAGCCGCCCGATCGACGGCAGGAAGCCGGCGTCCGGGTTCTCGGCGTACACCCGCGCCTCGAAGGCATGGCCGGAGATCGCCAGCGATTCCTGCAATTTCGGCAGCATCGCGGTCAACGGCTCACCGGCCGCCACGCGCAACTGCCACTCGACCAGAGTCGTGACCGGTGATCATCTCGGTCACCGGATGCTCGACCTGCAGTCGCGTGTTCATCTCCATGAAGAAGAAGTTGCCCTGCGGGATCGGCGATGAACTCGACGGTGCCGGCGCCGACATAGCCGACCGCCTTGGCGGCGGCGACAGCCGCTTCGCCCATCGCGCTGCGCCGTTCCGGCGTCATGCCCGGGGCCGGGGCCTCCTCGATCACCTTCTGATGGCGGCGCTGCACCGAGCAGTCGCGCTCGAACAGGTACACCGCGTTGGCGAATGCGTCGGCGAACACCTGGATCTCGACGTGCCGCGGCCGCTCGACGTACTTCTCGATCAGGACGCGGTCGTCGCCGAACGAGGCCTTGGCTTCGCGCTGGCACGATGACGAGCGCGGCTTCGAAGTCGCCGCTGGCCTTGACGACGCGCATGCCCTTGCCGCCGCCGCCGGCGCTCGCCTTGATCAGCACCGGATAGCCGATCGCGTCGGCCTGCGCCTGCAGGAACCGGTGCTCCTGCTGCTCGCCGTGGTAGCCCGGAACCAGCGGCACCTTGGCGCGTTCCATCAGCGCCTTGGCCTCGCTCTTGCTGCCCATCGCATGGATCGCGAACGGCTGGCGGCCCGATGAACGCGATGCCGGCGTCGGCGCAGGCCTGCGCGAACGACTCGTTCTCGGAGAGGAAGCCGTAGCCCGGGTGGATCGCCTGGGCACCGGTGTCCCGCGCGGCTTGCAGGATGAGGTCGCCGCGGAGGTAGCTTTCGCGCGCGGGCGCAGGCCCGAGCCGCACCGCCTCGTCGGCGAGCGCGACATGCAGGCTGCCGGCGTCCGCGTCGGAGTACACGGCGACTGTGCGCACGCCGAGTCGCCGCGCGGTCGCATTGACGCGGCAGGCGATCTCTCCGCGATTGGCAATCAGGATCTTTCGGAACATGGTCGCAGAAATCGTCACGCCTACCGATCACCGTGCCGTGCCATCGGTCGGCGCCGGCGGCACCGCCGGCGGTCCGAAGAGCGTGCGCAGCACGCGGCGGATGAAACGGAAGAGCTTCGGCAGCAGCCACAGCGCCAGCAGCACCGCCACTACGACGATCGCAGCCGCCACCCACGGATAGGTCAGCACCAGCCACAGCAGGCCGCCGACCGCGAGATCTTCGGCGACCGAGAGTGCCACGTTCGACAACGGTTCGGGCGACGTATTGGCGGCTGCGCGTGCGCCGGCTTTGGTGAAGTGACTGGTCGCGGCGAGCGAGCCGCCGAGAATCGCGGCCGCCGTCGTCCACGCCGCACTGTCCATCGCGCCAAACACGCCCGCCGCCAGCGCCGCTCCGGCAGGAATGCGGATAAAGGTCTGGATGCCGTCCCACAGCGTGTCGACGCCCGGAATCTTGTCGGCGACAAACTCGAGCACGAACATCACTCCCGCCGCGATCAGCACGACCGGATGCTGCAGGATCGCGAGGCCGGCCGGCAGTTCCACCCACCCCGCGTAGCCGACCAGCCCGACGATCAGCAGCACCGCATACAACCGTATGCCGCTCGCAAAACCCAGCACCGCCGCGAGCGCGACGAGCTGCGTGATATCGAGCGAATCCATCGAACTACTCCAGCGCGCCGCGAGCGGGACCGTCGCCCGTCGCCGTTGTCTCCGGGTCGGGCGCCCGGCCGCCCGAAGCCCGACCCGCTGAATTCAGCGGTCGAGATGCACGTGCGACCGCGCAGCGGTCGCGTACATCTCGACCGATCAAACTACATCTCTTCATCATCGTCATCCTGCGCCGCCATCGCTTCGTACTCGACCATCCAGCGCGGCTTGCGCTTTTCGAGAAACGCCCGCACGCCTTCACGGCCATCCTCGCTGGCGCGTATCGCTGCGATCCGCTCGGCGGTGTCGGCCACCAGCGCATCATCGATCGGGCGGCCGGCCAGTTCGCGCACCAGCCGCTTCGCCTCCGCGACCGCGCTGGCACTGGTCTGCATCAGTGCCCCGAGCAGCTCGTTGATCCGGGCGTCGATCTCGGCCGGCGGCGCGAGATCGTGCACCAGGCCGATGCGAAACGCCTCAGAGGCATCGAACTTTTCGGCGGTCAGGAAGTAGCGGCGCGCCGCGCTCGCGCCCATCGCCCGGATCACATAGGGACCGATCGTTGCTGGAATCAGGCCGAGTCGCGTTTCGCTGAGGCAGAACGTCGAGCCGATCGACGCGACAGAGATGTCGCAGGCCGCCACCAAGCCGACGCCGCCTGCGTAGGCATCGCCGTGCACGCGGGCAATCACCGGCTTCGGGCACTCGTAGATCGTCCGCAGCATCGTCGCGAGTCGCATCGCGTCAGCGCGATTTTCTTCCGGCCCGAACGCCGCCATGCGCTTCATCCACGCGAGATCGGCGCCGGCGCAGAACGCCGGGCCGCGGCCGCCGAGCACGATCGCGCGCACATCGGCATCGCTGCCGAGCTTCAGAAAGGTCTCAGTAAGGTCCGCGATCGAGCTTTCGTTAAACGCGTTGCGCACGGTCTCGCGCGCCATCCAGACGACGGCGACGCGATGGCGGATGCTGATTTCGAGCGTGGATGTGGTCATGGCGTCCGGGCGCATCGGGCGGCCGCGCTCGCGCAGTGGCGGCAATTCGGCAGTCTAGTTCAGGCAGCTCGGCCGCCGGGGGTTCAGTCCCCGCCGTCCCAGCGCTTTGCCACCTCCTCCAGCATCACCTCGGTGGCGCCGCCGCCGATCGAGAGCACGCGCGCGTCGCGCACCAGCCGCTCGATCGGACTTTCGCGCATGTAGCCCATCGCGCCGTGGAACTGCTGGCAGCTGTAGGCCACTTCATTGACCAGCTCCCCGGTCAGCGCCTTCAGCATCGAGACCTCGCGCACCGCGTCGCGACCCTGGTCGACGAGCCAGGCGCAGTGATAAAGAAGCCGCCGCGCCGCCTCGGTCTTCGCCGCGAGCATCGCCAGCCGTTGCCGGATCGCCTGCTTGTCCCACAGCGGTCCGCCGAAAGCGTGCCGCGCGCTGACATGCCGATAGGCGAGGTCGAGCATCGTCAGGCAATGACCGACTGCCATGCTGCCGAGCGCGATCCGCTCGGTCTGGAAATTGCGCATGATCGCGTAGAAGCCGCCGTTCTCGTCGCCGATCAACTGATCCGCCGCGACCCGGCAGTCCTCGAACACGAGCTCGGCCGTGTCGGATGCGAGCCAGCCGCTCTTCTTCAGCGTGCGCCCGACTCGAAACCCCGGCGTGCCTCGCTCGACTGCAAAGATCGACAGCCCGCGCGAACCCGTCGCGGCGGCGTCGCTGCGGGCCGCGACGAAGACGAGATCGGCGCGCACGCCGTTCGTGATGAACATCTTGCTGCCATTGAGCACCCAGTGCGCGCCGTCGCGCGCGGCGCGCGTGCGGATGGCCGCGACGTCGGAACCCGCGTCGGGCTCGGTGACCGCGACCGCCGTGATCAGGTCGCCGCGAACGATGCCCGGCAGCCACCGACGCTTCTGGTCTTCCGATCCGCCGTGGACCAGGTGCGGGCTGGCCATGTCGGTGTGCACCAGCACGGTGATGACGAACCCGCCCGAGGTCGAACGAGACAGCGCCTCCTGAAAGACGACGTTGGTCGTCATGTCGGCGGCGGCTCCGCCATGCTCTGCCGGCACCATGAGGCCGAGCCAGCCGAGTTGCCCGATCTTGCGCAGGACTTCACGCGGCGTGCAGCCCGCCTCGTCCCATGTCAACGCATTCGGTTCGACTTCCCGTTCGATGAAGCGCGCCACCTGCCTGCGCAGCTCGACGTGCTCGGGGCGCTCGTGCATACCTGCCATCATCGGGGACGGGATTTCCGCCAGTAGCGGTCGCTATGGCCGACTACATGCGGAACACGCCGAAGGTGGTCTCCGGGATCGGTGCGTTCAGCGAAGCGGACAGCGCCAGCGCGAGTGTGTCGCGCGTCTCGAGCGGATCGATGACGCCGTCATCCCACAGGCGCGCAGTCGCGTAGTACGGATGGCCCTGGTGCTCGTACTGCGCACGGATCGGCGCCTTGAACTTCTCTTCTTCTTCCGCGCTCCAGCTGCCGCCCTTCGCCTCGATGTTGTCGCGGCGTACCGTGGCCAGCACGCTGGCCGCCTGTTCGCCGCCCATCACGCTGATGCGTGCATTCGGCCACATCCAGACGAAGCGCGGCCCGAACGCGCGGCCGCACATGCCGTAGTTGCCGGCACCGAAGGACCCGCCGATGATCAGCGTGAACTTCGGCACCTGCGCGCAACTGACGGCGGTGACCATCTTGGCGCCGTGGCGCGCGATGCCTTCGTTCTCGACCTTGCGCCCGACCATGAAGCCGGTGATGTTCTGCAGAAACACGAGCGGCAGCTTGCGCTGACAGCAAAGTTCGATGAAATGGGCACCCTTCTGCGCGCTTTCGGAGAACAGGATTCCGTTGTTGGCGACGATGCCGATCGGCATGCCGCGGATCCAGGCGAATCCCGTGACCAGCGTCGAGCCGAAGCGCGCCTTCCACTCGTCGAACTCGGAGCCGTCGACGATGCGCGCGATCACCTCGCGCACATCGTAGGGCTTGCGCGTGTCCGTCGGAATCACACCGTAAAGATCGCCGGCGGCATGGCGCGGCTCGCGCGGCTCGCGCAGCGCGAGCGGCGAAGGCTTCACGTAGTTGGTGGTCGCGAGAATGCGGCGTGCAAGCGCCAGCGCATGCGCATCGCTCGAGGCGAGATGGTCGGCCACGCCGGATAAACGCGTGTGCACATCGCCGCCGCCGAGGTCCTCGGCGGAGACGACTTCGCCGGTTGCCGCCTTCACCAGCGGCGGTCCGCCGAGAAAGATCGTGCCCTGGTTGGCGACGATGATCGACTCGTCGCTCATCGCGGGCACGTACGCGCCGCCGGCCGTGCACGACCCGAGCACTATCGCGATCTGCGGGATCCCCGCCGCCGACATCGTGGCCTGGTTATAGAAGATGCGGCCGAAGTGCTCGCGGTCGGGAAATACATCGTCCTGGTTCGGCAGATTCGCTCCGCCGGAGTCGACCAGGTAGATGCAGGGCAGCCGGTTCTCGCGCGCGATCTCCTGGGCGCGCAGGTGCTTTTTTACCGTGATCGGGTAGTACGTTCCGCCCTTGACGGTCGCGTCGTTGCAGACGATCACGCACTCGCGGCCCGAGACCCGTCCGACGCCGGTGATGATGCCGGCCGACGGTGCCGCGTCCTCGTACATATCCCACGCCGCGAGCTGCGACAGCTCGAGAAACGGCGTGCCGGGATCGAGCAGCATCTGCACGCGGTCGCGCGGCAGCAGCTTGCCGCGCGCGACGTGCTTGGCGCGCGCTTCCGCGCCGCCGCCGACCGCGACCTGCGTGATCTTCTCCTTGAGGTCGGCCGCCTGGGCGCTCATCGCCTCGGCGTTGGCCTTGAACTCGGGACTGCGTGGGTTGAGCCGGGTCTCCAGGATGGTCATCGTTGTCGTCCGGATCGTGGGCCGCGCCGGCTCGCAATGGTACTAGGCCCTAGTGGCGTGCGAGCGGGGCGATGTGCGGCTGAAGCACGGCGCTGTGCCGCCGGAAGTGCACCGATGCGATGACCAGCGCGAGCAGCGAGAGCAGTGCCGACATGAAAAACGGGGCCCCGATGCGCCAGTCCTGCGCGGGAAGATGGCTGACCGTGGCGAGCAGCGGCGTGCCGATGAACGGCGCCAGCACGGCCATCAGCGCGCTCAGCGAGGTGAGCGATCCCATCGCCAGGCCCTGTTCTGCCGGATCGGCCGCCTTGGAGACGATGGCATTCAGCGCCGGGCCGATCGCGAAGGCGAGCAGGTTGATCACGATGATCACGTACATCACCCAGCCGACGGTCGTCAGGCCGTAGGCGGCGTAGGCGAGCGTGCCGGAAGCGAGCCCGGCGAGCACCAGGCGTCGCTCGCCGAGCGTCTTCATCAGCCGGCCGAGCAGGCCGCCCTGCACCAGTGCGGCCATGACGCCGACCACAAACAGCGACAGGCCGGTCTCACGCGGGCCCCAGCCGAAACGGAAATTCGTGAACAGCACCCAGGTGCTGTACAGGATGAACTGGGCGAGGTTGGCGAGCGCGATGACGGCCACCAGCGCGCCGACGGCGCGCAGCCGTGCCAGGCCGTACAGCGAGGCAACCGGATTCGCGCGGCGCCACTGGATCGGCTTGCGCCGCTCGGGCGGCAGCGATTCCGGCACGAGCAGCAGCCCGTACAGGAAATTGAGGCCCGACAGCCCCGCCGCCGCGTAGAACGGCAGGCGGATGTCGATGCTGCCGAGCAGCCCGCCGACCATCGGGCCGACGATGTAGCCGATGCCGAAGGCCGCGCCGACCAGGCCGAAGCTGCGGGCGCGATTCTCGGGCGCCGTGAGATCGGCGACGTAGGCATTGGCCACCGCGAAGTTGGCCGCAAGCACGCCGCCGAGCACGCGCGCAAGCAGCAGGCCCGTGAGCGACGTGGCGAGCGCCGATAGCAGGAACATCGTGCCGAGCCCCGCGATCGACCCGAGCAGCACCGGCCGTCGCCCGAAGCGGTCCGAGATTGCGCCGAGCAGTGGCGAGCAGACGAACTGCGTCAGCCCGAAGGTGACGATCATCGCGCCGTACCAGTAGGTCTGCGCGTCGCGGCTCGCGGTGAATTCGCCGACCAGCGCCGGCAGCACCGGCAGCAGCAGGCCGAAGCCCATCACGTCGATCAGCAGCGTGACCAGGATGAACGGGATGGCAGGACGACGCGACATGCGGATCTGCAGGACGCGCGGTCAGCGCGCGTAGATCTCGTCCTCGCGCCAACCCAGCGCGCGCATGTCCTCGACGCGGAACTTCGCGTCGCTCGGCATCACGAACTCGTCGAGCTGCGGCGGCTTCACCGGGGTGCCGCTCAGCATCGCGTGCGCCTGCCCGCGATGATGGACCTGGTGCATGAACAGGTGCAGCAGCACGTCACGCGCGCGGTCGCGCTGGACGAAACTGCCGCGGTCCATGTCGACGATCGCTTCGAGCGCCGCGTCGTCGGCGTGCTCGCACCAGGCGATCAGGCGCTCGTCCGAGAGCCGCTGCGCTTCGGCGAGCGGCGGCAACGCATCGAACGGCGTCTCCGAGTTCCACGCCTTCGTCTGGTCGGGCTCGCGATGCAGCGCCGCGATGTAGTACCAGTCGACGATCAGGATGTGATTCAGCGTCGCCCACAGGCTCGGGAAGAAACTGGTGCGCGTCGCCTTGAACTCCTCGGGCGCGAGCTGAGCGCAGGCTGCGTGCAGCCGGTGGTTGGCGAGCCGGTTTGCGTGCGCCAGCGTGCGCATCGACTGCAGCAGCGCGCCTGCATTGCTCATCGAGGCTGCCCATCGGAGCGAGAATGGCTGCACGTGCCGACATCACGGCGACGGCATCACGGAAACGCCGGGCTCGGCGCTGCAGCGGTCGAGCCACGCCTGCACTGCCGGGAAACGCCCGACATCGAAGCCGCCGTCGGCGGCCTTGTGGGTGTAGGCATAGAGCGCCAGATCGGCCAGGCTCAGGCGGCCCGCGACGAAGTACGGCTCGCGCGCCAGGTGCTGTTCCATCACCGTCAGTGCGCGCTCGCCGGCCGCGGTCAGTCCCGGCAGCCGCGGATCGTCATCGCGCTTCAGGAAGCGGCGGATGAAGCGCGCGACCGCGATCGACGGTTCATGCGTGTACTGCTCGAAGAACATCCATTGCAGCATGCGTGCCTGCAGCAGCCTGTCGGCGGGGACCAGCGCGGTGCCCTCGCCGAAGTACCAGAGGATCGCGTTGGACTCCGCGAGCGCGGTGCCGTCGTCCAGCACGACCACCGGCACCTTGCCGTTTGGATTCAGGCGCAGGAACTCCGGCGTCCGTGTTTCGGCCTGCAGGATGTCGATCTCGCGCCAGGCGTACGACCGGCCGGTGATGTCGAGCACCATCCTGACCTTGTGGCAGTTGCCCGAAGTGCTTGTGCCGTAGACGGTGACGCCCAAGATTTGCTCCTCAGAATGGTCCGGTTCCGATCCAGCGCTCGACCTGCGCCAGGCGATCCTGGCCCCAGAACATCTCGCCGTCGATGAAGATGGTCGGCGCGCCAAAGACGCCGCGGGTGATCGACTGCTCGACCGCATCCCTCAGGCGTTCTTGATCGCATCGTCCTGCACGCCGGCGGCGAGCGCTGCGGTGTCGAGCCCGAGCGCCCGCGCGATCTCCATCACGACAGCGGTCTCGCCGACGTTGCGATCCGAGACGAACAGCGCCCGGAACACCGCGTGAATGAATGCGGAAACCTGTTCCGGATGCTCGCGCTGCAGCCACAGCAGCGCGCGCGCCGCCGCGACCGTGCCGACCGGAAACAGGCTTGGATGCCGATACGGCACGCCGACGAAGGCGGCTGAGCGTCCGAAATCACGCACCGAATAGCGCGCCTTCGGCCCGTAGCACTTCGGTGAGCGGCATGCCGCCCGATGTCTTGAAAATGACCCCCAGCAGCGTCGGGCGCCATTGCAGTTCTCGCCCGCTCCGCTCGGCCAGCGCCTCGATTTCCTCCGACGCGAGGTACGAGTAGGGCGATGAGAAGTCGAAGTAGAACTCGATCGGCGAAGACACGGGGACTCGCGGTACAGGGACGCGGTAGAGACGCTAGACCCGGATGTTAATGGCGCGTGCCGCCCGCCGGATCAGGCCCGGCCAGCGGCGCCGCGTGCACGCGGCAGGTGTAGCGCATCTCGACTGCGCCCTGCTGCGCATTCGCCGCGAAAAGCCGTTCGAGTTCCGACATCATCTCGGCGTGCCGTGGCTGGCCCGGTGCCGGCAGATACGAGGCCGATCCGGCCAGAGCCAACACGGCCTGCCGGTCCATCAGGCGCGTGTGGCGGAACTCTGACGGCCGCCGGCGCCGTGCCACCGAAGTACACCGGGATCGCCTCGGTGCCTTCGTGCCGGTAGCGGATCGCCCGGTAGTCCTGGCCGTACTCGACCAGCAGCGCCTCGTAACCGGCGAGGAACGCGGTGCCGCGGATGTCCCGGTCGTTCCAGATCAGCGCGGCCCAGCCGCCGGGCTTCAGGATGCGCAGTGATTCCGCGCGAAAATGCCCGGGGTCGAACCAGTGAAACGCCTGCGCCGCGATCACCACGTCGACGCTCGCCGCATCGATGCCGGTGGCGTCGGCGCTGCCGTCACGGCATTCGTAGCGCGGATAGCGGCTCAGGAACTCGAGTCCGGCGGCGCGCATCGCCGCATTGGGTTCGACGCCGATCACCCGGTAACCGCTGGCGAGGAAAGGCTCGGCCGACAGCCCGGTGCCGACGCCGACATCGGCGATCACTGCCTGCGGCGTGAGCGCCGCGCGGCGCGCGAGATCATCGACGATCGCTGCCGGATACCGAGGCCGCCCGGCCAAATACGCCTCGACGCGATCGGAAAAGCGGACGGTCGAGTCAGCAGCGAAGGAATTGGATGTCGGCATCAGAGATCCATCACCGCATCGAGACCGCGATGCACGCCGACCAGAGTGTCGACCTTGCGGATCGCGAGCAGCGTGCCGTCGACGTACGGCTCCGCGCTCTGTCCGGCATGGTGAGCGATGTGGAGTCTCTGGCCACTGGCGCCGAAGATCGCTTCGACGCCAATCACGTAGCCGGGCAGACGAACCGAATGGATCTGCACACCGCTCAGTGTCGCACCGCGCGCCGCGCGGGGACCACGCACCTGCTCGAGCGGCACGCCGAGGCCGGGTGACTTGACGCGGCCGAGCCGATACGCGAGTTCGCGTGCAGTGCCGGACGGCGCGTCGGGCTTGTCCTCGTGTGCGTAGTCGATGATCTCGAAATGGTCCAGGTAGCGCGCGGCTGTCTCAGCGAACCGCTGCAACAGCACGACGGTCAGCGCGAAGTTGCCGCAGGCGAGAACGCCGCGTCGGCGATCGCGCGCCAGCGCGTCGATCTCGGCGTAGTCGTCGTCGCCCAGTCCCGAGGTGCCGACGACGACATGCGCTCCGGCTGAGAGCGCCGCGCGGATGTTGGCTTTGGCCGCATCGGGCTTCGTGAACTCGACGAACACGTCGCACGGCGCGGCAAGCGCTTCGGCCGCGGTCGCGTACACCGGTGCCGCGAGTTTCGGCTCGCCAAGCACGGCGTCGAGCGTGCGTCCGGCGGCAGCGCGCGCGACCGCACCGACCAGGCGCAGATCGTCCGCACGCGCGATGCCGCGCGCGACCGCCGATCCTGCCCACCCGGTTGCTCCCGCGAGTATCACGCGCATGTTCCTGCCTCTGCCTTGCTTCTGTTCTCGGGCCGGCGCCCGGCCGCCTGAAGCCCGGCCCGCACTTCCCGCTACAAGTTGCGCGCGATCAGCATGCGCTGGATGTCGCTCGTGCCTTCGTAGATCTGGCAGACGCGCACATCGCGATAGATGCGTTCGACCGGAAAATCGCTGACATAGCCGTAGCCGCCGTGGATCTGGATCGCGTCGGAGCAGACGCGTTCGGCCATCTCCGAGGCATAAAGCTTGGCCATCGCCGCCTGCTTCAGGCACGGCTGGCCGGCGTCCTTGAGCCGCGCGGCATGGTGGATCAGCTGGCGCGCTGCCTCGATGCGTGTCGCCATGTCGGCGAGACGGAACTGCACTGCCTGGTGCTCGAAGATCGGCTTGCCGAAGGCGACGCGTTCGCGCGCGTACGCCAGCGCGGCCTCGTAGGCCGCGCGCGCCATGCCGAGCGATTGTGCGGCGATGCCGATGCGTCCGCCCTCGAGTCCCGAGAGTGCGATCTTGTAGCCAGCGCCTTCTTCGCCGATCAATTGGTCGGCCGGCACGCGGCAGTTCTCGAACACGATCTGAGCGGTGTCGGAGGCGTGCTGGCCGAGTTTTTCCTCGACGCGGGCGACCACGTAGCCGGGCGTCGAGGTCTCGACGATGAAGCAGCTGATGCCGCGCTTGCCTGCGGTCCGGTCGGTCACCGCGAGCACGATGGCCAGGTCACCGTTCTTGCCGCTGGTGATGAACTGCTTGACGCCATTGAGCACCCAGTGGTCGCCGTCGCGCACCGCGCCCGTCCGCAGCCCCGAGGCGTCCGAGCCGACATGGGGCTCGGTCAGGCAGAACGCGCCGAGCTTGTCGCCGCGCGCCAGCGGCACCAGGAAGCGCTGCTTCTGCGGCTCGTCGGCCCAGGCCATCAGGATCGAGCACACCGGGCAGTTGTTGACGCTGATGATCGTCGAAGTCGCACCGTCACCGGCGGCGATCTCCTCGAGCGCGACCGCCAGTGCCGTGTAGTCCATGCCGGCGCCGCCGTAGGCTTCCGGCACCGCGATGCCGAACGTGCCGAGGCCGGCCAGCTCTTTCAGCGCAGCCTTCGGAAACGTCGCGTGCCGGTCCCAATCGGCCGCGTACGGCGCCAGGCGCTGGGCGGCAAAGTCCCGCAGCGCGTCGCGCAGCAGCAGATGCTCTTCAGCGAGCATCGGGCCGGGACAGCGGGCTGAGTTCGCGCTCGGGTGTGATCGGCCGGAATCGACCGTCGAAATTGATCCAGGCCGGCCTGACCTTCAGGACGGAGGCGACCAGGCCGCCGGCCACCATCGCACCGATCAGCAGCGGACCGCCGCCGACGATGCCGGTCGTGATCAGCGTATTGGAAAAGCAGCGCAGTGCGTTGTGCAGTGGACACCACAGCCACGCGATCATCGAGGTGACGGCGATCCAGGTCAGCAGCGCGACCAGCAGCGCGCGCGACATTGAATGCTCGATCGTCGTCACCACCGTCGCGGCCCGGACGTACGACAGCACCGCGAAGAGCATCGCCAGAAGCCCGGGAATCGCGACGAACAGCCAGCTCGACATGCCGGCCTCGATCGCGAAGCTGCGCATCACCGGCTCGATGATCGCCAGCGCGAGCCAGCAGCAGATACCGTAAACGAGCACGATGAACAGATGCAGCGGCATGGCGGTCATGGGTCCCCGGGACTCTGGCGGTCAGGTCCACGCGCGGCGGCGGGCCGTGACTTCGATTTCTATCTTCATTCGTGAATCGACCAGCCCGCAGACGATAGCGGTGGCCGCGGGCCGCGCACGGGCGAAATACTGCCCGAATACCGGCGCGACTCGCTCGAACAGTTCCGCTTCGGCCAGGAAGTAGTGCACGCGCACGACGTCGTCGAGCGTGCAGCCGGCCTGCTCCAGTGCCGCGGCGATGTTGCGGAAGCACTGGTGCGTCTGCGCCAGCGCATCGTCATCGATCGTCATCGTCGCGTAGTCGAATCCGGTCGTGCCGGCCACATGCACGTAGTCGCCCTCGACTACGGCACGGCTGTAACCGGCGACGGCCTCGAACGAGGAACCGGAGGAGATCAGCCGTCGGTCGCTCATCTCACCAGGACAGCTGCTCGCCGTTGAAGTTGAGAAACTTGCCGTTCTGCGACGCATTGGCGGTCGCCAGCACGCGTCGCATGCCCGCTACGCTGGTCGCCGCATCGATGTCGGCGCTGGCGCCGCCCATCTCGGTGCGCACCCAGCCCGGATGGAACGCGACGCAGACGACGCCGTGCGGGCCCAGTTCCAGGCTCGCCGCGCGCAGCGCCGCGTTGGCGGCCGCCTTGCTGACCCGGTACAGCCAGCCCGACGTGCTGCTCATCAGCGAGATCGAGCCCATGCGGCTCGAAACCAGCGCCAGCTTGCCGCCGGTGGCGGCCAGCGCCGGCACCAGCTGCGGGATCAGCTGCATCGGCGCGCGCACGTTGGTGTGCATCACGCTGTCGAAGTCGAGGCCGCCGGGTGCGGCGATCGCAGTGGTGCGCGGTCCGTAGACACCGGCGTTGTAGATCGCGACATCGAGCTTTTCGCCGTGCAGCTGCGCGCCGAACTGCGCGACCGCCGCTTCGTCGAGCACGTCGAGCATCAGCGGCTTGGCGCCGAGCTCGCGCAGTCTGGCCGTGTCCTCGGCACGGCGCACGGTCGCGATGACGCGCGCGCCGTCCGCCGTGTACTGGCGCACGAACTCGAGGCCGATGCCGCGCGACGCTCCGATGACGAGCACGGTGCTCATGCGAACGGCCGGCGGGCCGTCTAGACCGCGGCTCGATCGCAGGCAGGTAAGCGCGTGCAGGTCATCATCAGCAGACCTAGCGGGACGACAGCGCGAGCCGACCGGCGAGCGCCGCGAAGAGCGAGGCGCCGAGCAGGTTCAGCGCGCGCCGCACTGACGGGCGCGCGCCGAGGCGGCGTGCCCGATGCGCCAGCGCGACGACCGCGAACAGGAACAGCGTGCCGTTGACGACGAACACCGCGCCGAGGAACAGGAACGCCAGCGGCTTGTCGGCGGCGTCGGCGTCGATGAACTGCGGCAGCAGCGCCAGGAAGAACAGCGCGACCTTCGGGTTCAGCACGATTGGTCAGTCAGGCCCTGGCGGTAGATGCGCGCAGCGCCGATGGCAGCCTCGGCGAGCAGCGGCGGACGGCTGCCGCAGCCGGCGCGCAGCGCCGCGCGCAGCATGCCCCACGCCAGCCACAGCAGGTAGGCGGCGCCGCCCCACTTGATCGCGGCGAACGCCCAGGCCGACGTCGCCAGCAGCGCAGCCAGTCCGAGCGCCGCGGCCAGCGCATGCACCACGCAGCCGGTGCCGATGCCGAGCGCGGCCGCGATGCCGCCGCGCCAGCCGAACTGCAAGCGTGCGCGTCACCGTGTACAGCATGTCGACGCCCGGCGTCGCGTTCAGCACGAGCGCCGTCGCAATGAACAGCGCCAGGTCGTGTGTGCCGAACATTGCGCCCCGCCTAGGCGTGTCGCGCCGACGCGGCATGCGCACTGCGCGCTGGCACGTGTCTTGCGATGTCGCCGCGGCAGCGCGATGCGACTCACAGGGTCTCCAGCGCCAGCGCAGTCGCCTCGCCGCCGCCGATGCACAGCGCCGCCACGCCGCGCTTGCCGCCGGTCTTGCGCAGCGCGCCGAGCAGTGTGACGACGATGCGCGCGCCCGAGGCGCCGATCGGGTGGCCGAGCGCGCACGCGCCGCCGTGGATGTTGACCTTGTCGTGCGGCAGGTCGAGCTCCTTCATCGCCGCCATCGTCACCGCCGCAAAGGCCTCGTTGACCTCCCACAGGTGCACGTCGCCCGGCTTCCATCCGGTCTTCGCCAGCACCTTGTTGATCGCGCCGATCGGCGCCGTCGTGAACCAGTCCGGCGCCTGCGCATGCACCGAATGCGCGAGGATCCGCGCGAGCGGTTTCTTGCCCATCTTCGCGGCCGCCGATTCGCGCATCAGCACCAGCGCAGCCGCACCGTCGGAGATCGACGAGGCGTTGGCCGCGGTAATCGTGCCGTCCTTCTTGAACGCGGGTTTCAGTCCCGGAATCTTGTCGAGCTTGGCCTTGAACGGCTGCTCGTCCTTGTCGATCTTGACCTCTCCGCCCTTGCCGGCGACGGTCACCGGCGCGATCTCCCACGCGAAGCTGCCGTCGGTATTGGCCTTCAGCGAACGCTCGGTCGAGGCGATCGCAAACTTGTCCTGCGCCTCGCGCGTGAACGAGTACTTCGCGACGCACTGCTCGGCAAAGACGCCCATCGCCTTGCCGCGCTCATAGGCGTCTTCCAGCCCGTCGACCGCCATGTGGTCGTAGGTCGTGAAGGCGCCGTAGCGATAACCCTTGCGCGAGCCGACCAGCAGGTGCGGCGCGTTGGTCATGCTCTCCATGCCGCCGGCGACCATCACGCTGGCGCTGCCGGCGGCGAGCATGTCGTGCGCAAACATCATCGCGCGCATGCCGGAGCCGCACATCTTCGACAGCGTCACCGCGCCGACCGACTGCGGCAGTCCGGCAGCGAGCGCGGCCTGGCGCGCGGGCGCCTGACCCTGGCCCGCCATCAGGCAGCAGCCCATCAGCACTTCGTCGATCGCGTCGCTGGCGACGCCAGCGCGCTCCACGGCGGCCCTGATCGCGGTGGCGCCCAGTTGCCAGGCCTGCAGACCGGCAAAGTCGCCGAGCATGCCGCCGATCGGAGTGCGCGCGGCGGAAACGATGACAATCGGATCGTTCATCGAAGTCTCCTAGGATGGGTCGAATTCTGACGCAAAGCGGCGGCGGAAACGGCGCTCCTGCGGATACGGAAAGACGTCTTCGAGGTGACCCGCCAGGATCCGCTCCCGGCGGGTGCTCCAGAATTCCGGCGTCAGCAGGTCGGCATGGTGCTTCAGGAAGGCGGCGCGGATGCGGTCATCGCCGAGCAGGAACGGGCCCCAGTGCTCGGGGAACATGTCGCGCTTGTCGACCCGGTACCAGGCCTCGGCCGACATCTCGTCCTCGTCGTTGTGAGCCTGCGGCACCGACCGGAAATTGCAGTCGGTCATGTACTCGATCTCGTCGTAGTCGTAGAAGACGACGCGGTTGAGCCGCGTGACGCCGAAGTTCTTGTACAGCATGTCGCCCGGGAAGATGTTCGCGCCCGCCAGTTCCTTGATCGCGTTGCCGTATTCGATCATCGCGTGCTCGAGGTCGGCGTCGCTTGCCTTCGTCAGGTACAGGTTGAGCGGGGTCATGCGCCGCTCGATGTAGACGTGTCGGATCGTGACCGTGCCCTCGCCGAACTCGAGTTGGCTCGGGCAGTACGCGCGCAGCTCCTCGAGCAGTTCAGGCGAGCAGCGTGCGCGCGGCAGCGTCACCTGAGAGTACTCCCAGGAGTCCGCCATGCGGCCGACGCGGTCATGCAGCTTCACGAGCTGGTACTTGCCCATGATCTGCTGCCGGTCGGTGTCCTTCGGGTGCGGGATCACGTCCTTGATGACCTTGAACACGTAGGGATACGACGGCAGCGTGAACACCGACATCACCAGACCCTTGATGCCCGGTGCGATGACGAACTGGTCGGTCGAATGCTTCAGGTGGTGCAGGAAGTCGCGGTAAAAAAGCGTCTTGCCCTGCTTGGCCAGCCCGACCATCGTGTACAGCTCCGACGGCGGCTTGTGCGGCAGGATCGAGCGCAGGAAGTCCACGTAGGCCGAGGGTGCTTCCATGTCGACGAGGAAGTACGCCCGCGTGAACGAAAAGAGCGTCGCCAGCAGATCGCTGGTGAACATGATCGTGTCGAGATACAGCTGCCCGCGCGAATTGCGCAGCACCGGCACCGCCAGCGGCGTGATGCGCGTGCCGTTGATCACGCGGCCGACGATGTAGCAACCCTTGTTGCGAAAGAACAGCGACGACAGGATCTGGATCTGGCAGTCCGACTCCATGTGCCAGGGGCGGCGGAAAGCTTCGCCGCTGCGGTGCGCCTCGCACACCGCACGCACGATGAAGCGCAGGTCGCGCTCGACATCCTCCCAGCGACAGGCGATGCCGGCATCGATGACGATCTGCCGCAGCGTTTTGCGCAAGCCGCTCGCCGGGTAGTAGCTGCGGAACGACGGCGGGTCCGAATCCATGTATTCGGTTGCCACGCCCGGGCGCACGAACAGGAACTGGTTGCGGTAGTACTCCCGGTGCAGCAGCTTGGTGCAGACCGAGTTGAAAAAGGTCTCGGCACATTCGGGCTGCCGGTGCTCGGCGAGCAGCGTGACGTAGTGCTGCTTGACCGCCTGCCACAGCGCGTCGCGCTCGGTGTCCTCCAGCGACGCGAGATCGAACTCGCGCTCGATGCGCGCCACTGCTTCGAGCACGCGCTGGTCGTAGAAGTCGATCCGCTCGCGCGCCCGTTCGCGCATCCGTTGCCAGTCGCCGTTTTCGTAAAACGACTTGGCCTGCTGCGCGACGTAGCGGAACAGGCGGTAGTGGCGGTTGAATCCCTCGAGGATCGCGTGCGCAATGCGCGCCGGCGACGGCATCGAGCGGTCGAAGATCACATCGGCGGCGACGGCGGACATCCGGAGACTGGCTGCGTACTAGTGCTGTCGCGGCGTCAGCGCCGAGCCAGACCGCGAGCGCGCCGAACGCAGTCGCCGAGGAACCAGCGCTGCACGCGCAACCAGCCCGGTCGGCGCGCGAGCCAGCTCGACAGCGCACCGGCGACGGTGACGAGCGAGCCGTCGACCAGCGTCGATACCGTGATGTGCACGATCGCCGAGCGCCAGGCTTTGCAGCAGCACCGAACCGCTGGCCGGGTCGACGAATTGCGGGAACAGCGACAAGTAGAACACGGCGACCTTCGGATTGATCACCGACGCGGTCAACGATTGGCGGAACAGCACGCGGTCCGGCACCGGGTCGAGCGGCTGCGGCGTGAAGCTGAAGCCACCGCCGCGCAGCGTGTTCCACGCGAGCCACAGCAGGTAGGCCGCGCCGGCCAGCTTGATCGCGTCGAACGCGGCCGGCACCGCCAGCAGCAGCGCCGACAAGTCCGATCGCCGCCGCGAGCAGGTGCACGACCACACCGGCCGTCACGCCGATCAGCGAAAAGTAGCCGGCACGCCGTCCCTGCGTCAGCGTGCGCGAGATCAGGTAGATCCAGACCGGGCCCGGTGTCAGCGCGAGCAGCAGGACGGCAAAGGCGAACAGGCCGAGCTGTTCGGCCTGGAGGCCGAACACGCGTCACGCCGTCCACTCCCAGTGCTGTTCCAGCACCTCCGGGCCCCACGTCGTCGTCGGGCTTTCGTACACCTTGCGGAAGCCGAAGGCCTCGTACAGATGGCGTGCGGCGTCCAGCCCGGCGAACGTGCCGAGCCGCACCCGCGCGTAGCGGTTGCGGCCGAAATCCATCGCGACCGTCATCATGCGGCGGCCGAAGCTGCGGCCGCGCAGCGCGTCGGCCATGATGAACCAGCGCAGTTGGGCGCAGGTCGGGTCATCATTGGCGCCGCCGTCGATGACGATGGTCCCCAGCACCTCGCCACCATCGACAGCGACCCACACGCCGTCGCGCTCGGCGTCGTAGCGCGCCAGGAATTGCGCGATATCCGCCATGCGCCCGGTTTCGAAGAACACGCCAAAGCGGTGCTCGCGTGCGTAATACTGCGTCTGCAGTGCCGCGCTGGCGGCCATCGCTCCCGGCATGCAGGCACGGCAGCAACCGCGGGCCGCAGGCGACCGGATTCAGCGCGGCGTCGAATGGCCACAAGAGTTCGAAGCGCTCGAGGTCAACCTCCATCGCCTCGTCGAAGGTGCGCCCGAACCGGGCCAGCTCACGAGTGAAGAAGCGGTGATGGCCCGCCTTCCAGTCGGCCAGCGTGCGATCGCCCTCGCCCTCGTCCCAGGCGAAGGCCGCGTCGACATCGGCGAAGCGGCGGCGCTCGAGGACCGTCGTGCGGACCACCGCGCGCGGGCGTTCCGTCGAATTCGGTCAGCACCGAGTAGCCGTCGGCGCACGGCTTGACCGCGGGCATCTGGTCGTTGAATTCCGACAGGCCCGCGGTCGCGCGCTTCGGGCCGTGCAGCACGAGTTCGACCAGCTCATGCGCGAGCTCGGGCGTGTCACCGAAGTACCAGGCCTGATAGGGCGTCGCCGGGTCGAGCCGCGTCGCGGTGCAGAACTCGTCCCAGTAGCGCTCGTACCGCGGCCGATTTCTCGACCGAATTGTCGAGCGCCTGCACGTCGATCGAAGCGGACTGGGCCATGGCTGTAGTGCTCAACTCTGCAGGTCGAACAGCATGCAGGTCGTCGTACCGTGCGAGTAAAGCCGCCCTTCGCTGTCGACGAGGCGTCCCTCGGAGGTTGCCATGCGACGGCCACTGGCAACGACCTTGCCCTCTGCGCGCACCGGGCCGGTCGACTCGGTCAGCGCGCGCACGCAATGGATCTTGAATTCGAGCGTGGTGTAGGCACGGCCAACCTCGCACAGCGTCTGTACTGCGCAGGCCATTGCCGAGTCGAGCAGCGTCGCGTGATATCCGCCGTGCACGGTCGCAATCGGATTGTAGTGCGCAAAGGCAGGCAGTCCCTGGAACACGGCTCGACCTTGTTCAACCTCGAGCAGGTAAAAGTCGAGCGTGTGCGTGATCGGCGGATCGGGAATAGTGCCGTCGACGATGGCCTGCAGAAACGCGAGCCCGCTCAGCGTGCGCGCCTGGGCTGGATCGACGAGCCCGGGTTTTGCCGTGCGCGCACGCAGCAGTTCCATTTGCCGCTGCCAGGGGTGCATGCGACCCTCCGCAAGTTGGATCGCTGCGATCTTCGCATGCGCGACGCAGGCCGGTTCGAGGCCGCGCAAGTCGGTGTTACATGCCCCAACGCAAAGCTGCGGTGTGCACCGGCGCGTCCCATAGCCGCGTCAGTTCGTCGTCGAGCAGCGTGACGGTGGCCGAGCACCCGGCCATGTCGAGCGAGGTGACCAGGCTGCCCACAAGGGAGCGCGCGATGACGAAGCCGCGTGCCTCGAAGATCGTGCGCAGGTCGTGGTACATCAGGTAGAGCTCGATCGTCGGCGTGCCGCCGAATCCGTTGACGAGCAGCAGGCAAGGTCCCTTGCGCGCGCCGAAGTCATTGGCGATCGCCGCGGCCATATCCTCGGCGATCTGATTCGCCGTGGTGAGCGGCACGCGGCGCCGACCAGGCTCGCCGTGGATGCCGACGCCGAATTCCATCTCGGCTTCGCCCAGCTGGAAGGTCGGCTTGCCGGCGGCGGGCACGGTGCAACTCGTCAGCGCGACGCCGATCGAGCGCGTGGCCTGATTCACCCGTTCGCCGAGCAGTCGGCAGGCTTCGAGATCCAGCCCGCGCTCCGCAGCGGCGCCGACGATCTTCTCGACCACCAGGGTTCCGGCGACGCCACGCCGGCCAGTCGACCAGGTGGATTTTTCGACCGCGACGTCGTCATCGGTGATCACGCGCGCAACGGGCGACTCGGCAAGCTCCGCGGCCATCTCGAAGTTCATCACATCGCCCTCGTAGTTCTTGACGATGTAGAGCACGCCGCCACCGGACTCGACCGCCTGGGCCGCGGCGGCCATCTGATCGGGCGTCGGTGACGTGAAGACCTGACCCGGGCAGGCCGCATCGAGCATGCCGTGACCGACAAAGCCCGCATGGAGCGGCTCGTGGCCCGACCCGCCACCGGAGATCAGCGCGACCTTGCCGCGCTTCAGCGTCCGACGCTGCACGAACTTCTTCTCGGCGCCGAGAACCACGATGTCCGCATGCGCGGCGGCGAAGCCCGCCAGGCTCTCCGCGATTACTCCGTCGGCGGCGTTGATGAATTTCTTCATCCGTTGTCTCCTGTGCTCATCCGTCCTGCGCGCCGTTGTCGAGATCGGTCTGCATCAGGTGGGCGATACGTAGCCGCCATGTCCTGCAGCAGCCGATCGAGATGCGCGTTCTTCTCCGGATCGTTGAGATCCGGCAGGCGCAGTTCGAGGCGTCGCCACGTGGTGCGAGCCGATGGTCGTGCGAGGCGTCCCGGGTGCGCGCGTTCGTATGCGGCGAGAAAAGACTCGCGCTCGCCCAGCGGAGAAGTGGCACACCGAAAGATGGTCTCGACGTACTGCGCCGGGATCGGCGTCGAGTACACCGGATTGGACAGATGCGTGATGAAGCTGCGGTTCTTGCCCAGCACCTCGGCCAAGCGCCGCCGGATGCCGGCCGGCCGGAGCTCGAGCGCGGTTCGCAGGATCTGCTTGTAGGCCGCGACCGCGCTGCCGGCTTCGATCGGCGCTCCCATGGAAGGCTATCCCGCAGCCGCTGGACCAAGCCGCGATCGCGCCCTTGACCGCACCGACCGAGGTCGCCGGCATCGACAGCGCGCGCAGGCCGGCGGCGAGCAGCCCCGGCACGTGGCGCGGCTGCGCGGCCAGGTCGCCGCACAGCGACAGCGACAGTCCGCGCGCTGCGGCGCTGCGCACGATCATGCGCAGCAGTGCATCGAAGCCCGGGTGTGCGGGGTCCGCGAGCTCGCTCACTGTGTGATTGTCGCGCGCCGCGGCCATCGTGTATTGCAGCAGGTCGTTCGAGCCGATCGATGAGAAATCGATGCATCGAATGCTTCGAGCGCGAGCGCTGCCGCCGGTACTTCGACCATGATGCCGAGCGGCGGCACGGCGTGCGACCGGTGCTCCGCGGCAAGCTCGGCGGCCGCCTGCGCCAGCAGGGCGCGCACCTTCGTCGACTTCGGCCGGTGCGGTGATCATCGGCAGCATGATGCGCAGATCGCCGGCGACCGCGGCGGCGAGCAGCGCGCGCAGCTGCACCTTGAACAGACTGCGGCGCCGCGAGCGATAGCCGCACGCCGCGCACGCCGAGAAACGGATTCGACTCGCCGTCGATCGTGACGCCGGCAATCGGCTTGTCGCCGCCGGCATCCAGCGTGCGGATCACAACGGGACGACCGCCGGCCCAATCGAGCAGGCGCCGGTAAAAGGCGATCTGGGTCGCCTCGTCCGGCGGTCCGTGCGCAAATAGCAGCTCAGTGCGTACCAGGCCGATGCCGTCGCAGATCGCCGGATCGATGGAATCGAGCTCCTCGAGCGTTGAAACGTTCAGCAGCACCTGAACGCGCTCGCCTTCCAGTGTCGCTGCCGGCCGCGTCGCGGCTTGCGCATCGCGCTCGTGCTCGTCGTCGGCGCGCGCGCGGCGCAGCGCATAGGCCTCGAGCTGCGCCGCGTCGGGCGACAGCTCCAGCGTGCCCGCGGCACCGTCGAGGATCGCCAATGTGCCGTCGGCGATCGGCGCGTCGCCGACGCCCACGACCATCGGTACGCGCCGTGCACGCGCAAGCAGCGCAACGTGGGCAGTGGCGGAGCCGTTGCGCAGGACGATCGCCTGCCGCGGCTGCCAGTCGACGCGAGGAAGCGCGAAGGCGCGAGGTCGTCGGCGAGCAGGATTGCATCCGGCGGCAGCTGCAACGGTATGAGCTGCTCGCCAGCCAGGATCGCCAGCACGCGCGCGCGCATGTCGCGCAGGTCGCCGACGCGGTGACGGAAATAATCATCGTCGGCCGCTTCAAAATCCGCGATCTGCGTGTCGATCGCGGTGCACCAGGCGTGGCTCGCATCCGAGCCTTCGGCAAACTGTCCCTCGGCCGGTTCGAGCAGCGCCGGGTCGTTGAGGAATTCGATCTGGAACTCGAGAATCTTGCGCGCTTCAGTGTCCGCGGTGCCGCCGCGCAAGGCTTCGAGCTGTCGTACGGCTTCGGCAATTGCGGCTGCACAGCATTTCGCCTGGCGGGCCGGCCGGGCTGCGACTGCCACGCGCGGGCGTAGGCGCGATCTCGACAATACGGCCGAAGACCAATCCCGGTGCGGCCGGCTGCCCGGTGAGCCGCTGCGGCACCGTCAGCACTGGAGAATCCCGCGCCGTCACGCCGGGCCTCCCTGGAAGTCGTCGCTGACGAGCTTGACCAGCGCCGAAAGCGCCGCATCGGCGTCGACGCCGTCGGCGCGGAAGTACAGCTGCGTGTCGCTCGGGGTCTTCATGCCCATCACCTTGACGACGCTCTTCGCATCGATCCATGGCCCGTCGGCATGCGCGGCGATCTGGATGCGGCTGGCAAAAGTCTTGGCGAGCTTGGTCAGCGTGACCACCGGTCGCGCGTGCAGTCCGGCGCTGTGCAGCAAGTCGAGACCGAAGCACCGGGCATCGTCATGCCAAGGCCCTAGTCCGATTCATGGTTCAGTTCCTCGGCGGTGCGCTTGACCGCCGCGAGGTCGCGATCCGCCCCAGGCCTCGGTCGCCGCCATGACCGCACCTTCGACCACCGGCGCATCGCAGATCACGACGCGGCCCTGACGTTCAGCCGGCAGCATCTCGATCGCCATTTCGCTGTTGGTCTCCGCGCCGCCGAGATCGACGAGGATCGCGACGCCGGCGTCCGACCACGCCGCATCGATCGCCTGCGAGAATGCCCTCGACGATCGTGCCCAATCCGCCGTCGGGATTGCCGCCGGTCCATGCGAGCGGAACGCCGTCGCCGACCATCTGCCGCACCATGTCGGCGGCGCCCTTGGCGACCTCCGGAGAGTGGGACACGATCACGATGCCGACGTTCATGGTGTGGACTCCAGCACGTCGCAGACGGCCTCGATCATCAATTGGCTGGAGCGCGCACCGGGATCCATGTGCCCGATCGAGCGCTCCCTCAGGAACGAAGCGCGCCCGCGCTGCGCTTCCATCGGAATGGTCGCCTGTGCGCGGCCGCCGCACTTGCTCGCAGACGCGGCGACATCCGGGTCGCCTTCGCAGCTCCGCGCGCGACCGGCAGCAGGACGTCGAGCATCGTCTTCTGCCCGGACTGCGACTTGCCCGCGCCGCAACGGCCTCGACCGCGGCCTTGCAGCAGGCACGCAATCCGGCGGCGTCGACACCGTCGGCCAGCTCTTGCCGAGCTGCATGAACAGCGTTCCGTAGAGCGGGCCCGAGGCGCCTCCGACCTTCATCACCAGCGTTCTGCCGACGCCCGTGAACAGCGTTCCCGCGTCGGCTGGCGGCGAGCGCATCGAGATCGGCGAGCACGGCTTCGAAGCCACGTTTCATGTTCAGGCCGTGGTCACCATCGCCGATCGCCTGGTCGAGCTGCGTCAGTTCGTCGGCGTGCGCGATGACGCGACGGGCCAGCGCTTCGACGATCGTGCGTGCGCAGGGCGATGTCCATGCGAATGGTCGTCAACCTGCAATGCGGCGCCCCTGAGCGTCGAAGTAAAGCGGCGCGATGAACTCGACATCGACCGCGTCGCCGACCGCCAGCGGCGTCGCGGGATCGGTCAGCGTCACGAGGTCACTTTCGGCGCTGGTATCGCCGACGCGCAGATGAAGATGGTTGGCGTCGCCCAGATGCTCGATCCAGCGCACGCGGCCGAACGCGACCCCGTTGATCGCCTTGTGCACGCGCACGTGCTCGGTGCGCACGCCGACCGTCGACCGTTTCCGCGGGCGCCTGCAGCCGCGGCAGCAGCGCGCGCGACAGCAGGTTGATCCCCGGACTGCCGAGGCGCGTGGCGACGTAGGTGTTCGCCGGCTGCTCGTAGATCTCGCGCGGAGTTGCCGATCTGGACCAGCCGGCCTCGGTCGAGCACGCCGATGCGCGTCGCCAGCGTCATCGCCTCGGTCTGGTCGTGCGTGACGTAGAGCATGGTCGCGCCGCAGATCGCGCTGGATGCGCTTGAGCTCGACGCGCAGCTCGGCGCGCAGCTTGGCGTCCAGCGACGACAGCGGCTCGTCCATCAGGTACACGCGCGGCTCGCGCACGAGCGCGCGGCCGATCGCCACGCGCTGCATCTGGCCGCCCGACAGCTGCGTGGCGCGGTTGGCGAGCTTGTCGTCGATGTGCAGCAGCTGCGCCACCTCGCGCACCTTGGCGTCGATGCGCGCCTCGGGCCAGCGGCGCGCCGGCGAGCGCAGCGGAAAGGCGAGGTTGTCGAAGACGGTCAGGTGCGGATAGAGCGAATACTGCTGGAACACGAAGGTGACGTCGCGCGCCGCCGGAGGCTCGCGCGTCACGTCGCGCCCGTCGATCCAGATGCGGCCGGCATCGGGCGCTCCAGGCCCGGCGAGCAAGCCGCAGCGTCGTCGTCTTGCCGGCGCCGGTCGGACCGAGCAGCACGATGAACTCGCCGTCGGCGACCGCGAGCGTCAGGTCCGCGACTGCCTCGGTCGCTGCCGAAGCGCTTGGTGACGCCTCGAAGCGGAACTCAGCCATGCGCGCGCGGCCGGCTGGTGCAGAGCCGAGCGCAGCGCCACGCCGCTCGCACGCGTCGAACAGCGGCGAGCCGCGTGCTGTCGAAGCCGCAGGCCGACGTGCTCGCCGACCCTGCGCCGGCACGTCGGACGGCACGCGCGCCTTCACGCGTGGTGCCGTCGCGCGGTTCAGCGTGACGATCTGCGTCGTGCCGAGGTACTCGGTGCCGACAACCGCGGCGCGCAGCGGTGCATCGGCCGAGAGCTGAACGTGCTCCGGGCGGACGCCAGCACGAAGCGCGTTGTCGGCAGCCTCCTGCACAGCGGAGGAATCGCGACCTCGGTGTCGTCGACGCGAACGTGTGCGGTCGCCGCGTGCGAGCCCTACGCCGGCCGTCGCACAGGGCAGGAAGTTCATCGGCGGCGAGCCGATGAAGTCGGCGACGAACATGCTGACGCCGGCCGGTCGTAGATCTCCTGCGGCGGGCCGAGCTGCTCGATCACGCCGTCGGTTCATGACCGCGATCGTGTCGGCCATCGCCATCGCCTCGAGCTGGTCGTGCGTGACGTAGACGGTGGTCGCCTTCAGCCGATCGTGCAGCGCCGCGCAGCTCGCCGCACATCAGCTCGCGGAACTCGGCGTCGAGCGCGCCGAGCGGCTCGTCCATCAGGAAGGCCATCGGCTGGCGCACGATGGCGCGGCCCAGCGCGACGCGCTGGCGGTCGCCGCTGGACAGGCCCGAGACCGCGCGTCGAGCAGGTGCGTGATGCGCAGGATGCGCGCCGCTTCGTCGACCCGCTGCGTCGATCTCGCGCCGCGGCATGCCCTGGCGACTTCAGCGGAAAGGCGATGTTCGCGCGCACGTTCAGGTGCGGGTAGAGCGCGAACAGCTGGAACACGAAGGCGATGTCGCGCTGCGAGGCGCGCTTGAAGGTCACGTCCTCGCCGCCGAGCACGATGCGGCCGGAGGTCGGCAGCTCGAGCCCGGCGATCATGCGCAGCGTCGTCGTCTTGCCGCAGCCCGACGGCCCGAGCAGGCAGAAGAACTCGCCGTCGCGCACGGTGAAGCGTCGAGTCGCGCACCGCGACGAAATCGCCGAAGGTCTTGTGCAGGTTCTCGACGCGGATCTCGGCCATCTGCGCCTACTCCGGGAACTTGGACACGATCGTGAACATCAGCGTGCCGGCCAGCGTCGTGACGAAGGAGTAGCGTGTAGAGCGTCGATCGCGAACGGCTGCAGCAGCATGAAGACGCCGATGCGCGATGAGCGCGCAGGCGGCGAGTTCCATCGGGCCGCGCCGCAGCCAGCGCGGCCAGCGCGATCTGCAGTGCGATCGTCGCAGTCGCGCTCATTTGCGCACCGCCCCGAAGGTGATGCCGCGCAGCAGGTGCTTGCGCAGCAGCACGGTGAAGACCAGGATCGGCACCAGGAACAGCGTCGTGCCCGCGGCCACCGCCGGCCAGTCCTGCCCGCCCTCGCCGATGATGATCGGGATGAACGGCGGCGCGGTCTGCGCCTCGCCGGAGGTCAGCAGCACCGCGAAGGCGTACTCGTTCCAGGCGAAGATCAGGCAGAAGATCGCGGTCGCGACGATGCCGGTCGTGGCCTGCGGCAGCACGACCTTGAGGAAGGCCTGCAGCCGCGTGTAGCCGTCGACCATCGCCGCCTCCTCGTACTCGCGCGGAATCTCGTCGATGAAGCCCTTCAGCAGCCACACCGCCAGCGACACGTTGACCGCGGTGTACAGCAGGATCATGCCCAGCCGCGTGTCGGACAGGCCGACCTCGCGATACATCAGGTAGATCGGGATCGCCACCGCGATCGGCGGCATCATCCGCGTCGACAGGATGAAGAACAGCAGGTCGTCCTTGCCCGGCACCTGGAAGCGCGAGAACGCGTAGGCCGCCATCACGCCGAGCACGCACCGACAGCACGGTCGAGCCGAAGGCGATGATCAGCGAGTTGATGAAGCGCGGCACGTAGTTCGACGGCCGACCACGACCATGTTGCTCTGCGCGCGCGATGCGCTCGCAGGCGCTGGTCGGCCGGCGGCAGGTGCGCGATGTATTCCGGCGGTCTGGCGCGAGCGCGTGGTGAACAGGTTGCAGAAGCCCTCCGACGACGGCGTGAACAAGACCTTGGGCGGATAGCCGATCGAATCCGGCGGCGACTTGAAGCCGGTCAGGAAGATCCACAGCCAGCGGCACCATCGTGATCAGCGCGTAGAGCGATCACGATCGACCGCCGCGACGCGCTTGCGAGCGCGGCGACGGTTCGACGACCGAGTGGGCCGGTGCTGATGCGGTCGCGCTCATCGTCGTCAGCGGTTCTTCACGCGGTTCAGCGCCTTGACGTAGATGTTGGCCAGCCCGAACACCGCGACGAACAGGATGATCGCGAACGCCGACGAATAGCCGGTGCGCCACTTCTCGAACGCCTCGCGCTTGAGCGTGATCGACGCCACCTCGGTGGTCGAGCCCGGGCCGCCGATGGTCAGCAGGTTGACCATGTCGAACATCTTGAAGTTCTCGATGCCGCGGAACAGCACCGCCAGCATGATGAACGGCAGCACCATCGGCAGCGTGATGCGCCAGAACTGCCGCCAGGCCGACGCGCGGTCGACCTCGGCCGCCTCGTAGATGTAGTCGGGGATGCGAGCGCAGCCCGGCCAGGCAGATCAGCATCACGTAGGGCGTCCACATCCAGGTGTCGACGATGACGATCGCCCAGGGCGCGAGCTTGACCGAGCCGATCATCTCGAAGACTGACGGCGGGATGCCGGTGAAGAAGCGACACGACGTAGTTGAACAGGCCGATCTGCGGCTGGTAGAGGAAGGCCCAGAAGTTGCCGACCACCGCCGGCGACAGCATCATCGGGATCAGGATCACCGTGGTCCAGAAGCCGTGGCCGCGGAAGCGCGGTCGATCAGGTAGGCGAGCGCGAAGCCGATCAGCGTCTGCAGCAGGATCGTCCAGAACAGGAAGTGCGCGGTCGCCTGCATCGCGGCCCAGACGTCGGGGTCGGTCAGGATCGACACGTAGTGGTCGATGCCGACGCCGACGCACCGGCGCATTCGGCCGGTTGGCGCGGTAGTTGGTGAACGACAGCCGGATCGTCCAGATCAGCGGGAAGATGTTGATCGCCAGCAGCAGCACGATCGTCGGCGCGATGAACAGCCAGGCGATGGCGCGATCCGACAGGCCGCGCACGCGGCGTGCCAGCGGTGCGGGCGTGGCGCTGCGCGGCGCGGTCGGCAGCGATCGTGCGAGCTCGGAGCGGTTCGATCATCGACTGCGATCGTCGGCGCATCGCGATGCCGGACGCGCTCTCCGGGCGACGACGTCCCGGGGAGCGCCGCTCGCTGTCGAGCGGCGACGCGTCGCGCTACTTCAGCTTGCCGTCTTCCTTGAACACCTTCGGTCCAGTCGGCGACCAGGCCGTCGAGCGCTTCCTTCGCGGTGCCCTTGTCGGCGACGACGTAGTCGTGGACGCGCTTCTGCATCGCCAGCAGCAGCTGCGCGTAGGTCGGCTCGGCCCAGAAGTCCTTGACCATGCTCCATCGACTGTCAGGAACTCGCTCGGCGAACGGCGCGCTCTTGGCGAAGCCCGGATCCTGCAGCACCGCCTTGTGCGCACGAGTAGCCGCCGAGCGCCCACCACTTCTTCTGCACGTCGGGCTGCGCGAACCACTTGATGTACTGCAGCGCCTCGTTGCGGTTCGGCGAGTACGGCACCACCGAGATGCCCTGGCCGCCGAGCTGCGACGCCCTTGGCCTTGTCGCTGGGATTGACGAAGAAGCCGATCTTGTCGCCGCCGACGTTCGGGTCCTTGTACAGGCCGGGGAAGAAGGCGAACCAGTTCATCATCATCGCCACCTGGCCCGACTTGAAGGCGTCGAGGCCTTCCTGCATGTAGGCGTTGGTCAGCCCCGGCGGCGTGCAGCACTTGTAGAGCGCCTTGTAGAACTCGAGCGCCCTTGACCGCGTCCGGCGAGTTGACGAAGCCGTCCATCGCGTACGGCTTCTTCGGGTCCTGGTACTGGAAGCCGAAGGGGTAGAGCACGTTGGTCACGCCCATCGTGATGCCTTCGGAGCCGCGCTCGGTGAAGATGTAGGCGCCGTAGACCTTCTTGCCGTCGATCGTCGCGGTCCTGGAAGAACTCGGCGACCTGCTTGAACTCGGTCCAGGTCTTCGGCGGCGCCAGGTCGCGGCTTGTACTTGGTCTTGAACTCGGCCTGGAGCTCGGGCTGGCGAACCAGTCCTTGCGGTAGGTCCAGCCGACCGCGTCGCCCATCGCCGGCAGCGCCCAGTAGTTCGGCGTGCCCTTCGGCCACTCGGAGTAGCCGGTCACCGTGGCCGGCATGAAGTCGCTCATCTTGATGCCTTCCTTGGCGAAGAAGTCGTTCAGCTTGACGTAGTGGCCGCTCTCGGCCGCGCCGCCGATCCACTGGCTGTCGCCGATCATCAGGTCGCACAGCTTGCCCTTGGAGTTGAGCTCGTTGAGCATGCGGTCGGCGAAGTTCGGCCAGGGCACGAACTCGAACTTCATCTTGATGCCGGTCTTGGCGGTGAAGTCCTTCGACAGCTCCACCAGCGCGTTGGCCGGGTCCCAGGCGGCCCAGCACAGGGTGATGGTCTTGCCGCCGGCCTTGGCTTGCGCATGGACAGCGGGCGAAGCAAGCGCGGCCAGCATTGCCACGCCGGCGGCGGCCGCGATGGTTTTCGACAGCTTCACGGGGGTCTCCTTGCGTCTCCGACCTTGGTTCGCGTTGACGTGTCGCGCCGATCGAGCACCGACTTGATGCGGGCGGGTAGCACGGCGCTGTCGGAGGCAGGGAGCGCTTTGCTTACCTATGTTTATTGAAGTAAACAAACGCCCTGGCTGTCAAGAAAATCTGATGCTGCGGCGCAGTGAAATGCCCCGTATCCGCGTCAGGAGAGGGCGGTCGCGCTCTCGGCGCTCAGTCATTCGGCGGCGCAATCGCGCGCCGGCGCTACTGAGCTACATGGTCTCGGAGAAGAGCTCGCGACCGATCAGCATCCGCCGGATCTCGGACGTTCCTGCGCCGATCTCGTAGAGCTTGGCGTCGCGCCACAGGCGGCCGGTCGGGATAGTCGTTGATGTAGCCGTTGCCGCCGAGCGCCTGGATCGCTTCGCCCGCCATCCATGTGGCCTTCTCCGAGGCGAACAGGATCGCGCCGGCAGCATCCTTGCGGATCTGGCGCACGGTCTGCGGCGTGGCGCGGTCGCAGGCGCGGCCGACCTCGTAGACGTAGGCACGGCTCGCCATCAGCATGGTGTACATGTCGGCGAGCTTTCCCTGCATCAACTGGAACTCGCCGATCGGCTGGCCGAACTGCTGGCGGTCGTGCACGTAGGGCAGAACGGCATCCATGCAGGCCGCCATGATCCCGAGCGGGCCGCCCGAAAGCACCGCGCGCTCGAAGTCGAGTCCGCTCATCAGCACCTTCGCACCGCCGCCTTCCTCGCCGAGCACGTTCTCCGCCGGCACCTCGACGTTCTCGAACACGAGTTCACCGGTGTGCGAGCCGCGCATGCCGAGCTTGTCGAGCTTCTGCGCGACCGAGAATCCCTTCATGCCTTTCTCGACGATGAAGGTGGTCATGCCGCGCGCGCCCATCTGCGGATCGGTCTTGGCGTAGACCACCAGCACGTCGCAATCGGGACCGTTGGTGATCCACATCTTGGTGCCGTTCAGCAGGTAGCGGTCGCCCTTGAAGTCGGCGCGCATCTTCATGCTGACCACATCGGACCCGGCATTCGGCTCGCTCATCGCCAGCGCACCGACGTGCTCGCCGCTGACCAGCTTTGGCAGGTACTTCTGCTTCTGCGTTGCGTTGGCGTTGCGCTTGATCTGGTTGACACACAGGTTCGAGTGCGCGCCGTACGACAGCCCGATCGAGGCGCTGGCGCGCGAGATCTCTTCCATCGCGACGATGTGCGCGAGGTAGCCCATGTCCGGCGCCGCCATAGGCTTCCTCCACCGTGATGCCGAGCACGCCGAGGTCGCCGAGCTTGCGCCAGAGGTCCATCGGAAACTGGTCGGTGCGGTCGATTTCCGCCGCGAGCGGCGCGATCTCGGATTGCGCGAAGTCGTGCACGGTCTCGCGCAGCGCATCGATGTCCGCGCCGAGTTGGAAATTCAGTCCGGGCAGCTCCATTGTCGTTCCTCAGATTCGTTCGTCGGCGACTCCGTGCATCACCATCAGCGTCTGCTGCATCGCGGCCACCCGGACGTGCCGTTCGCCCTGCACGGCGACGACTTCGGCGCGGACGATCGACAGCGAGCGGCCCGGCTTCAGCACCTCGCCGGTCGCAACCAGGCGATCGCCGGTGGCGGGCGCCAGCATGTTGATCTTGTACTCGACCGTCAGCACGCTGGCATCCGCCGGCATCAGCGTAGAAGCCGGCGTAGCCGCCGGCGCTGTCGGCGATCATGGCGACCACGCCGCCATGCACGTAGCCATGCTGCTGCGTCAGATCGTCGCGCACCGGCAGTTCGATCACGCAACGGCCGGGTTCGACCTCCGTCAGGCGCGCGCCGATCAGCCGCATCGCCGCCTGGCGAGCGAACGAATCGCGCACCCGCGCAGCGAAATCGGGGTTGGCGGCGACGAACGACATGGTGACTCGGGCGGGCGATTGAGGCGTGGACGGCGCCACGGCAGACGGTCCGTCCCGGCCGGTCACTCTACGGCGAGGTTGACGTTAACGTCAACTTCGCCCGCTTCCGACTCACGGGAACCGCGCGTCCGTCCGCGAGGCGCAGCGTCCCGCGCACCAGCCGATAAACGACCCAGAACCAGACGCACGCGATGAAGACGCCGCCGCCGATTGCCCCGCCGAGCATGCTCCACGGCACCTGAACGATCTCGGTCGGCATCGTGCGGCCGAGGTCGATCGCCCCGGGAAGAACCATCGCGATGATCGCGCCGACCGCGAAGATGAATCCGGCGGCCCACCACCAGAACGTGCGAATCAGCCAGCCGTAGTGCGAGTCGAGAAACGTTCCGGTGACATCGCCTCGCTTCACGTAGGCCATGATCACGCCGATCAGGGCGGGCCAGAACAACACCAGTCCGATCGCATACAGCCCATAGGTGATGCCCAGCATTGCGAATTCGCGTGACGACGGGACTGCAGGCGCGGGGCTGCTCATCGACGATTTGCGGCAACGGAGAGAAACGACGGCTCGGATCGTAGCGCCCGGCCAGTTCGCTACGCTACGCCGGTGCACGATTCAGCCCCGCCGCCGTCCTGAAGGAGGTCTTCGGCTACGACCGCTTCCGCGGCTGCCAGCGGGAGGTGATCGAGCAGGTCATCGGTGGCGGCGACGCGCTGGTGCTGATGCCGACCGGCGGCGGCAAGTCGCTGACGTACCAGATTCCCGCGCTGCTGCGGACCGGCGTCGGCATCGTCGTGTCGCCGCTGATCGCCCTGATGGAGGACCAGGTCGCGGCGCTGGACGAGCTCGGCGTCGGGCCGCGGCGCTGAACTCGACGCTCGCGCCGGCCGAGGCGGCGCTGATCGAGCGGCGCATGCGCGCCGGCTCGATCGATCTCGTCTACGTCGCGCCCGAGCGTCTGCTGACCGATCGCTGCCTGCGCCTGCTCGACGACCTGCATCGCCGGGCCCGGCATCGCGCTCTTCGCGATCGACGAGGCGCATTGCGTCTCGCAATGGGGCCATGACTTCCGGCCGGACTATGGCGCGCTGGCGGTGCTGCGCGAGCGCTTTGCCGACGTGCCGCGCATCGCGCTGACCGCGACTGCCGATGCCGCACGCGCCGCGAGATCGTCGAGCGGCTGCTGCTCGAGCCGCGCCAGTTCGTCGCGGCTTCGACCGGCCCAACATCCGCTACCGCATCGTCGAGAAGCGCGAGCCGCGCGAGCAACTGCTGCGCTTCATCCGCGAGGAACACCCGGGCGAGGCCGGCATCGTCTACTGCCTGGCGCGCAACACGGTCGAAGAGGTGGCGGAGTTCCTCGTCGCGCATGGCGTCGACGCGCTGCCCTATCACGCCGGCATGGAGGCGGCCATGCGCGCGGCGCACCAGGCGCGCTTCCAGCGCGACGACGCCTGCGTGATCGTGGCGACGATCGCCTTCGGCATGGGCATCGACAAGCCCGATGTGCGCTTCGTCGCGCCACCTGGACATGCCGAAGAGCATCGAGGGCTACTTCCAGGAGACCGGCCGCGCCGGCCGCGATGGCCTGCCGGCCGAGGCATGGATGGCCTACGGACTGGCCGACGTCGTGCAGCTGCGTCGGCTGATCGAGCACTCGGACGCCGACGACACCTACAGGCGCCTGTCAGGGGCGAAGCTCGACGCCATGCTCGCGCTGGCCGAGGCGGCGGACTGCCGGCGCGTCAGGCTGCTCGCCTATTTCGACGAGGAGAGCGCGCGCCTGCGCATCCCATCAGCAGTCGTGCGACAACTGCCTCGACACCGCCGGCAGCTGCGCGATGCGAGCGAGGACGCCCGCAAGCTGCTGTCGACGATCTATCGCTGCCGGCAGGCGAGCGGCGTGGGCTTCGCGGCGGGGCACATCATCGATGTGCTGCGCGGCAAGGCCGGCGACAAGGTCGCGCGGCATGGACACGATCGCCTGTCGACCTATGGCATCGGTGCCGATCGTCAGCGAGGCCGACTGGCGACTGCTGCTGCGACAACTGGTCGCGCAGCACATCGTCGAAGTCGACCACGACACTACAACGTGTTCGACTGACCGAGGCGAGTCGCGCGGTGCTGCGAGGCGAGCGGCGTGTCGAACTGCGCGTGCAGGTGCGAAGTGCCGCGTCGTCGTAGCGGGAAACGCGCGAGCGGCCGTTGACACTCGACCCTGCCGGCGCGACGCTGTTCGAACGGCTGCGCGGCTGGCGCGCCGGGGTCGCGAAGGATCACGGCGTGCCGGCGTACGTCGTGTTCCACGACGGCACGCTGCGTGCGATCGCGCAGCTGCGCCCGCAGTCGCTGGCCGAGCTCGCGCAGGTGTCCGGAATCGGCACGGCGAAGCTCGAGCGTTACGGCGCCGCGGTGCTGGCCGTCGTTGCCAGCTGAAGTGTGCGCTGTGCACCGCGCGGCGGTCGCCGCCTACGGGCGCCGCCCGCGCTCCAGCAGGCGCCGACATTCGGTCTCGTGCTGAGCAATTTCGGCGAGCGTCACCTGGATGTCCTCGCGCTGCTGCTCGAGCGCAGCTCGGTGCTGAGTGAGCACCGCAAGGAAGCGCTTCGCCTGCGCGGCCGCATCCTTGGGCGACTCGTACATGTCGATCAGCTCGCGCACTTGCGACAAAGACAGCCCGAGGCGCTTGCCGCGCAACGTCAGCTTGAGCCGCGTGCGGTCGCGCGGCGAGTAAACGCGGGTCAGGCCCGAGCTGCCGCTGCGCGCAGGGGCGAGGATGCCCTGGTCCTCGTAGAAGCGGATCGCGCGCGGCGTGATGTCGAATTCGCGCGCGAGCTCGGTAATCGAGTACGGGCGCGATTCGGGATCGTCGGTGCGCGGCGTACGTGCGCGGGCAGGCATATCGCGGTCGGTGGCTCGTTGTTGCCGCGTAGAATCGCCGCAGTTGACGTCAACGTCAAGCCGGCGCCTAGCGCATGAATCCCGACGAGCAGCGGTTGCACTATCCGTCGCCGACGCCACCGGCACCCGGCGCATGGATCACGCTGCGGCCCGGACTGCATTGGGTGCGGATGCCGCTGCCGTTCGCGCTCGATCACATCAATCTGTGGGTGCTCGACGACGAGATCGACGGCCGTCCAGGCTTCACGATCATCGACAGCGGCATCACATCGGACGCGACGAAGTCGGCCTGGGAACAGATCTTCGACGGACTGTTCGAGGGCAGGCCGCTGCTGCGGCAGGTCTGCACACACTTCCATCCGGATCACTTCGGGCTGGCGCACTGGCTGACCGCCGGCGGGAACCGGGCGCGCTGGCGCGCGCCGCTGTGGATGACGGCCACCGAGTACACGACCGGCCGGCTGCTTTCGATCGGGGGTGGCGGCGTCAGCGGCGACGGCGCCGCCGAGCACTTCCAGCGCAACGGGCTCACCGATGCGGATGCTCTGGCGAAGGTACGTGCGCGCGGTGTCGGCTACTACCCGAAGCTGGTCCCGGCCGTACCGCTGGCCTACCGTCGTCTGCACGACGGCGACGAGATCGCGATCGGGCCGGCGCACGCGCGGCGCGTGTTCCGCGTCATCATCGGCTTCGGCCACTCGCCGGAGCATGCCTCACTCTACTGCGAGGCGGACCGCGTGCTGATCGCGGGCGACATGGTGCTGCCGCGCATATCGACCAATGTCAGCGTGTTCGAGATCGAGCCGGAAGCCAATCCGCTGCCGCGCTACCTCCATTCGCTCGACCGCCTGCTGGTGCTGCCTGCCGACACTCTGGTGCTGCCCTCGCACGGGCTGCCGTTCATCGGCCTGCATGAGCGCGTCGCGCAGCAGCACGCGCATCATCGGGCACGCTTGGAGGAAGTGCAGGCCGCCTGCGCCACGCCGCAGAACGCGGCCACCATCGTGCCCGTGCTGTTCCGGCGCGCGCTCGATCTGCACCAGACGACGTTTGCGCTCGGCGAGAGCCTGGCGCATCTGCACGCGTTGTGGCAGGACGGAGCGCTGCTGCGCAATGAACGCGACGGCGTGTTCTGGTTCCAAGCACCCAGATCGGGAGCATCGGCATGAAACGGCGACGCAGCGGCACCATACTGGTCACCGGAGGGCGCGACACCGAAGCGAGCTTCGGCTTCGTCAATCCACCGCTCGTGCGCGGGTCCACCGTGCTGCATGCGGGCGTCGGCGACATGAAGGCGCGCGTCGGCCGGCGCAATGGCCGGCGACGATGCTGCCCCGGTCGCTTACGGCATCTACGGCACACCGACGCACCATGCTTTCTACTCGGCACTGAACGAACTCGAAGGCGGGCATGCCAGCTGGGCGTTTCCTTCGGGACTCACGGCCTGCACGATCGCGATCCTCGCCTACGTCCGCGCCGGCGACCACGTGCTGGTGCCGGACTCGGTCTACTGGCCGACGCGCCGCTACTGTCGCGACACTCTCGTGCGCTACGGCGTCGAGACGACGTTCTACGACCCGCGCGTCGGCGAACAGGGACGCGCTGCGATCGAGGCGCTGTTCCGTCCGACGACACGGGTGCTGTTTCTCGAGTCGCCGGGATCGCTGACCTTCGAGATGCAGGAGGTATCGCTGCTCGCCGAGGTCGCGCGGGCGCGAGCCGCGGTCAGCGTGATGGACAACACCTGGGCCACGCCGATCTACTTCCAGCCGCTGGCACATGGCGTCGACGTTTCGGTCCACGCCGCGACCAAATACATCTGCGGCCATTCGGACGTCATCATGGGCACCGTGACCAGCAACGCCACGGCCTGGCCCCAGTTGCGCGAGACCATTCATCACTACGGCCTGACGACGAGTCCGGACGATGTCTATCTCGCGCACCGCGGCCTGCGCACGATGCAGGCGCGGCTGCGTCAGCATGAGGCCACCGCTTGGCGGCTGATCGAGTGGCTGCAGTCGCAGCCCGAAGTGGAGCGCATCCTTTTTCCGCCGCTGCCGACCGATCCGGGCCATGCGCTATGGAAGCGCGACATGCGCGGCGCATCGGGCCTGTTCGGCGTCGCACTGGCGCCGATGCCGGACGAGCGCTTCCATGCGTTCATCGACGGCCTCGAGCTCTTCGGGCGCGGCTACTCCTGGGGCGGTTACGAAAGCCTGTTGATTCCTTCCTTCCCGGAGCGCAAGGCCGCACCGCTGCCGATCAAGGGTCCGCTGTTCCGGATTTCGGCCGGGCTGGAGGATGCCGACGACCTGATCGACGATCTGGCCGAGGGCTTCGAACGGCTGCGCCGGCCGGCGTGACGCGTTCCGCCGGCCTGATCGTGCGCATGGCGCAGGATCACTGCCCGCCACGATCTGGCAAAGGAGACGAACGTGGAAAGCTGCAAAGCGACGGTCGCGGATCTGAACGCTGTGCTCGAGCGCACCGCGTTCCTCGCACCGTATGCATTCAGCGTGCGATCCTGCGCACCGGGCGAATGCGTGCTGCATGTTCCGTTCGCCACGACTCTGGAGCGACCGGGGGGCATCGTCAGCGGAATGACGTTAATGGGCGCGGCCGACGTCGCGATGTGGCTCGCGATCATGACGCAGCGGGGCGTCGACGAGCACTGGGTCACGTCGGACATGAAGACCGCCTTCCTTAAGAGCGGGCGTCGCGAGGACTTCCAGTGCAGCGCGCGCGTGCTCAAGCTCGGCACGCGCTCTGCCTACGGAACGGCCGAATGCAGAGGCGACGATTCCGGACTGCTCGCGCATCACGTGCTGACCTATGTGCGCGCGCCCGAATGACAGGTTTCGAACCCACTCGACTGACGGGAGGGCACGTGGGCAGTCGGTCGATGCGAAAGTACCTTGGAAGCTGCCACTGCGGCGCGATCCGCTTCGAGATCGAGACCGACTTTCCGGAGCTGACGACCTGCGACTGCTCGATCTGCCGGCGCAGAAACGCGCTGATGGTCAAGGTCCACGAGGAGCGCTTCCGTCTGCTGGCCGGCGGCGAGTCGCTCGCGGAGTACCAGTTCCACACCCGCACCGCGCGCCACCACTTTTGCAGGATCTGTGGCATCTATCCGTTCCACCGCAAGCGCGTGACCCCCGACTACTTCGGCGTGAACGTGTTCTGCCTCGAGGACTTCGACCCCAGCGGGATACCGGTCAGGCGAACGGACGGCGCGGCGATGCCGTAACGCCCACGTCGCCGGGTTACGCGCAGTTCACGGTGACCAAGTGCGTATGCCCGTCGGGGCCCATGGTGGACATGATCGTCACTGCAGTCTTGCCCTTGATCTGCGCCAGCTGCGCTGCGCTCAGTGTCACCGTATGGTTGTGATCGGCGTTCCCGACGATGCTGTAGGCGATGGCGATGGTCGAATCCACATCGGCGGCAGGGATCGTGAGCGCATGGCCGTGGTTGCCGGTGATCGCAGTCGCACCGCAGGACAATCCCGCGGCCGGCGGTGGTGGTGGTGGCGCTGGGGTGGGCGGGGGAGGTGTTCCGCCGTAACCGCCGTCACTGCCGCCGCATCCGCTCAGCGCGATCACCACGCCCGCCGTGTTCGCCATGAACAATCGACGCGATGGGTTCATCAACGACCTCCTTCGACGGGCGCGTTGCCTCCCGGCACGATGCAGATCGGATGCTGCTACGGTTCGGCATCGGACGTCACTCCCGCGTCCGCTCGCGTCACGCCGTGGAATAAAGTACATCGATCCGTTGTTGCGTGCGCGAGCGAGGCCGCGTGCACGGGTCAGGCTGGACGAGTGCCGCGTGCGGGCCGTGCGCCGCAGCCTAGGTCGCCGCGCGCGGTTTCTGCTTGCGCCGTCGGGTCAGCCGGTCGAACAGCCAGCGCGGCATGACCTTGAGTGCCGCCGAAATCACGCCCATCTGCCACGGGATCGTGCGATAGCGGACGCCGGCAAGTATCGCGTCGACGGCCTTGCGGGCAAAATCGTCGGCATCCATCAGGAACGGCATGCGGTACGGGTTCTCCGCAGTGAGTGGCGTGCGGATGAAGCCGGGCGAAATCGTCACGACCCGCAGATTGCTCTTGGCGAGATCGACGCGCAGGCTCTCGCAGTAGGTGATCACGGCCGACTTCGACGCGCAGTACGCCTCGGACCCCGGCAGACCGCGGATACCCGCGACGCTGGCGATGCCCACAAGCGTGCCGCGCCCGCGTTCCTTCATCGGCGCGATGAAGGGATGAAACGTCGCCGGCAGCGCAAGCACGTTGGTTTCGAACACGCGCCGGAACTGCCGCAGATCTTCGCGATGCTCGGTTTTGACACCGACCGAGATGCCGGCATTGGCGATGACGATATCGGTGCCGCCGGCGGCCTGCTCGAACGCGTTGGCCGCGGCGATGAGCGCATCGCTGTCGGTGACGTCGACGCCGTAAGCGAAGTGCTCACCCGGCAACGTCGCGATCAAGGCCTGCAGCGCTTCGGCCCGGCGCGCGACCAGGCCGAGGCGAGCGCCGCGCGCCGCGAACTCGCGTGCCAGCGCCTCGCCGATGCCGCTCGAAGCGCCGGTGATGAAGACGTTCACGCGGCGTGTGCCGGCGTCACTTCTTGCCGCGTTCCGCGCGCGCCTGCTGCACCAGGTAATCGAGGACGATCAGGCTGCCTTCGCGCGACCCGACCATCGACGGCGCCGTGGTGAACTTTCCGTCGACACCCATCATCGGCGTGCCGTCGACGTTGTAGGCGCGCCAGATCTGACCCGCACGGTTGGCGCGGGCCGCGACAGAGAACGAGTTGTAGGTGTCGATCCACTGCTTGCGGTCGATGCCGTTGGCCGCCATGAAGTCGGCGATCTGGTCCGGGTTCAGCAGGGGCTGCTTGTCCTTCTGGATCGCAGCGAAGACTTTTTCGTGCAGTTCAGGCAGCTTGCCCAGCGCCTCCAGCGTGTAGTAGATGCGCACGTGCGGCATCGTGCTGTTGTCCCAGGCGAGCGGGATGCGCTTGTATTCGACGTCGGCCGGCAGCTTCTTGCGCCAAGCGGTCAGATACGGGTCGTAGGCGAAGCAGTGCGGGCACGAGTACTGGAAGAACTCCAGCACCTCGACTTTGGCGCCGCTATCGGTCGGAACCGGCTTTTTAAGAACCATGTAGTCCTTGCCGACCTGCGGTGCTCGCGCCGTCTGCGCAGATACCCGTATCGGTACCGACACGGTGGCGGCAGTGGCGACCAGCAGTTGGCGTCGAGACAGCGGCATGCTCAGTTTCTCCAGAAAAAGGGGGCGGGGCCGTTCGGCGTGCTTCTACAACGGCATTGCGACCGCAGTCGATGACAAGCGTTCAGTCCGGGTAAGTCCGCACCGACCGGCGGCCACCTTCAGCGGACCTTGATCAACTGCGCCTCGATGCCGTTGTCGGTCATCGTCTTGCGCATGCGATTGACATCCTCGATGTTGCCGTAGGGCCCGAGTCGCACGCGGTAAAGCGTCTGGCCGTCCTGATCACGCGGGAAGACCTTGGCGTCGAACCCGAGCAACGCCAGCCGCGCGCGCATCGCATCGGCGTCTTCGGGCGTGCGAAATGCGCCTGCCTGCAACAGATAGCGCGTGCCGTCGTCGGGCACCGGCGTGACGCCCTTTTCGGGTGGCGGCGGTGCGGCCTTCGGATCAGTCGCTGCATCGAGCTTCGGCGGCGGGATCGTCGTGACATCGGGTCCGCGAGGCGGCGCCTGCAGCGGCTTGTTCGGATCGGGAAGCTGCCCGCCTGCGCCGGGATTGATGTTTTCGCTGGCCGGCCGAACCTTGTTGACGAACGGGACCGGCGCGTTGGTGATGTAAAGCGCGACCGCGACCGCGACGCCCAGACCGACCACCAGTCCGACGATGAAGCCGAGCAGCGTGCGGCCGCGCTGATGACCAATGGAAGATCGAATCATGGTTGAAGTTTACTTGGATCGACTTCAGCGCCGCAGCGGCGCGCGTTCGGTGCTCGCGTTCTGCACTACATCTTCTCGGGTGCCGAAACGCCGAGTAGCGCAAGGCCATTTTTCAGCACCTGCCGCGTCGCGAGCAAAAGTGCGAGCCGGGCGTTGCGCACGCCATCGTCGTCGACCAGGATCCGTTCCGCGTTGTAGTAGCCGTGAAAATCTGCCGCGAGTTCCTTCAGGTAGTAGGCGAGCTGGTGCGGCGCGAGTTCGTCCGTGGCATCGGCGAGCACATCCGGATAGGCGGCGAGCCGGTTGAGCAGCGTTTGCTCCCGCGCCGTCGAGAGCGGCGTGAGGTCGGCGTGCAGCGCGGAGGCGGTATCAGGCACCGCGTAGCCCTTTTCGCCCGCCTGCAACAGCACGGAACAGATGCGGGCGTGCGCGTACTGCACGTAGTAGACCGGATTGTCCTCGGACTGCGATAGCGCGAGGTCAACATCGAAAGTGAATTCGGCATCGGCCTTGCGTGCGACGAGGAAGTAGCGCGTCGCGTCGCGGCCGACCCAATCGATCAAATCGCGCAACGTCACATAAGTGCCCGCGCGCTTGCTCATCTTGACCTCCTCGCCACCCTTGGTGACCCGCAGCATCTTGTGCAGCAGGTAATCGGGATAGCCGAGGGGCACGTCGAGCTTCAGGCTGCGCGCGGCTGCCTGCAAGCCGGCGCGGACTCGGGCCACGGTGCCGTAGTGGTCAGAGCCCTGGACGTTGATCACCTTGCCGAAGCCACGCTCGAACTTGCTCAGGTGGTACGCGACGTCCGGCACGAAGTAGGTGTAAGTGCCGTCGGACTTGCGCATCACACGGTCCTTGTCGTCCGCCGGCGGTCCGCCGTGACCCGCGAGCTCGCTGAACTCGGTGGTTCGAAGCCAGAGCGCCGACTCCGCTTCATAGGTCATGCCGGAATCGATCAGCGCCGAGACGGTCGCGTCGACCTTGCCGTCGGTGTACAGCGAGGACTCCAGGAAATAGTGGTCGAAGCTGACGCCGAGCGCCGCAAGATCCGCGTCCTGCTCATTGCGCAGGTAAACGACCGCAAAATGACGTACCGCCTCGAGGTCGGCCGGGTCGCCGCTCGCAGTCACCGGCTGGCCGTCGCGTGCGGTGACCGTTCTTTTCTGCAGGAAATCGCGGGCGATGTCGACGATGTAGTCGCCGCGGTAGCCGGTTTCCGGAAAGTCGATCTTTTCGCCGCGCAGTTCGCGCGCGCGCGCCTGCACCGACAGCGCGAGGTTGGCGATCTGCACGCCGGCGTCGTTGTAGTAGTACTCGCGCGCGACCTGCCAGCCCTCAGCAGCGAGCAGGTTGGCGAGCGCGTCGCCCAGCGCCGCCTGGCGGGCGTGACCCAGGTGCAGCGGCCCGGTCGGGTTCGCAGAGACAAATTCCACCATCACGCGCTCGCCGGCGTGCACCGACTGCGTGCCGAAACTTTCGCGCTCGCGCAGTGCCTCCCGCACGACCTCCTGCCGCGCTTCCGCGGTCAGGCGCACATTGACGAAGCCAGGGCCTGCGACTTCGGCCGCAGCGACGAGTCCGGCAGCCGCAGGATTGACCTGCAATGCGTCGGCGATTGCCTGGCCGATCTCGCGCGGATTGCGGCGCAACGACTTTGCGACCTGCATCGCGACGTTGCACGCGGCATCGCCGTGCGACTCGACCTTCGGCCGTTCGAGCACGACCGGCACTCCGGTGACACCGATGCCGGCCAGCGCCTGCTCGATCAAAGCGGCAATCCTTTGTTTTTGTCGCGGCAGCATGCGAGTAGATCCGGAGGCGAACGCGCGATTTTACGGGCACCGCCGTCGCAGCTCAGTTTGATGCGCGCTCCGACTGAAGAGGCGTGCGACGCTTCGCCAGGGAGCAACTCGCCCGCGCCTCATCCTGTGCTGTCCGCGGACACCGGCTGCCGGAATAGCCGGCGGGCGAAATCCGTGTAAAACGTGGCTACGCCGATCGGGCGGGTCTCGGGGGAACCATGCGGAAACCACGGAAGGTCGATGGAGCACTGGCTGCGATCGCGCTGCTTGCGGCCGCGACCGCAGTAGCACAGACCAAGGCGCCGACTCAGGTGGTCAAGCCGCCGGTGTCTCAGGCGTGGATCGACGTCGCGACGTTCTCCGGATTCGGCATGCCGATGAGCCCGGGCATGAGCCCGATGTCGATGATGGGCGGCGGCATGCTCGGCGGTGGGCCATCGAAGAATTCGTTTGGCATGACCCAGAGCGCAAGCACTGGACGCTGGGTCGACGTCACGCTCTACACGAGCCGGAACCCGACGCTCGGCGAGGCGACGCAGGCCGTGCCTGGCGGCACCCAGCTGGCGCCGACACTGAAGCTGGTTGCACCGAAAGTCGAGAAGGGGCCGCCACCGACGCCGGGTGACGAGTCGGTCGTCGAGCAGCAGTACGAGCGGCCGAAGGGCAAGATGTATCTGTACTGGGGTTGCGGCGACACGGTGCGCGCCGGACAGCCGCGCGTACTTGACATGGCCACTGCCCGGCCGGACGAATACGGCAAGTTCTTTACTTCGCGACGTGCGACGCAGCGTGGAACCCACTCTGCCGCTGGCCGCCCGCTGTGGCCGAACGAAGTCGACTCGCGGTTGGTGCCGGCGAATGCCACGCTGGCGGGCGAGCATGCGTTCAGCGGTCAGGGCGTGCCCGAAGGATTCCGCTTTTCAGTCGGGCCGCAGCAGGACCTGATGCCGCCGATCGAACTGAAGCAGACGAACGTCGACGGCGCGACGCAGCTGGAATGGGCAGCGCTGCCGACGGCGCGCGCGACGTTCATCGCTGCGATGGGAGCGAAGGGCGGATCGGAGATGGAGATGGTGTTCTGGACGTCGAGCGAGGTGCCCGAACTCGGCACGGGGCTGATCGACTACCAGACCAATCCGGCGGTCGACCGTTGGCTCAAGGAAAAGGTCCTGCTCGAACCGAGCGTCACGCGCTGCACGGTGCCCAAGGGCGTCTTTGCCGAAGGCGGCGGCGCGATTCTGCGAATGATCGCGTACGGCACCGAACTTAATCTGGCGCAGCCTCCACGCCCGGCCGATCCGAAGGTCGCGTGGGAACCACAGTGGGCAGTGAAGTTGCGGGTGAAGAGCGTGACGACGGCGATGCTCGGCATGGACATGAGCGAGATGCAGCGCGGCCCGGGTCGGCGCGGCCAGCCGCAGACGCAGGCCGAACCGGACGCCGCGCCGCCGACCGCCGAGAAGAAGCAAGAGGACAAGACGCCGGACGCGGTGAACATACTGCGCGGCATCCTCGGACGCTGACGCCGCCGGAATCGCTGCGCCGCGTACGGCGGGCGCCGGCAGCCGCGCTGGAAGCCGGCACGCGTGCGCCGGCAGGACATTGACATGCGCAGACGATGCGGCTTGACGCGCCGGCCTGCGATGCGATTCGACGATGTGGCGCGAGCCTCCCACTAGAATCGCCCGATGCAGCGATCCCAACTCGACCACATCGTTGTCGCCAGCGCACAGTTGGACGAGGGCGTCGACTGGGTCGAGCAGCGCCTCGGCGTGCGGCCGCAGCCCGGCGGGCGGCACGCTGGCGATGGGCACGTACAACGCGCTGCTGAAGCTCGGCGCGCAAACCTACCTCGAAGTGATCGCGATCGACCCCGAAGGAACGCCGCCGTCGCGGCCGCGCTGGTTTGCCCTTGATGATCCGGCGATGCAGGCGCGGCTGGCGATCGGACCGGCGCTGATCACCTGGGCCGCGCGCTGCGACTCGCTTGCCGCAGCTTGCGCGCGTGTGCCGGAGCTGGGCGAGATCATTCCGATGAGCCAGGGAGACCTGCGCTGGCAGATCGCGGTGCCCGAGGACGGCGCACTGCCGTACAGCGGGGTGCTGCCGGCGGGGATCCAGTGGGCCGCGGCCGACGGGACCGCACCGCATCCCTGCGATCATCTGCCTGACAGCGGGTGCGAGATTGCTTGCGCTCGATCTGTCGCATCCGGCGGCCATGCTCGGCACATCGGGCATCGTCGGCATGTTCCGCGAACTGCGCATCGTCGGGCCGGTGAATCTTCGCCCCGGACCGATCCAGGTGTCGGCTCGCATCAGTACGCCCGCGGGCGTGGTCTCTCTCTGAACGCGATGCGCAGCGCGCCTCGCGGAGGCTCCCGCGCCCAGCCTGTATCAGCGCGCGCCCTCGTGCGGACGAAACAGGGTGCCGCAATGACTTCAACGCCTGCCGGGCGAGGTGCGCCGACCGCCCCGGTCGCTGCACAGCGGCCGCATCTGGTCGAGAGTCCTCACGGCACCCGTGTCGACGAGTACTACTGGATGCGGGACGACGATCCGAAGGTCAAGCGGCCGGAGATCATCGAGTACCTGCAGGCCGAGAACGCCCACACCGAGGCAATGCTCGCGCCGCTTGCGCCGTTGCGCGAGGCACTGGTCGCCGAAATGCGAGCTCGCATCAAGGAGGACGACAGCTCCGTGCCCGTGTACGACAACGGCTACTGGACCTGGCGCCGCTTCACCATCGGTGCCGAGTACCCGACGTTGTTGCGCCGGCGCGGGAGTCCCGACGGACCTGATGCCGCCGCGCCTGAGGAAGTGCTGCTCGACATTCCGGAACTCGCGCGCGGCCACGCCTACTTCAGTGTCGGTGCGCTTGCAGTCAGCCCGGACAATCGCTGGCTCGCTTACACCGAGGACACCGTCGGCCGCCGCATGTACACGCTGCGTCTGCGCGACCTGCTGACCGGCGCGCAGGCCGCTGAGGCGATCGGCGGCGTGCTGGCCGATGTCGAGTGGGCAGCCGACAGTTCGACCGTGTTCTACCTGCGCCAGGATCCGCAGACGCTGGTGCGCGGCACCGTCTATCGGCATCTGCGTGGCACCGATCCGGCCACCGACATGCTCGTCTATGACGAAGCGGATCCCGAGCTTTACACCGGCATCGCGCGCAGCGCATCGCGGCGTCATCTGATGATTCGGCTCGAGGGCTACGACACGACCGAAACGCGGGTCGTGCCGCTCGATGCGCCGGCGACCGCGCCCCGGACCGTGCTGCCGCGCCGCGAGGGCGTGCGCACGTACGCCGATCATCTCGATGATCGCTGGATCCTGCGCACCAACGACGCGGCGGCCAATTTCCGCTTGGTGGCCGCACCGGACGACGAACCGGCCGACCGCGCACGCTGGCGCGACGTCGTGCCGGCGCGCGACGACGCCGCGGTGGACGACTTCGCGCTGTTCGACCGGGCGATCGTGATCGAAGAGCGGGTCGAGGCGGTGAGCCGCGTACGCGTGCTACCCGTCGACGGTGCACCTTTACGGTGGCTGCCGACGAGGCGGCGTCTGCGATGAACCTCGGCGCAAACCCGGATCCGGCGGCGCGCAGCGTGCGCTACAGCTACACGTCGATGACGACGCCGGCTACGGTCTACGACGTCGATCTCGTGTCCGGCGTACGCGAGCTGCGCAAGGTGCAGCCGGTGCTCGGCTACGACCCGGCGCTCTATGTCACCGAGCGTGCATGGGCGCAGGCGCGCGATGGCAAGCGAATCCCGGTCTCGCTCGCGTACCGGCGCGATCGTTTCCGGCGCGACGGTTCCGTACCGCTTTACATCGAGGCCTATGGCGCCTACGGGATCGCCAACGATCCCTACTTCAGCAGCAATCGGGTGTCGTTGTTCGACCGCGGCTTCGTCGTCGCCATCGCCCATGTGCGCGGCGGCTCCGAGCTCGGCCAGGGCTGGTACGAGGACGGGCGGCTGCTGAACAAGCAGAACACCTTCAGAGACTTCGTCGATGCCGCCGATCACCTCGTGCGCGAAGGCTACGGTGCGAAGAACCTGGTGTTCGCTGCCGGTGGTTCGGCGGGCGGCCTGCTGATGGGCGCGGTGGCCAATGAAGCGCCGGACCGGTTCCGCGGGATTGCGTTGCATGTGCCGTTCGTCGATGTCGTCACGACGATGCTCGATGAATCGATTCCGCTGACGACCAACGAATGGTCACAGTGGGGCGATCCGCGCGAGAAGCACTATTACGACGCGATGCTCGCCTACTCGCCATACGACAACGTCGCGGCGCGTGACTATCCGGCGATGCTCGTGACAACGGGCCTGTGGGACCCGATGGTGCAGTACTACGAGCCGGCGAAGTACGTCGCGCGGCTGCGCGCGCGCAAGACCGATCGCAATCCGCTGCTGTTCCATATCACGATGGAGGCCGGCCACAGCGGCAAGTCGGGACGGTTCGAGCGGTTGGCCGAAGTGGCACGTGAATACGCTTTCTTCCTCGACCTCGCCGGCATCCGCGAGTAGGGCCGCCTGGACTTCCGCGGACTCAGTTGCTCGTGAACTTCAGTCGGTCGACCCACGCGGCATCGATGCCGATGCGTGTCAGCGCCGGCGCCTGCTCCGGCAGGCCGGACAGCAGGCGCTGCACGGTGGGAAGCCGCGCCTGGTCGCGCGCCGCAACGATCAGGCGGTTACCTCCGCTCACCGCAAGCTGCACGCTGTAGATGCGGCCGAACACTGCCGTGGCGGTTCGCGTCTCCTGAGCGTACGAGACGCTGCCGGCGAGCGTGTTGGCGAGAAAGACCCCGTCCGGGGTCAGCACGGTGTGGATATCGCGCAAGAATTCCTCGCTGAACAGCGCCGGTGGAATGCCATCGGCGTCGAAGGCATCCAGCAGGACCGCGTCATAGTGTTCGCCGCGGCTGCGGGCGGCGGCGACGAACTCGCGGCCGTCGGCGACGTGCAGCCGCAGTTGCGGCTGCGCGAGTAAGGCCGAAGTAGCGCTGCGCGACCTGCATCACCGCCTCATCGATGTCGACCGCGTCGAGCTCGACCTGCGGCCGAGCTCGCACCACTGCCCTGGGGATCGAGCCGCCGCCGACGCCGATCAGCAGCACACGCTGTGGTGGCGGCTGCCACAGCAGCAGCAGGGCGGTCATCGCGCGGGTGTAGTCGAAGACGAGGAGATCGGGCTCGGTCAGCTGCTGGCACGACTGGTTCAGCGCGCTGTTGACATCATCGAAGCGCAGGCAGCGGCGGGTCGGGCTGTCGGTCACGATCAGCGTCTGGTACGCGGATCGTTCGGAGTGGACGACGTGCTCGCCCGAAGGCAGGCCGAGGCAGGCGGCGAGAACGAGCGCAAGCACCGCGGCCGCAGCGCGCACGACAACCGTCTGCACCGTTTCAGCCAGGCTGACGCCGCAGTTTGAAAACCGGAACAAAGCCGCCGGTTTCGATTCCGCGATAGTTGCGGATCGGCGGGCAGTCGTACACGGCGAGTGCGGTCCCGCTCGAGTCCTCGAGCACGCCCAACTGCTGCAGGACCTCGACCGTGGCGGCATGAAGTGCTCGCGGGCTGCCATCGGCGATGCGGATCGCAATGCCCAGTCCCTGGCTTGCGACGCCGATGGCCTGCATGCCGTCGGCCCCCGCCTTGCTGATCCAGTCACCCGCGCCGGTCTGCATCAGCGCGAGGTCGGTGCGCCGCGTGCCCGACACGAGATCGGGGTGGCGCGTCATCGCGTAAAAAAGCGCGGCCAGTTCCGGCGTCTCCTGCGCCGCCAGCCGGGCGTAGGTCTGCGCCAGTCGCCGCAGGGGCATCGCAAAGTTCGGCGCAGTGCAGCCGTCGATGCCTTGGGGCATCGCGTCACCCTGGACGAAGCGCGCCACCGTCGTGCGGATGCGCTGCTGCAGCGGATGGCCGCTGTCTAGGTAGGTTTCGAGCGGCTGCTCGTGCATGCGGGCGTAGGCGAGAAACCCGGCGTGCTTGCCCGAGCAGTTGTGAAATAGGGCATTCCACTTCGCGCCGGCCGGCGCGGACGATTCGGTCGCGGCGAAATACGCCGGCGGGTGGCAGCCGCACTGCAGCGCGGTGTCGTCGACGCCTGCCGCCGCGAGCATGCGCTGCACGATCGAGATGTGGATCGCCTCGCCGCTGTGGCTCGCGCACATCAGTGCCAACTCGTGCGAACTGAAGTTGTATCGCCCGAGCCCGCCATCCTCGACGAACGGCAACGCCTGCAGAGGCTTCAGCGCCGAACGCGTGAAATTGAGTGAGTCCGGATCGCCGAGAGCCGAGATCAGCCGGCCCTGCGTATCGACGACGGCGATCGAGCCGTAGTGCACGCATTCGGTGGTACCGCCTCGAGTCGTCTCGACCAGCGGAACGTGGCGGGGAATCAAACGGATCCCCCTACCGCGCGCGTCGCGCTTTCGGGCGACGCGCCCGATCGAGGAGGTCAGGTGGGCTGTGCCAGCGGACCCGAACCCGAGTCGCGCAACTTTGCCGCCAGTTCCTTGCGGTACCGGTTCAAGTCCTGCACCGAATTGAACGTGCGCTCGAACAGCAACGACAAGTTGTGCAGGATCCGATCGACGACCTTGGTCTCCCATTCCTTGTCGAAATGTATCTGTTCGTCGAGCCAGCGTTCGAGCCAGCCCGGATCCGGGAGGCGCGATTGTACGGTGTCGTTCGGAAAAAGCGACTGATTCACGTGCAGATTGGTCGGGTGCAGCGCCTTGTCCGTGCGCCGGGCAGACGCCATCAGCACGCCGATCTTGGCAAATGCCGCGCGCGCGGAGTCGCCCAGCTCAACCAAGTTCTTCTTCATGTAGCGCAGGTAGGCGCCACCATGGCGCGCTTCGTCCTGCGACAGCAGTCGGTACACCACCTTGATCACCGGCTCGGTATGCCACTCGGCCGCACACCGGTACCAGTGGTTCAGCCGGATCTCGCCGCAGAAATGCATCATCAGCGTCTCCAGCCGCGGCGCCGGGTCGAACTCGAAGCGCACCGCCTGCAGCTCGGGTTCGCTGGGCTCGAGGTCAGGCCGGAAACGACGCAGATACTCCATCAGCACGAGTGCGTGCTTCTGCTCCTCGAAGAACCACACTGACATGAAGGCGGAGAAATCCGAGTCGCCGTGGTTGTCGCGCAGGAACATCTCCGTGGCCGGCAGCGCCGACCACTCGGTGATCGCGTTCATCTTGATCGTGCGGGCCTGCTCGTCCGACAGGCGTGTGGCATCGAATTCCTGCCACGGCACGTCGGTCTCCATGTTCCATCGAACCGATTCGAGCGACTTGAACAACTCTGGATAGAGCAGTGGCATGGCGTCCTCCCCCGGAGCCCGTCGCCGTCAGCCGGCGCGGGTCTTGTCGCGCTCGATCAGCGCGTAAGCCGAGTGATTGTGAATGGACTCGAAGTTCTCGGCTTCGATCGTGAAGCTTGACACTCGCGTGTCGGCATCGAGCACGACGGCGATGTCGCGCACGACGTCCTCGACAAACTTGGGATTGTCGTAGGCACGCTCGGTGACGTACTTCTCATCGGTACGCTTCAGCAGCGCCCAGATTTCGCACGACGCGGCGTCCTCGGCGATGCGGATCTGCTCTTCGACCGGCATCTCGGCGTCGAGCACGAGCGTCAGCGTCAGATGGGCGCGCTGGTTGTGGGCACCATAGTCGGCCACGTTCTTGCTGCATGGACACAGGCTCGTGACCGGAACAACCACCTTCTGCCGGAAGCGTGTCACTCCGTCGCGCCGCTCGATCGCGAGCGTCAGCTGATAGTCCATCAAACTTTCGACGCCCGACACCGGGGCCGTCTTCAGCACGAAGTACGGCAGGCGCAGCTCGACGTACCCGTCGACCGCGTCGAGCCTCTTCAGCATGCGCTGCAGCAGGGCGTGGGCCGAGGCGCGCGACAGCGGCTCCCGGTGACTCTGCAGCACGTCGATGAAGCGCGACATGTGCGTGCCCTTCTGGTGGGCCGGCAGCGCGACGTACATGTCGACCAAGGCCACCGTCGGCTGCGGTCCACGCGCTGTCGCGACCGTCATCGGCTGCTTCAGCGCCTTGACGCCGACCCGCTGGATCGAGAGATTGCGCAGATCCGCCGCGGACTGCACGTCGGGCAGGTACAGGGTATCGGGGGCGTTCATCGAATCGCTATTGTCGCCCAACTCGGGCGGCCGCCGCGTCGGGCGGACTGGCCGGAAAACCGGCTACTTTCCGAGCAGCGCCGCCTCGATCCGAGCAGTCAGCTTGGGGTCGAGCGGCTCGACCTGGCGGGTACGAGGCCACGACCTTACCGTCGCGGCCTCGGCGTGATCCGCAGATGAACGGAACCCGCACAGATCGCTCGGCGCAGCCCGATCAGCCCGGTCCGGCGTTCAGCCGTTCCAGCATTCGCCCGCCGCCGTAGCTCGTCTGCGCCGCCAGCTCGCCGCCGGCGTCACGCGCACCGCGCAGTACTTGAACTCCGGGATCTTGCCGAACGGGTCGAGCACCGGGTTGGTCAGCAGGTTCGCCGCCGCCTCGTAGTAGCAGAACGGGATGAACACCGCGCCGCGCGGCGTGCCGTCGTCGGCGCGCGCGTACAGCGCGATCGCTGCCGCGGCGCGACGCCACCGTGATCACGTCGCCCGGCGCGACGCCGAGCGCGGCGAGGTCGAGCGGATGGAGCGAGCGCGACCGGCTCCGGCTCGATCGCGTCGAGCACCGCGGTGCGGCGCGTCATGCTGCCGGTGTGCCAGTGCTCGAGCTGGCGCCCGGTGATGAGCACGAACGGATACTCGGCGTCGGGCCGCTCGGCGGCGGGGATGACTGTCGGCGGGAACGAACCGCGCCGCGGCCGCGTCGCGCGTCGGGAAGTGCTCGGTGAACACGACGCGCTCGCCGGGATCGCCTTCGCTGCTCGCACGGATAGGTGACCGCGTGCTCGCGCTCGAGCCGCTCCCAGGTGATGCCGGCGATCGACGGCATCGCCTGGCGCATCTCGTCGAACACGTCGCGCGGGTGCGCGTAGTGTCCAGTCGAGGCCCGAGGCGCTGCGCCGATCTCGACTGGATGATCCACAGGTCCTGGCGCGCGTCGCCGGGCGGCGTCGAGCGCCTGGCGGCCGAGCTGCACCAGTGCGGTCGGTGTTGGTGAAGGTGCCGGTCTTCTCGGGGAACGCCGACGCCGGCAGGATCACGTCGGCGAGGTAGCGCGGTCTCGGTGAGGAAGATGTCCTGCACGACGAGCATCTCGAGCTTGGCGAGCGCCTGCGCGCGCGTGGCTGCGACGTCGGGGTCGGACATCGCCGGGTTCTCGCCCATGATGTACATGCCGCGGATCTTGCCCGCGTGCACGGCGTCCATGATCTCGACGACGGTGAGGCCGGGCTTCGGGTCGAGCGTCGTGCCCCACAGCGCCTCGAACTGCGCGCGCGCGCCGGCGTTGTCGACGCGCTGGTAGTCGGGGAACATCATCGGGATGAGGCCGGCGTCGGACGCGCCCTGCACGTTGTTCTGGCCGCGCAGCGGATGCAGCCCGGTGCCGGGCCGGCCGACCTGCCCGGTCATCAGCGTGAGCGCGATCAGGCAGCGCGCGTTGTCGGTGCCGTGCACGTGCTGCGAGATGCCCATGCCCCACAGGATCATCGAGCCGCTGCGACGTCGCGTACAGCCGCGCGACCTCGCGGATCGTCTCGCGCCGGGATGCCGCAGAGCGGCGCCATCGCCTCGGGGCTGTAGCCCGGCGACGTTCTCGCTGCAGCTCCTCGAAGCCGCTCGTGCGGTCGGCGATGAACGCCTCGTCGACGAGCCCCTCCTCGACGATCGTGTGCATCATCGCGTTCAGCAGCGCGACGTCGGTGTCCGGCTTGAACTGCAGGTAGTGCGTCGCGTGCCGCGCGAGCTCGGAGCGGCGCGGGTCGGCGAGGATCAGCTTGCGTGCCGCGCTTCACCGCGTTCTTGATCCACGTCGCGGCGACCGGATGGTTGACGACCGGGTTGGCGCCGATCAGCAGCACCACCTCGGCCTTCATCACGTCCATCACCGGGTTCGACACCGCGCCCGAGCCGATGCCTTCGAGCAGCGCCGCGACGCTCGACGCGTGGCACAGCCGCGTGCAGTGGTCGACGTTGTTGGTGCCGAAGCCGGTGCGCACCAGCTTCTGGAAGAGGTACGCCTCCTCGTTGCGAGCCCTTGGCCGAGCCGAAGCCGGCGAGCGCGCTGCGGCCCGTGCGTGTCGCGGATCTGCGCGCAGCGTGCCGCCGGCGAGCGCGAGCGCCTCCTCCCAGGTCGCCTCGCGGAACACCGACGAGCGGATTCGCGGGGTCCATCGTGAAGTCGGCGGACTTCGGCACGCCGGCGCTTGCGGATCAGCGGCTTCGTCAGGCGCTGCGGATGGTGCACGTAGTCGAAGCCGAAGCGGCCCTTCACGCACAGGCGCTCGTGGTTCGCGGGGCCGTCGCGGCCCTCGACGCGGACGATCGTGTTGTCCTTGACGTGGTAGGTGAGCTGGCAGCCGACGCCGCAGTACGGGCACACCGACGCGACCTGCTTGTCGGCCGGCGCGAGGTACGCGTCGCTGCGCGGGCGCGAGCGCGCCGGTCGGGCAGGCCTGCACGCACTCGCCGCAGGCGACGCAGGTCGACTCGCCCATCGGATCGTCGAGGTCGAACACGATCTTCGAGTGCGCGCCGCGGAACGCGTAGCCGATCACGTCGTTGACCTGCTCCTCGCGGCAGGCGCGCACGCAGCGCGTGCACTGGATGCAGGCGTCGAGGTTGACCGCCATCGCCGGGTGCGAGAGGTCGGCGCGCCGGCTGCGCGCGCGGCGCGAAGCGCGGCTTGCCGACGCCGAGCCGCGCGGCCCAGTGCGTCGAGCTCGGAGTCGGGCTTGTAGACGCGCTCCGGGCATGTCGGACAGCAGCAGCTCGACGACCATCTTCTGCGACGTGCACGGCGCGCGCGCTGTCGCTCGTGCACCTCCATGCCCGGCGTCGGGCGTGCGGCAGCACGACGGCGCCAGCACGCGCTCGCCCTTGATCTCGACCATGCACGCGCGGCAGTTGCCGTCGGGCCGCATGCCCGGCTTGTAGCAGAGGTGCGGGATCTCGACGCCGTGGCGCGTCGGCGACCTCGATGATCGTCTCGTCCGCGCGGCGCGTCGACGATCGCGCGCCGTTCAGCTTGAAGCGATCGACGTCGGCGCGTCGAGCGCTGGCGATCGTCGCTGCGCGTGAGGCGCGTTCATGGCTGCGAGTTCCTGCGGAAAGTACTTGACCACGCAGGCGATCGGATTCGGCGCCGCCTGGCCGAGCCCGCAGATCGACGCATCGCGCCATCGCCTGCGACAGCTCGTCGAGCAGCGGCTGGTCCCACGTCGGCTGCGCCATCAGCGCCGACGGCCTTCGCGGTGCCGACGCGGCACGGCGTGCACTGGCCGCAGGACTCGTCGGCGAAGAAGCGCATCAGGTTGAGCGCGGCGTCGCGCGCGCGTGTCGTGCTGCGACAGCACGATCACCGCCGCCGAGCCGATGAAGCAGCCGTGCGGCTGCAGCGTGTCGAAGTCGAGCGGGATGTCGCCGAGCGACGCCGGCAGGATGCCGCCCGACGCGCCGCCCGGGCAGGTAGCCGTAGAACGTGTGGCCCGTCCAGCATGCCGCCGCAGTACTCGTCGATCAGCTCGCGCACCGTGATGCCGGCGGGCGCGAGATGCACGCCGGGCTTCGCGCACGCGGCCCGACACCGAGAACGAGCGCAGGCCCTTGCGGCCGTGGCGGCCGTGCGCCGGCGAACCACTCGGCGCCCTTCTCGAGGATGTCGCGCACCCAGTACAGCGTCTCCATGTTGTGCTCGAGCGTCGGCCGGCCGAACAGGCCGACCTGCGCGACGTACGGCGGGCGCAGCCGCGGCATGCCGCGCTTGCCCTCGATCGACTCGATCATCGCCGACTCTTCGCCGCAGATGTAGGCGCCGGCGCCGCGGCGCAGGTCGATCGCCGGCAGCGGGCACGGCGGATCGGCGCGCAGCGCCGCGAGCTCGCGCTCGAGGAGCGCGCGGCACGCCGTGTACTCGTCGCGCAGGTAGATGTAGATCGTCGTCGATGCCGACCGCCCACGCGGCGATCAGCATGCCTTCGAGGAAGCGGTGCGGATCGCGCTCGAGGTAGTAGCGGTCCTTGAACGTGCCCGGCTCGCCTTCGTCGATGTTGACCGCCATCAGCCGCGGCGCCGGCTCGGCGCGCACGATCCGCCACTTGCGGCCGGCCGGGAAGCCGGCGCCGCCGAGGCCGCGCAGCCCGGACGCTTCGAGCGTTCTGATGACGTCGTCGACGTCGAGCTCGCCGCCGATGCACTGGCGCAGCAGCTGGTAGCCGCCCTGCGCGCGGTACGCGGCGAGGTCGACGAAGCCGCGCCGGCTCGTGGCGCGGTCTGCTTCGCCGCGACGGCCGCCGCGACGGCTTCGCAGGCGGCGCGGCGCCACCGGGAATTGCGCCGACGACGGCCGCCGGCGCCTGCTCGCAGCGGCCGATGCACGGCGCGCGCGAGCACGCGCACGCCGGGACCGAGCAGACCTCGGCAAGCGCGCCAGCAGCGTCCTGCGCGCCCGCCATCTCGCACGACAGCGTCTCGCAGACGCGCACCGTGATCGCCGGCGGCGCGGCGTCGCCTTCCTTCACGACGTCGAAGTGGTGATAGAACGTCGCGACCTCGTAGACCTCGGTCTGCGCGAGCTTCATCTCGTCGGCGAGCGCGGCGAGGTGGGCCGCGCGCAGGTGGCCGAAGCGATCCTGGAGCTTGTGCAGGTGCTCGATCAGGAGGTCGCGCCGGCGCGGCGCGTCGCCGAGCAGCGCGCGCACCTCGGCGCGCGCCTGCGGGTCGACGCGCCGGCCGCGCGGCGCCTCGCGCTTGCGCTGGCGCGACGACGCCTCGGGAACGATCTGAGATGACGGGGTGGTTCACGCGCTACAGCAGCCCCGCGCCGCGCGCCCACTGGTACTTGGCGCCGAGCACCGCACCGGCATCTCGGTCGAGTACGGTAGGCCGGGATGCCGTGGTCGAACAGGTACTCCGCGGCCTCCTCGACCTCGACGTCGCCGGCGAGCGAGGCGACGATCGGCTTGTCGATGCCCTTGGCCGCGCATCTCCTCGACCACCTCGACCATGATCTTCGCGAACACCATCGGCGGCGTGACGATCGTGTGCCAGTAGCCGAGGATCAGCGCGTGGATGCGCGGATCCTCGAGGCCGAGGCGGACCGTGTTCTGGTAGGTCTTCGGCGGCTCGCCGCCGGTGATGTCGACCGGGTTGCCGGCGGCGCCGAACGGCGGGATGAACTTGCGGAACGCCGCGTCGAGGTCGGCGGCATCGCCATCAGCTTCAGGCCGTTGTCGACGCAGGCGTCGGACAGCAGCACGCCGGAGCCGCCGGCGCCGGTGATGATGACGACGTTCTCGCCCTTCGGCGTCGGCAGCATCGGAATCGCGCGCGCGAACTCGAGCAGGTCGCGCAGCGACCTTCGCGCGGATCACGCCCGACTGCCGCAGCACGTCGTCGTAGATCTTGTCGTTGCCGGCGAGCGCGCCGGTGTGCGAGCTGGCGCGCGCGCGCCCATGCCGGTGCGGCCGGCCTTCAGCACGACGACCGGCTTCTTCTTCGACACGCGCTTCGCGACCTCGGCGAACGCGCGGCCGTCCTTCAGGTCCTCGCAGTGCTGCGCGATGATCGTGCGTGTTGTCGTCCTGCTCGAAGAACGTGAGCAGGTCGTCCTCGTCGATGTCGCGACTTGTTGCCGAGGCCGACGATCGCCGACACGCCCATCTTCGCCGAGCGCGAGAAGCCGATGATCGCCATGCCGATGCCGCCCGACTGCGACGACAGCGCCGCGTGGCCCTTGACGTCGTACGCGGTGCAGAACGTCGCGCAGAGGTTCTTCCAGCGTGTAGTAGAAGCCGTAGATGTTCGGGCCCATCAGGCGCACGTCGTACTTGCGGCCGATCTCGACGGATCTCCTTCTGGCCCTCGATGTTGCCGGTCTCGGCGAAGCCCGACGGAATCAGCACCGCGCCGGGGATCTTCTTCTCGCCGCACTCGATCAGCGCGCCGGCGACGAACTTGGCGGGGATCGCGAACACCGCGACGTCGATCGTCGCCGGGCACGTCCTTGACGCTCTTGTACGCCTTGCAGCCCCATGATCTCGTCGGCGGACGGGTTGATCGGATAGATCTTGCCCTTGTAGCCGCCGTTGATCAGGTTCTTCATCACCGAGTTGCCGATCTTGCCGGTCTCGTCGGACGCGCCGATCACGGCGACCGCGTCGGGCTTCATGATGCGGTTCATGTCGCGCACGATGTCGTCCTGGCTTCGGGCGGTAGCGCGCCGGCGGCGGCGTCGAAGTCGACGACGATGCGCACGTCGGCGGCGATCGCGCCCTTCTTCGGTCGCGAACACCGGGTTCAGGTCCATCTCGGCGATCTCCGGGAAGTCGGTGACGAGCTGCGACACGTTCTGGATCAGCGTCGGCGAGCGCGTCGCGGTTGACCGGCTCGCGCGCCGCGCACGCCCTTCAGGATCTCGCGCCGCCGCGATGCCGTCGAGCATCGACAGCGCGTCGTCCTTCGTCGCGGGCGCGAGGCGGAACGTGATGTCCTTCAGCACCTCGACCAGCACGCCGCCGAGGCCGAACGCGACCAGCTTGCCGAACGACGGGTCGGTGACGGCGCCGACGATCACTTCCTGGCCGCCGCGCAGCATCTGCTGCACCTGGACGCCGAGGAGCGTGCGCCTTCGCGTCGTACTTCTTCGCGTTGGCCATGATCGTCGCGAAGCCCTTCTCGACGTCCGCGGCGCTCTTCACGCCGACGAGCACGCCGCCGGCCTCGGTCTTGTGCAGGATCTCGCGGCGAGACGATCTTCAGCACGACCGGGAAGCCCATGCCCGGTCGCGAGCTTCGCGGCCTCGGCGGCCGTGGTCGCGACGCCTTCCTTCGGCACCGGGATGCCGTAGGCGTCGCAGACGAGCTTGCCTTCGGGCGCGGTCAGCGACGTGCGGCCCTCGGCCTTCGACGGCGTCGAGGATCTGCCGGACTGCCGTCTTGTTGTGCGCCATGGTCGTTTCCTCGTTCATCGCGTCGGATCGCGTGGACGTTCAGATCGCCTTGTCGGCGCGCAGCGCGGCGATGTCGCTCCTTGCCGTAGCCGAGCTCGGCCAGCACTTCGTCGGTGTGCTCGCCGAGCAGCGGCGAGCGCGTCACGTCGGTCGGGCTGTCCGACATCTTGATCGGATTGCCGACCGTCAGGTACTTGCCGCGCGTCGGGATGATCGACCTCGACGACGGTGCCGGTCTTGCGCAGCGACGGCTCCTCGGCGATCTCCTTCATCGACAGGATCGGCCCGCACGGGATGTCGTGCTTGTTGAGGATGTCCATCGCCTCGAACTTGGTCTTGGTCATCGTCCACTCCTCGATCTCGCCGAAGATCTCCATCAGGTGCGGCAGCCGCGCCTTCGGCGTCGCGTAGCGCGGGTCGGTCAGCCACTCCGGCCGGCCGATCACCTCGCAGATGTCCTTCCACACCGGCGCCTGCGTGATGAAGTAGATGTACGCGTTGGGATCGGTCTCCCAGCCCTTGCACTTCAGGATCCAGCCCGGCTGGCCGCCGCCCGACGCGTTGCCGGCGCGCGGCACGGCGTCGCCGAACTTGCCGTTCGGATACTGCGGGTACTCCTCCATCACGCTGCGTGCGGGCGAGCCGCTGCTGGTCGCGCAGCTTCACGCGGCACAGATTGAGCACGCCGTCCTGCATCGCGGCCAGCACCTTCTGGCCGCGGCCGGTCGTGTTGCGCTGGTACAGCGCCGCGACGATGCCGAGCGCCAGGTGCAGTCCGGTGCCGCGAGTCGCCGATCTGCGCGCCGGTGACGAGCGGCGGGCCGTCGTCGAAGCCGGTCGTCGACGCCGAGCCGCCGGCGCACTGCGCGACGTTCTCGTAGACCTTGCAGTCCTCGTACGGCCCGGGGCCGAAGCCCTTGACCGACGCGACGATCATCCGCGGGTTGAGCTCGCTGGATGTGCTCCCAGGTGAAGCCCATGCGGTCGAGCGCGCCGGGCGCGAAGTTCTCGACCAGCACGTCGCAGTTCTTGACCAGCGCCTCGAGGACCGCCTTGCCCTTCGGGTTCTTGGCGTCGACCGTGATCGAGCGCTTGTTGTGGTTCAGCATCGTGAAGTAGAGGCTGTCCACGTCCGGGATGTCGCGCAGCTGGCCGCGCGTGATGTCGCCTTCGCCCGCGCGCTCGACCTTGATCACGTCGGCGCCGAGCCACGCGAGCAGCTGCGTGCACGTCGGTCCCGACTGCACGTGCGTGAAGTCCAGGATGCGGACGCCGTCCAGTGCCTTGCCCATTACGTTCCCCTGATGCGATGCCGTCGTTCCGAATGCGCTGCTGCGAGCCGGTGCGCGATGCGCCGTCACGGCCTTCTTCTTCGCGGTGGGATTGAGGCTCGTGATGCGGCCGCTCTCCGTGCCGCCTGCCTCGTCGATGACCGCGTTGATCAGCGTGGGCCTGCGCGAGCGGATCGCCTCTTCCATCGCGCTTGCGCAGCTCGTCCGGCGTCGTGGCCATGCACGCCGACGCCGCCGAAGGCCTCCATCAGCTTCTCGTAGCGCGCGTCCTTGACGAACACCAGCGGCGACGGATCGCGTCCGCCGGTCGGATTCACTCTCGTCGCCGCGGTAGACGCCGTTGTTGTTCATGATCACGACGCACACCGGCAGGTTGTAGCGGCAGATCGTCTCGCGTCTCCATGCCGGAGAAGCCGAAGGCGCTGTCGCCCTCGACCGCGATCACCTGCTGGCCGGTCACGACGGCGGCGGCGACGCGAATAGCCCATGCCGATGCCCATGATCGCCCCACGTGCCGACGTCGATGCGCTTGCGCGGCTTGTACATGTCGACGATGCTGCGCGTGAAGTCGAGCGCGTTCGCGCCCTCGTTGACGAGGATCGCGTCCGGATTCGCCTTGACGATGTCGCGCACGACGTTGAGCGCGCTGTGGAAGTTCATCGGCGACGGGTTCTTCGCGAGCGTCTCCGCCATCTTCGCGACGTTCTTGGTCCTTGCGCTCGGCGATGGCGTCGAGCCACTCGGCGGGCGGCTTCGGCCAGTTCGCGTCCGATCGCCCGCGAGCAGCGCCGCGACGCACGAGCCGATGTCGCCGACGACCGGCGCGTCGATGCGCACGTTGCTGTCGGCTTCCTGCGGCGAGATGTCGATCTGCACGAACTTCTGGCCGCCCCACGCCTTCGGCGTCGCTGCCGCCCCACGTCTTGCCCTTGCCGTGCGAGAGCAGCCAGTTGAGGCGCGCGCCGATCAGCATCACGACGTCGGCTTCCGGCAGCACGTACGAGCGCGCCGCGGACGCCGACTGCTCGTGCGTGTCGGGCAGCAGGCCCTTGGCCATCGACATCGGCAGGTAGGGGATGCCGGTCTTTTCGACCAGCGCGCGGATGTCCGCATCGGCCTGCGCGTACGCCGCGCCCTTGCCGAGGATGATCAGCGGCCGCTTCGCGCCCTTGAGCAGGTCGAGCGCGCGCTTGCACGGCGTCCGGCGCGGGAATCTGGCGCGGCGCCGGATCGACGACCTTGATCAGCGACTTCCTGCCGGCCTCGGCGTCGATCGTCTGCGGGAACAGCTTGGCCGGCAGGTCGAGATAGACGCCGCCCGGACGGCCGGAGACGCGCGGCGCGGATCGCGCGCGCGACGCCCACGCCGATGTCCTCGGCGTGCAGCACGCGGAACGCGGCCTTGGCGAGCGGCTTGGCGATCGCGAGCTGGTCCATCTCCTCGTAGTCGCCCTGCTGCAGGTCGACGATCTCGCGCTCGGACGAGCCGCTGATCAGGATCATCGGAAAGCAGTTGGTCGTCGCGTTGCGCGAGCGCCGTCAGGCCGTTGAGGAAGCCGGGCGCGGACACCGTGAGGCAGATGCCCGGCTTCTGCGTCAGGAAGCCGGCGATCGACGCGGCGTAGCCGGCGTTCTGCTCGTGCCGGAACGAGATCACGCGCAGGCCTGCGCGCTGGCAGCTTGCGCGTGAGGTCGGTAATCGGGATGCCGGGCAGGCCGAAGATCGTGTCGATGCCGTTGAGCTTGAGCGCATCGATGACGAGCTGGAAGCCGTCGATCGTCTCGTCGGTCTTCACGTCGGCGTCGCCGCTCACCGTCGAGGCGGTGCCCGGCTTGAGGACTGCGGACATGGGTTTCTCCTTGGGGACCTGGTCCGATGCGGACGGACGAATTCGATCGTCGGCGATCCGCAAGCGGCTGACAAATATCGGGAGGGGGAGGGCAGATTTATCATAGGGAATCGACCGCCGGATCGCCGTTGACCGGGGTCAACTTTTTCGGTTTGAGCGCGCGCTGCCGCGCGCCGCCGCCACCGCCGAATGACCGCGATTCCCATCGACAACCACCCCGAGCGCAATGTCATCCGCGCCCAGCTCGCGCAGAACATCGTGCTCAAGGAGATGAGCGAAGACGAGCGCAAGGAGCTCGAGCGTCATCTGCTCGTCGTCGACGGCGCCAAGGGCGAGAGCCTGCTCGAGCAGGGCGTGCACGAGATGGAGCAGTACTTCGTGCTCGACGGCATCCTGAAGCGCGTCGTCACCAATGCAGCGGGTCGGGAGATGGTCCTGCGCTTCGCCGACGAGCGCGACATCGAGACCAGCTACGCGGCGTGGCGCCTGAACACGCCGACGCCGTACAGCATCACCTGCCTCACCAAGGCGCGCGTCGCCAAGCTGCCGATGCCGACCTGGGTTGCGTTCATGGACCGCCACCCCAAGTTCAAGGCGTTGTTCGAGCACGAGGTGATGCGGCTGATGAGCGAGATCATGGCGCACACGATCACGCTGCATCTGCTCGACGCGCCGGGGCGCGTGCGCCGATTCGAGCGCAAGCACCCGGACCTCGTCGAACGGATACCGAAGAAGGAGCTGGCGGCGTACCTCAACCTGTCGGCCGAAACACTGAGCCGGCTGAAGCAGCGCGGCAAGATCTGAAGCGCGTCGTGATTCAGGCCCGCGCGGAAGGGAATTGGCGCGAAGTGGCCATCACGCGTAACTGATTGTCGATGTCGGTCACGCCCGGCGCGGTCGCAGCGACCTGCGCGGTCGCGGCGAGCTCTTCGGCAGTGGCCACGATGCCGCGCAACGCGACGCGGCCTGCAGTGCTTTCGATCACGACATTCACGTCGCGCGTGCGCTCATCGGCCTTCAGCGCCGCGCGCACTCGCGCCTGCAGCGCAAGGCCCTGCAGCAGCGCTCGAGACGCTTCCGTTTCCGAAAATTCGGGCCGCTCTATCAGCGCACGGATCTGCTGCACGCAGCTTTCGACCGAGATCCGGTCGGTGTTCAGCACGAGGTCATACAGCAATGGATCGCCCCAGGTCACGCCGAACTGCGCGTGCATGCGCGCTGCATGCGCCTGGTCGCTACGCCGGATCTCATCCGCGGCAAACTCGGCGTCATCGGTGTCCAGGTGCGCCAGCAGCCATTCGACCCGCTTGGCGAAAGGCCGTGTTACGCGCACGCATACCACATGCGGCACCGCCCGCAGCAGGCACGTCGCGCCCCAGCCGCGCAGCACGACGTTGCCGCGCGCCGCGATTTCCAGCACTTCCTCGGCCGAGTAGATCGCCATGCCCTCACGGTCGGCCGTCAGCCGCTCGATGGTGCCGGCCTTGCCCTCCCGCAGCCGCTTGATCAGGCTGCGCGACACCAGCATCTTGCTGGCGACGTGGTCCACCACCTCGTGTCGCATCGTCGTCAGACCGAGGTCCCGAGCCAGTGCTTTGGCCACGTCCTTGGAAAGCGAGCCCATCTCCTGGGTCAGCGCAACAACAGGCATGTCAGCGTCCTTCGTGCGGCGAAGGGACTAGACGGGCTGGGGCGAGCGAATGACCGCTAGCGCCTTCGAAATCAGGGGCCAGAACAGCATCACCAGCGCGAGCGCAGTGATGCTTCCCACCAGCCAGTTCGAAAAGAACACGCTCACGTTGCCTTGTGAGATCAGCATCGACTGGCGAAACGAATCCTCTGCGCGGTCGCCCAGCACCAGCGCAAGAACCAACGGTGCGAGCGGGTAGTCGAGTTTCTTGAACACATAGCCGATAACGCCGAACAGCAGCATCAGCCAGATGTCGAACATCGCGTTGTGCACGGTGTAGGCGCCGATCGCGCAAATCACGACGATGATCGGCGCGATGATCGAAAACGGAATTCGCAGTATCGCGGCGAACAGCGGCACGCACGTCAGCACGATCAGCAGACCGGCGACGTTACCGAGGTACATGCTTGCGATCAGCCCCCAGACGAAGTCTTGTTTCTCGACGAACAGTAGCGGCCCCGGCTGCAGCCCCCAGATCAGCAGCCCGCCAAGCAGCACGGCGGCGGTCGGCGACCCCGGAATTCCGAGCGCGAGCATCGGCAGCAATGCCGAAGTGCCTGCCGCGTGTGCCGCGGTTTCCGGCGCCACTACACCTTCGAGCTGGCCGGTGCCGAACTTGGCGCCGTCACGCGATGAACGCTTGGCTATCCCGTAGCTCATGAACGATGCGGGAGTTGCGCCACCCGGTGTGATCCCCATCCAGCAGCCGATGATGCAGCTGCGCAGTGACGTCAGCCAATACTTCGGCAGCTTCTTCCATGTTTCCAGCACGACCTTCAGATTGAGTTTTGCGGTTTTCCCCGTGAAAGACAGCCGCTCCTCCATCGTCAACAGGATCTCGCCGACACCGAACAGGCCGATCACTGCAATCAGAAAGTCGAAACCGCGCATCAACTCGGTGAATCCGAACATCAACCGCAGTTGGCCAGTCACCATGTCCATGCCGACAGCGGCGAGCCCGAAGCCGAGCGTCATCGCCGCCAGCGTCTTCCACGGCGATCCCTTGCCCATGCCGATGAAACTGCAGAAGGTGAGCAGATACACGGCAAAGAATTCAGGCGGGCCGAACTGCAGCGCGAACTGCGCGACCAACGGCGCCAGAAACGTGATCATCACCACCGCGAAGAACGCCCCGACGAAGGACGAAGTAAACGCGCCGGTCAGTGCCTCGCCGGCGCGTCCCTGCTTTGCCATCGGGTAGCCGTCGAAGGTGGTTGCCACCGACCACGGTTCTCCGGGGATGTTGAACAGAATCGACGTGATGGCGCCGCCGAACAGTGCTCCCCAGTAGATGCACGAGAGCATGATGATCGCCGACGTGGGCGGCATCGTGAACGTCAGCGGCAGCAGGATCGCGACGCCATTGGCTCCACCCAATCCCGGCAGCACTCCGATGATGACGCCGAGCACGATGCCGACCAGCATCAGCAACACGTTGAACGGTGTCAGTACGACGGCGAAACCGTGCAGCAGGGCGTTCAGTTCGTCCAAACCTTGCTCCGAGCGCTAAAACGAGAAGCCGGAATCCGGCATTGTCAATATCCGAGAAAGCCCAGCGGGTCCAGCGCGCCTTTGAACAACGGCACCTTGAACCAAACTTCGAACAACGCGAAGAAGATGGCGTCGATTACAACGCCGACGGCGATGCCCTTCCACCACGGGTAGTGGCCGAGCCAGATCATGAAGAACGCGATATAGATCGCCGATGCGACATACATCCCGAGAAACTTGACAAGCAGCACATAGATCGCCGCCGGAATCAGCATCGTCAGCACGCGCTTGAACTGCTCGCGGTAGACAAACGGCGTATCGGCGAGCGATTTGTTCTGCACCGCCTTCGCCAGCGTGACTGCGCTCGCAATGCAGAGCAGTAAGCCGATATAAAAAGGAAAGTAGCCGGACTGCGGACCGTCGCTACCCCATTTCGAGCCCAGCCGGTAACTGTCGATTACGACGATCGCGCCGAGCACGAACAGGATCAACGCGACCGCGATTTCGAGAGTTCGCGTCGACGCAGCCGCGCGATCGCCGTCCGCGGGCGACAGGTTGTCACTCATTGCTGTGAGCTTGAATGCGACGGCTCGCGGTGAAGCCCTGGTGCAGACCGCGCGAGCGCAGGCTGCACCAGGCTCATCAGTATTGGCCAGGAACCCGGCTTCCTTCATCAGGTCGCGGTGCATGCCTTCGGCTTTCTCGACCCACTTCGCGTAGTCGGGGCCGCTCATGAAGGTCTGGTTAAATGCGCCGTCTTCCATGAACTTCTTCCACTCCGGCGTCTCGCGCACCTTCTTGAACACATCGACGTAGTAGTCGACCTGTTCCTTGGTGACACCACCTGGCATGAAGATGCCGCGCAGCATCACGTAGTCCATCGGCACGCCGGATTCCTTGCAGGTGGGGATATCGTTCCACGACATCGTCTCGGTCACCTTGGCCTTGTAGGGCATGCGCTGATCGTCGAACACGCACAGCGGGCGCAGCTTGCCGGCGCGCCATTGGGCAACCGCTTCGATCGGATTGTTGACGGTCGAGTCGACGTGCTTGCCGACCAGTTGCACCGCGACGTCGCCGCCGCCCTTGAACGGCACATAGGTGAACTTGACGCCGGCCGCCTTCTCGATCGCGGCGGTGATGATCTGGTCCTCCTGCTTCGACCCGGTGCCGCCCATCGATCTTGTTCGGGGTCGAACCTTTGGCCGCAGCGAGATAGTCTTTCGCGGTCTTGTAAGGCGACTCGGCATTGACCCACAGCACGAACTGATCGAGCGCCAGCATCGACACCGGCGTCAGATCCTTCCAGTTGAACGGCACGCCGGTCGCGAGCGGCGTGGTGAACAGGTTCGACAGCGTGATGATGATCTTGTGCGGATCACCCTTGGCTTCCTTTACCGCGAGGAAACCTTCCGCTCCGGCGCCGCCGGACTTGTTAACGACGATCAGAGGCTGCTTCATCAGATTGTTCTTGCTGATGACGCCTTGCAGCAGGCGCGCCATCTGATCGGCGCCCCCGCCAGTGCCCGCCGGCACGACGAATTCCACGGGCTTGGAGGGCTCCCAGGCCGGCGCCTGTGCAGTCGCGGTCGGCGCCGCAGCCGCCAGCACTATCGAGGCCGCAAACGTGAGCGAGCGGCCTGCACGGTGTGATCCGAACTCTCTCATTTCCTGTCTCCCTGAATGCGTCACGAATGAAACACATCTCAGTCGCTTCTGTGTCGACCTGGCGCCCGTGACGGAGCGCGTGATGGTCGGACGGCGGTCAGAAAAAGGCGCTTGACCGCAGTCAACTTCCGGAAAAAAAGCGACGAACGAGCGCATGCCGGCAATGCTGTGCTGCCGCACAGCAGCGATCATGCCGGTCGTGTCGCTGCCGATTTCGAGGCGCCCTCCGGTGGAGGCAGGCGAGCGGACGCAACGGCGTCCGGATGATTGGTGCAAGCGCGGCGGCGGGCAGTGGCCGGCGCGAGCCGGTCACGTCCGTAGGCGATCGGCTGCGACCAGAACGCAGATCGCGCCGCGGTCGGTCGAGGCGGCCGGCTTGCCGCGCTCCGTGCGTTCGCAGCCGTTCAGTGCCGTTGCGCGCCTATCCGATGACAAGACTCAGAAGCCCGCCTCTTCCCACTGCTTTTCGGTCCAGTTGACCTCAGGAAAGGCGCTCGTCGCGCTCGCGGTCAATGACTGCAGGCAGCGCTGCATGGCGCGGATCACGGCGTCGGTGAGGAAATCCGCGTCGTAGGCGCGCAGCAGATGCGGCTGCTCGCGCTCGAGATAGCCCCGCACGCGGTCGTGCTCGCTGGGATTGGCGGCCAGGGCCTGGTAGGTGCCCTTGTCGCAGTACAGGTGCAATCCCAACTCGTAGAAAGCGGCATTGAACGCGCCGCGCTCGAGCTCGGCGGCATCCTCGACGCGCTCATCGTGCAGTGAAGTGGCAGGCATCGTGCTTCTCCCATCGGCGGCTGTCGCGAGCGGCGAATTCGGCACCGCCGAAAGCAATGCTACGAGCGGCGAACGATCAAATACAATTAAACTAAGTGATCGATTCCATAAGCTTTGAGTTATACATTTGCGCTGCGCTGCACTGACGCGCTCGCAGACGGCGGCCACAGTCCATGAAGCACGCGACGTTGCGCCAGATGGAGGTGTTCGAGACGGTAGCCCGCCTTGCAAGCTATTCGCGCGCCGCGGCGGAGCTTCACCTGACCCAGCCGGCGGTCTCGACCCAGATCAGGAAGCTCGAGGAACACGCCGGGGTGCCGCTGTTCGAGCAGTTCGGCAAGAAGATCTACCTGACGCAGGCCGGCGATGAACTTCTGCACCACAGCCGCGTGATCCTCCAGCAGTTCGAGGAGGCAGAGGAGGCGATGACGCACTTCACCGGTGTGGCGGGCGGCAAGCTCAACGTGTCGGTGATCAGCGCCGGCGACTACTTTTTCCCGCGTCTGCTCGTCGAATTCGCCCGCCGCCACGAGGGGGTGAAACTGAACCTGTCGGTACACAACCGCGAGGAGCTGCTGGAACATCTGGCCGACAATCGCACCGACCTGGCCGTGATGGTTCGCCCGCCGGCGGGCGCGGACACCATTCACGAGCCCTTCGCGCCGCACCCTTACGTGATCGTCGCCGCAGCCGACCATCCGCTGGTGCGGGTCAGGAACATTCCGATGTCACGCGTGATCCGAGAGCCGTTTGTCGTGCGCGAACAGGGATCGGATACGTGGCAATCGATGGCTGAAGGGCTCGGCACGCACCTGCGCAAGCTGAACATCGCGCTGCAGATCAAGAGCACTGAGACGATCAAGCAGGCGGTGATCGCCGGCATGGGCATCGGCTTCCTGTCGGCGCACACGGTAAGCCGCGAACTTCGATCCGGCAGTCTGGCCGCGCTCGACGTGCAGGGTTTTCCCTTGATGCTGAACTGGTACATCGTGCAGCGGCGCCAGAAACGGCTGCCGCCGGTGGCCCAGGCGTTCAAGCAGTTCCTGCTGCGCGACGGCGCGCGACTGATCGATGAAGTCGTGCCGGTACCGGCACGCTACCTTCGAGCCGCGACCGACCGTCGCTCTGCGGTGCGCCGGGCCCCGGCGTAGCCGGTCTATCGTGCCGCGTTGGGAAGCTTGCTGCGGTTCCGTCGACGCGGGCAATGCACGCTACGAGCTTTGGCTGCGGTCAGCGCCCGAGCAACTCCTCGATGCGGTCGGTGACACGTCGGTCGAGCGGCGTGACGGCGCTGGGATAGGCGGCGACCACGCGGCCGTCGCGGTCGATCAGATACTTGTGGAAGTTCCACTTCGGCGGCTGGCTGGTGGCCTTTGCCAGATCGACGAAGAGCGGGTTGGCGGTCTGCCCGACCACCGAGCTCTTCGCAAACATCGGGAACTTCACGCCGTAAGTGTTGAAGCAGAACTCGGCGATCTCCTTGTTGTCGGCTTTTTCCTGGTTGCCGAAGTCGCCGGACGGAAACCCGAGGATCGTGAAGCCGCGCCCCGCGTATTGGGCATAAAGCTTCTCGAGTCCCTCGTACTGCGGCGTGTAGCCACAGTAGCTGGCGGTATTCACCACGAGCACCACCTTGCCGCGATACTGGCAGAGGTTCTGCGGCGTGTCGTCCTGCAGTCGTGCAAACGTGTGATCGAGCACCGGCGGGCAGGTCTGAGCCGCGGCTGGCGCAGCGATCGAGGTGGCGAGCACGAATGCAGCGGCGAGCGCGGAACGGAAGGTTGGATTCATGCTGGGTGCCTGCGTGGATGGATGCGCGAGGTGCAATGATCCCAACCGAGTCTGCCGGGTGTCAAACCGAGCACGTGGCGTCGATCCACACCATCGGATGCGTGACAATGCGTCTCCGCTGTCAACTCGAGGACCTCGATGAAGCTGGCTGAACGGGTGGCGGTCATCACCGGCGCTGCACAGGGCATCGGTGCCGCATGCGCGCACGTGTTTGCGCAGCAGGGCGCCAAGGTCGTCGTCGGCGATATCAACGAGGTCGGCGCGGCCGCGGTGGCGAAGGACATCGCTGCCGCAGGCGGCTACGCGCTCGCGCGGCGCGCCGATGTGGGGACGCGGGCGGATTGCGAAGCGCTCGTCGAACATGCGATCGCACATTTCGGCCGCATCGACATCCTGGTCAACAACGCCGGAATCGTGCACGCGGCCGAGTTCCTCGACCTGGCCGAGGAGGATTTCGATCGCGTGCTGAGGATCAACCTGAAGGGCGCCTTCCTGTGCGGCCAGGCCGCGGCGCGGTTCATGGTCAAGCAGCCTGCCGCGGCCGGCGGGCGAGGCGTCATCGTCAATGTGTCGAGCGTCAACGCCGTGCTGGCGATCGCCAACCAGGTCCCGTACACGGTCAGCAAGGGCGGGCTCAATCAGCTGACCAAGGTGATGGCGCTGGCGCTGGCACCGCACGGCATCCGCGTGATGGGCATCGGGCCCGGCTCGATCGCCACCGAACTGCTGCAGGCGGCGGTGCTCACCAACGAGGCCGCGCGCCAGCGCATCCTTTCGCGCACTCCGCTGGGTCGCCTGGGCGAGCCCGACGAAGTTGCCCGCATCGCCGCCTTCCTCGCCAGCGACGATGCGTCCTATCTGACCGGCACAACCGTGTACCCCGACGGCGGACGGCTCTCGCTGAACTACGTGATGTAGGCAGGCGCTGCACGCCGTCACAGCTCGGTCGATGTCACCGCTGACTGCCGCGCAGGAGCGCTGGATGCTGGTCACGCTGGCCGCCATCCAGTTCACCAGCACGCTCGACTTCATGGTGATGATGCCGCTGGCGCCGCAGTTCACGCGGCTGTTCGGCCTGAGCGCGCGCGAGTTCGGGTTCCTGATCTCCGCCTACACGTTTGCGGCTGCAGCCGCCGGCATTGTGACCTCGGTGTTCGTCGACCGCTTTGATCGCAAGCGGCTGCTGCTCGCCGTCTATCTGGGCTTCGTCGGATCGGCAGTAGTGACCGCGGCTGCGCAGTCGTATCCGACGCTGCTCGGCGCGCGTGCGCTGGCGGGAGTCTTCGGCGGCGTGCTTGCCGGGCTCGTTTTCGCGATCATCGGCGACACGGTGCCCGAGTCCAGACGCGGCCGGGCAACCGGCATCGTGATGACGTCGTTCTCTGTGGCGACGGTGGCGGGCGTTCCGGCCGCGCTGCTGCTGACCAATCTGTTCAGCTGGCGTGCCGCATTCGGGTTCGTTGCCGTGCTCGGCATCGCCGCCGCCGCCGGCGCGCACCGGGTGCTGCCGACGACGCACGAGCGTGAACGTTCGGACGGCCACGGAGTTTGGAAGGAATTCGTCAGGACGCTGACATTTCCGAATCACCTGCGCGCCTTCGTCTTTACCGTGCTGATGATGATCTCTGGCTTCACCGTGATCCCTTACGTGAGCCTGTACATCACGTCGAACGCCGGTCTGCCGGAGCGCGACCTGCCATGGGTCTACCTGGTCGGCGGGGTTGCGACCTTCTTCACCGCGCGCTGGATCGGGCGCTGGGCCGATCGTGCGGGCAAGCGCGAGGTCTATCGCCGCATTGCGTTGATTTCGCTGCTGCCGCTGCTCGCGATCACGCACGCGCCGGTGCTGCCACTGTTCGGCGTGCTGGTACTGACCACGCTCTTCTTCGTGTTCGTATCGGGTCGCTTGGTGCCGGCGATGGCGATCGTCACCAGTGCCGCGCGTCCGGGCGCGCGCGGTGCCTTCATGACGCTCAACAGCGCGATCATGCAGACGGGTTCCGGCATCGCGGCGACGCTGAGTGGCGCGATCGTGCAGCGCGGCCCCAATGGCACGCTGCTGCACTACAACTGGGTCGGCTATCTCGCGGCCGCCGCGACGCTGACCGCGATCGCTTGGGTCGGCACGCTACGTTCGCTGGACGCAGTGCCCGGCGCAGTAAAGGCGCGCGGCTAGCGCGCCTTGCGCTTGCCGCTTTGCTTGGCAGTCGTCTTGCGCGCCTCGGGCTCCTTGTCGTCCGACGCCCGCCGCGATCTGCGCAAACTGCTGCTGCAGCGTATGCCACCAGGCCGCGGGATTGAGCGCATCTTCGGCCAGCGATGGCGCATCCGGCTCCTTGCGGCGCCGAGCCGTGCGAGGCGGTTTCGCGCCCGTGTCGGGCGGCTGTGCGGTCGCGGCAGCCAGGCCTGCCGTCACTTCGGGCGGCACCGCGGGCCTTGACGCCGGCGGCACGTCGCCCGTTCCGATGATCGGCGCCAGCATGGCACCGCTGATGCCCTTCAGTGTCGCGATCGTCGCCCGCTGCACTTCCAGGGTCTGGATCGTCGTGCGCAACATCCCGGCATTCAGCTCGAGCCACTGCTGCACGGCGCGCAGATCGGCGATGCGTTTGTCGAGTTCATCGACGTCGACGGTCGGTGCCAGCATGCTCGGCATGCGCTGCGGCATGCCGGCCAGCGACGCGTTGCCCGGCGTCGGCATGCCCATGCCCCACATCTTCTGCATGAAGTCCAGAGTCTCTCCCATGGCAGCAAACGGCGACGCGGCGGACGACTTGGTGGGCATGGTGGCTCCTCTAAACGAACTGGACTTCAGGGGCGCGGCAGCGGAGCGACGCGCTGATCGATCGCGCCGAAGATCGACCGACCGTGTTCGTCGAACATTTCGATGCGGACGCGGTCTTCGTATTTCATGAACGGCGTGCTGGCGGCTCCGGCCTCGATCATCTCGAGGCTGCGCTTTTCAGCGATGCAGCAATAGCCGCGACTGCGATCGAGATTGGACACCGTGCCGGACCCGATGATTGAACCGGCGCCGAGGCGCCGGGTACGCGCGACGTGCGCGATCAGCTGCGTGAAGTCGAACGTCATGTCGTCGCCCGCGTTCGGTTCGCCGACCTTGCGCTCGTTCCAGTGCACCGTCAGCGGCCGATGCACCTTCGCGTCGTGCCAGGCATCGCCCAGTTCGTCGGGCGTCACGGCGACTGGTGAGAATGCAGTCGCCGGTTTGCTCTGGAAGAAGCCGAAGCCCTTGGCAAGCTCCGCCGGTATCAGGTTGCGCAAGCTGACGTCGTTGACCAGCATCAGGAGCCGGATGTGTCCGGCAGCGGCGGCCGGTGTCGTGCCGATCGCGACGTCGTCGGTGATCACCGCCACTTCAGCTTCGAAGTCGATGCCGAACTCCTCGCTCGGGCAGACGATGTCGTCGTGCGGACCGAGCAGATCGTCGGCGCCACCCTGGTACATCAGTGGATCGGTCCAGAACGAATTCGGCATGTCGGCGCCGCGTGCCTTGCGCACCAGCTCGACATGGTTCACGTACGCCGAGCCGTCGGCCCACTGGTATGCACGCGGCAACGGTGCCATTGCGACGCGCGAGTCGAAGCGGAATGCGTGGCGCGCACGGCCCTCGTTCAGCGTCTGGTACAGGTCCTCGAGCTGCGGCGCGATGAAGCTCCAGTCATCGAGCGCATTTTGCAGGCGCCCCGCGATGGCCGTCGCATGATGGGCCAGCGACAGATCGCGCGACACCACCGCCAGCTGGCCGTCGCGCGAACCATCCCTCAGTGTGGCGAGCTTCATGCGGCCTTGTGAAAGCTTGCGGGGCAGGGGAAGCCGGTATCTTAGCGGCGGGGCTCGTCAGCAGCGGGCCGAGTGGCGGCACGTTTACCTCAACGGCATGCGATGACGATGCGATACCGGATCCGCGATCCGCGTGCCGGCCGCCTGCGCCGCGGCGCTGTCGTGCTGACTGTCGTAATCCTGCTGCATGCGGTGGCAATCTTCGGCGTGCGACGCGAGCTTGCGCTGGCAACACCGGATGCGCCGACGCAGCGCACGCTCTCGATCGCGCTGCTGAAGCCGCCGCCGCCCCAGGTCACGGCGCCGACCGCGCCGGCGGCAACGAAAACTCCGCTCAGGACGTCACGCACACCACGTCCGGCGCCCGTGCCCACACCGGCTCCAGCTGCGGCGGAGCCGGTGCCCGATCCGCCCGCTCCGCCGCCCGAAGCCCCGCCGCCGGTGCCAGAGGCGCCGCCGCCGGCTGAGCGATCCCGCCGAAAAGCAATCGACGCTGCCGCCGGGCATCACGCAAGTGGCAACGAAAGGGCGCATCGCGTACCGCACGACCTACACGCGGATGCGTGGCATCGAGGCCATGACGTATGTTGACTGGTCGGTCGACCTCGAAAACGGCCGTTACGAACTCTGGCTGCGGACTGTCGATCCGCCCGGGCTGCTCGATCTGCGCTCATCGGGCGAGCTGAAGCCCTTCGGGATTGCGCCGGTTCACTATCTCGAGCGCATCGACGTGGCCAATCGCGAACTCTCAGTCGATTTCGACTGGTCGCGCCGCATCGTCCGCTTTGCCGGCCGGGGCGCAGGTGAACCGGCTTCTTTCGAAGACGGCACGCAGGATCCGCTGTCGCTTCAGTTTCATTTGCCGCTGCTCGCGCAGGCTTATCCGTGGCGGTTCACGCCGGGCGCGTTGCTCACATTCCAGGTCGCGCGCCGCAAGGTCGAGAGCTACACGTTCGCGGTCGATGGCTTCGAGCCGATGACGATCCAGGGCCGCGTGCTGCACACCCTCAAGATCATCCGGCCGAAAACTCCGGAATCGAACCGTGGCGTCGAGTTCTGGCTCGCGCCCGATTTCGACTGGATCCCCGTACGGCTTCGCTTTGTCGATACCAACAACGAAGTGTGGGACAGCGTGCTTGCGCACCTGCCGGGCACGGAGCCGCCGTCCGCGCCGATTCAGCAGGAGGTGGTCAAGCCTTAGGGCCGCTCAACACGGCGGTCAGCACCGGCATGCGCGAGGTGCCGAGCACGCCGTCGATGTTCATCAGCGTCATCTGCGCCGACAGCTGCATTCCGCGCCCGAAAAGTTCACCGAGCACGGCCTCGATCGACGCACAGGCCCGCTTCAGATCCTGCGCGCTGTCCGCGTCCATTGCACCTTCCAGCGCGGTTTCGAGGCGTCCGGCAAGCGCATGGCCGACGTCGCTGTCGCCGGAAACGCCCAGTTCAACGAGACGCGCCTCGCGCGCCAGCGCCGTCAGGCGCTCGGCCTGGTGTGCCGCATCGCTGCCTGAGGCAGCTGCGATCGTTGCATCGTGACATTGCATCGCGGCCCTCCCCCGGAAGATCGTGGTGCTGCCTCGCCGGCGTGCGCCCACGGCAAGGAAGAGGTGTCGACGCCGGCGGGTTCAGGCGCGCCTGCGACGGTGGCGAGTCTAGGCCGCTTTCTGCGGCATGCGTATCACCTGAGCAGTGGACTGGCCACGCAGTCTCGAAAGCAGTAAAGACCAGCGGGTCTTTGCCGCAGCGAGACTGGCAGCACGGATATGACCGAAGCCGCGGATCTCCTGCGGCAGGCGCGCGAGCTCGACCGCGACCGCGTGATTGTCGGCGCTCAGCCGTGTCAGCACTTCGTCGACCAGCGCCTCGTATTCGGCGATCAGCGCGCGTTCACTGCGCCGCTCCGCGGTATAGCCGAAGATGTCGAGCGGAGTTCCGCGCAATCCCTTCAGCTTCGCGAGGATACGGAAGACCGGCATCATCCAAGGCCCGAACTGCATCTTCCGGATCTGACCGGTGGCCGGATCCGGCCGCGTCAGCAGCGGCGGAGCGAGATGGAAGTTGAGCTTGTAATCGCCCTCGAACTGGCTTGCGATGCGCGCGCCGAATGCCGGATCGGCATGCAGCCGCGCGACCTCGTACTCGTCCTTGTAGGCGAGCACCTTGAAATAGCTGCGCGCAACGGCTTCCGCGACCAGCGTTGACTGAAGCCGGTCGGACTCGACGCGCCGCACCCGCTCGACCAGGTCCGCATAGCGCCGCGCGTAGCCGGCGTTCTGGTACGCGGTCAGAAACTCGACGCGGCGCGCGACGATGTCCTCGAGCGAGGTCGCGAAGCGCTTCAGTTCGACGACGTTGTTGGCAGCATCGGGGAAGGCGATCCTGCGAACCGCCTCGACGTCGTGCGCGGCGCAACGGCCCCATTCGAACGCCTTCTTGTTGGCGTCGACCGCGACGGCATTGAGTTCGATCGCGCGCAGCAGCGTTTCGTGCGCGAGAGGAATCCAGCCCTTTTGCCAGGCGAAGCCCAGCATGAACGGGTTGGTGTAGATCGCATCGCCCATGATGGCGGTCGCCAGCGCATTGGCGTCGACAAACGCAGCATCCGCATCCGAGCCGATCGCATCACGAAGTTCGCGTCCAAGACTTGTGCCGCCAAACTGCCAATCCGGATTGCGCACGAATTCCGCGGTCGGCGTCTCCGACGTATTGACCACGGCACGCGTCTTGCCGGACTGGATCTTCGACAATGCCTCGTTGCTGGTCGTGACAATCAGATCGGCGCCGATGATGAGATCGGCTTCGCCCATCGCGATGCGGGTCGCGAAGAGATCTTCGGGCTTCGGGGCGATCTGCACATGCGAGAACACGGCTCCGCCCTTTTGCGCGAGACCGGCCATGTCAAGGACCGACAGACCCGCGGCCTTCGAGGTGCGCCGCCATCCCCAGCAGTTGCCCGATCGTGACGACGCCAGTGCCGCCAACGCCGGTAATCACAATGCCAAACGTCGAGCGCGGGGCGAGAGCCGGAATTGCCGGCTCGGGAAGTGACGGTACGGTCGACGCCGCGATCGCCTTGCCCTTACGGAGCTTGCCGCCTTCGACCGTCACGAAGCTCGGGCAAAAGCCGTTGAGGCACGAGTAATCCTTGTTGCAGCTCGACTGGTTGATCTGGCGCTTGCGCCCGAACTCGGTCTCGAGGGGCTCGACCGACAGGCAGTTCGATTTGACCGAACAGTCGCCGCAGCCTTCGCAGACGAGTTCGTTGATGACGACGCGGCGCGCGGGGTCGGGGAACACGGTCCGTTCGGCAGAATTCTTCTTGCGCCGCCGGCGTTTTTCGGACGCACACGTCTGGTCATAGACCAGCACCGAAACGCCCGGGTACTCGCGCAGTTCGCGCTGGATGCGATCGAGTTCGTCGCGGTGATGGACGGTTACTCCGGGTGCAAGTTTCCAGGCGTCGCCGATGGCGCCATGCGCGTTGACCGCCGAGTGATCGAGTTCGGTCGCGCGGTCGTACTTTTCGGGCTCGTCAGTCACGATGACGATCTTGCGCACGCCCTCGGCGTGCATCTGCTGCGTGATCTGCGGGGCAGTCAGCTGGCCGTCGGTTGGCTGCCCACCGGTCATCGCAACCGCATCGTTGAACAGGATCTTGTAGGTGATCGGCACGTTGGCTGCGACCGCCGCGCGCACTGCCAGTGATCCCGAGTGGAAGTAGGTGCCGTCGCCGAGATTCGCGAAGATGTGTTTCTCGTTCGTGAACGGCGCGGCGCCGATCCACGGCACGCCTTCGCCGCCCATCTGGGTGTAGGTCGACGTGCTGCGGTCCATCCAGATCGCCATGTAGTGGCAACCGATCCCCGCGACGGCGCGCGAACCTTCGGGGACGACCGTCGACGTGTTATGCGGGCAGCCCGAGCAGTACCACGGCGTGCGCTCGGTCACGACGCGCGGCTTCGCGAGCGCCTTCTCCTTGGCTTCGATAATGGCGAGTCGCGCCTGCATGCGGGCGCGGATATCGGCCGGCAATTCGAGCTTGCCCATGCGCGCGACGATCGCCTTGGCCACGATCGCCGGCGAAAACTCGTAGTGCGCGGGAAGAATCCAGTTGCCTTGCGGAACGGCCCACTCACCGCCATCCTTCTCGTCGAACTTGCCGATCACGCGCGGAACGCGTTTGCCGGTACCGATCCACGAGAACAGCTCTTCCTTGAGCTGATACTCGAGGAACTGACGCTTCTCCTCGACGACGAGCACTTCCTCGAGCCCCTCGGCGAACGCGCGAATCGCGGTCGCTTCGAGCGGCCAGATCATTCCGCACTTGAACAGGCGAATGCCGATGTCGGCACAAGTCTGTTCGTCGAGGCCGAGATCCGCGAGCGCCTGGCGCGTGTCGAGATACGCCTTGCCGCTGGCGACGATGCCGAAGCGCGCGTGCGGCGAATCGATGACCGTGTGGTTGAGCTTGTTGGCACGGCAATACGCGAGCGCCGCGTAGAGCTTGTAATCGAGCAGTCGCGCCTCAAGCGCGAGCGGCGTTTCGGGCCAACGGATGTTGAGGCCGCCCTCGGGCATCGCGAAATCGGCCGGAATCCGTAGGTCGACGCGTTGCGGATCGACGACCACGGACGCCGATGCCTCGACGACTTCGGTGACGGTCTTCATGCCGACCCAGACGCCGGCGTAGCGACTCATGGCGAATCCGTGCAGGCCGAGGTCGAGATACTCCTGCACGGTCGCCGGATACAGCACCGGGATCATGCAGGCCTTGAAGATGTGATCCGATTGGTGAGGAAGCGTCGATGATTTGGCGCCATGATCGTCGCCGGCAAGCGCCAACACGCCCCCGTGCCGACTCGTTCCCGCCGCGTTGGCGTGCTTGAACACATCGCCGCACCGGTCGACACCGGGTCCCTTGCCGTACCACATCGCAAAGACGCCGTCGTATTTGGCGCCTTCGAACATGTTGACCTGCTGCGTACCCCAGACGCTGGTCGCGGCCAGGTCCTCATTGAGTCCCGGATGGAAGCGGACGTGATGGCGCTCGAGATGCTGCTTCGCCTTCCACGCGGTCTGGTCGACGCCGCCCAGCGGCGAACCGCGATAGCCGGTGATGAAGCCAGCCGTGTTAAGGCCATCGAGTACGTCGCGTTGGCGCTGCAACATGGCGAGGCGGATCAGTGCCTGCGTGCCGCTCATGTAGGCGCGGCCGCGATCCAGTGTCCACTTGTCGTCGAGGGTCACCTCCGCCAGTGCTCGGCGGACGGCTTCAGAAAGGGGGGCGTTCATTCAGACTCCTGCCAAAAATCGTGTTCTTGGGAGCGC
>CAVPPW010000025.1:0-36511 GCA_963707445.1 uncultured beta proteobacterium | reverse complement strand
GTTCTCTTCTACTAGGAGGTGCGAAGTGCCTTCCTTCTGAATGCCGGTCGCGCTTTATGCGAACTCGCCTGTAAAGGAGCTCGACAACCCACTGCAGTGCTCGATGGAAGTGAAACTCAATGCAACGACACAGGGTGTCGTGAGTCGAGGCGGCTTGATGACTGGCCGTGCCTTGAAGTCAGACCGCAGTACGTAGACGTCAATGGCAGCCGGCTTAAGTTGCCACGTCGCGGGCAGCAGCCGCTCATATTCCTTCTTGACCACTGCGTAGCACTCGCAGCTGCGCCGCTCGAGGCCGGCGCGGTCAAGCACGGTGATGTGGCCGCGTCGATATCGGATCAGACCGTCCTTCTGCAGGTTGCCGGCCGCCTCGGTCACGCCTTCTCGGCGCACGCCCAGCATGTTGGCAATCAGCTCCTGCGTCATCACGAGTTCCTTGGAACGCAGCCGATCGAGGCTCAGCAGCAGCCAGCGGCACAGTTGCTGGTCCAGCGAGTGGTGGCGATTGCACACCGCGGTCTGCGCCATCTGGGTAATGAGGGCCTGGGTGTAACGCAGCAGCAGGTGCAGGACCGGCCCTGCCCGGTTGAACTCCTGCATCATCAGGCTGGACTTGAGTCGATACCCATGGCCGGCGCTTTGCACGACCGCGCGGCTCGTCGTCGATTCGCCGCCCATGAAGAGCGAAACGCCGACGACGCCGTCATGCCCGACGACCGCGATCTCGGCCGAGGCTCCGTCTTCCATGACGTACAGCAGCGACACGATCGCCGTGGTCGGAAAGTACACGTGGCTCAGCTTGCCGCCGGACTCGTACAGCACCTTGCCGAGCGGCATGTTGACCAGCTCGAGATGGGGCTGCCAGCGCGCCCACTCGGCTTCCGGCAGCACCGCGAGCAGGCGGTTTTGACGGGGATCAGCCGCCTGGCTCAACGGCCGCTCCCGAAGGCTCGGGCCTGCGGGTCTGGCACTGCGAGAAACCGCCAGCGGAATCGACATTGTGAAATCAGTATAGAGCCGGGAAAGCTCGCTTGGTGCACTAGCGCACAGACGGTCGAGAGCTGCGGCGTGCAGCATTCGGATCGATGCGCACGCCTGGATATTCAGTTCAGGGGCGTCGGCGAGCCTGCCTGGGCTTCACACCTGCGCGGGTGTGCGGAAATTTCAACAGGTCCTGCGAGGCACCCATGAAGACCACTTTCACGCAAACGCGCGCCAAAGAGCCTCCCCCCGGCAGTGAGCGATCTGGTGGCCGAAGGCGGGAACATTCTTGCATCTGACGACGCGAAGAAGTGACCGTCACTCCCGCCGGAATCGCCGGTGACAGCGCGACGTCGAGTGGGAAAGCGCGGCCTCCGCAAGCCAAACGGCGCACGGTCAACGCGCTGACGCCGGACTCACTCCGCCGAAGCAAGCCGCCGAACCGCATTCACGGGCTGGTTCGTCGGAGGGCCGCTCGGTTCGATACCCGCTTCTGCCATACGAGATAGAGATGCATCAGCGGCTGGGCGGTCAATCCATGGGCAATGATCGACGCGGCGACGGTCCACAGGGTCAGCGACACCAGGGTGTCGGCAATGTTTCCATCGACGCCATAGCGCAGTGCCAGCAAGAGGTAGAACACCGAACCAATGCCGCGTATGCCGAACCAGCCGATCATGGCGAACTGCGGCGCGGTCACGCGCTCACCCAACGTCGACGCCACGACCGACAGGGGGCGCAACACCAGAAGCAGCAGCGGAACGAACCACCAGACGGCCGGCAATGGCTTGGCGTAGGCCAGCATGGCGCCCACCATCAGCACCAGCGCCAGTTCGGCCAAGCGTTCCAGTTGCTCATTGAAACCCTGGACGGAATCCCGCATGGTGGCGCTCGCATGGTGTGAGTGCGTCGCCAGCGTTTCGTAGGAGTGCCCTTCCGAACTGGCGGCAGCAGCGAGCGGTCGCGTGTGTGACCGTGGCCGCTCCCGCACCCGCTGCAATGCGAGGCCGGCGGCAAACACCGCGAGGAACCCGGAGGCGAGTGCGAGCTGAGCGATCCCGTAGGCCATGGCGACCAATCCGAGTCCGAGGAATTCGTCCAGCCCTACCGCTTCATCATGGCGACTGCGCAGGTAGACGACCAGCCGCCCGATCGCCGCGCCCAGCGCTCCACCGATAGCGATCCCGCCGATAGTGGCCCACAAGAGGTCGATACTCCACCAGCGGACGAGACCGGGCCCCAGTTCATGAATGCCCAGCAGACCCAAGCCAAGCAGCACGAACGGGAACGCCGTGCCATCGTTCAGCCCGCCTTCACCGGCCAGGCTGAAGCCGAGACGTTCAGGATGTGAACCCGGGTCGGACTGCACTCCCGACGCCAGCACCGGATCGGTGGGAGCCAGAACCGCGCCGAGCAGCACGGCCGCGCCGACCGGCAGGCCCAGCACCCAGACACCGATGGCAGCGACCAGCGCCACCATGATCGCCATCGACACGAAAGCCAGCCGCAGCGGCAGCCGCCAGCGACGGTCGCGCAGGGGCACGCCGAGCCGCAGGCCGACGGCAAACAGTGAAATCAGCAAGGCGATTTCCGCGAGCCGCTCGAGCAGGCCGGCGTGCAGATACGGATCGGGGCGCAGGACATTCGCCGCGTCGGGACCGAGGAGCCAGCCCAACGCCAGGTAGACCATCGCGCTGCTCAGCGGCAGCCGCCCCAGCAACGTGCCCGCCAGCACCATCGTGACCAGCAGCGCGCCGACGAACAGGGACCATTCGGCTAATGACATCGCTGCAGCTTCATGGTGCTCGCCTAGGTACTGAGCTGATGCTGCAAGAAGAACCGCAGCATCTCGCCCGATGCATCCGGACCGCTCGAATCCGTGTCTTGTTGCGCACTGTCTCCGCCGGCCCAGGCGTGTCCGGCGCCGTGAACGATCCACAGCTCGCGGTCCGTCACGCCGCTCGGACCGTACTCGACCGATCGCGTGAATCCTCGATGTCCCGGCCGCGGCTGCGTCGTCGCCTGCCGCGTGTCGAGGGGAGGAGGAACCTCGGAACCGCCCGCGCCCTCGTGTATGGCCACTCCATTGGAAAGATGAACGACCGCGTCTTCATCGCCGTGAAAGACGATGCTGGCCACATTGGCGGCAACGCCGTCGACGGCCCCCGGCACCGCATCCACGTCGGAGGGAACCGGTCCGTCGGACATCAGGCGCATGGCCGAGTAAACATCATGTGCGTGTCCGGCAGGGACTCCCGAATGAACGCCCAGCGCGGCGTACAGCTCCGGATAGTCCCGCACCAGCACGGCGGCCATGCCACCGCCCGCCGACATTCCCGCCACGTAGACGCGCTTCGCGTCGATGTCATGCTCACGCATCACCTGGCGGGTCATGGCCGCAATCACTGCAGCGTCGCCGTCCTTGTTCGAGCGGTCGTGGAGCGCATACCAGTTCCAGCAGCGCAAGAGATTGGCCGCGAGCGACTGCTCGGGATACAACACGACCACGCCTGCGGCCTCGGCGGCTTCGTTCATGCGAGTGCCGGCCGCGAAATCGGCCGCGCCTTGCTTGCAGCCGTGCAGAAGCACGAGCAACGGCGCAGGAGCGTGGCCGCGATTGGCCGGCTCGTAAAGCATGTACCTTCGTGGGTGGTGCTCGCCAGACTGTCCGTCAACGAGAGTGCCCTCGACGAATCGTCCTATCTTCTCAGCGGCGTCCCGATCCGCATGGCTCAAGGGCACTGCCAGCGCGGGATGTTTCTTGCTCCGTGAAGCGGTTTGGCGCAGAGCTCGCAGCAACGCGCCGCCTGCCTGCGCAATCCGCGCTTTCTGCTTCGTCCAGCGAGCGCGCCAAAGGGCCGCCCCCGCGCCAGGCGTTGCATGGACGGCCTGGTCAAGTGGTAACTGCGGATTAGCCCGAGGCGCTCGCTCAGCCACTCGCGCAAGGTGGCCTTCGAGTTCAGCGAGCTTGATCTCATAGGCGTCGCTGTCAGGGTCAATCGAAGCGAGCTCCAGAACCGCGCCGTGAATTACTTGGCGGCGCTGTGTCTCAGAGATTGGTGTGCGGGAGGTCATTGAGTGTCCTGGTCGTCAGTCAAGTGTGTCGCCACAAAGAAAACGCCGCCTCCGGGGCGGCGCGATCTGTCCAGCTCGTCCAAATGGAACGAGCCCGCGACTATGGCTTTGATCGGGGCCGTTTCAGGCCCGTCCGAAGCCGTTCCGGACTCTTCAAGGCGCTTTCGTCGCGCAGTTCGATGGCGCGGCCTGCGCAGGCCACTGGGCTTTCTTCAGCGGACGCCATCCGGCAAGGCACCTCACTTAAGTGGTGCCGGCATCGGGCCGCTTGCGGAAGCGCCTTGCTGATCCATCATCGTCTGCATCATTGCCTGCATCATGTCCATGCGTCGCTCCATCATCTGCATCTGCATTTTCTGATCGGCAGGCTTGCCCGTATGCCCCTTCATGCCTGCGCCAGCGCCACCCATCGCCGAGCCATCGCGTGGCATCGCCTGCATCATCGCCATCCCCTGGTGCATTTCGCGGCGCTGTTCATCCATCAGCTTCTGACGCTCTTCCGGCGTTTTGGCGTCGGTCAGTTTGACGTGCAGTTCCTGCATGCGTTTCATGTGCGCGTCCATCTGACCCATATCTGCGGAGTTCACGGACGTGGTTTGCGCTACAGGAACCACCGTGGGTGTTGCCTTGGCGACTTGACCCGATACGCCGCCCGCCGAGAGCAAAGCCGTGAGGGCTAGCACGGCTGTAGGAATCGTTTTCATTGGCTTTCCTTGATTTCTGATTGAATGGAACCACGGCGCGTCCGAAGTGGGGGCAATGAACCTCGCTGTCCCCGCGATGTCGAGAAACCGCGGTACGAAGCGCTTACAGCGCCTGAGTTCAAGAGCACGAAACGGCACACGCGTATCCACGCGAGGGAAGACATAGTGGCCGTCGTGCAGAAGGGTGTCGGTGCGTTAGCGCACTGAGCGCAGGCACCACGCCTGATCCATCAAATGACGTACTTGAGGATCGCAACGTAGTGCGCGGCACTGCCGGCGAGCACGAACAAGTGCCAGACACCGTGCGCATGGGTCAGGCGGGTGTCGACGCATAGAAGACGATGCCGACGGTGTAGAACAGCCCGCCGGCCGCGACCCAGGCGAATCCGGCGCGGCCCAGTGCGTGCACCAGCGGGACGAGGGCGACGAGAGCAACCCAGCCCATCAGCAGATAGATAACAACGGACAGAACGCGAGCGTCATTCCGTGGCCGCAGCTCCTGCAGACCGCCGAGCACGGCAAGCCCCCACACGACCCCGAACAGTGACCAGCCCCAGGGCCCACGCAGCGTCACCAGGCAGAACGGCGTGTAACTGCCGGCGATGAGCAGATAAATGCTCTGATGATCCATCTTGCGCAGGAAGTCCTTGGCCCGCCCGCGCACGCTGTGATACAGCGTCGATGAGCTGTACATGACGACGAGGGTCACGCCATAGATCGCGACACTGACCACCTTCCACGGGTCGCCCCCTATCGCAGCCAGCACCACCAGCACGATCGCGCCCGCCAGCGCCAGGATGGTCGCCGACCAGGTGGGACAGCGCATTGAATTTCTCGCCTTGATACATGCGGTTTCCATCCGCGCTGACGGGTGACGCCGCACCTATCGTAACTTCCGTCGCCATCCGCACACGACGGCGTGACCTGTCGATCACGCCGCTTGCAAGTTCCACTGACGACGGAGGTCGACCCGTTGTACCAGAACACCGACTCGAACGTCCCGCCCCTGGCCTGCGGGCGCCGAAGGCGTTGCTGTGGATCTTGTCCGCAGGGTCGTGGCCGCCTCGATTGCCGCCATTGCCCGTGCGCGCACGACGGTGTGTGCGCTGCCGCACCGACGGGAACGGGTGCCGCGCCTAATTTATGAACTCAGAGTTCACCGGTCGCGCCTATAGAGCGGTTGCTGGCAGCCTGCCACACCGCTTCCGTTCGCCTTGGGTCAAAGATGACTCATCCCGGTGATCCAACCGAGAGCGTGAATATGAGACAGGGACTGCGTAACGGATTGTGGTGTTGGGTTTGGTGATCGGGTCGGTCACCTCGGCGACGGCCCAAGTGAGCATCGGCATCGGACTGCCCGGCGTCTCCATCGGAATCAACCTGCCCGTCTACCCGGAACTCGTTCCGGTGCCCGGATACCCCGTCTACTACGCGCCACGAGTGAGTTCCAACTATTTCTTCTACGACGGCATGTACTGGGTCTACCAGTCAGACAACTGGTACGCGAGCTCCTGGTACAACGGACCGTGGGGGCTCGTCGGCCCTGAAGCCGTTCCGCTTTACGTACTGCGCGTCCCGGTGCGCTACTACCGTCGCCCGCCTCCGTATTTCCATGGATGGAAGGCCGACGCGCCACCGCGCTGGGATGACCACTGGGGCAACGAATGGAAGCAACGTCGAGGCGACTGGGACCACTGGGATCGTCGCGCTGCACCGCCACGCGCGCCGCTGCCGACGTACCAGCGGCAATACTCCGGCAATCGGTATCCGCCTGTGGAGCAGCAACCCGTACTTCAAGGTCAGAAGTACAAGTACCAACCGCATGACCCTGTAGTGCAGCAGCACTATCAGTCGCAGCGGATGCACGGTGCGCCTGCGAATGCGCAGCACGGCGGATCGAATGCTCAGCGCCAGGATCAGGCACAGCAGGGAGCACCCCGTCACGAACAGCAGCCACCTCAATCAATGGGCCAGGACAGAGGGTCTCAAGGCAAAGGGTCCGCGCCGCAGTCCAGCCAGGGGCAGGACAAGGGCGGCGGCAAGGGTGGACAGCAAGGCGGCGAGAACAAGAAGTGAGGCCTAGATAGCAGGACACGCGCTTCTCGGCAACGAAGCACAGCTTCACAGTTGCGCGACACGTTGCCTACAAGTCGCCGACAACATCCCGACGGAGACGTGTCCGTCGGATTTCGCGAATCCTCCGCGCGTTGCAATCACTCATCAGCCGCAATCGCACAACAGGAAGTCACACCATGCACAAGTCTTCTTCCCTCACCGACGTCAGTACCCTGCGCAAGCGCGCCCGCCAGCACATCGATGATGGCTCCGTCACCGCCGGCTATTCGGCCGATCGCGAAGCCGTGCTCAAGCTGCTCAACGCCTCCCTTGCGACGGAACTCGTGTGTGTCCTGCGCTATCGGCGTCATCACTTCATGGCGCGTGGAATACATTCGCAGAGCGTGGCTCAGGAGTTTCTCGATCACTCGAACGAAGAGCAGGGCCATGCCGACCAGATCGCGGAGCGCATCGTGCAGTTGGGCGGAGCGCCGGACTTCGCCCCTGAACGGCCTCGCCGGCCGCAGTCACGCGGAGTATGTCGAAGGCGACACGCTGGTGAGCATGATCAAGGAGGACCTGGTGGCGGAACGAATCGCGATCGACAGTTACCGCGACATCATCCAGTACCTCGGCGACCAGGATCCCACCACGCGCCGCATGATGGAAGGCATCCTGGCGGTGGAAGAGGAGCACGCCGACGAACTGGCCGACCTGCTGGTGGCGTTTCCCGAGGCGGCGGAGACCACACGAACGTCCACGAAGTCCAAGTGAGCGGCGCGCGCCACAGGCGCGCTGCGACATCCCGGTCAATCGTCATTTGACGACGCGCCATGCCGAACGCTGCCGCTCCCGCCGCCATCGTGCAGCGCTGAGCCAGCGGCTGCACCGTGAGCACCTCGGCCCCGACGCCGCCGAGTCGCATGTGACCCTGCCGGCAACGCGATTACCGGTCGAGGCGCGCGGCCTGGCGATTGGGATACTGGCGAGCCTGGCAACCGTCTTTGCATTGTCGTGGGCGCAGGCCTTTCTGGTGCCGCTGCTGCTCGGCATCGTCATTGCCTACACGCTGAACCCTCTCGTCGCCTGGCTCGAACGAGTCAGGATCCCGCGCAGTGCGGGGACTGTCGTCGTGATGGCAGGCGTGATCGCCGCGGCTGGCGCTTTGCACCTATTCGCTGCGCGGTCAGATGCAGACCATCATCGAGCAGTTGCCCGAAGCAGCGACCAAGTTCTCGACCGCACTGGCTCGCGTTCGCAACAGCCAGAACGACACCTTGCAGAAGATCCAGAACGCAGCGACCGAAGTGGAAACCGCGGCGGCGCGCGCGACCGGCGGCGCCGTGGCTCCGCGCCAGCCTGCCACTCACGTCATCGTGGACCTGCCCAAGTTCAGGCTCAGCGACTACCTGTGGGCCGGTTCGATGGGCGCGGTCGGAGCCATCGGCCAGGCGGCGATGGTCGTCTTCCTGGTGTTCTTCCTGCTGCTCGGTGGCGACACCTTCAAGCGAAAGCTGGTGCGGATCACGGGGCCATCGCTGTCGAAAAGAAAGATCACGGTCCACATCCTCGACGACATCAATGGTTCGATCCAGAAGTACATGCTGATGCTGCTGGCGACGAATCTGCTGGTCGTCTTGCTGAGCTGGATGGCATTCCACGCCATCGGCCTCGAGAACGCTGGAGCCTGGGCCGTGGCGGCCGGAATCTTCCACATCGTTCCCTATCTCGGGCCTGCGATTGCCGCCGCTGCTACCGCAATGGCAGCCTTCATGCAGTTCGACTCGTTTGCCATGGCGCTGCTGACGGGCGGCGCCGTGCTGGCGGTCGCTACTTTCGTCGGAACCTTTGTCACCACGTGGATGACCGGACGAATTGCGCACATGAACTCGGCAGCCGTGTTCGTTTCACTGCTGTTCTGGGGCTGGCTGTGGGGCATCTGGGGCATGCTGCTCAGCATTCCGATCATCGTCATCGTCAAGGTCGTGTCGCAGCACATCGAACAGTTGCACCCACTGGCCGAACTACTGGGGGAGTGAATCAAGCGGCGAGGACAGCGGCATTGTTCGCGACGGCTGCCATCGGGCGCGTCAGCGCGATGACTGCAGAGTGAAGCCTGGAATTGCACCGCTCACCGAATCGATGCGGGTACGATTTCGCTGCCCCAATGAGCAGATCAAATACCGGCAAGTCGGCGTGGATCATCCGCATTGGCGCCATGCAACGCCTTGCGGTGGTGATTGCCGTCGGCATCGCCGCCTACCTCGCGCAGCCGGATTCGATCTCGTGGCACACGCGCGCGGTGGTGAGCTGGGACCTCAGCGTGTTGATCTATCTTTGTCTGGCATGGTGGCTCATCGCCGAGCACTGACGCCGCCATGACGCGCGACCACGCGTTGAGCCAGGATCAAAGCGGCTACGTCATCTTCCTGTTCGTCGTCGTTGCCGCCTTCGCCAGTGTCGTGGCGATCGGCTTTGTCGTCAGCACCATTCGGGAACTCGACCCCTGGTCCAAGGCGTGGCATCTCGCCCTGACGATCGGCGCCTTGATCTCTTCATGGCTACTCATTCAGACCGTCTTTGCGTTTCACTACGCGCGCCGCTACTACGCGATCCTGCACCGGGAACGCACGGCAACGCCCGAGCTGCTGTTCCCGGGAGGCAAGGAGCCGGACTATCTTGACTTTGCCTACTACTCGTTCGTGGTCGGAATGACCTCACAGGTTTCCGACGTCGCGGTGACAGCGCGACAAATGCGCAGGCTCACGCTGGTTCACAGTGTGCTGGCCTTCGTATTCAACATCGCGGTGCTGGCGCTCAGCATCAACATCATCGCCAGCGTGATCTAGTTCCCTTCGCCGGCCGCCTGGCGTCAGGCAATCGACGAGGCGTCTCGACAGCGACTATTTCTTGCTGTCGCCCTTGGCCGCGTCCTGAATGCTCTCGCCGGCCTTCTCCACCTGCTGTCCGACCTTCTCGACCGTTTGGTCGACAACCTTGCCGGCCTGCTCGGCCGGGCCTTCCTTCTTCTGGCAGCCGAAGAGTGCTCCAAGCAACGCGCCCATGATCAGGGCGGTACTGACGGTCCTGCCGAACTTCATCATGTCTCTCCCATTGCGTTACCGCAGCCGATCTCTGGCCGCGCACGGCCTCGATCAATCTTGCTGCTTCTGCCGTGCGCGGCACCCAGATGCCCGCACAGGCTTGCACGTGTCTTGCGCTGCCTGCGCGACGGTAGCTCCAGCATCAGCGACCGTCGACACTCCTCAGTGTCCATCTGATCGGATGCGCCTCTGTCAGTTGCTCCGATCGCTGGACCTGTCTCTCAGGACTTGCCGAAGCGCACCTTCGCGCGATCCAGGCAAACATCCTTGGCTCCGCCCGCATAGACATCGCACTTTTCAACGGCGACCTCGTACTGAGCGTCGTTTGTAGCCGTCGCGGCTTCCTCGCGTGCGGTCGCTGCCTGTGCGTTCGCCTTGCTGAACGCGCTGGCGGACTTTTCGTTGGCCTCAGCCTTCGCTTTCGCCGTCGTCAGTTTCGCCTTGGCGTCGGCCTTGGCGGCGGTTTCTACTGCTGCCGCTTCCTTGATGCAGACATCCTTCGCATTGCCTGCGAGGTCGTCGCAGCGCTGTCGGGCCACCGCATGATCGGCCTCTGCCTTGACGACGCGCACGTCGTTGCGAGACTTCAACGTGGGCCCGTAGCTCGCGTCGAGTTCAGCGCCAGCAACCTTGCCGCTGCCGCTGGCCTCCGCCTCACAGACGTCCCGCGCGTTGCCGAACAGCGACGTGCAGGCAGCCTTCGCGGCCTTGCTCTCCGCTTCAATCCGGTTCTTGCCGGCCTGGTAGTCATCCCTAGGCATGGTCTGCGCACCCCCAGCTGAGCCGAACGCGAGACCCACCGCAAGCGCCAGCAACTTCAAATTGACAGTCTTCACTTTGATTCCTTGTTGAGGCAGTCATTGGAGTGATGCGCCGGCAAGCCAGGCCAAACACACACTGTTCATCGCCAGTGTCCCGCTCTCAACTCACTGTTTCCAATGGAACGGGCAGGCTCACATCGCCAGTGGCTCCGATGTCAGCAGCATATGAATGAACAACATCCATGTCTGTCTGCTGGCACGCTTAGTGCGAACGACCTTCATTGCCGTCGACTCAATGCAACCGGCTCAAGGCATCAATCGCCGTGGCCGTACGTGCGCCAGCGCACCGACGGCGAGCGCCCCGATCGCTACTTTGATTGCCTGCATTGCAAGGCACCAGACACTTGCGCTGGTTGTGGCGCTGCAATCGATCGGATGCCATCCCGTTGGCTAGTTAGCCAACCCAATCATCAACGAAGGGAAACACCATGAATTGGGACGTCATTGAAGGCAATTGGAAGCAGTTCAAAGGGCACGTGAAGGAAAAGTGGGGCAAGCTGACCGACGACAACCTTGACGCCATCGCCGGCAAGCGCGAGCAGCTGGCGGGACGGATCCAGGAGTCCTACGGAATCACCAAGGATCAAACTGAGGTGCAGCTCAAGGCGTTTGAAGAAACTCACAAGGACTACCAGCCAACGCACTCGGCGTAGTCCCGATCAACATGCTCGGCGAGCCGCCGGGTAGGTCTCCGCCGAATTCGCCGCACTTCGGCTCCCCGCAGCACTCCCCCGGCGGGGAGCCATCTTCTTCGCCAGCACGTCAATCGTGTCCTAAGCTGATTCCGCGGTTTCGATGATTCGACCCTGGTCGAGTCTGACGATGCTCGGCCGGCCCGACATGTCGCCTTTCTTGCGAAACATGACGAAGTCCGACCGCTCGAGAAGTTCGCTGTATTCGCGTCCGTCGCTCGGATAGACGGCGACTCCGATGCTGGCGGTCAACTGGATCGCGGTCGCCCCGATGACATACGGCATCGCCAGGTGTGCGCGAATCTTTTCCGCGGCACCAAATGCGCCATCGTCGTCCGTGACATCCGTGAGCAAAATCACGAACTCGTCACCGCCGTGACGGCAAGCCGTATCACTGGCTCGGACGCTGGCCAGTAGACGCGCAGCGACCCGCTTGAGCAACTCGTCACCGGTCGCATGACCAAGCGCGTCATTCACGGCCTTGAAGCCGTCGATGTCGAGATAGAGCAACGCGAGCTTCGTTCGCATCCGCGTCGCGTGCGCCATCGCCTGGTGAAAGCGATCCAGCAGCAAAAAGCGATTGGGAAGGCTGGTGAGCGCATCGAAGTGGGCTCGCCGATGCGTCTCTGCGTGCGATCGCGCGAGCAGACGCAGCTCCGCCCTTAGCAGCGACAGTTGCCTTTCGAGTGCCCGAGCCCGCTGCCTGGCCGCGGATAGCTCCCGCTCGCTGGCGAGGAGCGAGCGGCGAAGGGTCATAGCGCGGACGCGTTCGTGCCGGCCTACTTGATCCGCATGTCGTTCTTGACCGACTTCACGCCGCCGACTTCGCGAGTCACCTCCACCGCCTTCGTGGCCGCGGCCTGCGAGCTGACAAATCCACTCAACTGGACCACGCCCTTGAACGTCTCGACGTTGATCTCGGCGACTTTCAGAGTGGATTCATTCAGGATCGCCGTCTTCACCTTGCCGGTGATGATCGTGTCGTCCATGTACTCGCCCGTCCCTTCCTGTTTCGGCGTGGATGCGCAACCCACGACCGACACCAATGCAACAGCAACGAACAGCGGGGAAAGATACTTGCCAAGGTTGGTCATTCTTCGTACTCCGGTTGTATTCATCGATTGCTTCTGAAGACGCACTGTGGGCGAAGTGAAGTACGGCGTCGGTACGGTGCCGCACACTGGCGGCCACGGAAACCGAGCACAAGGCAGGGCAGCCTACGGAAATGCACTGCGCAAGCGTTACTTGGAAGTCACGTTGCCGTTGGCAAAACACGCTTCCAGCGTGCGCTGGCGAACAAACAGATCCCCGGATCAGGATTACCGTTGCGTTGCTTTCCGGGTTGCTCGGACCGCCCTTTCGTGACGCGAGCTTCGCATCGTCTCACGCACGGCCGCCCGGGACATTGATGACATCGATGCCAGGCAATGAGCAGTGTTGCGCCGCTCGAACCGTCTGCTCGCCGCGCTGTCGCCGCGACTATCAGCGCGGCTGATCGCAGCGTGCGATGGTGTCGATCTCAAGCTCGGTACCGTTCTGAACGAGGCCGATGCGCGCATTGCGCACGTGTACTTTCCGACCGAAGGCTTCGTTTCGCTGATGATCCCGGTCGACGGAACGTCCAATCTCGAAGTCGGACTGGTGGGCAACGAGGGAATGGTGGGAACGCCGCTGATCCTGGGCATGGAACGGTCGCCACTGCGCGCGCTGGTGCAAGGTGCAGGTCCCGCATGGCGGATGAGCGCCCGGACATTTACACGCGAGCTTGGATTGAGTGCAGCGCTGCGCACCTTGCTGCACGGTATATGCAAGTGCGGATCAGTCAACTGGCACAGACTGCCGCGTGCACCCGCTTTCACCTGGTCGAAGCACGGCTGGCCCGCTGGCTGCTGATGACACAGGACCGCGCGCATAACGACGAGTTTCATGTGACGCACGAGTTTCTCGCCTTCATGCTCGGCGTCCGACGCGTAGGAGTCACGCGGGCCGCAACCGCGCTGCAGAAGCGCAAGCTGATCAGTTACCACCGCGGTGAAGTGACGATCCTCAACCGCCTTGGGATGGAAGCGGCATCCTGCAGCTGCTACCAGGCCGATCAAGACAGCTACGCGAGCCTGCTGGCTGGCGTGTAATCGCGCGCAGGCATCGTTGACGCCCCGCTGCGGCGCGCCCTTCCTGGTTGATAGCGTTGCCCGGATGTCCTCGTCGCCGCACACGGACACTAGCGTAAGGCTTCAGGCGTGACAGTTCGTGCGTGCGGAGCCGTAGCCGGAGTTGATCGGTGCGCTACCGAACAGACGTCTGGCGCAGCACTCCGTATGGTGTTTGACACCTTCTTGGCAGGACGAGACGGGTACGGCGGCACAGTTCGCGGATCCGTTTCGGTACCGAACCCGTTGTCGAGTAGATCCGTTGCTGCGCAGCCCAAGCGGTTCTACCGACTTGGTCGACGCGCATTTTCGTAAGGAAGCGACATGCACAAAACATCTCTCCGCCACAGGGCGCTCGCCCTCGTGGTGGGTGTCTTCGTCCTGGCCTTCGGCGGCTGGGCCAACGCTGATCCGCCAGCGCGCATTGCGCGCCTCGGTTACTTGTCGGGAGCGGTCAGTTTCTCGCCCGCCGGTGAGGACGACTGGGTACAGGCAACGCTCAATCGGCCGCTGACGACCGGCGACCGCCTCTGGGCGGAGCCCGGCGCGCGGACCGAAATCCAGATCGGCGGAGCCATGGTCCGCATGAGCGGTGGTACCAGCGTGTCCATTCTCAATCTCGACGATCAGATCGCTCAACTGCAGCTGACGCAGGGCGCACTGAATGTCCGCGTGCGTCACCTCGAACCCAACCAGGTGTTCGAGGTCGACACGCCGAATGTCGCCTTTACCCTTCGACAACCCGGCGAATACCGGATCGAAGTGGATCCCGACGGCGTTGCGACCACGATCGTCGTGCGCAAAGGCCAAGGCGAGGTATACGGCGACGACGCGGCGTTTGTCATCGACTCGCGGCAGGCTTATCGCTTCATGGGAACGGGATTGCGCGAGTATCGGCAAGCCGCTACGCCGCGCCTCGACGCATTCGATCGCTGGTCGAATGAACGCGATCGCGGCTACGACACTTCGGTCTCCGCCCGCTACGTTTCGCAGGACGTCGTCGGCTATCAGGACCTCGATGCAAACGGTACCTGGCGCGTCGACGCGACCTACGGCAACGTCTGGTTCCCGAATCAAGTGGCCACGGGCTGGGCGCCCTACCGCGACGGCCATTGGGCGTGGATCGACCCCTGGGGTTGGACCTGGGTGGATGACGCCCCGTGGGGCTTCGCCGTGTCGCACTACGGCCGCTGGACGAATTTCCGCGGGACATGGGGTTGGGTGCCCGGCCCTGTGCGCACTCGCGCCTACTACGCCCCGGCACTCGTTGTGTTCGTCGGCGGCGAGAACTTTCAGCTCTCCATTTCCACCGGCACCGTCGGTGGCGTTGCGTGGTTCCCGCTGGGGCCGCGCGAGGTCTATCAACCGGCTTATCCGGTGAGCCGCCGATATTTCCAGAACATCAACCAAAGCAACACGGTCATCAACAACACGGTCATCAACAACTACTACAACAACACGAACGTGACCAATGTCGTCTATGCGAACCGGCAAGTCCCCGGAGCCGTGGTCGCTGTGCCGGCAACGGCCTTCGTGCAGTCGCAGCGGGTGTCCAGGGTCAGCGGTGCAAGTGTCCCCCGACGTGCTGGTCAAGGCGCCGGTAGCGGTTGTTCCGTCCCTGGCCCCGACGGAAAAAAGCGTGCGAGGCAATGCCGCGCAGGGCGACAAGCCGCCTGCACGGGTGTTGGAGAGGCCCGTCGTCGCGCGCACGGCCCCACCGGCACCGCGGGTCGGCTTTGCGGCGCAACAGCCGCAACTGGCAGCAAAGCCTGGCAAGCCGCTCGACGACGACGCGCGCAAGGAGTTGAAGCCTGCAGCGACAGCGCCTGTCGTCAAGGTGGTCGCGGAGACGAAAGTGGCGCCACCGACCCAGCGGCTGCCTCCGGCGACAGCCGCTACTGCGCCGACTGAGCCGCGCGGAAGATCCGATGACCGCAAGGCCCCCGCAGCGCCCGTAACTGCCGATGCTCCGCGCGCGCCGACGGCGCAAACTGATGCGCCACCGCAAGCCGCGCGACCCGCACCCATCGCGCGACCGCCGGAACAGCGCGGAAAGACCGAGCAGCCCGGAAAGGGAGGTCAACGCGCGCAGCCCGTAGCAACGCCGCCAACACCACAAAGCACCTTGCCGCCCGCAGCGGCGCCGTCACCGAAGGTCGTTCCGCCGGCATTGCCTGCACCGCAACCGGCACAGACCGTTCCGGCGGTAAAGCCAGCGCAACCCCAGCCGGCGTCGAGTGAGGGTCCGCGAGAACAACGGGCCGGACCACCCGCGGGCAAGGCGTCTGACATGAAGAAAGAAGTTGACGAGCAGAAGCGCGATGCAGAAGAGCGCTTGAAAAAGGAACAGCGCGAAACAGAGGAGCGCCTGAAAAGAGGTTAGGCCGTTCCCTCGTTGCAGCGAGCGCAGAAAGCAATGGGCCGGTGCACGCGCATCGGCCCTGTGCCGTCGGAGCACGCTCGGTGGTCAGCTCCAGGGATCGGACTCTCCTCGCGTCAGATCGCCGCCGACCCGTCGCGAGTAATGTCACCGCACCGTATCCGCACGTAGTTGCCATCTCCTCATATGAGCGGAAGCGCACGGACTTCACTGCGGTCCCAACGTACGCTCAGTACGTGAATCATTCCTCGCCCGCGCTGTGACTAGGCGCGGCGCCCGAAGTGGCACGGCGAAACGCCAACGTTTGGACGACTGCGCGCAATACCGCGTTCAGTACCTGTTCGAAATTTCGAAAGAGCAAACATGAAAACTTCAATGGTCGTTGCAGCAGCAATGTCCGTCCTCGTGCTGGGCGCATGCGAGCGAGCACCGACGTTCGTCCCGGCAGCCCCAGCGGTCGTCGTGACCGTCCCTGTTCCCGGCCCAGCCGGACCACAAGGGCCGCCGGGCGCTGACGGCAGAAAAGGGCGAAACCGGTGCAACGGGGATGACGGGTTCAACCGGAATGACCGGACCGACCGGAACGAGCAGGCTCAACTGGCATGACTGGTTCAACGGGAATGATGGGCGCCGAAGGCGTCAAGGGCGAACAGGGCAAGACCGGTGACACCAAGGTCGTGGTTGTCCCTGCGGCCGACCCGCAGCGTTGACGGTTCGGCGCTGTGGCGGTGAAAGTGGCGGCTGCTTGCTTTCATTCAGTACAGCGCACAGAGTGAGCAGCGCACTCGACACTTCAATGCGGCTTCGGCCGCATTTTCATTTCGCGCGAACCGTGCTCGCCGATGCGTCTGTGCATGCCGCGGCCCGCCTCGCCTGAATGAGTCTCCTTCGCAAATGGGCGCCGCAAGTTGTCCCCGTGAAACCCGGCTTCCGCTCGCGATGAACGGCCTTGGACCGGGACCTTCGCTCTGGCCAGCCGAGTTCGACGCTGCGCGGGCCGACTTGTGTGCGCAAGCGAACATATGGGTGCACCTCAGTTGCTCGACGTCAACCGCAGTGCCGGGCCAAGGCCTAAAAGGGGAGTAACAGTTTGCCCTCGCACCCGGGCGGGTACTGTGGATTTCCTCCCAGATCTCAGAGATAACCATCTGCTCGCCGCGCTGCCGGACGCCGAACTGCGGCGCCTGGCGCCGCAGCTGCGCCTGGTCGCGCTGCAGCCGGGTCAGGTCCTGTACGAATCGGGCAGCACGATTTCGCACGCCTACTTTCCGACCACCGCCCTCGTTTCAACCTTGTACGAGTTTGACGATGGCACCTCGGCGGAAACCGCGATCACCGGTAACGAGGGCATGGTCGGCATCGCCGTGTTCATGGGGGGCAACTCCAGGCTCGGTCGAGCCGTGGTGCTGACGGCCGGGCACGCCTTTCGGCTGGGAGCACAGGCTCTGAAAGACGAGTTCGAGCGGACCGGTCCGTTGATGCACCTGCTGTTGCGCTACACACAGGCACTGATCACGCAGACCGCGCAGACGGCGGTGTGCAATCGACACCATTCACTGGACCAGCGACTGTGCCGCTGGCTGCTGTTGAGCCTGGATCGCTCGCAAGGCGACGACATCGCGATCACGCAGCAAGTGATTGCCCACATGCTCGGGGTGCGGCGCGAAAGTGTGACGGAGGCAGCTCAGCAAGCTGCAGAAACTCGGTCTCGTTCGATGCGGGCGTGGCCGTATTGCGGTCCTCGATCGCACGGGCCTGGAACAGCGCGCCTGCGAGTGTTACTCGGCCGTGCGGAAGGAGTATGACCGCCTGCTGCCGGATCGGCGGGCGACGCAGGCGGCGGCGCAACAGCGGGCTACTCGCGTCGGTGCGCTCCGACCCGTATGTTCGGTAGCGCACTGACCGGTCTCGGGCGAACGACTACCGTATTTATGTGCCGGTTCGGCACCGAAATCCTGTCCAGCTGACCCGCCGCGGACCTGATGCCGCGCCTGGCGGCAGCATCCAGGTCCTGGAGGATCCCCCTCCGGACCGGCCGAGGCGAGGCTTGAATCTCAATGAATCCGGCCCGCATCTGACAACTTCGAGGAAGAGACCATGAGCTTGGGAACCATCCTGTTGATCGTGCTGATCCTGATGCTGATCGGCGTCATTCCGACCTGGCCGCACAGCCGAAGCTGGGGCTACTGGCCCAGCGGTGCGTTAGGCGTCGTGGTGCTCATCATCATCATTCTGCTGGTGATGGGCAGACTGTGACCGGTCGTTTCCAGCCTGTGGTCGGGTTGGTTGCAACGGCGACTCAACGCGCGGTTGAACACAGACCCTCGGTTTGGCGGGCGAGCGATACTCTGAGCTGAAAGAAGGCAGTACGTATATAGGCGCGCTGGCGAGCAATTGCAGCGCTGCCCGCTCGATCTTCGCGTCTTGGAGTTTGTTTGCCCGTTTCTGGAAGATACTGGCTGTGACTGCCCATCACGATGACTGATGCCCCTCAGCTCGAGCGACACCACATCCCGGTGGATTTTTCCGATCGCGTTGCACTTGCCGTCACGAAGTCACTGCGGTTCTTCGCTGACACGTTCTTCGCTCGTCGGTATGGCCATCGAGCGGTTGTGCTCGAAACGGTTGCTGCCGTGCCTGGCATGGTCGGCGGTGCCCTGCAGCATTTGCGCGCCTTGCGTCGACTGGAAAGCGACCGCGGCTGGATCCGGACGCTGCTTGAAGAGGCGGAAAACGAACGCATGCACCTGATGACGTTCATTCAGATTGCCCGTCCCTCAACGGCCGAGCGGCTTCTGATTCTGCTGGCGCAGGGCGTTTTTTATAACCTCTTCTTCCTGCTTTATCTGATCTCCTCCAAGACCGCGCATCGCGTCGTGGGCTACTTCGAGGAGGAAGCGGTCACCAGCTACACGGAATACCTGGCTGGCGTTGACAAAGGCACCCACCCCAACGTTCCGGCGCCCAGGATCGCCATTGACTACTGGAAGCTCGCGTCCGACGCGACATTGCGTGATGTCATCATCGCAGTCCGCGCGGACGAGGCCCATCACCGGGACGTTAATCACCAGTTTGCGAACGAGCTGACCTGAACCAGAGCGAGCTGCGTCAATGCATCGCATTCCTCGCGAGGGTCGACGCATCGGACTCACCCATTGAACTTCCTGCACGAAGTGCGCGGCCAGCCTCCCGCACCTGGCTAGGCAGGCCGACAGGCCGCGAGAGGCGCCTTGGTCTGCCTCTCGCATCGGCCTGCCGAGTAGTTCACGGGTCAAGACCCGCTTCATACATCTGCCCGCAACAGAGAGCGGCGCGGGAGACCCGCGTCGGCTCTCAGGACTTGCCGTATCTCGACTTCGCGGAACTGACGCACGCGTCTTTCGCGGCACCGGCGAGTACATCGCACTTCTCGATCGCGACCTTGTATTCGGCCTCGCGTTTGTCCGCACTCGCATCCTTGCGGGCTTCCGCCTGCGTCGTCGCCGCTTCCTTGTTCGTATCGGCGGCGACTCGGTCGACCTTGGCGTCTGCCTTGCCCTTCACCAACGCGGCCTTTGCTTCCTTCACGCAGACATCCTTGGTGTTACCTGCCAGGTCGTCGCACTTTTGGATGGCGACATCGTAAGTTGCCTGGGCATGGGCGACGCGGGCACTTTCGCGAGCCTTCGGTGTGTGCTTGTAGGCGGCTTCTGTGTCAGCCTTGGCGACGTTGTGCCTGCCCGTGGCGTCCGCGAGCACAGATGTCCTTGGCATTTCCGGAGAGCGACGCGCATGCGCCCTTTGCGATCTTGTACTGCGCGTCGGCGTCCTTCATCGCCTGGGTGTAGTTCGCCTTCGACATCGGCGCAGCTGAGTCATTGGCGAACCCATCTGCGCCATGCTGGCTCCGGCGAAACCCACGCTGGCGCCAACAAGCATTGCAATCATTAGTTTGGACATGCTTCTTCCTTACGATTCACGTTCGTTATCGATATATCTATCGAGAGATAACCGTACTGACGCGGCTAAGTTCAAGCGCATATCGAACCTGACGGGCTTGACACCCTCGACCTCGCGCGCCGCAGCGGTCGCTTTGCTCTCGGCCGTAGCCGAACGCACAAGTCCGCTGAACTAAACCGCGCACCTTAACTTCTGGACGCAGATTTCGTCGGAGATCGCCGGCTGAATTCAGGCGTTCTTGACCGCATCCTTCACGTCTTTCTTGACGTCGCCAAACTTGGCTTGAGCCTCGCCGAGAACTTTCTGAGCCTTGCCCTTCTGTTCCAGCTTTTCGTTGCCGACAAGCTTGCCTGCGGCTTCCTTGATCTTCCCTTTGGCTTCCTTGATGCGGCCCTTGACCTGGTCTCTGTTCATGCTCATCGCTTGCTCCTCATGACGTACACCGGTAAGCGACCGGCACGCCGTACTCCAGACTTTGAATGGCTGCGGCTCGATGCCAGGAGACGTCCCGCGGAACACCCGTGATGCAGGTAGGCATCGAGCGGACGCCCGCCCCGGGGAAGCCCCGGGCGGCGCGCCCATTTGATGGCAACTGCGCAGCCATCAGACTGCTGCCCCCTGCCAGCCGCTCGACATCGATTTACTTCCCGTCGCGATCCGAATCCCCAGGTGTCGCACGTTCTACGAAGTCGCTCAGACGCTGCCACGAGTCGCGGGCCGCGTGCTTGGCGTTCTCCCACGTCAACTTGGACGTGCCTTTTGCACCGTCCCAATCGCGCATCAGCTCGGGCTCCGCCTGTTCGAACGAGCGGCCTTCGTACCGTCCGTAGTCATCGACGCCGTAGCGATAGGCGGGAGCGTATTCGTCAAACGTCGCCCCGCTGGTGACATAAGGCCTGCTCGAATAGTTCTCGCGCCAGTAGGCCTCCTCGGCAGTGGGGTCGACCATCTTGGCGATCCCTTTGCCAGCCAAGGCACCGGCCACCGCACCGGCCGCCGCACCGATCACCGTGCCCACAGGGCCTGCCACGCTGGCCGCCGCTGCGCCGGCTGCGGCGCCCCCGGCAACTGCACCGAGCCCGGTCCCAACAGGATGCGTACCGAGCGGACCCGAGGCCGGATCCGGCTTTACCGTCTTGTTCTTGTCGAGTTCCATCGTGCTGTTCGTCATCGTCATCTCCAAGTAATTGATATTCCGATTGATCAAGTCTTCGCCGAAAGAAAACTCGCGTGTGGATGCAAGACGACAGTCCGTGGAGCGAACCACCGAACGTCCAGGTAGGAGTCACCTTTACCCGAGGCGCATTTGCGTTCGCTGAAGGCGCAATCAGAGAGTGATGGCCATCGATCCTGCCGCCACGATTAGGCGCGACAGATGGAGTGTCGGCGCCGTCTTTCCCGCTTGTCTGTGCGGTGGCGCACACGACGGGAACTGCTCTCCGCGTAACCTGCACCTGCGACCGATGATCGAAAGTGGTCGACTGTGCCGCTCCACCGCCCCCTCACACACTGGGCGATGCAGCGCGCAGTGTTCGCACTATTCCCTCCCGGGCTCCCGCCACATGCAAACGCTGGAGCATCGCAAACAGATCGACGGACTTCGGTTCTTCGCCTTTCTCCCGGTGTTCCTGGTCCACAGCGACGTCACGCACTTCTGGTGGGGCAGTTACGGCGTCTCGCTGTTCTTTGTGATCAGCGGATTCCTGATCACCCGAATCCTGATCGCATTCGAAGACCGGCCGCGCGGGCAGGTGCTCAAGAGCTTCTACGTGCGCCGCGCGCTGCGGATCTTCCCCGCCTACTACCTGGTGCTGGGAGTGGCGGCAGTCACGGTCGGCATCGCGTACCTGCCTGGCATTTGTTCTCTACGTGATGAACTGGGGGATCTTCTTCTACACGTGGATCCAGCCTGAGCTCGTGGACCATCCGTGGGATCCCGTGCGGATGTACGGCATCCACTTCTGGTCGTTGTGCGTCGAAGAGCAGTTCTATCTGGTCTTCCCGCTGCTGTTTTCCTTCCTGCGGCCGGGGCGCACGCGGCTGCGCTGGTTGCTCGCGCTGTGGGCAGCGTCGCATCGCCTTTCGATTCCTCTTCGCCGTGTTCCTGCCAAAGGCGGCGTATGGCTTGATTCCGCTGGTCTGCGGCGAATACCTGGTCGCGGGTGCGGTGGGCGCCGTGGTGTTCGCGGATACGTCGGAGACCGCCGAACGGATGCGCGCTGCCGCCCGGCAATGGATGTTTCCGGTCGGCCTCGCGCTGGTGGTGGCGCTGTTCGCGCTGTATCGGCCGGAGTCACCGTCGATCGACCACGTCATGCACCCGCCGCACATGCAAACGCTGCTGGCGCTCGGGCTTCCTCGCGATGGTGCTGGGATTGTGGCAAACGGACAATCGTTGGGTGCTCGGATTCTTCAACTTCGCACCCTTTCGTTTCCTCGGCAAGATCAGCTACGGCCTGTATCTGATCCACCTCTTCATGTGGCCGCTTTTCGACTGGCTCTCCGCGCATTACGCCGTGTTACGCGACGTTCCTCCGCTTGCGGCGCGGTTCGGGCTGACGGTCCTGCTGGCGACGGCGATGTGGCATCTGGTCGAGGCGCCGATCCTGAAGCTCAAGGCAAGATTTCCGTATTGATTGCTGACCGCCGACCGCGGCACATCACGGCGGGCACGGGCAGAGCTGGCGTCGTCGGCTTGACCGACTGCGCCGGCGGGCTTTTCGCAGCGGCCGCACGGGGCGCCGGAATCTGGTCCTTGAACAGCGACAGGTTGATGGCATCGGCCATCGCCTTGTAGCCGGCATCGTTCGGGTGCAGATTGTCGCCGCTGTCGTAGGCCGGAAGGATCGCGGCCGGATTGCTCGGGTCGCGTATCGCCTTGTCGAAGTCGATCACCGCGTCGTAGGCCTTGCTGGTCCTGATCCATTGGTTGACGGCCTGGCGCTGTGCTTCGCCAACGTCCGTGTAGTAGAGCCCGGGCAGGAACGCCTGGAACGGCGTCAGCGTCCCTCCATACACCTTCAGGCCCATCGCATGCGCGCGATCGATGATCTGGCGATGGCCGGCGATGATCTCGTCGGCGGTCGCGGCGCCGGGAAAGCCGATGTCGTTGATGCCCAGCAGGACGATCAGGTAGCGCGCGCCGGACTGCACCAGCACGTCGCGATCGAGGCGCGCCAATGCGTTCGTGCCATCCTTGTCATGCAGGACCCGGTTGCCGGTGATGCCCGCATTGAGCACCGCCACCTTGCTGCCGCCCTTCTGCGCAGCCAGCCGCTCGGCCAGACGATTCGGCCAGCGCTTGTTGGCGTCCGCAGTCGACTGGTATCCGTCGGTGATCGAGTCGCCGAGCGTGACGATGGCCCTGGAGCTTCGTGGCGGCGTCGACCTCGACGCCCGTCAGAAAGTAGAAGGACTGGGTCGTGGTCGCCGTCGGCAGGTGTCGGCTCCGCTGAAATCCCCCGCCGGCGAAACATAGGTCGTCTGCAAACCCACCGAATGCTCGGTCGCCGCGACCTGGCTTGCCGGGAACGTAGATGCTGACCGCGAGGTCGCCGAGGTCGGGCACCTGGAGAGTCACCGGGTCGCTGACTGCCAGAGCGCCGGGCGGGATCGTCATGGACGGCGACCCGTTGAATGTCAGCATCCGGTCCGACCCTGGCGACGATCGCTGCACCCGTGCTGCGCAGCGCCACGTGCGCCGCGCCGATCACCAGCGGACCGGTGCCGAAGGCGTTCGACAGTCGCACGCGCACCCGCTTGCCGCCGATGCTCACGTGCACGATCTGGCGAATGGTCTGGCCTTTGAGCTCGACGGGATGCTTGCGGCCTGCGGGCTTGCACTCCATGTGCCCACCCAGTGGATGCATCGCTCCCGTCCTTGGCAGCGGTCGCGGGCGCAATGGCCATGCCCACGATGGCCAGCATCGTCCCCGCGAGGACGGCGAGCAGACGTCGGACTGCCGAAGTTGAATGCCTGAAACAGATCGCGACTTCCGACTTCCTCTCGCATTTCGGAAGCAACGATGGCAGTGACACGATGGCTTCTCCCTATACGTGACAAACGGCCCCGGCTCGCGACCGCGCACGAGACGCCCGATCGGCGAACTTCCCACCGCGAAGAGCGTCGCACCGAATCCGGCAGTCCGAACGCGCCTGTCGAAGCCCATCGATCCATCAGCGTAGCGATTCTCCCATCGCCGCCGGGTCGCCGTATGTTCGGTATCGAACATTGACCTTGTCATCCATCGTTGGCCCGGACGAACGGGGGGCTCGCGACGCGTGTTGTGTTCGATAGCGCACTGACCGCACACGCCGTGCCAGCTAGCCTTTTCGTGTCAGTCACCTAGGGAGGAGGCATGCGTACGATCGTCCGTCGAAGTTCCATCCGGCAGCGCGACGGTACGCCGCAATGACGCTCCAGCGTCCGTCGGCATTCGCCATCGATGAGATGCGGCCGCATTTGGTCAATCACGCGCGCAAGCGCGACCGCATTCCGTCGGCGGCGCCGAGCGCGCCTGCCGAACGACGAAATCGCCGGCCCGTTGTCGGTTCGGGAGGCATTCCGCTGCTAGGCGCGAGACTCCGACCGCGATCCGGGTCCCGCCGGGGCCCAGACCAACACGCGAGCGGGTCTCAGGAACATCGTCCGCTGCCTGCGCGAGCTTGCCGCGGAACGCCCCGACGACACCGCATTCGTGGGCCTGATCGACGGCGATGCGCCGCAAGCGTCGCTGACCTACGCGCAACTCGACCGGCGCGCCCGCGCCATCGCCGCGTACCTGCAGGACATGCGGCTCGCGGGTCAGAGCGTCGTGCTTGCCTACCCGCCCGGCCTCGAGTTCATCGCGGCCTTCTTCGGCGCCTCTACGCCGGCTGCGTCGCCGTGCCCGTCTACCCGCCGCGGGCACGCACGCTCGATCGCTTCCACGCGCTCGTCGGCGACGCCGGAGCGCCGCTCGTGCTCAGCACCGCCGCCACCGTCGCCTATATGAAGGCGATCGACCGGTCGGGCCGCAGCGGTCCGCTGGATTGCGACCGACGAGCTCACCGACGCCCATGCCGACGGCTGGATCGAGCACGATCCGGCCCCCGATTCGCTGGCGATGATCCAGTACACCTCCGGCTCGACCAGCCAGCCCAAGGGCGTCATGCTGAGCCACGCCAACCTCGTCGCCAACACGCGTGCCATCAGCAGCGCCTTCGACCTCGGACGCGATACGAAGGCGTCTTCTGGCTGCCCGCCTACCACGACATGGGGCTCATCGGCGGCGTCCTCGCGCCGGTCTACTGCGGCATTCCGAACATCATCATGGCGCCCGCGACGTTCCTCCAGAATCCCTTCCTCTGGCTCGATGCGATCAGCAGGTACCGCGCGACCATCTCCGGCGGACCCAACTTCGCCTACGACCTGTGCGTTCGCAAGATCACGGCGGAGCAGCGCGCCACCCTCGACCTCTCCTCCTGGACCGTCGCGTTCATCGGCGCCGAGCCCGTCGAGCCGGCAACGCTCGAACGCTTCGCCGAGGCCTTCGCGCCGTGCGGATTCCGGCCCGCGGCCTTCTATCCCTGCTACGGCCTGGCGGAGGCGACGCTCATGGTCACCGGCCCGAGGCGGGAAGCGGCGCCACGGTGCGCGCCTTCCGCGACGATGCCCTCGCGCAGAAACGCGTCGAGCCGGTGCCCGACGATGCGCCCGGCGCCCGCCGCCTGGTCGGCTGCGGCGCGCCCGTCGGCTCGCTGCGCGTGGTGATCGTCGAGCCCGAGACCGGCGCGCAGCGCGGCGTCCGACCGCGTCGGCGAGATCTGGGTCGCCGGCGAGTCCGTCGGCCAGGGCTACTGGCGCAATCCCGAAAAGACCGCGGCGACGTTTCACGCGCGCCTGAGCGACACCGGCGACGGCCCCTTCCTGCGCACCGGCGACCTGGGCTTCATGCACGAGCGGCAGCTCTACGTCACCGGCCGGATCGACGACCTCATCATCGTCCGCGGCCTCAACCATTACCCGCAGGACATCGAAGCCACGGCGCGCGCAAGCCACCCGCTGCTGGAAGCCGGCCTCGGCGCCGCGTTCGCCGTCGACGAACACGGCGCGCAGCGCCTCGTCCTCGTGCACGAGGTCGTGCGCGATGGGAGTGCCGATCTGGCGCCGGTCCTGGATGCGGTCCGTGCCGCGGTGCTCGACGAGCACGGCCTGGCGCTCGACGCCGTCGTGCTGATCCGCTGCGGCACGATCGCCAAGACCTCCAGCGGCAAGGTCCAGCGCCACGCCAGCCGCGCCGCATTCCTGGCCGGCGAGCTCAAGCCCCTCGCCCGGCACCGCGACAGCAGTCCCGGCCGCATCTGCGGCGCCTGCCGCTGCGCCTCGCGCACCGGCGCAGTCCGCCGCGCTCGCCGCCGTCTGCCAGCACGCGCTCGCGTTGTCGGGCACCGGCTCGCCGACGTCACGCCCGAAACACCGATCGACGCGCTCGGCCTCGATTCGCTGCAGCGCGTCGAACTCGTCGCCGCGCTGGACAAGAGCTTCGGCCGGCACCTGCCCGACACCGTTTACAGCCAGGCGACGACCCTCGGCGACCTCGCCGACGCCGTGCAGAAGCACCTGATCGATCACCCGCAGTTCCGACGTGCCCGCGCGCGAGATTCCCGCGGAGAACTACGACGTCGCGCTGTTCCCCGAGTACCTCGAACTCAAGCGCCACGAGCGCATGCTGCTGGCCGTCGCCGAAACAACCCCTACTTCCGTGTCGACCAGGGCGACGACTCGCCGACGTCGGGCACGCGCGGCCTCGCCCACATCGACGGCCGCGCGCTGACGCAACTTCTGCGCCTACGACTACGTCGGCATGGCCCACGACCCGGAGGTCGCCGCCGCCACCAAGGCCGCGATCGATCGCTACGGCACCGGCGCCGGCGCCAGCCGCCTGGTCTCCGGCGAAAAGCAGATCCATCGCGATCTCGAGCAGCGCGCTCGCCGCATTTCTCGGCACGCCCGCGGCGATCGTCTTCGTCTCCGGGCACGCGACCAACGTCACGACGATCGGCCACCTGATGGGCCCGGGCGACCTGATCGTCCACGACATCCTGGCCCACAACTCGATCCTCCAGGGCGCGCGGCTCTCCGGCGCGACCAGCCGCGGCTTCGCCCACAACGACTGGCGCGCGCTCGACGCGCTGCTCTCCGGCATCCGCCACGGCTATCGCCGCGTGCTGATCGCCATCGAGGGCGTCTACAGCATGGACGGCGACTACCCCGACCTGCGCGCGCTTCGTCGACGTCAAGAAGAAGCACCAGCGCGATGCTGCTCGTCGACGAGGCGCACTCGCTGGGAACGATGGGCAGCGACCGGCCGCGGCATCGGCGAGCACTGCGGCGTCGCACCGCGCCGACGTCGACCTGTGGATGGGCACGCTCTCCAAGTCGCTCGCCAGCTGCGGCGGATACATCGCGGGCTCCGCCGAGCTCGTCGAGTACCTCAAGTACACGGCGCCCGGGTTCGTCTACAGCGTCGGCATCTCGCCGCCCAACGCGGCCGCGGCGCTGGCCGCCCTGACGCTCCTGCAGCGCGAGCCGCAGCGCGTCGCCCGGCTCCACGAGCTGTCGAGCGCTCTTCCTCGCGACTGGCGCGCGAACGCGGCCTCAACACCGGGCTCGCCGGCGGAACGCCGGTCATCCCGGTCATCGTCGGCAGCTCGGTCAAGTGCCTGCGGCTGTCCCGCGCCCTGTTCGACCGCGGCATCAACGTCCAGCCGATCCTCCATCCGGCCGTTCCCGAGCACGCCACGCGGCTGCGGTTCTTCATCACGACCAATCACACCGAGTCGCAGCATCCGGGGCACGGTCGACGCGATCGCCGAGGAACTGGCGAAGCTCTAGCGCGGCCATCGCGCCTGTCGCGCCAGACGAAGCGCTTCATCATGCCGAACTACCGAACACGCCATCGTGGTCGACAAGCTCTGCAAGCGCTACGGCGCGTTGCTGGCCGTCGACAACATCTCGTTCAGCGTCAAGACGGGCGAAGTGTTCGCGTTCCTCGGCCCCAATGGCGCGGGGAAGAGCACCACCGTCGAAATGATCGAGACCATCCGCACGCCGACCTCGGGAACGGTCACCGTGCTCGGGCATGGACGTCACGAAGCGCAAGGCCGAGATCGTCCGCCGGATCGGCGTGCTGCCGCAGAACTTCAGCTCGTTCGATCGCATCACGGTGCGCGAAACCCTGCAGTACTACGCCCGGGTGTTCGGATGCCGCGCCGACATCGACGCGCTGATGGATCTCACCAATCTGCGCGACAAGTCCGCCGCTCTGTTCAACACCCTCTCCGGCGGCCTCAAGCAGCGCCTCGGGATCGCCGTCGCGCTGGTCAGTGACCCGGAGATCGTCTTTCTCGACGAACCCACGACCGGACTCGATCCGCACGCGCGGCGGCAGGTCTGGGAGGTGCTGAAGGGACTGAAGAGACCGCGGGAAGACCGTCTTTCTCACGACCCACTACATGGAAGAAGCCGAACTCCTGGCTGACACTGTCGCGATCATCTCCGACGGGCGGATCGTTGCCATCGACTCACCGGCGAGGTTGACCGAGGAGCACGCCGAACAGATGCGGCTGACGCTGAAGTCGATCGACGCGGCCGCGGCGGGGCTCATCCGGAAGCTGGGCTTCTGCCCGGTCCCGGAGGGCGACGACGACCTCTGCGTTCCGATTGAGACTCCCGACGATGTCCGCCGCATCCTCGAGGAGATCCAGCGGTGCGGGCTGGCGCTCGGCGGCCTCGACGTGCGCAAACCCAACCTCGAGGAGGTGTTCCTGAAGCTGACGGCCGAACCTCCCGCGGCCCGCTCCCGGGACCGTGCCGCATGACGCCCCGGATCGTCGTCGCCAATCTCAGCGTACGGCTCAAGAGCTTCTATCGCGAACGCTCGGCGATGTTCTTCACGTTCGCCTTCCCCGTGATTCTCGTGCTCGTCTTCGGCACGATCTTCACCAAGCCCGAGCACCTCAACTTCGACCTCCCGGTGCAGGACAACAGCCGCAGCGCAGGCTTCGGCACGGCTGCTCGAAGCCCTCGCGACCGGCGACGCGTTCACGATCAGGCCGGTGCCGGTCGCCGTCGACGCCACGCAGTATGCGAAGGAACATCGGCTGAACCTGCTGCTCGTGATCCCGAAGGACTTCGAGGCCCTGCAGAGACAGCGCGTCGTCGGCCCCAACGCCGGCGTCCCGGTACCGCTCAAGTATGTGTACGACCCGAGCTCGACGTCGGTGAACACCAAGATCCAGCTCCTGGACACGATCGTGGCCGCGGCCAACCAGAAGGCGACGGGCAACCCCCCGGCGATCAAGCTCGTCGCCCAGTCGATCCTGTCCGAACGTTACCGTTTCATCGAGTTCTTCGTCCCCGGCATCATCGCGATGGCGATCATGACCTCGTGCCTGTCGAACGCGCTCAACATGAACGCGGAACTGCGCCAGAAGGGGATCCTCCGCAAGCTCGCCACGACGCCGATCACGCGCGCCGATTGGCTCGCGTCGAGCATCGTCTACCAACTCATCCTGTCGGTCATCTCGACGGCTGCCATCCTGCTGGTCAGCTTCTTCGTGTTCGACGTCCGACTGCATATCGGGATCTGGCTGCCGCTGATCCTCGTCGTCGAGGTCATCGCCTTCGTCGGCATCGGCATGCTGCTTACGCCGTTCGCCAAGGAGGCAGAAAGCGCGTCTGCGGTCGCCAATGCGTTCCTCTTTCCGATGATGTTCCTTTCCGGCACGTTCTTTCCGGTGGAAATGATGCCGGCCTTCCTGCAGGCGTTCGCCAAGCTGCTCCCGCTCTATTACGTGAACGAAGCGTTACGCGCGGCGATGATCTTCGTCGACGATGCGGCCACCTTGCGGCACCTCGGCGTGACGACCGCGTTCGCCGCGGTCGTGTTCGTCGCCGGCACGTTCAGGACGCGGTGGGACAAGGATCTATGAGCGCGCCGGGCCGCCCCAAGCGCGAATTGCTCCCCCTCGGGGGGACGGCGCGCAGCGCCAAGGGGGCCCTATGAGCGCCGAAAAACGCATCCTGTTCATCTGCGGCTCGATGAATCAGACGACGCAGATGCATCAGATCTCGCGCCACCTGACCGAATACCAGCAGGCGTTCACGCCTTTCTACTGTGACGGCGTGCTGGAGACGATGCGGCGGCTGAAACGCCTGGAGTTCACGATCATCGGCGCCAAGCTCGCGCAGCGCTGCCACCAGTACCTGAGTGCGTCGGAGCTCACCATCGACTACCAGGGAAGGCGCGGTCCGTACGACCTCGTGGTCACCTGCTCCGATGTCATCGTCCAGAAGAATATCCGCGGCAACCGGATCGTCCTGGTGCAGGAAGGCATCACCGATCCGGAGACCTCGGCCTTTCGCCTTGTGCAGCGGCACCGTTCCCTCCCCCTGTGGATCGCCGGGACCGCCGCGACCGGCCTGAGCGACGCCTACCGCGCCTTCTGTGTGGCCAGCGACGGATACCGCGACCTGTTCACGCGCAAGGGCGCGAAGGCGGAGAAGATCGTTGTCACCGGCATCCCGAACTTCGACCATTGCGAGCGTTATCGCGACAACTCGTTTCCGCATCGGCACTACGTCCTCGTCTGCACGTCGCCGCTGCGGGAAATCTTCCGCGGTGAGGATCGGCCTTCGTTCATCCGCCATGCCGTCGCCCTCGCCAAGGGCCGCCCGATGATCTTCAAGTTCCATCCCAACGAAGACCTGGTGCGCGCCGAGAAGGAAGTGCGGCAGTACGCCCCGGGCGCCCGGACGTTCAAGGACGGCAGCGCGGAGGAGATGATTGCGAATTGCGACGTGCTGATCACCCAGTACTCGTCCACGGCGTTCGTCGGCCTGGCACTCGGCAAGGAGACCTATTCGGACTTTCCGGCGGAAGAGTTGCGCCGCTTGCTGCCGGTGCAGAACAACGCCGCGGCGGCGAATATCGCGGAAGTCTGCCGGCGAGTCATCGCCGATCGGGAGATCCAGTGAACGATGGGATCACCGTCAGGGCGGTGACGTCGTGGCGGGATCGAAGGCGCTTCCAGCGGCTCCCGTGGACGATCTACGAGAACGACCCGAACTGGGTGCCGCCGATCCTCTCGCAGGAGCGACAGCTGCTGGGGTGGGGGCGGCACCCGTTCTTCGACCACGCGGAGATGGTGACGCTGCTTGCCGAACGGGATGGCAAGGTCGCCGGACGGATCGCAGTATTCGTCAACGACATTCACAACGCGAAATACGACGAGAAGCGCGGGTTCTTCGGCTTCTTCGAATGCGTCGACGATGTCGCGGTCGCGCGCGAACTCTTCGATGCGGGCCGTGCCTGGCTCCTGCAACGCGGGATGACCGCCTGGCGCGGGCCGGTGAATCCGTCGCTCAACTACACCTGCGGCCTGCTGATCGACGGATTCGGGAGCCCGCCGGTGTTCCTGACGACCTACAACCCTCGTTTCTACGGAGCGCTGATCGAGGCATGCGGATTCACCAAGGCCCATGACCTGTTCGCGTACGAGATGGATGTCGCGCTCCTTGCGAATCTGGTCGATCGCTACAAGCCCGCAGTCATGTCCGCGCTCGAAGGCGACGACCTCGTGGTGCGCCGCTTCGACCGGTCGCGACTTCGCCGAGGAGATCGGGACCTTCCTTGAAATCTACAACCGCGCGCTCGACGGCACGTGGGGATTTACCCCGCTGCAGCAGGGTGAAGCCAGGCAGATCGCCGACGAGTTAGGTCACATCATTGCGCCGGAATTCGCCGCTTTCGCAACGGTGAACGGCAAGACCGTAGGCGCCGTGCTGGCGCTGCTCGACTACAACCAGATCATTCGCAAGCTCGACGGTCGATTGTTCCCGTTCGGCATCTTTCAAGCTTATTCGGGGCCGTAAGCGGATCGACGTCGCCCGGGCGATGGCCGTGATCATGGTGCCCGGGTACCAGCAATCCGGTCTCGGCGTCGTGCTGCTGGATCGCCTCGTCGAAGCGGCCAAGCCGTGGGGTCTCAAGGGCTGGGAATTTTCGTGGGTGCTGGAGAGCAACGACAAGTCACGCGGGTCGCTGAAACGAGCGGGAACGAAACTGACCAAGACCTGGCGCATTTACGATCGGGTGCTTTGAGGTTCCGGCAGCCCGAGCCTGACCGACCGCCCTGTCGAGAGTGCCGGTTCGAAGGTTGCGACACCACCGAGCTGCACTCAAATCCAGTGCGCGTCGCGGTACCACTGCGTGGTTTCACGCAGTCGATCAGGGAGCGGGGCCGCGGGCGACCAGCCCAGTTGCTGCCGGGCTTTCGCAGACGAACACGTCCATGAACCTGCGAGTACGTCGCGAAGCCTATCGCGGCCGACCCATCCCGGACGCCGGCGGATCCGCGACATGACATCGCCGATCTGGCCAATCGTCCGCATCGACCATCGCGGCAGACGCAGAACGCGGGGCTGCGGCTTCCCAAGCGCGCGCGCAATCGCCATGCCGAGTTCGACGTACGAAACGTCCTCGGCCGCGGCGAAGTAAATGCCGTATCCCGGCGGGGCGGGCACCAGCCGCTCGCCCTTTTCCGCGGCAAGCAACAGGCACTCGACGAGATCCGCCACGGCGACCAGCGAGACGCGGCGGTCGTCGGACCCGGCGACGACATGCGTGCCCCATCGAGCGATCGGCCTGAATACCTCGACCAGCCCTCGGTCCCCTGCGCCGAACACGATGCAGGGCCGCACCACCGTGATGGGCAACGCATCGGCGTACCTCAGGGCCACCTGCTCACCGGCCAACTTACTGCGACCGTAATAGGAGACCGGCGCCGGCGGATCGCTCTCGACGATCGGACTTCTCCGCGAGGGCCCCGCTGCCGCGAGCGAAGAAACCAGCACGAGGACCGGCGCATCAGCCTGTTTGGCGCACGCCTGCACAACCGCCTCAACGCCGCCCGAGTTCACCCGCATGAAGTCTCCCGGGTCCATCGCCCGGACCAGTCCGGCAAGGTGGAACACAACACGGGCATTCGACGACGCAATGGCGCGCGCGACGCCTGCGCGGTCAGCGATGTCGCAGGCAATGAACTGGACGCCGGTCAAATGCAGGTCGGCGACACGCGAGGTCGCCCGTACCGGGCAGGACACGCGGCAGCCAAGCGCTGCCAGCCGACGGACAAGGTGTCCGCCGATGAAGCCGCTGGCGCCGGTGACCAGAACGGACTGGCCAGCCGTAAACGGTGACGGCGCGTGGCGGCGCACCGAGTCTTCATCTGCAAACATGTGCTACCGGCCGCGTTGCGGCGGCCCTAGAGATCGAAAAGTACCCAAGTGACCGAGAACATCGCGCGCCCAGACAATCGACTCATGTCCGCCTTCTACAGGGACGACAGACACCGCAGGGAGTCGAGCGTCATTCCTCGGTCGCGCAGGAGATTGAAAAACTTGGTGCATAGCGGAGTGGTTGCCGTCGGGTACCAGTTTCACGATCGAAGCATTCGACGCCACGTGGGAGGTCATCGGCGCAGCGTTTGCGAACGGCCGCCGCGCAGCTTGAGACGACATCCCTTACCCTGATCTCCAGGCATCGGGTGCATTGGTCTCCAGAATTTCAGGCGGCCACCCCAAAAAGGGCCCCAACTGCAGCGGTCAATGCCATTGCCAGAGCCCCCCAAAAGGCAACGCGCATGACGGATGCAATCACGGGCGCGCCCCCCGCACGTGCAGCCACGAGGCCCAACAGTGCAAGAAAGAGAAGTGAACTGCCTGCGAGGCCCCACATCAGTGCAGACGCCGGGAGCACGAGAACCATCAGAAGAGGTAAGGCCGCGCCCACGGCAAACGTACCCGCCGAAGCCAATGCAGCCTGCACAGGTCGCGCAGCCAAGGTATCGGATATACCGAGTTCATCTCGACCATGCGCCGCAAGTGCGTCATGCTGCATCAACTGGGTGGAAACCTTCGATGCCAGTGACTCGTCCAGACCGCGTTTGACGTAAATCGCCGTCAGTTCTGCATGTTCCTGCTCGGGATTCGCAGCCAACTCCCTGGTCTCGCGAGCCAGATCCGCGCGTTCGGTATCGGCTTGTGAGCTGACCGAGACATACTCGCCGGCTGCCATTGACATTGCACCAGCCACGAGGCCGGCAACGCCTGCGACCAGGATGCCCTGAGTGCCTGCGCCTGCAGCCGCGACCCCCAGAACAAGGCTGGCCGTAGAAACGATGCCGTCGTTCGCACCAAGAACAGCGGCACGAAGCCAGCCTGTTCGATGTGTTCTGTGTCTTTCGCTGTGTCTCATTGCGTCACCGCTCCAGCAAATCCCGCCACCAAAACGCACGGCATAGCAAGCACCATCCTGAGTGTTCGCTAGCGCACGGACAGTTGTCACGCAAGCGTCCACGCTTGCATTCTGCATCGGGCCGGTACGACAAAACCGTGCGTGCCGTCAAGACGCGCCGCGGAATGTGCGGAAAGCGTGCAGGTTCTGATGACGGCAGGAGTCGACATGACGGGTTTCGTGCAAGACATCAAGGTCTGGCGACGCAACAACCCGCGAATTCGCGCTTCGGTCGTTAAACCAGCGACGCTTTTGTCGCCTGGCTGCTTCGCCTTGGAGGATTGATGAAGACATTCACGATCACGACGCTTTGTGCCCTGGCCCTGTTGGTCACTGGCGCAACAACAGCCCAAACCGGGCACATGATGAATGACAGTACATGGGGCGTGGGCTGGATGGCTGGGTACGGCGTGATCTGGGTACCACTGTTGCTGGTGCTCTTGGGAGTCGCGGTCTTTGCATTGGTCATCCAGCGAAGAGGCAAGTGAATGAACGTGCGGTTGAGCCTCCAACCCCGGGGCGAGACTGGAAGTTGCTGTCGCGGCGCCTCTCGACCCCTAACTCGCGCCTTCCGGGTTTGCCCGTCTCAGCGGGCCGGAATCGCCGAATGACAGATCCGCGGTGGGCGGATCCCATCAATTTTTCCGGAGAAAACAAATGTCTTGCATGAAGCACACCTTTGCAGCCATCGGCCTGGTCCTGTTGGGCCCCGCACTAGCGCAGACCCCGCCGGCATCCACCGCGGCCACTCCTGATCTACAGCAGCAGGTCACTGACATCAAATCGGTGCTCCCGAAGTTCGCCATCCCGATGCGCGAGGTGGGCGATCGTTTCCAGAACATGTACTACGCCGCGCAAGGCGGCAACTGGGCGCTTGCCGCGTACATGTCCAAGTACATGAATGGCGCGATGACTCCAGCCAAAGTCACCAAGCCGGCGGAATACAAGACGTGGGCTTCGTTCTATAGCGGCACGTGGCAGCCGGTCGAGAAGGCCATCAACGCCAAGGACATCAAGGCGTTCGACAAGGCCTACAAGGACGTCATCGTCAGCTGCAACGGTTGCCATCAGGCCATGGGCTATGGCTTCATTGAAGTCACGCACCTGAAGGCGCCGGTCGACCATGGCATCAACTACAAGAAGCCGTCGAATCCCGGTGACGTCCCTGCCTAATCCCACGGAGACTCGGACCTGGTAATCGAAAAGCGACTGGGGACAGACCCGCAAAGTCCGTCACCGAAACCCTCCTGTCGGCGATGACCTGGGATAACGCCAACGGCGTCTTGACTTGCTGCTAGCGTCACACAATGAAATCCGGTCCGGTCGAACAACGCGAACCCAACGAGGCGGCCCTGGTCGCCGAGATGATCGAGATCCTGCGTCGCAAGATGGCACGCGACTACGGCAAGGGCGACACCATGCGCGACGCGCACCCGAAGACCATCGGCGTGTTGCGCGGCAAGCTTCGGGATGGAGCCGAACCTGCCGATGGCGCTTCAGGTCGGCCTATTCGAAACGCCGCACAGCTACGACTGCTGGGTGCGCATCTCCAATTCCAGCGGCAAGCTGCAGTCCGACGCGATGCCCGATGCGCGCGGTATCGCCATCAAGTTGCTGGCGCCACGCAGCAGGGCCGAGGCCGGCGAGACGTCAGGCCAGGACTTCGTACTGCTGGACACGCCGGTGATGCCGCTGGGCACGGTGGCGATGTTCCGCGACGCGGTGTACTACACGATAGAAAGCACGCCGGTGCTGCTGGCCGCGAAGTTCGCCATCACCGGCCATGCCGGCGCGCTGATCGGCCTGCTCGGCTTGCGCAACACGCCCAGCTCGCCGCTGGACGTGCGTTACTGGAGCACCACGCCCTACCGCTTCGGCGAAGACCATGTGGTGAAGTACTCGCTCATTCCCACTTCGGTTTACACCAGCCCCAAGCCGCACGACCCTGGGGACGATCCTACCTGGGCGAAGCGATGCAGGTGCACCTGGACGGCCACGACGCGAGTTTCGACTTCTGCGTGCAGCTGCGGCGCGGCGGCATGCCCGTGGAAGATGCGCCGGGCGTTGGGACGAGCGCCAAGTCGCCGTTCCGGAAGGTAGCGACGCTGTACCTGCCCGCAGAGATTTCGCAACGGCAAGCGCCTCAGCGACGGGCGAGGAACTCGCCTTTTCACCCGGCCATGCCTTGCCCGAACACGCGCCGATCGGCGGCCTGAATCGCGCGCGCATCAAGATCTACAACGCGCTGTCGAAGTTCCGGCACAAGCGTGA
>CAVPPW010000024.1:0-11434 GCA_963707445.1 uncultured beta proteobacterium | reverse complement strand
TGGCGAAGGACAGTAGCCGAGCCTACGGCCGAGCCGGCCAACGCCGCAGACGCCCGCCACCGCAGCGGCCAAGCCGCTGCGTCGTCGGAACCATCGCAAGATGCGCACGCGCGCAGCGCGTGCGCAGCGTGGCAACCCTGCGGGGCGGGGTCGCATGGGGCGCATGGCGTTGTTGCGGCTTGGGTCCTTGCAGTCAGCAATGGTCCCCTCGCCGCGTCTAACCCTGCACCCCATGCGACCCCGCCGCGACCACCAGGGATTCCGAGATAGGTTCGAACCCGATGCCCAAGAACCGGGAGCCCCGATCCGCCCCAACGTCTGCTCGCGCTCTCGTCGACGGCCGGACGCGCGTGGTGATCGAAGGCGTCACCCCCGCCGTTGACGGCGGTCGCTTCGCCGTCAAAAGAATCGTCGGAGACGAGGTCGTGGTCGAGGCCGACTGCTTCGTCGACGGCCATGATGTCGTCGCGTGTGTCGTCCGCTGGTGGCGGGAAGGCAATGACGGCGTCGACGAAGTGCCGATGAGCGCGCTTGGCAACGACCGCTGGCGCGGATCATTCGTTGCTCCTCAGTGGGACGGTATCGGTACACGATCGACGGCCTGGGTCGACCATTTCCTGTCGTGGCGGCACGACTTCGAGCGACGCGATCGACGCCGAGGACCTGCGTATCGCCGCGCTAGTCGGTGCGGACCTGATCGACGCTGCGGCTGCGCGAGCACACGGCGACGATCGTCAACGCCTGAGGGCGTGGGCCAGCGCAGCTGCGCGCACCGCAGGATGTCAGCGAAGTTGCGAGACCTCGCGCTCGACGAGCGCTCGCGGCTTGATGGCTGCCCGCCATCCCGACCGTCGCTTCGCGACCGTCGGCCCCGCCGAGTTTCCGCTGGTCGTCGATCGCCACGCGCCGCGCTTCTCGACGTGGTACGAGATCTTTCCGCGCTCCTGCGGGCCCGAGCCGACACGCACGGCACCTTCTCAGACGGCGATGCCCGGCTCGCCGTACGTCGGCGCAAATGGGCTTCGACGTGCTGTACCTGCCGCCGATCCATCCGATCGGACGGGAGCGCCGCAAGGGGAAGAACAACACGCTGAACGCCGCGCCCGACGACGTCGGCAGCCCCTGGGCGATCGGCGCGGTCGAGGGGGGTCACAAGGCCGTGCATCCGGACCTGGGAGACGCTCGATGACTTCCGCCGCTTCGTCGCACGCGCACGCGAACTCGGCCTTGAGGTCGCGCTCGACATCGCCTTCCAGTGCGCGCCCGATCATCCCTACGTGGCGGCGCACCCGGAGTGGTTCCGTAAGCGTCCGGACGGCACGGTCCAGTACGCCGAGAACCCGCCGAAGAAATACCAGGACATCTATCCCTTCAACTTCGAATCGGAGGACTGGCAGGCGCTGTGGCACGAACTCGCCAGCGTGTTCAACTTCTGGATCGACGAAGGCGTGCGCATCTTCCGCGTCGACAACCCGCACACCAAGCCCTTTCCCTTCTGGGAATGGGCCATCGGCGAGATCAAGCGCGCGCATCCGGATGTGATCTTCCTGTCGGAGGCCTTCACCCGGCCGAAGGTGATGCACCGCCTGGCCAAGCTCGGCTTCTCGCAGTCGTACACCTACTTCACCTGGCGCAACACCAAGCAGGAGCTGACCGAGTACTTCACCGAGCTGACGCACGGACCGGGACGCGAATACTTCCGTCCGAACTGCTGGCCGAACACGCCGGACATCCTGCCCGAGGAGCTGCAGATCGGCGGCCGGCCGGCGTTCATGGCGCGGCTGGTGCTGGCGGCGACGCTGGCCGCGAACTACGGCATCTACGGTCCGGCCTTCGAGCTGCTCGAACATGTGCCGCGCGAGCCCGGTGGCGAGGAGTACCTGGACTCCGAGAAGTACGAGCTGCAGCAGTGGGACTTGCGCCGTCCCGACAGCCTGGCGGCGTTCATCGCGCGCGTCAACACCGCGCGGCGCGACAACCCGGCCCTGCAGAGCGATCGAGGACTGGTGTTCATGCCGACCGACAACGACGAGCTGATCGCCTACGCCAAGGTCGCGCAGGCGAGCGGACAGACGCACCCGAACGCAGTGCTGGTCGTCGTCAATCTCGACCCGCACCACGTGCAGTCGGGCTGGGTGACGCTCGATCTCGACGCGCTGCAGCCTGGATGCGAGCCAGCCGTTTCAGGTGCATGACCTGCTGACCGATGCGCGCTACCTGTGGAGCGGGGCACGCAACTACGTGCGAACTCGACCCGGCGCGCGTGCCGGCGCACGTGTTCCGCGTGCGGCGCGGCGTGCGCAACGAGCGCGACTTCGATCCGCAGGGTGCGTGATGCAGCGGCGCATCAGCGAATGAGGCAACGCAACGCCAGCCGCGAGCCGCTGGGTGGTGCCGCGACCTTCGCGACCGTGGCGGACCCGCACTGGTACAAGGACGCGGTCATCTATCAGCTGCACGTCAAGGCCTTCTTCGACTCCAACGACGACGGCATCGGCGACTTCCGCGGGCTGACGGAGCAAGCTCGACTACGTCCAGGATCTCGGCGTCAACACGATCTGGCTGCTGCCGTTCTATCCGTCGCCGCTGCGCGACGACGGCTACGACGTCGCCGACTACCGCAACGTGCATCCGTCGTACGGCACGCTGCGACGACTTCCAGCACTTCGTTCGCGAGGCGCACCGGCGCGGCCTGCGGGTGATCACCGAGCTGGTCATCAACCACACCTCCGACCAGCACCCGTGGTTCCAGGCGGCGCGCCGCGCGCCGAAGGGCTCGCCGAAGCGCAACTTCTACGTCTGGAGCGACACCGACAGAAGTACGCGCGGCACGCGCATCATCTTCACCGACACCGAGAAGTCCAACTGGACCTGGGACGAGGTGGCGAAGGCCGTACTACTGGCACCGCTTCTTCAGCCACCAGCCCGACCTCAACTTCGACAACCCGCAGGTGCTGAAGGCGATCTTCCGCGTGATGCGCTTCTGGCTCGACATGGGCGTCGACGGCTTCCGGCTCGACGCCATTCCGTACCTGATCGAGCGCGAGGGCACCAACAACGAGAACCTGCCCGAGACGCACGCGGTGCTGAAGCAGCTGCGCGCGCTGATCGACGCGCAGTTACCCGAACCGGCTGCTGCTCGCCGAGGCCAACCAGTGGCCCGAGGACGTGCGCGAGTACTTCGGCGACGGCGACGAATGCCACATGGCGTACCACTTCCCGCTGATGCCGCGCATGTACATGGCGATCGCGCAGGAGGACCGCCACCCGATCATCGAGATCATGCAGCAGACGCCGGACATCCCGGACGGCTGCCAGTGGGCGATCTTCCTGCGCAACCACGACGAGCTGACGCTCGAGATGGTGACCAGCAAGGAGCGCGACTACATGTACCAGATGTACGCCGCCGATCCGCGCGCGCGCATCAACCTCGGCATCCGCCGGCGCCTGGCGCCGCTGCTGGAGAACGACCGCGGCCGCATCAAGCTGATGAACAGCCTGCTGCTGTCGATGCCGGGCTCGCCGATCCTCTACTACGGCGACGAGATCGGCATGGGCGACAACATCTACCTCGGCGACCGCGACGGCGTGCGCACGCCGATGCAGTGGAGGCCCGGACCGCAACGCCGGCTTCTCGCGCGCCGACCCGCAGCGCCTGTACCTGCCGCCGATCATGGACCCGATCTACGGCTACGAGGCGGTCAACGTCGAGGCGCAGGCGCGCGACCCGTCGTCGCTGCTCAACTGGACGCGGCGCATGCTCGCCGTGCGCAAGGCGGCCAGGCGTTCGGCCGCGGCACGCTCGACGTTCCTGCAAGCCGGGCAACCGCAAGATCCTCGCCTATCTGCGCGAGTACGGCGACGAGACCATCCTGTGCGTCGCCAACCTCGCGCGCTCGGCGCAGCCGGTCGAGCTCGACCTCGCGCGCTTCAAGGGCCGCGTGCCGGTCGAGATGATGGGCCGCACGCGCGTTCCCGCCGATCGGCGAGCTGCCCTACCTGCTGACGCTGCCGGCCACGGCTTTCTACTGGTTCCGGCTCGCCGCCGACGTGCGACGTCGCCGGCGTGGCACGAGGAGCGGCTGCCGCGCGAGGAGCTGCCGGTGCTGGTGCTGTTCGACGGCTGGACCAGCCTCTTCCGCGACCGCGTCGTGCCGTGGCGCATCGCGATGGCCGAGAAGGTGCGCGCGCAGCTCGAGCGCGAGGTGCTGCCGGCTTTCGTCGCGGCGCGCCGCTGGTACGCGGCCAAGGGCGAGCCGATGCGGCGCGTCGCGCTCGTCGATCACGTCGAGTGGACCGACGGCGGCCGCAGCTGGCTCGTCGCGCTGGTCGCGCGTCGAGCGGCGAGGACGGCGACGCCGCAGACCTATTTCCTGCCGCTGGCGCTCGGCGTGGGAGGACGGCGACGAGGAGCGGATGCAGGCGCTCGCGCCGCGCGGCGTCGCCAAGGTGCGCCAGCAGGCGCAAGTCGGCGTCCTGGCCGACGCCTTCGGCGACGAGGCGTTCTGCCGCGCGCTGGTGACGCGCGATCGGCGCAGCGCGTCGAGCGCTGAAATCGGCGCACGGCACGCTGTCATTCCAGCCGACCGGCGCGTTCGCAGCGGATCGCAGGCGCGGAACTGCGAGCGCCTGCACGATCGCCGTGCCACCTGCGCAGAGCAGCAACACGATCGTCGCGCTCGGCGAGCGGCTGTTCCTCAAGGGCTACCGGCGGCTGCAGGTCGGCGTCAATCCGGAGGTCGAGATCGGCCGCTTCCTGACCGACGTCGCGCACTTCCCGCAACTGCGTGCCGGTGGCCGGCAGCGCTCGAGTACGTGCCGGAGGACGGGCGCGACGACGACGCTCGCGCTGCTGCAGGGCTACGTCGCGAACCAGGGCGACGGCTGGGACTACACGCTCGACTACCTCGAGCGCTTCTTCGAACGCTGGCCGCCGCAGCGCCGACGCGGCGGACGTCGATGTGCACGGCGGCTACCTCGCGCTGATGCGCACGCTCGGGCAGCGCACCGCCGAGCTGCACGCTGCGCTTTGCGGCGAGCCGCGGCGATCCCGCGTTCGATCCGGAGCCCGTTGCAGCCGCAGGACATCGCGCGACTGGACCGCGCGCGTACGACGCGGCACGAGGGCGCGCTCGAGCGTGCTGTCGGCACGGCTCGACGACGCTGCCGCAGCCTGCGCGCCGACGTCGCAGCTCGTGCTCGCCGCGCGCGAGCAGATCGCTGGCGCGCATCGAGCGCCATGCGACGGACGCGACGCGCGGCGCCAGAAGGCGCGCTGCACGGCGACTATCACCTCGGCCAGGTGCTGCTGGTCGAGAACGACTTCGTGCATCATCGACTTCGAAGGCGAGCCGGCGCGCCCGCTCGACGAGCGCCGCGCACAAGCACTCGCCGCTGAACGACGTCGCCGGCATGCTGCGCTCGTTCGACTACGCGATGCACGTCGGCGCTGGCGCGCGTGATCAGCGAGCGGCCCGATGCGGCCACGACCGCTCGGCGGCTGGCGCGCGATTGGCAGCGCAGCCGCGCGAAGCCTTCCTCGCGCGCCTACGACGAGGTCGCGCAGCAGCACGGCCTGGCCAGCGTGCGCGAAGAAGCGCGGGCTTGCTCGAGCTGTTCGAGCTCGAGAAGGCGCTCTACGAGCTGCGCTACGAGGCTCGACAACCGTCCGGACTGGGTGCGCAGTGCCGCTGCAGGCGGCCTGATCGAGCGCTTCGGCACGAGCGGATGACCGGGAGGAAGCCATGCGATGACATCGACATGATGCTGGAGCCGCTGCGCGGCCTGCTGCACCAGATCGGCGCGTTCCTGCCCCGGCTGCTGCTCGCGCTGGTGATCCTGCTGGTCGGCTGGCTGCTTGCCAAGGGCGTCCGCTTCGCGGTCGAACGCGCGCTGCGCGCGATCAACTTCCACGTGGTGACCGAGAAGGCGGCCTCGACCGCTTCCTGCGCGAGGGCGGCGGCACGGTGCGACACCGTCAGAATCCTCGGCGCTGCTCGTCTACTGGCTGGTGATCCTGGCCGCGCTGATGATCGCCTTCAACAGCCTGGGCCTCGACCACGTGACCGACCTGATCGGCCGCGTGCTGCTGTTCGTGCCGAAGGTGATCGTCGCCATCCTGATGATCGCCTTCGGCGCCTACTTCGCGCGCTTCGTCGGCGCTGCGGTCACGACCTACTGCAGCAACCTCGGCATGGGCGACGCGCGGCTGCTGGGCCGCTTCTCCGTTTACGCGATCATGGTGTTCGTCGTGCTGATCGCGCTCGACCAGCTCGGCCTTGGCGACGTCATCCGGCAGACCTTCCTGATCATCGTCGGCGCGGTCGCGCTCGGCCTTGCGCTGGCCTTCGGACTCGGCGGCCGCGATCGCGCCAGGGAGGCGATCGATCGCTGGTTCCGCTCGCGTCAGGGAGACGATCGCGACGATGAGCGGCTGCCGCCGCTGTAACAGCGCACGCTGATCCGGCCTCAAGAACGTTCGGGCATGTCAGTGATCAAGGAGGTCTGGCCCGGGCGTCCGCATCCGCGCGGGGCCACCTGGGACGGCGAAGGCGTCAACTTCGCGCTGTTCTCGGAACACGCCGGACGCGTCGAGCTGTGCCTCTTCGATGCCAGCGGACGGCGCGAGGTGCAACGCATCTCGTTGGGCGAGCAGCACCGACCAGGTGTGGCACTGCTATCTGCCCGAGGCGCGTCCCGGCCTGGTCTATGGCTATCGTGTCCATGGCCCCTACCGGCCGCAGGAAGGCCATCGCTTCAATCCGCACAAGCTGCTGCTCGATCCCTACGCCAAGAGCATCGTCGGCGCGGTGCGCTGGAGCGACGCGCTGTTCGGCTACACGGTCGGGCACAAGCGCGCCGACCTGTCGTTCGACCGGCGCGACAGCGCGAGCGGCATGCCGAAGTGCAAGGTGATCGATCCAGCGTTCACCTGGGGCGACGATCGGCGTCCGGTGGTGCCGTGGCACGAAATGGTGATCTACGAGCTGCACGTGCGCGGCTTCACGATGCAGCATCCCGACGTGCCGCCGCCGCTGCGCGGCACGTATGCCGGACTGGCGACTGCGCCGGTGATCGACTACCTGCAGCGGCTCGGGATCACCACGGTCGAGCTGATGCCGGTTCATGCGTATCGTCGACGACCGGCACCTGGTCCAGGCCGGGCTGCGCAACTACTGGGGCTACAACACGATCGGTTACTTCGCGCCCGACAGCCGTTACTCCGCATCGGGCAAGGTCAGCGAGTTCAAGACGATGGTCAAGGCGCTGCATTCGGCGGGCCTCGAAGTGATCCTCGACGTCGTCTACAACCACACGGCCGAAGGCAACGAGCTCGGACCGACGCTGGCGTTCCGCGGCATCGACAACGCGCGTACTACCGGCTGCGACCCGACGATCCGTCGCTACTACATGGACTTCACCGGCTGCGGCAACACGCTCGACATGCAGCATCCGCGCGTGCTGCAGCTGATGATGGACTCGCTGCGCTACTGGGTGCAGGAAATGCACGTCGACGGCTTCCGCTTCGACCTGGCCTCGGCGCTGGCGCGCGAACTGCACGAAGTCGACCGGCTCGGGACCTTCTTCGACATCATCCGGCAGGATCCGCTGCTGTCGCAGGTGAAGCTGATCGCCGAGCCGTGGGACCTCGGTGAAGGCGGCTACCAGGTCGGCAACTTTCCGTCGGGCTGGGCCGAGTGGAACGACAAGTACCGCGACACGATGCGCGCCTACTGGAAAGGCGACGGCGGCCTGATCGGCGATTTCGCGCGCCGGCTGACCGGCTCGTCGGACCTGTACGGCCGCTCGGGTCGGAGGCCGCACGCCAGCATCAACTTCATCACCGTGCACGACGGCTTCACGCTGCGCGATCTGGTCAGCTACAACGAAAAGCACAACGAAGCCAACGGCGAAGGCAACCGCGACGGGTCTGACAACAACCTATCGTGGAACTGCGGCGTCGAAGGGCCGACCGACGATCCGGCCATCAGCGAACTGCGCGAGCGCCAGGTGCGCAACCTGCTGGCGCACGCTGCTGCTGTCACAGGGCGTGCCGATGCTGCTGGCGGGTGACGAGATCGGCCGCACGCAGCGCGGCAACAACAACGCTTACTGCCAGGACAACGAAATCTCGTGGGTCGACTGGGCTCTCGACCCACCGCGCTTACGGCTGCTCGACTATGCGCGCCGCATGATCGCGCTGCGGCGCGACCATCCGGTGTTTCGACGGCGCCACTTCTTCCAGGGCCGCTCGGTGCGCGGCAGCGGCGAAAAGGACATTGCGTGGCTGACGCCGGACGGCACCGAGATGTCGGACGAGGAGTGGAACAACAACTTCGCCCGCTGCCTCGGCGTGTTTCTCGGCGGCGAGGCGCTGCAGGAGGTCGACGAGCGCGGACGGCGCGTGGTCGACGACAGCTTTCTGCTGCTGTTCAACGCGCACCATGACGCGATTCCGTTCAAACTGCCGGACCTCGGAGCCGGCGGTTGGCTGGCACTGGTCGATACCGCGTTCGGCAACGGTCTGCTGCCCGAGGGCACTTATCAGCCGGACGGCATCTACCAACTGGCGGGACGCAGCCTGGCACTTCTGCAGCAGATCCGTCCTCCTGGATGAAGCGTCGACACTCGATGCCTTTCGGGGCCGAGTTGGCCGGCGACGGTACGCGCTTCCGCCTGTGGGCTCCGGCCGCCGCGCGCGTGGATGTCGAGCTGGACGTGGCCGGACGGCGCGAACGCCGAGCGCTGCAGGCGCTCGAAGGCGGCTGGTTCGAACTGTTCGTTGAGGGCATCGGCGCCGGCGCCCGCTACGCGTACCGCATCGACGGCGGACAACAGGTCCCCGATCCGGCATCGCGCTGCAATCCCGACGACGTACATCGCGCCAGCATGGTCGTCGATCCTGGGGCGTACGACTGGATCGACGCGAATTGGGGCGGTCGCCGCTGGGAGGAGGCGGTGATCTACGAGTTGCACGTCGGTACGTTCACGCCGGAGGGGACGTTCGCCGCCGCGCGCGAGCGGCTCGACGGCCTGCGCCAACTCGGCATCACCGCGATCGAGCTGATGCCGCTGGCGGACTTTCCGGGGCGCCGCAACTGGGGCTACGACGGCGTTCTGCTGTTCGCACCAGAGTCGAGTTACGGCACGCCCGAAGAGCTGAAGAGCTTCGTCGACGCCGCGCACCAGCTTGGGATGATGGTGCTGCTCGACGTCGTCTACAACCACTTCGGGCCGGAGGGCAACTACCTGCACCTCTTTGCGCCGCAATTCTTCACCGACCGACACGAGACACCATGGGGCGCCGCGATCAACTTCGACGGACCCGGCAGCCGCACGGTGCGCGACTTCTATCTGCACAACGCGCGGTACTGGCTCGACGAGTTCCACTTCGACGGGCTGCGGCTCGACGCAGTGCATGCAATCTTCGACGACAGCGAGCAGCACATCGTCAGCGAACTCGCTACCGTGGTCCGACGGCATAGTGCGGGCCGGCACGTGCATCTCATTCTGGAGAACGACCACAACGAAGCGCGTTACCTGGCGCGCGATCCGCATGGCCGGGCTGTGATCGCCGACGCGCAATGGAACGATGACGTGCACCATGCGTTGCACGTGATCACGACCGGGGAAACCGACGGGTACTACGCCGACTACGCCGATCAGCCGGTGCGACGCCTGGGGCGCTGCCTTGCCGAAGGCTTTGCATACCAGGGCGAGCCCTCGGCGTTCCGTGGTGGCGCGCGGCGCGGAGAACCGAGCGGCCAACTGCCCCCAAGCTCCTTTGTCGTTTACACGCAGACGCACGATCAAGTGGGCAACCGTGCACGCGGCGAGCGCCTGTCGATGCTCGCCGATGCCGACGCGCTGCGCCAGGCCGTGGCCACAGTACTGCTTTCCCCATCTGTGCCGATGCTGTTCATGGGCGAGGAGTTCGCCGCGTCGAGCCCGTTTCTTTTCTTCTGCGACTTCGGACCCGAGCTGGCCGCCGCCGTCACAAGCGGCCGGCGCAACGAATTCAGCCGCTTCTCGCGCTTCAGCGATCCCGCGTCGCGGGTGGCGATTCCGGATCCGAATGACTTCGAGACCTTTCGTCGCCAGCCGCCTCGACTGGTCCGAGGCGGGTCGCGCACCGCACGCTCAGTGGCGCGCCTTCTATGCAAGCTTGTTGCGTAAGCGTGCGGCGCACATCACGCCGCTGCTCGATGGCACCGCCGCCGGCGGCTCGTGGCGAGTTGAAGGCCATGTGCTTCGGGTCGATTGGCTGTTGGCGGGAGGAAGTTCGCTGCATCTGATCGGCAATTTCGGGGAGACTGCGTCGGTGCTGCTGCCCACGGGGACGCCGATCCATCTGCAGCGGGCTGTGCTGCGCGATGGCGGTCAGCACGTCCACTTTGAAGCGCACGGCCTGGCGGTCGTCCTCGCGCAGCATGAGCGCTGATCTGCGGCGGCTGGCGGATGCGCTGGGCATCGCTGCCGACTACGAGGACGTCTGGGGGCGGCGCCATGAGACCGGCGATCCCGTGCGCCGTGCCTTGCTCGCCGCCATGGGAATCGCCGCCGACAGCGACGCGGCGATACACGATGCACTCGTGGCGCTCGAGCGCGACCGCTGGCTACGGCCTTTGCCTCCGCTGACCGTCGTTCGCAACAACGGTCCGCTACAGCTGACGGTGCGCACGCCTGCAAATGAAAGCCGAAGGTTCGAACTGCGTGTCGCCACCGAGCACGGCGCTCAACTGGCGCTGACGCCGGACACGGTGACATCGCTGGCCTCGGTCGAATTCGACGGCGACCGCTTCAACGAGCTGCGTCTGCAGTTCAGCGAAATGCCGCCGCTCGGCTATCACGGCATCGAAGTTCTGGCCGACGGTCGCAGCGTCGCGCGCGGCAGGCTCGCGGTAGCTCCCGCCACCTGCTATCGGCCGGAATCGGTGCGCGATGGTCACCGCACCTGGGGTCTGGCGCCTGCAGCTCTACGGTTTGCGCTCGGCCACAAACTGGGGCATCGGCGACTTCGGCGATCTGGCCGCTGTCGTCCGGACCTGCGGGCGCAACGGCGCCGGCGTCATCGGCGTCAATCCGCTGCACGCTCTGTTCCCGCACAACCCGCGGCACAGCAGTCCGTACGGCCCGTCGAGCCGGATGTTTCTGAACGTGCTGTACATCGACGTGACCGCCATGATGGATTACGGCGAATGTCGTGAAGTGCAGCAGCAGGTCGAGTCGGCTGCGTTCCAGCAACGACTGCAGGCATTGCGCGCCAGCGAGCGGGTCGATTACGCGGCAGTGGCGCAGGCCAAGTTCCAGGTGCTGCGCGCACTGCATCGCCATTTCGACGAGCATCATCTTCGGCACCGGACCGAACGCGCGCGCGCATTCGAGCGCTTTGTCGAAGCCGGTGGAGCAGTCGCTGCACCGACAAGCGACGTTC
>CAVPPW010000023.1:0-97767 GCA_963707445.1 uncultured beta proteobacterium | reverse complement strand
AGAAGCTGCGCGACGCGCTCTCCGGCGAGCCTCGTCCGGAGCACATCATCACGATTCCCGAAGACATTCGCGTGCGCGCCGCGCGCAGCATCCACCGCATGTTCGACATGACCCCCGCGACGTCATGACGTCGTCTCCTCGCACCGATCACCTGATTGATCTCGCGCTTGACGAGGACGCCGGTCTTGGCGACGTCACCAGTCGTGCCACGGTCTCCGAGCGACATCGGTCGCGCGGCGTCATCGACGCCGGCGAACGCCTCGTGCTCTGCGGCGTGGACGTGGCCGCGCGGGTCTTCGAGCGGGTCGATGCGTCACTGATCATCACGCGGACGGCGGAGGATGGCGACCGGGTCCGCAAAGGCGCCGTCGTGCTGAAGGTCCGCGGCCGAACGCGGTCCATTCTCCTCGCCGAGCGCACCGCGCTGAACTTCCTGCAGCACCTGTCCGGCATCGCGACGCTCGCGCGGCGTTCGCGGACGCCGTCGACGGCACCGGCGTGCGCATCGTGGACACGCGCAAGACGACGCCGGGCTGGCGCGCGCTCGAGAAGTACGCCGTGCGCTGCGGCGGCGGCTTCAACCACCGCTCCTCGCTCGGCGAGCACGTGCTGATCAAGGACAACCACATCGCGGCCGCCGGCTCGATTGCGCGCGCCGTCGCGCGCGCCAGGCACGCCGCGCCCCACACCGCCCGCATCGAGGTGGAGGCGACGACGCTCGCGGAAGTGAAGTCGGCGGTGAAAGCCGGCGCCGACGTGATCCTGCTGGACAACATGTCGCCGGCGATGGTGCGTCGCGCCGTGGCGCTCATCGACGGCGCCGCCGGGGTCGAGGTCTCCGGCGGCGTCCGGCTCGACAACGTGCGCGACTACGCGCTGCCGGGCGTGGATGTCATCAGCATCGGCGCCCTGACCCACTCGGCGCCCGCCGTGGACCTCAGCCTGACCCTCAAGTCGATCGATTGACGAAATCTTTACAACCCGCAGGAGCCTGCCCGCGCCTGGTTGCGTCTAAGGTACCGGTGCACCCATGGACAGACTCCTGCAGGACCTCCGGCACGCCTTCCGCGTGCTCCGTCAGAACCCGGCGTTTGCCGCCGCGGCGATTGCCGCGCTGACGCTGGGCATCGGCGCGAACACGGCCATCTTCTCCGTCGTCAATGCCGTCCTCCTGAAGCCCATCGGGCTGCCGGAACCCGATCGGCTCGTCGTACTTCATGAACGTCTCCCCGAACGGCATCCGGGCCCGGGGCATCGCCGGCCAAGTTCCTCCACTGGCGTGCGCAATCCGACGTCGTCACCGACGTCTCGGCCGCGACGGGCGGATCGGTGAACTACACCGGAGGCACCTTTCCGGAACAGCTGCAGTCGGGGCGGGTGTCGCTGGACTTCTTCAAGCTGATCGGCGCGCGGTTCGAAAAGGGCAGAGCCTTTGCGCCCGAGGAGGACCTGCCGAATGGCGAGAAGGCGGTCATCCTGAGCCATCGCACGTGGACCACGCGGTTTGGCAGCGATCCGGAGATCGTCGGCAAGCCGTTCTCGCTCGACGGCACGCCGTACGTCGTCGTGGGCGTGCTCGCGCCGAACACGGGCGTCCGTGAACTCGGCGTGGACCCGGACGTCTGGACGGCGTTCCAGATTCCGCCAAACTCCACGGACCAGGGGCACTACTTCCGGGCGATGGGCCGGCTGAAGCCGGGCGTCACGCTGCAGCAGGCGGAGGCGGCGATCAAGGCGTCCACCGATCGGTATCGCGCGCAAGTATCCGAACGCCATGCCGGCGGCCAACAGCTTCGGCGTGATGCCGGTGCGGGACCTGCTCGTGCGCAACGTCCGGCAGTCGCTGTTCGTGCTGGCCGGCGCCGTCGGACTCGTGCTGCTCATCGCCTGCGCGAACGTGGCGAACCTGCTCCTCGCGCGCGCGACCGGCCGCACGCGAGAGATGGCCGTGCGCGCAGCCATCGGCGGTTCCCGGGGGCGCATCGTCCGTCAATTGCTGACAGAGAGCGTCGTCCTCTCGACGATTGGCGGCGTGCTGGGCGTCGCGCTTGGGCTTGGCGGAATCCGCGCGTTGCTGTCCGTGAACACGGCGGGTCTGCCGCGAGTCGGCGAGGGCGGCGCGTTCGTCGGCCTCGACTGGCGCGTCGCGGCTTTCGCGATCGGCATCTCGCTGCTGACGGGCATCGTGTTCGGGTTGATTCCCGCGCTGCAGGCCTCGCGCGTGGACCTGACGACGTCGCTCAAGGAGAGCAGCGGCCGGTCGGGCACCGGCGCGCGCCAGAACTGGACGCGATCCATCCTGGTCGTGACCGAAGTGGCGCTGGCGACGATCCTCCTCATCGGATCCGCGCTGCTCATCAAGAGCGCGGTGGCGCTGGCGCGCGTCGATCCGGGCTTTGACGCGACGAATGTGCTGACGATGAAGATGTCGCTGACGGGCGAGCAGTTTCAGACCTCGGAAGGCGTCGAACGGATCGTGCAGGACGGCGTCGAGCGCCTGACGCGCGTCTCGGGTGTCGAGATGGCGAGCGCCACGTGCTGCGTGCCGCTGGCAGGGCGGGTACGGCCTGCCGTTCAAGGTCGTCAGGGCGGCCGCTCGCAGGACGGCCCGTTCCACGGTGGCGGCGCATGGATGACGGTGTCCCCCGGCTATTTCGAAGTGTTCCGGATCCCGGTGAAGCGCGGCCGGTCGTTCACGACGAGCGATTCGTCCGCGGGCGCTCCGGTCGTGATCGTCAACGAAGCGTTCGTGCGCCAGTTCTTTCCGAACGAGCAGGCGCTGGGCCAGCGGATGACCATCGGCCGCGGCGCCATGCGCGAGTTCGCGGCCGAGCAGGACCGCGAGATCATCGGCATCGTCGGCGACTCGCGCGACGCGGGCCTGAATGCGGATCCGCAGCCCATCATGTGCGTGCCGCAGGCCCAGGTGCCGGACGCCGCCAACGCGCTGAACGTGAAGATCGCGCCGATCTCGTGGGTGGTGCGCACGCACGGCGATCCCGCGGCCCTGAGCGCGGCGATTCAGGAGCAGTTGCGACAGGTCACCGGCCTGCCGGTGTCGCAGGTGCAGTCGATGAACGAGATCGTGTCGCTGTCCACCTCGCGCAGCCGGTTCAACATGTGGCTGATGACCGTCTTCGGTGGCGTCGCGATGCTGCTCGCCGCGATCGGCATCTACGGCCTGATGGCGTACTCGGTCGCGCAGCGGCGTCAGGAGATCGGCATCCGCCTTGCGCTTGGCGCGCAGCTCGCGGCCGTCCGCGGCATGGTGATCCGGCAGGGCATGACGCTCGCCATCGTCGGCGCGGTCGTGGGGCTGGGCGCGTCGTGGTGGCTGTCGCGCTTCATCACGGACTTCCTGTTCCAGACCCAGCAGCGCGATCCGCTGGTGTTCGTCGGCGTGCCGGTCGTGCTGCTGCTCGTCGCGCTGGCGGCGGTCACGCTGCCGGCGGTCCGGGCGAGCGCGGTGGATCCGGTGAAGGCGCTCCGCGCCGAGTGAGGGAGTCAGTTCACGCGGAGGCACGGAGGGCACGGAGGCACGGATCTTCACCTAAGTGAAGCAGTTCTCCGTGCTCCGTGTCGCCGTGCGAACTGACCAGCGTTTCGGCAGCAGCGCCTTCGGGAACTTCGCCACGACCGTGTAGTTGGGATCGACGATGTTGGCGACGCGGACTTCGCCGACCTGCGACGCGACCTGGAACGCCTCCATCTTCTCGAAGCCGTAGTCGGCCACCAGCCACTCGATCAGCTCGACGTACGCGATCCGCATCGCGTCGACCAGCGGCCGCACGCTGGCGGCGACCATGATGTGCGTGTCGCTCTCGATCCGCGGCCAGCGGATCCGCTTGCCCTTGATCAGATCGAACTGGAACGTCACGTCCATCGTCGTTTCGAGCCCGGAGCCGATGATCTCGCCGTCGCCCTGTGCGGCGTGCCCGTCGCCGAAGTAGAACAGCGCGCCCGGATGGAAGACGGGGAGATGGACCGTCGCGCCTTCCTTGACGTCGGCGGCGTCGAGGTTGCCGCCGAAGTCGCCGGGCCAGAGCCCGCCGAAGGCTTCCTGGCCGGCCGGGCGCCACGGCGACGCGGCCGAGCATCGGCTTGAGCGGCATCTCGATGCGCTTCGAGGCGGAGTTCGGCAGGTCGAGGATGCCGACCATGCGCGCGCGATCGAGCCGCCACGTGAACGCGCGCGCCGGCAGCGGGTCGTTGAGCATGCGCGTGCGGCTGTCGCCCGCGACGCCGCTGATGCCGCCCGGGTTGTACCGCGACACCGCGGTGTCGCGATTCGGCCGCAGCCGCAGGATCTTCACGACCAGCGTGTCGCCGGGCGCCGCGCCCTCGATGTGGAACGGCCCGACCTCGCCCGGCCACGCGCCGCCCTCGTAGTAATCGCCCGGCTTCGAGAAGGTCTTGGTCTCGACGATGGTGCCGGGCTTGATGGTGAGGACCGGTTCGCGCACCGCGAACGTCGGCACGCCGGAGGTGGGCGTGTACGTGATCGTCTGGTTCTGGGCGAGCAGCGAACAGGGGACGAGCAGCAGCAGGGTAGCCAGCAGGCGGTGTCTCATGCCGACATTATGGACGCAGCGGTGGGCGTCCGCAGTTTCATGGTCGGTACTCCCAGCGGAACACGCGCGTGGCGATGGCCGTGCAGACGGCGAAGATGATGGCCAGCGCGGCGAGATCGGTCCCGTGCTGCAGCCACGAGTCGCCGTGCCAGGCGCCTCGCATGAGCGACACCGCGTAGCTGACCGGAGTCACGTGCGCCAGCGCCTGCAGCACGCCGGGCATTCTGTCGATCGGCGCGAACAGTCCGGAGATGCCGATCATCGGATACAGCAGGAGCGTGCCGATGGGTTGCGCGAATCGGGCCGTCGGGACAAGGCTGGCGATCACGAATCCCAGCGAGAGGATGCTCAGCGTGCTGACGAGCGTGGCGGCCGTGAACGCCACCCAGGGAATCGCAATGTCGGCTGGCAGGTAGCGTCGGCCGAGCAGGGTCAGCAGGGTCATCGTCACCGCCGTGAAGAGCAGCTTGGCCAGCACGTGCGCGGTGAGGATCGTGAGCGGCCGGAGGGGCGTCGCCCGCAATCGCTTGAGGATGCCGCTCTCCCGGTAGATCGCGATGATCGTCACGAGGGACAGCACCGCGCTGATCGAAATGAAGCAGCGCCGTGAGTACGGCGAGGTCAACGCTCGCCAGCCCGCGCCGTGCCGGCGGCCGCGCCGCTCATCCTCGAGCCGAACATCCGGCCGAGGACGACGAAGACGATGATCGGGACGAAGACGGAGCCGAAGACCCCCAGCGGTTCGCGCAGGAAGATCTTGATCTCCAGCCACGTCAGGGCGCCGAGGCCGCGGAACGAGAAGGCGCCCTTCACAGCCGCACCGAGTGCCCGGTCAGCTTGAGGAACACGTCCTCGAGCGTCGGGACGACCGTTCGGAAGTCCGTGACCGTGATGTGGTGTTCCGCGAGGCAGCGGATGAGCCCGGTCATCACGTCGACGGATCGCGCGCGTACGATGACGTTGTCGTCCATCGCGCGCGACACTGTCGACACCGGCGACGCGGCCCAGGGCGTCCGCGGCGCGTTGCATCGTCTGTGCCGATGACGATCGTGCGCTCGGGGCAGTGCCGGCGCACGAGTCCCTCGGGCGAGTCGATGTCGACGATGCGGCCGTGGTCGATGATGGCGACGCGGTCGCAGAGCCGCTCGGCTTCCTCCATCAGGTGCGTCGTCAGGAACACCGTCTTGCCGCGATCGCGGATGCCGCGGACGAGGTCCCAGATCGCGCGTCGCGCCTGCGGGTCGAGGCCGGTGGTGAGCTCGTCGAGGAACACGACTTCGGGATCGTTGATGAGCGCGAGCGCGATGAAGAGGCGTTGCTTCTGCCCGCCGGAGAGCGTCATGAATCGCGCGTGCGACTTGCTCTCGATGCCCAGTTGCGTGAGCAGCTGATGCCCGTCGAGCGGCTTGGGGTACAGCGACGACCAGAGGCCGACAGCTTCGCGGACGGTGATGCGTTTCTGGAGCTGCGCCTCCTGGAGCTGGACGCCGATGCGATTCAGGAGCGGCACCATTTCCCGGATGGGATCGAGGCCCAGCACCGACACGCGGCCGGCATCGGGCGACCGCAGCCCCTCGATGCACTCCATGGTGGTCGTCTTGCCGGCGCCGTTGGGCCCGATCAGGCCGAAGATCTCGCCCTGGAACACCTCGAACGTGACCCCGTCCACCGCGCGCAGGGCGCCGTACGACTTCGAGAGGCCGGCGACCTCGATGACGGGCGCGCGTGTCATGGGATGGACGAATCTTATCCCGTGTGGCGGAGTTGGAGCTGTAACTGACGGCGCGCTGGGGCAGATCAGCGCTGGAGGATCGCGGCGATGACGCCGCCCATGCCGCCGATGATGGCGATGAGCAGGGCCCAGAGGAGCTTGGACATCCCGTCCAGCCGGCCATCGATGGCCAGGAAGCGCTGGTCGATCAGGGCGAAGCGCTGATCGATCGCCGTGAACCGCTGATCGATTGCGGCAAACCGCTGGTCCAGGCGCTGTTCGAGCTGCTCGAAGCGCCGATCCATTCGCGCTTCGAGGCTCGCGACGGCCGCGCGCACGTCGTCGATTCTCATCGCCTGCTCCTCGGTCCTGCCTTCGAGATTGGCCACGCGTTCATCGATCGTCACCGGCGCTCCTACCATACCGTCGTCGGCGACATGCCGGCAATGGGGAGTCAGAGGCCGCACGAATTGTGCCAGGTGCCGATGCCGGAATAGCGCCGCTATAGCTCTTGCGTTCTGCAGTTTCTGCACGGGCCGCCCTTTGGACGATGGGAGAATCTGCGAAGCAGCGGGTGGGTCCGCCTGTCAGGGATCACAGATCGCCGGAGGTGTGCGATGGGGATGTATGTGATTGATGGTGGCGGAGGTCTGTGGCGGATCGATCGCGACGCGGACGAGGACTGGAACACGCTCGCCGTCGAGCGCCCGGCGTGTCCGCACTGTGGTCATCGGCCGACGACTCGGTTCGATCTTGACGAGGTCGTGGTCGATCCGACGGATCAAGAGCTTGCCGCCCTCGCGCCCGACGAATTGGCGCGGTTTGGGATGACGCGGGAACGGTTGCTGGGGTGAGGGCGTCAGCGCGCAGTTCTCGAGTATCCTGGCGCCCGTGTCGGAGAACGTAGGAGCGTTTGTCGGCCGACTATCAGGCCTCGATAGCCGGTTTTCTAGAGACGGCCTCGCAAGATGTATTGGCGTCGACTGGCGTCGGCGCATGCCCATGTGCTTGAGATCGAACAAAGGCAAGCCGGGAGCAAGAGATCGGCGTTCTTGCAGAGGCTACTGCGGGTCGTCGCTGGTGACATCTTCCTGCAGTATCGACGTCCCTCGTCTCGGCAGCCGTCTCGACGCGGTGATCATTTCTGGCCCTGCCATCTTCCCCATTGAATTCACGTGCGGTGAGGCGAGCTTCAAGACGGCTGACTACAACCAGGTCTGCGAGACTATGCGCTGATGACCTTCGGAACTTCCACGCCGCTAGCCGTTCGGCGCCGATCCTGCCCGTGCTAGTTGCAACACGCGCGGAGCATGTTGACGGAGGGTGGTGGCCCCCTCACGCACGATGGCGTCAGGCCGCCGAGGCGATGCAATGCGGTCGCCCTCGCCATGCGTTCTGCGTGATCGATTGGCTTGCGTGAGTGCGCGCAGCGTTGGATGCAACTGCATGGAGGACTGGCAGTCCTATGCCGCCGACGCCGACGATTATTGAAGCGTGCGCAGGCGCTATACGCCAGGCACTCGCTTGAGGCGATCTCCAGGCACGACGCCGGTGCCAAGAACCTGCGCCTGACTTCGTCCGGCGTCGAAGAAGTCATCGACAAGGCTCGGAGTCGCAGCGAGAAAGCAATTGTATTCGTCACCGGTGTTCCAGGGGCTGGCAAGACGCTCGTCGGCCTGAACGTCGCGGCAAGGCGACAGAAGACGCACGAAGCAAGATCCGTCTACCTGTCAGGGAATGGGCCATTGGTATCGGTACTCCAAGAAGCTCTAACCCGAGACGAGTGGGTGCGGCTTCGCGGAACAGAGCGCAAAGGCGACATACGCCGCCGGGTGAAGTTGTTCATCCAGAATGTCCATCACTTTCGTGACGACGGTTTGCGTGACCCTTCGGCGCCGTTTGACCACGTGGTCATCTTCGACGAAGCCCAGCGAGCGTGGAACAAGGCCAAGACCGCCAATTTCATGCGTAGCCGCAAGGGCATCCCGGACTTTAGTCAGTCTGAGCCAGAGTTCTTGGTGTCATATCTTGATCGCCACAAAGACTGGGCAGTTGTGGTCTGCCTCGTAGGTGGAGGGCAGGAAATCTACACTGGCGAGGCTGGCATCGCAGAGTGGTTGGATGCTGTTCGAACGCAATTTCCGCATTGGCAAGTTCATGTGTCTCCAGAGTTAACTGGTTCAGAGTACGCCGTGCACGGCGCATTGGAGGCCGTCGCCAGGACCAACTCCGTTGTGTATGACGATCGACTCCACCTCGCGACATCCCTGCGCTCGTTCCGGTCGGAGAGGGTCTCTGCCTTCGTCGGAGCTCTGCTTGAGCGCGACGTCGCGGCGGCCCAGAAGCTCGTTGGAGAAGTAGTTCAGCGTTATCCGATCCGCCTGACCCGAGACCTCGAACGGGCAAAGAGCTGGATTCGGCAGCAAGCCCGCGGTTCTGAAAGCTACGGCCTCGTGGCGTCTTCAGAGGCACAGCGACTGAAGCCACACGCGATCGACATTCGCGTGAAGGTCGATCCGATCCATTGGTTTCTCAATGACGCATGCGACACTCGCTCGAGCTTCTACCTTGAAGACGCTGCGACCGAGTTCCAGATTCAGGGCCTCGAACTCGACTGGGTCTGTGTCACGTGGGATGCCGACCTGAGGCTGCATCGCGATGAGTGGCGGTATCGGTCGTTTCGCGGCTGTAAGTGGCAGATGATCCAGAAGGACGAACGGAAGCGCTACCTGCTGAACGCCTATCGAGTTCTCCTGACGCGGGCACGACAAGGCATGGCCATCTTCGTCGCCCCTGGCGACAAGAATGATCCTACGCGGTTGCCAGCGTTCTATGACGAGACCTCACGAGTACTCTGAAGCGGCTTGGGTTCGCGGAGCTGTGAGGCGCCATCAGATCCGGCAGGCTGAAGCCGGCCTCGACGGCCCTTCGGCCCCTAAGCCGTAAGCCGCAAGCCCTAAGCCTGCTTCTCCGCCTTCGCCCACGAGTCCTTCAGCGTCACCGTCCGGTTGAACACCGGCGCGCCGGGCTTCGAGTCTGGATCCACGCAGAAATACCCGAGACGCTCGAACTGGAACCGCGCGCCGGCGCGGCCGAGGCCAGAGACGGCTCGAGCTTCGCGTGCGTCACGACGTCGAGCGAGTGCGGGTTGAGCTGGGTCGAGGAAGTCGGTATCGCCGGCGCCGGGATTCTCGACCGTGAAGAGCCGATCGTACAGCCGCACCTCGGCATCGACCGCGTGCGCGGCCGACACCCAGTGCAGCGTCGCCTTCACCTTGCGGCCGTCGGGCGCGTCGCCGCCGCGCGTGGCCGGGTCGTAGGTGCAGCGCACCTCGACGACCTCGCCCGCGTCGTCCTTCACCACCGACTGACACGTGACGAGATACGCGTTGCGCAGCCGCACCTCGCGGCCGGGCGCCAGCCGGAAGAACTTCTTCGGCGGCTCCTCCATGAAGTCGTCGCGCTCGATGTAGATCTCCTTCGAGAACGGCACCGTCCGCGTGCCCAGCGACGCATCGTCGGGATGATTCGACGATCTCGAACTCCTCGACCTGGCCCTCGGGGTAGTTCTCGATGACGACCTTGAGCGGGCGCAGCACGGCCATCGCGCGCGGCGCGCGCGTGTTCAGGTCCTCGCGCACGAAGAACTCCAGCAGGCCGATGTCGACGATGTTCTCGCGCTTGGCGACGCCAATCTCCTCGGCAAACCGGCGGATCGGCCTCGGGCGTGTAGCCGCGGCGGCGAATGCCGCAGATCGTCGGCATGCGCGGATCGTCCCACCCGCTCACGTGCTTCTCGTTCACGAGCTTCAGCAGCTTCCGCTTGCTCATGACGGTGTAGTTCAGGTTCAGGCGCGCAAACTCGATCTGCTGCGGCTTGCCCGGCAGCGGCAGGTTGTTCACGAGCCAGTCGTACAGCGGCCGGTGATCCTCGAACTCGAGCGTGCAGATCGAATGCGTGATGCGCTCGATCGCGTCCGAGATCGGATGCGCGTAGTCGTACATCGGGTAGATGCACCACGTGTCGCCCGTCCGGTGATGATGCGCGCGACGGATGCGATACAGAATCGGGTCGCGCATGTTGATGTTGGGCGACGCCATGTCGATCTTCGCGCGCAGCACGCGCGACGCCGTCCGGAAACTCGCCCGCGCGCATCCGGCGGAACAGGTCGAGATTCTCCGCAACCGCGCGATCGCGATACGGGCTCGGACGGCCAGGATCCTTGAGCGTGCCGCGATACTGCCGAATCTCGTCGGACGTGCAGGTCGTCCACGTAGGCCAGCCCGCGGTCGATCAGCGTCTCGGCGCACTCGTACAGCTTCTCGAAGTAGTCCGACGCGTAGTACAGCCGGTCTTCCCACGTCAAGCCCAGCCAGCGCACGTCGTCCTGAATCGACTCGACGTACTCGGTGTCCTCGGTCTCCGGGTTGGTGTCGTCGAACCGCAGGTTGCAGGTGCCGCCAAAGTCGGCGCGCGACGCCGAAGTTCAGGCAGATCGACTTGGCGTGGCCGATGTGCAGGTAGCCGTTCGGCTCAGGCGGAAACCGGGTGGCCACACGGCCGCCGTGCTTGCCGCTGGCATTGTCGGCAGTGACGATCTCGCGAATAAAGTCGAGCCGGGGCTCGGTGGCTGGTGAAGACGGCGTTGTCGCGTCGGACATGGAGCCCCTATTGTAGCGAAGCGGGCCGGCGCTACTTCTTCACAAGCTCCTGAAAGAAATTCACGATGACGTTGAAGTGGCCGATGTCACGCGCCTGATCGGATTCCTTGATCATCAGGAACCGATTGCCGTCGGCCGTGACGTCGAAATCACTCTCGTACGGTCCGTCGAACAGCATGACGGGCTTCGACCACGTGAACGACGGCGTCGTCGTGACGGCAACCGCCATGATCCGTCCCGGCGGTGCCCAGTACGGCACGACTGCCATTGTAGTCGGTCAGTTCGCACGGAGGCACAGAGTGGCACGAAGGCACGGAGAGGAACCGTTTCACACGGAGCGGGACACCCCCACTGTGTCAGGTGCGGCTCTTGACGCGGCCAGAAGGGCTTCCCCAAGGCGCGGTCTTCTCCGTGCCTCCGTGATCCTCCGTGTCTCCGTGCGAACTGACACGTGGTGACAGGCTCCGGCGTCCTGCCGGCGGCGGGCACCCGCAGGATGGCTCCACCCGACACAGAGAAATCGATGAAGTCATCCTCGCCCCAACTGGCGCCCCGAAGGGCCGCAGGGAGTGTGCAAATCGTGAACGGCGCGCCACCACCGATGGCCACTTTCTTGAGGCTGCCGAACGCGGCGAATCCCACCGACTCACCATCAGGCGAAAAGAACGGCCCGTTCAGGAATCTCAGTGCCCGTGATCGGCGTGGCACTGAGCTGATCCAGCCGGCGCTGATAGAGGAGCGAGTTGCCTTCGATCTGGCCGGCGCGAAACACCACGGTCGATCCGTCCGGGGAAATCGCCATGCTGCCGTTGACGTTGGGGGAGTACGAACGCGCCATCCGGCCCCTCGGCCGGAAGCGTCACCCGCAGGATCTGAGGCGGCGCCTCCGTTCGACCGAACGTCCACCACCCGAGGCCCGCAAGGCCGAGGGCGAGAACGGCCGCCACGATCCAGCCCATTCGACCGCCGCTTCTCCGGTGCGGCGCCAACGGCGCAGCTGCAGGGGTGACGACGCCGGACAGCGCGGCGGTGGACGATCCCTCTCCCGCAATCCACTTCAGTTGAAGCAGCAGGTCGTGCGCCGTCTGAAATCGGGCGTCGCGGATCCTTGGCGAGACAGGTGCGCACGAGGTAGTCGAGCGCGGGCGGTGCGACCGGCACGAGTTGTGAGATCGACGGCGGCTCGCGCTCGAGGATGGCGGCCAGCAGACTCGCCTGACTCTTGCCGGTGAAAGCGCGCTGGCCCGTCGATCATTTCGAAGAGCACGGCGCCGAACGCAAAGACGTCCGCGCGCGCGTCGGCCTCGAGGCCTTCGACCTGCTCGGGCGACATGTACTGGAACGTGCCGAGGATCGGTCCCTGCGCAGTCAGCGCCGGGCTCTGGGCGGACGGCAACGGCGACGCGGCCAGCGCGGTGGGCGCCGCCGCGGACACGCCGCTCGCGACGCCAATCTTCGCGACATCGGCTATGCTGCTCCCATGGCTCAGGAAACCCAGACCTACGCGAATCACACGAAGCTCGTTCCGATCTTTCACTACGTGGCGTTCCCGATTCTTGCCGCGAACTTCTTCAGGGGCATCTGGCGGCCTCTACCAGCAGCCGAGCGTGGACACGGCGTTCGCGGTCCTGATGGGCTTCGCGTTCATCATCATGTTCTTTGCCGCCCGGGTGTTCGCCCTGAAGGCCCAGGACCGGGTGATTCGCCTCGAAATGCGCCTGCGAATGAAGGAGGTCCTGCCGGCGTCCATGCACGCGCGCATCAAGGACTTCACGCCGGGCCAGCTCGTGGCGCTGCGGTTCGCCTGCGACGCGGAACTGCCGGCGCTCGCCGAAACGGTGCTGCGCGACAACATTCAGGACCGCAAGCAGATCAAGTTGATGGTCAAAGAGTGGCAGGGGGATTACTCTGCGAGTGTAGGTTCACGGTTCAGGGTTCACGGGACCAAGGTTCGGTTCAAGGTTCGGTTCGTGGGTTCTGGGTTCGCTTCGTGCTGGCGATTGGTGATCGTCGCGTCCTGTGCGCTGCAGGTGGTCTTGGCTCGCAGTACCTCCCAGCCGCGAACGACCGCGCTGCGCTTTGGCGCCGTGGTCACGGGGCTCGGGCCGGCGATTCGTGATGCCGTCGTCGTCATTGAAGGCGATCGCATCGTTCGCGTCGGTAGCGGCGATCGCCTGGTGCCGGCGGGCGCCGAGGTCATCGACCTCCGGCCGCTGACGGCCATCCCCGGCCTGATCGACGCGCATACGCACATGACGTACTACTGGGATCCCGCGTCGGGGACCCAGCCGCTGCGGCAGCCGCGACGCGAACCGGCGCAGACGGTCGAGCTCTCCGCAGCCAACGCGCGGCGCACGCTCGAGGCCGGCGTCACGACGGCGCGCGATCTTGGCGCGTCGGGCGGCACGGACTACTCGATGCGCGACCTCATCAACACCGGCAAGATGATCGGCCCGCGCATGTTCGTGTCCGGGCAGGGCATCTCCGCCGGCCGCGCGGGTGGGCCCGGCGCTGGCGCCATGCCGGCGCTGGTCGAGGCGCGCGTGAAGGCCGGCTCCGACTGGATCAAGGTCTACGCCTCGCGCGGCAGCTTCCAGAGCGTGGACACCACGCAGACGCTCACCTTCGACGAAATGAAGGCCATCGTCGATGCCGCGCACGCGCTCGGCCGGCCGGTGGCGATTCACTCCTACGGCGCGTCCGGGCGTGAAGGACGCCGTGCGCGCCGGCGCCGACTCCGTCGAACACGGGATCGAGCTGGACGATGAAACGCTGGCGATGATGGCGAAGCAGGGCACGGTCTGGGTGCCCGACCATCGATCACAATCGGTACTACGTGGATGCGAAGGACGAGTACGGCTTCGCGCCGGAGACGATTCCGCCGCTGCAGGACTACATCCAGAAGAACCTCGAGGCCACGCGGCGCGCCGTGAAGGCCGGCGTCACGATCGCGATGGGATCGGACGCGGTCTACTCGGGCTTCGGTCAGAACACGCGCGAGCTGGGCTGGTTCGTGAAGGCCGGCATGACGCCAGCGCAGGCGCTCGCGACCGCGACGACCATTCCCGCGAAGATGCTCGGCCGCCAGAAGGATCTGGGCGCCATCGCGCCGGGTTACTACGCCGACATCGTCGCGGTGGACGGCGATCCGCTGACGGACATCGATGTCGTCATCAGCCGGGTGCGGTGGGTCATGAAGGGCGGGGCGGTCGTCAGAGCCCGGTGACCCCCGCGTCCGCGAGCGCCCGCTCGTAGTCCTCGCGCGTGTTGAGGTTGCGCAGCGTGCGCAGGTCGGGGTCTGACGAGATCTCGGCGGGCGTGACGCGACGGGTGCGCACCAGATCGAAGAGAAACGCCGGGCGACGGCGGTCGGCCGCCAGCAGCGCCTCGACGTGCGGCAGCACTGCGCGGCGGTACACCGCCGACAACGGATGCGCGAAGCCGTCGATCTCCATGACGGCGATGTCGTAGCCGCTTGCCAGCGTCAGCATCTCGGACACGAACGCCGGCACGAGCAGCGGCACGTCACAGCTCGTGACGTAGGCGAGCCTCGACATCGGCCGGCAGCGCCGAGAGTCCGGCGCGCAGACCTTCCAGCGGGCCCAGGCCTTCGCGTTCATCGCGCGTGATGATGACGTCGGCCGGCAGCGCCGGCAGGTCCTGCCCGGGCGCCGCGACGGCGACGATCGGCGACACCACGCCGCTGAGCAACCGCACGACACGCTGCAGCATCGTCTCCGGACCGAACGGAAGCAGCGCCTTGGGCGAACCCATGCGCGTGGACCGGCCGCCGCACAGGACGATGCCGGCGGCGGTGCCGTGCCGGAAAGACAGACGATTCGCGCGTGTGCTCAGGCGCCATGCGCCCCGCGATCAGGATTGCGCCGGCGACGAGAGGTCCGCCAGCAGCGCGCCGCCGCCGAAGCTCATGCGGTCCGGCGTGTCGCCCCCGGCCGTCACCCGGACCGCGCAGTACTTGAACTCCGGAATCTTCCCGAACGGATCGAGCACCGGATTGGTCAGCATGTTCGCCGCCGCCTCGTAGTAGCAGAACGGCACGAACACCGCCCCGCGCGGCATGCCGTCGTCGGCGCGCGCGTAGAGCGAGATGCGGCCGCGCCGCGACTCGATCGTCACGATGTCGCCGGGCTGGACGCCGAAGCCTTCGAGATCGAGCGGATGCACCGAGGCGACCGGCTCCGGCTCGATGTATCGAGCGCCGTCGAGCGGCGCGTCATCGAGCCGGTGTGCCAGTGTTCGAGCTGGCGGCCGGTGATCAGCACCATCGGGTACTCCGCGTCCGGCCGCTCGTTGGCGGAGATGAGATCCGCCGGCACGAACCGCCCGCGGCCGGTTGGGGTGGGGAAGCCCTCGACGAACACCACCGGCTCGCCCGGGTCGCCTTCCTTCACGCACGGATACGTGACGGACGACTCGCGCTCGAGGCGATCCCAGGTGATGCCGGCGATCGAGTCCATGCACGTGCCGCATCTCGTTGAACACGTCGCGCGGATGCGTGTACGTCCAGTCGAGACCCATGCGCCGGCCGAGCTGCGACGAGCAGCCAGAAGTCCTCCCGCGCGTCGCCCGGCGGCTCGATCGCCTTGCGTCCGAGCTGCACCATGCGATCGGTGTTCGTGACGGTGCCGACCTTCTCGGGCCACGCGGTCGCCGGCAGCACGACGTCGGCGAGATACGCCGTTTCGGTGAGGAAGATGTCCTGCACGACGAGGTGATCGAGCGCCGCCAGCGCCTCGCGCGCGTGATCGACGTCGGGATCGGACATCGCCGGGTTCTCGCCCATGATGTACATCGCCGCGGATCTCACGCTTCTTCGCGGCGTTCATGATCTCGACGACGGTCAGGCCGGGATCGGGATCGAGCGTCGGTCTGCCACAGCTTCTCGAACCGCGCGCGCGCCTCGGGCACGTTCACGCGCTGATAGTCCGGATAGAACATCGGAATCAGGCCGGAGTCCGACGCGCCCTGCACGTTGTTCTGGCCGCGCAGCGGATGCAGGCCCGAGCCGGGCTTGCCGATCTGGCCGGTCGAGAGCGCCAGCGCGATCAGGCAGCGCGCGTTGTCGGTGCCGTGCACGTGCTGCGAAATGCCCATGCCCCAGAGGATGATCGACGCCTTCGACGTGGCGTACAGCCGCGCGACCTCGCGAATCGTCTCCGCGTCGATGCCGCAGATCGGCGCCATCGCCTCGGGCGAGAACTTCTTCACGTTCTCGCCAGCGCCTCATACCCGGACGTGCGATCGCGGATGAACGCCTCGTCGACGAGGCCTTCCTCGACGATGACGTGCAGCATCGCGTTCAGCAGCGCGACGTCGGTGTCCGGATTGAACTGCAGATAGTACGTCGCGTGCCGGCCGAGATCGCCGCGGCGCGGGTCGGCGACGATCAGCTTCGCGCCGGCCTTCGCGGCGTTCTTGATCCAGGTCGCCGCCACCGGATGGTTGACCGTGGGGTTCGCGCCGATGACGAAGATCACCTCGGCATTCACCACGTCGCGCACCTGGTTCGACACGGCGCCGGAGTTGATGCCTTCCATCAGCGCCGCCACGCTCGACGCGTGGCAGAGCCGCGTGCAGTGATCGACGTTGTTCGAGCCGAAGCCGGTGCGCACCAGCTTCTGGAAGAGATAGGCCTCTTCGTTCGTGCCCTTGGCCGATCCGAAACCGGCCAGCGCGCGCTTGCCGTGCGTGTCGCGGATGTCGCGCAGGCCCTTCGCGGCGAAGTCGAGCGCCTCGTCCCACGTCGCCTCGCGGAACACGTCCTGCCAGTTCTCGGGATCGACGGTGAAGTCCTTGTGCTTCGGCACGCCGGGCTTGCGGATGAGCGGCGTCGTCAGGCGATGCCGGTGCTGCACGTAGTCGAAGCCGTAGCGGCCCTTGACGCACAGGCGGCTCGAGTTGGCCGGGCCGTCCTTGCCCTGCACGTAGAGGATGTCGTTGTCCTTGACGTGGTAGGTGAGCTGGCAGCCGACGCCGCAGTACGGGCACACGGAATCGACCGTCTTGTCCGGCTACGACCATGCGCGGCGTCGCGCGCCGGCATCAGCGCGCCGGTCGGGCAGGCCTGCACGCACTCGCCGCAGGCGACGCACGTCGAGTCGCCCATCGGATCGTCGAGGTCGAACACGATCTTCGAGTGCGCGCCGCGGAACGCATAGCCGATGACGTCGTTCACCTGTTCTTCGCGGCAGGCGCGGACGCAGCGCTTGCACTGGATGCAGGCGTCGAGGTGCACGGCCATCGCCGGATGCGACAGATCGGCGGCCGGCTGCGGCCGCGCGCCGAAGCGCGGCTTGCCGACGCCCATCTTCTTCGCCCAGTGATCGAGCTCGGAGTTGCAGCGTGTAGGACGTCTCGGGAATGTCCGCGAGCAGCAGCTCGAGCGACATCTTCTGGCTGGTCACCGCGCGCGCGCTGTTGGTCGTGACCTCCATGCCGTCCTTCGGATAGCGGCAGCAGGACGGCGCGAGCACGCGCTCGCCCTTGATCTCGACCATGCACGTGCGGCAGTTGCCGTCCGCCCGCATGCCGTCCATGTAGCAGAGGCGCGGGATCTCGATGCCGTGCTCGTCCGCGGTCTCGAGGAGCGTCTCGATCCTCCGGCGCGGTGACCGGTCTTGCCGTTCAGCGTGAACGTCACCATGGCGTCAGCCTTCACTTCCTTCCGGGAAGTACTTCAGCACCGACAGCACCGGGTTTGGCGCGGCCTGGCCCAGACCGCAGATCGACGCGTCCATCATCGCCTGCGACAGCTCCTGCAGCAGCGGGGCATCCCAGCGCCGCGCCTGCATCAGCTGCAGCGCCTTCACCGTGCCGACCGGCACGGCGTGCACTGGCCGCACGATTCCTCGGCGAAGAACTTCATCACGTTGCGCGCGGCCACCGCCGCGCTGTCGTGCTCCGAGAGCACGACGATCGCGGCCGAGCCGATGAAGCAGCCGTACTGGTGTGAGCGTGTCGAAGTCGAGCGGGATGTTGGCCATCGACGCCGGCAGAATGCCGCCGGACGCGCCGCCGGGCAGATAGCCGTAGAGCGTGTGGCCGTCGAGCATGCCGCCGCAGTACTCGTCGATCAGCTCCTGCAGCGTGATGCCGGCGGGCGCGAGGTGCACGCCCGGCTTCTTGCACGCGGCCGCTCACCGAGAACGAGCGCAGTCCCTTGCGGCCATGCCGGCCGTGCCCGGCAAACCAGCCGGCGCCCTTCTCGAGGATGTCGCGCACCCAGTGGAGCGTCTCCATGTTGTGCTCGAGCGTCGGGCGGCCGAACAGCCCGACCTGGGCCACGTACGGGCGGACGCAGCCGCGGCTCGCCGCGCTTGCCCTCGATCGACTCGATCATCGCGGACTCTTCGCCGCAGATGTAGGCGCCGGCGCCGCGGCGCAGATGGAACGCCGGAATCGGGCACGGCGGATTCGCCTGCAGCGCCGCGAGCTCGCGCTCGCAGGATCGCGCGGCAGCCGTGGTACTCGTCGCGCAGGTAGATGTAGACCTCGTCGATGCCGACCGCCCAGGCGGCGATGATCGCGCCTTCGAGAAAGCGATGCGGATCGCGCTCGAGGTAGTAGCGATCCTTGAAGGTGCCCGGCTCGCCCTCGTCGATATTGATGGCCATCAGCCGCGGCGCCGGTTCGGCCGCGACGATCTTCCACTTGCGGCCGGCCGGGAAGCCGGCGCCGCCGAGGCCGCGCAGGCCCGAGTCCTCCATCACCGCGATGACGTCGGCACGCTGGCGTTCGCCCGCCGACGCAGGCGGCCGCGAGCGCGTAGCCGCCGGCCGCGCGATACGCGGCGTAGTCGATGTGTCCCGGCGTGACGGCCGGGTTCGGAGCGCATCGTGCCGGGTCGCCCGCCGTTGCAACCACGCGCCGCGACCGCGTCCACTGTCGCGTGCGGCACCGGGTTCTGTCCGACCACCGCCACCGGCGCGGTCTCGCAGCGGCCGACGCACGGCGCGTGCAGCACGCGGACGTCCGACGCCGAGCAGTCGCCGGCAGCGAGGCGAGCAGCTCTTGCGATCCCGCCAACTCGCAGGCGATGGAGTCGCAGACGCGCACGGTGATCGCCGGCGGCGCCGTGCTCGCCGTCCTTCACCACGTCGAAGTGGTGATAGAACGTGGCGACTTCGTACACCTCGGCCATCGCCATCTTCATCTCCTCGGCGAGCGCGACGAGATGCGCAGCCGACAGGTACCCGAAGCGGTCCTGGATGCGGTGCAGATACTCGATCAGCAGGTCGCGGCGCCGTGGGTCGTCGCCGAGCAGTTCGACGACCTGCTCGCGCGCGCCGGTGTCGACGCGACGCCCCTTGGGCGTGCCACGCACGCGCGATCGCTTGCCAGTGTGTGGCCGGTTTCGCCGAACCGGGTGTGGAAGCGCCTGGGTGGTCGCTCATCGGAACGCGCTCCTGCGGCACGATGCTATCATCGCCTCAGATCCAACAACAGGCAGTCATTCACCATGCACGTTGAGTTCTTCGGCATCCCTCGCGACCGCGCCGGCGTCGCCGAGCTCGACGTCGACGCGGCCACCTTGGGCGACGCGCTCGACGTGCTTGCGGCCCGGTTGCCGCGCCTGTCCGAGCTGATTGCCGATCGCCGCCTGCATCCGTGCGATTGCCGCCAACCTGAACGGCGAGACCTTCGTCAGCGATCCGGCCACGCCGCTCGCCGGCGATGACCACCTGCTGATCTTCTCGGCCGACGCCGGCGGCTAGCCGGCTCCTCATGCCCTTCGGCTATCACGGCGCGTACCTCCGGATCGACGTCTCCCGCGCGCACGCCGAACGCGTGCCGCTGTCTGAAGACGTGCTGCGCCAGTACCTCGGCGGCAGCGGGCTGGGCGGGCGCCTGCTGCTGGACGAGGGCGGCGCGACTGCCGATCCGCTGGCGCCCGAGGCGCCGCTCGTCTTTGCCTTCAGTCCGCTCGTCGGCAGTCCGCTCACCACCTCCGCCAAGTTCGCCGTCGTCAGCCGCAGTCCGCTGACCGAGCGGTTCAACGACTCGCTGGCCAGCAGCGGCTTCGCGCTGGCCGGCAAGCAGTGCGGCTGTCGACGCCATCGTCATCGTCGGGCGCGCGCCGGTGCTGTCGGTGCTGGTGATCGACGACGGCGTCGGTGCGGCTCGAGCCGGCGGAGGAGCTCCGCGGCGCGTCGTGCCGTGACGTCAACGACCGGCTGCGAGCGCGGCTCGGCGCGGACTTCCGGGTCGCGGCGATTGGCCCGGCCGGCGAGCGGCTGGTGCGGTACGCGACGATCTCGCACGACGGGCGGCACGCGGGCCGCGGCGGCAGCGGCGCGGTGCTCGGCAGCAAGAACATCAAGGCGATCGCCGTGCGCGGGACGCAGCGCTGCGAGTGGGCCGATCCGCGCGGGCTCGTCGCAGATCAGCCGCGACCTGTCGAAGCGATCGTTCGGTCCGGCCACCGCGAAGTACCGCGAACTGGGCACCGCGACCAACCTGCTGACGTTCAATCGCTTCGGCGCGCTGCCGACGCGCAACTTCCAGCGCGGGTACCTTCGATGAAGCGGAGCAGTTGTCGCCCGAGAGCCTCGGCGCAGCCGCACGCGCGCACGCGCGAGAGCTGCGTCGCGTGCACGATCGGCTGCGAGCACATCTACGCCCTCGGCGATGCCGGCATCCGCGTGGAGTACGAGAGCCTGTTCGCGCTCGGGTCGCTCTGCGGCGTGGGCGATGGCGACGCCGTGCTGCGCGCGCTCGCAGCGATGCGACGAGCTGGGCATCGACACCATCAGCACCGGCGGCACGATTGCGTTCGCGATGGAGTGCGTCGAGCGCGGGCTGCTCGATGAGCCGTGGCTGCGGTTCGGCAGCGGCGACGCGGTGCTGCGCGCGATCGATCTGATCGGCGCGCGCGAGGGCCTCGGCGATCTGCTGGCAGACGGCAGCCGCCGCGCCGCGCAGGCGATCGGGCAGGACAGCATCGCGTTTGCGCCGCAGGTGAAGGGGCTGGAGATTCCCGGCTACGAGCCGCGGGCGCTGCAGACGATGGCGCTGGGGTTTGCCGTGGGCGCGCGGGGCGCCGATCACAACCGCAGCGGCGCGTACGAGGTGGACTTCTCGGACAAGGTCGATCGCCGCCACGCGACGCTCGATTCCGTGCGGCACGCCATCGACACCGAGGACAGGGCCGCGCTGATGGACTCGCTGATCCTCTGCAAGTTCCTGCGCGGCGTGTTCGAGGACTTCCACGCCGAGGCCGCCGGCCATGCTGCGCGCGGTCACCGGCTGGGACGTGACGCGCGGACGAACTGCGCGACACCGCCCGCCGCATCGTCCCGATGAAGCGCGAGTTCAATCGGCAGGCCGGGTGGACGCTGGACGGAGGACACGCTGCCCGCGCGATTCCTCGACACGCCGCTGCCGGACGATCCCGAGGCCACCATCACCCGCGATCAGCTTCAGGCGCTCGTCGCCGAGTATCACCGCCTCCGGGGGCAATAGTCGCTTCGCACGGAGGCACAGAGAGGGCACGGAGGCACGGAGCAGGACGTTTCACACGGAGAAGGGCCATCACACGTTTTACGGGGAAGAGGGAGCGTGTCCGGAAGAGGGCCGCTACCTGGCCATCTCCGTGTGAAGTGCCTTCTCCGTGCCTCCGTGTCCCTCCGTGGCTCCGTGTGAACCAACCTCCTGTCCGGAATTCCGCACGTCGTCCCTTTTTCGCGCCTGACTCGGGCGCTGGATCGCACGTCCTGTGAGTACCGACGCTGGCACCGGCATTGCACTTTCACCATGCAGCCTGCCTGGGGTTGTGTGTCCGAGGTCTTTATGTCTCGTCAGCTCATTCGTTCAATTGTGAGTACGGCCGTCGCGACCGCGTTCGTCGTCGCGCTCCTGCCAGAGGACGCGTTCGCGCAGCGCGGCGGCGGGGGAGGCCAGGGTGCTGGTCAGGGGACGGCCGCTCCGGCTCGTCCGAGTGGTCCGGGTCCCGGTGGTCCTGGCGGTGGTCGTGGTGGCCCGGGCCCGGGCGGTCCCGGCGTCGGCGGCGGTCGCGGACAGGTGGTCGTCGTTGGCGGATATGGCTATCCGCACGGGTGGTACAGCCCGTACTACGGCTACGGTTACTACGGCTGGGGCTGGGGACTGGGCTGGGGATGGGGCTACCCGTATCCCTTCTACTCACCGTGGTACCCCTACGGATATCCGTACTACTACGACGCGTTCAATGCCTCGCTGAAGCTCGAGGTGACGCCCAAGAACGCGGAAGTCTACGTCGATGGATATCTCGCAGGCATCGTGGACGACTTCGATGGCGTGTTCCAGCGGCTGAAGGTCCGTCCGGGTACGCATGAGATCGTCCTGTGGCTCGAGGGGTATCGCACCGTGCAGCAACAACTGCACCTCGCGACAGACACCAGCAAGCGGATCAAGTTCGCCATGGAACCGCTCGCGCCGGGTGAGACGTCCGGCCCGCGCCCGACCCCGCCGCCTGAACCTGTCGAAGAGCCGCAGCCGCAGCGACGTGCTCCGCCTCAGCGACAGGTGCAGGTCGAGCCGCCAACGGATCCCGTCCCGCAGGCGCCTGCGCAGTTTGGTCAGCTGTCCATTCGGGTGCAGCCCGCCGACGCGGAGATTCTCATCGACGGTGAAGTCGTGGGATAGCCCAGCCGGCGTGCGGCTGGTCGTGCAGCTCGCTCCCGGCCGGCACAAGGTCGAGATTCGCAAGGAAGGCTTCAACACCTACTCGGAAGAGGTCCTCATTCGCGCGGGTTCGACGATGACGCTGAATGTGAGCCTGCTGCGTCTTGTGCCCGATTCGCCTCACGCGTCCAGCGGGGCTGACGGGCTCATGGGGCCTCGGCGGGAAGGAGCGATAGCCATGCGCGGGCGATCGCTCTTTCACGCATTGATCGCCGGCGCCGCGATGTCTGATCGTCGCGGCGGCACCGGCACACGCGCAGGGCCAGGGGCCCCTGACGCTGCTGCCGCTCGAGAATCGCATCATCATCGCGCCCGACGTGAAGATCACGGAGATCAACGGCGCCACGGGCACGATGATCGGCGGATACTCCGGCATTGAAATCGACAAGCGCTTCTTCGCGGGCGGCGCCGCCTACTGGCTGGCCGATGCGGACGATGCCGCGGAGATGTTCTACGTGGGATTCCTGGCCGGCTGGCAACTGGTCAACACCGACTGGTTCCACGTCGGCGCGCGGGGACTGCTGGGCGTTGGCGAGGCGACGGCCTACGTCGACACGTCCTACCCCGTCCCCATCCGTCCCAGCCCCCATCACGGCGGGGGCGGCTACACCATGTACTACGGCCGGGTCGGGTGGGAGACGGGGATCTGGATTGCGGAGCCGGAGTTGCGGGCGGAAATCAACCTCTCGCCGCAGTTCCGGATTGGCCTCGGCGTGGGCTACCGGTTCGCCGGTGCCGACGCCTGGCTGGGGGACCGGCTCGACGGCGTGACCGGCAGCATCAGTCTGCAGATAGGGCTGGGGAAATAGGCAGAGGATCCAGGGACCAAGAGACCAAGGGTCCAAGGGCCGAGGAACCGGTCTGGACCGGGACCTCTGATCGATCAGTAGGTTCGGGTTCAGACGGGTTCCTCGGCCTTTGGACCTTTGGTCTCTTGGTCCCTTTGTCTCCGTCCCGCGTCTGTACGCTATACTGCCTTCACTCGTTACCTCGCGTCTCGCCTCCAGGACCCTTCTAGCGGCGCCTCCCGAGCTCACACGACCAAGGACCCCGTGCCGTTCGCCGACCTCAACCTTCACCCGTCGTTGCTTCGTGCGATCAAGGAGCTGGGCTACGCCCGCCCGACGCCGATTCAGGCCGAGGCGATTCCGCCGGCCATGGCTGGCCGCGACGTGCTGGCCTGCGCGATGACGGGCAGCGGCAAGACGGCCGCCTTCCTGCTGCCGATTCTGCACAAGCTGATTGACACGCCGCGCGGCGCCACGCGCGCCCTGGTGCTCACGCCGACCCGCGAGCTGGCCGCGCAGATTCTCGAGAGCGTCAACGAGCTGGCGATGCACACGCCGGTGACCGGCGCCGTCGGTCTACGGCGGCGTCGGCATGGGCCCGCAGGAGCACGCGCTCCGCAGCGGCGTCGACATCATCATCGCGACGCCCGGCCGGCTGCTCGATCACATGCGCCAGCCCTACGCGAAGTTCCAGGGGCTGCGAGTACCTCGTGCTCGACGAGGCCGACCGGATGCTCGACATGGGCTTCCTGCCGGACATCCGCCGCATCCTCCGCCAGCTTCCCGCGAAGCGCCAGACGCTGTTCTTCAGCGCGACGATGCCGCCGGAGATCGCGAAGCTGGCGCGCGAGATGCTGCCACGACCCGGCGCAGATTCAGCTCGAGCGCAAGTCCGCGCCGGCGACCGGCATCACGCAGGCCGTCTATCCGGTGCCGCAGGAGCTGAAGTCCGCGCTGCTCGCGACGCTGCTCGAGCGCGGCGACATGCGCGACACGCTGGTGTTCACGCGCACCAAGCACCGCGCGAACCGCCTGCACGACTATCTGGTGCGCCGCAAGGTGTCGGTGGAGCGCATTCACGGCAACCGATCCCAGCCGCAGCGCACCGCAGCCGCTCGAGGGGTTCAAGAGCGGGCGGATTCAGGTGCTCGTGGCGACCGACATCGCCGCGCGCGGCATCGACGTCGAGCACGCTCGGCCACGTCGTGAACTTCGACGTGCCGATGGTGCCCGACGACTACATTCACCGCGTCGGCCGCACGGCGCGCGCCGAGTGCCACCGGTGATGCGTTCACGTTCGTCTCGCCCGAGGAAGAATCGCTGCTCGCGTCCGATCGAGCGCGCGATCGGCCGGGCGCTGCCGCGCGTGACGGTGCCGGATTTTGACTACGCCGCGCGGCCGGACGCGCGGCTCGAGATTCCGATCGCGGAGCGCATCAAGGCGATCCGCGCGCGGAAGGCCGAGGAACGTCGACGGGCGGATGCAAACCGTCAGCGGCGTTCAGCCGGCGTCCATGCGGGCGCCGGCGGAAGCGACACCGGCGGGGCCGGCCGTGGTCGCACCAGGCATTTCCGGCCCAAACGCTCGCGCTAGTGCGCGGGTGTCGTCAACGATCGACTATTCGACATGGAGCGACCGATGAAAGGCACAGTTAAGCGACTCGTCAGTGACAAGGGATTCGGGTTCGTGGCGGCGGAAGATGGCAACGAGTACTTCTTCCACCAGTCCGCGTGCACCGGCGCGTCATTCCAGGACCTTCGTGAAGGCCAGGCCGTGACGTTTGATTCGGGGCAGGGACCCAAGGGGCCGCGCGCCGAGAACGTTCGGCTCGCGTAGGACAAATTGGAAGGCAGAAGGCAAAAGGCAGAGGTAAGTCGGAAGGACGAAGGAAGAAGCCGCCCGCAGTCGCGGGCGGACCTCTGACTTCGAGCTTCTTGCTTCCTTCTGCCTTCCAACTTCTGCCTTCTGGCCTTATTTCTCGGCTACGCAGTACAGATACCGGTAGCCGCGCAGGTACATCTCGCCGTCGACGAGCGCGGGGGACGCGTCGAACCCGTCGTCCAGTTCGTTGACGGCGAGCACTTCCAGCGTCGGTCCTTGCCGGAGCACGACCGTCGATGCCTTCGCGGCCCGGAATGTAGATCCGCCCGGCCGCCCCCACCGGCGACGCAAACACGTTCGGCACCGCGTCGAGCCGCTGCGATCTGGTAGTGCGGCTTGCCGGTCTTCGCGTCGAACGCGGACAGCAGGCCGTTGTTCGTCTTCAGGAAGTACAGAATGCCGTCATAGAGCAGCGGTGACGGCACGTACGGCGTGTCGCGATCGAGCGTCCACGCGATCGCCGGCGTGCCGGTGATGTCGCCTTTGGCCTCGGCCACCCGGATCGCCTTCAGGTTGTTGCCGCGGAACCCGCTCATCAGGAACACGACGTACCGTCCGTCACCGGCGACGGAATCGGGTTCATCGTCAGCCCCGCCGAGTGCCACACGATCTCCCCCGTTTCGAGGTCGTAGCTGCGTGATGCGGTTCATCGCCGGCACGATCACCTGCGGCTTGCCGCCGACCGTCGGCAATGAGCGGCGTCGCCCACGTGTCGATCTCCGTGCGCGGCTTCCGCCACAGCTCGTTGCCGTTGCGCTTGTCGAGCGCCACGATGAACGACTCGCCCTGGTGATCCCAGACGACGACGAGCGTGTTGCCGTGGAGCGCCGGCGTGCTGCCCTCGCCGAACTGGTTGCGCATGCGCTTGTCGCCGAGGTCCTTCTCCCAGACCGGCGTGCCGTTCATGTCGAACGCGAACACGCCGCGCGACTCGAACGACGCGATGACGTGCTGCCCGTCGACGATGGCCGAGGGCGAGGCCCAGGTGCCGTTCTCGTTGTGCGCGGCCTCGTGCGGCTGCTCTTCGCGGGCGATGCGTTCCCAGACGATCTTGCCGGTCTTGCCGATCGATGGCCAGCACACGAACTTGTGCGGCACCGGCTGCGCGCCCCGCGCGGCGTGCTGCGCCTCGCCCGTCACGCCCACCGGCACGGCGGTCGACACGAACACGCGGTCGCCCCACACGACCGGCGAGGACGACCCGCGGCCGGGAATCTCCACCTTCCAGCGGATGTTCTTCGTTTCGCTCCACTCGACGGGCGGCGTCGCCGTGGTGGACACGCCGGTGCCCTGCGGCCCGCGCCACTGCGGCCAGAACCGATCGCCCGCCGCCTGCTGCGCCGCGAGGCCTGTCGCCAACACGCACGCTGCCATCGCTGTCGCACACACCACGCGCCGACATCGCCCCTGCGTGCATTTCGAGATCTCCCTCGTTACGGATTCTGAACCATGAAGCGCATGAAGCACATGAAGTGTTGAGACGTCAGGCCCTTCATGTCCTTCATGATCTTCATGGTGAAAGGCCTTGTGTCAGAGGTCTTTGACCGCCGCGGCGACTTCGTCGGCGTGGCCTTCGACCTTGACCTTGTCCCACCGCTTCGCGACTTTGCCGTCCGGGCCGACCAGATAGGTGGTGCGCACGATGCCCATGTACTTGCGGCCGTAGCGCAACTTCTCCTGCCACACGCCGTACTTTTCCGCGACCTCGTGGTCGGCGTCGGCCAGGAGCGGGAACGTGAGCCCGTGCTTCTTCGCGAACTTCGCCTTGCTCTTTTCGTCCAGGATGCTCACGCCGAACACCGCCGCGCCGGCCTTCTTGAAGTTGGGCAGCAGCGCCTGGAACTCGCACGATTCCGTCGTGCAGCCGGGCGTGTCGTCCTTCGGATAGAAGTAGATGACCACCGGGGCTCCGGCATGATCCGCCAGCGAATGGACGGTGCCGTCCTGGTCCTTGAGCCTGAACGCGGGAGCACGCTTTCCGACGTCGATTAGGGACATGGAGGACAGTTTAGGGTCCAAGGGACCAAGAGACCAAGGGTCCAAGAGGACCAGGAACCTGTCTGAACCCGGACCAACTGATCGATCAGCAGGTGCGAATCTAGCCAGGTTCCGCGGCCTTTGGACCTTTGGTCCCTTGGTCCCTTGGACCCTAGTCCCTGGATCATTTACTATCTCTCTCGGAGTCCCCGCCATGAAGATCGATCTGAACGTCAACGGGAAAGCTGTCAGTGTCGACGTCCCGCCACAGATGCCCTTGTTGTGGGTGTTGCGTGACGTCCTGAATCTGCCCGGCACGAAGTACGGCTGCGGCGAAGGCCAGTGCGGCGCGTGCACCGTGCACCTGCGCGGGCGCGCCGTGCGGTCGTGCCAGGTCGAAGTCTCGGCCGCGGCCAATGCGCCGGTGGTGACGATCGAGGGCCTGTCGGCGAACGCGTCGCATCCGCTGCAGCAGGCGTGGATCGAACTCGACGTGCCGCAGTGCGGTTACTGCCAGGCCGGCCAGATCATGACGGCCGCCGCGCTGCTGGCGTCCAATCCCAAACCCACGGACGCGGACATCGACACGGCGATGAGCAACAACCTCTGCCGGTGCGGCACGTATCTCCGCATTCGCGAAGGCATTCACCGCGCGGCCGCGGGCCGGAAGTAAGGGGGCGCCATGCACACCACGACACTCGATCGTCGCGCATTCCTTCGCGTCACCGCCCTCGCGGGCGGCGGGCTCATGATCGCCGCGTACGTGGATCCGGTCTCCGGCCTGCTCGCGCAGGGCCGCCAGGGCGGGCCGCCGCTCGAGCCGAACGCGTTCATCCGCATCGGCGCGGACGGACGCGTCACCATCATCGGCAAGAACCCCGAGATCGGCCAGGGCATCAAGACCACGCTGCCGATGCTGATCGCGGAGGAACTCGACGTGGACTGGAACATGGTCACGGTCGAGCAGGGCAATCTGGACGCGAAGTACGGCCAGCAGTCCGCCGGCGGCAGCACCGCCGTGCCGACCAACTGGGAGGCCATGCGCCGCCTCGGCGCCGCCACGCGCCAGTCGATCCTCGCGGCCGCGGCTGCGACGTGGCAGGTTCCAGCCTCTGAGTTGACGACGGCCTCGGGTCGCGTGACGCACGCCGGTTCCAAGCGGTCCGCGGCCTACGCGCAGCTCGCCGCGCAGGCGGCCGCGCTGCCCGCGCCGGATCCGGCGACGGTGCCGCTCAAGGACCCCAAGGACTACAAGATCATCGGCAAGCCCATCACCGGCGTCGACAACCGCGCCATCGTCACCGGCGCGCCGCTGTACGGGATCGACGTGACGATGCCCGGCATGCTGCACGCCGTGTTTCAGCGGTCGCCGGTGTTCGGCGGCAAGGTGGCGAGCGCGAATCTCGATCACATCAAGACGCTGCCCGGCGTGAAGCATGCGTTCGTGGTGGAAGGCGGCGCGGCCGCCAACGGGCTGAACTCGGGCGTCGCGATCGTGGCCGACAGCTGGTGGCTGGCCGATCAGGCGCGCAAGCAGTTGAAGGTGACCTGGAACAACGGCCCCACCGAGGCGCACAGCACGGAGGGCTTCAACAAGCAGGCGCTCGAGATCTCGACGAAGCTCCCGGCGCAGCCGGCCCGCGCGGACGGTGATGTCGATGGCGCGCTCGCCGGCGCGGCGAAGGTGGTGGAGGCGGCGTACGCGTACCCGTTCCTCAGTCACGCGCCGCTCGAACCGATGAACATGGTGTGCGAGTTCAAGGACGGCAAGCTGCGCGCCCGCGGCGGTTCGCAGATCCCCGGGGGCGGCCGGACGCTCGTGGCCACGACGCTGCAGTTGCGCCCGGAGGACGTCACGCTCGAACTGACGCGCATGGGCGGCAGCTTCGGCCGCCGCCTGTCCAACGACTACCTGGTCGAGGCGGCGTACATCGCCAAGCAGATCAACGGTGCGGTGAAGCTGCAGTGGACGCGCGAAGACGACCTGCAGCACGACCTCTATCGGCCTGCGGGGTATCACTTCCTCAAGGCCGGTCTCGACGCGTCAGGGAAGGTCGTCGGCTGGAAGAACCACTTCGTGACGATGGGCAGCGAGAACCGGCCCGGTGCGTCGGCCAACATGAACGCCGGCGAGTTCCCCGCGCGCTTCGTCCCGAACTATGGGCTGTTCATGTCGGTGCTGACGAGCGGCGTGCCGACGGGCGCGATGCGCGCGCCGGGCAGTTGCGCGATTGCGTTTGCCATTCAGTCCTTCATCGACGAACTGGCGCACGCGGCCGGCAAGGACCCGCTGCAGTTCCGCATCGATCTGCTGTCGGGCCCGGTCATCGGCGCCGGCGGCGGTTTCGATCCGGCGCGCATGCGGGCCACGCTGGAACTCGTGCGCGAGAAGTCCGGATGGGGCACCAAGAAGCTGCCGCAGGGCACGGCCATGGGCGTCGCGTTCCACTACAGCCACAGCGGCTACTTCGCCGAAGTGGCGGAGGTGTCGGTGGATCCGCAGAAGCGCGTGCGCGTGAACCGCGTCGTCGTCGCCGGCGACATCGGCCGGCAGATCATCAACCCGATGAATGCGGACGGCCAGGTGCACAGCTCGGTGATCGACGGCCTGAGCCAGTTGATGGCGTGGGAGATCACGGTCACGGGCGGCAAGGTCAACCAGTCGAGCTGGGCCGACTACACGCCGGTCAGGATGCGCCAGGCGCCGAAGGCGATCGAAGCGCATTTCGTGAAGAGCGACTTCAACCCGACGGGCCTGGGTGAGCCGGCGCTGCCGCCGGTGCTGCCGGCGGTGTCGAACGCGATCTTCGCGATCACGAAGGACCGCGTGCGCTCGCTGCCGCTCTCGAAGCACGGCTACCGATGGGCGTAAGGTTCAGCGCCGCGGCGCTGCTGCTCGGCGTGGCACTGGCCGCCCGTGTCTTCGCGGGCGCCGGTGACGCCTCGCTCGACCGGCAGCAGACGACGCGCGACAAGGTCTACGCCAAGGAGCAGGCGGCCCGCGGCGCCGAGGTGTACGTCAAGCACTGCGAACGGTGCCACACGCCGGAGAAGGTCCCGGCCGGCAAGAAGCCGGGCCCGCCGGTGCAGGGCCCGAAGTTCTTCGAGGTCTGGCAGGATCGCCCGCTCGGCGAGTTGTTCGACGCGATCTTCAACACGATGCCGTCGGACGGGTCGGCGGTCCTCACTCCCGATCAGACGCTCGACGTCGTGTCCTACATGCTGCAATTGAACGGCTTTCCGGAAGGTCAGGCGCCGCTGAAGAACGACGCCGCGATGAAGGCGATCACATCGTCAAGTAACGCGGCCCGGACTCCGTGATCCTCGGCGCCTCCGTGAGAACTGACTACAATTCACCCATGGTCAGCACCTCTCTGCGCCTGAACGTCCTCAAAGCTCTCGCCGTGGCCGCGGTGATCGCCGGTGGCGCCGCGTGCGCGCCACCGCCGCCGGCTGTCGATCCCGTGAAGGTGGCCCAGGACGTCGGCGTCGTGGCCGACGGCTATCTGCGCGGGTACCTGGACGCGTTCCCAGAAATGGCGCTGGGCATCGGCGCGCGCGACGGCCATCCGTCCCAACTGGGCGATCACAGCCTGCCGGCGCTGAAGCGTTGGGAGGACCGCGAGGACCAACTCCTGGCGGACCTGAAGAAGATCGACCTTGCCGCGATCGATGGCCGACCGGAGGCGATCACCTACAAGTTCCTGCAGCATCTGCTCGAGTCGTCGCAGGGTTTTCGCGCGTGCCGCACCGAACTGTGGAGCGTCAGCCCGACCTGGACCGGATGGCAGGCCGCGTTGCCACAACTGGCTGCCGCTCAGGCGATCGACACGCCCGCGGACCAGCAGGACTTCCTCGCGCGCTGGTCGCAGGTGGCGAAGTACCTGGACGATGAGATCGCGAATCTGACGGAGGGCCTCAAGCTCGGATACACGGCGCCGAAGAACAACGTGCGGTCGGTGATCGGGCAGGTCGAGGCGATGCTGGCCGCGCCGGTCGCGCAGTCCGCGTTCGTCCAGGTGGCCAAGCCCGAGGCCGCCGGGTTCCGCAAGCAACTGGAGGAACTGGAGCGCACGAAGATCCGGCCCGCGATCGCCAAGTACCGCGACTTCCTGAAGACGACGTACCTTCCCGCCGCGCGCGAGGGCATCGGCGTCAGCGCCAACCCGCAGGGCGCGGCCTGCTACGCGGCCGCCGTGAAGTTCCACGCGACGGTGGACATGAGCCCCGAGCAGATCCACGAGATCGGCACGGCGCAGATGCAGAAGATCCAGGCGGAGATGCGGGAAATCGGCCGCCGGAGCTTCGGGGTCGAGGACCCGAAGGCCCTGCTGACGCTCGTGAAGACCGATCCGAAGTACCGCTTCAAGAGCCGCGAGGAACTCATCAGGACCGCGGAGTCCGCCGTCGAGCGCGCGAAGAACGCGCTGCCGAACTGGTTCGGCGTCCTGCCGATGGCGCCAGTCGTCGTCGAGCCGTATCCCGCGTACCTCGAGAAGACCGCACCGGGCGGGCAGGCCATCCCGCCCACTGCCGACGGCAAGCCGGGCAAGTACCTGCTCAATGCCTACAAGGCGACCGAGCAGAGCCGCGCCGGCCTCGAGTCGACCGCGTTTCACGAGGCCTACCCGGGCCATCACCTCCAGGGCGCGATCGCGCTCCAGCAGGAGAACATCCATCCGATTCAGCGCCACTTCTTCCTCTCCGGGTTCGGCGAAGGCTGGGGGCTGTACTCGGAGCGCCTCGCGGATGAGATGGGCCTGTTCACGTCGGATGTCGATCGCCTCGGTCTGCTCTCGAACGAAGCGCTTCGCGCGGCGCGGCTGGTGGTGGACTCCGGCATGCACGCGCTGGGATGGACGCGGCAGCAGGCCATCGACTACGTGCTGGCGCACACGACGGAAACCGCCCGCGCGCGTCGAGGCTGAGATCGACCGCTACATCGCGGTGCCCGGGCAGGCGACGGCCTACATGATCGGCAACCTCGAGATCCGCCGGATCCGCGACGAGGCGAAGCAGAAGCTCGGCACGCGCTTCGACATCAAGACGTTCCATGACATCGTGCTCGAAGACGGCGCCGTGCCGCTGTGGGTGCTGCGCGAGAAGATCGAGCGCTGGGTCGCCGACGAGCTGAAGCCGAAGAAACAGCCATGAGCGTCATCGCGGTCGTGCCGGCCGCAGGCAAGGGAGAGCGCTTCGGCGGCAACAAGCTGCTGGCGCGCATCAAGGGCGAGCCGCTGATCGACTGGACGCTGTGGTCGCTCCTCGACGGCGGTGTCACGCGGGTCATCGTCGTCACCGCGCCCACGACGGACCTGACGGGCGCGCGCATGATGGCGGATTCGCGCGTGCGCTTCGTCGTCAATCCCGACCCGTCGCTCGGCATGCTGTCGTCGGTCCAGACCGGGCGTGGCGGCCGCCGAAGGCGGCGATCCGATCCTGATCCTGCCCGGCGACATGCCGTTCGTCGCGAGCAGCACCGTGACAGCCGTGACCGTGGCCTGCATCCGCCAGCAGTGCGTGGTGGTGCCGACGTTCAATCAGCGGCGCGGGCATCCGATTGCCGTGCCGGCCGCACATCGCGACGCCATTCTTCTTGCGTCCCCCGACGCGACACTCAAGGCCGCTCTGGCCGCGATTGCCGTGCCGCGCCTCGAACTGCCCGTCGGCGACATGGGGATTCTCCGCGACGTGGACTCACCGGACGACTCTACGCTGACGGAACCGGTAGGATCTGTCTGTGTCTTCGATCTACCGCCGCATCGCCGATCTGGCCTCGTCGGGCCGCCGCTTCGCCGTGGCGACGGTCGTCCGCACGCAGGGCAGCACGCCGCAGGTCGTTGGCGCCAAGCTCGTGGTGACCGACGATGAGTCGGAGCGGCCGGGCGGCACGCTGGGCGGCGGGTGCGTGGAGGCCGATGCGATCCTCGCGTGCCGCGAGATTCTCGCCGGCGGCGCGCGATCGCTGCGCGCGTATTCGCTCGCCGAAGATCTCGCCTGGAACACCGGTCTCGTGTGCGGCGGCACGATGTGGATCCTGGCCGAGCCGGGAACGGACGCCGTGACGATTGGCGGCCGCAGTCATGCGGACGTGTTCGTGCGCGCGCTGGATTCGGGTCCGCCGCTCGCGGTCGCCACGCTCTTCGAACGACGCGGCCAGCAACTCGGGTATGTGGGTCGCATCGCCGTGGATGCCGCGGGCACGTCACCGGCACCCTCGGCGGCGGACGACCGCGATCGCCTCGCGGGTGCGGAGGCGTTGCGGCAGCTGCCGCATGCCGTCGCGAGGCTCCATCCCTTCGAGTCGGAGCATGAGTTGCTGATTGAACCTGTCGCAGGCCGGCCCAGGCTGGTGGTCGCCGGCGGCGGGCATGTGGCGCAGGCGATCGCGCGTCAGGCGCAGTTGCTCGATTTCGACGTCACGATTCTCGAGGATCGTCCCGAGTTCTCGGATTCTGCGCGCTTCGGCGGCGCGCGCGTGCTCGGCGGCCACATTCCGGACACGCTCGCGTCCCTCGACTACGGCTGGTCCAGCTACATCGTCGTCGCCACCCGCGGGCACAAGCTGGATGGCGACTGCATCCTCGCCGCGGTCAAGACGGATGCGCGCTACATCGGCCTGCTCGGCAGCCGTCGTAAGGCCGTGCTCATCGCGGAGATGTTGAGGGCTGAGGGCGTCGCGCAGGAGCGGATCGACGCCATCAGAACGCCGGTCGGTCTCGATCTTGGCGGCCGAACTCCGGCCGAGATCGCGCTCAGCGTGATGGCGCAGATCACGCAGGAACGGTACGGACGGCCATCAACTACCGTAGGTGCTTGATGAGCAGCACTTCGTTGCCGCGCTCGTTGTAGACGAGTTCGTCGGCAATCTGCCGGACGATCAGCATCCCGAACCCTCCGGACCGCCGGCCCGTGCGGTCGCGCTCGGTCGCCGTCTCAATCAGGTCCTCGACGTCGGCGGTTTTCGCGGCATGCGCGAGGTCCGCGCGGTCGAATCCTCGCCCCGGGTCGCGGAAGTGATAGACAATCGCGCGCTTCGTGCGGGCGGCGGTGACCTCGATCACCTTGTCGGGATCGAACCCGGCGCCATGTTCCATCGCATTGACGAGCATTTCGCGAAAGGCCGTGATCAACCGGTCGCGCTCGAGTTCCGGGAGCGTGCGTTCCCACTCGGTCATGAACTGAATCAGCCGCTCCGCGGTGAGCCGATGGCACGAGACGCGCAGGGTCATCCAGTGCGGCAGGCCGGACACCACCTCGATGCCGTGCTGCCAGTGGTCGGCATCGAGCGCGGAGCGGGCCATCCCGGCGATGTCGCGGTAATCGAAGGGCGCCGTGAAGCAGGCGAACACCTTTGCCCGCAGCGCGGCGACGACATCAGTCCGTGTGGTGGCCGGCGCCAGGACGATCAGCCGCACCCCCGGGCGCACGTTCCGGAGTTCGTCCGCGAACCCGAGATCGTCATCGACCGTCGTCAGCGGATCGGTAATCACGACATCGATGGCCGCGTCGCGAACGCGTCGCAACGCCTCCAGATTTCCACCGCAGGCGAGCCATTCATGCCCGTCCAGCCCCGCATCGAGCGCCTCCGCCAGGCCCCGGTCCGGAGCAATCGCCAGCAATCTCGCCATACCGCCATTGTAGGGGCGGAACGAATGGCCGCCGAATTCGTTCTACCTTGCTGAGGGCCGAGCTCCAGACCCGACCATCTGCCGGGACCTGAGCCCGGCCTCGAGCATGGCCACGAGCACCTGATGTCCGATCTTCGCTACGCCTTCCGCCTTCTTTGGAAAGACCGGGCGTTCACCCTCGCGGCCTTGCTGACGCTCGTCGTCTGCATCGGCGCGAATGCCGCCATCTTCAGCATCGTCCGTTCCGTGGTCCTGGAGCCGCTGCCGGTCCCCGCTGCCGATCGGCTGGTGTACCTGCACAACAGCTATCCCAACGCCGGTGCCGTGCGGGCATCGACCGGCGTCCCGGACTACTTTGATCGCCTTCGCGAAATGACGGTGTTCGACGAACAGGCCCTCTACCGGCGCGAGGGCATGACCGCAGGCGTGAAGGACGGGGCCGAGCGCGTGCCGGCCGTGCGGGCCACGCCGTCGTTCTATCGCGTGACCGGTGCGCAGCCCGTCGCCGGCCGCATGCTGACGGACGACGACGCGACAGATCGGGCGCGAGATGAAGGTCGTGCTGAGTTACGGCCTGTGGCAGCGGGAGTTTGCCGGCGACCCCGGCGCCATCGGGCGCGAGATCCGCCTGAGCAGTCGGGCCTACGAGATCGTCGGCGTGATGCCGCCGGACTTCCGGTTCCTGTGGAACGACATCGGCGTCTGGCTGCCGGCGGCGTTCACGCCCCAGCAGATGTCCGACGACCAGCGCCACAGCAACAACTGGCAGATGGTCGCGCGCCTGAAGGAGGGCGCGACCGTCGAGCAGGCGCAGCAGCAACTCGACGCCCTCAACGCGCGCAACGACGCGCGGTTTCCGCAGTTCTCGCAGATCCTGAAGGACGCGGGCTTCCGCAGCTACGCGGTCAGCATGCAGGACGACGTGGTGCGTGAGGTACGGCCCGTGCTGTTCCTGCTGTGGGGCGGCGTGCTGTTCGTGCTGATCATCGGGTGCGTGAACATCGCGAACCTCGTGCTGGTGCGCGCGACCGGGCGATCGCGGGAACTCGCCACCCGCCACGCCATCGGCGCCGACCATCGCCGCATCCGGCGGCAACTCATCACGGAGACCACGCTGCTCTCCGTGGCCGGCGGCCTGGGCGGCATCGCCGTGGGCTGGTGGGCGCTTGGCCTGTTACCGGCGCTTGGCCTCGAGGATCTGCCGCGCGGGTTCGAAGTGCGGATGGATGGGTGGACGATCGCGGGCGCGCTGGTGGCGTCGGTCGTGATCGGCATCGCGCTTGGCCTCGTGTCGGCCCTGCGGTTCTCGCGGGTGAAGTTGAGCACCGCACTTCGCGAAGAGGGGCGCGGCGGCACCGTCAGCCGGGGCGCCAGCGCTCACGCGCCGGCTGCTGGCCACCAGCCAGGTCGCGATCGCGCTCGTGCTGCTCGTCGGCGCCGGCCTGCTGTTCTCGAGCTTTCGCGCGGCGCTGCGCACGGACCTGGGGTTCGAGCCCGAAGGCGTGATCACGGCCGCCATTACGCTGCCGCCCGCGCGATACTCAGACGCCGCATCGCGAACGGCGTTCGTCGATCGCCTGCTGCCGGCGGTGCGCGGCGTGGCCGGCGTCGAGGTCGCCGGCCTCACGGGTGTGCTGCCGATGTCCGGCGACTACAACGACGGCGTGATTCTGCCAGAAGGATATGTGCCGAAGGCGGGGGAGTCGCTCATCTCACCCGCGAACGCGAGCGTCTCGCCCGGCTATTTCGAGGCCATGCGCATTCCGCTCGTGCAGGGCCGCCTGTTCGACGCTCGCGACGTCGCGTCGGCCGCGCCCGTGGCCATCGTCGATCAGAAACTCGCGGCGAAGTTCTGGCCGGGACAGGATCCCATCGGCCGTCGGATGCGTCGGCCGACCAGCCCGCAGGACCTGGTGACACCGGGCCCGAACCCGCAGTGGATCACGGTGGTGGGCGTCGTGAAGGACGTGCAGATCACCGGCGTGGCGACGGGAACGGAACCGATTGGCGCCTACTACTTTCCACTGGCGCAGGTCCCGGACGGCGGCCTGATGCTCGTCGCGCGCTCGACGATCGGGCCGGATGCCGTCGTGCCGGCGCTTCGCAAGGTCCTGTCCGTCAATCGACCCCGAACTCCCGCTCTACGGCGTGCGCACGATGGAGGAGCGGGTGGATGCCGCGCTGGTGTCCCGCCGCGTGCCGATGATTCTGGCGATGGCGTTTGCGGGCGTGGCCCTGGCGCTCTCCGCCATCGGCCTGTACGGCGTGTTGTCGTACATGGTCACGCAGCGCCGACGCGAGATCGGCATCCGCATGGCGCTCGGCAGCACCGCGCGCGAGGTCTTCGGGCTCGTCCTCGCCGACGGCGCGCGCATCGTCGCCGCCGGCGTCGCGCTCGGCCTGATCGGCGCCTGGTTCGTGGCCCGGGCGATGACGTCGATGCTCTTCGGCGTCCAGCCGTTCGATCCGCTGGTCGTCGCCGCCGTGGTCGGGCTGCTCGTCGCGTTGGGCCTGGGCGCGGTCGTCATCCCCGCCCGGCGTGCCGCGAAGGTGAATCCGATTACCGCGCTGGCAGAGTGAGCCGTCGCTTACTTCGCCGTCCGCTCCTTCTTCTGCTTCTCCACCATCGCCGCCACGTCGGCGAGCAGCTTCTTCGCGTCGTAGACGATGCCGTCCTTGATCGTGTACTTGATGCCGCCGACGCGTTCGGCGCTTGCCGGTCTTGTCGTTCAGCCGCACGCGCGCCGGTGCCGTAGAGCACCTTGAAGTTCTGCAGCGGGTTCTGATCGACGATCACCATGTCGGCGAGCATGCCGGCGCGGACGATGCCGAACTCGGGCGGCTTGCGTCTTCGGCTCGGCCAGCGTCATGCGCGCCGTTCATCGTCGCGGCCTGGATCACCTCGAGCGGATGGAAGCCGGCTTCCTGCAGCATCTCGAGCTCGTTGATGTAGCCGAAGCCGTAGGTCTGGTAGATGAAGCCGGAGTCGGAGCCGGTCGTGACGCGGCCGCCCATCTTCTTGTAGTCGTTCATCAGCTTGAACCACACCTGGTAGAAGTTGCGCCACGCGACCTCGTCCTCGGTCGTCCAGTAGTACCAGTAGGAGCCGTGGTTGGTGCGGCTCGGCGTGTAGAAGTCCATCAGCGACGGCAGCGTGTACTTGTCGTGCCACTCGGCGTTGCGGAACGCGCATCACGTCGCGGCCGGCCGAGTAGATCGTCAGCGTCGGATCGAACACCGTGCCGAGCTTCAGGTGCTCCTCGAGGTACGCCTTCCACTCGGGGCTGCCCGGCTCGTGGATCTTGTCCCACAGCCGCGCGACCTGGCCGAAGCGCTACTGCTCGTCGTTGGCGTTCATGTCGACGGGCCACGGCTGCACGACGTAGTCCTTCAGCAGCGACTCGAAGTGGCCGTAGAAGTGCGTGACGGTGTCGAGGCCGAGCCGCGCGGCCTTGATCGCGTTCATCTGCGCGACGCCGCTCTGCTGCAGGTGCGCGGTCGAGCCGAGGCCGAGCTTCTTCGCCTCGTCGAGCAGCGCCGCCATGATCTCCGGCCGCTCGGCGCCGAGCTTCAGGCCGTCGATGCCGTTGGCCGCGCCCAGCGCACGCACTCGCGCGCCTTCTCGCGGCGTGTCGACGGCGCCCTTGTCCCAGCCGCTGCCCGGCCGCTGGTAGTTGAAGATGCGCGGCGCGACGATCTCGTTCTTCGCGCTGCGCGCCTTCTCGCTGACGGTGAACGCGTTGCCGCCGAGCGGCACGCCGCGCACGGTCGTGACGCCGTGCGCCAGCCAGAGCTTGTAGGCGTACTCCGCCTCGGCGTTCTTCGGCGCGCCGCCGGCGTGCACGTGCATGTCGACGAAGCCGGGCATCACGTACATGCCGGTGGCGTCGATCTCGTGGTCGGCGCTCTGCGGCGCGCGGTTCGGCCGCATCGCGCACGCCCGGCGTGCCCGCGCTGCGCACCGCGCGTGATGCGGTTGCCCTCGACGACGATGTCGACCGGGCCCGCGCGGCGGGCGCGCCGGTGCCGTCGATCAGCGTCACGCCGCGGATCACCAGCGTCTTGAACGGGCCGAGGCCCTCACCTGCGCGAAATCCACCAGATCGGCCCACCGGCCGATCCACTGGTCGAGCGCAGTTCGGCTCTCGCAATCCATGACCTGATAGCAGTTTGCGAGATCGGTAGTCACCCAGCTCGCGACATACGTCACTCCGGGCGGCGCCAGGCGGCCGGATTCGCGGAATCTGCGATAGACGGGCGACGGATCGCCATCCTTGAAGTGCTCGATGACCAGGAAGAGCACAGTGCCTCCGCACGGGCCTCAACCTCGAAGGAGTGGCCGCCTTCCAGCTATTTTGTGGCTACCCGGAATCGGCGGCAACCGGCCAGAGGAAGTAATCTTTCCGTGTTTCCCGTATGTTTCCTGGACTGCCACGCGAGCCGGTGCCCCGTAAGTACGAGGATCGCGAGTTGCTGGTGGAGGCAATAGCGGATCTTGTCGTCCGGATCGACACTATCCCTGTGTGGCTGGGGCGCCCGACCGGTGCCGAGGCCGCATCCCAGGGAGCACCCCGCAGGAGGTACGCAACCCATGGACGGTCAAAGCGAATTGGAAGCAACGATACGAGCGCTGGTCCAGGCCGGCAAAGGCATCCTGGCTGCCGACGAAAGCGGCCCGACGATCGCCAAGCGTTTCAAGGCGATCGGCGTCGAGTCGACGGAGGAGAACCGGCGCGCGTATCGCGATCTGCTGCTGGCGACGCCCGGGCTCGGTGAGTTCATCAGCGGCGTCATCCTGTACGAGGAGACGCTGGCCAGCGGGCCGACGACGGCACGCCGCTGCCGGAACTGGCCGTGCGCCAGGGCATCGTGCCCGGCATCAAGGTCGACGCCGGCAAGATCCCGCTCGCGCACGCGCCCGGCGATGAAATCACGCAGGGTCTCGACGGGCTCGCGAAGCGCCTGGGCGCCTACAAGGAGCAGGGCGCGCGCTTCGCGAAATGGCGCGCGGTCTACAACGTCTCCGACACGCTGCCGAGCCGGCTGGCGATCGAGGCCAACGCCGATGCGCTGGCGCGTTACGCCGCGATCTGCCAGGACGAAGGCGTCGTGCCGATCGTCGAGCCCGAGGTGCTGATGGACGGCGACCACACCATCGAGCGCTGCGCCGAAGTGACCGAAGCCGTGCTGCACGAAGTCTTCGATGCCCTGCATCGGCACCGGGTCGTTCTCGAGCACATGCTGCTCAAGCCGAGCATGGTCGTGGCCGGCAAGGAGCACACGCAGAAGGCAGCGCCGGCCGAGGTCGCCGCCCAGACGATGCGCGCGCTGCGACGCACCGTGCCGGCGGCCGTGCCGGGCATCTTCTTCCTATCCGGTGGACAGACGCCTGCCGAGGCGACTGCCCATCTCGACGCGATCAACCGGCTCGGCCCGCAGCCGTGGGCGCTGAGCTTCTCGTATGGGCGCGCGCTGCAGGATCCGGTGCTGCAGGCCTGGAAAGGCCAGGCCGCCAACGCGGCAACGCCCAGGACGCGCTGTTCGAACGCGCGCGACTGAATAGCGCGGCGCGCGAGGGAAAGTACGACGCGTCGCTGGAGGATTCGAACGCGTGAGCCTACCGCCGACAAATCACCGTGATTCCGCCTGCCATCGGGTCCCCCCTGAGAATCGCTCGGCCAATTGCGGACGCGACTGGGTAAGACGAAAATCGCCGCAAAGCGGACGAACCTGGGAGACGTCATGGCAAGAGCCTGTCCTAGCCGTTTACGGCCGATCGTCATGGCCGCAGCGCTCGTCGCAAGTTTTCCCTTGTCGGCAAACACTGCTGTCAGCTACGGCAAGATCACCGCGGTAAAGCCTGTCAAAGTCGAGAACCCATCCGCGCAGACTGCAGGCGCGCTCGTGGGTGGCGTAATCGGCCTTGCTTCGGGGCGCGGCCAGTCGGGCAGCAACAAGGCGCTGCGCGCCGTTGGCGGTGGCGTAGCAGGCCAGCAAGTGGGCAAACTTGCAAGCTCCAAGCAGGCTTTCGAGTACACCATCCTCGTGGGCGGAGCTACGACCACGGTTGTTACCGACGAGGCGGGCATGCGCGTCGGCGACTGCGTTGCAGTCGAGCGCGGGGCTTATACAAACCTGCGACTCGTGGCGGATTCGCAATGCGCACCGAAGGCCAAGCCACTGCCCACCGCCGCCCGGGAGGCCAATGCCTGTACCACGGCGAAGGACGAAGTATTGAAGTCGCAGACCGACGAGGAGTTCGACCGCGCCGAACGCAAGATGCGCCTGCTTTGCGCAGACTGAGCGAGTCCACGGCTGCTGACGGAGAACGCTGCCCCTGGGCGGCCACAACGGCCAGGAGCTGCCATTGCTAGCCGGCGTCCAATTCGCTCCAAAGCGGACGACCCGGCCAGTCTGGACAGCGGGCGTTTGACCGGGTGAAATTTAAGAAGACTGGATCCCGAGAGCCATGCCAACCAGTCCCCCCGCGCCCGAGAACATTGATCAGTACGTTGCGCGGTTCGCACCAGAGATCCAGGCCGTTTTGCAGCGTGTAAGGCAGGTTGCACGCAGTGCTGCGCCTGGCGCGCAGGAGGTCATCAGTTACCAGATGCCGGCGCTCAAACTGAATGGCATCCTCGTGTACTTCGCGGCGTTCAAGAAGCACATTGGCTTCTACCCACCCATTAGAGGTGACGCACGCCTTGAGCGGGCCGCCGCTCCCTATGCAGGAGAGAAGGGAAACCTTCGGTTTCCGCTTGACAAGCCGATTCCCTATGACCTGATCAGACGTCTGACCGAGTTTCGCGTGAAGCAAGACCTCGCAAAGAGTGCCGCATGTGGCAAGACGAGGCCTCATAAGCCGTGACGTCGTCGTCGATAGACTCAACCCGACCAGAGGCGGGCCCGGGGCAGCAATGCCAAACTAGCCCGAAAGATCCTATGAAGGACTGCTCAAGCGGCGCACCGCTGAGCTACAACGGTGTTTCCAATCCTTTGGCCAAGGAGTACGGAAATGACGTCACCCGAGACAGTCCTTCGCGACAACGATACGACAAGTGGCACGGATCTGTACCTGAGCTTCGAGCTGGGCGACAAGCGCTGGACGCTGACGCTGAGCGACGCTCGTCGCGGCCCGAGCCGGTACACGGTGAGCGCCGGCGCGCAGGCCGAGGTGGTGGCGTGCATTGATAAGGCGCGCAGACGCTGCCGGCTGGCGGCGAGCGCACCGGTGCACAGCTGCTACGAAGCCGGTCGTGACGGCTGGTGGCTGCACCGCTGGCTGCGTGAGCAGGGCATCGACAACATCGTGGTGGACTCGGCCAGCATCGAGGTCAACCGACGTGCCAGGCGGGCCAAGACCGATCGGCTCGATGGCGACAAGCTGCTGGCGATGCTGCTGCGGCACCATGCGGGCGAGCGCGTCTGGTCGGTGCTGCACGAGCCGACGGCTGCCGACGAGGACGCGCGCCGCGCGCACCGCGAGCTCGAGCGGCTGCTGCACGAGCGCATTGCGCACACCAACCGCATCGGCTCGCTGCTGGTGCTGCACAACCTGCGCCCGCAAGTGATCATCGGCGGACGCGACTGGGCCGCCTGGTGGGAGCGGCACCGCGCCCAGGTGCCGCCGCTGCTGGGTGCCGAGATCGAGCGCGAGAGCGCGCGGCTGGCGCTGGTCAAGCAGCAGATCAGGACACTGGAGACTGCGCGGCGCCAGGAGCTGGCCGATGACCAGCAGCCGCTGGTGGCGCAGCTGACGCGGTTGCGCGCCATTGGACCGAAGAGCGCCTGGGTGCTGGTCAAGGAGGTCTTCGGTTGGCGCCGCTTTGCCAACCGGCGTGAGCTGGCCGGCTGCCTGGGTCTGGTCCCCACGCCCTACGCCAGCGGGGACAGCCAGATCGACCAGGGCATCAGCAAGGCCGGTAACCGCCGCGTGCGTGCGTTGCTGGTCGAGTTGTCCTGGAGGTGGCTGAACCTGCAGCCGACGAGCGCCCTGACCGAATGGTTCAACCGGCGCTTCGCCGCTGCGGGCAAACGCATGCGGCGGGTGGGCATCGTGGCGCTGGCGCGGCGTCTGGCCATCGCGCTGTGGCGCTACCTGCAAAACGGCGAGATACCCGCCGGCGCGATGCTCAAGCCGGTCGCCGCTTGAACTCGGGCGGCTTCGGTCGAAACACGGCTTGCAGGCGATTGCATCATCATGATCAAAGGTCGACGCGCCCGCGACGTCCGCGGGTCACTGCACGGTGACCGTCCGCAAAGATGGGGCGCGCCGCTAACTGGGGTTTGCCAGCGCACTTTGTGCGCATGCTGGATAGGGTGCCGGACGTCTACGTCCGTCACGGATAGAAGTTCGTCCGAGCACTGGCTCGAACGCTCCTTACACCCCGGCCTCGGATCAGGATGCAACCTACTTATCGCGCAGCCGCTTCATGCGCCGCGCAGGTCAGTGCCGCCATGAAGACCGAAACGACTGCACGAACAGGTCTTGACAACGCAGTCCTCATAGAAGCGGACGTCTACGGCTTGTTCACTACGGACATCTAGTCAGACCCGAATCCGGCGGCGAAGGATCAGCGCGGATTGAAGGTGAATCAATGGATGACGATCGTCCGGCCCAAGGCCTGGAGTCGGGATCCGCGCACCGCGCCGGCATTCTGGGCAGGCGTTCCAGAAGCAGCTCGAAGGTTGACTCGGTTGCCGTTACGCGACGATCTGAACGTCGCCGCATTCGCGGCGGCGGTCTCGTCGTGACGGCGACTCAGTGCCACCCGATGTCGGTCTGAATGCGTGGTCTGCCAGGTTTGCATACGGCTACGTTTTGCCGCTAGAGTCGATATCGATCCACCGGAGACCTCCCATGAGACTGACACGTCTGAGCCGATTCTTTTACGCGCTGGCGCTCGCTGCCTTTGCACTCGGACCCGCCACCGCCCAGGACAACAAGCTGCGCCTGCTGACCTGGGCCGACTACGTGCCCGCCGGACGTGGTCGAGCAATTCAAGAAGGAAACCGGCATCGACGTCGAGATCACGCTGTCCAACAACGAGGAGATGATCTCCAAGCTGCGCGCCACCGGCGGCGCCGGCTTCGATCTCGCGCAGCCGTCGCAGGACCGCATCGCCGGTCCGCAGCAGGAGTTCGGCATCTACAAGCCGATGGACCTGACCAAGATCAAGACCGAGCTGTTCATCCCGTCGATGCTCGAGGCGACCAAGAAGAACACGACGCTCGACGGCAAGGTCTACGGCCTGCCGCACATCTGGGGCACCGACGGCCTCGTCGTCAACACCAAGCTGGCGCACGATGACGCGACTACCCAGACCTCTGCGAGCCGAATACAAGGGCAAGACCAGTCCGTGCGCCTGAAGCGACCGACGCTGCTCGCCTTCGCGTTCGCCAGCGGCAAGGACCCGTTCGCGCTGTACAACGACCCCAAGGCCTACAGCGCGCTGATGGACGACGTCGGCAAGACGCTCGCCGCGTGCAAGGGGAACCTCAAGTTCTTCTGGGACAACAAGGATCAGCTGCTCAACGGCATGCGCACCGGCGAGATCGTCGGCGCGATGATGTGGGACACCGGCGGCTGGAAGCTCAACAGCGAGAATCCCGAGATCCAGTTCATCGCGCCGAAGTCCGGCGCGCTGGGCTGGATCGACACCTTCGCGCTGCCGCCAAGGGCCGCAACGACGCCGCCGCCTACGCGTGGATCAACTTCAACATGCGCCCCGAGATCGCCGCGAAGGTCGCGGCCTCGGCCGGCAACTTCACCGGCTCGCAAGGGCGCCGACCAGCTGATGGACGCCAAGCTGAAGGCGCAGTTCGCCGAGAGCTTCCCCGAGGCCGCGCTGAAGAACGTCAAGTGGTATCCGGCGGTGCCGCCCGGCATCGAGGACATCGAGGGCAAGGTGCTCGACCGCGTGAAGGCGGCGAAGGACTCGATCGCTGCGCCGCAATGCGACGTGCGACAGCGCGTCGCGCGCGACTCGCCCATGCGCAGGACCTGAGTCGACGCGTCATCAAGCGCTACGGCGCGCCACGCCGCCGTCGACGACCTGTCGTTCAGCGTCGCGCGCGGCAGCTTCTTCTCGATCCTCGGCCCGTCCGGCTGCGGCAAGACGACGCTGCTGCGCATGATCGCCGGCTTCCTTGCGCCCGACGACGGCGACATCCGCATCGGCGGCCAGCCGATGAGCGGCGTGCCGCCGAACCGGCGCCCGGTCAACATGGTGTTCCAGCACCTGGCGCTCTTCCCGATGATGATCGTGGGCGAGAACGTCGGCTACGGCCTCGCGCGCCGCGGCGTCGCCGCGCGACGAGATCGCGCGGCGGGTCGACGCGATGCTGGAGCGCGTCGGCCTGCCCGGGCGCGCAGGACAAGCGCGTCGACCAGCTCTCCGGCGGGCAGAAGCAGCGCGTGGCGATCGCGCGCAGCCTCGTGCTCGAGCCCACGCTGCTGCTGCTCGACGAGCCGCTCGGCGCGCTCGACCTGAAGCTGCGCGAGCACATGAAGATCGAGCTGAAGCAGCTGCAGGCCGACTTCGGCACCACGTTCGTCTACATCACGCACGACCAGTCCGAGGCGCTGGTGCTGTCCGACCACGTCGCGGTGATGAACGCGGGGCGCTTCGAGCAGGTCGGCACGCCGCAGGAGCTCTACTACGAGCCGCAGCACGCCGTTCGTCGCCGGTTTCGTCGGCGCGAACAATCGGTTCGACGGGCGCGCCACCGCGCGTCGACGGCGACATCGTCGAGCTGAGCGCACGACGAAGGCTTGTTGCTCTGCGCGCGTCGCAGCGGTCCGGTGGCCGTGGGCGACGCGGTCGAGGCCTTCGTGCGGCCCGAGGTGGTCGAGCCTGGCGCGCGACGCCGGCGAGTTGCCGGCAGCCGCAGCACCGCTTCCGCGGCCGCGTCGACAGCCTGCTGTTCGACGGCGCCAACTCCGCCGTGCTGCTGCGCGAGGAACGTACGCGCGCCGAGTTCCGGATCGCGCTGCCGCAGACCGGGCGGCTTCGCCGACCTGCGCGTCGGCGAGACGGTGGCGTTCGGCTTCGATCCGCAGCGCGCCGTGTGCTTCGCGCTGAGTCCGCGGCGACCGCACTGGCCAGTAGAGCGACTGGCCTGCGCGCCGATGCCGAAGACGAGCACCGCCAGCGCCGCGCCTTGCACGCTGTTGCTCCTGCTGCTGCTGGCGCCGGCGCTGCTCTGGCTCGTGGGGCTCATCGTGCTGCCGCACGTCGACCTGGCAGTGCTGTCGCTGCGCGCGCGCGTGGCGCCGCGCGTCTACGAATGGAGCCTGCAGCAATACCGCACCTTCATCGACGAGCCGCTCTACTGGCACACCTTCGTGCGCACGGCGGTGATGTCGATCGTGGCGACCGCTGCCACGCTGCTGATCGCGTTCCCGATCGCGTGGTACATCGCGAAGATCGCGCGCGGGCCGCGCGAAGTCGCTGCTGTTCGTGCTGTGCCTGATCCCGTTCTGGGTCAGCGAGACGGTGCGCACGCTGGGCTGGATGATCCTGCTGCGCGAATCGGGCGTGCTGCCGCGCCGTGCTGGTGCGACCTCGGCATCACGGCGGCGCCGGTCGAGCTGCTCTACCACGACGCGACGATCCTCGTCGGCCTCGTCTACACGCTCGCTGCTGTTCATGGTGGTGCCGCTGGTCAGCGCGCTGGAGAGCCTGGACGATTCGCTGATCGAGGCGGCCTACGACCTGGGCGGCAACGGCTGCGTCGATCCTGCGCCAGATCGTCGATTCCGCATGCGGCGCCCGGCATTGTCGCCGGCTCGCATCGTCGTGTTCATGCTGACGCTTGGGCAACTACCTGACGCCGACGCTGCTCGGCGGCAAGAACTCGCTGTGGTTCACCGAGCAGATCTACACGCAGTTCATCACGCGCTTCAACTGGGAGCAGGGCGCGGCGTTCGGCTTCCTGCTGCTCGTGCTGTCGACGGCGATCGTCTGGCTGGGCCTGAAGCTCACCGGGCCAGCAGTTCGGCGACGTGATGAGGCGCGCATGATTCCGTCGCTGCCGCGCTCGCGCTGGTCGCGCGTGACGCGACGGTGGCTACGTCGCTGCGTTCTTCGTCTTCCTGTTCGTGCCGCTGGCTGTCGTGGCGGTGTTCGCGTTCAACGACGCGCAACTATCCGGCGCCGCCGTGGCGCGGCTTCACGCTCGACTGGTTCGTCGGGCGCGCCGGCGCCGGCCGCACCGGGCTGTTCGCCGACGCGCCGCTGCTGAAGCAGCCTGTGGACCAGCGTGGTCGTCGCCTGCTGGGTCACGCGTGCTGTCGGTGGCGGTCGGCACCGCCAACGCGTTCCTGCTCGAGCGCGCGCGATTTCCGCGGCAAGTCGGCGCTGTCGCTGCTGATGCTGGCGCCGCTGGTGATCCCCGGCGTGATCCTCGGCATCTCGATCCTGGCGTTCGCGAGCCGGCTGGCGCAGTTCGCCGACGACGTCTTCGGCCTGGAGCTCGACTTCCTGCGCCCGGGCCTGCCGCTGGTGGTGCTCGGGCAGTTTTCGTACATCGTGTCGATCGCCACGCTGACGATCGCCGCGCGGCTCAAGCGCTTCGACGTCACGCTGGAGGAGGCGGCCTTCAACCTCGGCGCATCGCGCGCCGCGCGTGCTGCGGACCGTGACGCTGCCGTACCTGCAGCCGGCGCTGATCGGCGCCGCGGCGATCTCGTTCCTGATGTCGTTCGAGAACTTCAACACGACGCTGATGCTGGTCGGCTCCGACCCGCCGCTGACGGTCATGATGTACGGACGGATGCGCGAAGGCGCGAGCCCGGTGCTCAACGCGGTGAGCCTGTTCCTGATGGTTGCCTCGGCGCTGTTGGCGCTCATACTGGTGCGACGCTCTACGGACGCTTCGAGGTCGTAGCCAAGTTCGCTAAGGCCAAGCTTCGCGACGAATCCTCGTCCTCGCGGCCCAAAACGGCCAAGAGCATCGGTAATCGGGCTGACCGACTGCGTAGGGTCGAGCTCTCCATAGACTCGCAGGACACCCACCTGCGAAGGAGAGATCGCGATGAAGTACTTCACCGGTATCGATGTGTCGCTGCGTTCCGTGTCGATCTGCGTGGTCGACGAGACGGGTGAGGTGCGGCATGAGGCCAAAGTAGCCGCCGAGATCGACACGATCGTGGCGACGCTGCGGCGCTTCGGTGGCGAGATCCAAGCAGGTGGGGTTCGAGGCCGGGAGCGCTGACGCAGTACCTGACCTACGGCTTGAGTCAGGCCGGCTTCGAGGTGATCTGCATGGAAGCGCGGCAGGTCGCCGCGTCACTGGCGGCCATGCGCAACAAGACCGACCGCAACGATGCGCGTGGGCTGGCGCAGATCCTGCGCACCGGCTGGTACCGCACCGTGCACGTCAAGAGTATCGAGAGCCATCAGGTGCGCGCGCTGCTGTCGAGCCGCAAGATGATCCTCACCAAGTGCATCGACCTCGAGAACGAGCTGCGCGGGCTGCTCAAGGTGTTCGGGGTACGGCTGCCACCGCGCGTCGGCCACGGCGGCTTCGACGAGCTGGTGCGCCCGAAGGTGCTGGCGCTGCCCGAGCTGGCCCGGTGCCTGCTGCCGCTGCTCGACGCCCGCGTCGTGCTGTACCGCACCTACCTGCAGCTCGACAACGCCGTGCGCGGCATGGCGCGCCACGATCCGGTCTGCCAGCGATTGATGTCGGTACCCGGGGTCGGTCCCGTCACCTCGCTCACCTTCAAGACGGCGGTCGATGATCCGCACCCGCTTCCGCTCCTCGCGCACGGTGGCCGCGCACTTCGGACTGACGCCGCGCCGCTACCAGTCCGGCGAGATGGACAACCCGGGTCGGATCTCCAAGGCCGGCGACCCCGCCGTCCGACAGGCGCTGTACGGCGCTGCCCATGCCTTGATGACCCGCAGCGACGCCTGGTCGGTGCTCAAGGCCTGGGGGCTGCGCCTGGCCAAGACCCGCGGCCATCGGCGCGCCGTGATCGCCGTGGCGCGCAAGCTGGCGGTGATCCTGCACCGGATGTGGATCAATGACACCGACTTCCGCGCTACGCGGATGGAGGCTGCGCATGACCTAACGCCAACAGCTCCCAGCAACAACTGTCTTCGTTGAACGTGTGGACGAGGGTTCAGGATGAAGCCGCAAATGTCTGCTGCGCTTCGAGCGCGACCAAAAGCGAGGCTCTCCTTCCCGTTCCGACCCATGCCTGCAGCGCGCCAGATCCACCGCGCCCGACTGCGTAAAGAAGCGTGACCCACACCACAACGAAGCCCTTGACCTGAACAACCCAGGAGCGCGACCCTTGACAACAACGCCCGATTAAAGAAGCGGACGTTCAAGCCCACCTGCTAGTTTTTCCGAAAGCTGCCGAATTGGTCTGGATTGCCAACCGGTAGCGCTTCGCACACAGGCTGACCGCATCGCGGCGCCGCATCCCCGAAGGCCTGAAAGGCACCCCAGACCTGCTGGCCTGCATCGCCAGTCCGCTTTCTCGATGCACATCAGCATAAACGGGCTCTAAGCGAGGCGCGGGACTGCCGTCGCAGGCGACTGCTAGCTCAAAGATGAGCCAACTAGCAGCACAGCAAAACTTACAAGCGCAATTGAAGCAAACTTGGGAACGAGTTGCATGAGCCTATGGTCAACGACCCTTCTTGCAGCTGCTCCGAAGGCAATCCACGATAACCCGACCGGAATCAGGATGGCGAGGAAGGCAGCGACGTAGTGCTTTGCGTTTGGTTCATCAAGCGGAATGATGACGAGCGCAAAGATGAGCACCTTTGGATTCAATAACGTCGTAATGAAGACGTTAAACCAAGTGACTGTTCCTGTGGTCCGGACGCCGTCTCGCCGCCATAGTTTCAAAGCAATGACGCAGAGATACGAGGCCACTGCAACGCTCAAGATCGGGCGCGCGCTGGGTATGATTGACACGAACCTGCCGAGCATCAAGCCGACAGCGAGGATGGCTATCGAGTAGCCTCCTGCTTCAGCAATCAACAATGGAAGTGAACGACAGAGTCCGACTCTCGCACCGGACGTAAGCAATAGCGTGTTCGTCGGCCCTGGCGTCGCGAGGACGGCGAAAACAGCGAGGCTAAACGCTAGCGGATCGGTCACAGCGAACTCCGCCTTGTGCCTGCGCAGTCAGTTGCATAACAAGTAAGGATGCGACGCGATCACAAGTATTGCATGAATGATCGGCGGGCGCGCTGGACGGCACAGGGGGGTTCGCAAACTCATCGAGGCGTACGAGAAATTGCCGTGAGGCTTGCCTCTTCCAGAAGCTGTTGCAACGTCCGCTCTCGGGAGGGCGAGATGTCTGCAACAGGTCCGGATTGAGTCTATCGGGCGGCAGGCGAGACACGACCCGAAGCGATACGCAACAGATCCACTACGGGCTAGGCCGGAAAACCAGGAAATACTGGTTGGGAAGGAAGCCGTGCTGTGCCACCTGCGAATAGCCGGCGAGCGTCATTTCCTCGACGACCTTCCGCGCCGATATGCGCTCGCTCTTTGGTGGACCGATCGGTGACTCGGCGGTGAAGTCAATGATCGCGACTTCTCCACCAGGCTTGAGACTGTCACGAAGTCGTTTGAAATAGACGATCCGATCACCGATATGGTGATAGGTGTCGACGAGTAGGACTCGATCGACTCTTTCCGGCAGCGCTGCGGTGTCGGCCTTCGCCTGCACCGCGACCAAGTTGACCAAGCCCTCGCGCTTGGCGCGCTCTGCCAGGTACTTGACCATGTCGGGCTCGAGATCCACCGCGTAGATGCGCCCATTCGGGGTCATGTGCGCGAGACGTGCGGCGAAGTAGCCCGTGCCAGCACCGATGTCCGCGACCTTCGCGTCTGGCGCCAGCTTGAGCGCCATGATCACCTCGTGCGGCTTCTGCCAGCGGTCGCGCTCGGGATCGTCGAACACCTTGGCCCAACTGTCTGCATCCGAGAAGCGGTGCTCGTGCGTATGCGGTGTTTGGGCTAGTGCATTGCCGGCCATGAGCACAGAGACGCAGAAGCTGACGCGGAACAGAAAACGAACGTTGCAATCCATGACGGCCTTCAGAACGGAAGTCTAGACGCCGCCGCGAGAAGGCTGCATCGACTACCGGCCAATTGCTGACGTGTCCACCCAGGGGCAGAATGCCGCAAAAGCGGCCATGCCAATTGTGCTCGCCGCCACCGAAGCCAAGCTGGAGGTACTCAAGCAATTCCGCAGATGAAGATCTGACTAGGAGGGGCTATGTCGCACGCTGGAACTCAACGCGAAGGGTTGATGGTTCGGATCGCGGTCGGCTTCACGGCTTGGGCTGAGAAGTGGTTCCCTGATGCTTTCATCTTCGTGGCGATTGCGGTCGTGGTCGTTGCCGTTGCGGCGCTCGCCAACGGCGCCTCGCCGCTGGCGGTGAGCGAGGCGTTCGGCGACGGCTTCTGGAGCCTGATCACCTTCACGATGCAGATGGCGTTCGTGGCAATCGGCGGCTACGTCGTTGCCACATCGCCACCGGCATCGCGCCTCATCCATGCTCTCGCGCGCTTGCCGAAAAGCGGTCCGGGCGCGGTTGGACTGGTTGCCGCGGTCAGCATCCTGGCGTCGCTCCTCAACTGGGGGCTCAGCCTGATCTTCGGCGGCCTGCTGGTGCGTGCGCTGGCCGAACGCTCCGAACTGAAGATGGACTACCGGGCAGCCGCGGCCGCCGCCTATCTGGGACTCGGCGCCACCTGGGCGATGGGGCTTTCCTCCTCGGCGGCGCAGCTGCAGGCGAATCCTGCGAGCTTGCCGAAGGCGCTGCTGCCGATCACCGGGGTGATTCCTTTCTCCGAAACGATCTTTCTTTGGCAGTCGATGGTGGTGACAGCCGTCCTGCTCGTGGTGTCCATCCTCATCGCATTCTGGTCGGCGCCTGGACCGCGACAGCGCGGTCACTGCAGAAAGCATGGGCATCGATCTCGCAAAGGAGGACGAGATCAAGGTGCCGCCGCCGAAGCAGCCCGGCGAATGGCTCGAGCACTCCCCATTGCTGACAGTCCTGCTCGTGCTGCTGGCGATCGGATGGATCGTTTACGAGTTCGCGCGCCAGAGCTGGATGATCGCGATCTCGAACCTCAACACCTACAACTTCATCTTCATCATGGCGGGCCTGCTGCTGCACTGGCGCCCGAAGCGCTTTCTCGTGTCGGTCGCGAAGTCGGTGCCGGCGACCGGCGGAGTGCTGATCCAGTTTCCGTTCTATGGCGCGATCGCCGCCATGCTTACCCAGGCGAAGAACGCCGCTGGACTGTCGGTCTCCGACCAGATCTCGCACTTCTTCGTGAGCATCTCGACCCAGCACCTGTTTCCGCTGGTGATCGGCGTGTACTCAGCCGTGCTGGGCTTCTTCATTCCGTCCGGCGGCGGCAAGTGGCTGCTGGAAGCGCCGTATGTCATGCAGGCCGCGAACGACCTGCAGGTCCACCTTGGCTGGGCGGTGCAGGTCTACAACGCGGCCGAAGCGTTGCCGAACCTGATCAACCCGTTCTGGATGCTGCCGCTGCTGGGCGTGCTCGGCTTGCGCGCGCGCGACATCGTCGGCTTCACATTCCTCCAGCTGCTCGTTCATCTGCCACTGGTGCTCTTCCTGCTCTGGGCGCTCGCTTACACGCTCCAATACCACCCGCCGGTCATTCCGTGATGGAAGCTGGACTCGATATCCGGTCACGCGTGCCGCGCCGTCGAGACGATGCGCACTTAACCAAGAGGACATGTCCGCAATGAGTATTACGCGACACGATCAGAGCACCATCCTTTCGCAAGCTGTCGAGCACGGGAACACCGTTTACCTGGCCGGCATCGTGGCGAAAGACTTGAATAAGGATGTCAGGGGACAGACTCACGAGGTCCTCGCGGAAATCGATCGGCTGCTCGCCAAATGCGGCTCGAGCAAGTCCAAACTGATCCAGTGTCATATCTGGGTGACGGACATACGCAACCGGGCGCCGATGAACGAGGTGTGGACCGAGTGGATAGACAAGAACAACCTCCCGGCGCGCGCGTGCGTCGAGGCCAAGCTCGCTGATCCCAGGGCCTTGGTCGAGATAATGGTCATCGCGGCGAAATAGCCAGTTTCCTTGAACGTCAGACCACGACGTTCATGCGACGGCTTGCCGCGTTGATCACGCTCGTGGCTCTACGTCCTCAACTCATGCTGGCCGTCACCGCGCTCTAACGTTCGCGTTGCTCCACTATGGAGGCCTTCGCATGAAGAACCCACGGATCCTCTTTGTGCTGACTGTCGTGAATTTCGCACTGCTGCTTCTTACGGTTGCGCAGCAGTTTCGTCCAGCATTCGCGCAAACCGAGCTCCCCGTACTGCGAGGGCGCGGCCTCGAAATTGTCGACGCCGAAGGTCGCGTTCGAGCGAGCATCAAGGTGCTCCCGCCCGCCAAGCCGCAAACGGGCGAAGGAGAAGCTGAGACCGTACTGCTGCGTCTGATCACTGAGCGGGGCCGTCCATCAGTCAAGATCGCAGCTTCCGAGCCAGCTTCTGGTCTCAGTTTCGCTGGCCCGACGGGGACGAACGACACTTACGTGATCTTGGGGGCCAAGGGAACGACCAGCTCCCTGAAATTGAGAAGCGAGAATGGCCGCGAGCAGGTGATCGCGCCCTGAGCGCCGCTCCGCACCGCACTGAGCACCGAACACTGGACCAGCGAATACCGCGAGCGCGAATGACGCCGTCGAGTTCCGAGACGCTGACGAGCACGCTGCCCGCGCGGCTCGACGCGCTGCCCTGGTCGCGTTGGCATTGGCGCGTCGTGGCGGCGCTCGGCGTCACGTGGATTCTCGACGGCCTCGAGGTCACGGTCGTCGGCTCGCTCGGCCCGGCATTGCAAGACCCCCGCACGCTCGGGCTCTCGGCCAGCGAGATCGGTTGGGCAGGCTCGGCGTACGTCGCTGGTGCCGTGCTCGGCGCACTGTTTTTCGGGCGGCTTGCGGATCGACTCGGACGCAAGCCGTTGTTCCTTGTCACGCTGTCCGTCTATCTAGTCGGCACGTTGCTCACGGCCGCGACGTTCGACTTCGAGTCGTTCGTGTTCTGCCGGTTTCTCACCGGATTCGGCATCGGCGGCGAGTACGCAGCGATCAACTCCGCAATCGACGAGTTGATCCCGGCGCGCGTACGCGGCCTCGTCGACCTTGCGATCAACGGCAGCTTTTGGATCGGCGCCGCGGGGGGCGCCGCTTTGAGTATCGTTTTGCTCGAGCCCGGCCGTTTCGGCCCCGATGTGGGTTGGCGGGTCGCGTTCGCGTTCGGCGCCGTGCTGTCGATTGCGATTCTGCTCGTACGGCGCTATCTGCCCGAAAGTCCGCGTTGGTTGATGACGCGCGGCCGTCTCGCGGAGGCCGAGCGCGTGGTGGCCGACATCGAAGCTGAGGTCGCGCGCGAACACGGCCCCTGCCCGGAGTGCAAGGATGCCCTTGCGATCAAGGTGCGCCCGCACGTTGTCGTGGCGGGAAATCTTGCGCCTGCTGCTCACGCGCTACCGCCGGCGCACGCTGCTCGGCTTCGTGCTCATGGCTGCGCAAGCGTTCTTCTACAACGCAATTTTCTTCACTTATGCGCTCGTGCTCACGAGCTTTTACGGTGTCGCTGCCGCCGACGTTGGCTATTACATATTTCCATTCGCCGTCGGCAATTTCCTGGGACCGCTGATCCTCGGCCGGCTGTTCGATTCGGTCGGAAGGCGCGCGCTGATCGCGGCCACTTACGCGATCTCGGGCCTGGGGCTGCTCGTGTCCGGATACGCGTTCGCAGAGGGTTGGCTCGATGCGCGCACCCAGACGTTGTGCTGGTCGGTAATCTTCTTCTTCGCGTCCGCGGCTGCGAGCTCCGCTTATCTCACGGTCAGCGAGATTTTTCCGCTCGAGATGCGCGCGGTCTCGATCTCCATCTTCTATGCGATCGGCACCGGCGTCGGCGGCTTCGTCGGGCCCGCGTTGTACGGCACGCTGATCGAAATGGGTAGCCGTTCGGCGCTGTTCGCCGGTTACGCCGTCGCCGCGATCCTCATGGGCAGCGCGGCCCTGGTCGCGGCGCTGCTCGGCGTCGACGCCGAGCGCAAGCCGCTCGAGGCGATCGCGCGCCCTCTGTCCGCCGACTAGGGCCTGTTCACGCTAAATGCGGGAGATGCGTTGGGCCGCAATGCGGATGGATGCGCGAAGGGTGGCGCTGCGAATGGTAGCTCCCATTCGCAAGCCGCCCGACAAAGCAGACGCTGCATTTCGGCCCAACCCTGCGGGAAGGCGAATGGCGGGCGCATTGCGTCGTTGACGCTGCGCTTGTTGGTATCTACCAACGGCGCTCGCGGCGCCTCGCACTGCATCCCGCCATTCGCCTTCGCACTCCCGGCTTTCGCGTGAACAGGCCCTAGGTCAGCCGCGCCGCAAGGACGGTGCCCTCGCCTCGTCAGCGCGACGGAATTTCGATGAAGCTGCCGTCGTGCCAGCGGATCCGCACCGGACCGTCCGCATTCTCGATCGATTCGTCGCTCACATCGTCTCCCAAGCCGTAATTGATCTGCTGATCCGCACGCTTGTTGATCCCGAGCGCCAAGACCAGCCGGCTGCCGGCCTGCAGCCTGCGGCCAACCATCCTCTCGCTCTGAAACGGCAGCCGCTGCCTCACACCGTTCAGGAGCAGGCGACGACGGACGCGGTTGCTAGCGTAGCTCGCACGGAAGGCATAAGCGGGCTCGAAGAGCTTCACGTATTCGCCGTCCGAACGCAGCTCGTACAGCATCATGACCAAGTCCACATCGTGCGTGTTGATCGTGAAGTCGAGCACGCCCCGGAGCCGGCCGGCGAGGTCCGACTCCATTGCTGAAGGGCTCCGTCACGAATAGCGCGCCGTCACGCGCCTGCAACTCCCGCCGAACGAGCTCCCGCGCGGGCCGCCATCCAACGTCGGTGCGGTCCCGAAGATCGACGGTCTCGGTGAGGGACATCGGCGCTGCGGGTTTTTCCGCCACGAGCGCATGAGGTGTCTCGCCCGGCGAGGCCCTGAGGTAGAAGCGCAGGGGTTTGCTTTCGAGTGTTTCGAGCGAGGGCTCGTGGCGCCATTCATTCGCGCCGGCGAGCTCGTAGTTGACGTTGGCGCTCAAAAGCGCCGGCCGCTCCGCCCCTTTGAGGACATGGTCGAACCATTGGTATCGCGCGTCGTTCGGGTCGATGCGCGCCACGGGGTCCAGAGTCAGCCCGAGGAGCGAAGACGAAGCGCCGTGTTCGACAGTGTGGTCGTCGTACGGGCCGATCAACAATGCGTGATTGGCCTTCGCCTCGTGTTGATGGTGCTGCGTGAAGTAGTACATCGCGGCGGTTTCGCCGGCCGAGTAATAGCCGGTGACGGTGAGCACCGGTATGTTGATCTGCGCGAACTCATCGCCGAACGGCAGCCACTTCTGCCAGAACCTGTCGTAGCTCGGGTGATTCAGCCAGCTTCGGAAAACGGCGCTGGCCCGACCCGGCAGCGTGGGAAACTCGCGATAGCTACGGCCGGAGTGGAACCAGTCTTCGTCGATGGCCACGCCAGCGAGCAGCGTCGGGCGCCGCTGCGTCATCGAGCGGAGCCAGCATTTTGTAGACCCAACGATAGGCGGAGTTCAGCACGATCCCGTTGGACATCGGCAAGTCGATGCCGGGCGCCATCGGGTCGGACGTCGCGATCGCCTTCAATGCAGCCGGCGGTCTCTTCGCCGCCGACCACGCGACGTAGCCGCCGTAGCCCGCGCCCTGCATGCCGACCCGGCCGTCGCTCCACGGCTGCTTGGCAATCCACTCGATGACGGCGCGCGCGTCGTCGCCGTCGGACTCGAACGGCGCGCGCGGCCGAAACTTCGGATCGCCCGCGATGCGCGCGAGCGCGAGCACGCTGACGTAGCCGTGGGCCGCGGCCTCTCGCGCATCCCGGCTCGATCGATCGAGCGTGAACTCGAGCAGCGTCGGCAGTGTGCCGGCGCCGGTAGCGCGCCGCGGACGGATCAACGTCGCTGCGATCGTCGCATCCTTCGAAGCGGGGATCGTGACCTCTTCGATGACGTAGCGCCTTTCTTTGTCTTCTGCGAGGAGCGGTCGTACGAGGCTCGCCGAAACTGCGATAGGCGTCGAACGCGAACCAGGCCTGCACGAGCTCGAGTGCTTCATCGAGCGTGATGGAGCTCTTCCCGCGGCGCTGGTCGAGCGCGCGCTGGAGGGTTTCCCGCAGCGGCTCGGTCGGTTTCATGAACTCGTCTTCCAGCTTGTAGGCGCGGAGATCGTCGAGACGATTCAACGTATCCCGGAATGCTTTGGCATATGCGCTCGTGAAAGGGACGCGCTGCGCCGCTTCGATCGCCCGCGCCTGCGTGTAGACGTTGTAGACCACGGCGCGGGACGGCGGGGCCCGTTGCTCGCTCTGCCGCCGCTTCTGCAACGAGAGACGCGTGGCGTGCGCCGCAGCCGGGTCGCCGGCCACCATTTGCAGCGCTGCGAGATTCGCCAGGTAGCGATCGGAAACAACGTCTTTGTAGACGGGCACGATGCGCTGGGCGAGATCGCGCAAGGCGGCCGGCAGCGCGGGGTCAGTGGCATTCGTGGGGGGCTCGAATCTGAAATCCTGCGCGGCCGCGAGCGTCGGCAGCACGGCGATCGCAATCAGGAGCAGGATTTTCGGCGCCAGGGATTTCATGGCGCTGAGGGCGGGACTCGTTCGGTTACAACCTCTTCTCCTTCGCCCGCCTCGCTCTGGAGCCTCGTCAGATGCAGCACCCGCGCGAACAGCGGCAGGTGCGACTGCGTGCTACGCCCGATGTGAATGATCGTCGTCCCTGTGACCTCGTGCATGAACATGTCGATGACCCGCTCGAGTGTTTCGTCCTCCATCGAAGAGAACGTGTCGTCGAACACAACCCAGGGCGGCGCGTGCAACACCACGCGCGCGAGCGACAACGCCATTTGCTCGTCCTCGCGGAGCTCGCGATCCCATCGCTTGTCCGCATCGAGGCTCCTCACGTACCGCCCGAGCCCCGTGCGCTGGAGCGCCTGCACGTAGGTGCGGTCTGCGAAGCGGTCGGACATCAACGGGTAGGCGAGCGCTTCGCGCAGCGTGCCGCGGGGCAGGTACGGCGTGCCGCGCGGCACGTACATCACCGATTCGCCGCGCGGCCGGACGATACGACCGCTGCCCCAGGGCCAAAGTCCCGACAGCGCGCGGAACAGCGGCGTCTTCCCCTCGCCCGGCGCTCCGCAGATCAGCGCGTGCTCGCCGGCCCGGATCACGACGTGTTGCTCCTGGAACCCCTCGCGCCCCACCGGCGAATCGACTTGGAGCTCCTCGAACGCCATCGCGCCGGGTTCCCCTACCGCGTACTCGATCCGGCTCCCGACGTCGTGCTGTGATTCGGTGGCGATCAGCGCATGCCGGAAATTCGCAACGCGCAGCAGCGTGGCTCGCCAGTCCGCAATGATGCTGAAGTTGTCGACGAACCAGCGCAGCGAGCTCTGCGCCTGGGTGAACGCGGCCGCCGCCATCATCATGCCGCCGAATGTGGTCTTGCCGCCGAAATACAGCGGCGCGGCGACGAGGATTGGCGCGACGCCCGTGATCCAGCCGAATCCGGCCGTCACCCATGTGAGATTGGTGAGGCCGCGAACGAGCCGGCGCATGGCAATCAGGACGTTGCCGAGATGCATTTCGAGGCGGCGGCGCTCGTCGGCCTCGCCGTCTGCGAGCGCAATGCCGTCGATGTGCTCGTTGATGCGGACGAGCGCGACGCGCAGTTCGGCCTCGCGCGCATAGCGGTCGGCGTTGCGCCCGATCAGCTTGCGGCCCACGAAATAACTCAGCAGCGAGCCTACGGCGGCATATGAAATGGCGGCCCAAACCATGAAACCCGGCACGGCGTAGTCGACGTCGCCAAAGCGGAATGTGAAGTCTGCGGAAATGGCCCACAGCACGCCCGCGAAGCTCACAAACAACACGCCCGAACGGAACAGCCCGACCGATAGATCGCCCGATATATCGCAGAGCTTGGCCGCATCCTCGCTCATGCGTTGGTCGGGGTTCACGCCCATGTGACCGCCGCTGGTGGCGAGCCAGAACGCGCGACGGGGCGCCATCCAGAGCTTGAACAGATCGCCCGTCAGACCTTCGCGAAGGCGAAACTTGATGGTCTCGGTGAGCCAGCGCTGCGCGACGTCGAGGACGAGAAGGCTCGCGACGATCACGAAGTACACGCCGAGCTGGTAGAGAAAGTCGTTCAGGTCGCGGCGGGTGATCGCATCGTAGAACGGCTGGTTCCAGCGGTTCAGGATGATCTGCCCGTAGGTCGTCACGAGAATCGCGACCACCAGTATCGCCAGCAGCACGATGAGCCGACGGCCCACCGGCGACGTGCGGATCGCGCGGTAGATCATGCGGGCCTGGCTGATGGCCCCCGCTCGCGCGGCCTCGTCGAGACCCACCGCGCTGCTCGTGTTGGAGGCTTCCGTCATGGCGAAACCACCGCCCGGCGTGCCGTCACGCACGAGATGAAACCGGCATAGCTCCACGCGAGATGCTTCGCCGACGTTTGCTCGCCGGTGCGTTGATCGAACTGTTCGGAAAGATCGCCGCTCGCCGGCGTGAAGGCGCGAACGGTTTCGAGAAATCCATCGCCGTGCGCGACCCACTTCCGGCGCTCGTCGGCGCCGGGCGCGTGGGCCGCGGCGGCCAGGAAACAGAACTCCGCGGCACCGAGCGTCGAGAAATAGTAGGCGCCGCCGGAATAGTAGATGTCGCCTTCGTACCGGCCCATCGCGGGAGCGCGCTCGCGCGGCCGTTCATGATTGATCGGATAGAGCCGGTCGAACAGCCGCTCGAGCTTATCCAGCGTGGCGTGCATTCGAGCATCGCGCACCGTATGGACCTCGTCGCCGTCACCGGAGTGGACGGCGCTCAGGATCACCGCGATGTCGAGCATTTTGGTCGACGCCTCGCCGGGCGGCATGATGCGGGAGCGGTAGTAGCCCGCGTCCTCCAGCCAGAAACGATCGAGCGTCTCGCGAATGGCCCGCGCTTCGGCGCGCAGCGCGGTTGCCTCGGTCGCTTCCCCCGCGGCCCGAAGCCACTCGGCGCCCTCGTTCAGCGCTGCCGCGGAGACGCGCAACGTGAAGTAGTGGAGGCCGAGCTCCTCCTCCCAGATGTCCCACGACGGTTCGCGCCAGCGGGCGGCCGTCAATGCGAGGTCGATGCGCAGCAGGCGCTCAGCGTCGGCAAGCGTGCCCGCCGAGACCGTGTCATTCGGGCGACCGTGTTCGGCGCGAAGCGTTCGCAACCACCGCAGCACGGCCAGCGCTCGCAGCGGCGAGCCGTCATGCTGCGGACGTGTCCAGCGGGAGATATCGAGCGTGCCATCCGGATTCACGCGCGTGTCCGCGTAGACCGCGTCGCCCGAAACGGTCAACAGGTCGTCACCGCGGAGGTATTGCACGAAGTCCGGCGTCACCTTCTGTCGCCAGTGCGGCAACGCGACGAGCGCACGGCCATCGAGCGCTCTCAGAGACAGGCTGAAGCGCACGAAATCGGCGAAGTGCGTGAGCGCCTCCGCACCGAGGTGTCCTGCTTCGTAAAGCAGGCGCACGGCGTCGATGACGATCGCCGAGTCCCGGAACCAGTGAAAGAAGTAGTCCGGATCCGGGTCGTAGGCCGCAGGCACCGGCGAAGCGACGATAGAGCCCGCGACCGGCCTCACGGTCTGCCCGAAGCCCGGGCGCTCTTTCACGATGTCGCAGGCGGAAACGCTCGTCAGCATGGCGGTCGCGGCGTGCCGGTACTCGCGACCGAGCCATTGCTCGAGGGTTTCCGTCACCGCTCGGCGGCTTTCAAGTGCGGGCTCGAGAAACCGAGCCGGCGCAGTCCCGCCTGCACTTCCGGCACTGCCATGAACAGCTTCCACAAGAGCCCCGTCCGATGGTTCTCGATCATGACGATGATCGGTCCCTGGTCGATGGCCAGAAACGTATCTGCGTACCAGTTTTGGCTCTCGCAGAAAGCGTTGACGAAGCCGAACTCACGCCACAAGCGCTTCCCGTACCGCTTCAGGAAGTGCCGCAGCACCGTCACGACCTCGGCGGGCGCATACGGCAGGCTCGCGAGCGCAGCCGTCGGGGTGATTGTGCCGTTGTCGGTGTCGGGAGCATGCGCGGAGTATCCCCAAGGATCGTAGCTGGCCGTCAGCCCCCAGCAGGATTCGCCGTAGCCCGCGAATTTCCCTGGATTCGCGACGCAATGGGCGCGGTTGATGCGAACGTGACGCACGTTCTGTTCCCAGTAGTCTGCGTATCGGTCCGTGAGCCCACGGGGATCGAGGCCGCAGAACGAGTAGTGGGTAAAGAACAGCGGGCCCCCATAGGGCATGCCGAGCGGTAGCTCGATGTCATACCAGGGCTTGCGATTGCAAAATCCGGGCCCACTCGCGAACCCGCGGTGATAGACCGCCGGCTCGACGGAAAAACGCGGCGACGAAGCCGCAAGTACGTACGTGATCAGGCACTCGTTCCAGCCGCGAATCGCATGATCCATGGCCCAGCCGTTGTACGGGCTCCAATGCCAGTAGAGCATCTCGCGCCCGCCTTGCGTAAACCAGTTCCACTCCACTTCGTCCCACAGGATCGAGATGTGCGACCGCGCCGCCGCTTCTTCCGGCGTATCTCGTGCGAAATACTCGCGTGCGCAGAGCAGGCCCATCATCAGGAAGGACGTCTCCACGAGATCCGCCGCGTCATCCTTGCGCCAGAAGGGAATGGACTCACCCGTGCGCCCGTTCATGAAGTGGGGATACGCACCGTGATAACACCGCGCACGCAGAAGCAGCTTTAGCATGCGGCCGAGGCGTTCGAGAGCCGCATCGCGGGTGACCCAGCCGCGCTCCGCGGCAACGATCAGCGCCATGACTCCGAAGCCCGCTCCGCCGATCTGAGACCTTGTCGTCGGCCTCCTTTCCTGAGGTTCGCTGGTCGAGGGCCAGACCGCTGACGGGATGGGCCCCTTCCCAGAAATAGCGGAACGTCTGGCGCTGCACGATCTCGAGCAGCGCGTCGTCCGGCAACGCCGCGAGCTCCGCTGGATCGCGGGTTGAAGGCGAGCCGGCGCGCAGGACTCTCGGGGCCGACCCCACACTTCGCGAACGGCTACGTTTTGCGGCGGACCTGGCCGCCTGGGACACTTTCGATTTCGGCAAGTGGACCTCTGACTCTTCCGGTGCAGGCGCCTGCGATTTTTCCGCGGATGAATCATGATTGCCTCCATGGGCACAATTGACAAGCTGATTAGTTCCATGACCCTGGCGGAGAAGCTGGGCCAACTCACGATGACCGCTGCGGGCTACGCCGTGACCGGGCCCGTCATCGCGGGCGATTCCACCGACTCCATCCGCAACGGCACGCTGGGCAACCTGCTCAACCTCGTCGGCGCAAAGCATGTTCACGACATGCAGCGAATTGCCGTCGAGGAATCGCGGCTCGGCATTCCGCTCCTGATCGGGTTCGACGTGATTCACGGTCACCGCACGCTTTTTCCCGTGCCGCTCGCTGAAGCCTCGACGTTCGATCCGCACATTTGGGAGCTCACGGCACGCGAGTCCGCTCGGGAGACGGCGGCAGACGGCCTCGCAATGACGTTCGCGCCGATGCTGGATGTCTCGCGCGACCTTCGCTGGGGCCGAACGGTGGAAGGTCCGGGCGAAGATCCGTGGCTCGCCGTGCAGATTGCGCGCGCGAAGGTCCGCGGCTTCCAGGGCGCCGATCTGGCTTCTGCCGAGTCGGTGGCCGCGACGGCCAAGCACTTTTGCGCCTACGGCCCCGTGACTGGCGGGCGCGAGTACGCGTCGGTCGACATTTCCGAGCGCACGCTGCGCGAAGTGCATCTGCCGGCATTCGCGGCGGCCGTTCGACGCCGGCGCGGCGGCGATCATGCCGGCGTTTACCGATCTCGCGGGCATCCCGATGACGGCGCACAAGGCGCTGCTTCGCGACTACCTGCGCGGAGAACTGGGTTTCGACGGTGTGCTCGTGAGCGACTACAACGCCATTCGCGAGCTCATACATCACGGCGTGGCGGCCGACATCGTCGAGGCAGCCGTACTCGCGCTGAAGGCGGGCGTGGACATCGACATGATGGCGGAGGCCTATCGCAAGGGCTTGCCCGTGGCGCTCGAGCGCGGCCTCGTGACGATGGACGAGATCGACGAGTGCGTGCTCCGGGTGCTGCGTCTGAAGGAACGTCTCGGACTCTTCGATGATCCTTATCGGCGCGGGTCGAGCGCGGAGGCGGCCGCAACCGTCGCCGCCCGCCGGCTTCTCGCGCGTGACGTCGCCGCGAAGTCGCTCGTGTTGGTGAAAAATTTCGATGACACGTTGCCCCTTCGAGAAGGCGCTGGCCGTGTCGTAGTGATCGGGCCGTTGGCCGACGCGTGGCGCGAAATGCGCGGTCCCTGGGCGGCTGCGGGCTATGAAGAGCCGAGTGTCACCGTGCTCGCCGGCCTGCGTGAAGCGCTGCCGAGCACGACAGTCGTGCATGCCGAAGGCGTATCGATCTCCGGCGCCGATCGCTCAGGCATCGCCGCGGCCATCGACCTCTTGGGGAGCAGCGCGGATGTCGTCGTGCTCTGCCTCGGCGAAGCGGCAGAGATGAGCGGCGAAGCTGCGTCGCGCGCTTTCCCCGAGTTGCCCGGCGAGCAACGCGCGCTCGCCGACGCCGTGCTCGAGCGCGCCCGCCGAGATGCAATACCAGTCGTGGCCGTGCTGTTCTGCGGCCGGCCGTTGATCGTTCCCTGGCTCGCGGAGCGGGCCGACGCGCTGCTCGTCGCCTGGTTCCCGGGCACGGAAGCAGGCAATGCCATTGCCGACGTGCTGACGGGCCGCGTGTCGCCGTCGGGACGAACACCGATCAGCTGGCCGCGCGCGCTCGGGCAGGTTCCGCTGTTCTACGGTCAGCGATCCAGCGGCCGGCCCGAAAACCAGCAGTATCGCTACACGAGCAAGTATCTCGACTCTCCGAGCTCGGCCCTGTTTCCTTTTGGCTTCGGCCTCACCTACGGCCGTTTCGCCTACACGAACCTGCACGTGAGCCCCGAAACCGCGACCGACAGAGATGTGATCGAAGTCACCGTGGATGTGACGAACGAAGGCGCTCGCGCGGCCGAGGAAACCGTGTTCCTGTTCGTGCGCGATCGAGTCGCGAGTGTTGCGCGCCCGACGCTCGAGCTGAAAGGCGTCACCAAGATCGCCCTGCAGCCCGGCGAAACCGGAACGGCGCGGTTGCAGCTGCCGGCGACGGAGCTGCGCTTCTTGGGTGTCGATCTGCGGCCGGTGTTCGAGCCAGGGGAAATAGAGATTCTGGTCGGGCCGCACGCCGACCGCGCGCAGCTCATATCCTCGCGGTTGATGCTCCGAGCGTAGGCCCTGCGGGCGCAGACCCGCGAAATGAATTCAAACGCGCACAGAGTTTCGGCTCGGAACGTCCAGCACTAGCGGTGGCAGCTCCGCCTCGATCAGATACTCGGATCGGCGTCGGCGCGCATAGGAGCCTACCGCCTCGGCGCACCGCGATCTGGACGCGTGCCGCGCGAGCCCGCCGGATCTCTGGTTCGCATTGCGATCAGTCGATCCAGCAGGTTCGCGACATCGGACTGATCCTGGATAAAGAATCGCGCCCGGCTGTTACGGTCCCTTTCGACGCGTACAGTGATCCAATCAGCGGGTGCCTGCTCGAAGACAGTTTCATCCGTCAGATCGTCGCCGACGAACAGCACAGCTTCCGCCGATTCGTCCGCCGCGAGGCCCGTCAGGGCTTCGAACTTGGTTCGCGCCTGTGCGGGCAGCAGATTAAATACCAACTTGCCGCCAATGACGCGCGGGATCGGAACCAGATCACGCGTCCAATCGGCAATGGCGCGCTCGGCGCGCTCGCGATCGCGCGCCATTCTGAAGTGCACCGACAGCGTGATGCCCTTGTCCTCGACGAAGATTCCTTCGTCGTCATGGGCATCGACCCGCGGTCGCAATTGCTCCAGCCATTGCCGGCATGTCTCGCGCATCGGGTTAAGGTGGGGGTCGGTTTCATCGCGCTCCGAGCCGTGATTTCCGACGGATAAGCGCACATCGGCCGGTATCCGCGAACGAAGGTCGGAGAGGCTGCGCCCGGAAATCACCGCCACGGGCGCCAGACGCGCGAGCTTTGCCAGTCGTGAAAAGACGCCGGTCGCCACTCGAGCCCGGTCGGGTTGCAGGACAATCGGCGCGAGCGTCCCATCAAAATCGAACGCAAGGAGCGCGTGTGGGCCCGCCAGGCTCGACAGCGCCACCTCTCCCTCGCGCGACCAAAAGTTTTTCACTTTTCTCTCAACTGGCTTCGCTGTAGTCGCCAATCCGTTCGGCGATCCTCTCTCGCCGACGCAGGCGAGCCGCGTCCATCATCATGCGGCCGGCCCAGCGGTAGACGTTGAATTCCATCACCAACTGGCGCAGGCTGCGCATGCGCTCCCGCTGTTCCTCCTCAGGCATGCTGAGCGCTCGGTGCAGCGCCTCGGCGACCTGCTCGATGTGATAAGGATTGACGATCAGGGCTTCGTGCAGTTCATGCGCGGCGCCCGCAAACTGGCTCAGCAACAGGCAGCCGCGCTCATCATCGCGCGCCGCAACGAACTCCTTGGCGACCAGATTCATGCCGTCGTGCAGGCTCGTAACAAGGCAGACGTCGCACGACTTGTAAAGTTCATGTACCGATTCGGTATCGATGTGTTCGATGCGAAGCACAATCGGCTGCCATGAGCCGTCGGAGAACCTGGCGTTGATCTGTGCCGCGGTCGCACGTACCTCCGCCTCGAAGTGCTGGTACTCGTCGAGCGAGGATCGCGACGGGGCTGCGAACTGCATGAATGTAAACCGCCCGGCCCAGTTGGGCTTCAGTTCGAGCAGGCGTTCGACCGCGCGCATTCGCTCAATGATGCCCTTGGTGTAGTCGAGGCGGTCGAGCCCGAGCGCGAGCAGATGGTTGGGGGCGATGCCGAGCGTGTTGCGTACGCGTTCGCGCGTCTCGCGTGTGGCTTCCGGCGTCTTGTCGCCATTGGGCCAGGCGATCGAGATCGGGTAGCTCTCCACCTGCGTCAGATGTCCGCCAAAGGACACCGTGGAGTTCTCCTGCTCGATGCGCGCCTCGATGAAGCGGTCGACGGTCTGCAGGAAGTTGTTGCAGTGGAACCGAGTGTGAAAACCCAGAATCGTGCTGCCGAGCAGGCCGTCGATAATCTCGCCGCGCCAGGGGCAGATGCCGAAGGACTCCGGGTTGGGCCAGGGGATATGCCAGAACGTGATGATCGTGGCTCGCGGCAGCATCTCGCGCACCATTCGCGGCAGCAGAGCAAAGTGGTAGTCCTGCACCAGGACCACCGGATCCTCCGATTGCACCTCCTCGACTACAGCCTTGGCAAAAAGGCGGTTCACGGTCTCGTAATGCTGCCAGTCCGACGTCCGGAACGCCGGGCGCACGTGAGCAATGTGACAGAGTGGCCAGAGGCCTTCGTTGGAAAATCCGTAGTAGTACCCCTTCTCCTGCTCCTTGCTGAGCCAGATCCGCCGCAGTGTGTACGACGGGTCCGACGGCGGCACGAGCAGGCGGCCCGCGGAGTCCGCTGCTTCGCGATCGGCCGAGCCGCCGCCATGCGCAATCCAGGTTCCGGAACACGCGCGCAACACCGGCTCGACCGCCGTGACCAGCCCGCTTGCGGGTCGCTGCACCTGCACGCCCCTCGGGGTACGCACATGGATGTAAGGCTCCCGGTTCGAAACCAGAACGACCTTGTCGCCGGAGAACTGTTCCTGCAGCAGACGTTTCAGGGCGCCCGGATTCCAGCGCACCGCCGCGTCATCCTGGCTACGGCGCTCGCTTTCCATGTCACGCAACAGCGCGCGCAGGTCCCGCACCAGCGGCTGGAGCTCCGGCCGCGGATGGGCAAATGGCCGGATGACTCCTTCGCCGCGCAGCATGGCCTGCACACCGGCAACCCACCCGCGCCAACTGAGATGAGCGACAGCTATCGTGATCAGCGCGACGACGACCGAAAGAACCGTGAAAAGGATCAGCAAGTATTGGCGCGTGTCTTCGCTCCTGCGCCTGGCGAAACTCATGTCGTTCACGATCTGCAGGATCGCCGGCGGCTTGCCCTCCTGCTGGATCTGCACCGCCGCAACATGCACCGGGCCGGCGGGAAGATTGAGAAGCAATCCAGGGCCGTCGACGGCCTTGCGGCTCGTTTCGCAGTCGATCTCGCGCGGAAAGTTGCGGGTGCGGATCATTACCCGACCCTCAGGGTCGCACAGACCGAGGCCGAACAGCCGCTCGTCGGCGGCCTCCCGCTCGAGCACTGCCTCGACGCGGCCGTAGGCACCGGAGGCCAGAAGCCCGCCGAGTTGTTCGTCGAGAGACGCGCAACGAAAGTGGAACGTATGTCCAGATCGCGCGCGAACCATCGGGTCGTCAGGGAATCGACGAGCGGAACCGAAACGTAGGCGAAGCCGACCATTGCAATCAGCAATGGAACCAGGAAGCGCAGCGAGAGGCGAAGACTGCGCAGCATCGTCGAGAACGCTCCGCCGGCGCCTGCCCCGAGCGCGCTCAGAAAGCTTCGTCCCATGAACGACTCAGCCGTTTGGCACACATAATGACGAGCAGCGAGCGGAACACCGGGTCGCCGTCGAAGCGCGGCACGCACATCCAGACGACGTTCCCACTTGAACCGATCAGTGCGCCGATGCGTGAATTGCCGATGACCGCAAGTTCGAGGCTGGACTTCGATGCTGGCATAGGATCGCGCCTACGCTTCAAGTAACGGGGCCTCGACGGCACCCGCCAACAGTCGTGCCATGCCGCGTGCTGCCAGATCGTCAGTCATGACGCGATAAAGCGGGACGTCGCGCAGGTACGCGGCAAAGCGACCCTTGCTTTCGAAGCCCGGGCGCAACTCGCCGAGGTCGAGCAGGCGGCCAAGCCCCTGAACAACACCGCCGACGAAATAAACGCCGCCGAAGGCGCAGACCGCAAGACAAAGGTCGCCGGCGAACTCCCCGAGCGTACGGACGAATGCTCGCACGGCCTCCGTGGCGGCAGGCTCGCCAGCGAGCGCGCGCGCCGCGACGTCTCCGGCTGAAGCAATCCGGTCGTCGCCGCGCACCACCGCCTCGAACAGCGAAAGACCTGAACCGCTCAGCAGTCGCTCCCAGGACGCCCGACCGTGCAGACGAACGCCCCGGTGCTGAACGGCGATCGCGTCCTCATGCACGGCCGCTGTCATGTGGCCAGCCTCGCTCGCGAGCACTCGGACCCCATCTGGGCCCGTCAGAATAATGGCGGCACCCAGTCCGGTACCGACACCGATGACAAGCTTCGGTGCTGCTTCATCAACGTCACCGGGACTGACCTCCACCTCGCTGGCGTCCAGGGCTTGAATACCGGCTGCCGCAGCCACGAGATCGTTGACAAGGCACAGGCGAGTCAATCCGGCACCAGCACGGACAGTGACCGCATCGACCGACCAGTCGCGATTGATCATCCGCAGCGTTTCCCGGCGGCTTATCGGCGATGCGACCGCGAGCATCGCCTGAGACGACTGTGAACCGCTGTCTTCCCGGTACCGTTGAATCAATGCGGCAATGTCCGCGAATTGATCGTTCTGATACGTCCGGCGTGCGCCTCGTTCGAGCCTGCCGTCCGCCCAGCGATCGAAACGGGCATGGGTGCCGCCAATATCGGCCACCAGCCACTCGCCTTCGGCGTGCGCCAACCGGCCGACCAGCCTCGCGAACGGCACCGCCGCGCTGCTGTCTGGTGCGGGAGCCAATAGCGAACCCTTCGAAGTTGACAACTGTGCGCTCATGTCCACTTCACTCTCCAACCCCCAAAGTGCAAGCAAGGTATACGCCATCGCGATCCGAAAGGGCAGCGAAACGACAGGTTTCGCCCAGTTCGGGAAACCATAATTGCGCCGAATGGATCGAAACGGTGCGGTGGAGAGTCCGACTGATGCTTGCTCCGCACCGTTTCAGGTCTTCAAATTCCTTTGTCCCGCTTGGCAAATAGGGGCGGTTTCGGATTTGGCCGCATGAGTTTTGCGCCACAGCACGTATACCCTGTAGCCTTTACGGGGGACACGCCAGCGATTAGCGGGTATTCCCTTTGCCCCAACCACCCGGCGGCGCGACGGATCAGCGTTTGGGAGGCGCTTGGCCGGCCAGCCGTGCAAGCGCACGATTATCCTTCTCGATTGTCCTCCTCAATGTCGTCCGACTGACTCCTCCGGCCGATGTCCTCGCTACTGGGTGAGCAGGACCTTTACCTTTTCCGCGAGGGATCCCACTCGCGCTTTTATCGCCAGATGGGCTGCCATGTCGATGAGCATGGCGCAACGTTTCGCGTGTGGGCACCCAACGCGTCGGCAGTCTCGACGATCGGCGACTGGAACGAATGGAAAGCCGGTGACTGCGCGCTGCGGCCGCGCGCTGATTCCTCCGGTGTGTGGGAAGGACACGACCCGCGTGTGCAGCGCGGCCAGCGGTACAAGTACAGGATCGTCGGCCCGGATGGCCGGGCGCGCGACAAGGCCGATCCGTTCGCGTTCTTACTCGGAAGTGCCGCCGGGAACCGCGTCACGTGCATGGACCCTGGAGTACGAATGGGGCGACAGCGCCTGGATGGCGCAGCGCGCGCGTCGCAACGCCCTCGCGTCGCCGATGTCGATCTACGAAGTGCACCTCGGATCGTGGCGGCGCCCCGAGCACAACGCACTCCCGACGTACCGCGACATCGCGCGCCCGCTCGCGGAGTACGTCGTCCGGCAGGGCTTCACCCACGTCGAGCTGCTGCCGCTCACCGAGCACCCGTTCTACGGCTCGTGGGGCTACCAGACCACCGGCTACTTCGCGCCGACCGCGCGCTACGGCACGCCGCAGGACCTCATGTACCTCGATCGACCTCCTGCACCAGCACGGCATCGGCGTGATCCTCGACTGGGTGCCGTCGCATTTCCCGACCGACGAGCACGGCCTGGCCGCTTCGACGGCACGCACCTCTACGAGCACGCCGATCCGCGCCAGGGCTTTCACCCCGAGTGGAACAGCGCGATCTTCAACTACGGCCGCCACGAGGTGCGCACGTTCCTGCTGTCGAGCGCGCTGTTCTGGCTCGACCGCTACCACATCGACGGACTGCGCGTCGACGCGGTCGCCTCGATGCTCTACCTCGACTACGGGCGCAGGCAGGGCGAGTGGATCCCGAACGTGCACGGCGGCCGGGAGAACCTCGATGCGGTCCAGTTCCTGCGCCAGCTCAACGAAGCGGTGTATCGCGATCATCCCGACGTGCAGATGATCGCCGAGGAGTCGACCGCGTGGCCGATGGTGTCGCGGCCGACGTACCTCGGCGGGCTCGGCTTCGGCATGAAGTGGAACATGGGCTGGATGCACGACACGCTCGACGTACATGACGCGCGAACCCGATCCACCGCAAGTACCATCACGACGAGCTGACCTTCTCGATCTGGTACGCGTTCAACGAGAACTTCGTGCTGCCGCTCTCGCACGACGAGGTGGTGCACGGCAAGGGCTCGCTGATCGGCAAGATGCCGGGCGACGTGTGGCAGCAGTTCGCCAACCTGCGGCTGCTGTACGGCTACATGTGGGCGCACCCGGGCAAGAAGCTGCTGTTCATGGGCGGCGAGTTCGGCCAGCGGCGCGAGTGGACGCACGAGCGCGAGCTCGACTGGGACCTGCTGCAGCATCGCGAGCACGCGGGCGTGCAGCGCTGGGTCGCCGACCTGAACGCGCTCTATCGCGGCGAGCCGGCGCTGCACGAGCTCGACTTCGAGCCGCCGGGCTTCGAGTGGGTCGACGCCACGATGCGGACACGAGCGTGCTCGCCTTCCTGCGCCAGGCCGCGACGGGCCCGCCGCTGCTGGTCGTCTGCAACTTCACGCCGGTGCCGCGCGCCGAACTACCGCGTCGGCGTGCCGCGCGCCGGGACGCTGGCGCGAACTGCTCAACAGCGACGCCGCGATCTACGGCGGCAGCGGCGTCGGCAACCTCGGCGGCGTCGACGTCGGCGCCGGTCGCCGGCGCACGGCCGCTTCCACTCGCTGACGCTGACGCTGCCGCCGCTGGCTGCGCTGTTCCTGCAAGCCGGACTCGACGGCTGAACGCGATGCCCGAGAACCGGCCGCGCCGACGCCGCCGACGTCGCTCGCGCGCTCGCGACGGCCGCGCGCGCGTCGTCATCGAGGACGTCGCGCCCGCCGTCGACGGCGGCCGCTTCGCCGTCAAGCGCGTCGTCGGCGACGAGGTCGTGGTCGAGGCCGACTGCTTCGCCGACGGCCACGACGTGGTCGCGTGCGTCGCTGCGCTGGCGGCGCGAAGGCGATGACGGCTGGCGACGAAGTGCCGATGAGCGCGCTCGGCAACGACCGCTGGCGCGGCGCGTTCGTCGCTCGCGCAGGTCGGCCGCTACCGGTACACGGTCGTGCGCCTGGGTCGACCCGTTCCTGTCGTGGCGGCACGACTTCGAGCGCCGCGTCGACGCCGACGACCTGCGCATCGCCGCGCTGGTCGGGCGCGGACCTGATCGACGCGGCGGCCGCGCGCGCGCGACGGCGACGATCGGCAACGCGCTGAAGGCGTGGGCCGCGCAGCTGCGCGCACGCGCAGCGATTCGAGCGACGTTGCGCGACGCTCGCGCTCGACGAGACGCTCGCGGCCGATCGCCGCGCGCCATCCCGACCGTCGCTACGCGACCGTCGGCCCGGCCGAGTTTCCGCTGGTCGTCGATCGCGAGCGCGCGCGCTTCTCGCACCTGGTACGAGTTCTTCCCGCGCTCGTGCGGCGCCGAGCCGGCGCGCACGGCACGTTCGCGACTGCGAGGCGCGGCTGCCGTACGTCGCCGCAGATGGGCTTCGACGTGCTCTACCTGCCGCCGATCCATCCGATCGGCCGCGAGCGCCGCAAGGGGCAGCAACAACACGCTGACCGCCGCGCCGGACGACGTCGGCAGCCCGTGGGCGATCGGCGCCGCCGAGGGCGGGCACAAGGCGATCCATCCGGAGCTCGGCACGCTCGAGGACTTCCGCCGCTTCGTCGCACGCGCCCGCGAGCTCGGCCTCGAGGTCGCGCTCGACATCGCGTTCCAGTGCGCGCCCGACCATCCCTACGTGCGCGAGCACCCGGAGTGGTTCCGCCAGCGCCCCGACGGCACGCGTCCAGTACGCCGAGAACCCGCCGAAGAAGTACCAGGACATCTATCCGTTCGACTTCGAGTCCGAGGACTGGCAGGCGCTGTGGGAGGAGCTCGACGAGCGTGTTCGAGTTCTGGATCGACGCAAGGCGTGCGCATCTTCCGCGTCGACAACCCGCACACCAAGCCGTTTCGCGTTCTGGGAATGGGTGATCGGCGAGATCAAGCGCGACGCATCCGGACGTGATCTTCCTCTCCGAGGCGTTCACGCGGCCCGAAGGTGATGCACCGGCTGGCCAAGCTCGGCTTCACGCAGTCGTACACCTACTTCACCTGGCGCAACACCAAGCAGGAGCTGACCGAGTACTTCACCGAGCTGGCGCACGGCCCGGGACGCGAGTACTTCCGCCCGAACTGCTGGCCGAACACGCCCGACATCCTGCCCGAGTACCTGCAGATCGGCGGCCGCGCCGGCGTTCATGGCGCGGCTGGTGCTGGCCGCGACGCTGGCCGCGAACTACGGCATCTACGGCCCGGCGTTCGAGCTGCTCGAGCACGTGCCGCGCGAGCCGGGCGGCGAGGAGTACCTCGACTCCGAGAAGTACGAGCTGCGGCACTGGGACCTGCGACCGCGCCGGACAGCCTGGCGGCGTTCATCGCGCGCGTCAACGCCGCGCGGCGCGACAACCCGGCGCTGCAGAGCGACCGAGGACTGCGCGTTCATGCCGACCGACAACGACCGAGCTGATCGCCTACGCCAAGGTCGCGCGGCGACGGACAGCGCACCGAACGCGGTGCTGGTCGTCGTCAACCTCGACCCGCACCACGTGCAGTCGGGCTGGGTGACGCTCGACCTCGACGCGCTCGGCATCTGGATGCGAGCCAGCCGTTCCAGGTGCACGACCTGCTGACCGACGCGCGCTACCTGTGGAGCGGGCGCGCGCAACTTCGTCGAGCTCGACCCGGCGCGCGTGCCGGCGCACGTGTTCCGCGTGCGGCGCGCGCGTGCGCACCGAGCGCGACTTCGATCCGCATGGTGCGTGATGCAGCGGCGCATCAGCGAATGAGGCAACGCAACGCCGACCGCGAGCCGCTGGGCGGAGCCGCGACCGTCGCGACCGCGGCGGACCCGCTCTGGTACAAGGACGCGGTCATCTACCAGCTGCACGTCAAGGCGTTCTTCGACTCCAACGACGACGGCATCGGCGACTTCCGCGGGCTCACGGAGAAGCTCGACTACATCCGGGACCTCGGCGTCAACACGATCTGGCTGCTGCCGTTCTATCCGTCGCCGCTGCGCGACGACGGCTACGACGTCGCCGACTACCGCAACGTGCACCCGTCGTACGGCACGCGCGCACGACTTCCAGCACTTCGTTCGCGAGGCGCACCGCGCGCGGCCTGCGCGTGATCACCGAGCTGGTCATCAACCACACCTCCGACCAGCACCCGTGGTTCCAGGCGGCGCGCCGCGCGCCGCAGGGCTCGCCGAAGCGCGAACTTCTACGTCTGGAGCGACGATCCGAACGAAGTACGCCGGCACGCGCATCATCTTCACCGACACCGAGAAGTCGAACTGGACGTGGGACGACGTCGCGCAAGGCGTACTACTGGCACCGCTTCTTCAGCCACCAGCCCGACCTGAACTTCGACAACCCGCAGGTGCTGAAGGCGATCTTCCGCGTCATGCGCTTCTGGCTCGACATGGGCGTCGACGGCTTCCGGCTCGACGCGATCCCGTACCTGGTCGAGCGCGAGGGCACCAACAACGAGAACCTGCCCGAGACGCACGCGGTGCTGAAGCAGCTGCGCGCGACTGGTCGACGCGCAGTTACCCGAACCGGCTGCTGCTCGCCGAGGCCAACCAGTGGCCCGAGGACGTGCGCGAGTACTTCGGCGACGGCGACGAATGCCACATGGCGTACCACTTCCCGCTGATGCCGCGCATGTACATGGCGATCGCGCAGGAGGACCGCCACCCGATCATCGAGATCATGCAGCAGACGCCGGACATCCCGGACGGCTGCCAGTGGGCGATCTTCCTGCGCAACCACGACGAGCTGACGCTCGAGATGGTGACCGAGCAAGGAGCGCGACTACATGTACCAGATGTACGCGGCCGACCCGCGCGCGCGCATCAACCTCGGCATCCGCCGCCGCCTGGCGCCGCTGCTGGAGAACGACCTCGACCGCATCAAGCTGATGAACAGCCTGCTGCTGTCGATGCCGGGCTCGCCGATCATCTACTACGGCGACGAGATCGGCATGGGCGACAACATCTACCTCGGCGACCGCGACGGCGTGCGCACGCCGATGCAGTGGAGGCCGGAGCGCAACGCCGGCTTCTCGCGCGCCGATCCGCAGCGGCTGTACCTGCCGCCGATCATGGACCCGATCTACGGCTACGAGGCGGTCAACGTCGAGGCGCAGATGCGCGACCCGTCGTCGCTGCTGCACTGGACGCGGCGCATGCTCGGCAGTGCGCAGCGGCTTCCACGCGTTCGGCCGCGGCACGCTCGACGTTCCTGCGGCCGGGCAACCGCAAGATCCTCGCCTACCTGCGCGAGTACGGCGACGAGATCATCCTGTGCGTCGCCAACCTCGCCCGCTCCGCGCAGCCGGTCGAGCTCGACCTCGCGCGCTACAAGGGACGCGTGCCGGTCGAGCTGATGGGGCGCACGGCGTTCCCGCCGATCGGCGATCTGCCGTACATGCTGACGCTCGCCGGCCACGGCTTCCTGTGGTTCCGGCTCGCGCCCGAGCGTGGAAGTGCCGGCGTGGCACGAGCGAACGGCTGCCGCGCGAGGAACTGCCGGTGCTGGTGCTGTTCGACGGCTGGGCGAGCCTGTTCCGCGAGCGCGTCGTGCCGTGGCGCATCGCGATGTCCGAGAAGGTGCGCGCGCAGCTCGAACGCGAGGTGCTGCCGGATTTCGTCGAGCGGGCGCCGCTGGTATCGCCGCCAAGGGCGAGACGATCCGGCGCGTCGCGCTGGTCGACCACGTCGAGTGGACGCACGACGGCCGCAGCTGGCTGCTCGCACTGGTGCGCGTGCAGACCGGGCGAGGACGGCGACGCCGGCGACCGTATTTCCTGCCGCTGACGCTGGCGTGGGAGGACCGCGACGAGGAGCGGCATGCAGCGCGCTCGCGCCGGCGGCGATCGCCAAGGTCCGCCAGCAGGCCGAAGTCGGCGTCCTCGCCGACGCCTTCGGCGACGAGTCGTTCTGCCGCTCGCTGGTCGACCGCGATCGGCGCGGGCGTCTACGCTGAAGTCGGCGCACGGCACGCTGTCATTCCACCCGACCGGCGAGTTCGAGCGGATCGCAGGCTCGGAACTGGAGCGCCAGCAGCATCGTCGTGCCACCTGCGCAGAGCAGCAACACGATCGTCGCGCTCGGCGAGCGATCTGTTCATCAAGGCCTACCGGCGGCTGCAGGTCGGCGTCAATCCGGAGGTCGAGATCGGCCGCTATCTGACCGACGTCGTCCACTTCCGCAACAGCGTGCCGGTGGCCGGCAGCCTGGACTATGTCGCGGAGGACGGGCGGCACGACGACGCTGGTGCTGCTGCAGGGCTACGTCGAGAACCAGGGCAACGGCTGGGACTACACGCTGAACTATCTGCGCCAGTTCTTCGAACGCTGGCCGCCGCAGCCCGACGCGGCGGACGTCAATGAGCACGGCGGCTACCTCGCATTGATCCGCACCTTGGGTACGCGCACGGCCGAGCTGCACGCTGCCTTCGCGGCGAGCCGCGGCGATCCCGCCTTCGATCCGGAGCCTGTGCAGCCGCAGGACATCCGCGACTGGACCGCTCAGGTACGACGCGGCATCGAGGGCGTGCTCGAGCGTGTGCTCGGCACGGCTCGACACGCTGCCGCAGTCACTGCGGGCCGACGTCCAGCTCGTGCTCGACCGACGCGAGCAGATCGTTGGCGCCGTCGAGCGCCATGCGACGGACGCGACGCGCGGCGCCAGAATGCGCGTGCATGGCGACTATCACCTCGGCCAGGTGCTGCTGGTCGAGAACGACTGGGTGCTCGTCGACTTCGAAGGCGAGCCCAGCCGTCCGCTCGACGAACGCCGGCACAAGACCTCGCCGCTGAAGGACGTCGCCGGAATGCTGCGCTCGTTCGATTACGCGATGCACGTCGCGCTTTCGCGCGTGATCAGCGAGCGGCCCGATGCGGCCATACCGCTCGGCAGGCTGGCGCGCGATTGGCGCGCAACCGTGATCGAAGCATTCATCACCGCCTACGACGAGGTCGCACAGCAGCACGGCCTGGCCAGCGTGCGCGAAGAAGCGTCGGGGTTGGTCGAGCTGTTCACGCTCGAGAAGCTCGCCTACGAACTGGACTACGAGGCCGCGAACCGTCCGGACTGGGTGGCCGTACCGCTGGGCGGCCTGATCGAGCGTTTCGGCACGAGCGGATGAGAGGAAGCCATGCGTGACATCGACATGATGCTGGAGCCGCTGCGCGGCCTGCTGTACCAGATCGGCGCCTTCCTGCCCCGGCTGCTGCTGGCGTTGGTGATCCTGCTGGTGGGCTGGTTGCTTGCCAAGGGCATCCGCTTCGCGCTCGAACGCGCGCTGCGCGCGATGAACCTGCACGTGGTCAGCGAGAAAAGCGGCCTCGATCGCTTCCTTCGCGAAGGCGGCGGCACGGTGGACACTGTCAGAATCCTGGCGCTGCTCGTTTACTGGCTGATCATCCTGATTGCGCTGATGATCGCGTTCAACAGCCTGAACCTCGAGCACGTGACCGAACTGATTGGCCGCGTGCTGCTGTTCGTGCCGCGCGTGATCCTCGCCATCCTGCTAATCGCATTCGGTGCCTATTTCGCGCGTTTCGTCGGCGCTGCAGTCACGACCTATTTCAGCGACCTCGGCATGGGCGATGCGCGGCTGCTGTGGCCGCTTCTCCGTTTACGCGATCATGGTGTTCGTCGTGTTGATCGCGCTCGACCAGCTCGGCCTTGGCGAGGTCATCCGGCACACTTTCCTGATCATCGTCGGCGCAATCGCACTCGGCCTTGCGCTGGCCTTCGGACTCGGCGGCCGCGATCGCGCCAGGGAGGCGATCGATCGCTGGTTCCGCTCGCGTCAGGGAGACGATCGCGACGATGAGCGGCTGCCGCCGCTGTAACAGCGCACGCTGATCCAGCCTCGAGAACGTCGGGCATGTCGGTGATCAAGGAGGTCTGGCCCGGGCGTCCGCATCCACGCGGGGCCACATGGGACGGCGAAGGCGTCAACTTCGCCCTGTTCTCGGAAAATGCCGGACGCGTCGATCTGTGCCTCTTCGATGCCAGCGGACGGCGCGAGGTGCAACGCATCTCGTTGGGCGAACAGACCGACCAGGTGTGGCACTGCTACCTGCCCGAGGCGCGTCCGGGTCTGGTGTATGGCTACCGCGTGTATGGGCCCTACCGACCGCTCGAAGGCCATCGCTTCAACCCGCACAAGCTGCTGCTCGATCCCTATGCCAAGAGCATCGTCGGCGCGGTGCGCTGGAGCGACGCGCTGTTCGGCTACACGGTAGGGCACAAGCGCGCCGACCTGTCGCTCGACCGGCGCGACAGCGCGGGCGGCATGCCGAAGTGCAAGGTGATCGATCCAGCGTTCACCTGGGGCGATGATCGGCGTCCGGTGGTGCCGTGGCACGAAATGGTGATCTACGAGCTGCACGTGCGCGGCTTCACGATGCAGCATCCCGAAGTTCCGCCGCCGCTGCGGGGCACCTATGCCGGACTGGCGACTGCTCCGGTGATCGACTACCTGCAGCGACTCGGGATCACCACGGTCGAGCTGATGCCGGTTCATGCGTATGTCGACGACCGGCACCTGGTGCAGGCTGGATTGCGCAACTACTGGGGCTACAACACGATCGGTTACTTCGCGCCCGACAGCCGTTACTCGGCATCGGGCAAGGTCAACGAGTTCAAGACGATGGTCAAGGCGCTGCATTCGGCGGGGTTCGAAGTGATCCTCGACGTCGTCTACAACCACACCGCAGAAGGCAACGAGCTCGGACCGACCCTTGCCTTTCGCGGCATCGACAACCGTTCTTACTACCGCCTGCGTCCGACGATCCCCGCTATTACATGGACTTCACCGGGACCGGCAACACACTCGACATGCAGCACGAGTGGAACGACAAATACCGCGACACGATGCGCGCCTACTGGAAAGGCGACGGCGGACTCATCGGCGAATTCGCGCGGCGGCTGACCGGCTCCACCGACCTGTACGGCCGCGGCCGCGACCCGACGCCAGCATCAACTTCATCGCGCACGACGGCTTCACGCTGCGCGATCTGGTCAGCTACAACCGCAAGCACAACGAAGCCAACCGCGAACGCAACCGCGACGGCACCGACAACAACCTCACCTGGAACTGCGGATTCGAAGGGCCGACCGACGATCCGACCATCAACGAGCTGCGCGAGCGCCAGATACGCAACCTGCTGGCGACGCTCCTGCTCTCGCAAGGCGTGCCGATGATGCTGGCCGGCGACGAACTCGGCCGCACACAGCGCGGCAACAACAACGCGTACTGCCAGGACAACGAAGTCTCGTGGGTGAACTGGACTCTCGATCCACCGAGCGAACCGTGCTCGAGTTCGCGACGCGTGGTCGGCTGCGGCGCCGTCATCCGGTGTTTCAGACGGCGCCACTTCTTCCAGGGGCGGTCGATCCGAGGCAACGACGAAGGACATTGCGTGGCTCACCCCGGACGGCAACGAAATGACCGAAGAGGAGTGGGCCAACACCTTCGCCCGATGCCTCGGCGTCTACTTGTCCGGCGAGGCGTTAGGGAAGCGACGAGCGCGGACGCGCGTCGTCGACGACAGTTTCCTGCTGCTGTTCAATGCGCACCATGACGGCATTCCCTTCAAACTGCCGGACCTCGGAGCTGGCGGTTGGCTGGTACTGGTCGATACCGCGTTCGGCAACGGTCTGCTGCCCGAAGGCACTTATCAGCCGAACGGCACGTACAAATTGGCGGGGCGCAGCTTGGCGCTTCTGCAGCAGGTCCGGCCTCCAGAATGAAGCGTCGCCATTCAATGCCGTTCGGGGCCGAGTTGACCGGCAACGGCACGCGCTTCCGCCTGTGGGCTCCGGCCGCGGCGCGCGTGGATGTCGAGCTGGACGCGGCCGGACGGCGCGATCGCCGAACGCTGCAGGCACTTGAAGGCGGCTGGTTCGAACTGTTCGTTGAGGGCATCGGCGCCGGGGTCCGCTATGCGTACCGGATCGATGGCGGACAACAAATCCCGATCCGGCATCGCGCTGCAATCCCGACGACGTACATCACCCGAGCATGGTTGTCGATCCTGGGCGTACGACTGGATTGACGCGAACTGGCGCGGTCGCCGCTGGGAGGAGGCGGTGATCTACGAGTTGCACGTCGGAACGTTCACCCCGGAGGGAACGTTCGCTGGCGCTGGCGGAGCGGCTCGACGGCCTGGTCGCCCTCGGCATCACCGCGATCGAGCTGATGCCGCTGGCGGACTTTCCGGGCGCCGAAACTGGGGCTACGACGGCGTTCTGCTGTTCGCACCCGAGTCGACTACGGCACAACCGGAGGAGCTGAAGAGCTTCGTCGACGCCGCGCACCAGCTTGGGATGATGGTCCTTCTCGACGTGGTCTACAACCACTTCGGGCCGGAGGGCAACTATCTGCACCTCTTCGCCCCGTCAATTCTTCACCGACCGACCGAAGACACCATGGGGCGACGCCATCAACTTCGACGGACCGGGCAGCGACGTCGCGCGGGCTTCGTCGTGCACAACGCGCGGTACTGGCTCGACGAGTTCCACTTCGACGGGCTGCGGCTCGACGCAGTGCATGCAATCTTCGACGACAGCGAGCAGCACATCGTCAGCGAACTCGCTGCCGTGGTCCGACGGCATAGTGCGGGCCGGCACGTGCATCTCATTCTGGAGAACGACCACAACGAGGCGCGTTACCTGAGGCGCGCGATCCGCATGGCCGGGCTGTGATTGCCGACGCGCAATGGAACGATGACGTGCACCATTCGTTGCACGTGATCACGACCGGGGAAACCGACGGGTACTACGCCGACTACGCCGACCAGCCGGTGCGACGCCTGGGACGCTGCCTCGCCGAAGGCTTTGCATACCAGGGCGAGCCCTCGGCGTTCCGTGGTGGCGCGCGGCGCGGAGAACCGAGCGGCCAACTGCCGCCAAGCTCATTCGTCGTTTACACGCAGACGCACGACCAAGTGGGCAACCGTGCGCGCGGCGAGCGCCTGTCGATGCTCGCCGATGCCGACGCGCTGCGCCAGGCCGTGGCCACAGTGCTGCTGTCCCCGTCTGTGCCGATGCTGTTCATGGGCGAGGAGTTCGCCGCGTCGAGCCCGTTTCTTTTCTTCTGCGACTTCGGACCGGAGCTGGCCGCCGCCGTCACGAGCGGCCGGCGCAACGAATTCAGCCGCTTCGAGCGCTACCGCGATCCGGCGTCGCAGGCGGCGATCCCGGATCCAAATGACTTGGAGACGTTTCGTTCCAGCCGCCTCGACTGGTCCGGAGCTCGTTCGCGCACCGCACGCTCAGTGGTGCGCTTTCTATGCGAGCTTGTTGCGCAAGCGTGCGGCGCACATCACGCCGCTGCTCGATGGCACCGCAGCCGGCGGCTCGTGGGAAGTCGAAGGGCATGTGCTTCGGGTCGATTGGCTGTTGGCGGGAGGAAGTTCGCTGCATCTGATCGGCAATTTCGGCGAGCCTGAGTCGGCACTGCTGCCGACCGGGAGGTTGATCCATCTGCAGCGGGCTGTGCTGCGCGATGCTGGTCAGCACGTCCACTTCGAAGCGCACGGCCTGGCGGTCGTCCTCGCGCAGCATGAGCGCTGATCTGCGGCGGCTGGCGGATGTGCTGGGCATCGCTGCCGACTACGAGGACATCTGGGGAAGGCGCCACGAGACCGGCGATCCAGTGCGCCGTGCCTTGCTCGGCGCCATGGGCATCGCCGCCGACAGCGACGCGGCGATACACGATGCACTCGTGGCGCTCGAACGCGACCGCTGGTTACAGCCCCTGCCTCCGCTGACCGTCGTGCGCGACCGCGGTCCGCTGCAGCTGACGGTGCGTACGGCTGCGAATGAAAGCCGAAGATTCGAACTGCGTGTCGCCACCGAGCACGGCGCCCAACTGGCGCTGACGCCGGACACGGTGACATCGCTGGCCTCGGTCGAATTCGACGGCAGACCGCTTCAACGAGCTGCGTCTGCAGTTCAGCGAAATGCCGCCGCTCGGCTATCACGGCATCGAAGTTCTGGCCGACGGTCGCAGCGTCGCGCGCGGCAGGCTCGCGGTAGCTCCCGCCACCTGCTATCGGCCGGAATCGGTGCGCGATGGTCACCGCACCTGGGGTCTGGCGCTGCAGCTCTACGGTTTGCGCTCGGCCAGCAACTGGGGCATCGGCGACTTCGGCGATCTGGCCGCCGTCGTCCGGACCTGCGGGCGCAACGGCGCCGGCGTCATCGGCGTCAATCCGCTGCACGCTCTGTTCCCGCACAACCCGCGGCACAGCAGTCCGTACGGCCCGTCGAGCCGGATGTTTCTGAACGTGCTGTACATCGACGTGACCGCCGTGATGGATTACGGCGAATGTCGTGAAGTGCAGCAGCAGGTCGAGTCGGCTGCGTTCCAGCAGCGGCTGCTGTCGTTGCGCGCCAGCGAGCGGGTCGATTACGCGACAGTGGCGCAAGCCAAGTTCGAGGTGCTGCGCACGCTGCATCGCCATTTCGACGAGCATCATTTTCGGCAGCGGACCGAGCGCGCGCGCGCATTCGAGCGTTTCGTCGAAGCCGGCGGGCGACCCCTTCACCGGCAGGCGACGTTCGAGGCGCTGCAGCAGCATCTGCACGCGAGCGATCCATCGATCTGGGGCTGGCCGGTCTGGCCGCCTGAATACCGTGACCCGCAGTCGCCGGCCGTTGCCCGCTTCGTCGAATCGCATCGGGTCGACATCGACTTCCACGCCTACTTGCAGTGGCAGGCCGAGCTGCAATTGTTTGCCGCGGCCGAGTTCGCGCGGGCCGCGCGCTTGTCGGTTGGGCTGTACGCGGACCTTGCGGTCTCGGTGGACCGCGGCGGCGCGGAGGTCTGGGCCAACCAGGACTTGTACGCGATCGACGCCAGCATCGGTGCGCCGCCGGATGCGTTCAACCCGCACGGGCAGGACTGGGGGCTGCCGCCGATGATTCCGGCACGGCTGCAGCAGGCGGGCTATGCACCGTTCATCGACACGCTGCGCGCCAACATGCGGCACGCCGGCGCGCTGCGCATCGACCACGTGATGGCACTGCTGCGCCAGTTCTGGATCCCGGCAGGCTGCTCGGCGGAACTCGGCACCTACGTGCGTTATCCGTTTGAAGACCTGCTGGGCCTGCTCGCGCTGGAAAGCCACCGCAACGAGTGCCTGGTGATCGGCGAGGATCTCGGAACCGTGCCCGACGAAGTGCGCACCGCGCTCGCTGCGAACGACGTGCTGTCATACCGCGTGTTGTTGTTCGAACGCGATTCGACCGGGGCCTTCATGGCTCCGGCCGCCTATCCGGAGCGCGCGCTGGCGACGGCCAGCACGCATGATCTGCCGACGCTCGCCGGCTGGTGGGACGGACACGACATCGACGTCCGGCAACGATGCGGACTGTTGGCGTCCGAGGCGCGAGTACGCGCGCCAGCAAGACGAGCGTACATCCGACCGCGCCAGCCTGCTGCAGGCGTTGCACGTGGACAATCACACGGTCGACGACGGCTCAGGGGCGTTGCCGATGCTCGCTGTGCAGCGCTTTCTCGCGCGCACGCCGGCGGCGCTCATGGTCGTGCAGCCCGAAGACGTGTTCGGCGTGCGCGAGCAGGCGAATTTGCCGGGCACCATCGATGAACATCCGAACTGGCAGCGCAAGCTGCCGGTTCCGCTGGAAGAGTGGGCAGCCGATCGCCGTTTTCGCGATCTGGCCAGCGCGCTGAATGCAGCTCGCGCAGACCTCAGACACACCGAGGCATCGATTCCGCGGGCGACCTATCGGCTGCAACTGCACAGCGAATTCACGTTGGCCGATGCCACGCGATTGATCCCGTATCTCGACGCGCTCGGCATCAGTCACATCTACTGCTCGCCATACCTGCGGGCGCGTGCCGGCAGCCGGCACGGCTACGACATCGTCGACCACGGCTCGCTGAACCCGGAGATCGGTTCGCTGCAGGACTTCAACCGTTTCGTTGCAGCGCTGAGGCAGCACGGCATGGGGCACATCGCCGACATGGTGCCGAACCACATGGGCGTCATGGGCGCCGACAACGCCTGGTGGATGGACGTGCTCGAAAACGGGCCGGCGTCGCGCTATGCGCATTTCTTCGATATCGACTGGTGGCCGAACGACCGCGACCTGGCCGGACGGGTCCTGCTGCCGGTGCTTGGAATTCCCTACGGCTCGGCGCTCGAAAGCGGCGAAATCGAGCTTCGCTTCGAGCCGGAACGCGGAGCGATCGTGGCCTGGTACCGGCGCTCACCGTTTTCCGCTGGACCCGCAGACGTATCCGATGATCCTCTACGAGGTGGTGGGCGAAGGCGCGGCCCCCGAGTCGATCGAGGGGCTCGCGCGGTTGACCGATGCGCTGCGTTCGATCCCAGCGCGCGATGTCGGCGCAGCACGGCTCGACAAGCGCCGGCGGGCGTGCGAGCGTGGCCACCGCGAGCTGGCATCGCTCGCCGCGAGCGATCCGCAACTCGTGAACTCGATCGGCCGCGTCGTCGACCGGGTCAATCGCAACGTCGACCGTCTGCACGAAATCCTCGAAGCGCAGGCCTATCGGCTCGCCAACTGGCGGGTGGCATTCGACGAAATCAACTATCGCCGCTTCTTCGACATCAACGAGCTCGCAGCGCTGCGGATGGAGCATCGGCCGGCGTTCGAGATGACGCACGACTTCGTGCTCGAGCTGGCCGCGTCGGCGATGATCGACGGGCTGCGCATCGACCACCCCGACGGCCTGTACGACCCGGCGGCTTACTTCGCACAATTGCAGAAGGAGTATGCGCAACGCGCCGGCCTGGCGGTCGACGCGGCGGCGCGGCCGCTGTATGTGGTGGCGGAGAAGATCATCGCGCCTCACGAACACCTGTCCGAGGCGTGGCACGTGCACGGGACGACCGGATATCGCTACGCCAACGCCGTCAACGGTCTGCTGGTCGACAGCGGCGCACGGTCACCCATCGACCGCATCTGGCGCGCGTTTGTCGGCGACGAGGCCGACGACTTCGAAACGATTGCGTACGAAGCCAGGCGCGCGATGCTGCGCGGCCCGCTCGCTGCCGGACTCACCGTGCTCGCCAATCAGGCGCTTGGACTGGCGCGCAGCGACCGTCACAGCCGCGACCACACGCTGGCCAGCCTGCGCCAGGGACTGGCAGAGATTGCTGCGTGCTTCCCGGTGTACCGCACCTACGTATCGCGCGACGGCGTCGGGCCGCAGGACCGTCGCTACATCGACTGGGCGGTCGCGCGCGCGAGCCGCGCGCAGCCGCGTCACGGACGCCAGCGTGTTCGCCTTTCTGCGCGAGCTGCTGCTGGCCGAGCCGCGCGAGTCAGGCATCCCGATCGAACAATGCCTGTATTTCGCCATGCGCTTTCAGCAGTTCACTGCCCCGGTTGCCGCCAAGGGCATCGAGGACACCGCGTTCTATCGCTTCAACCGGTTGATCTCGCTGGCCGACGTCGGCGCCGATCCGGATCAGTTCGGCATGACGGTAAGGGCGTTCCACGGCGCCAGCGGCGATCGCGCGGCACGATGGCCGTCCACGTTGCTGGCAACATCGACGCACGACAACAAGCGCTCCGAGGATGCACGCGCCCGCATCGACGTACTGTCGGAAGTGCCGGCCGCATGGCGACTGACGCTGCGCCGCTGGGCTCGGTTCAATCGGAGCCGCAAACGGCAGGTCGACGAAGTCGCGGCGCCGTCGCGCAACGACGAGTACTTGCTGTACCAGACTCTGATCGGCACTTGGCCCGAATCAGGGCACGATCTCGCCGCCTACCGGGACCGTGTTCGGCAATACATGATCAAGGCGGTGCGCGAGGCCAAGGTTCACACCAGCTGGGTCGCGGTCAACGATCAGTACGAGCATGCCGTGACGTCGTTCGTCGATGACATCCTGGCCGACGGCGACAATCTCTTTATCGAAGACCTGCGCCAGCAGCAGAACTACTTTCAATGGTTCGGACTGTTGAACAGCGTGACGCTGGCGATCGTCAAACTGACGTCGCCTGGAGTTCCCGATTTCTATCAGGGCAACGAACTGCTCGACTTCAGCCTGGTGGACCCGGACAACCGTCGTCCGATCGACTATCCGCTGCGTCGTCGCTTGCTCGCAGATCTCGAGGCACTGGCCCAGCGGCCATCGCAACAGATCGAAGAGGCACTGCCCGCGATGTTCGCCGCGGCCGACGGCCGAGCGAAGCTGTGGGTCGTGCGCTGTCTGCTGGATTCACGGAGGCGGCATCGCGCGCTCTACCAGCAGGGCGACTATCGGCCGCTGAAGGTCTCGGGCGCGTGCGCCGGCAACGTGGTCGCGTACATGAGGCGATTCGATCGCCAGGGACTGCTGGTGGTCGCGGGGCGCCTGTTTACGCAGCTCGGTCGGCCGGTCGGAACACTACCGGTCGGCGTCGAAGCCTGGGGTGACACGACCGTCGATGCGGAAGGTGTGAGCAACATATCGGAGCTGACGAATGCGCTGACAGGAGCCACGCTGCCAGCAGAGCGGCCCTTGCGGCTGGCTCGATTGTTGAGCAGCTTTCCCGGCGCCGTGCTCCACTTTTTCGCGGAACACTAGAGGTTTGGCGTACCGCGCTCGACGGCCAGTCGGGCGAGCAGGAAGGTGGCCGCGTTCCAGCTTTGGCCAGCCATGCCTTTCGGCTCCAGCGACGTTCCGTGGAACCATTCGGTGAATCGCCAATCGTCGAGCCCGTTGAGCCGAGCCAGCTGCAGCAATTCGGTGCGCGCCAGTTGCGGCTTGCCGACGTTCATCAGCGTCAGGACCCAGAAGCCACCGATGAGCGGCCAGATGCCGCCGTTGTGATATTGGTGCGGGTGATTCTGGCCGTGGCGTTGCATGTAGGCGCGCCATAGCGAATGACCGTGACCGATCGGACGTGTCACGGCCCGGATCGGGTATGGATCGGAGACGGCCGCGGTCAGCAGGGCCTGCAGGATTTCGTGGGCGCGTGAGTCGCCGGCAAGCCCATAGACGATCGCCAGCAGGTTGCCGAAGACGTCACCCTCGTCGCCCGCGCTCGACAAGTTGACGAAGCTCAGATACAGGCCGCGGTTGCGTTGCTGCCGGATCGTGTAGTGCCGGAGCAGACGGGTGCGCCGATAGTCGGGCAAGTCGCGACCAAAGGGATGGAACAGCGCGTTGAAGTGATGATGGGTTTCCTGCTGCCGCGGCAGCTCGTACAGGCACTTCACGCGATACCACAGTGCGTTGCTGTACAGCACGAAACCCGAGCGCGGCATGATGTCGGCCCAGTCGCTCGCCTCGTTCTGCTGGAGCAGGAAGAAGCGCTGGTGCTCCTGCGCCATCAGCCATTGGATCGCCCGTTCGACGTTTGGCTGCCAGCGATTGCGAACCGAACTGTCCGCGCTCGACCGGCGCACGTGATCGACCGCGATCAGCCACCACAGGGTCGCATCGATGCAACCGACGTACCAGAAGTCGGCGCCGGTGCCATCGGCCTCGACGTACTTGGGGATTTGTCCGTTCGGCGCTTGCCCGGCGGCGAGCGAGTCGAGGCTCGCGACCGCGCCGAGTTCGAGCGTCGCGACGCCGCTGCCGACCATCGCGAGCGCGCAGATGGCTGCGTCGCGGCCGAAGATACGGGTGTAGGCGCGGGCATCGGCTGCAGCGCAGCGCCGCGCGGCAAGGATGCCACGCGGCGTCAGATTGTCGTACAACAGCCGCAGCGACTCGTTCGTGCAGCGATCGAGCAGTTCTCGGTCGTTGTCGGCCGCTGACGAGTGCTCCTGCGCCAATTTGAGCGCCGCACGGTGTACCCGCTCGGAGTGACGCAGCGGGGAGGTCGGCGTGATCGCGCGTATTCATGGTCCAGCTATCAGCGCAGAGCATTGTGCGGATTCATCGCGCCGATACGGCGGCCGTTTGGGAGTGGCCGAAGTGTCCTATTTTCACAAGCGAAGGAATCGCAAATTAACAGCCAAGAATGCGGCGGACTATATCCGTACCGTGGTCGGCGCATTTAGTTCAAGGACGCGGCGGTCGCCCTACAAGCGGACACGGTTCCGCTGACGGCGCGCTGAGCGCGATGCCGCAGATGCCGAACAGCGATCATCCCCGCTGTTCCTGCACTAGCTGCCGCTTGGGCACTGCCTTTGCCTAATGGCGCATTGGCGGTCCCACCAAATAGAGAGGAAGTGAATGGCTATGGAACCAATGGACGCAATCGCCTTGCTCAAGGCGGACCATCGTAAGGTGGAAGGCCTCTTCGAGAAGTTTGAGTCGGCCAAAGGCGCTGCGAAGAAGCAGGCCTTGACCCAAGAGATTTGCACCGAGCTCCTGGTGCACACGGCGATCGAAGAGGAGATCTTCTACCCCGCCTGTGCCGGCGAAGTGGAAGACGACGTGATGAACGAGGCCTATGTCGAGCACGACGCTGCCAAGGTCACCATCGCCGAACTACGCAGCACCCATCCGGACGATCGCTTTTACGACGCCAAGATGAAAGTGCTCTCCGAGCAGATCAAGCACCACGTCCACGAGGAAGAACTACGCTCTGAGGGAATGTTCGCGCAAGCGCGCGCTGCTGGCGTCGACGTGGATGCGCTTGGAGAAAAAATGGCGGCCCGCAAGAAGTCCCTGCTCGCTGAGTACAAAGCGAACGGGCTGCCGGTGGCCACAACGCGATCGTTTACCGGGCACGAACTGAAGCGCGGCGAGCCTCTAGAAGAGGCGGCCTCGGCGCAGTAGTGCGGGTGGCAACTGACCGCAGATGAAGTGACCCTTCGCTGAGCCAGTTGCCCTTCCTATCGCGAACGGTCCTGCGCTGAGTGCCGTCGCTCGCACATCTGCGGTAAGGCTCAGTGCGTGAACAAGGCAATCAGAATGATGATAGGGATCGGAACACCGAGTAGCCAAAGCAACAAAGATCTCATCTGGTCTTCCTTTTAAGCAATTGTGGGTCGTGAGACGACAAGGTCGGAATCCCGACGGCGACCACCCCAAGTCGCCGCCAGGCTCGCGCTGAAGGCACCCGTCAGCAAAGCAACAAACGTCCACAACGCCGTGTAAGCCGCACCTTTGCGTGCGGTGTCCGCTGCCTGCTTTGCATCGGCCTCGGCCTTTGCGGCGGCCGCCTTTGCTCGTGCCAGCGTATCGTCGATGCGCTTTTCGGCTTCCGGCTGGGTTATTCCGGCGCGCGTTGCAATCATCTGGCCGAGATAGGCGCGGTCGGCAGCATCGACCGTGCCACTGCGGACGCTGGCCACGAGAATGCGTCCGACTTCCGATCGACTGCTTGCATCAAGCGGAGTCGCGTTCGGCTGAGCGGGTCGCACGAGCGCGTCTGAAAAATACGGAATGAGGTCAGGCGTTTCGCGGTCGGCTCCCATCGCCGCTGCGCTTGCGCCGACCGCCGCGACGGTTTTTGCCGCGGATCCGGCTGCACTGGCGGCCACTCCGAGAGCGCTCGCCACGGCGTTCGCCAGAAACGCCGCAGTCACCAGCGTTGCCGCTGCCCACGCCAGAAACCCGTGCGCGGTATCGCGGAAGTACACCTCATCGGTGTGCACGTAAGCCCATTTGGTACGCAGCCGTCCGGCGAGATACCCGCCCAGACCGGAGGCAAAAATCTGCGTCACGAGCAGCCACACGATGGTCGAAATACCCGCAACGGTCGCCGATACACCGCTGCCGGCCCACGGCGAAATCGCCGAAAACCCGAGCCCGATTCCCAAGCTCAAAAGGATCAGCGACAACGCGGCCGCGGCAGTCCCGCCCGCAGCAATCGCGGCCCATGAAACACCTGATACAGCGGTCTCGTTGGTAAGCGACGGCCCCAAGTGCGCTGATCTAGTTACTACGGCAGACGGTGACTGCATGGAAGCTCCGCGTAAAAGGACCGACTGACGCGAAAGCAAGTACCGTACCGCGGTGCGACGCCGAGCCACCGCGGCTGTCGATTCGATTCACGGTCGCAATACTTGCTGCTACAGCACGAGACCTGGCGCGATTTTGTTTCGCAGACTCACCATGGCATCAAGAAGTTCTCGCCCGACCGGAAACCTTCAACTCCGAGCGAGTTTCCTTGAAGGATCAGGCGCGCAACTCTCTTGACGAGGGCCCGCATGGTGCTGTCAGGGATCCAAGCCGTCTTTGGCTTCCAATTGATCGCCGTGTTCAACGATCGATTTGCCGCGATGGACTTCCCGCTTCGCATCCTTCATTACGTGTCCATTACGTTAGTTGTGATGGCAATCGCTCTGATCATGACTCCGGCGGCCTACGATCGCATCGCTGAACCACGAATCGTCACGGCTCACTTCTTAGACATGACCGCGGTTTTGCTGACGGTTGCGATGGGGGTCTTTGGGGCTGCCCTCTCGTTGGAGCTTCTTGTGGTCACGACGTTAATTCTCGGGAGCTTCAATGCAGGCGTGGTCAGCGCCGGTTGTGCCTTGGCGGTCTTTGCGACACTCTGGTTCTACCTGCCTTGGCGTCGACGCCGGAATCACTAAAGCTAGAGTGCTGTGCGCCAGCCTGATCTGTCCGGTCGACGCCACAGCACGCAACTTCAGGCCGCGCCTGAATTAGGACTTTTTCTTCGGAACCTTCGCGCCCGCTTTGCGGGCCTCGGACAATCCGATCGCGATCGCTTGTTTGCGGCTTGTGACCTTTTTTCCAGACTTGCCGCTGCGAAGCGTGCCGGCCTTCCGCTCATGCATGGCTCTCTTCACCTTCTTCTGAGCCGTCGTCTTCGTCGCTGACTTGCGACTCGCGGTCTTCTTTGCGGATGTTCGACGAGTGGCCTTCTTGGCACTCTTTTGTCCCGCTTTCCTGCGCGTTGCCATCTACTTCCCTTCGTTGTTCAGCACGTTCTTACACGAGCAGAAAACGTACCGACACCTCACCCAGCTTGCGTGTGGTCGAGCGAACTGTTGCGGACCATGACGCTTCGCGTCCTACGCGTCGTGAACGGTGCGTATTCGCCAGTGCGCGATATGGTCTTCGGTTACGGCCTCGTCACCGTCCGATGGCGAGCTAAAGTCTCGCTGAATCGACGCGCAGCGGAGGCTCGGATGGGCACGCCCGTTGCAGAAGCGATCACCCGGGAGTAGCCGGACTGAAAGGACTGTCGATGAACAAGGATCAGGTCAAGGGACGCGTCAACACAGCAACTGGAAAGATCAAGGAAGAGGTGGGTAAGGCCACCAATCAGAAGGACCTCGAGGTCGAAGGCAAGCTCGAAAAGGCTGGCGGCAAAGCGCGCAGTACCTTCGGCGACGTCAAGGAAGACATCAAGAAAGACTCCAAGTAGCAAAGGCTGATCGACGAACAAAGCGGGCGCGGGATCACGATTGATCCCGCCCCTCGTTGGTAATCGGCGTGCCGTCCGCGGGCGCCGGGACTGCTCAAATCGTCCTCGGGAGGGATCGGAGCTGGCGCAGGCGCCACAGGACGTCATGAACGCTCCCAGACGAAGTTCGAACGCCCGCGATGCGGCGCCGTGAGTCCGTCGCGCCGCCGGTCGAGCCGATGCTCGCCAAGCTGGCCGACGAGGTGCCCGAAGGCGACTTTCTTTACGAGCCCAAGTGGGACGGCTTCCGGGCGCTGGTGTTCCGCAGTGCTGACGATCTCTTCATTCAAAGCCGCGATCTGCGGCCACTGAACCGGTACTTTCCCGAACTGCAGGCGGAGCTCGAAACGGCGCTGCCGACGGGATGTGTGCTCGACGGTGAGATCGTCATCGTCGGACCATCCGGGCTCGATTTCGACGCGCTGCAGCTTCGACTTCACCCTGCTGAATCGCGTGTGCAGAAGCTGGCGCGCGAGATGCCGGCATCGTTCGTCGCCTTCGATGCATTGGCGATCGACAACACCGATCTGAGGCAGCAGCCGCAGCAGGTGCGGCGCAACGCACTGGAAGACCTGCTGCGTGACGCGCGGCCGCCGTTGTACCTGACGCCGATGACGCGCGATCGCGTGCGGGCGCTGCGCTGGCTGCGCGAGTTCGAGGGCGCCGGACTGGACGGAGTCATCGCAAAGCCCGCGCAGCTCGCCTACCAGCCGGGCAAGCGGGCGCTGGTCAAGGTCAAGCACGTGCGCACGGCCGATTGCGTGGTAGCGGGCTTTCGCTGGCACAAGAGCGGCAAGGATGCAGTCGGATCGCTGCTGCTGGGGCTATACGACGAGCGCGGCCAGCTGCATCACGTCGGGGTCACGTCGGCGTTCACGATGGCGATGCGCCGACAGCTTGTTAGCGAACTGGCGCCGCTGCGGCGCGACGCATTGCAGGGCCACCCGTGGCGCGATTGGGCCAATGCTGCCGACGACGCGACGCGGATGCCCGGGGCGCAGAGCCGCTGGAGTGCCGGCAAGGACTTGTCGTGGGAACCGCTGCGGATCGAGCGCGTATGCGAAGTGAAGTACGACCACTTGCAAGGCGATCGTTTCCGGCACGCGACGCAGTTCGTACGCTGGCGGCCCGACAAGCAGCCGCGCGACTGTCGCTACGATCAGCTGGAAGTCACGACGCCTTACGAGCTCGCGAAGATTTTCGGGAGCGCGACAGAGCGCTGACCGGAACGTCGGACGGTACGGCCGACGGCCGTTCCGCCGCGGGCCGCAGGTCCGGCGGCACATGCCGCATATTGATTCGCACCCGCGTCCACGTCGACGATCGGCCGCGCATCGCGTCGACCAGCACGTCGGCCGGCTGCAGATAGGCTGCCGCCTGCGGATGTCGTTCGCGCCAGCGCTCGTACTCACCCAATGCGTCCTGCTGGCGTTGCGCCCGCGCGACCTCAATCAGCGGATGACTGGGGCGACGTCGCGATGGTGGCGCGCGTGATGGCTCGCCCGCCTGCTTGCGGTAGTGCGGTGGCCACGGGGCATCGCCGAGCCCGTCGCGCTCGTGGCGCTGCGACAGGTCCAGCAGCGATTCGAGCGATCCCGCGGCATCGTCGATGCCCTCGTGCCGATCGCCCAGCTTCGCAAAGCGCTTCGGCATCGTCTTCAGCGTGAAGTCGCCCGTTTCACAGTGATCGACTTCATCCCAATTGAGTGGCGCGGATACCGTCGCATTGGATCGTGGCCGCACCGAATAGGCGGATGCAACGGTACGGTCCTTCGCGTTCTGGTTGTAGTCGACAAAGACGCCGTGACGCTCCTCCTTCCACCACTTGCTGCTTGCCAACTGCGGCACCCGCCTTTCAACGTCTCGCGCGAGCGCCAGCGCGGCACGCCGAACCTCGTCAAAGCCCCAGCGGCGCTCGATCCGCACCAGCACGTGCAGTCCGCGCGAACCCGACGTTTTCGGCCAACCTGATCAGCTGATGATCGGCAAGCACTTCGCGTACGACCTTCGCGACTTCGCGGATCTGCGGCCAGGCCACGCCGCGCACCGGATCGAGATCGACACGCAATTCATCCGGGTGTTCAAGATCGTCGGCGCGTACCGGATGCGGATGCAGCTCGAGACAGCCGAGATTGGCCATCCACGCGAGCGCCGCCGCTTCGTCCGGGACGATTTCCTCGGCACTGCGCCCGGACGGGAAACGCAGCTGTACGGTGTGCAGCCAGGCCGGTCGATTGTCCGGCGCTCGTTTCTGGAAGAAGTAATCGCCGTCGATTCCGTTCGGGTAGCGCACCATCATGTTGGGCCGGCCGCCGGCACCCCGCAGCGCGCCTTCGGCGACCGCCAGGTAGTAATGCACGAGGTCGCGCTTGGTGTAGCCCGCGTCGGCAAAGAGCACCTTGTCCGGATTCGAAATCGACACCTCACGTTCGCCGATCCGGACGACTTCAACCGGCTGCTCGTTTTGCATTGCCATACGGAGTCGGCAGCAAAAGCCGCTCCCTTCGGCCGCGCCATGACTGCAGACCGATCCGAACGAGCGATCGAAGTGAAGGTCTGGGAACGAGCGCTTTCGCCGAACGGCGGGCACGATGCTTGCAAACCTCTCACTCCGACCCGAAAGGAGATGCAGATGGCGGACGATCTGAACAAGCGCGGCAAGGCTGACCGTTCGCGTCAGAGCAAGCAGGAACACGAAGTGCGCTACCAGGCCCGCAAGGCGTCGAAGTCTGGGTCTGGCTCCGAATCGCGGCAGGCGAAGGCCGGCAGCCGCAGTGCGAGGAGCTCGACCTCGCGTTCACGCTGAAGCGGAGCGCCGAGGCAAGAGCATCGCTTCCGGGCTGGCGAGCCCGCCCTCGGCGGCTGCCGGCATGAAGATCGCGACTTTCAACGTTAACGGCGTGAACGGTCGCCTGCCGCGCCTGCTGGAATGGTTGGCCGAGGCCCAGCCCGACGTCGCGTGCCTGCAGGAGATCAAGACCTCCGATCCCAAATTTCCGGCGCAGCCGCTGCGCGCTGCGGGCTACGGCGCGATCTGGCACGGGCAGCGCTCGCACCACGGCGTCGCAATCCTTGCGCGGGACGGCGACCCGCACGAGCGGCGGCGTGGTTTGCCCGGCGACGATGCCGATGGCCAGGCGCGCTATTTGGAGGCCGATGTCGGCGGCCTGGTCGTCGCCTCGGTCTATCTGCCGAACGGCAACCCGACCGGGAGCCCGAACTTCGCCTACAAGCTCGCTTGGTTCGATCGCTTCATCGCTTATGCGGCCGATCTGATTGCGCACGACTGGCCCGTAATCCTCGCGGGCGACCTCAACGTGATCCCGACCAACTTCGACGTCTACAACCCCTGGGCGTGGCGCTTCGACGCGGTGATGCAGCCGGCAACCCGAGCGGCCTTTGGCCGGCTGCTGGAACAGGGTTGGGTCGATGCGGTGCGGTTGTTGCACCCGACGCAGCGTATGTATTCGTTCTGGGTCAACGCGCATGCGTTCGGGCGCGGTGCCGGGTTCCGTCTCGATTTTCTGCTGCTAAATGGCATCGCCGCCGAACGGCTGCGCGCTGCCGGTGTCGACCAGCACTGCCGCGGCCGCGACAAGCCCAGTGATCACGCACCGGTTTGGATTGAACTCGCGCCCGCAGCGAATGCAGTAGTCGCGATGGCGAGAACGATCACCGAGACGAACGAAAACGACAAGAACGTGTGCGAGAAAAAATAGCCCGCTGAAAGCAGGCGTGCCGCGCGCGCGGATACGCGCGCGTGGCACAGGGCTTGCCAAATGTAAATGTATATCCAGCTCTCGTCGTCGTGCGCCCTGTGCCCGGGGCCGGGCGATCACGCGGCGAGCAATATGTACACACGAAGCAGGAGATCATCATGAATTTCAAGACCACGGCAATAGCGGCGGCTTGCATCGCGCTCGCGCCGGCTGCCTTCGCTGAGGGCACGAACACAACGGGCACCACTTCGGGCATGAGCCGCGGCAGCGGCCACATGGCGACCGGCGCGCACAGCACGATGAGTTCCGACCAGGTTCGCCAGATTCAGCAAGCGCTGTCGGATCGGGGTTATGACCCCGGGCCCGTGGACGGTGTCATGGGGCCCAAGACGCAGCAAGCGATGCGCAACTTCAGGCAGGGGCAGGGCTTGACCGGTAGCGACAGCATGGATTCGGCGACGCTTTCGGCGTTGGGTGTCGATGCGACGGGCTCGAGCCGCAGCGGAGACATGAGCCGTAGCAGTTCTGGCACCACCGGTGCCGGAGGAACGACGGGGTCGCGCGTTGGCACGCCTGGAACGACAGGCAGCGAAACGCCGCCGACAACATCGACCGGATCGAGCAGCACTCCCACCACGCCAAGTGGCTCGCAGATGCCGTCGACGTCAACCGGACCAATGGGCAGCGGCAGCATGGGCGGCACACCGTCGAATTCGACCAGTACCAATAACCGTAACCCGAGTTCTTCGGCCCCCGACAATCACGGCACGACCGGATCTGACAGCTATGGCACGTCCGGCCAGCGGGGCTGACTTGGCGCTGATTTGAAGGCGAGCGTTGCGTCGCTCCGGTTTGCGCCACGGAGCGACGCCGCCCGTTCCTAACCAGGAGCAGTGAGCATTTATAAGACGTGGCGGTGCCAGCCTGTCACGCGGCAGCGATGGTCGGGGTTTGGTGACCAATATCAGGATGGGCCACCGACGAACGTCACCGCGCCGCCCAGGCAGTTCACGCTTAACGCTGCAGCAGCGGCGAGCGGCCGTGCGGACGGCCAGTTCCGGTCATCAAGATGGAGGCGCGCCCGGGCAGGCGCGACCACTTCGACTCGGCGCGCCCTTGTGACCCGCAACTCGGGCGGCTGACCGCTTGCCAGGTTCAGGCGGGTCTCGGCATAGGCAAGCAGCGCTTGGCGCTCGGCTTCGCCAACAAGAACGACATCGAGCAGGCCATCGCCGGGGTCGGCTTCGGGGGCAAACGGCACATTCGGGCCTACGAAGCGGATGTTGAGAATCTCGACTGCGAGATAGTCGCCCGACAGATCCAAGCCGTCGGCTGTGATCCGCCATTGATGCACAGGCGCTTTCCTAATGAGTTCGCATAGCAGATGCAATGCGCGATCAGTCTCGCGCCCCAGCAGTGTCGCATCGGCTTCAATCTCGTCACGGCGGCTCATCAGATCGGCCATCAGACCCCCACCGAACGCTTCAACGAACCGCTCCCGACCCCATGGTGCGGCCACGTCGCCGATGTCGAACGGTTGCGCCGAGGTCGACCACGTCTCGACCAGCACGCGTGCATCGCCGAGCACACCGAGTGTCTTCGCGATGTTGTTAGCGGTGCCGATCGGGATGGCTGCAAACGGCAGCCCGTGGTCTGCTGCCGCTAAGGCCACTTTCCCGACCGTTCCATCGCCTCCGGCAGCCACGACAAGATCAGCCGGATCTTGCAGCGACCGCTCCCAGCCGTCCTCTCGAGAGCGGGGACGCACATCGTGGCCCGCGTCGGCGATCAAGCGGACGAGTTCCTCCGTCTCTTGACCGCTTCCGGCGGTCGGGTTGTGGATCAGCGTAATCCTCATCGGCGGCACCAAACTTGCCGAACATCCCTGACCATGCGCATCCTAGTCGCCAACGACGACGGTATCCACAGTCCGGGAATTGCGACGCTCGCCCGCGTCGCGTCGCGCTTCGGTGATGTGCGCGTCGTTGCGCCCGACGTCGAACAGTCGTCAGCCAGCCACGCCATCACCGCGTCTCGGCCGTTGACTTACCGCCGAGCCACGCATATCCCCGGAATTGAAGCCTGGCGAGTCAACGGGACACCCGCCGACTGCGTCGCGCTTGGAGTGCACAACTGGGAGCGAGTCGACGTAGTCCTGTCGGGCGTCAATATTGGTGTCAACCTCGGCAACAGCATCTGGCACTCCGGTACGCTGGCGGCCGCGAAGCAGGCAACACTGTTCGGAATCCGTGGCATCGCGCTCAGCACGCCATCAACGGCACCGGGCGGAGAGGAGCCGGACTTCAAAGCGCTCGAGCCGCATATCGAGCGCGTCCTGCGCGTCCTGCTGGCTGACACCTCCGGCCGCCTGCTCAACGTCAACCTGCCAGCAGCGCCGCGGGGTATGACCTGGACCCGCCAGGCGGTGCGCCACTACGACGGTCGCATTGTTCCCGGTGAGGATCCCATGGGCCGCAAGCACTTCTGGTTCACAGTCGTGCCGATCGATCAGACCGAGCCCGGCACCGATCTATGGGCCATGGAGCGTGGCTACATCTCGATTACGCCGCTCAGCCTGGATCTCACAGATCTGAGCGACCTCGCTCGGCTCACGGCAGCGCTGCCGCTGGATGCGCCGCCAGCCGAAGAACGGACGGCCGAGATGGAGGAGGACGAATCACCGTGAAAATCTTGCGTTCTTGCGGCATGTAGGTTGCTTGCGGGGTGCGTCATGAGGATTCTCAAAGGGATATGTATGTACAAACTCTTGATGGCGATGTTTGTGAACGTTGGCCTGGGCTTCGCCGGAGCCGGCTTGGCGCAGACGAATTCGCCGACGCATAGTCCAACGCCGATCTCAAAGGCGAACTATGACCAGGCGGTCAAGGACGCCGACGCCCAGTACAAAGTCGCCAAGCAGACATGCTCGTCGCTTTCCGGAAACGCCAAGGACATCTGTCTCGCGGAGGCGAAGGGCAAGAACAGCGTCGCCAAGGCCGACGCAGAGGCCGCCTACAAGAATACGACGAAGGCTCGAGAAAACGCCCGAGTTGCCCATGCTCAGGCGACCTACGACGCTGCCAAGGAAAAATGCGACGACCTGGCGGGCAACCCAAAAGATGTTTGCGTGAAGGAGGCAAAGGCCGCACTGGTGAAAGGCAAGGCAGACGCCAAGGTCGACCGCGTCGCTTCCGATACAAACCGTGAAGCAGCGACGACGCAGGCGGACGAACAGCTGCAGGCGA
>CAVPPW010000022.1:0-50086 GCA_963707445.1 uncultured beta proteobacterium | reverse complement strand
CTGGCCGTTGCCGATGGAAAGCCACTTGATCCATTCCCACGCGTCTTCTTTGATCTCCGAGGCCGTCATGATGGCCTGGCCCGAGACGCGACCGTCGCCGATCTTCACGTCGCCGCGCAGCGGCGCCACGACATCCCATTCGAAATCGGCCTGGTCGGCGAAAGCCGGCACGTCCCACGTCGCGGTGATCTGCATGGCGATCTTGCCGGTCGGGAAGCTGATCGGCTGGCTCTGCGTATACGCCGGGCTGGGCGACACCTTGTGGGTGTTCATCAGGTCATAGAGGAACTGGATACCCGCGATGCCTTCGGGCGAAGCCATCGTGGACTTGGTGTAGTCGGCGTTGAAGCATTGGCCGCCCCACTGCGTCACATACCACCAGAACAGGTAGTTGTTCGGCCCGATGCCGTACTGGTTGATGCGCAACGGGTCGAAGTCGGCGTCGTTGGGCGTTTTGCCGTCGAAGTCTTTGGTGAACTGCATCGCCAACGGCACGATGTCCGTTTCCCAGTTGTATTCTTTCGTCGGATCCAGCGGCGCGACGCCGGCTTCCTCGAACATCTTCTTGTTGTAAGCCAGCACGTGCGTGCCGTAGTCATAGGGCAGCACGTACATCTCGCCGTTGGTATCGGGCGAGGTGCAGTTGTTGACGCAGACTTCCCACAGGTCGTCCTTCTTGAACTCGCTGTCGCCTGCAATCAGCTCTTCCAGGTTGAGGAAGACGTCGTCCATCGCATAGAGCCGGAAATACCACACATCGGTGAAGACGGTGTCGGGCGGGTTGCCGGCGGCCAATTGCTGCATCATCTTGATGCGGTAATAGTCCCACGAGTCGCCGACGACCTCATCCATCTTGACCTGGGTCTCGTGGGTCTTGTTCCATTCCTCAAGGGCGCCGCGCTGGGCTTCGAAATCGTGGCGGGCCATGTGGTTGAGGACTGTTGCTTCGGCTGCCGGCGCGGCTGCGGCGGGCGCTTCCGCCGCCGCCGGGGCCTCTGCTGCCGGGGCCTCCGCAGGGGCCTCGGCCGGCGCTTCGGCGGGGGCCTGGGGGGCCGCCGCGGGGGCTGCGCAGGCTGCCACGGCCATCGCCGCGCCGCCCGCGCCCAGCGCCGTCAAAAAGGAACGGCGTGACAGGATCTTGCCCTTGGTGGGCTGCTCGCTCATTGAGATTCTCCTCTCCATTGGTGGGGTCTGTGTTGCAAGTGCGTTGACACGCGGCATCGGGTCTGCTAGACTACCTCGCAGGCCGTGCGGTCGCTTTGCGGGATCGAGGGAAGATCGCGGTCCTGGCTACCTCCTCTTCATTGAAGCAGGGCATCTTTTCAAGAGCCGGTTGGGATGGGACGCCCGGCAGCGCCCCTATCAATGATTTTGTGTAGTCTAACATACAAACACGATGTTGTGGCGCATTCTGCGCCAGAAATGCGACATAAGGACGACATGACCGTTTCTCCGCCGGTTGCGGACCCCGAACGCGACGCCTTTCTGGGGTATCTGCGTACCGCGCTGACCCATCTCTACGATCCGGGCGTCCTGCGCTCGAGTCCGCTGGCCGCGCTGTTCGGGTTGGAGGGGCGCGGCGACCGCGCCACCGCGCTCCAACGCCTGCTCACCGACGCCATTGAAGCGTGTCGGCCCCTGGGAGCGACCCAGGCCGGCGCGGGCGCGTGGCGCGCCTATCAGGTGTTGCGCCGTCGCTACATCGAGCAACTCCCTCAATCCGCGGTCGCCGCCGACCTGGGGCTGAGCGTGCGCCAGTTGCAGCGTGAGGAGAAGCTGGCCCGCGAACTGCTGGCCGACCAGCTCTGGGCGCGCTATGACCTCGACGCCGGGCGCGCTCGCCTCGCGCCCACGCGCGAAATTGCGGCCGACCGGTTCGCCGCGCCCGGCGTCCCCTGCCGGCCGCGCCGGTGAGCTGGCCTGGCTGCGCGACAACACGCCCGCCGAGGTCACGGATGTGACGGCGCTGGCCCGTCGCACGCTGGAAACCGCAGCCCCGCTGCTCAGGTCGCTGGGGGTGCGCGCCGAACTCATGCCCGCCGAGATCGCGCCGCTCTCCGTGCAGGCCGTGTTGCTCTCGCAGGCCGTGTTGAGCATGGTGACCGCCGCGGCGCGCGCCCTGCCCGGCGGCCTGATCCGCGTCACTTCCGTCTACACGCGCGGCTCGCTCACCTTCATGGTCGAGGGTTTCGCCGGCGCAGAGACGGCGCTGTCGTTTGGCGATCATCAAACCGAAGATCTGGCGATCGCGCGCGAGTTGGCCGGGCTCGCCGGCGGCGCGCTGATCGTGGAGTCGCCGGAAGCCGGGCCGGTTAGCCGTTTCACCCTGCGCGTGCCTGTGGCCGAGCAGACGCCTATCCTCATCATTGACGACAACGCCGACGCGCATGAACTGTACCGGCGGCTGCTCGCCGATACCCCTTTCCGGCCCGTCAGCCTGGGCGACCCCGCCGAAGCGATGGCGGCGGCCCAACAGACGCAACCGGGCGCGGTGCTGCTCGATGTAATGATGCCCGGCGAAGACGGTTGGGCGTTGCTGGGCCGCCTCCGCGAGCACCCCGCCACGCACCATATCCCCGTCATCATCTGCACCGTCTTGCCCCAGGCCGATCTGGCCCTCACCCTGGGCGCGGCCGAGTTCCTGCGCAAGCCCGTCAGCCGCGCCACGCTGCTCGCCGCGCTGGAGAAGCTCGCCGTCCGCGCCGGTTCGTCACGCGTACGTCGCCACGCGTATGGCGCCGAGGACTGCGCACTCAGGTGCGCACTACGAACGGGCCGCGAGTACCATCTTGCTCGTAGTGCGCACCTCAGTGCGCGTTGCGCCGGACCCGCGCACTCGAACCTCCTCCGGAGGGATGTAAACTTGCCCGAAAAAGTCACCCCATTTTATCCCGATCTCCCGCGGGTCGGCGCTGCCGGCGTGCGCGATCCTGTTCATCTTGTCCGCGGGCGCGGGCTTCGTGCTGGGCATTGATAACGCCGTCGTCGTGCCCACGCTGTTGGCCGCCGCCACGCTGACGGGTCTGGCGCTGTGGCGGCCGGCCGCGGCCCGGTGGGGCCTGCTGATCACCCTCTTTCTCGTCATCCCCGCGACCGCCGTCTGGCTTGATGCGCCATTGATGCTGGTCTTCCTGGTGATCCCCGTCGGGCTGGCCGCCACGCTGAGCGGCCTGATGGCCGGCCTGGGCGCAAGCCTCCTCGCCGCGTTGATCGCCTGGCGTCTGCCCGCCTTCACCACCCTCACGCCCGATCCCGCCGTTCAGGGCGTCGCGCTGGCCCTCATCGCCGCCGAGTTGGGCCTGATGGCGATGGCCTACCTGCCCATCTACGGGTTCATCGCCTGGGCGCGCGACTATTACGAGATCGCGCAGGCGCAACTCGCCGAGGCGCAGGCTCGCAAGATCGAACTGGAGCAGGCGCTGGCCGGGCTGGCGCAGGCCAATCAGCAGCTCACCCGGCTCAACCAGGTCGCGCAGGGGCTGCGGCAGGCCGCCGAAGAGGCGCGCACGACCAAACAGCAATTCGTCGCCAACGTCAGCCACGAACTGCGCACGCCGCTGAACATGATCATCGGCTTCTCCGAGATGATGCTCAACTCGCCGCAGGCCTACGGGAAGCGCATCCCCGGGGCGCTGCTGGCCGATCTCGCGGTGATTCAGCGCAACGCAACCGCATCTTTCGGACCTGGTCGACGACGTGCTCGATCTGAGCCAGATCGAGGCCGGCCAGATGGCGCTCACGAAGGAGTATGTCGCCTTCGCCGACGTGGTGACGGCCGCGGTGACCGCGGTGCGCCCGCTGTTCGACTCAAAGGGGTTGTATCTGAAGACGGAGATCGCCCCCGATCTGCCGCCGGTCTTCTGCGATGCGACCCGGATCCGCGAGGTGATGCTGAACCTGTTGAGCAACGCAGGCCGTTTCACCGAGACGGGCGGCGTGACGGTGCGCATCGGCACGCAGGGCAGTATGTTGCAGGTGGATGTCGCGGACAGCGGCCCCGGCATCGCCGCCGATGACCTGAACAAACTGTTCCAGCCGTTTAGCCAGGCCGACAACTCGATCCGGCGGCGCTATGGCGGTACGGGCCTGGGGCTGAGCATCACCAGGCGCTTCATCGAGCTGCATGACGGCGAGATTCGCGTGACCAGCACGCCGGGCCAGGGGTCCACCTTCACGCTGCAGATCCCGCTTGCCGCCCCTGCGCCCTACAGGCCCGAGGCCAGCCGCTGGCTCGAACCGGATTGGGAGTCCGGCAGCCGCCGCAGCGCGTCCGCGTCCCTCGCGTGCCCCTGCGCCCACGCTACCTCGTGCTCGACGAAGGCGAGGCGTTGACCCGACTGCTGACCCGCCACCTGCCGCAGGCCGAGATCGTGCCGGTGGGCAGCCTGGCCGAAGCGCAACGGCTGTTGGTCGGCGAGGCCGGTGAGGCGCTGCTGATCAATGATGAGTCGGTGGGCGAAGGGTTGCGGCGGCTGGCGCAGGCCGGCGGGCTGCCCGTCGGCGCGCCGGCCATCGTGTGCAGCGTGCCGGGGCGCGCGCGAAGCCTCCGCGGCGCTGGGTGTCACGGAGCGACTGGTGAAGCCGATCCTCCGCGAGACGCTGCTGGATGCGCTCGACCGGGTGGGGGCGGCGTCGGGCGTCGTGCTGATCGCGGATGACGAGCCCGACGCCCTGCAACTGTTCGGGCGGATGTTGCAGACCTCCGGGCGCGACTATCGCGTGCTGCTGGCGCGCGACGGGCGCGAGGCGCTGGAGATTTTGCGCGAGCAGCAGCGTCGCCGCGATCCTGCTCGACCTGGTGATGCCGGTGATGGACGGCTTCGAATTGCTGGCCGAGTTGCGCGTCGACCCGGCGCTGGCGGGCATCCCGGTGGTCATCATCTCCAGCGCGTGACCCGCTGGGCCAACCGATTGTCAGCAGCGCGCTGGCGGTCACGCAGGCCGGCGGGTTCTCGGCGGCGCAACTGCTGGAAGTGATCCAGTTCGTCGCCACGTCCTTCTCCGCCGTCGCCCCCGCCCCGCCAGGGAGTGATTTTTTGCCACGAATTACACGAATGGTCACGAATCGGAGAGAAAACCCGGTCGAACCTGCTTCGTGATAATTCGCGTAATTCGGGGCTAAATCTCTTCTTCCCACGCCTCGTACACCGCGTGGACGTTCTCCGCGGCGACGTCGTTGCCCCACTCGCACTCGGCGATGACGCCGCCCGCGCCGTCGTCCAGCGCGGCGCGTACCCGGCGCACCGCGGCGCGGCACTCCTCCGGCGTGCCGAAGGGCAGCGTATCCTGCCGGCTCATCTCGCCCCAGAAGGTGATCTGCCCCTTGTAGCGCCGCCCGATCTCCTCGATGTCCATGCAGAACAGCTGCGAGTTCACCGCATCCACCCCGATCTCGATCAGGTCGGGGTAGATGGCGAAGATGTGGCCGTCGGAGTGGAAGAAGACGTACTTGCCCGCCGCGTGGATCATATCGCAGTAGTCGCTGTAGAGCGGCTTGTAGAAGCTGCGCCACAGCTTCGGGCGAGATCAGCAGCGCCTTCTGCGTGCCCCAGTCGTCCATGAAGGAGATCGCATCCACGTCGGTGCGACACCACATCTCCATCTCGCGCAGGAAGAACTCGTGCACCATGTCGCGCAGCCGGTAGACCTCCGCCGCGCCCCAGGCCAGGTCCATGAACAGCTTCTCCGTCCCGCGCAGGAACTGCATCCGCTCGAATGGGCGCACGGTCGTGCCCGCCTTGACGAACTGGTCCGTCGCCGCGCAGGAGGCGTCCACCCGGCTGAAATCCGCATTGTCGAGGATCTCGCTCGGTGGGCGGTAGGCGTCGAGGGCGGCCCAGTCGGCCAGCGGCGCGCCCTTCACCTCGCCGATCACGCCCGGCTCGAGCACCTCGAAGCGGCAGCCCCAGGCGTCCGTATATTCGCCCATCTCGGCCTCCGTGCCGCGGGCGCGTTCGGCGGGGCCATAGGTCACATCCGGCCCGGCGAAATCGGAGGGGAAGCGCGCGTAGAACGCGGCCAGCTCGGCCTGGCGATGGCGCGCCACGCCGGGCAGCGCCCACAGCTCACGCGGCGCGCGGTCGGGGTGTTGGAAGGTCAGCGCGCGCAGTGCACACGCTCGCGCGGGGTCATGGTCATGAGGTCGCCTCCTGGTACGTTTTGCCACGAATTACACGAATTTTGTGAAGGATACAGGAGATGGTGAGGTAAGGCAACTCTCGTTATGGGGCCGGTTCGTAGTGGCGCACGCCAGTGCGCTCGGGTGGTAATGACGTTTAGGCCACGAAGCTGTCGTCGCGTATTGTCCCCAAATCGTGGTGAAGAAGATCGTCCAGGGCCGCGGATCTACGCCGGAGCGTTATTCTGAATTCGGAACATCGGCGGAAGTCTCACTTCCAGCGGTGTCTGCCATCATCGGATGCACGTCTCGCCCACAATAGCGGCACACCTTGGCCTCCGCGCGAATCGGTTCCGCGCAGTGTGGGCATGCCCGGTAATCCGAGGTCTTCGATCGCTGGGATCGCATCCTGATCAACCCCCCCGCCAACGCAATCACAACAATCACCGGTAGACACGTCAGGCAGAGGACAATGATGAGTTCTGTAGGTCCGATGTTCGGCAGCATGTCATAGCTCCTTTTACTTGAAAGATGCTGTTTTCCGTTTATCGGTTAGACCGCAGCTTGTGACGATACCCGTAGTATAGCGCGAGTTGCATTTGTGCGCAACTTGTCTATCTTGTCTCCTTGTCTCCCTGCTCACCCGCGGCGAAATAAAAAGGAGGGCAGCCAGGCTGCCCTCCCTCTCAACGCCGGTCAGACCGGGGCGTTAGTTCGCGATGGTGAACTTGGTGACGTACTCGTTGTAGTTGCTGTCGGTCCGCACGACCCGCAGGCGCAGCGCATGCTCGCCGTTCGGGAAGGCGGTCGTGTCCAGCGTGTAGCTGAACTCGCCCGGCGTCGTCGCCCGTCGCCAGGAAGATGGCTGCATTCGCATCGCCGCCCGGCAGCACGTCGAGCTGCCACTTCATGAAGCTCGGATCGCTGGCGTAGCCCTTCACGTCCACCGTGCCGCTCACCGTCGCCCCATCCTTCGGGGCCGTGATGCCGTTCGTCATCGCAGGCAGCTGCCGCAACCGGGGCCGCCGCCGCAGGGGCTTCGGTCGCGACCGGTTCAGGGGTCGCTACGGGAGCCGGGGCCGCGGCCGGCTCGCCGCGCCGATGCACCAACGGTGACGGACGTATTCGGAGTAGTTGCTATCGGTCCGCACGACCCGCAGCCGCAGCGCATGCTCGCCCGTGCGGGAAGGCCGTCGTGTCCACCGTGTAGCTGAACTCGCCGGAGTTCTTGCCGAGGCCAGGAAGATGGCCGCATTCGCATCGCCGCCCGGCAGCACGTCGAGCTGCCAGCGGTTGAACGTCGGATCGCTGGCGTAACCCTTCACGACCAGCGTTTCGGTGATCGTCTTCGGCAAGGTGAGGCCGTTGGTCATGGCGACCGGGGCAACCGCAACCGCCGTCGGCGTGACGGGCAGGGTCGCCGTGACGACCGGAGTCGCCGCCACAACCGCCGGGCGGGTCACCGCCGCGCCGGGTGCGCCAATGGTGAACTTGTTGACGTATTCGGTGTAGTTGCTGTCGGCCGCACCACGCGCAGCCGCAGCGCATGCTCACCGGCCGGGAAGGCCGTCGTATCCAGCGAGTAGGTGAACTCGCCGGGGTCGTGTCCCCACGCCAGGAAGATCGCCGCATTCGCATCGCCGCCGGGCAGCACGTCGAGCTGCCACTTCATGAAGGCCGGATCGTTGGCATAACCCGTCACGTCAACCGTGCCGCTGACTGTCGCGCCATCCGCCGGGGTTGTAATCCCGTTTGTCATCTCCTGGGCGAAAGCGCCCGCCACAGGCATGGCAAACAACACAACCACCGTGAGCGCCAACACCAGCGTCTTCACCATACTTCGATTTCGAGACATGTCTTGCTCCTTTCGAGGGCACATAACCATCACCAACACCGATCGCGTGGTAACGGACAATACAACAACACATTATCTTCCGGATAGGGGCTTTTGTCAAACAGAGCCGCTATATCGAAGCCGCGGTCGACGGCATCCTGGTCGGCTGCCTGTATGCGCCTAACGGCAATCCGCAGCCCGGCCCGAAGTTCGACTACAAGCTCGCTTGGCTCGACCGGCTGAACCACCATGCGCAGACTCTGCTGACGCACGACGTTCCGGTCGTGCTCGCCGGCGACTACAACGTCGTGCCGACACCCTTCGATATCTACCAGACGACCTCGTACGACAAGGATGCGCTGGTGCAGCCGGCAAGCCGCGAGCGCTACGCCGCACTGGTGGCACAGGGCTGGACCGATTCACTGCGCACTTTGCATCCCGACGAGCCGATGTACACGTTCTGGGACTACATGCGGATGCGCTGGCCGCGCAACGCCGGTCTGCGGATCGATCACCTGCTGCTGTCGCCGGGTCTGGCCGATCGGCTGGTAGCCGCCGGCGTGGATCGCGTGGTGCGCGGCGAGCCGGGCGCGAGCGATCACGCGCCCGCGTGGATCGAGTTGCGAAAGTCCGTCGCGAAAAAAACCGCGGCGAAGCAGCGCGCTCCGTCGAAGAGCGCGGGCAAGGCGGCCGCGCGGCCGCGCCGCTAATGCGACCTTGACTACGGCGATCGGACTGCCAACACTCATGCGCTTTCCTTGCTCCCTTTCGCGGCGTCGTACCGCCTGGACGAGAGGGGGAGATCACGTGCATGCAGGGGTTCCGCCTCCGGCTCTTCGGCACGCCCGCTCTGCTGCAGACGTCGGGCGCTGAGCCGCTGCTGCCCGAACGCCTGACCCAGCTCGCCGTCGTGCTCGCGGCCCGCGACGACTGGATCACGCGCGATCACGTCGTCACTCTGCTGTGGCCGGAGCTGGACGACGAATCGGCGCGCCGCAACCTGCGCAAGTTGCTGTTTCGCGCGCGCCGGCAACCGTGGTTCGATGGATTGCAGGCGCGCACGGATGCGCTGCGCTGGCGCGCCGACTCCGATTTGCGCGATTTCGAGACCGCGTGTGGGCGGCAGGACTGGGAGCGCGCCGTGGCGGCGTACGGCGGCGCTTTCTGCGACGGCCTCGAGCACAAGGCGGCGGAGCCCTTCGTTGAATGGCTGCGCTTCGAACGCAATCGGCTGGCAGCATCGTTTCGTATCGCGGCGGCGCAAAGACTGCAGCAACTGGCCGGAGATCCCGCGCAGCGCGAGCAAGTCGCCCGGCAATGGCTGGCGCTCGATCCGTTGGACGAGGACGCGCTGGCCGCGACCGTCGAAGCCGTCACCGCGCAGGGGCGTCCCGGCGAGGCACGACGCTCGATCGAGCAGTACCGCGAGCGGCTGGCCCAGGAGGTCGGCGTCGCACCGTCGGCACGCGTGCAAGCGCTGCTCGACGACGAGCGCAGCGCTGCGCCATCGCCTACGCCTGCCGAAGCGGGGCTCGTGGGTCGCCGTGCAGAACTGCGCGAGGCCGAAGCACTGCTGCTGCGCGACGAGTGCCGCGTGCTGACACTGACGGGTCCAGGTGGCGTCGGCAAGAGTCGGCTGGCGAAAGCGCTGGTCGGACCGTTGGAGGCGAGGTTTGCCGGCGTCCACTGGATCGGACTCGAGGACTTGACCGGCATCGAGCAGGTCGTGCCGCGCACCGCCGCTGCGCTCGGAGCGTCACTGTCGGGTCCGGCCGATCCGCTCGAGCAACTCGCCGCGGCGCTGCACAGTCGGCAACAACAACTGCTCGTCTTCGATAACGCTGAACACCTCGGCGGGTTGGCTGCCCTCGTCGAACGGCTGACGCAGGCCTGCGCAACGGTCAAGCTGCTGGTGACGTCGCGCGCCCGTCTGGCGGTGAGCGGCGAGTGGCTGCTGCCGCTGGGAGGACTCGCGGCGCCGGACATCGACGAAACGGAACCGGAGTTGATTCGCGCCTTTGACGCGGTGAAGCTCTTCGAACTGCGCGCACGCGCCGCGGCACCGTCGTTCGATGCGGTGCGCACGGCGATCGACGTTGGCGCGCTGGTGCGATCGCTCGAAGGCGCGCCGCTGGCGATCGAGTTGGCCGCGGCCTGGGTGCGGCTGCTTCCAGTGGTCGAAATCCGGCGCGAGATCGAGCGGTCGATAGATTTGCTGGAAGGCGCGGCGCACTCGCCAGGCCGCCACCGCAGCGTGCGCGCGAGCTTCGAGCATTCGTGGCGATTGCTGACGGCGATCGAACAACGCTGTCTGGCGCACCTGTCGGTGTTCATGGCGCCGTTCACGCGCGAAGCGGCGGAGCAGGTCGCGCAGGCCAGCCTGCCGGTGCTTGCCGCGCTCGCCGACAAGTCGCTGCTGCGCGCCGACGGCAATGGCCGATTCTCGTTTCACGCGCTGATGCGCGAGTGTGCCCGCGAGAAGATGGTCGATCCCGAGGCGAGCCATGCGCGCCACACCGACTACTTTGTCCGCACGCTCGCTAATCCGCGCTCGTCGTGGCCAGTCCAGCAGGCGGAGCTACAGCTGATCGAGGCCCAGCTCGAGGACTACAGGGCGGCGTGGCAGCGGGCGATGCAGAGGCGCGAGGCCAAGGCGCTGGAGACGATGGCACTGCCGCTGACGCGCTTTTTTGTCGTCAAAGGGCGACTAGCGGAAGGCATCAAACTCATCGAGCAAGCGCTGCAGTCCCTGTTATCAGCGCCGCGAATGACGGTCGCGATTTTGCATCACGCTCTCGGTACTCTGCAGTATCGCCACGGCGATCTTATGGTCGCCGCGGAAACCCTTCAGCGTGCACTCGGACTCTATCGCCGCTTGCGGGCCCCGACAGCGCAGGTGCGCCCGTGCATCGTGATACTGAGCATGACGGCGTGGACGCGTGGCGATCCGCGCACCGCACGAAGACATTTCGAAGAGGTGCTGCGTCGTAGCGCGCGCCGATGGCGACGACACCGGCAGCGCGCAGGCGCTCAATGGCCTGGCGTTATGTGCGCGCGCGCGTCGGTGACTTCGACCGCGCGCTCGCTTCACAGCGAGGAGGCTCTGCGTGTTTGCTCCGGCATGCGAACAACCCGCTGCTCGAGCCAGCATTCTGCACGATCTCGGGTCGCTGCAGTTCACGCTGCGACGCTTTGCCGATGCGCAGCGCACCCTGCAGCGCGCGCTCGCGCTGTGCGAAGCGAACGCACTGACCGTCGTGCAGCAGTTCTGCCTGCTGAGCCTGGCATTTGCCGAAATCGAATTGCGGCAGTTCGACTCGGCGCAGGCACGTGTGGAGCAGACGCTTCGCGGCGAGCAGACTACGGGCGAGAGTCTTGATCTCGGCAATGGTCCAGTTCGCATTGGCGCGTATCAACACCCGGCGCGGCGAGCTGGCTGCGGCGGCGTCCAGGCTGCGCATTGGGATGGAGCGTGCGCCGCGCGGCGGGCTCCGCGCCGACGCCAGATGGTCGCTCTGAACTTCGCGGCGGAGTGGCTCGCAGCGCGCAGTGAGCGCGACCGTGCGGCCGCGCTGTGGACCTTCGTCGCCAGCCATTCGCTGGCCGAGGAGGGTGATCGCGAAGAGGCTCGTCGCGGCGCTCGAACAACTTCGATTCACTGCAGCCGAGAACTCCGCGGCCGTGCAAGCGGCAAAGCACTTCCAGATGGATTCTCTGCGACGCATTGATCGCCGAGTTCGCTCGTTAGAGCGCATCCGCCGAGCAACGCCCGAGCAACGCCCGCGCTCCTAAGGTTCGCATCCAAGGAGGCGGTGCATGGATGCGGGCGTCTTCTTCGTCGTGCACGTGTGGCGCGACGCGCGCGGGTTTCACGCCACCGCGCGCGACGTGATGAGCGAGCACGCCGACGAATTCGACGACCCGGACGCGCTGGCGCGTTTCCTCGCCGCGCGCTCCGTGATCCCGCCCGCCGCTGCGACGGAAGACGAGACCTGAGAGGAGAAAGATGAGCGAAACGCAATTCAGCATCGCGAGGCTTGTCGCGGCACTACGGGCTGCGCGCACCGTGGCGCGCGACGAGCGCGACATGCTCGTCGCCGTGCGCTCGCTCGCGCAGCGCGCTGCCGCACACCGGCACGAGTGGCTGCGCCCCGCGATGTGTCGGCCCGATGCTGAGCAGGGGTTCGGCGTGTGCATGTTGCACGAGGAAGTCGATCACCAGTTGGCCGTCTTCGTCGCGAGCTGGCTGCCGAAGCGCGGCGCGCCGCCGCACGATCACGGCACCTGGGCCGTGGTCGCGGGGCTCGACGGCGCTGAGCGCAACACGTTCTGGAAGCGGCTCGACGACCGCAGCCAGCCCGGCCACGCCAAGATCGTCAAGGTCGGCGAGTACACGTTGCGCCCCGGCGATGTGGTCGCCATGCCGTCAGGCGCGATCCACAGCGTATCGAACGACGGCGACTGCATCGCTCTGTCGCTGCACATCTACGGGCGCCACGTCAACCACACGCAGCGCTCGCGCTTCGATCCCGCTCTTTGCACCCGAGGCGCCATACCGGCTTGCCACGACCGACGTGCCGGCGCTCGCGGCCGGCGCCGAGAGCTGCCGATGATTTTGCGTCAGCTCTTTCACGCGGCCTCGTGCAGCTACACGTATCTGATCGCGGCGGCCGCGACCGCGCCGCGGTGCTGATCGATCCGGTTCTCGAGGACGTCGACCGCTACGTGCAGCTGCTCGAAGAACTGGATCTGCGGCTCGTCACGGCGATCGACACGCATCTGCATGCAGATCGATTGTCGGGGCTGGCGGCGCTGTGCGAGCACACCGGCTGCGTCGCCGCGATGAGCGAGCGCACCGCGTGTCAGACCGTGTCGCTGCGGCTCGCCGACGACGAGTCGATCGCGATCGGCCGGCTGCGGCTGCGCGCGATCGCGACGCCGGGGCATACGCAGGACTCGATGTGCTTTTTGCTGAACGACACGGTGTTCACCGGTGACACGCTGCTGATCCAGGGCACCGGCCGCACGGACCTGCCCGGCGGCGATGCCGGCGCGCAGTACGAGTCGATCTTCGGGCGTCTGCTGCGCTTGCCCGATGCGACGCGCGTATATCCCGCGCACGAGTATCGCGGCGCGACCGTCAGCACGATCGGCGAGGAGCGCCGCCGTAACCCCCGGCTGCAGGTGCGGTCGCGCTCCGAATACATCGCGCTGATGGCGAGCCTCAACCTGGCGAAGCCAGCGCGCATGGATGAAGTGCTGCCGGCAAACCTCGGCGTCGCCCGCCTGCCCATGATGAGCAACGCCTTGCCTACTTGTGCAAACCGATCCGAGCGCGGCAGCGGCCGACGCGCTCGCGAGCGTACTTACCCGCCGCAGCTCTTGGAAGGAAACGAATGAACAGATATCTGATGATCGAATCGCGCGACCCGTTCGAGTCGGTCGACGCAACCCGCTGGTGCGAGCTGGCGACCGGACTGAAGCATGCCGGCCACCAAGTGATGCTGTTCCTGGTGCAGAACGGCGTGTTTCCCGTGCGTGGCGAGAGCCGACACGACGGGATCGACCGCGCCCTGAAGGCCGGCGTCGAGGTGTACGCCGACGACTTCTCGCTACGCGAACGCGGCATCGAAGCACCGGCCCGGGGCGTGAAGTCCGCGTCGATCGACATCGTGATCGACCACATGGCGGCCGGCTGGTCGCCGATCTGGCATTAGGAGGAACCTCTGATGGACAAGAAGTGCCTGACCTTCGCACTGATGGACGCGCCGTTCGAAAGCGCGCGCACTGCCACCGCATTCCGCCTGCTGCACGCGGCGCTCGACCGCGGGCACGACGTCAACGTCTTCGCGTACGAAGGCGCGGTGGGGCTTGCGTTCGCGCGCCAGACGGCGCATCCCAACGCCACGCACGGGCGCGACGCCGAGCAGGAATCGCATCCGCTGCCGCGCATGTGGATCGGCGAGCTGCAGGCGTTCGCCGAGCGGCGCGGCGCGCAGCTGCAGTGGATCAACTGCGGCCTGTGCGTCGACGAGCGCGGCGTCGCCGAGGCAATCGGCGGCGTCAAGCGCGGCACGCCCGCCGACTTCTGGGGCATGGCCCAGGCCGCGGACAACACGCTCGTGATCGCAACCAGGTAGGAGAGAAAAGATGAAGACTCTGCAGATCGTCGACACTGCCTATCGCGCCACGCTCGAAGAGCAGGACGACACCGTTCTCTGGCTGACGCATGTGCTCAGGGGTGCTGGCGCGGAGCTCACGCTGCTGCTGCGTGGCAACGCGGTCAACTACACGGTGGCGGCCCAGCAGCCGGTGGGGCTCGCGATCGGCGACTGGCGGCAGTCGCACCCGCCCACCCTGGCGGCAGACCTGAAGGGGCTGCGCGACAAGGGGGTCGAGATCTTCGCGGTCAAGGAAGACCTCGAGGAGCGCGGCATCACGGAAGGACAGTTGATCGACAGCATCGAGCTCGTAGCGCGCTCGCGGCTGGCCGGACTGGTCGGCGGTTTCGACCGCGTCTGGCACTGGTAGCCAGGTCGGACAAGGATCGCGATAACTGCATCGCGACTCCTTCGTCCGCGCGCATCGACTAGCGAAAGCCAAAAGCGCCCCAGCAAAGACCATTTGCCGCGTCAGCGGCGCAGTCTCCCTGTGCGGATATTCCGTTACGAAAGGATGGAGCTCCCGAGTGACGGTTGATTTGCCCGACAGCCGGCGTCTCCGCATCGCAGCCCTCAGCGGTGCATCTTCAGCGACTCCCACATCAACGTGTCGCGGACGCATGGGGTCGCGGACGCGCCGCAGACGTTCGATCATTGCGCCCCCGGGAGACAATGAGGACCGTCAATACGCAGTATGGGAACAACAAGCAGCAGGGATTCGATTCTTCTCGTCGGTGCAAGCGGGCAGACGGGCCGTTATGTTCTGCGCTACCTGTGTGCCGCGTCGGTGCCGGTCATCGCCTGCGTGCGAAGCGCGCATCGCCTTGCCTCCGAACCGTCCGTTGGCATCTGCCGAAGTTGTCATTGGCAACGTGGAGCAGCCACACACGCTTGCTCCCTTGATAGAGCGCGCGGCACATGTGATCTACCTCGCCGGCGTGGATCGAAGAGGCTTGTTGCCCGGCGCATGGCAACTTGAGGTTGAGGGCCTGTCAGGCTGCCTCGAGCTCGCCAGGCGGGCCGGTCTGCCGGGTCGATGGATTTCGGTGGGCTACAGCGGATCGGATCGGCGCACTGGCCCCACCTGGACGGAGACTCGGTGGCGCGAACTGAAGCTTGCGGCCGAGGACGCGATAGCCGCAAGCGGCGTCAACTATTTCGTGCTGCGCACCGGACTGATCGGTCCCGCCGTCAGTACGGAGCCACGGGTCAGCATGGTGCAAAATTCCATCGTGGCTGACGCCGAGCTTCCATGCAATGCGCTCGCCTTTCTGCTGACTGGCGTCGCACTGGTGGGCGCTACAGCTTGTTCGCGTGTGACCGTTCGACTTGACCCTTACGGGCTCAAACTGCAGAGCGCGGTCCAGGCGTTCAGCCGATTGCGACAGGACGGCCCTGTTCTTAGAACGACAAGGATGATGGGCCACGCTTGACGCCTCGTAAGGGCAAGATGCCGCGCGGGTCGTCTGTTTGAGGGGACTTCGTCTTTTACCGCAGACACCGCGCATGATGCGCGAGGTGGTCGCCGACGAAGGTCGCGATGAAATAGTAGCTGTGGTCGTAGCCCGCTTGGCGACGTAGCGTCAGCGGCTGACCCGATTGCGCGCAGGCGCTCTCCAGCGCTTCAATGCGAAGTTGCTCGAGGAATTTGTCCGCACGTCGCCGGCACGTGGTCCGTTGAGATCGACCTCTTCGATCGTCAATGGCTTTCCAGCCGCCCAGGCCACGGCGGCGCGTGTCTTCATCGTTCGCTCAATGTTTTCAGGTCATGCCGTTCAGGTCATCGCTATCGTGCGCATCGATGTTATCGAACGCCGCTTGCGAAGCGTTCACGCAGCGCACGCTCGCCAGCCGCGGAAAACGCGACGACTCGCGAGTCCTTCGCGCGACGCGCCCAGCCGAGTGCCAGACAGCGGTCGAGAACCGCAGCGCCGACCGCACCGGCGAGATGATTGCGGCGCACGCTCCAGTCGAGACACGCGCGGCATAGCGGCCGCCGATGACCTGCAAGTGCGTCGACGTCGATCCCGAAGTCGTCGCAGAAACGTCTGCCGGCCGGCGTGAGTTCGAGCGCCTCGTCCCGAGTCCGCAGCAGGCGCCGCTGCGCGAGGCTGTCGTACACGAGCACGCCGAGTTCGCCTGCAAGATGGTCGTAGCAGACGCGCGCCTTGCGCAGCGCGGGCTCGCGCGGGCTCGAGCGCACGCGCACGGCGCCGACGCGATACGCGACGCCCATCAGGCTTTCGAGCAGCTGCGCGACGTCGGGTTGCGCGAGGCGGAAGTAGCGATGCCGCCCCTGGTTCTGCACGGCCAGCAGCTGCGCGTCGAGCAGCTTGGCGAGGTGCGCGCTGACCGTCTGCTTGGTCACGCCGGCGACCTGCGGCGAGCTCGGTCGCGGTCAGTGCATGGCCGCCCATCAGCGCCGTCAGGATTTCGGCGCGCGCGTGATCGCCGATCAGCGCCGCGATGCCGACGATGTTGGGTCCGTCTTTCATGGTTCGATCGTAGTCGAACCATATCGGCAGGACAACCGCGTATGGTTCGTTTTCCGGCAACAGCTCGAGCCGCACATGGCCATCACCTGCTTCATCCGTTACGAAATCGATCCCTTCCAGCGCGAGGCCTTTCGCGAGTACGCGCAGCGCTGGGGAAAGATCATTCCGCGCTGCGGCGGCGACCTGGTCGGCTACTTCCTGCCGCACGAGGGCACGAACAACGTCGCCTGGGGTCTGATCGCGTTCCAGAGCCTGGCTGCGTACGAGGCGTATCGCGCGCGGCTGAAGGCCGACCCCGAAGGGCGCGAGAACTTCGCCTTCGCCCAGGCGAAGCGGCTGATCCTGCGCGAGGAGCGCACGTTCGTCGAAACGGTCGACGGCACGTTCCGACGGCCGCCGGGAGAGACTCAATGATCGCAGTGATTTTCGAAGCGCGGCCGCACGCCGACCGCGCGCAAGCCTACCTCGACGCCGCGGAGCGGCTGCGGCCGCTGCTGGCAGGCATCGACGGTTTCGTCTCGATCGAACGCTTCGAGAGCCTCACCGAACCCGGGCAAGATCCTGTCGATGTCGTTCTGGCGCGACGAGGACGCGGTGCGTCAGTGGCGCAATGTCGAAGAGCACCGCCGCATCCAGCGCGCGGGGCGGCAGTCGATCTTCGCCGACTATCGGCTGCGCGTTGCGCAGGTGCTTCGCGACTACGGAATGAACGAGCGCGAGCAGGCGCCCGAGGACTCGCGGGCGGCACACGCGCCACCTTGACAAGGAACCGTGCCCGTCGCGTCGAAGACGCCGAGCCTTCAGCGTCCCGTACGCGTCTCTATGCGGGCCGCATTTGCCGCGCAAGAAACGGAGTGCTGCCCAAACTGACAGAGCGGAGACTCGAAGACCTCAAGGAACCATCGTCGAGGCTTCATGGACTTTCGCATCACCGGCCTGCACGCCGACCAATTCGCCGAGCTACAACGCGCCACCGACGATGAGCTGCGGCGCCGTGGCGTCGAACGACACATCGTCGGCGAGTCCAATTCGGCGCCATGTCGCATCAGTCTGCTGGACGCCGATGTGGGCGAGGACGTGCTTCTGCTGAATTTTCCGCATCAGGCCGTCGCGAGCCCTTACGCGGCGAGCGGGCCGATCTTCATTCGGCGCCGCGCGACACGGGCTTTCGATGCCACCAATGTGATACCGGACCAGCAACGTCGCCGCTTGCTGAGCGTGCGCGCCTACGACGAGAGGCACTACATCGTCGACGCGGAGGTCGCCCCGGGGACCGAACTGGAAACGCTGATCGAGCGCTTCTTCGCCGATCCGCAGGTGGCGTACCTGCACGTGCACAACGCGCGGCGCGGCTGCTATGCCTGTCGCGTCGACCGCGCTTGAGGCCCGGCTGCGACGCCTGAGCCTCTACCGCACCGGAGGCAGTGCGGTGGACCCATGCGTGTTCAGGCAGGTCGGATGCCCGAAGCCGCTCGCGCTCACGCCGGTGCCGCCGCGGCGTTACTCGGCAGGCGGCAAGGGCCGGTATTCCGGACCGACATCACCAGAGGCGCGCGCGCGAAAATATCGGTAGATGTCGTCGAGGTTTTCAACCACGTAAGCGTTGCTACGGTATCCGGGCATCCCACGGATCGGGTCGCCATCGAGGATCATCCGAACAAACATCTCCCGGCTCTGCAGGGCGGCATAATCGACGATCGAAGGCGCCGCCAATCCCGCGTAGTCTTTACCGTGGCAGCGTGCGCAGTCGACCGCCCGCAGCACGCGCCATGCATTGGCGATGCGCGTGTCGACCTCCAACTGGCCGGCCCCGTCCACGACACCGTCGGCAGCGATCGACGGAATGCACGCGGCAATCGCCAACAGGATGGCGACGAACGCCGACAGAGTGGCCTGCCGGTATCGCCGCCGCGATTGCTCCGCAGTCGCAGCCATGGCTTGGATCAATCGACCGCGGTCTACAGCTCCTTGTCGACGATCATGCCGACGAACTTCCACCCGCCCTCGCGATCCCAGACAAACGTGAATCCGCTCGGCCCATCGATGAAGACTGTCAGCGGTTCATCAGCGGGGGTCGCCCCTTTGCGGGTCGCGCCGGAGGTCGTCGACGGGACGCCACTTTGCGGAACAGCGAAGCAGCCGCACTATCGGCGATTTCCAGCCCTCGGCATACTTCCAACCGGTGCCTTGGACGTGGACGAGCCGGAAGGCGTTGCCGTTCAATATCTTCCATGTACAGCGTCAGGGGCGATCCGCGCCCGGACCGACGCGGCTCTGCGATTGCCGGCGCAAGCGCGAGTTGCGACGCCTCCGTAAGACCGGCGATTTGCGTTTGGCTCGCGACATCACCGGCGGCGTAGCTGACTTGTGTGATCGCTGCGAGCGCAAGGCCGGTCAGCGCGGCGGACAGCGCTCGACGCATATTCAATGTCTTCATGGACAGTTCTCCTTGCAGTCCGAGTGCCGTTCTGCGAAGGACAATCCCGGTGTTGGGCGTGTCGATGTCATGTGGTGCGTGCATTTAGATCTCCTTGAGGTTGAAAAACTCAGAGGGCCCGGGCGAGCAGGCCGGCTCCGGAAATGAGCAGCAGCGCGCTGGTCGCCGCATGGAATTGCCGTTGGGACAGCCGCTGATACAGCGCAAGACCGCCAATGGCTCCGAACAGGGCAAACGGCACGAACGTCAGGTCCTGCGTCGCCTGCACGACGGTCGGCGCCTGCCAGCGCAGGCAGACGAGCGTCAGCGCCTGCATGACGAGGATGTACGGCTGGTACACCGCGCGCTGCTGTTGCTTGTCCCAGCCGCGCATCGAGCACCAGATCGTCACCGTTGGACCCGGCAGGCCGGCGAGGCCGCCGGTCAGTCCTCCGAGTGCACCGGCGACGGCGGCGGTCCAGGGTCCGCCGCGAACCACGCGTGTTTCACGGCGCATCAGCGCAGTATGCCGCCATAGCCGACCAGAAACCCGCCGAGCCCCGCTGCGAACATCGACGCATCGAGGCGCAGCAGCAGCCAGACCCCGACAGGCAACGTCGACGCGCCGCCGAGGATCAGCGGCCATAGCCGGCGCCAGCGGATCGACGCGCGCAACTTCCAGACGGCATAGAGCTGGATCGCGAGCGAGCAGACGCACGATCGTTCGGACCGCGCTCGCGGGGTCCATCTTGAAATAGGCGAGCGCGCATCCCGCAAGCGCGGAAAAGGCAAAGCCGGCGATGCTGGATACGAGGGCGGAAATCAGCACGACCGCTGCCGTGCCGATCGTCATCCACGCGCCCGGACGGCCTTCGGCGATCGCCGTCGTGATGTCGCCGAACTCGAAGATGGCCCAGGCCGAGAGCGCGACCAGGGCCAGACGGGCGAGCAGCGGACGGACGCCTTCGTACGAACCAGGCCTGCAGATGAAACCGTGTGGACTGCATCGCGACTCCTCGTGGCTGGACTCGTTGCTTGGGTAGGTCTGACCGGGGGCGAACAGTAGGCAGCGGCGGCGGGTCGCAGGTGGCGTTTTTCGCCCCAAAAGTGACACACTGAAGTCCGCGCCCCACGAGCAGCGGGCGACTTCTCTCCCGAGGACGGACGTGACGAGCTCGGTGTCGTTCGGTCTGTGGCTGCGTCGGCGCCGCATGGCGCTCGGGTTGACGCATGCCGCACTGGCGGAACGCGCGCACTGCTCGGTCTCGGCACTGCGCAAGATCGAAGGCGACGAGCGACGCCCGTCGCACCGGCTGGCCGAACGGCTGGCGGCCTGCCTGCAGGTTCCCGCGGCCGAGCAGGCCAGCCTGGTCGAGATCGCGCGCGGTGATCGCCGCATCGATCGGCTGAGCGAACTGTCGGCCGTCGAGTTGCCGCCGCCGGTGACGCTCGCCGCGGATCAGCCCGCGGCCGTGGGCAACGCAGCCGACGCGGCTGCGCGAACGACCGCGCCCTTCGACGCAGCGACGCCGTCGATCGCGGTGCTGCCGTTCGTCAACCTGAGCGACGACGCGGCGAACGAGCACTTTGCCGACGGCCTGGCCGAGGAGCTGCTGAACGTGCTCGCGAAGATCCCCGGGCTGCGCGTTGCCTCGCGCACCTCGGCGTTCTCGTTCAAGGGCAACCAGGACGTCGACGTCCCGACGATCGCGCGCAGGCTCAACGTGTCGACGGTGCTCGAAGGGCAGCGTGCGCAAGTCGGGCCAGCGCGTCCGCATCACCGCGCAGCTCGTGCAGGCGGCCAGCGATTCACACCTGTGGTCGCAGACCTACGACCGGGAGCTGGACGACATCTTTGCGGTGCAGGACGACATCGCAGGGTCGGTCGTGCAGGAGCTGCGATCGGCGCTGCTGGGCGAGCGGGCGGACGCCGCGGCGAGCGCGCGCGTGCGGGAGCGAGGTGCGTGTGGCGACGCGCGGACGCACGGTCAATGCGCAGGCGCATGAGCTGTATCTGCTCGGGCGGTTCCTGGTCGACCGCATGAACCCGGACGACACCGTGACGGCCATCGGCTACTACCGCCAGGCGCTGCAGCTCGACCCGCGCTACGCGCTGGCGTGGGCCGGTCTGGCGGGCGCCTACTCCAACCAGGCGGACTACGCCTGGGCGCCGATGGCGCAGACCTTCGAGCTCGCCCGCGCCGCTGCACTGCACGCGATCGAACTGGAGCCCGAGTTGGCGGAGGGGTACACCGAACTCGCCTGGGTGCAGATGTGCCACGAATGGGACTGGCACGGCGCCGCTGCATCCAGCGCGCGCGCGCTGGAACTCGGCGCCAGCGACCGCAGCGCCGTCATCGCCGCGTCGGTGCTCGCCGACAGCCTGGGACGCAAGGACGAAAGCGTGGCTTTTGCGCGCCGCGCGGCGGCGGTCGATCCGTTGAGCTATATCGCGCACGGCAATCTGGCGCTCCGCTGCCTGAACTCGGGCCTGCTCGACGAGGCCGAGGCGGCGCTCGATCAGGCGTTCAAGCTCAAGCCGCGTGCGGGTCTGCTGCCGACGATCCTCGGCACGTTGCGCCTGGAACAGGGCCGGCTGGACGAAGCGCTCGCAGCCTTTCAGCAGGAAGGGATCGAGGCGTTGCGCCTGTCGGGAATCGCAATGGCCCAGCACACGCTCGGGCGAAGCGCCGAGTCCGAGGCGACGCTGAAACAACTGATCGAGCGGTGTGCCGACGACGGTGCGCTGCAGATTGCTGAGGCCTTTGCCTATTGCGGCGATGCCGATCGCGCCTTCGAGTGGCTGGAGCGCGCCTACCTGCAACGCGACTCCGGGCTGCCTCAGATGCAGTCGTGGCCATTGCTGCGCAATCTGCACGGCGATCCGCGCTGGAGTCGCTTCCTCGAGAAGATGGGATTCGCCGTCACGTCGGCTGGCATGACCAACGCCGGACGCGGACGGCCGCCACACCTTGGATGAAGCACAAGGTCGCAACGGCTACGCAGTCGGACGCACCGTGTTGTCGCAGCACTTCGCCGAAAAGGCAAGTCGTATGGTCTTCAGGCATTAATCGAAGGCGTCAGATCGAGCCGATTGAAGCGACTCTGGCGCGACGTCATACCTCGCGCGCCATGGTGCGCGCCACTGCGCCTAGCGAACGTGCTTCAGCGATCCCATGGACGTGACTGGCGATTTCGCTCGTGACACGCAGCCGGGTCGACGCTATGTGCAAATGGCTTCAGAAGGTCGACATTCGTTCGTTGCCGAACGACGAGGTCATAAAAGTCCGTCGACTGACTCCCAGGCAGACTGCCATGAGCGCGATGCCCAGAATGAACGAGCGCGCTTTCATGCGCCCGGTTGTCCGGCGTTCGGGAAAGAAGAGTTGTTCGCCGCCAATCCTGTAATCGGCGATCACCTTCTGGCCTTCCGGCGAGACCAACCAGTCGATGAAGGTCTGCCCGAGGTCTTTCTTCACGGTCGGGTGCTTGTCCGGATTGACCAGCATGACGCCATACTGGTTGAAGAGGCGCTTGTCGCCTTCGACCAGGATCGCGAGATCACCCCGATTCTTGAACGCAAGCCAGGTCCCGCGGTCGGCCAGGATGTACGCGTTCATCGACGATGCCGTGTTCAGCGCCGGTCCCATGCCCTGACCCGTGTCGCGGTACCAGGGCCCCTTGCTCTTGTCGATTTCGATTCCTGCGTCCTTCCAGAGCGCCAGCTCGGCCATGTGCGTGCCGCTCCGGTCGCCGCGCGATACGAACGGTGCCTGCGCCGCCTGGATTTTCTTCAGCGCCTCGAGGATGTCCTTGCCGCCGGCGATCTTGGCGGGATCGCTCTTTGGCCCGATCAGCACAAAGTCGTTGTACATCACCGGGATAGCGCTTGACGCCGTGACCCTCGGCCAGGAACTTCTCTTCGGCCGACTTCGCATGGACGAAGACGACATCGGCATCGCCGCGGCGCGCGAGGTCGAGCGCCTGACCGGTGCCGAGCGCGACGACGCGAACCTGGATGCCGGTCTTCTTCTGGAAGACCGGGCAGCAGAAACCCGAACAGCCCGGACTGCTCGGTCGAAGTCGTCGAAGCGACGGTGATGAACTTGTCCTGCGCCTGTGCCACGAACGCGACCAGAGCGACGAGCAAGGCAACGAACGTACGACGGGCAATCACCATGGCAGCTCTCCTTCGAGGAACTTCGCAGCTTCGGGCGAAGCCGGTTGTCTCAGGAAACGGTCGGCCGGTGCCCGTTCGACGAGCCGGCCCTGATGCAGGAACAGGATCTCGTCCCCCAGTCGATGAGCCTGGCCGAGGTTGTGCGTCACCAGCACGATCTTGGTGCCCGCCGCATGCAGCGCCTCGATCACTTTCTCGATCTCGTGGGTGGCGCCCGGGTCGAGGCTCGCCGTGGGCTCGTCGAGAAAGAGAACTTCCGGGCGCAACGCCCACACCCGGGCCAGTGCCAGCCGTTGCTGTTCGCCGCCGGACAGCACGCGTGCCGCGTGGCCCGCGTATGCCTCGAGCCCCACCTTGCGCAGCGCTTCCCGTGCGCGCTCGTCGCGCTCCCCGATCGGAACGTTCGCCAGCTTCAGCGCGTAGGTCACGTTGTCCAGTGCCGAGCGGCGCAGAAGCACGGGGCGCTGGAACACCATGGCCTGGCGGCGCGGCCCGCCCGCAATCTCGGGCGCGTTCCAGTCGATGCTGCCGCCGGTCGGCTGCGAGCAATCCATGACAGAGCCGCAACAGCACGCTCTTCCCTGCTCCATTGGGTCCGATGATCACGGTGCGCAGCCCGGCGTCGAGTTGCAGCGAAATGCCATCGATGATGCGGCGCAGCCCGACCCTGAACACGACATTGGAGAGGCGCAGTGGCAGCAACGAGAGCGGGGCATGCATCTTCACGTCAGGCCTCAGCCGTAGCGCCGCTGTGCCGTTTCCTTGACGACATAGGCACCGGCATTGAGGAGGAAAACGATGAGGAGCAGGATGAAGCCCAGCCCGAGGGCCAGCGGCAGGTCTCCCTTGCTGGTCTCCAGCGCGATCGTCGTGGTCATGACGCGCGTCACGCCATCGATGTTGCCGCCGACGATGATGACCGCACCGACCTCGGATGCCGCGCGGCCGAAGCCGGCCATCACCAGGGTAGCCAGCGTGAAGCGCAAGTCCCAGAGCAGCGTCGCGCCGGCACCGAGCCTGGTTTCGCCCAGCGAGCGCAGCTGTTCCGATATTCAAGCCATGCGTCGGCAACCACCTGCCGCGACAACGCGGCCATCAGCGGTGCGATGAGGATGGTCTGCGCGATCACCATCGCGGTCGGCGTGAACAGGATTCCAAAAGCGCCCAGCGGGCCTGCGCGCGACAACATCAGGTAGACGAACAGCCCGACGACAACCGGCGGCAGGCCCATCAGTGCATTGAGGACGACGACCACAAGCCGTTTGCCGGGAAACTCGTTCACCGCGATCGCGGCGCCGAGCGGCAGGCCGAGGACGCACGCCATCGTGACCGACGCGAGGCAGACCTCGAGGCTCAGCACGACGATGTCGACGAGCTTGGGGTCGGCGGCAAGGACCAGCGCGAAAGCCTGTGCGGCTGCTTCGGCAATGCTATTCACGCAGTCGCTCCCGACCCGAGGGGATCCTAGTAATATGCACAGCCATGCCTATGCAATGACATGTACTTGCCAACGACGATTTATCATATCCGACTCGTGTACCGCTAAAAATATGCCGAAGTTTGCATAATGCGCGTCGTTCCGACATTGGTGTGGATGCTGGAGGCAGAGGGGATCGAGGCGCTGGACGCACGCCTGATGCCGCTGCTCCGGGCCATTGCCGGCTCGACGTCGCTGAGGGCGGCCGCGGCGGACTGCAGGATTTCGTACCGTGCGGCATGGGGCCTGCTGCGCGACTATCAACGGAAGCTGGGAGAGCCGCTGGTGCTGCTCGAGCGCGGACGAGGAGCGAGCCTGAGCCCGTCAGGAGAGCGGCTGATCGGCGTCGAACGCTCGGCGACGCGGCGTCTGGCGCGCATTCTGCCCGGACTCACCGCGGAACTTGATTCGGCGCCGCCAGCGGAAACGCGAGCGACGAGGCAACGGCTGCGGGTCGCCGCAAGCCACGACCTCGCGCTGTCGGCTCTGGCGACTGAACTGCCTGACCGAAACGGCCTCAGTCTCAGACTTTCGTTCATGGGCAGCCTGCATGCCCTGAGGGAGTTTGCCGACGGTCGAGTCGATGTCGCGGGTTTTCACGTCCCGATCGGCAGCCGTCCCGACTGGGATCGCGCGCTGATCATGCGCGACTTGCGGGCGCGCCGTGACCGACTGATCCGATTTGTCGATCGCGATCAGGGACTCATTCTTCCGCGCGGCAATCCGATGCGGGTAAAGAACTTCCGCGACATCGCCAGGCAGGGACTTCGGTTCATCAATCGACAGCCCGGTTCCGGCACCCGACTGTTGATCGACCAAATGATCGCCTACGAGAAGGTTGACCGCTCCAGTGTCACCGGCTATGGCACGGAGGAGTTCACGCACCGGGCTGTTGCGGCGACGGTGGCATCGGGGGGCGCCGATGCCGGCTTCGGCCTGCGGGCCGCGGCTGCCGAGCATCGGCTCGTCTTTATCCCGCAGGCGAGAGAACGCTACTTTCTCGCGGTCCGGGCGAAAACCATCGACTCAGTGGCAGTCGTGCGGCTGTTGCAGGCATTGCGCAGCCAGACGTTCGCACGCATTGCTAGCGAGTTCGCCGGTTACAGGTTGGCTGCTCCAGGTACGGTCGTGGGCATAGATGCAATCGCTGCCACGGAGCTCGCTTGACGCAGCGGATGGCGTCGAGACAAGTAACGACCGGAATCAACGAGCCGGAATCGCCCAAGTGCCGCTAGTGAGTGCAACGCAATCAGACGTCTGCGCTACCGGAAAGCAATGAATGGTGACGTCAACGACATTGCAGAGGTTTCGATGAAGCTCAGCGCCCGCAACAGTTTTCCCGGCAAGATCACAAGGCTCAAGCTCGGTCCCGTGAGTCGCCGAGGTGACGATCAATATCGCTCCGGGACTCGACGTTGTTTCGGTGATCAGCACCACGTCCGCGGAGGTACTCAAACTCAAGGTCGGGGCGCAAGCGTTCGCGGTCGTCAAGGCCACCGATGTCATGGTAGGCATGGATCATGACTAGCCTTTGCCGCCCGGCCCGTGGACGTGGGAGATGCGGCCGAAGCTGTCAGGGGTTCAGTTGACCAGGGGCCCCAGCGTCACGCGCACGCTGTGAACGCCAGCATCATCCATGAGCGGAACGGCCAGTCCGGAGAGTTCGTTTCCGTCGAGTTCGACCCGCAAGACGCCGCGTGCGACGCCCTGCGGGTTGTCGATCACGAAGTCGTACGTGGAACGCTTCGCACGATAGCGAATCTTGAAGCTGCGCCAGTGCTCGGGAATGCAGGGATCAATCAGGATCTCACGGCCGCGCAGCTTGAACCCGAGGATGAATTCGATCCCGGCGCGATACATCCATCCCGCGGCGCCGGTGTACCAGCTCCAGCCGCCGCGTCCGGTGTGCGGCGGTTCGCTGTAGACGTCGGCGGCGATGACGAAGGGTTCGGCCTTGTAGCGGTGTATGCCGGCGCGAGTCGAGCCGTGGTTGATCGGATTCAACATCTCGAAAAGCTCCACAGCGCGCTCGCCGTCGCCCTGCAGCGCGTGGGCAATCACGCACCAGACGGCGGCGTGCGTGTACTGCGCGCCATTTTCGCGCACGCCCGGCAGATAGCCCTTGATGTATCCGGGCTCCTGTGTCGATCGGTCAAATGGCGGCGCGAACAGCAGCACCATGTTGTCGCCGGGCTTGACCAGGTGTTCGCCAACGGATTCCATCGCTCGGCGCGCACGGGCCGCATCGCCCGCGCCGGATATCAGCGCCCAGCTTTGCGCCAGTGAATCGATGCGGCATTCGGTGTTGCCTGCCGCGCCGAGCGGAGTGCCGTCGTCAAAGTAGGCACGGCGATACCAGGCACCATCCCAGGCCTCGCGTTCCACGGCCGTCTGAAGGCTGTCCGCGTGCACCGACCACCTGTGTGCGCGCTCGAGGTCGCCGCGCTGCACGGCGAGCGGAGCGAACTCGCTCAAAGTTGCACACAGGAACCAGGCCAGCCAGATGCTCTCGCCTCGGCCTCCAGCACCGACGCGGTTCATGCCGTCGTTCCAGTCGCCGCCGCCCATCAACGGCAGGCCATGCTGTCCGACCGCCATGCTGACATCGAGTGCGCGTGCGCAGTGCTCGTACACCGTGACCTTGTCATCCGAGAGGGTCGGCTCGAAGTACATCGCTTCGCGCTCAGGCGGCAGCCGGGCGCCCTCGACGAACGGAACCAGCTCGTCCAGCACGCTCGTATCGCCGGTGGTCGTCAGATAATGGCTGACGCAGTAAGGCAGCCAGACGCGATCGTCGGAAAAGTGCGTTCGCACGCCTCGCCCGAGAGGCGGATGCCACCAGTGCTGCACGTCGCCTTCGCGGAACTGATGCGATGAGGCGTTGACGATCTGCCAACGGGTCAGATCGGGGCGCGTGATCGTCAGCGCCATGACATCCTGCAACTGGTCGCGGAATCCATAGGCGCCACCCGCTTGGTAGAACGCACTGCGCGCATGGATGCGGCAGGCGATCGTCTGGTAGAGCAGCCAGTGATTCAGGATGACGTTCATCTGCGGGTCCGGCGTCTCGACCTGCACGCAGTCGAGGATCTCACGCCACTGCTGCTTGACACGCTCGAGCTCGGCGCTGGCCTCGGGAATTGTCCTGTGGCGCCGGATCAATTCGCGCGCGGCATCGGTGCTGGGTGCCTGGCCCAGCACGAAGACCAGATCGATCTGTTCTTCCGGCTCGAGCTTCACTTCCCGCTGCAGCGCCGCGCATGGATCGAATGCGGCGCCACAGCGTCCCGAGAGTTGGACATCGGTCGCGAGCGCGACCGGGGAAGCGAGATGACCGTTGCGTCCGACGAACTCCTGCCGATCGCAGGTCAGGCTGTCGGCGGGGGTATCCCAGGCAACAAAGGCGATCCGGCTGCCGAACTCGCGATTCCACGGATTGCGCGCAAATACTCCGCCCGTCTCGGAGTCAACCTCGGTGACAACGAACGGTGCATTCACCGTGCGCGAAAACCCAAGCACCCACTCGACGTAGGCAGTGATCGAAATGCGGCGCGTGTGGCTCGAGCGATTGATGAGCCGGAGCCGCGAGATCTTGACCGGATCTTCGGAGGCGACGAACTGGACCAGGTCGCTCTCGATCCCGTTCGACCGATGCTGGAAGCGGACGTAGCCGTGGCCGAAGCGGGAAATGTAGCTGGCTTCCTCGACGCGTATCGGCAGCGCGGTCGGTGTCCAAAGGATGCCCGAGTCGCGGTCAAGCAAGTAGAACGCTTCACCGACCGGATCGGACACCGGATCGTTTGACCAGGGCGTCAACTGGTTCTCTCGACTGTTGCCCGCCCACGTGTAGCCCGCACCGGACTCGGATGCCTGGAAGCCGAAGCCGTCGTTGGCAACGATATTGATCCATGGCAGCGGCGTGCGTTGGCCACGATTCAGGACGACGGCATACTCGCGCCCGCTGTCGGTGAATCCGCCCAGGCCATTCGGAAACTGCAGCGGAGGCGGGAGAAGAACGGTCGAAGTGCGCGGCGCCACGCGTACCCGCGGGCGCACATGCGGCACAGGGTCACGAGGCCGCATTGCCAGATGCGCCGACAGGTCGCCTTGACGGCAGGCAATGACGACGCGCGCGGCCGTCAGCAACAGCGCCCGTTCGTCCTCGCTTAGTAGGTCGGCGCGGAGGACGTAAATCGCGCCACGTCCGTCCGCATCCTCGCCGCCCATGCGCGCATTGCTTTCGCGCACGCGCATCTCGAGGTCCTCCTGCAGGCCCTCGGCGTAGGAGGTCGCCTGTTCGTTCAGGATGACGAGGTCTATGCCCAGTCGCTTTACATGCAGATATTCATGTGCGGTCAGCAATTGACGGATGACACCGATGTTCGCGCCGTCCTCGATGCGAGCAAGCAGAATCGGGCGGTCACCCGAAATCCCGAACTTCCAGAGCTCGGAAACGGCGAGCCGGTTACCCTGCAGAAGATCACGCGAAGCTCGAAGCATCGCGTTCGAGTACAGGACTCGGCTGGCCAGTTGCTGAAAGATCTGGGCCTCGCTTCCGGTGATGCCGAGGTAGTGCAGCTTGACCTGCGCATGGGTCCACGCCAGCGTCGATGCGCGGTCAAATGCGCCCGGATCGTGGTACTTGTCGGCCAGGTTGAGGATCGTTTCGCGGCTGGTCGCGGTCATCGTTGCAAACGATACGTGCACCGTCGCCCCTGGGGCAATGGCAACGTGTATCCGCAGGCTGGCGACCGGATCAAGCACCGCGCCGACAGTGTTCGACAGGCGCCGTCCCTCCATCAGTGCCAGAGGTGCCTGAACGGTGCGACCGCGTCCGAGGAACTTGGCGCGGTCGGTCTCGAATTCAATGCCTGAGCCGCTCTCGTTCTTGCTGTCATACGCAACCACGTGAGCGGCCCACAGGGACTCATCGCTGGCCGATCGCGGTCGGCGCGTCGCGAAGAGTCCGTTGACTTGGGCCACATATTCCGTCTGCACGAAAAGATTGGAGAAGGCGGGATGGGCCTCGTCGGACGCAGGCGTTGCGAGGACGATCTCCGCGTACGAGGTGATTTCTATCTCGCGTGGCCGCGATCCGGTGTTCTTCAGCGTCACGCGCCGAATCTCGACGTCGTCGTCGGCCGCAACCATGATCTCCATTGACGATTCGATGCCGGCGTCGGCGCGCATGATGCGCACGCGGTCCTCGGTGAACTCGGCCTCGTAATGAACCGGCTCGACGCACACTGGCTGATACCCGGCCGACCACAGGTACCCGCTCGCCCGATCGCGCAGGTAAAGATACGTGCCCCAGCAGTCGCGGGTCGCGTCCTCGCGCCAGCGCGTCACCGCAAGGTCGCGCCAGCGGCTGTACCCGGATCCTGCCGCCGTGACCATCACGCTGTAGCGGCCGTTTGAAAGCAACTGTGTCGACGGCGGCACGGCATGCGGTGAATTGACGCGGCGATCGAGCGGTCCCGCCGTTGAGCTTGCGATCGCCGGCGTGGCCCGATCGGAGCGCGGCGGCGCAAGCGTGACATCACGCTGCGCGGTTTCCTGCAACAGCAACTCGGTCGCCTGCACCATCGGTATGCGGTGGAAGCGGTGCCGCATCTCGCCATCGAGGGTCGCGTTGGCCAGGGCGACCAGCGTCATTCCCTGGTGGTGCGCCATGTACGCGCGCACGATCGCGACGTCCTTCGACTTCGGCAGCCGGCTGGCGGTGAAATCGAGCGCTTCATAGAATCCGTAGCGGCCCAGGCCACCGGCTGCGGTCAGGCGCTCGAAGTTCAACACGGCCGCCTTGGCGTCGTACATGGCCGCGAGCGCGGTCGCGTAGGGAGCGACGACGGTGTCCTTTCCCAGGCCCCGCTTCAAACCGAGTCCGGGGACGCCGAAGTTCGAGTACTGGTACGTGAGGTGGATATCGCGCACGTTGTAGGCCGACTCGGAAATGCCCCACGGTATGTTGCGCTCGCGACCGAAATTGATGTGCCGGGCAATGACACGGCGCAAGGTCGTTTCGAGCAGGCTGCCGTGCGGCGTATCCATCAGCAAAGACGGCATCAGGTATTCGAACATCGATCCTGACCATGACACCAGCGCCGCGCCACCGTCGACCGGCACGAGCGCGCGGCCGAGTCGGAACCAGTGCGCGGCGGGAACATCGCGCTTCGCAATCGTGACGAAACTCGTGAGCCTTGCTTCGGACGCAAGCAGGTCGTAACAACCGAGGTCGAGCCGGGCGTCCTCGACCAGGTAGCCGATCGAGAAGAGATCGCGCGTCTCGTCGTACAGAAAGCGGAAATCCATTTCGTCGAACAGCTGGCGCGCCCGGCGCGAGAGCGTTCGCAACCGATCGGCGAGTTCCTCGACGGCGTCCCGTGAACGCTCGACTCCGACTGACTCCATTTCCGCGAGGGGACCGGTCGCAGATGGCGCGGCGCTGTCGGTAACCCGCCGCTGCGGCTCGTCGCGCTCGAGCGCGTGCAGCCAGGGCACCAGCTCGAGCTGATCGTGGCGCTGCCCGCGAATGTTCGAGTGCAGTGCTTCGGCCCAGAGCATCGCCTCCCGCAATTCGCCGGTGCTGGTCTCGCTGTCCAGCGTCTTGACAATGTCCTGCAGATCGGAGGCGGCGTCCTCGAGCGATCTCCAATCGTTGAGCACGATCAGCGAGCGACTGCGGGCCGGCTTCGAGCAGGACCTCGCACCCGCCGCAATGCCTCGTGCAGCTGGTCGAAGCCGACCCCGGCGGCGCCACGACTTTCGTCAGCCTGCGCGAGCGAGCGTCGCAGCAACTCCACCTCATCGGCGATACCCGCCATCGCACGTTCCTGGGTCAGCGGCCGATCGAGCGCTTCATTGCAGGCCTGCGCGAGCAGCAGCAGCATTGCGGCCAGGTTGCCGCTGTCGACCGTCGACACGTACCTGGGTTCGAGCGGGCGCAGGGTGAGCGTGTCGATCCAATTCAGAAAATGGCCACGATGACGCGGCAGAGCGTCCATGCCGTCCAGGGTTGCCTCGAGACGGCTTGCCATCTCGTGCAGGCTGATCCAGCCAAAATCGCGCGCGGCGACGACGGAGAGCAGATACAGCCCGAAGTTGGTCGGTGAGCTGCGATGAGCAATGACCGGTTCCGGTTCCTCCTGGAAGTTGTCCGGCGGCAGGAAGTGATTTTCCCTGTTCACAAAGGTCGCGAAGTACAGCCACGTACGGCGAGCGATCAGTCGTAGCGCAACGACATCGGCGGACTCGACGGTTCCGGCCGCTCCGCGCTCGGACGGCGTGCTGATCCTCCAAGCGACCAGGGGCGCCAGTAACCACAGCGCAAGAAATGGCAGTGCTCATCCAGAACCGGTCGGGATCAGCGGCGAACACCGCGGCGCCCACCGCGATGACGATCACGAGTGGCGGGCAGCATGCCTTCGACGAAGCTCAAGCCGGACAGGCGCGCCGCGGTCTGCACCTGTGCACTGGTGTTCCACTCGAGCAGATTGCGGTGTCTCGCCAGACGCACCAGAGTGCGCACGATCGCATCGCCGGTAAGCCAGGCGTGGTGTGCGAGCAAAGCCAGGTTCACGGCGGCCCGCATGACCGCCGACACGAAATCGGCCGCCAGGCTCCGCAGCCAGTGCTGCGGTCGAGGTTAGGCTGCGGCACCAGGCGTTCGAGCAGTGGCAGCAATTGCGGGAGCAACAGCGCGACGACTGCCAGACCGATCCACGGCCCGGGCGCAATCGCCGGAATCAGCCAGCTGACCACCAGCATCAGGAACATTGCCGGCGCCGACAGGGAGCGGCGCAGGTTCTCGATCATCTTCCACCGCGCCAGCGCCGAAATGCTGCGCCAGTACCGACCGCAGATCCAGGGCAACAGCTGCCAGTCACCGCGCACCCAGCGGTGCGAACGCATGTCCGCGACACCGGTGTGTGACGGAAACTCCTCGAACAGTTCGACATCGCTGACAAATCCGCAGCGCGCGAAGCTGCCTTCCAGAAGATCATGACTGAGGATTGCGTTCTCGGGTGTCTGTCCGGCGAGTGAGGCCTCAAACGCATCCACGTCGTACAGGCCCTTGCCGGTAAAGGTGCCTTCGCCGAACAGGTCCTGATTGATGTCCGACACCTGGAACGTGTACGGGTCGACGCCGGCATTCCCTGAAAATAGCTGCTGGAAGCGCGTCCCGCCGATGCGTGTAGGCAGCGCCGGGGTGATGCGCGGTTGCAGGATTCCGTAGCCTTGCACGACTCGGCCGCTCGCGTCGAACTGCGGCCGATTCAGCGGGTGTACAAGAGTGCCGACCAGTTCGGCTGCGGCACCGATCGGCAGGATCGTGTCGGCGTCAAGCGTCAGGACGAAGCGCACCCCGGCAGGCGGCTCGACAAAATGTACATCGGCGAGGAATGACGTGTCGCGCGCGCCGCGCAGCAGACGATTGAATTCATGCAGCTTGCCGCGCTTGCGCTCCCACCCCATCCACCGGGACTGCGCGGGATTCCACAGACGACGGCGATGAAACAGGTAGAAGCGCGGGTGGCCCGCCGAAGTTTCATCCACCCTGGAGCGATAGCGGCTGTTCAGCTTTTCTATGGCCGCGACTGCGTAGTCGTACTGCGCGCGATCGTTTGGCAAATGCTCACTGTCGGCGTCGGCCCAGTCGGTGAGCAGCGCGAAGTAGAGCTCACCCGGGCGGCTGGACAGATACCGTATTTCGAGCTGATGAACTTGTTCATCGATGGACTCGTCGCTGCCGAGGAGGGTCGGCACGACCACGAAGGTTCGCATCGACGCGGCTATACCCTCGGAAAGTTCCAGTCGCGGCAGATGGCGAGGTGCAACGGCTATGCCAACTAGACGATTCACGACCGTGACAGCGATATCCGAGGCAGGGAAGATCGCCAGTGCTGCAAGCAGCGCCACAAAGACGGATTCGCCGCCTGCATTCGTGCTCGCGGTCAGCACGATGGCGAGCAGGCCGAAAGTCACAAGCAAGATCGCCCCGAGATATAGCGGCAGCGCAATTGCGAGCGCGGCCCGGAAAAGCTGCCGCGCAATCGGAACTCTGTATCCGATCTCGCGCTCGAAATCGGCCCGCCCGTCATCGATCAGGTAGTACCCGGCGTCGCGCAGACGCGCGTTTGCCACGTCAGCCTCTGCGGCGCGGCTGACTGCCACCTGCGCAACCTCGATTTCTGTCAGCGGAGCCCTTCGCGCGAGTTCTTCGACCGCGTGGCGATAGCGGTCCCGGGTGATGAAGTCCATGCTGGAGTAGAGCGGCGCCGCGCACAGCGCGTGGTGGACCTGGCTCACTGCCTCGACGAATTGCTGCCATTCGAACGAAGAGATCTGCCGCAGGCTGGTGATCAGGTTGCGCACCGAAAGATCAGCCGCTGTTTGCCGGTCGACCTCGAGCCGAACGACTTCTTCAGGGTGAGTGCCCTCCTTGGCTAACCGTTCGGTCAGCGCCAACAGCGCGGGCGCAGCCACCGCATCGGCGTAACGCAAGCGCTGATAGAGCTGGGCGGCTGAGGCGCGCGGCAGCGGAAAGTCCACGGCAAACGGCCAGCTCGGCTCGTTCGACAGGCCGCTGGCGCCGAGCCCGAGCAGTTCATCGGCAAAGCGATCAGCCAGTTCGCGGCCGTCGATCGATTCGACGATGCGGGCCGCCAGACGCCGCAGGTTCTCGATCATCACGATGCGCAGCATGATCGGCAGCGCCCATAGCTCGGCCAGCGTCAACGGCTGGACGCGCTGGTATGCAACGACGAAGCGATGCAGAAGGCCGGAGTCGAAATGGCTGTCGGTATGCGCGGTGAACGCCCACGCGATGCCGTAGATGCGGGGCAGTCCGATCAATGGACCGCTGTCGAGCGCGGGCAACTCACGAAAAAAACTGGACGGCAGCAGAGAGCGGATGTCGCGGATCTGCTCTTCAACGATGTGAAAGTTGTTGAGCAGCCATTCGGCGGCCGGCGTGATCGAGCTCTGCTTGTCGACGGCGACGGCAATTGCCTCGTAGGCACCGACCAGCACCCGCTCATTGTCGGCGCTGCGCCGGGCGAAGCTGAACCAGGGCAGGCGCAGATCCCCGGTCGTCTGTGCTTCTGCAAGACTCTCGGCGTGTTGTTCGAGCCGTTCCGGGCTGAACACTTCGGCCCACAGTGGCTCATCGCGTGACCCCCAACGCTGAGGCCTCGACAGCACATAGAACCAATTCGACAGATAACGGTAGAAGTTCAGCGCTTGCCCTGGAGAAGATTGGTCGAATGCTGCCGATGCCGTGTCCTTTGGCTGTCGGGTGTTACGGGCGTCCCGTTCGGCGGATCGGAGTCGGCCGAGGGTGCGCCTAAACAATTGCTCATCAAACTCGCGCGCAACGGAAACGCCGTCGTCGGTGGATCATTTCTTGCGCAGCGCGGCTCCCCTGTCTACTACATGCTCGTCCTCGCATTTCCTGGCGGCCGCTCCCCTGGGAGTTTTTGGCCTGGGAGTTCGTTTGCGTTGACGAACGGCTGCGAAACTGGGCGATACGCCGGCCGCGAGAATTTGTTCACGTCACCTTAGATTGCCTGTGTGACCCAGCGAGTACCGGCCCGGTTGCGGCCACACGGTGAGGCCGTGCGGCTCTTTTCCCACCGGAATGACCTTCACGTCACCATTGCTCGTGTCGAACACATACACGACATTGTCGTAGCGGCCCGATAGCCACAGCCACTTGCCGTCGGCACTGACGTTGCCCATATCCGGACTGCCGCCGCCTGGGATCGGCCAGTTCGCCTCGACCTTCCGGGTCGCGAAGTCGACCACCGACACGCCGCCCTTGCCCTTCGGCGGGCCGTGGATCTTGTTCGAGCCGCGGTTGGCGACATACAGCTTCTTCCCGTCGCGACTGGGATACAGACCATGCGTGCCTTTGCCGGTTTCGATGAAGCCGACCTGGCGGAACGTCTCGCCGTCGACCACGTGCACGCCGTCGGCCATCATGTCGGCGACGAAGAAGAGCCTGCCATCCGGCGACGCCCGGATATCTTGCGGCATGCCCTTCCAGGTCGTGCAGATCTCCTGATCCTTGCCGTCAGGTCCCTTGACGATCTTGATCGGGCGGCCAGGCTGGATCACCTGCGTGTAGCCCAGCACCTTGCGGTTCACGAGGTCGACCTTCGCCACCGTGCCGGAGAATTCGCAGGTGAAGATCGCGAACGTGCCGTCGATCGCGAAGTCGGCGTGGTTGATGCCGGCGCACAGCGGAACCGCGAGCGAGTACTGCAGCTTCATCGTCACCGGATCGCGGAAGTCGAGCCGCTTCATCGCCTCTGCAACGATGATCGCGGACTTGCCGTCGGGCGAGAAGTACATGTTGTACGGGTCGTCGACCGCGACCGGCTTGCCGGGTTTGCCGGTTTTCGGGTCGACGGGCGTCAGGCTGCCCTTGGTCGTGTTCTCGGCGTTGTTCGCCACCCACAGCGTGCGCAGGTCCCATGACGGCACGACGTGCTGCGGGTTCAGACCCACATTGAATTTGTCGACGACCTTGAAGGTCGCCGGGTCGATCACGTAGACGTCGTTCGACTGGATGTGCGGCACGTACACACGCGGCAGATCGTTCGCGAGCGCCGGACTCACCTTGGTGGCTGTGGTCTCGCTGTACAGATTGGCCGGATCGGCGACCGGCGGCATTCCGGGCACCGTCGATATCGGAACAACGGGAGCGGCAGCCGGCACTTGCGACGGGTTCTGCGCGAAGCAGGTCGTCGAGCATACAAAGGCAAGCGATACGAAAGACAAGTAACGAGCGCGAACAACGACGGTCACAACGACTCCTGAAGTTGCAGATCCGGACTGCAGGAATGCAGGCGTTACCGGTGGGCCACCGCTGCACGGATGGCCGCCGCGGATTGAGTCACGATCATATCGATGCCGGGCTTGCCGAGCTCGGCGGTGGCGCGCCGGGGATCGCCCGAAACACCGGGCGGGGCCGGCGTTATTTGTGCGGACTGCTGCTCGCCCGGTCGCACGAGCCCCGGGTCGACCGCCAGCGCGAGCGACGTGTCAGCGAGCCCGGCATGACGGCCGATCTCGGCATCGCTGTAGCCGCGCTGCTTGAGGGACTTGTCAAAGCCATCCGTGGCCGCCCGGTAATACTCGACGATCGCGTGCGCGCGTACCGGGGAACCCGCCCATTCGTGATTGAGTTGTCGGGCCACGATCTCGTTGTCCTTCTGGTAATCGCCGCTATCGCCCAGGAACACGATGTCGCGGAATCCGGCGAGCCGGAAGCTGCGCGCCGCGGAATCGAGCACCTTGCGGTACGCGTCCGAAGGCACCGTGATCGTCCCCGGATAACGCATGTGCCCGGTCGGCGGGTTGACTCCGCCCTCGGGCACGTAGGCGATGACGGGGGCGACCAGCGCGTTGCCGAGCTCTCGCGCAATCCTGCCGGCCAGCACCTTCGCGCGCACGTTGTGCTTCCCGAGCACCATGTGCGGCCCGTTCTGCTCGGTGCCGCCGATCGGTACCAGGATCGTGGTCTTGCCGGCACGGATCGCGGCGGCGAGCTCCGGCGATGTCAGCTCCTCGAGAAATAAGCTCGCCGGCGCCTGGGCAAGCGCCGTGGCGGACGCGCGCCAGCAGGGCAACGAGGAACAGGAACAGCGTCGTACGGCGCATCGGCGCAATTTACCTTGTGTTGCCTATCATGCAGCCGGGCAACCTGGGAGCAGCACGATGAATGAATCGGTCATCGAGGTTGACTACGCTGATCGTGGGGGCTGGCGCGGCGGGGATGGCCTTCGCCGACTCGCTGGTCACTGAATCCAAGTCGACGATTGCGATCGTCGACCGACAGCATCGGCCCGGTGGCCACTGGACTCACGCCTATCCTTTCGTTCGATTGCATCAGCCGTCGGCGTTTTACGGAGTCAATTCGCGCGCGCTGGGGTCCGGGGCCAAGGACGAAATTGGATTCAACAAAGGCTTTTACGAGCTTGCCGCGGGATCGGAGGTCACGAGCTACTTCGACTTGGTCATGCGGCAGCAGTTTCTTCCATCCGGCCGCGTTCAGTATTTTCCGATGAGCGAAGTCGGGGATGACGGCATCGTCACATCGCTGCGTTTCGGGCAGACAATTCGCGGTCAGGGCGCGCAAGATAGTCGATGCCACGTATTCCCATACGTCGGTCCCCTCGATGCGCGCGCCGCAATACGCCGTGGCCACCGGCATCGCGTGCGTGCCGCCGAACGATCTCGCACGCGTCACGAAGGCGCATACCGGCTATGTGGTGATTGGATCCGGCAAGACCGGGTTGGACACCGTCATCTGGCTGCTCGAAAACGGAGTCGATCCCGACAAGATCCACTGGATCAGGCCGCGCGACTACTGGTGGCTGAATCGAGGCACCTACCAGCCGGGCGACGAGTTCTTCGCGCGCCCTGGTGGAAGCCTCGCACGGGGTCGAAGCGCTCGCTGGCGGGGTGTCGGTCGATGACGTATTTGCGCGGCTGGAGGCATTCGACGAATTCGACCGGATGACCGATCCGTCCAGCCCGGGCTTTCACGGCGGCTTCGTCAGCGACAGCGAATTGGAACAGCTTCGTCGCGCGCGAAACGTCGTGCGCCTCGGCCGCGTGACCCGCCTCGACGCCGATCAGATCGCGCTCGAGCGCGGCGCATTCCCGACGAGCCGCGACTTCCTGCATATCGATTGCTCCGCCCCCGGGTCCCCGCGCTGCCGGCTAAGTCCATCTTCGATGACCGGATCACCCTGCAATGGGTGCGAATGCGCGTAAAGCCTTCGCAACGATCGCGGCCGCTACACCATCCGGGTAGAAATAGTGAGCGTCAATCAAGTCGATCCGAGACGTTTTGTCGATCTCCATCACACGCCCTATGGTTGCCGCCGCCATTGCGATGGGATTCAGGTAGGTACCCAACATCGGCATCGTCATAAAACGCGGATGTAGGACCTGCAATCCATTTCGCTCTTCGACGTCAGGCACTCTGGCGAACGCCGCATATCGTCCAAATGCGCGTCCCTTCATTGGAAACCAAGGCATGGGAGCCATGACGCTCGCTGCGACCGCCCCTGTGGCGACGAGCCGTTCTAGACGCCGCGCGACAAAAATGCCGAGCGTTGGTTGCTCCGTGTTCGGGTAGAGACTAGAATACGTCAGGATCGAAAGTATGCGTTCATCGGTCACATCGGCTTCGTCAGCAGCGTTTCTAATGTCACAATTGGCTTGGTTCTGATGCGTGGTTGCAATACATGAAAAACGCAGTCCTCGTTGTCCTGAGCATCGGCATCACGGGCCTGTTAGCGGCTACCGTGTATCAGAACTATCAAAAATTCCACAAACCTCTGCTCACCACCCACTATCAAGCAGTTACGCTCGAAAACGGCAACACCTTCTATGGTCGTATAGATCATCTCGGCTCGGACCACCCTGTACTGCGCAATGTGTTCACCGTTCGCGCCGAGATCGACGCACAGACGCAACAGTCTCGTTACGTGCTGGTCAAACGCAAGGATGAGATCAATGGCGCCGACCACATGATCCTTCCGATCCAGGCGATCGCCTTCATCGAACCGGTCGCGCCAGACTCGATTATCGGCAGGCTCATCGAACGCGCCGGCGGTCGATAACTGAATTCAGTGGTTTTAGATAGCACGCCGCGCCACGCACTCCGCATACGCCTGTCGATAACGATCGACGCTCGTCCGCCAACTCCGTTCTCGAACGACGAACTCGCGAGCAGCGGCGCGGATCACCGGCCAACGATCGGCGCTGGCCAACATTGCTAAGGCACTTTGCGCCAAGCTCTGGGCATCTCCCGCGCGAAACAACACACCGGTGTTGCCGTCATCAATCAGTTCCCGATGTCCCCCAACGTCGGACGCAATCAACATTTTCCCAATGGCCATCGCCTCTAATGGTTTCATCGGCGTAACCAGTTCGGTCAGTCGATTCGAGTGGCGTGGGTAGACAAGTAGATCAATGAGTGATCATCAACTTGATCTTTGAATGCGGCACACGTCCTGTAAATACGACCTTGTCGTCGACGCCAAGCATTTGAGACTGCCTCTTGAGTGCCGCCTCTTGAGGTCCGCCACCGACGAGCAAGAATCACGTGTCCGGCGCATGTTCCAGGATGCGTGGAACGGCGTTGATCAAGACGTCCAAGCCCTCGTATGCGTTAGAAGGAACCCACGTAACCAACCACTTGCGCGCCTTGCAGACCCAGCTGCTCCCTGAGCGAGTCATCCGCCTCACCACCGAAGGAAAATCCTCAGCGTCCACCGCATCGGGGATCACCGTCACTTTGTTCAACGGTATTCCCCGTGCAACGATCTCGTTGCGCATGCCCTCACAAATCGTGGTGATCGCGTCGACACGCTTGAGCGCATACGTCTCCAGTCCGCGCGACAGGCGGTAGCGCAGTCCGCCTGCCGTGGTCGTGCCATGGTCGACCGCGCCCATCTTCCCAGAAGGCGCGTACTTCATAGACCACCGGTATGCCAGTGCGCCGTCCTACCCACAACGCCGGGATCGCGTTGAGGACAGGTGAGTGAGCATGAAGGACATCCGGCTTGACTTGGTCCACGACCTGCCTCAGACGATGCGCCGTTTGGCCCATCAACTCGATTTCGCCCAATCCCGGTATCCGCGAAAAAAATGAACGGGTGGGGACAGTTCGAAAGAAGTCGAAGCCGTCGACCGACTCTTGCAGCGCAGCGACCGGTCCTTGTTTGGGACTCGTGAGTTCGAACGTCTCCCATCCCATCGCGCGCTGGGCTCGCAGGATCGACAACGTGCGGAACTGTAGCCACTTCGCAGCGAGATCGAATGGTCGAGTAAGTGCAGATGCGCATCTCACGAAACCGCACAAACCAGATTCATGCAGATCACGCGCTCTGAGCTGTTGTCTGCGTACGGTCGGACTTTCGACAAACGTAAATGACTACGTGTGGGCCGATCAACGGCGCATCCTTTGTGTTTCCCTTGTGAATCACTTCCTCGACGCTAAACCCGCTCTGCTCCAAGCAAGCTCTTGCGTCCGCCATCGCATAGTTGTTCTGCACCGGTTGTCGAATCGGTCGATACAGCTTCCCGAGGAGCCATTTTCCGAGCAGGATCGGGTGGGACGCGGATAGACATATTCCGAAATCTTCTGCCGGACACTTTGCCAAGCCGTCAGATGCACGTGAATCAGAACAACGTAATGGCCGCCGTCTTTGAGCACCCGGCATATTTCTCTGGACGCCGCGTGATCGTCAAGGAAATGCTCCATGACGCCGACACTCGCAATGAGATCGAAGTATTGGTCACAGAACGGTAAACGTTCACCTAACGCGATGCAGAGGTTCGCCGACACATTTGTTCTGGCGCGCTCGAGCGCCTTGGTCGAAAGTTCGGTGCCATACAGATCACTCCCCGCGAGTGCTGCCAATAGGACACCTTCCCCACAACCGACTTCGAGCAATCGTCGCGCATCGTACCGGCGCAACAGTCCAGCGAAATATTGGATGAACTCGCGCGAACGCCCCTGATTCTCCCAAACACCGGAATGGTCACTGTAGATGGAATCGTACGCGTCGATGATTTCGGGCGTCGACTCGTACTGCGCATCGTTCCACACCAGCTTGGGAAATCCGTTCGAGAGTTCGTATTGGTGGGCACAGCTTGCGCAATACAAATCGACGAGCGGCGTTTTGCAGTTTGGACAGACGTACGCGGACGGTAAAAGCGCGGTCATCGCCTCACCAGCACACGCCATGACATTCACCACCGAGTTCGTCCGGGTTTGAAACCCCAACCAGGTCGACAACGACGCGCGCCTCACTCGGTGTCGCGCGCAAGCTGCTTCGACAGCCGCGTCGCGCGCACCCAACACGATGACCTGGCAGTCGCGAATCAGCGTCTCAGGATCGTCCGCCATGATCGATGCGATGTGCGGAATCGACTCCTCGACGAACGCTTTGTTCGAACCGCGGATGCGCGACAGGTTACCTCGGGATCGAAGATCCGACCTCCATACCCTTGCCGATCAGTCGTTCCGCAAGTTCGAGCAATGGACTTTCCCGCAGATCTCAGTGCCGCCTTTGAAGCTGACGCCGATCATCCGATTCGGCGCTGCTTGGTCGCCAGGATGATTTCCAACGCGTGCGCAATCTGAGTTTCGTTGCTCGGCAGCACGCTCGCGAGCAGCGGCAGTTCGACGGCGACGTCTCGCGACATGTTGATGAGCGCACGCAGGTCCTTCGGCAGACACGATCCACCAAACGCAAATCCCGGCCGCAGATAAGCCGGCGAGATATTCAGCTGTGTGTCCTGGCACAACAGCGACATCACCTCACGACCGTCCAATTCGAGACCGTGGCACAGCCGGCCAACCTCGTTCGCGAATACTACCTTCACCGCATGGAACGCGTTGCAGCAGAACTTCACCATCTCCGCAGTTCGAATGCTGGTAGCGATGAACTCGCAGGGAAGATCCTTGACATCGTCCGCAGCGCATCGACAGCGAGCCCCTCACCGCCAACGATCGTCATCGGCGGATTCTCGAAGTCCTTGATCGACACACCTTCGCGCAGGAACTCCGGTTGAAAGCACACGTGCAGCCCTGGCCAATCCGTTTGCGGGAGGCACCTTTCCGAGAATCGGCAGCGAGCACGTCTTCCGTCGTGCCGGCGCCACGGTCACGAGTGATGTGGTCGCTCTTCTTGTCGCCTGATCGCGCGACCGATCTGCTCGCAAACGTGGCGCAACGCGGTCAGATCGTGCGCGCCGTTGCGCCGCGACGGCGTACCGACGCAAACGAACGAGATGTCCGAGTTCGCGATGGCCTCTGCGGCGTCGCTCGTCACCCGCGCGCGACCGCTTGCCATCGCTGCCTCGATCAGTTCCGGCATGCCCTCCTCGACGACGGGCGAAATGCCTTTGGTCAGCAGCGTCAACTTGTGACCGTCGACATCCACGCCGATGACATCGTGACCCTGCCGAACCAGACAACCGAACGAGACGGCTCCAACATACCCCAGTCCAAAGATACTGATCCTCATCGTCTACCTCACGATCGCGGCAGATTGGCGCGGTCACGCGCGCACTTTTGCGATCGCAGACACCGCTCGACGATGCCATCGAAGCGACGCATCGACGCGCGCCAATCATGGTGACTCAACACCCGGGCCCGCCCCGCTTTCGCCGAGACTGCGCGCGTCTCGCCGGATCGTCCAGCAGCGCCAACACCGCTGCGGCTTCCTCAATCGGCGTCGACGCGCAACAGCAGGTGCTCGCCCGGCACCGCATCGACTCCGCGCGCAGCAACCTCGCTGGTCACGACCGGTACGCCCATTGCCATCGCCTCGAGAATCTTGTTCTGCGTACCCGTGCGATCCGCAGCGGCGCAACGTTGACGGCGGAGCGCGTGACGTACGGACGCACATCGGGTACCGATCCCGTCACGGTGACGCCCGGGCAGCGCGCCAGCTGCTTTGACCTGTGCCGGACGGATTCGCGCCGATGATCGTTAGCTTCGCATTCGGGGCGCCGCTCGCCGAATCAGCGGCAAAGTGCTCTTGCAGAACCGGAACATCGCTTCCTGATTCGGGTAGTAGTCCATGCGTCCGATGAAGCTGATCAGGTCGGGATCATACGGGTCTGCGATCGGTGCGAAGTAAGCGTGATCGACGCCGTTCGGAAACCAATCCGATTCGACGCCCGTCCCGAAACCGCGCAGCGTCGCCGAGTTCTTCCTGAGTCGTGCAGGTGTTCAGGTCGAACAACCTGGACAGGCCGCTTCTCTTCGGCCTCGAGTTTCGTGCCTTCGAGCAGATATGCGAGCGACAGCGGAAAGGCGCGGACCTGGCCGTAGATCAGCCACTTCTGCGAGTCCATGTCGCCGAAATCGAGAATCTTCGGAATCCCGACCACGTTGGAGACGTACTGCGCGACCGACGAGCAATGAACGAAGATCAGGTCGAAGCGTTCGCGTTCGATGGCCTGCGCGACTCGCCGCTTCAACGCGGGCGAGTAAAAGTAACCCATCGAGAACGGCGTCGGCGTCGGCGTTCTCATCAACATCCGCGCCACCGCCGCAGCGGCGTCACACGTTCGCAGATCAGTTCCTTGCAATGCTCGCGCAAGTCCTCAGCCCTTCATCGAATTCTTCGCGCGAGCGCGCAAGCGAAGCGACGGTGACTTCGTGCGTTGCGCGAGAAGTGCGAGATCATGTTGAACGGACGGATCTTACCGCCGCGTTGCGGCGGATACGGCACCCGGTGGCAAACGTAGAGGATCTTCATGTGGCCCGCAGCGCGAACGCGGCGCATATGCTTGATCCCTGAACTCATAGGCTCTCCACTGCTAAGACTACACGCATCGACGCCCTGCCTTCAGTCGCCCGTCAGACCAGCTTGCCGACATGATTCGAGTAGAAGACATAGACGTGCCCGCAGCTAACGAAACCGAGAAAGTTCGTGTCGCATGTGGCGGCCGACTCGATCAGCATCGCTTCCAGTTCCAACAACATGAACTCCTTCTGCGTCGCCTAGTCTTCGACCGTCGGATGAACAGCACCACGCCCCGCAGCGATACCCTTCACAATGAACGAACAAGGTTCGTCCGCCCCGCGACTCAAATACCGCACGCGCGGCCGGGAAAGATCATCCGCATACCGAATCGTGCGCATGAACTACGCCAGTTCTTCCTCCAGCCCGATCACTTCTCGAGGACGACGTACCCTACCCACGCAGAGACGGAGTACCTTCGCTCATTTCGCGGTCCTGCGATTCATGGTTGGCCTCGACCATTCCTAGGGGATCACTTGATGCAGCCACTCAGACCTGGTCGGCGAGGCGAACCCGGGTCGGGATGCCTTCCTCTCCCGCGCGCTGGTGTGAACACCCTTTCGCGCCTTGTCGCTCAATCTCCCTCGGCGGGTGCCGCCGGAGCTCGCGGCCACGTTTCCCCGCCGAACAGCGCTCTGTTCGATCTTCCCGATGGTGCGACCGACCTGATGTCGAGGTCTCGTCAGGCCGCGCACCGAGATTGAGCAGTGTCGGCGCGTAGCTGCTGACGACGCGCGCGGCTCAGTTCACGCGGTCGGCGGCGGCTCTCGTCGATCTCGAAGAAGTCATTCTCCAGCGCCGTGGCCTACGCCGGCGCGGCGCGCTGGAGAGCTGATGCCAGGTTGGCGCGGCGTCAGCCGCTATAAGATCACTGCCCTTCATCCTCGTGACCAGCAGAGTCACGATCAGCGTGCACCGACGCATCCTCGACTTGATCGCGACGCGCCGCTGGTCGCGGTACATCGTCTCGATCCAGCAGTAGCTGCTGGTGAAGTTGGAAAGCCGGTGCAGCAGATGGATACAAGATCGCATCGACCAGCTCGATGATCGAGGCGGCCGAGCGCGATGGACGATCTGGGCCCGCAGCGCGACGCTCGTCGAGGCGACCGCCGGCGATACCGGCTTGGCGCTGGCGCTGAGTCGCGGCGGCCAAGGGCTGCGGCTGATCCTCGTACATCCGGACGGATCGGTCAGGAAGCTCGCGCGTGTGCGCGCGCTCAGTACGAGATCGTCCTGACCCGTTCCGATGTCGAGCGCCGGCCGCCCGCGGTCTACCAGGATCTCACGGAGGAAGAGATTGGCCTCGGAGACACCGGCGCCTGGTACCGTCGATCAGTTCGGCAACCAGCCCAGATCCTCTGGCCCACGACCACCACCGCGCCGATGAGCACGAACCGATGGCCAGGTCGATGCGATCGTGCGGGTCGCTACGACGAGGACGCACTTGAGCCGGGTGTCGCGCTACTTCAGCCACGTGGCGCCGCAGGCCGGAATCGTATGGCCGTACAGCGGTCGGTGCTCGCCGACTTCGTCCCGGCCGCCGGCGACGAAGTCGCTGGATCGTGGCTGGTCGAGGGCGTCGAGCAGGACTTCGTGCGGCCGATCGCCGATCTGTGGCGCGTGCGGCGCGCCTACGGCGTTTCGATCACGACAATGGCGGCGCGCGGCAGCTGCTGCGCACTTCGACGGCATCCTGGCCCAGCAGCAGGCACGTACGCTCGTCGGCACTCGCTGCTGCAGCGACAACGCCAAGCCGAAGGCATGGTCACGTTCGTCTACGACACCAGCAACAAGTACTGGCGAAGATGTTCGTTCAGCCACTGGCTGAACGGACCAGGGTCTGGGCGATCAGCAGCGTTCGGCGACCTCACGACCTGATTCGCCGCGACCATCGCGAGCACGAAGTCGTAGCAGTCGAGCCCAACGACCCGCTGACGATCATCTTCACACGATGAAGATCTTCGACGTTCTTCGGTCCGTGCTCGAAGACACATCATGGCATCGTCGATGAGAGCGATCTTCTGCTGCCCGCGCATCGCGACCACAACACATTCGAGTCGCCATCCGTAGGTGATGACGACCAAGGTGCGCACGGTCGATCACCAGCGCGTCGATCGAATGACCTGTTCCGTTCGATCCGGGCTGGTGGCGGTGGTCAGCGACGAGGGCGGCTTCACGGCCTGATCACGCGCATCGACATGCTGAACTCCTGCGCAGGAGCACCAGCCGGGCGGGTGACCCGAGAGATCCCGATGACCAGTAACTGCGGGCGATCAAGACCAAGCACGTGCTGCCAGGGCGGGCCCGCGACGCCGGCTTCCACCGCATGATCCATGCCGGCGCCAGTCCGGACCCATCAACCGTGCAGTTGATGACACAATCTACACCGCCCGCGCGTACAGACAGATCACAGCATGCATAGGGCTCCGACTATGACCGCACCCACGACGACGCGCTCGGCGTTCGAGCGCTGCGTGGCAGACCTGGAGGACGGTAGGACGGATCGCGTTCGCCCTGCCGGCATCGCTGCCATTGCTGCGTGCTCGAACTGCTCGAGTCCCGGCGCATGATCACGTACAACGATCTGTACGGCGGCGCCTACGAGCTGTTCGAGCGGGTGCGCAGATCAGCGCGGCGCTGACCGTCACGTACATCGACACATCATCCTCACGCGATCGAGGCGGCGATCAGATCGAATACCTTCGGAATCATGATCGGAGCGCCAGCGATCCGTTGCTGAAACTCGCGGATTTGGCCGCGATCGCGCAGTTCGCGCACCGGCGCAAGCTGCTCGCGGTCGCCCGACGACACGTTCGCCACGCAGTACAAGGTAGGCGGCCCGCGTTCGCGCTCAGATCGACATCGCCGTGCACAGCGTCACCCAGTACCGTGACAGCGATCTCGGACATGATCGTGGCATTGCGGTCATTCAGCAACAACGACGCGCTTCGTCGACAAGCTCGGCTCCTCCAGAACACGATCGGCGCGATCGCAGCGCCGTTCGACAGCTCCTGGCGTTGCGCGGCGTCGAGACGCTGGCGCTGCGCATGGAGCGATCAGCCGACGACGCCGCTCGCGATTCCACGCCATCTCGCCCGCGCGCAAGGACATCCGCCAAGTGATTCTACCAGCCTTGAAAGCCATCCACAGCATGCACTGGCGCGCCGCAGTGCACACCAGCGGCGCGATAGTAGCATCATGGTGGACGACTCGCGCGCCCGCCGTCGGGTGGCCGACAAAAGCGACCATGCTTCGCTTCTCCCATCAGCGCGTTGAACTGTTCGCGGGACATGCGCAGCAGGGCCTCGTGATCGCCGGCTTCCACATAGACTTCGGGGCTGTCGCCGATCGTCTCGTCGACCACCGTCTCCACGCCCCAGGCCATGCCAAAGGCAGGCACGGCGCCGACGACGCAATCCTCGAACACCTGCGCGATGCGGCGTTCATCGGCCAGATGAAGATCGCGGCGACCGAGCAAGCGGGCCAGTTCGCCGATCTGCACGCGTGAATCGGCCGGCACGACGGCCAGCACGCAGCCCGCGTCGTCCTCGAGGATCACCGATTTGACCAACTGATGTTGCGGGATATGCGCCAGCCGCGCCGTCTGGGCGCTCGATTGGCTGTGATCATGCGCGCACACTTCGTAGCGCGCGCCGCGCTGGGCGAGATAGCCCGTCAGTCGTGCAGAAATCTTCATTGCTGCCTCCTGCTGGTCGTCCGGAGCGATGTAGCCGGCGACATCGTGGCTGGCGATGACGTGGTCGTGCCCGAATTGTGATAACGAACCGGCGCGACGGACCACGATGACCGCGAACGACCGGGCGGGATCGACACGAAAGACCGACGCCCCCCGCGCCAACAGGCCCTGGTAGATAGCGTCCGGAAATTCGGCCGGCTTGCGCGCCGCGGCTTCCGGCAACGCGGGAACCTGGGTAGCGCACGCCGCCAGCAGCGCGCAGCGGCAAGGAAAACCAAAGCGCGATGCTTCGCTTAGCCAACTTTGCGCAACCGCACGCTGAACTTGATCGTCACGTCGGGGCCGATGACGCTGGTGGACGCCCACTCGCCGGTACCGATGGCGAACGGGCTGCGCTTGACGACGAACTCGCCGTCCATTTTGCGCCGCGTCACCCGTCTCGCTCCAGGCAAAAGGAACTTCGACCGCCTGCTGCACGCCCTTGAGGCTCAACAGCCCGCGCGCCAGGTACCGGCCGGCCGCCGTGCGCCGGATCTCGGTCGCATGGAACTCCGCTCGCGGAAACCGGGCGAAGTCGAACCATTCGACTCCACTGATGGCCTTGTTCACATCGGTGTTGCTCATGTCGGCACTTTGCACGACGATCGTGACGTCGAGCCGTCCCTCCGCGGGCTTGTCGGCGTCGAAGTGCAGCCGGGTGTCGAACTCCCGGAACACGCCCGGCGCGGCTGTTCTCTCGTATGTTGCCGCGAATTCGAGCCGGCTCGTTGCCGCATCCATCTTCCAGTCTGCTGCCTCTGCCGGATCAGCTTCCCAGACCGTCAGCAAGGCGGCGGCGAGCAAGAAGAGGCGGATCATCCGGCACCGGCCCGCGCGGGCAACATGCGCTTCAGCACATCGTTGCGCTTGACGAAGTGGTGTCGAAGCGCTGCGCCGATGTGAAGGACCAGCAACAGCGACAGCACGACGAACAGCGCAAGGTGCACGCGCGCCGTCGCATCGGCCAGCGCCTTGTCGGGCTGCACGATGGCCGGCAAGGGGACCAGCCGAAGATCCGAAACGGGATGTTGGCGGCGGAACTGATGATCCAACCGGTCAACGGCATGACGAGCAGGAGCCCATAGAGAATGACGTGAGTGAGTCGGGCGGCGAGCAACTCGAATGGTGCCATGCCGGCCGGCAACGACGGCGCGACGTTGACCGAGCGCCACGCGAGACGTGCGAGCATCAGCAGCAGGATCAGCATGCCGATCGACTTGTGCCAGACGAACAGATCCAGCTTGGTCGGCGACAGCCGCCAGCTCACTGCGGCCCAGCCGAGGCATATCTGCGCGAGGACGAACACCGCAACGACCCAGTGCAGGAGCTTGGCCGGCGCGCCCCAGGATCGATCCGTGTTCCGCAGCATCAACGATTCCCGATACCGACTCATTTCGCACCCGCCGCCGGCGGCGCAGTCGCTTTCGCGCCCTGACGCTCGATTTCATCGGCGAGCGCCTGGAACTGGCGGGCAACGTTGCGCTCCACCGCGGCCTGTTCGATTCGTCCGAAGATCGCGAACCCGGGCTCGACGTGGCCACTGTAGTCGAGCCGTGTCCCCGGGTTGGCCGGCGTCAGCGTGTAGCTGCTGACGAGCGAGCGCAGAGTTCCTGCTACCGCGCGCGATTGCAGGCGGCTCGGAGGCGCCTCGTTGATCTCGTAGGTGATGTCGAGGGGAAAGTTGATGAGCCAGGTTGCATCTGCCGGACTGCTCGACGGTGACCGTCGAGCCGCGACGCGCAACAGCGCTTCACGATCGTAAGGCTTGGTATCAAAAACAACAGTCGTCATCATGCCACTGCAGTTTGACCTGCGGGCGGGAGGATGTCCATACTCGTTCGCAGAATGGCAACGACAAGCGCCAACCGTCGCGCAGCAAGGTGGTTCGTCACCAAGTTGTTAGTTTATACTAACCTAAGCAATTATGACAGTTCCGCTAACTCCTCAGCTAGTGCCGAATCTTCCAGTTCAAATCTCTGCGTCGTATCATCATTTTGTATCACATTTTGGTTTGCGCGGCGTCCCTCAGCCGAGTTTCAGGCTGCGACATCCGGTCAGCCGATAATTTCTCGCTCGTCATGGTTTGGCTCAGGAAAATGTCCGCTCGATTGCGGATTTCCACAGTCGCCAGAGTCAGCGGGTTCGCGGCCGTCGCTCCTTTCTGTTCGGCGGACGGCACTCGACCGGTCCTATGAAGGTGTTTGCGTGGCGTGACGCTGATCCGAGTTAGGCTGCGCGTGTCTGACTGGGAAACACTGGCCGCACGCAGTGCCTCGATGGCCTGCTTCTGCTGGGGGCCCCGTCCTGCCGAAGTAGCGCCCTCGCT
>CAVPPW010000021.1:0-38872 GCA_963707445.1 uncultured beta proteobacterium | reverse complement strand
CGACCGTGACACCGGGGCCACCGCGACCAGGCCCCATCGCCATGACGATCGCGGTGGGGAGGGTGACCTCCTCGCGTGCGCGCGCGTGCGCGCGCGAGGACGTGGTAGGCGTTCGCGGCGGGGGCGGCCGATGGGCGCTCATTGACGATCGCCGAGCGGGGCGACCCGGACGGGTTCCCGGTCTTCCTCCTTCATGGCACGCCGGGCTCGCGCTTTGTCGGGCAGGCCAACGCGAGCGCGTATGCGAGTGTCGGAGCGCGCGTGATCACCTACGACCGGCCCGGCTACGGGAGCTCCGATCGCTTCCGCGGCCGGCGGGTGGTGGACTCCGTCGCTGACGTTTCCGCGATCGCAGACAGCCTCGGTATCGATCGGTTCGCCGTCATCGGCGGCTCCTGGGGCGGCCCGCACGGCCTCGCGGTTGCCGCGCTCGACAGCGATCTCGTCATCGACGGTCCCGGCGAGAGCACTGCGTTCGGCCACGTCGTGCTCAATCTCGTGACCCTCTCAGGATCGATCACGTTCGATGGCGGGACCGGAGTGTTCAGCGGTTTCCACGCGAGCGCTGCTGTGACCTATGACGGCGTTTGGCACTGGGACGGGACGTACAGCATCACCCCTCCCGGCCAGGACGAGTAACCGATCGCGACCGGGACGAGGGCAGTCACAACTGAAAGGGAACCGCGCCGACGCGGCTCACGCTTCTCAGGACGAGAGGTCGTGCTGGCGCTTCGACTCGGCGCCATCCCACGAGCCTTCGTGGTCGAGGCAAAGAGTCGCCCAGGAAACAACGAGCCAGGGCGCCAGCCGGTGGCGCTCTGGCTTCCCCACCAGAAAGTTCATCGATACGAGCGAGGAGGGTCAGCGGCATTGTCAGCCCGTCGCGGGCGCGAGCATGCGCGCGATAGGAGCGCTTGGCGCGATCAGGATGGGCACTGGGGCCGTCTCCTCAAGCTCGCCGGGCGTCCTACGCGACCGGCGCGGTCGTCAGTCGCCGAGCGGCCTGGCGGTCGCTGGGGCGCCCCCCGCGACCAGGCCCGATCGTCATGATCATCGCGAGGGGGGTACCCGGGGTCGCGTTCGCGCGAGGCGAAGACGTGGGCGTGCGGGACCGGGCCAGGGCCCACGGTCATCACCAACGCGATGGGGGTGGGTACCGTCGCCCTCCCTCGCGTGCGCGCGCGCGAGAGGAAGTGGTGGGCGTTCGGAACGGGGGAGGTGGTGGAGTGGTTGGGCGCCGCACCCGTTCACCTCATGAACGAGACCTTGTCCCTCCCCCCAGAGTGCGGCGCATCGGAGGTACACGCAGGTTGTACTCCTGGCTGCGACTCAAGCCAACCCCTCGCCTACGATCCGACGCCGACCGTCGCCCATCACAGCCCCGCGCGGGGCGCCCGACGCATCACACCGAACGACGAGATCGACGAGTTCATCCGTCGCATGGATTGGGACGGGCCAGCCGTGCCCGCCGCGGTGATCCTCGAGAACATGCGCGCCGAGCTCCGGGCGATCAGGCGTCGCCGCTGATGGTCTCGCGCAAGCTGATCGTCGAGTCGTCGGGGCTCGCTACCGTCGCGACGTCACGGGCGCTCGCGCTGCAGGAAGTCGAGCGTCGCGCGGTTGAAGGTCTCGGGATCCTCGTGCAGCCCGGCGTGCGACAGGTGATCGAAGAGCACCAGCTCGCTCCCGGCGATCCCGCTCTTGAGCGGCTCGGCGAAGCGCGTCGAACAGACGACGTCGCGCGCCCCGAACGTGATCAATGTCGGAACGTCAATCTCGCCCAGTACCGCGCTGGCGTCGTGGGCGAGGACCGCATCGGTCTGGGCCAGGAACGCGTCCACCGGCTGGGCGGGGCGGCTACGCACGAAGTCCACCAGCGTGGCGACGAACTCCGGCCGCTCCACGTACATGTCGGGCGTGAAGCACCACGGGAAGATGCCCTGGATCACGACGTCGGCGACGGTCGGCAGCGTGGTCGCGAGCGTGCGCCACTGCCCGACGACGATCTTCAGATAGTCGTCGCTGGCGTGCCAGCCGCCGTGCAAGGAGAGCGAGCGCACACGGCCCGGATGGCGGGCGGCCAGGTGGAGGCCCACGCAGGCACCGAACGACATGCCCGCGACGTGTGCCCGCTCGATCCCGATGGCACCGAGGAAGGCGGCGACCTGGTCGGCATGGCCCTCGGTCGAGTACGGGCCGGGCGGCTTGTCGCTCTCGCCGGTGCCGGGAAGGTCGATGGCGATGCAGCTGAAATGCTCGGTGTAGGCCGGCAGCTGGAACGCCCAGCAGGCGTGGTCGGCAGAGAGTGTAGGGGATCAGCAGCAGCGGCTCGCCCTCCCCCTGCACGTCGTAGTTGATCGTGAGCCCGTCGACGGCGACTTGTGGCATGTTCGCTCCTTCCTCGCTGCTGGTGGCACCGCGCGCGCCGCGCGCCTCACTCAGCCCCGCAAGCCGCAGAGCGGCTCGCGCACCCCCTCCACTTGTCGATAAGCCAGGCTACGCGCATCGGCGCGGGTCGTCATGGTCAGGCGTGCGGTTAGCGAGGTCAGGAGCCGCTGTACTGGGTCATGCCTGCGCTCGCCCGGTCGTTCGCCAGCCCTTGCGACCAGCCCCACTTGATCGCGTTCGCCTCGGTCAGGTTGCGAAGCTGGTTCATCATGTCGACGTGGGCCGCATATGCGGGAAGCTGCCTGAGGTGGACGAGTCGGCCTTCTTCCACGTGATAGGCGGAGTCGGAGGCGCCGGCGCCCGCGGTGACGACGAGGGACAGGGCCGTGATCGTGAGCGCTACTCCGGTCTTGGTGGAGAGCTTCATAACGTGTCTCCCTTCGAGATCAGCTGGGGTTTCACGTGCCCCTCGACGGTATGGGCGCACGGCTGACCCGTCGTCGCCCCGCGCTACAGATGCTCTGTCGAACCCGCGACACTCGAGTTGCCGCCCAGAAGAACGCGTGATTTCTCCCCACGACCAGGCCCCACGCTGATTGCGATCGCGAGGGGGTGGTGAGCCGGCCAAGCGCGCGTGCGTGCAGGCGAGAGGTGCGCCAGACCAGGCCCCAGCTCGATCAGAACTCTGAGGGGGGTCGGGGGCTCGACAAGTAAGAGGTAGAGGTCAAGCTTGGCGGGGATCCCCGGTAGCGCCTCGCTGAGAATGAACTCCGGTTGCGATCCGAAGAGCACGAGCCGCTCTCTTTGTGAGCGGGTGACGGTGTATGCGGCTTGAGTGAGAAGTTGGATGAGTGCGTAGATTGAGCACTGCTCACCGTGGACGACGGTCCGGCAACAGGCTGTGCCGTCGCGCAGTGATGCGGCGCAACGAGGGTAGATCACGACCTCAAGTTGACCAACCGACCGATTTGTAACCTGGTGTCGACACTCTGGAAAGCAAAAGGGCTGCGTTAGCAGCCCTTTCTCGTGTGGAGCGTGCCCGGGCTCGAACCGGCGACCCCCGGCCTGCAAACTCGGTTCGATGGTGGTCTCGGTGAGCCCCGAGGGGTCGGGGCGAGGAAACATGCGGCGTGCGTCCAGGGGCTGTGGTCAGCGGTGGTCGTCGCATGTCTGGGTGATCTGACACGAATCTGACCCGAACGGGCACCGAGGAGCGTGGCCGTTCGGGCGCCGGCTGCAGACCTCCTCGGGACGACATAAGGCGCGCCCGGCCGGGATGTGACTCGGGTCGGTCAGCGGCCAAGAATCTAGGCGGTCGCTTCGTTGGTGATCAAGACAACGCCAGCGCCGATCGGTACGAGCGCTGACGCGACTTCAGGTGTGCCCTCGACCAGGCGGCGGAAGTCGGCTAACTCGTCTGCGTGCGAAAGTACGTTGTCGACTGCGAGCAGGCCGAGCGGGCGGAGCGAGCGGACAAGGTCGGGCCAATAGCGCACGTACTGCGAGCGTTCCGCGTCGAGGAAGACCAAGTCCCAGGCATCGTCTGGGCTGGTCGCGAGGATCTCACGGGCGTCCGCGACGCGCAGCTCGATCCATTCTTCGATCCGCTCGAACGACATTTTCCTTCGCCATCCGCGCTCGGTCGGGCTCGATCTCGACGGTTGTTACGCGACCGCTCGTCTCGATGACTGCGTCCGCGAGCCAGAGCGTTGAATAGCCGTTTGATTGCCCAGCTCGAGCACGTCGCGGGCGCGCATCACGCGCGCCATGCATCAGCATGCTGAAGGTGAACAGCGAGATGTAGGCGAAGAACCGCTGGTAGCCCGGATCGTCGGCCATGTAGCCGACGGTGTAGATGTGGACCATCAGTGACACGATGGACACCACCACGATCATCAGCGCCGTCAGCGAGTCGATCAGGAATCCGATCTCGAGCCTGAGCCCGCCGACCACCGCCCAGGTGTAGACCGGGCCGTCGAAACCGTTGCCCTTCAAGACATCGGCCAGGATGACGAACGACGCAATGGTGGAGACCAGCACCCCCGCGATCGCCACGGTGTGCGCGCCGGCGCGCCCGATGATGGTGCCGCCGAACCCGGCGATGATCGCGCCGACGAGCGGGGCCAGCGCCGCGAGAAGGTAGATCTTTTGCATCGCTGTCATGGCGTCGGGTCCAACTTCAGCCCTTCAGCGAGTCGAGTTCCTCGACGTTGATCGTCGACAGATTGCGGAACAGCGCGACCAGGATCGCCAGTCCGATGGCGGATTCGGCTGCGGCCACCGTGAGGATGAAGAACACGAACACTTGTCCGTGGTAATCGCCGAGGTAGTGCGAAAACGCGATGAAGTTCATGTTGACCGCGAGCAGCATCAGCTCGATCGCCATCAGCAGCACGATCAGGTTGCGCCGGTTGAGGAGATTGCCGATCACGCTGATCGCGAACAGCAGCGCCCCCACGCCGAGATACCAGGAAAGCGAAATCACCCTGCCCTCGCCGGTTGCGTGCCCTTCATCGACGTCTCATCCCTTGCGGGTCTGCCGCGCGTCATAGTCGTTCGCCATGCTGACCAGCCGCAGCCGGTCGGCCTTCTCGACCTTCACCTGCAGCGACGGATTCTGGTACTTGGCATCCTTGCGACCGCGCAGCGTCAGCGAGATCGCCGCGACGATCGCGACCAGCAGCAACGCGCCGGCAATCTGCAGCGGAAACACGTACTCGGTGAACGTCGAGGCGCCCCAGCACCTTGATGTTGTTCGCGTTGGCGATGCCGGGACCCGGTACCGTCAGGCCCTGCCACCGGGGCTGTGATAACACCAGCCACATCTGCAGCACGATCAGCACCGCGACCAGTCCGCCGGCCCCACAGGTTCTTCCACAGTCCCTGGCGCAGCCGGTCGATGTTGATGTCAAGCATCATCACCACGAACAGGAACAGCACCATCACTGCTCCGACATACACGAGCACCAGCACGATCGCAAGAAACTCCGCGCGCAGCAGCATCCACAGGCATGCCGCCGAGAAAAGGCGAGCACCAGGAACAGCACCGCGTGCACCGGGTTGCGCGTCGTCACGACGCGCAGCGCCGCGACCAGCATCACGGCCGAGAAGGTCAGGAAGAGCACGGTCTGGGTGTTCATGTTCGGCTGCGCGTGACGGATTCGGCTGTGGTTTACAGACCGGCCGAGGCCGTCTCGACGTGAGCGATTCTTCTGTTTGTTCCGGTCCTAGCGGTACCTGGCATCCGCTTCGCGGTTGGCCGCGATCTGCTGCTCGTAGCGGTCGCCGATCGCCAGCAGCATCGGCTTGGTGTAATAAAGGTCGCCGCGCTGCTCGCCGTGATACTCGAGCAGATCGGTTTCGACGATCGAATCGACCGGGCAGCTTTCCTCGCAGAGTCCGCAGAAGATGCACTTGGTCAGGTCGATGTCGTAGCGTGTGGTGCGGCGCGTGCCGTCTTCACGCTGCTCGGATTCGATCGTGATCGCGAGTGCCGGGCAGACCGCCTCGCACAGCTTGCAGGCAATGCAGCGCTCCTCGCCGTTGGGGTAGCGCCGCAACGCATGCAGCCCGCGAAAGCGGGGGCTAAGTGGAGTCTTCTCCTCCGGAAACTGGATCGTGATCTTGCGCGAGAACGCATAGCGCCCGGTCAATGCCAGGCCCTTGATCAGCTCCTTCAGCAGCAGGCTGTCGAGGAATTCGCGGACGGCACCCATCGTCAGTTCACCCGTTCACCTTCCAGACGTTCCACGGGGTCTGAACCCAGACCGCGATCAGCACCAGCCACGCGAGCGTGATCGGAATGAACACCTTCCAGCCGAGCCGCATGATCTGGTCGTAGCGGTAACGCGGAAACGACGCGCGGAACCAGATGAAGAGCGACACCACGAAGAACGCCTTGGCGGCCAGCCAGAACCAGGGGGCAAATGCATCGATCCACGCCGGCAACTGCACGCCCGTCAGCCGCTCGATGTCCAGCGGCGCCGCCCAGCCGCCGAGGAACATGATCGTCGCTATCGTCGACAGCAGGATCATGTTGGCGTACTCGCCGAGAAAGAAGATCGCGAAGCTCATGCCCGAGTACTCGACCATGTGACCGGCGACGATCTCGCTCTCGCCCTCCACCACGTCGAACGGGTGCCGGTTCGTCTCGGCAATGCTGGAAACGACGTAGATCACGAACAGCGGCAGAAGCGGCAGCCAGTTCCACGACAGGAAGTTCCAGCCGCGCTCGGCGAACCAGCCGGCGCTCTGGCCCTGCACGATGCCGGTCATGTTGAGCGTCCCCGCCACCAGCAGCACGGCGACCAGTACGAAGCCCATCGCCAACTCGTAGCTGACCATCTGCGCAGACGCGCGCAGCGCGCCGAGGAACGCGTACTTCGAGTTCGATGCCCATCCGGCGACGATGACGCCGTAGACACCGACCGACGTGATCGCCATCACGTACAGCAGCCCGCCGTTGACGTCGGCCAGCACCACGCCCGGCGCGAACGGAATCACCGCCCAGGCGGCCAGCGCCGGCATGATGACGATCACCGGCGCGATGAAGTAAAGCCATTTGTCGGCCTGCGACGGCGTGATCACTTCCTTGAAGATCAGCTTCACGGCATCGGCGATCGGCTGCAGCAACCCCAGCGGGCCGACCCGGTTCGGGCCGATGCGGATGTGCATCCAGCCAATCAGCTTGCGTTACCAATACGTGAGGTACGCCACCATCAGCAGGACCGGAACGACGATCGCGACGATGCGCACCAGCGCCCACGCGACCGGCCACGCCGCACCCAGCGCCTGGCTGCCCATCGCGGTGAACGCTTCCATCACGCGCGCTCCACTGAAATCGTCCCGAACATCGGCCCGAGCGACGCCGTCGATTCGTGCGCCGCCGCCACGCGCACCACACCGTCCGCCAGGCGCTCGTCGATCGCCGAGATCCAGCAGCACGGACGCCTCGCCCTGGCTGACGCGCACCTTGTCGCCCGCCGCGAGACCTAGCTTTGCCGCGGTCGACGCATTGATGCGGGCGCGCGGCGGAACCGCATCGGCGGTGGCCTGCAGTGGCGGCGAGCGGCGGACGATCGCGTCGCTCGAGTAGATCGGCACGTCGGCCAGGCGCTCGAGGCCCTCGCCCGCGCTGCGCGTCGAAGCGGCCGCCAGCGCGGTTGCGTTCGACAGGCGGCTCGCGACGTCGTCCGGCAGGGCTTCCGCGCGGATAGCCTCCGATGTCTCGAAATCGAAGCCCGGCACTTCCAGCAGGTTGCCGAGCACGCGCAGCACTTTCCAGCCCGGTCGGGCATCGCCCAGCGGGCGCACGGTGCCGTTGAACGACTGCACGCGCCCCTCGCAATTGACGAACGTGCCGGACGTCTCGGTGAACGGCGTGATGGGCAGGATCGCATCGGCGTACTCGAGCGCACCGTTACGGAACGGTGAGAACACGATCACCGTGTCAGCCTGGGCGAGCGCTTTGCCCGTCGCCGTCGGGTCGGCCGCATCGAACTCCGGTTCGACGTTCCACAGCAGGTAGGCCTTGCGCGGCTGCTCGAGCATCTGGCGCGCGTTGCGGCCACCCGAGCGCGGTCGCGCCTGCGCCAGGTATCCGCCGACGGTGTTCGCCGCCTCGGATAGCACGCCGACGCGGGCGCCGGTCGCCTGTGCGATCTTCTGTGCCCACGCCCGCAGTTGCACGGCCGCCGGGTGCTGAACGGCCGCGTTGCCGAGGAAGATCGCCTTGCGTTCTCCGGTGAGCAGGCTCGCGGCGATCGCATGTTCCGGCCCGTGCGCCGGATCATCCGCCGCACCCTGCTTGCCGGCGCGCTGCTCGTCGACAGCGGCCGAAATGCGCGCGAGCGCGTCGACCCAGTCCGACGGACGAACGACCTGCGCATTCGTCACGCGCATCAGCAGGCCGTCGTTCGATGCGTGCAGGACCGAGATCCGGCACCCGCGCCGCGCCGCGTGCCGCAAGCGGGCCGCCAGCAGCGGATGATCCTTGCGCAGGAACGAGCCGACCAGCAGGACCCGCTCGAGACGATCGATGTCCGCGATCGGCATGCCGAGCCAGGGCACACCGGCATCCGCCGCATCCGCCGAGAAGTCGCTCTGGCGCAGCCGGAAGTCGATGTTGTCCGAGCCCAGCCCGCGCACCAGTTTCGCCAGTAGATGAAGTTCCTCGACCGTGCTGTGCGGCGCAGCCAGCGCACCGATCGCGTCGGCGCCGTGCTGCTGCCTCACCTGCGTCAGAGCATGGCGCGCATATTCGAGCGCCACCTCCCAGTCGACTTCGCGCCAGGTGCCGTCCTGCTTGAGCAGCGGCCGCTCGAGGCGATCGGCCGCATACAGGCCCTCGTACGAAAAGCGGTCGCGGTCCGACAGCCAGCACTCGTTCACTGCCTCATTTTCAAGCGGCAGCACACGCATCACGCGCTGGTTCTTGACCTGGACGATCAGGTTCGAGCCCGAGCGCGTCGTGCGGGCTGACGGACTTGCGCCTTGACAGCTCCCAGGCTCGCGCCTCGTAGCGGAACGGCTTGCTCGTCAGCGCGCCGACCGGACACAGGTCGATCATGTTGCCAGACAGTTCAGAGTCCACGGACTTCCCGACGAACGTCATGATCTCCGCATTCTCTCCACGGCCGGCCATGCCAAGTTCCATCACGCCGGCGATCTCCTGGCCGAAGCGAACGCAGCGGGTGCAGTGGATGCAGCGAGTCATCTCCTCCGCGGAGATCAGCGGTCCCATGCTCTTGTGGAACACGACTCGCTTCGCTTCGCGCGTAACGCGAGCTCGCGGACCCGCCATAACCGACCGCGAGGTCCTGCAGCTGGCATTCGCCGCCCTGGTCGCAGATCGGGCAATCGAGCGGGTGGTTGATCAGCAGGAACTCCATCACCGCTTTCTGCGCCTGCTCGGCCTTCTCGACTGCGTGCGCACGATCATGCCCGCAGTGACCGGGGTCGCGCAGGCCGGCAGTGGCTTCGGCGCTTTTTCGACCTCGACCAGGCACATGCGGCAGTTGGCGGCGATCGACAATTTGCGGTGATAGCAAAAATGCGGCACGTAGATATCGAGGCGGTTGGCGGCCTCCATCAGCATGCTGCCTTCGGGCACCTCGACCTTTTGGCCGTCGACTTCGATTTCGATCACGTCGCTCCTCGTGTACGCGACCGCTGCGCGGTCGCACGTGCACTCGGAGCGGCTTGAAGTCGCAGGCCGGCTTCGGAGCGTCCGGGCGCCCGCCCGCATGACAAAAGCACGCAAAAAACGATCGTCGGCCGGCGTCATCTGTACTCCGGCACGAGGCAATGCTTATGTTCGATGTGATGCTCGAACTCCCTGCGGAAATGCTTGACGAAGGCGCGCACCGGCATCGCTGCGGCGTCACCCAGTGCGCAGATCGTGCGACCCTGAATGTTGTCGGCGACCGAGTTCAGCAGGTCGAGATCCTCGGACCGGCCCTGCCCGTGTTCGATCCGGTGGATCACCCGGTACAACCAGCCCGTGCCTTCGCGGCACGGCGTGCACTGGCCGCAGGATTCCTCGAAGTAGAAGTACGCCAACCGCTCGAGCGAACTGACCATGCAGCGCGTTTCGTCCATCACGATGACCGCACCGGACCCCAGCATCGAACCCGCCTTGGCGATCGAGTCGTAGTCCATGTCGGTCGCCATCATGAGGTCGCCGGGAACCACGGGCATCGAGGAGCCGCCGGGAATCACCGCCTTGATCTTCTTGCCGCCGCGCATGCCGCCTGCCAGTTCGAGCAAGTTCGCGAACGGCGTGCCGAGCGGAATCTCGTAGTTGCCCGGATTGGTCACGTCGCCCGAGACCGAGAAGATCTTGGTGCCGCCGTTGTTCGGCCGGCCGAGGTCGACAGGAATGCTCGCGCACCGTGCGTGATGATCGCACGGCACCGCGGCGAAGGTCTCGGTGTTGTTGATCGTGGTCGGCTTGCCATACAACCCAATAGCTCGCCGGAAACGGCGGCTTGAAGCGCGGCTGGCCTTTCTTGCCTTCGAGCGATTCGAGCAAGGCAGTCTCCTCGCCGCAGATGTAGGCGCCGTAACCGTGAGCGGCATGCAACTCGAAGTTGAACGACGACCCGAGTATGCCCTCGCCCAGTAACCGGCCGCGCGCGCTTCGTCCAGCGCCTCCTCGAAGCGCTCGTAGTCGGCCCAGATCTCGCCGTGGACGTAGTTGTAGCCGACCGTGACTCCCATCGCGTAGGCGGCGATGGCCATGCCCTCGATCACGACGTGCGGGTTGTAGCGCAGGATGTCGCGGTCCTTGAAGGTGCCCGGCTCGCCTTCATCGGAATTGCAGACGACGTACTTCTGCCCCGGGAACTGGCGCGGCATGAAGCTCCACTTCAGTCCGGTCGGAAAGCCCGCACCGCCGCGTCCGCGCAGCGCGGATTCTTCACTTCGGCGATCACCGCGTCGGGCGCGACATTCTCGGTGAGCACCTTGCGCAGGGCCTCGTAGCCGCCGCGTGCTTCGTAGTCCTTCAAACGCCAGTTAGTGCCGTCCAGCCCGGCCAGAATGAGCGGGTCGATGTGGCGATCGTGGAAACAGGTCTGCGCCGTCATGTCCTTCACCGACTTCAGTTCGTCCAGCAAGGCGTCGAGCCGCGCATCGTCGAGAAAGCTGCCCATGCGCGTGTTGTTCACCAGCATGACCGGCGCATCGCCGCATGCTCCCATGCACTCGCCCTCAATCAGCGTGAACTGGCCGTCCGCGGTCGTTTCTCCGAATCCGATGCCCAGCTTTTGCCTGAGTCGCTCGGCGGCCCGGTCGCCGCCCGACAGGGCGCACGGCAGATTGGTGCAGACCGTGATCTTGTTTCTTCCGACCGGCTGAAGGTTGTACATGTTGTAGAACGTTGCGACTTCCTGCACCGCGATCGCCGGCATGCCGAGATAGTCGCCAACCTCCTGCATGACTTCCTCGCTCAGCCAGCCCAGTTCATCCTGCGCGATCGCCAGCGCCGCCATCACCGCGGACTGCCTGTGGTCGGCCGGAAACTTGGCGATCTCGCGGTCGATGTGCCGGTACGATTCCGGCGACAGCAGCGATTGGCACTTTGTGGAACGCGCTCATGATGTTGCGGCGACACTGCGCTCATCGATCAATCTCACCGAACACGATGTCCTGCGTGCCGATGATCGTCACCGCGTCGGCGATCATGTGGCCTTGCGCCATTTCATCGAGCGCCTGCAGGTGCGGGAATCCCGCCGCGCGAATCTTCAGGCGGTAGGGCTTGTTGGCACCGTCGGAAATGATGTAGATGCCGAACTCGCCTTTCGGATGCTCAACCGCCGCATAGGCCTCGCCGGGCGGGACATGGAAGCCTTCGGTGAAAAGCTTGAAGTGATGGATCAGCTCTTCCATGTTCGACTTCATCTCGATCGCGACGGCGGCGCGACCTTATGGTTGTCGGTCATCACCGGCCCCGGATTGTCGCGCAGCCAGTCGATGCACTGGCGTGATGATGTGGTTGCTCTGGCGCATCTCCTCGACACGAACCAGGTAACGGTCGTAGCTGTCGCCGTTGCGACCGACCGGAACGGCGAAGTCGAGCACGTCGTAGACCTCGTAAGGCTGCTTGCGCCGCAGGTCCCACTCGACCCCCGAACCGCGCAGCATCGGACCGGTGAAGCCGAGTTGCAGCGCGCGCTCCGGTGACACGACACCGATCCCGACCGAGGCGCTGCTTCCAGATGCGGTTGTCGGTCAGCAGCGTCTCGTACTCGTCGACGTACTTCGGAAAGCGGCGGGTGAAATCCTCGATGAAATCGAGCACCGAACCTTGCCGGTTCTCGTTCAGGCGGCGCGTATCGCCTTCCTCGCGGACCTTCGACGGCTTGTACTGCGGCATCGAATCGGGCAGATCGCGATAGACGCCGCCCGGGCGGTAGTACGCCGCGTGCATGCGCGCGCCCGAGACCGCCTCATAGACGTCCATCAGGTCCTCGCGCTCGCGGAACGCATACAGAAATACCGCCATCGCGCCGACGTCGAGTCGCGTGCGCACCCAGCCAGAGCAAATGGTTCAGCAGGCGCGTGATCTCATCGAACATCACGCGGATGTACTGCGCGCGCAACGGCACGTCCACACCGAGCAGCTTTTCGATCGCCATCACATAGGCGTGCTCGTTGCACATCATCGACACGTAGTCGAGACGGTCCATGTAAGGAACGGATTGCAGATACGTGCTCTGTCTCCGCGAGTTTCTCGGTGGCCCGGTGCAGCAGCCCAATGTGCGGATCGGCGCGTTGAATCACCTCGCCGTCGAGTTCGAGAACCAGCCGCAACACGCCGTGCGCTGCCGGGTGCTGCGGCCCGAAGTTGAAGGTGTAGTTCTTGATGTCGGCCATGGCGTGCGGATCAGCGGCCCTTGCCGTAGTTGTCTTCGCGGATCACCCGCGGGACGATCTTCGCGCGGCTCGATCGTCACGGGCTGGTAGATCACGCGCTTCTGCTCGGGGTCGTACCGCATCTCGACGTCGCCGGAGACGGGAAAGTCCTTGCGGAACGGATGACCGACGAATCCATAATCGGTAAGAATGCGGCGCAGATCGGGATGACCCTCGAACATGATGCCGTACAGATCGAATGCCTCGCGCTCGTACCAGTTCGCACACGCCCAACACGTCCGTGACAGACGCGATCAACGGCAGTTCGTCGTCGCGCACATGCTGCGAACCCGCACGCGCCAATTGTGCTTCAGCGACAGCAGATGCATGACGACGGCGAAGCGCGGCCCTTCGTAGTTTCCTTCGCCATAGCGCGGAGTAATCGACGCCGGCAAGGTCAATCAGCTCACTCGAATGCCAGGCGCGGATCATCCCGCAGCGTGCGGGCACCTCGTAATGGTGCGCCCCACGGATCACAGCGTCACTTCGCCGAGCGCGACCGTGAGCGCGGTCGGGCGATCGCCGAACACCTGACGCAGCCCAGCGGCCAGTGTCTCGACGCGGGTCATTCGGGCGATCGTGTTGGTACGGCGTGATCTTGTTCTGCAACTGCATGATTCCGTAGATCAGCGCTTCGGCCGTCGGCGGGCAGCCCGGGACATAGATATCCACCGGCACGATGCGATCGCAGCCGCGCACCACCGAGTAGGAGTAGTGGTAATAGCCGCCGCCGTTGGCGCAGGAACCCATGGATGATCACCCAGCGCGGCTCGGCCATCTGGTCGTACACCTTGCGCAGCGCCGGCGCCATTTTGTTGCACAGCGTGCCGGCCACGATCATCACGTCCGACTGGCGCGGGCTGGCACGGAAGAAGATTCCGAAGCGGTCCAGGTCGTAACGCGCAGCGCCGGCATGCATCATCTCGACCGCACAGCAGGCGAGACCGAAGGTCAGCGGCCACAGCGAGCCGGTGCGCGACCAGTTCACCAGCTTGTCCACGCTGGTGGTGACGAAACCCTCGTTCAATACGCCTTCGATACCCACGTCACGTACCCTGTCAAGCGATCGCCGTCACGCGCCTACTCCCAGTCCAACGCACCGCGCTTCCATTCGTACAGGAACCCGACGGTCAGAATGGCCAGGAAGCCCATCATGGCCCAGAAGCCGACGCTCCACGGACCGAGGTCGCCCAGCACGACGGCCCATGGAAAAAGAAACGCGATCTCGAGATCGAACAGAATGAACAGGATCGCGACGAGGTAATAGCGCACGTCGAACTTCATGCGCGCATCCTCGAAGGCCTCGAATCCGCATTCGTACGGCGACAGCTTCTCGGGATCGGGCTTGTGCGGGCCCAGCATCGCGCCCATTGCCATCGGCGCCGCGCCGATCACCAATCCCACGAGGATGAACAGCAGGACAGGAAGGTAGCTATCGAGATTCACGCGAGTCAGCCCTCGGGGTCACGCTCCATGGAAACCGGCCGGTCGTGGCTGCATCGCGGCAGCGCTCGATCTGGTGCCGACGGTGAGACTCGAACTCACACGGCTTTCGCCGCCACCCCCTCAAGATGGTGTGTCTACCAATTCCACCACGTCGGCAAGGCGCAAATCCCGCAGAATTCTACTCGATCCGATCGAGCCTCACGACGACTGCGCATGCGTCCACGCAGTTCAATCGCGCCGGCCGCTACTTCGGAATTTCGGGCGGCCTGGGTGTTGCGCCCGGCGCGGGTACTGCCGGCGCCGCAGGCGACGCCGCGGGTGCGGTTTCGGAGCGCGGCGCGGTGGGCAGCGGGATGTCCTTCGGTGCGGTGTTCGCAGGGGCCGGCATCGTTTCCATCACGCCACCACCGCCGGTCGCCGCCGGTCGCTTGACCGCAGTTCCAGCATAGGCAAGTCCCAGCGTGGCGATGAAGAAAACGGTGGCAACGACTGCCGTACTGCGTGACAGGAAGTTGGCCGATCCGGTCGCTCCGAACAGACTGCCCGACGCGCCCCCGCCGAAGGCGGCGCCCATATCGGCGCCTTTGCCGTGCTGGAGCAGCACCAGCACGATAACGGCGATCGCGGCGATTACCTGCACGACGATCAACAGTGTTGTCAACCAGGTCATCGGTTTCCTCTTCGAAATGTATGCAGTCGTGTATCCGGTTCACCCGGCCGCCGCGCAGATCGCGGCGAATTCGTTTGCGGCCAGAGATGCACCGCCGACCAGTCCACCATCGATGTCCGGCTCGGCGAAAAGTTCCGCCGCGTTGCCGGACTTCACGCTCCCGCCGTACAGGATGCGCAGCGCGGCCGCGTCGTCCGCGGACTGCGCGGCTACCTGCGTGCGCAGCCAGGCATGCGCCTCCTGCGCCTGACCCGGTGTCGCCGTGCGGCCGGTGCCGATCGCCCACACCGGCTCGTAAGCCAGCGCGCCGCGCGCAAGCGCGGACGCGCCGATACGGTCCAGCACGGCAGCCAGTTGCCGCTGCACGACTCGCTGGGTCTGGCCGGCTTCTCGCTCCGTCAGCGTCTCGCCGACACACACGATCGGACGCAGACCTGCACCAACCGCCGCGGCCGCCTTGGACGCGACCACCGCATCGGTTTCGCCGTGCAGCTGGCGCCGCTCGGAATGGCCGACGATGACCCAACGACAACCGACATCGGCCAGCATCGCGGAAGACACGTCGCCGGTGTACGCACCTGAAGCGTGCTCGGAGACATCCTGCGCACCGATATCGATTCCGTCGGGCACCGCGGCCGCCAGCATGGCAAGGTAGACCGCCGGGGCGCATACGACGACCTCGCATGCCAACGAAGGCCGGCTCGCGGCAAATGCCGCGAGCCATTCTGCATCGGCAGCGCGCGAACCGTTCATCTTCCAGTTCGCGGCAACGAGGTTTCGACGCTGAGCCATGATCGTGAAAAGCCCGTCATTGTAATTGGCCGCGAGATGCGGACCAAACGAACCGGGCCGGTGGTCAGGTGGTCAGGTCCGGCTGTCCGCGCGCGAACCGACTGCGAGCACGATCTTGCCGACGTGACTGCCCGATTCCATCAGCGCATGGGCTTCGGCTGCACGCTCGAGCGGAAAGACCGCGTGCACGATCGGCTTGATGCGGCCGGACTCCAGCAACGGCCAGACGACGCTGTGCAGCCGCGCCGCGATCGCCGATTTGAATTCGACCGAACGCGGGCGCAGCGTCGAGCCGGTGATGGTCAGGCGTCGTCGCAGAACGGCCGCCATGTCGAGCGGTGCCCTGGCACCGCCGAGCAGCGCGATGATCACGAGTCGTCCGTCGTCGGCCAGGCAGCCGACTTCGCGCGGCAGGTAGTCACCCGCCACCATGTCGAGGATGACATCGACCCCGCGGCCATCGGTGACATCGCGAATCACCGCGGCGAAATCCTCGCTGCGATAGTTGATTCCGCGCGCCGCGCCCAGCGCTTCGCAAGCGCGCGCCTTGCTGTCGGAGCCCGCGGTCGCATAGACGCGATGTCCCAGCGAAGCAGCCAACTGGATGGCCGCAACGCCAATGCCGCTGGTGCCGCCCTGGACCAGCAGCGTTTCGCCGGGCGCCAGCCGCGCCCGGTCGAACACGTTGCTCCAGACCGTGAAGTAGGTCTCGGGCAGCGCTGCGCTCTCGACGAAGCTCAACTGTCGCGGCAGCGGGAGGCACTGGCCGATCGGCGCGACACACCATTCGGCGTAGCCGCCTCCGGCGACGAGCGCGCACACGCGATCGCCGATCGACCACCCGCTGCCGTCGAGGTCTCCAGCTTCCACCGTGCCCGCGACCTCCAGTCCCGGCAGATCGGACGCGCCGGGCGGCGGTGCGTAGGCACCCTGCCTTTGCAGCACGTCGGGTCGATTGACGCCCGCGGCCTGCACTCGGATCAGCAATTCACCGGGATTCGGTACCGGCACATCGCGGATGGCGGGACGCAGGACCTCCGGCCCGCCCGGACCGGCGATCTCGATCGCGCGCATCGTGTTCGGAGTCATTAGAGCCTATCTCAGAATCCCCGGTGGTCGCGGCGGGGCCGCATGGGGTGCAGGGCTAGGCGCGGCGAGGGGACCATTGCTCCTGCAAGGACCCGAGCCGCAACAACGCCATGCGCCCTCATTTGCGCAATGAGCGACCCCGCCCCGCAGGGTTGCGCAACCGAGCACGCGCTGCGCGCGTGCGGTTGCCAAATGCGCATTTCCGACGACGCAGCGGCTGTGCCGCTGCGGTGGCGGGCGTCTGCGGCGTTGGCCGGCTCGGCCGTAGGCCCGGCTACTGTCCAACGCCCGCCGCCTTGCATCCGCCCGCTTCTTTGCGCAACGCGATCCATCGGGGACTCTGAGATAGGTTCTAGTTCAGCGTACGCCACAGGAAGGCGTACTGCACGGCCACCATCTGCGCGCGCTGCGCATTGTCAGCCGCCCCGGCGTGTCCGCCCTCGATGTTTTCGTAGTACCAGACCGCGTGCCCCTGCGCCTTCATCTTCGCGAACATCTTGCGCGCATGGCCGGGGTGCACGCGGTCGTCGCGGGTCGATGTGACGAACAGCACCGGCGGATAGCGACGGTCCTGACTGACGTTCTGGTACGGCGAATACCGCGAGATGTAGGCCCAGTCCTCTGGTACGTCGGGGTTGCCGTATTCGGCCATCCAGCTCGCTCCGGCCAGCAGGATGGAGTAGCGGCGCATGTCGAGCAGCGGCACCTGGATGACGACAGCTCCGAAAAGCTCCGGCCGCTGCGTCAGCACGGCGCCGATCAGCAGGCCGCCGTTACTGCCACCCATCATCGCGAGGTTGGCAGGGGTCGTCAGCCCCCGATGCACCAGATCGTCGGCCACGGCGATGAAATCGTCGTACGCACGCTGCCGGTTCGACTTCAGCGCGGCCTGGTGCCAGCGCGGCCCGAATTCCCCTCCTCCGCGGATGTTCGCCACGACATAGCGGCCGCCGCGCGCCAGCCACGCCCGGCCGAGCGCCGGGTTGTACGTGGGCTGCAGCGAGATCTCGAAACCGCCGTAGCCGGTCAGCAGCGTCGGCCCAGCCGGGCTGGACGCCGCATCGGAGCGAGCCACCACGAAATAGGGCACGCGCGTGCCGTCGGCCGACCGCGCTTCGAACTGCCCGACCCCCATGCCTTCCGCGGGGAAGAGCGCTGGCGTCGACTTGATGATGTCGATTCGCGCGCCAGCAGACGCCAGGCCCAGCGTCGCCGGCGTCAGGAAATCCTGATACGAGATCCACACATCGTCGCATCGATGGCGGTCGACCGCCGCGATGGTCGCCGTGCCCGCGCCCGGCAGGTCGATCTCATCGCGTACCCAGCCGGTTTGCGTGTGCGTCAGCCGCAGCACGCGGCTCTCCACGTTGTCGAGCACGTGCAGCACGATGCCGCTGCGCGTGGCGACCCACGACTGCAGGGCAGTACTGGGTGCCGGCGCGAACAGCGATCAAGAACTCGCGCGCTCCCGCGATGAACGACGCCGCATCGATCGCGATCAGCGAGCCGGCTTCGTGGCGAGTCTCGCCTGCTTCCCACCCGGTGCGCAGGCGGAGGACCAGCCAGCGGCCGACGATGGACGCCTCCGCGTCCAGCGGAAGTTCGAGCCGGACGCGTCGCTCGGGCCTGCCATCCACGACCCACCACGTTTCGCCGCGATAGAACGCAATCGACCGCACGAAACCCTCGCTGAAGCTTCGCCGGATCGTGTTCGACCCATGCGCCGACGCCGACATCGCTACGTTCGCCTTCGAACACCGTCGGAGCGGCTGAAAGTGCCGATCCGCGCGTCCAGCGCCTGACGGTGCGCGCGTAGCCGCTGTCGGTCAGCGTTCCGGGCCCGAAGTCGGAGGCGACGTAGAGCGTGTCGATATCGCGCCAGACAACCTCCGTCTTGGCTTCGGCGATGACGAATCCGTCGCGGACGAAATCGCGCGATCCGAGGTCGAACTCGCGGATCACGACCGCGTCGCCGCCCCCACGCGACAACGCAACCAGGCAGCGGCGGTCACCGGGTGGTAGGCACTGCGCGCCTTTCCAGACCCAGTTTTCCGCTTCGGCGAGCGCCAGCGCGTCGAGATCCAGCACGACGGTCCATACGGGCTCGGCCTTGCGATACTCCGTCCAACTCGCACGACGCCAGAGGCCGCGCGGATGGTCGCGGTCCTGCCAGAAGTTGTAAAGCTGCCCCGCCCAGTCCTCGACCGGGGCCATCCGCTGCGGCGAATCCAGGACCTCTCGCACCTCGTCGCGGATCCTCGTGAAGTCTTCGGAGGCAGCAAGGCTCTCGACCGTGCGCGCGCTCTCGGTGCGCACGAAGTCGAGCGCGCCGGCCCCGTCGACTTCTTCGAGCCAGAGGTAGGGATCGTCGTCGCGCGGCGGAAGATGTCATCGTGGCTCGGATTGGGTGTCGACGCAAAGCAAAAGGGCGCCGAAGCGCCCTCTTCCGGAACGCCGCTGCCTATGGTGTTCGTTGCTGCTGTTGTGGCTGCAGCTGCTGGCTGCTGCGCGGCCGGCGCCGCGTTGCCCTCGACGGCCTTCATCGACAAGCGAACGCGGCCCTTCTCGTCGGCCTCGATCACCTTGACCTTCACCGCCTGGCCTTCCTTCAGGTAATCAGCGACCGCGTTGACCCGCTCGTTGGCGATCTGCGAGATATGCAGCAGGCCGTCGCGGCCGGGCAGGATCTGGACGATCGCGCCGAAATCGAGCAGGCGCAGCACGGTGCCGTCATAGACCTTGCCGACTTCGACCTCGGCCGTCAGTTCCTGGATGCGGCGCTGGGCTTCCCGGCCCTTCTCCTGGTCGACGCTGGCGATGATGACCGTGCCGTCGTCCTCGATGTCGATCTGCGTGCCGGTCTCCTCGGTCAGCGCACGGATCACCGCGCCGCCCTTGCCGATGACGTCGCGGATCTTCTCCGGATTGATCTTCATCTTGATCAGGCGTGGTGCGAACGCGGAGAGCTCGCCGCGCGAAACGGAAATGGCGTCCTGCATCCGTGCGAGGATGTGCATCCGGCCTTCCTTCGCCTGCGCCAGCGCCACCTGCATGATCTCGCGGGTGATGCCTTCGATCTTGATGTCCATCTGCAGCGCAGTGATGCCGGTGGCGGTGCCCGCCACCTTGAAGTCCATGTCGCCCAGGTGATCCTCGTCGCCGAGGATGTCGGTGAGCACCGCGAACTTGTTGCCTTCCTTGATCAGCCCCATCGCGACGCCGGCCACGTGGGCCTTGAGCGGCACGCCGGCGTCCATCATCGCCAGGCAACCGCCGCAGACCGAGGCCATCGACGACGAGCCGTTCGATTCGGTGATCTCCGACACGACGCGCAGCGAATACTGGAAGTCGTCGTAGCTCGGCAGCACCGCCAGCAGAGCGCGCTTCGCCAGCCGGCCGTGGCCGATCTCGCGGCGCTTGGGCGCGCCCACTCGGCCGGTCTCGCCGGTGGCGAACGGCGGCATGTTGTAGTGGAGCATGAAGCGCTCGCGATACTCGCCCTGCAGTGCGTCGATGATCTGCTCGTCCTGCTTGGTGCCGAGCGTGGCCGTCACCAGCGCCTGCGTCTCGCCGCGCGTGAACAGCGAGGAGCCGTGCGTGCGCGGCAGCACGCCCAGCCGGATCTCGATCGGACGCACCGTGCGCGTGTCGCGACCGTCGATGCGCGGCTCGCCGTCGAGGATCTGGCTGCGAACGATCTTGGCCTGCAGCTCAAACAGGATGCCGTCGACCGCGTTGTCATCGGGCTTGGGCTGACCGCTGGCCGCCGCTTCTTCCTCGAGTTTGGCCCACACCTGCGTGTAGACGTCGTTGATCTTGTGCGTGCGAGCCTGCTTGTTGCGCGTCTGGTAGGCGTCGCGCAGCCCTGCGCCGGCAACGTGTACCAGCTTGGCCATCAGCGCCTCGTTGTGCACTGTCGGCTGCCATTCCCACGCGGGCTTGCCCGCATCGCGCACCAGATCGTGGATCGCATTGATTGCGGTCTGCATCTGCTGGTGACCGAACATCACGGCTCCCAGCATGACGTCTTCTGTCAACTGGTCGGCTTCGGACTCGACCATCAGCACCGCGCGCTCGGTACCTGCCACCACCAGGTTGAGCTGCGAAGTCTTCAGCTGCGTCGCGCTCGGGTTGACCACGTACTGGCCGTCCAGATAGCCGACACGGCAGGCGCCGATCGGCCCCTTGAACGGTATGCCCGACAGCGACAGCGCGGCCGAAGCGCCGATCAGTGCCGGAATGTCCGAATCGATCTCCGGGTCGACCGACAGCACGTGCACCACGACCTGGACCTCGTTGAAGAAGCCGTCGGGAAACAGCGGCCGGATCGGCCGGTCGATCAGCCGCGAGGTCAGCGTTTCCTTCTCGGACGGCCGTCCCTCGCGTTTGAAAAACCCGCCCGGAATGCGTCCGGCCGCATACGTCTTCTCGACGTAATCGACGGTCAACGGGAAGAAGTCCTGGCCGGGCTTGGCTTCCTTGCGCGCCACGACAGTGGCGAGAACGACCGTGTCGTCCATCGAGCAGACGACGGCGCCGCCCGACTGACGGGCGATCTCACCGGTCTCGAGCGTCACGGTGTGTGCACCGTACGCGAACTGCTTGCTTACCTTTTCGAACACTTGGCGTCCCTTTCTTGTTGGATTCGGCCGTGCGCGTAATCCAGTGCGTCGGCCCGGCACGCTGCGGTATCGACGACTCGGCGCGGGGTCACCGCCCTTACGTCCATATCGCAGCGCGCATTTTTTGCGGACATGGGAACGCGGCCCGCGTGGATCACTCCGCGCAGGCTGCCTGACTGCATGTCCTGGTCATTGAAGGCTGTCGATCGCTGCCACAGAGCGACTACTTGCGCAGGCCGAGGCCGTCGATGAGCCCCTTGTAAGCCTCTGGATTCTTGCCCTTGAGGTAGTCGAGCAGCTTGCGGCGCCGGCTGACCATCTTGAGCAAACCACGCCGGGAATGATGGTCCTTGACGTGGGCCTTGAAGTGGTCGGTCAATTCGTTGATGCGTGCCGTCAGCAGTGCGACCTGCACTTCGGGCGAGCCGGTATCAGCCTTTGCGCGCTGATACTTGGCGACGATATCCGCCTTGTTGATATCTGCAACTGCCATTTTTTCCCTTTCGAGTCGAACCTGAACACACGCGGACACGGAAGGATGGCCGTGCCGTGAAGCGCGGGAGTATAACTTATCGCCGCTCACGTACGCGACCCTGCGGGTCGCACGTGCGCTCGCGGCGGTCACGGCTTCGCCGCTCACGACATTCGATGAGTCGGCTGCGCTCCGGAGCGGCCGCGCGCTCGCCGAGTTTCAGCGGCACGGCTCCCACCCGTCCTCCCTCCGAGAGGGCGGGAGTGCTGGCACCCCATCCCTGCACCCTTCCCCGCCGAGCGGGTAAGGGACAACAGCCGGCTGCGGAGGTCGCCCCTTCAAGCCGCTTGATTCGCACCCGCCCCTCACGGAGGGGCGGGACGGGGTGGGAGCCTCACTCCCTCTCGCCTCGCGAGAGGGCAGGGAGAGTGCGGTGCCTTTGTCCTCCGGCGGAGCGCGCGGCCGCTCCGGAGCGCAGCCGACTAACTAGTCCTCGTGCGGTTCGCGCGCAGCGCGAACCGTGCCGCTCCGAGTGCACGTGCGACCGCGCAGCGGTCGCGTACACGAGGAGCGCTTATGGAGCCAGCGAAGTCTGCGGGTTCAGTCGCTCGACACCGCTGTACAACTTGTTCAGCGCGTTAAGGTAGGCCTTGGCGGACGCCGCGATGATGTCCGGATCGGCCCCGACGCCATTGACGATGCGTCCCGCGCGCGCCAGACGGACGGTGACTTCGCCTTGCGATTCGGTGCCGGTCGTGATTGCGTTCACCGAATAGAGCAGCAGTTCGCAGCCGCTTTGGACCTGGCTCTCGATGGCCTTCAGCGAGGCGTCGACCGGGCCGTTGCCGTCCGACTCGGCGGTGACCTCCGTGGGCCCGATCGCGAGCACGACGCGAGCGTGCGGCCGCTCGCCCGTTTCCGACCGCTGCGACAGCGAGAGCAGTTTGAAATGCTCGTCGTGCGGCGTGACCGTTTCATCGGAGAACAAGGCCTGGATGTCTTCGTCGTAGATCTCGGACTTGCGATCGGCGAGTTCCTTGAAGCGCGCAAACGCCGCGTTCAGTTCGGTTTCGCTCTCGATCGGTATCGCGAGCTCCTGCACGCGCTGCTTGAATGCATTGCGGCCCGACAGCTTGCCCAGCACGATCTTGTTGGCGTGCCAGCCGACATCTTCGGCGCGCATGATCTCGTAGGTGTCGCGCGCCTTCAGCACGCCATCCTGGTGAATGCCGGATGCGTGGGCAAAGGCGTTGGCGCCGACGACCGCCTTGTTCGGTTGCACCGGAAATCCGGTGATGCCAGACACGGCTTGCGAGGCCGAACGATCTGCGTGGTATCGACGCCGACGTCGAGACCGGAAGTCGCGGCGCGTGCGCACCGCCATCACGACCTCCTCGAGCGAGCAGTTGCCGGCGCGCTCGCCGAGTCCGTTCACCGTGCATTCGACCTGGCGCGCACCGCCGATCTTGACCCCCGCCAGCGAATTGGCCACCGCCATGCCGAGATCGTTATGGCAGTGCACGCTCCAGACTGCCTTGCCCGAATTGGGAATGCGTTCGCGCAGCGATCGCAGGAACTCGCCGTAAAGCTCCGGGATGGCGTAGCCCACGGTGTCCGGAATGTTGATCGTCGTCGCGCCCTCCACGATCACCGCTTCCAGCACGCGGCACAGGAAATCGGGATCGGACCGGTAGCCGTCTTCCGGGCGAGAACTCGACATTGTCGGTGAACTGCCGCGCGAATCGCACCGCCAGTTTGGCCTGCTCGTATACCTGCTCGGGCGTCATGCGCAGCTTCTTTTCCATGTGCAGCGCCGAAGTCGCGATGAAGGTGTGAATGCGCTGGGATGCCGCTCCCTTCAACGCCTCGGCCGCGCGGCTGATATCGCGGTCGTTCGCGCGCGCGAGCGAGCACACCGTCGAATCCCTGATCGTGTTGGCGATCGACCGCACCGCCTCGAAGTCACCGTTGGACGACGCCGCGAATCCCGCCTCGATCACGTCCACGCGCAGGCGCTCGAGCTGCCGCGCGATCCGCAGCTTCTCTTCCTTGGTCATCGAGGCGCCGGGACTTTGCTCGCCATCGCGCAGCGTGGTGTCGAAAATGATCAGCTTGTCGGTCATCGGTCGCTCCGGGCGATGAGTTTTCCTGCCGGGCTCGGGGCGCGGCAGCGGTACGACACAACTTGTGGGTCGGGGGTTAGCTGCGCGCGGGGCGCAGCAGCAGAAGCAGCCGGCCCGGCAGGACGGCGGCGATAAGGCGGGGGGCGGCGATTGTTGCGCAGAGACATGGCAGCCACTATAAGGCGATTCCGCTAGCGTGAACAGGCCCTAGCCCGAGCGGTCGAGATCGCGCGCCACCGGCTTGGCGGGATTCGGCTGTCCGCTGAACCAGCGGTAGGCCCAGTAGAGATAGCCCGACAGGGCGTACAGGCCGAACAGGGTGAACAGCGCGATCGGCGGGTCGGAACTGACGACGAAGATCAGGACGATCAGCACGACCATGACCCAGAAGGGAACGCTGCGCCCCACCTGGAAGCTCTTGCCGCTGTAGAACGGCGCGCTCGACACCATCGTCAGCCCGGTGTACACGGTGAGCGCGAACGCCACCCAGGGCATGACGCTGTCCTTCGAACCGGAATCTTGTTGTCGATCGCGAGCCAGACAAACCCGGCGATCAGCGCCGCCGCGGCAGGGCTGGCAAGCCCTGGAAATAGCGCTTGTCAATGACGCCGATGTTCGAGTTGAACCGCGCCAGCCTCAACGCCGCGCCGGCGCAGTAGACGAACGCGCCCGCCCAGCCCCAGCGCCCGAGTTCGCTCAGCACCCATTCGTACATGACCAGGGCAGGCGCCACACCGAACGAGGTCATGTCGGACAGCGAATCGAACTGTTCGCCGAACGCGCTTTGCGTGTTGGTGAGGCGGGCCACGCGGCCGTCCATGCCATCGAGCACCATCGCCGCAAAGATCGCGATGGCCGCGAGTTCGAAGCGCTGGCTCATCGCCTGCACGATCGCGAAGAAGCCCGCGAAAAGCGCTGCCATCGTGAAAAGGTTGGGCAGCAGGTAGATGCCACGCCGCCGCGCGCGCGGCGCGTCGTCCAGCACGACCGGCGCTCCGGCGATCGGGAAGCTGCGCGACTTGCGGCGACGGAATCGCATCGGAACCTACAGCTCGGCCAGCACGGTGGTGGTCGCGTGAACGATATCGCCGACCGCAACCCGGGGCCGCGCTGTCGGAGGCAGATAGACGTCGACACGCGAGCCGAAGCGGATGAAACCATAGCGCTGCCCCCGCGCCAGCCGATCGCCAACCTTGACGTAGCACAGGATGCGGCGGGCGATGAGACCGGCCACCTGCACGACAGACACGCGCGCCCCCGAGTCGAGCCGCAGCACCATCGCGTTGCGCTCGTTCTCGCTCGAGGCTTTGTCGAGGTCGGCGTTGATGAAGCTTCCGGCCGAATACACCAGGGACTCCACGATGCCGTCCACCGGAGAGCGGTTGCTGTGGACGTTGAACACGTTCATGAACACGCTGATCAGCAGGGCTTCGCGCACGGTGTGGGGGTCGTTGGTCTGCGCGACCTTGACGACGCGACCGTCGGCCGGCGACAGCACCGCCGACGGCATCGTCGGCACTTCGCGCGGAGGATCGCGGAAGAACTGGATGACGAAGATCGCCAGCAGCCACAGCGGCAGCGACCACGCGAAGCCGGCGAACCACCACGTCACGACGGCCAGCGCGAGCGCGGCCCCGATGAAAGGCCAGCCTTCGCGTGCCAGCAACGGGTGCGGATAGTTCAACGAGCGTGCCTCGGACGGGAGCAGGCACTATGGTATCGGAAGCGCCCGTGTGCCGACCGCGGTCGCGATGCGCACAGCGCCCGCGCGACCTCGGGACTTCAGGGCAGCAGACGTGCCTTGCCGCTCACCGTCATGCGCTCCGACGAACGCCCTGACTCGAAAGTCGGCGGCGGCACGGCGTCCGATGACATCGTGGCCATGCGCGCTGCTCCGATCGGGATCGGCCCACCTTCGCGCACGCCGAAGTTGACTTCCTCGAGCCGCACTCGCCCCGGCGGCACGCCGAGCGCCTGAGCCGCCGCGGCGATACGAGCGTTCAGGTTGGCAATCGACTGCTGGATCAGCTGCGCGTCGACCTTTTCCCGCGCCGCCTTCGACAAGCGGAAATCGACGCCGCCGACCGACAGGAATGACTGCGCAGCCGCCACCGTCTTCGGCAACGCGGCCAGGTTGTCGGTCCTGAGCGTCACGCCCTGCCGCACCCGCCAGCCCACGATGGTGCGGTTGCTGCCGCCCGAGTAGACCGGATAACTGCCATAGCCCGAAGTCTCGATCAGCGCTTTCGGATCGGCGCGCTTCAGTGCCGCGGTGCCGTCGCCGACACGCTGGTTGACCAATGCCTGCGCCTTGGTCAGATCGGCGTCCTGCGCTTCGTAGAAGAAACTGGCGACGGCTTCGTCATTCGGCAGTTCGATCTCCGCGCTGCCGTTCATCACGACGAGCGTCCCGGCACTCGGAGCCGGCGGCGGCTGGAGCTGCGCCGCGACCGGCAATGTGGCCAGCAGCAGGGTGGCGAGAGCACAGCGAATCATGAAAAATCCTTTCGGCGACGCCTCGCGGTTCAACGCGCACGCGGCTTCGGCCATGAACCGCATCGGGTCTAGCCCTGGTTCTTGGACTGATCGACCAGGCGATTGGCTTTGATCCACGGCACGCGAGGCGGAAACAGCGGACGCACCTGCGTGCGTCCGCACGCCGAGCGGGGCGATCGCCTGCCAGCGATCGCCTGCGCCCGCAGCTTCGTCCATGGACCGCATCGATCAGTTCTTCGACTGGTCGACCAGCCGGTTGGCTTTGATCCAAGGCATCATCGCCCGCAGCTTTTCGCCGACCTGCTCGATCGGATGCTCGGCCACCAGCCGGCGGCGGGCGTTCAGCGTCGTCGCACCGGCACGATTTTCGAGGATGAAGCTCTTCGCGTACTCGCCGGTCTGGATATCCTTCAGCACCTGGCGCATCACTCGCTTCGTCTCGTCCGTGATGATGCGAGGGCCGGTGACGTATTCGCCATATTCGGCATTGTTCGAGATCGAATAGTTCATGTTGGCGATGCCGCCCTCGTAGATGAGGTCGACGATCAGCTTCAGCTCGTGCAGGCACTCGAAGTACGCCATTTCCGGCGCGTAACCCGCTTCCACCAGCGTCTCGAATCCGGCCTTGATCAGTTCGACCGTGCCTCCGCACAGCACGGTCTGCTCGCCGAACAGATCCGTCTCGGTCTCCTCGCGGAAATTGGTCTCGATGATGCCGGCCTTTCCGCCTCCGATCGCCGCGGCGTACGACAGCGCCAGGTCGCGCGCCATGCCCGAGGTGTCCTTGTGGATCGCCACCAGCATCGGCACTCCACCGCCCTGCTTGAACGTCGAGCGCACCGTATGCCCCGGCGCCTTGGGCGCCACCATGACGACGTCGAGATCGGCGCGCGGCTGAATGAGTCCGTAGTGGATGTTGAAGCCGTGGGCGAAGGCGAGTGCCGCACCCTGCTTCATGTTGGGCGCCAGCGCTTCGCCGTAGACCTGCGCGTGGTTCTCGTCGGGCAGCAGGATCATCACGATGTCGGCGTCCCTGGCGGCGTCGGCAACCTCCTTGACCTGCAGTCCGGCGTTGGCGGCCTTGTTCCACGAGACTCCACCCTTGCGCAGCCCGATCGTCACCTTGACGCCGGAGTCGGCGAGATTCTGCGCATGCGCATGACCCTGCGAGCCATAGCCGACGATCGTCACTTTCTTGCCCTTGACCAGCGACAGGTCGGCGTCCTTGTCGTAATAGACTTTCACCGTCATCTCCCAAGTGACTTCGTGTTGATCTCCCCGTGGCTGGGGGAGCACGAGGGGGCCAGCCTAGCCCCCTCGTTCCAAATAATCCGCCGAGAGGCGTGCGGGGCGCTAGACCCGCAAGACTCTCTCGCCGCGGCCCACTCCGGAACCACCGGTGCGCACCGTTTCGAGGATCGACGCGCGGTCGACCGCCTGGATGAACGCATCGAGCTTGCCCGAATTACCGGTCAGCTCGATCGTGTAGGTGCGTTCGGTCACGTCGATGATGCGCCCGCGGAAGATGTCCGCCATCCGCTTCATCTCCTCGCGTTCCTTGCCCACCGCGCGCACCTTGATCAGCATCAGCTCACGCTCGATGTAATCGCCTTCCGTGAGGTCGACCACCTTGACCACCTCGATCAGCCGGTTCAGATGCTTGGTGATCTGCTCGATCACGTCGTCCGAGCCGATGCTGACGATCGTCATGCGCGACAGCGACGCGTCCTCGGTCGGCGCCACGGTCAGCGTCTCGATGTTGTAGCCGCGCGCCGAAAAAAGCCCCACCACACGCGACAGCGCACCCGGTTCGTTTTCGAGAAGTACGGAAATGATGTGGCGCATGTCAGTGCCCGCCCGGCCGCCCGAAGGGCACTGAGGCCTTGCAGGCCGCGGCGTTGCGGGACGCAACGCCTCCTCGCCCCGTCCTTGCCGGCGCAGGCCGGCAAGGAGCCGCGGTCCTCGGCCCCCTCCGGGGGCAGCGAGCGTGGGGGTGGTTCATAGATCCTCCGAGCCCAGCAGCATTTCGGTCAGCCCCTTGCCCGCCTTCACCATCGGCCAGACGTTTTCCTTCTGGTCGGTGATGAAGTCGAGGAACACCAGCCGGTCCTTGTGCTTGCCGAACGCTTCCTTCAGCGCGGGCTCGACCTCCTTCGGGTCCTCGATTCGCATGCCGACGTGGCCGTAGCTCTCCGCCAGCTTGACGAAGTCCGGCAGCGCATCCATGTACGACTCCGAGTAGCGGCTGCCGTAGTCGATCTGCTGCCACTGGCGGACCATGCCGAGGTAACGGTTGTTGAGATTGATGATCTTCGGCGTCAGGCGGTACTGCTTGCAGGTCGACAAGCTCCTGGATGCACATCTGGATCGACGCCTCGCCGGTGATGCATGCCACCTGCGCGCCAGGGTTGGCCATCTGCACGCCCATCGCATACGGCAGCCCGACACCCATCGTGCCGAGGCCGCCCGAGTTGATCCAGCGGCGCGGCGCGTCGAACCGGTAGTACTGCGCGGCCCACATCTGGTGCTGCCCGACGTCGGACGTAACGAACGCGTTGCCGCCGGTCACTTTCCACAGCGTCTCGACTACGTACTGGGGCTTGATCGGTCCGCCATTGCGGTCGTAGCGCAGGCAATCGCGCTTGCGCCAATCGGTGATCTGCGCCCACCAGGCCTTGAGCGGCTCGGCGGCGGGACGCGCGCTCGAGCTCTCGAGCTGCGACAGCAGTTCGGTGAGCACCTCGCGCACGTCGCCGACGATCGGGACGTCAACCTTGACCCGCTTGCTGATCGACGACGGGTCGACGTCGACGTGAACGATCTTGCGCGGGTGCGTGGCGAAGTGCTTCGGATTGCCGATCACTCGATCGTCGAAGCGCGCACCGACGGCCAGCAGCACGTCGCAGTGCTGCATCGCCATGTTGGCCTCGTAGGTGCCGTGCATACCCGGCATGCCGACGAACTTCGGGTCGCTCGCCTTGAATCCGCCCAGTCCCATCAGCGTGGTGGTGCACGGAAAGCCGAGCAGGTTCACCAGGCGATTCAGCAACCCTGCAGAATCGGACAGGATGACTCCGCCACCCGCGTACACCATGGGTCGCTCGGCCGCCAGCAGCAGCTGCACCGCCTTCTTGATCTGGCCCAGGTGACCCTTGAGCACCGGCTTGTACGAGCGCATGTCGATCTCGCGCGGGTAGACATACTCGGTGCGCGCAACCGTCACGTCCTTCGGGACATCGACCAGGACCGGACCGGGCCGCCCTGTCTGCGCGATGTAGAACGCTTTTTTAATCGTCGCGGCGAGATCGCGCACGTCTTTGACCAGGAAGTTGTGCTTGACGCACGGCCGCGTGATGCCGACCGTGTCGCACTCCTGGAAGGCATCGAGCCCGATCGCATGGGTCGGCACCTGGCCGGTAATGACCACCAGCGGTACCGAGTCCATGTACGCGGTGGCGATGCCGGTGACCGCGTTGGTGACGCCCGGGCCGCTGGTGACCAGCGCCACGCCGATCCGCTGGCTCGAGCGCGAATACGCATCCGCTGCGTGAACCGCGGCCTGCTCGTGCCGGACCAGGATGTGCTGAAACTTGTCCTGCTTGAAGATCTCGTCGTAGATATACAGGACGGCCCCTCCCGGGTACCCGAAGACGTGTGTGACGCCTTCGTCCTGCAGCGCTCGTACGACGATTTCCGCGCCTGTGAGTTGCATTGTTGCTGACTCCTCTCAAAGTCCACAGGAAATTGATCGGATGCCGTCCATGCGCGCTTGTGGCTCGCGGTGCGGCGGGGCGCCTGATGTGCGCTTTCGATGCGGTTTACAACGGGATAGGCTGTGTCGCTACAACGTGTTCTCGTCTTGCAAGAACCGGCGAAGATACTGCAGCGCACAACATTGTGCAAACGGCGCCGGATCAGTGCAGGGTCCGCACCCGCGCGGAGCGACTGGGGCCTGGCTTCGTCTGATAGCATCGGCCGCCGTTGTCCCCCACCGCGGGCTGGCACGCGCTTTCGCCACGCCAGCCCCCCCGATGGCCACCCGCGACGAGCTCTCCCAGTTTCTCGCCAGCGTCGAACGCCGCGCCTTCAAGCAGGCGCAGTTTGCGGTGCGTGACCGCGACGCCGCGCTGGACATCGTCCAGGACGCCATGATCAAGCTGTCCGAGAACTACGGCGCCCGGCCAGCGGCCGAGTTTCCGCTGCTTTTCACCCGCATACTCCAGAACGTCATCCACGATCATTTCCGTCGGCAGAAGGTACGGTCGACCTGGGTAACACTGTTTTCGGCCCTGACGCCGGCCGATGACGCCGACGCCGATCCGCTCGAGACGCTGGAGGCCATCGCGGGCTCCGACGGCGCCGAGAGCGCCGCCGACAAGGTCGAGCGCTGGCAGGTGATCTCGATCATCGAAGAGGAGGTCGCGCGACTGCCGGCGCGTCAACGGGAGGCATTTCTGATGCGTTACTGGGAAGACATGGACGTGGCGGAAACCGCCGCGGCAATGGGATGTTCTGAAGGCAGCGTCAAGACGCACTGTTCCAGAGCGACCCACGCACTGGCAAAGGCTTTGCTTGCCCGAGGCATCAAGCTATGAACGAAAACGACTTCGGCTACCGGATCCGCCAGGCGCTCGACGAGGGCCTGGAGCGCCTCGACTACCGGACCACCTACCGGCTGCAGCAGGCCCGGCAGGCGGCGCTCGCCCGCCAGTTTGCGACCAGACCGAAACGGCATGGGTACCCGCCGCTTGGCAGACCGCCGGCGCGCGTGCCGCGTCCTGGACGAGCGTGCCGGCTGGCTGCGCCGGTCGGCCTCGCGGCGCCGTTGCTGGCGCTCGCGATCGGCTTCGTCGGCATCTACGAGTATCAGGGTCGCAGCGCATTTCCGAGATCGCCAACATGGACTTCGCCGTGCTGCTGGACGACGTCCCGATCGAGACCTACGCGGACAAGGGGTTCGGTACCCTGCTCGAGGGGCGACACTGACGATCACTGAGCGGGAGGCCCCGAGTGAGCTTCAAATCCGCGTGTCTCGCCCTGCTGGTCGGGCTGTCGACATCGGCCTCGCCCGCCTGGGCCCAGGCGGGCGCCGGTCCTTCCTGGAACCGAAGCTGACGCCGGCCCAGCGCGAGGCGCTGGCGCCACTGTCGAACGACTGGGCCGGGATGCGATTCCGACCGCAAGAGGAAGTGGCTCGAGGTCGCCGCCAAGTATCCGAACCTCTCGCCCGACGGCAAACAGAAGTTGCATGAACGCATGGCCGGCTTCTCGCGCCTGACGCCCGAGCAGAAGACCACGGCGCGCGAGAACTTCCGCCGTGCCTATCAAGTCCCGGCCGAGCAGCGGGAGGCGACCGTGCAGAAGTACAACGAACTGCCCGAGGACAAGAAGCGCGAACTCGCCGGCCGCGCGGCGGCCAAGCCCGAAACGCCGCGCCGGACGACGCGCGAGTCGGCGGTGCCTCCGGCCAATCCCGCCCGCGCGCACTCCACCGCAGAAGTAGCGCCGCGACGATCCCCCTTGTAGCCCGGCGCACCTCCGGCCCCGTTGCGGCTGCGCCTGGCCGCCATGATCTACGAAGCCGTTCTGCTGTTCGGTGTCACCTTTGCGGCCGGCTTCCTGCTGCTGATCGCTTCCGGCTGGACCTATCCGCTCAGCTCCCCCCGCCGCCTCGCTGCTGCAGGCGGTCGTCTTCGTCGCGGTCGGCGTGTACTTCGTCGTCTGCTGGACCCGATCCGGACAGACGCTGGCGCTGAAGACCTGGAAGCTCCGAATCGACGGACCGGGCGGCACGCGGTTGACGACCGGACGTGCCATCGCCCGCTACCTGCTGGCGTGGCACCTGTTCGTGCCCGGTGCCCCTTCGTCGCGCTTTTCCGGCGCACGGCGCCCTCGACCTCGTGGCGCTGGCGCTGAGATTCGCGCCTGATGCTCGCTCCCGCCCTCGTCGACCCCTCGCACCGACTGCTGCACGACCGCTGGACGCGGTCGAGCGTGGTGCGCGAGACCTGAGCGTCAGTCGACCGGCCGGAACGAGTCCGGCTCACCCGCGAACAGGCGCGCGTTGATCGCCAGCTCGCGCCGCTTGATCGTCGCGAGGAAATCAGCCCGCACCGCGCATGGCGCGCGAAGGCGTGGAAACCGCGGTACAGGAAGTGGTGCAGATGCCCGTAGCCCCAGGCTTCCGCGGGACCCTTCATCATCCCGAGCATCGGCGCCAGCATCGGGATCCGCGCGAGCCGATCGAGCGCCCGACCGATCTCGTCGACCAGCTCGATCTGCCGCTCGCGCTGCTGCATGCTGCCCGCCCGTGGATACGCCTCGGCGTAGCGCGAGTTCGTGACCGGCAACTCGACGATCCGGGCGAGGTCCGCGTCCAGGCTCTCTGCCAGCTCGTCGAGTTCGACTGCGAGCAACAGCGTTTCGATCGCGCGGCCGGGCAGCATCCCCGCCAGTTTCGGCACGACCCGTTGCACCTCGACATCGCGCTGCTCGAAGTCGCGTGCACCATAGAGTTCCTCGAGGAAGAACTCGCACGATTCGCGGTAGCGGTCCGAGGCCAGCAGGTCGGCGTAGGTCCCTGCCAGGCGCTCCGACTGGAAGCGCTTGACGGCGAGCCAGCGCGAGCACATCGCCGCGTCGTCGTGCAGTCGCGCGCGCAGATCGATGACGCGGCCCAGTGCGTCGGTGAGCTTCTTCTGTGTCGCCGGACTCGCGGTTCCGAACACGAGCTGACAGCAGTCGGGAAAGGCTGTGAAAGGTCGGCGACCTATGCCGCGCGCACCGCCCGCGCCGGTAGCCGCGCGGAATGGCCGACAGCAACTTGCGCGTGTACTCGTGCTTTGGATCGGCGTAAATGGCCTCGGACGCACCGCGCTCGACGATCTCTCCGTTGCTCATCACCAGCATGATCGTCGGCCATGTACTTGACCACCGACAGATCATGGCTGATGAAGATGTAGGTCATGCCGAACTCGTCCTGCAGGTCCAGCAGCAGGTTGAGCACGGTGGCCTGCACGGATACGTCGAGCGCCGACACCGATTCGTCGCAGATGATCACGTCGGGCTTCATGGACAAACATCGCGCAATCGCGATGCGCTGCCGCTGGCCGCCGGAGAACTCGTGCGGGTACTTGTACACGCTGTCGGCGCCGAGGCCGACGCGGCGCGCGAGCACGACCGCCTGATCGAAGCGGTCGTTGTCGCTCGAGCCGATGCCGTGGATCTTCATCGGCTCGGTCAGGATCTGCCCGACCGTGAAGCGCGGATTCAGGCTGGCGTACGGATTCTGGAAAATGATCTGGATCCTGCGCCGGAACGCCATCATCTCGGCGTCTGACATCGACAGCAGATCCTTGCCCTGATACAGCACCTGTCCGGCCGTCGCATCGACCAGTCGCATCAGCAGCATGCCCACGGTGGTCTTGCCCGACCCCGATTCGCCCACCACGCCGAGCGTGCGTCCGGGATACAGCGCGAAGGTCGCTTCCTTGACCGCTTCCACCGTCTTGCGGGCGAACAGCCCCGTCTTCAGCCGATACTCCTTGCGCAATCCCCTCGCTTCGATCAGCGGCTCCGCCGCCGTCGCACGAGCCACACGCTGCTCGGTGACGACGATCTGGGACACCGGCTTGCCCTGCATGAAGTCGTCGATGACCGGCAGTCGCTTCGGCTTGGCATCCAGCCGCGGCCGGCACAGCAGCAGCGCCTTCGTGTACGCGTCCTGCGGTGCCTCGAAGATCGCGGCGACCGGGCCTCTTTCGCGGACGACGCCGTCGCGCATCACCACGACCCGATCGGCGATCTCCCCCACCAGCCCGAGGTCGTGGCTGATGAACAGCACGCTCATCCGATGGCGATCCTGCAGGCGCTTGATCAGTTCGAGGATCTGCCGCTGCACCGTCACGTCGAGCGCGGTGGTCGGCTCGTCGGCGATCAGCAGCTTGGGTTCGCAGGCGATCGCCATCGCGATCATCACGCGCTGCTGCTGGCCGCCGGACAGCTCGTGCGGATACGAATCTACGCGCGACTTCGGCTCCGGAATCCCGACCTCGGTCATCAACTCCACCACGCGATCACCGACCTGCCGGCGCGACAGACCCATGTGGAGTTGCAGCGCTTCGGCGATCTGCCAACCGACCGGGAACACCGGGTTCAGCGACGACATCGGCTCCTGGAATACGACGGAGATGTCCTTGCCGCGGATCGCGCGCAGCGTCTCGATCGGCTCCGCCAGCAGGTTGCGGCCGCCGAACTCGACCCGGCTGTCCGGCGACACGATGGCGTTCTCGGGCAGAAGGCGCACGATCGACATCGCGGACACGCTCTTGCCCGATCCGGACTCGCCGACCAGCGCGACGGTCGCGTTTTCCGGTATGTCGAAACTCGACGCCGCGCACGGCCTCGGCGATGCGGTGCTTGCCCAGCCGGAACGAGACGCGCAGATCGCGCACCGAGACGAGGTTACTCACGTGCGCTCCTCGTGTACGCGACCGCTCCGCGATCGCACGTGCACTCGAAGCGGTTCAAACTGGCGGGCCGGCTTCGGAGCGGCCGGGCGCCGGCCCGCAGAACAAACGCACGCAAATGCGTCGCGGCCCGGGTTTTCCTGCGCCCTTTCGTGCCGTTGTGATGAAAAAAATCGTCTGGCTCCGCCAGCGATTTTTTCCGATTGACCGCGCAAAAGTAGGTTTGCACTTTTGCGCGCCTCAGCGCAGTTTCGGGTCGAGCGCATCGCGCAGCGCGTCGGTCAGCAGCGAAAACGCCGTGACGAACAGCGCCATCGAGATCGTCGCGGCGACCAGCTGCCACCAGTGGCCGAGTACCAGCTCGGCCTGCGCCTCCGACAGCATGGTGCCCCAGGAAACCTGGTCGACGCGCACGCCAAGCCCGAGGAAAGACAGGATCACCTCGGCCTTGATGAAGAAGACGACGTACAGCGACAACTGCACCAGCACCACGTGGCTGACGTTGGGCAGGATGTGGACGAACATGCGCGAGTAGTGGCTGGCGCCGATCGCCTCGGCAGCGCGCACGTATTCACGCGTCCGGTGCTTGATGTACTCGGCGCGCACCAGCCGGTAAATACCGGTCCAGCCGGCCAACCCGAGGATCAGGATCACCGTGCTGATGCCGCGTCCGAGCACGGCGGCGAACGCGAAGATCAGCAGGATGCCCGGAATCGATGTGAAGACGTTGTAGACCCACTCGAGGAAGTCGCCGACGCGCCCGCCCACGTAGCCGGCGACCGCCCCCAGAACGGTGCCGATCAGCGTTGCCAGCACGGCCGCGAACACGCCGACGAAGATCGAGACTTCGGCTCCCTTGATGACTTTCGACAGCACGTCGCGCCCGAGCCGGTCGGCGCCGAACAGCAGAGTTTCGGCGCGCGGCGCCTCGGTGATCTGGATCTTGGCGGCACGCTCCGCCCATTCCTTGTACTTCGGCGCGAGCGGATCGATGTCCGTCAGGTCGACCGGCTTCGCATCCTTGGCGATCACGCTCGCGATCGGATCGGCAGCCGAGGAGGCCGCGCGCGGCCCGACGAACGTGGGCGGCGCATCCGGCACACCGACCTCCTTCTGCCAGTCGCCAGCCACCAGTCCGAGCGCAGCCGCGAGGATCATCACCAGGAAGCCGGCGACGATCGCCAGCGAGGCCATGCCGACGCGGTCGCCCTGCAGCCGGCGCCACGCGGTCAGCCAGACGCCTTCGGACCGCTCGGACGACGGTATCTGATAGGCCTCGACCACTGACGTCATCGCATCCTCACTTCAGGACCACGCGCGGATCGACCCACTTGTACAGCATGTCGGCCCCGAGGTTGATCACCATCGTCAGCACCGCCAGGTAGACGGTCACGGCCTGGATCACCGGATAGTCGCTGCGGTTGACCGCCAGCAGCGTCTCGCGCCCCAGCCCCGGCACCGAGAAGAAGGTCTCGATCAGGAACGAACCGAGGAAGATGCCGGGCAGTTGAACCGAAACGTTGGTGAGCACGGGAATCATCGCGTTGCGAAGCACGTGGACGAACAGCGCACGATTCTCGCTGACACCCTTGGCACGCGCGGTCCGAACGTAGTCCTGGTTGATTTCGTCAAGGAAGAAGCTGCGATACAGGCGGGTGTTCGGCGCCAGCGCGACGAACACCGCCGAGCATGACCGGCAGCACGGCGTAGTGCGTCAGATTGGTCCAAAAGCTGTCGCTCCAGCCCTGCACCGGGAACCATCCTAGGTAGAAACCGAACAGCCACTGGCCGACGATGATGTAGACGAGGAAGGAGATCGACAGCATGACCGTCGTGATGACCATGATCGTGCGGTCCGTCAGCGAGCCGCGCACGTACGCGACCGCCATCGCCGCCACGATGCCGAGTACCGTTTCCAGGATCAGGATCGGCACCATGATCGTCAGCGTCGCCGGCAGCCGGGTCCTGAAGATATTGGCCACCGCCTCGCCGGTCGCCCAGCTGTTGCCCCAGTTGAACGTGAAAATGGCCTTCACGAAGATCCAGAGCTGCGCGTACCACGGGTCGTTCAAGCCGAGTTGCGAGCGGATCGCCTCGATCTGCTCGGGCGTCGCCGAGCAGTCCGCCGAGGATCTCCGCCGGATCGCCGCCGAACCACTTGAACAGGAAAAAGACGAACAGGATGACCCCCGCCAAGGTCGGGATCATCTGCCACAGCCTGCGTAAGATATAGGCGCCCACGGGAGCCACGTCCTGGTTCTGTTCGCGCCTGAAGCCAAGCCGACGTGGCGCGCGAAAGCGCGGATTATGCCGGTCTGCGTCGGGGATTCCAATCCGGACGTCTTTCCCACGTTGCGAGCATGAGCGCTGAGTTCTCGAGTAGCCGACGCGCATTGAACCGGGCACTTGCCGTGGCCCCGGTCGCGCTCACGGCTCGCCCGGTCGGCGGCGAGTCGGCCGCTCGATCCGCCGAAGGTACTGCGCTACGCCTTCGAGGTGTCGGAGACCGGGTTCGACCCCGCGCAAGTCAACGACATCTATTCGCGCACTGTCATTTCGCACATCTTCGACGGGCTGTACGACTACGACTATCTGGCACGACCGTACCACATCGTTCCCAATACGGCGGACGGCCTGCCCGACGTGTCGTACGACTTTCGCGTCTGGACCATTCGCATCAAACCCGGCATCTTTTTCCAGGACGACCCGGTCTTCAAGGGCAGGCCGCGCGAGCTGATCGCTGCGGACTACGTCTATTCGCTGAAGCGCTTCTTCGATCCGCGCTGGAAGGCACCGACCTACGCGACGCTGGCGGACTCGCGCATCGTCGGCATGGCGGCGCTGCGGGACGATGCGCTGAAGAACAAGCGGCCGTTCGATTACGACACACCGGTCGAAGGAATGCGCGCGCTCGACCGTTACACGATTCAGTTCCGAGTCGAACGTCCGCTGCCCCGCTTCCTGCAGACGCTCGCGACCGGCGATCTGTACGGCGCGCTGGCCCGCGAGGTCGTCGAGGCCTACGGCGACGACATCGCGAGCCACCCGGTCGGCACCGGCCCCTTCCGCTTGGCGGACTGGAGGCGGTCCTCGAAGATCGTGCTCGACCGGAACCCGACCTACCGCGCTGCGGTCTATGACGCGGAACCGGCCGCCGACGATGCCGAAGGACAGGCGCTGCTGCGACGCCTCCGGGGCCGCAAGCTGCCAATGATCGATCGAGTCGAGGTGTCCATCATCGAGGAGACCCAGCCGCGCTGGCTGGCCTTCCTCAACAAGCAACAGGACCTGCTCGAACGACTACCGTGGGACTTCATCAACATCGCGGTACCGAACGGCGAGCTGGCACCGCACCTCGCTCGCCAGAACATCCAGATGTGGCGAACCCTCAATGCCGATGTGACCTACACCTACTTCAACATGCAGGACCCGGTCGTCGGCGGCTACGAACCCGAGAAAGTCGCGCTGCGCCGGGCGATCGGCCTCGCGATCGATGTCGACCAGGAAATTCGCCTGTACTGGCGCGGCCAAGCCGTGCCGGCGCAGTCAGGGCTGATGCCACACACGATCGGCTACGACCCCGCCTTCGTCACCGACACGGCGCGCTTCGATCTGCCGCGCGCCAAGGCGTTGCTCGACATGTACGGCTACATCGATCGCGACGGCGACGGCTGGCGCGAACAACCCGACGGTTCACCTTTGGTTCTCGAATGGGCGACGACTTCCGACCAGCGCGCGCGTCAGCGTGACGAATTCCGACGCAAGGATCTCGCGGCGCTCGGCATCCACATCAATTTCAAGTCGGCCAAGTGGCCGGAGAACCTGAAAAACGGACGCGCCGGCAAGCTGATGGTCTGGAACCTGGGCAATTCCGCAGCGGCGCCCGACGG
>CAVPPW010000020.1:0-125275 GCA_963707445.1 uncultured beta proteobacterium | reverse complement strand
ATTGCCGCCTACGGCCAGGAGGTGCCGACCGTCTTTCAGGGGACGCCGGCACGGCGTCCTGCCGGATCGCCACCTGACCGAAATCCAAGCCGGTGAACTGTCGGGGTAGCTCGTCGTGATAGCTGGGGACGTAAATGACGCGCGTGCCCTTGCGAGCCTTGCGCAGGACTTTCTGCACCACGTCGTCATGCGCCTGCCGCGGATAGAAGCCCTTTCAGCGCCCAGCCGTCGATGATGTCCCCGACCAGGTACCCGGGACCCCGATATGACGCAGGAAATCCAGCAGGTAGCTGGCCTTGCAGCCGCGCGTGCCGAGGTGGATGTCGGAAATGAAGATTGCGCGGTGCCGATCAGTTGCAGCGTCGGACGCGAGCACTCGATCTTCTGGCGCAATGGGTGCCGTGAGCACCTCCGAGGGCAAAAACTGCGTCCCTGCGCGCTGCGCGCGCCACAACGCGATCCCTGCTTCGAAGCCATCGCACCATGAGTAACGCACGCTAGGGTCACCGGGTGACCGACACGCCGATTCGCGACCGTGTTTCGGCGACGTCGTGAGCGGAATTCAGCGGTTCGGTAAGACCTTGTTGCGTCGTTTAATACTGAGCGTCATCTGCGGATGCGAACCTTCTACTTTTTCTTAAAGCGCCTCGATCGGCCTGGCAATATCGGACGAGGATGAGGCGGGCGCATCTCACAAGGGTGTTCGATGACTGCAACTGCGGCCAGATACAACGTTCTGTTCCGCGTACTGCCAGCGGCTGCTCGATCCTGGCCGAGGCCATTACTGAAACGTGAAGGCGAGCAGGTTCCGCGCGTTCTCCGCCGGCAGCCGTCCGAAGGGGCAGGTCATGCGCACTACGCTCAGCTGCTCAGCAAGAATCTGCCTGGCCGATTGAACGACCCCCTCGCGCCCGCTCGAAGAGCTGGGACGATTCGCCGCACAAGATGCACCGAGCTGGATTTCGTCTTCACGGTCTGCGACGATGCCGCCGGCGAGGCGTGCCCGGTGTGGCCAGGACAGCCGATGACGGCGCACTGGGCGTGCCGACTCGGCCGCCGCGAGCGGCATGGAGGAGGAGATCGATCGCGCTTTCTTCCGCGCTTATGAGCAACTGCAGCGACGCATCAGCCTGTTCGCGAGCCTTCGGCTGGACAAGCTCGATCGCCTGTCGCTGCAGAGGCGGATCGAGGAGATCGGCCAGACACGCGACTCAGTCACACCGTCTAAGGCCGCATGAGCCAGGCATGAGTTTGGTCGGCTTCGCCGCCGGTAGCAATTGTTGGTACGAGCAGCAACGCGCCTAACCGCCCTCGCGGTGTGAAAAAGGCGCCACAGAGGCGCCGTTCTTTTTGCGGCAGGCTAGCGCTTCGGCGGCAGCAGAACGCGGTCGACCACGTGAACCACACCATTGCTGGCGCCAAGGTCCGCCTTCGTCACGACCGCATCTTCAACGGTCACATAGGTTCCGGCCTTTGAAACCGCCAGGTTTGCGCCGTTGACCGACTTCGCATTGCCCTGCTTGTACGTCGGCAGCCATCGCCTTGCCGGGAACAACGTGATAGGTCAGGACCTGCGCGAGCAGTTCCTTGTTCTTCGCGAGCTCGTCCATCGTCTTTGCCGGCACGGCCTTGAAAGCTGCGTTCGTCGGCGCAAACACGGTGAACGGGCCCGGTGCCGACAGCGTCTGCGTCAAGCCCGCGTCGCTGATCAGCTTGCTCAGGGTCGAGAGTTCCGGATCGGCTGCGATGACCTCCGGCACGTTCTTGGGTTGCATCGACGCGCAGCCCGCGAGCGATGCGACGAGCAGACCGAGCAGCCACAAACGACGATTCATGCGGAAACTCCGCGGATAGGGTGATAGGAATGCGCCGCGCTCTTTTTTTTTTTTTTTTTTTTTTTTTTTTTTTTTTTTTTTTTTTTTTTTTTTTTTTTTTTTTTTTTTTTTTTTCAAAAAAAAAAAAAAAAAAAAAAAAAAAAAAAAAAAAACACGTGGCCGAGCAGAGTCTAAGAACCGAACATGACAGATCGGTGACATGTCACCTCGAATTGCATGACAGAGTTGGCCCATCACTCTAGGTTTTTGCACGCGACCGCCCTGTCATGCTGCTTCAGCGCCTTGTCATGCAGCCGTCACGCACAGCAAGTAGGTTGCCGGTCGTTGCCACCGCGCACGGCGCTGCGCCGCCGCATTCCTATCACCCTATCCGCGAGGAGTTTCCGCATGAATCGTCGTTTGTGGCTGCTCGGTCTGCTCGTCGCATCGCTCGCGGGCTGCGCGTCGATGCAACCCAAGAACGTGCCGGAGGTCATCGCAGCCGATCCGGAACTCTCGACCCTGAGCAAGCTGATCAGCGACGCGGGCTTGACGCAGACGCTGTCGGCACCGGGCCCGTTCACCGTGTTTGCGCCGACGAACGCAGCTTTCAAGGCCGTGCCGGCAAAGACGATGGACGAGCTCGCGAAGAACAAGGAACTGCTCGCGCAGGTCCTGACCTATCACGTTGTTCCCGGCAAGGCGATGGCTGCCGACGTCAAGCAGGGCAATGCGAAGTCGGTCAACGGCGCAAACCTGGCGGTTTCAAAGGCCGGAACCTATGTGACCGTTGAAGATGCGGTCGTGACGAAGGCGGACCTTGGCGCCAGCAATGGTGTGGTTCACGTGGTCGACCGCGTTCTGCTGCCGCCGAAGCGCTAGCCTGCCGCAAAAAGAACGGCGCCTCTGTGGCGCCTTTTTCACACCGCGAGGGCGGTTAGGCGCGTTGCTGCTCGTACCAACAATTGCTACCGGCGGCGAAGCCGACCGAACTCATGCCTGGCTCATGCGGCCTTAGACGGTGTGACTGAGTCGCGTGTCTGGCCGATCTCCTCGATCCGCCTCTGCAGCGACAGGCGATCGAGCTTGTCCAGCCGAAGGCTCGCGAACAGGCTGATGCGTCGCTGCAGTTGCTCATAGGCGCGGAAGAAAGCGCGATCGATCTCCTCCTCCATGCCGCTCGCGGCGGCCGGGTCGGGCACGCCCCAGTGCGCCGTCATCGGCTGACCTGGCCACACCGGGCACACCTCGCCGGCGGCATCGTCACAGACAGTGAAGACGAAATCCAGCTTCGGTGCATCTGGTGCGGCGAACTCATCCCAGCTCTTGCTGCGCAGTCCTTCAATCGGCAGGCGATTCTTGCCGAGCAGCTTGAGCGTGTGCGCATTGACCTGCCCCTTCGGACGGCTGCCGGCGGAGTAGGCGCGGAACCTTTCTCCGCCCATCGCGTTCAGTAATACCTCGGCCAGGATCGAGCGGGCCGAGTTGGCGGTACACAGGAACAGAACGTTGTATCTGGCCGCAGTTGCAGTCATCGAACACCCTTGTGAGATGCGCCCGCCTCATCCTCGTCGACTGTGCCAAGGCCGATCGAGGCGCTTTCTAAGAAAAAGTAGAAGGTTCGCATCCGCAGATGACGCTCGTATTAAACGACGCAACAAGGTCTTACCGAACCGCTGAATTCCGCTCACGACGTCGCCGAAACACGGTCGCGAATCGGCGTGTCACGTGCAGGTCACCCGGTGACCCTAGCGTGCGTTACTCATGGTGCGATGGCTTCGAAGCAGGATCGCGTTGTGGCGCGCGCAGCGCGCAGGGACGCAGTTTTTGCCCTCGGAGGTGCTAACGGCACCCATTGCGCCAGAAGATCGAGTGCTCGCGTCCGACGCTGCAACTGATCGGCACCGCGCAATCTTCATTTCCGACATCCACCTCGGCACGCGCGGCTGCAAGGCCAGCTACCTGCTGGATTTCCTGCGTCATATCGAGTGCGACACGCTGTACCTGGTCGGGGACATCATCGACGGCTGGGCGCTGAAAAAGGGCTTCTACTGGCCGCAGGCGCATAACGACGTGGTGCAGAAAGTCCTGCGCAAGGCTCGCAAGGGCACGCGCGTCATTTACGTCCCCGGCTATCACGACGAGCTTGCCCGACAGTTCACCGGCTTGGATTTCGGTCAGGTGGCGATCCGGCAGGACGCCGTGCACGTACTGAAAGACGGTCGGCGCCTCTGGGTCGTCCACGGCGATTTCGCCGACGGCGTGATGCTTCATGCACGCCGGCTCGCCTATGTCGGCGACTCGCTCTACGAATTCGTGCTGTGGCTCAACAGCCACTTCAACCGCGTGCGCGTCGCACTCGGCCTTACCTACTGGAGCCTGTCGCAGTATCTGAAGCACCGCGTAAAGAACGCGGTCAGCTTCATCACTGGCTTCGAACAGGTGCTGCTTCGCGAGGCGCGCCGTCGCGGGTACGACGGTGTCGTCTGTGGCCACATTCACAAGGCCGGTGATCGGGCCGTCGTCGTTTCATTCGCTGCCCTGCCCTGGGTATCGCGATTCGGCTGTCGGTGCTCCGCCTATCGACGCCTCGCGACGGTTGCTGCGAGGCACATCGGTACGAGTCGCGACGACCGCGGATACGATGTCGCGACCAGGGGCCGCTGGGCAACGCGGCGCGGCGCTACTGCAGGCGCACGGTCTGCCGCTACACAGCACCGCGTATCACACGCCGTCTCCCCAGTACCTGAAGGCGATGTTCCGCGTGCCCGACGCTGGACCTACGCCTCCCTGTGCGGCGTCATTTCATGGCCCGGCGAGCGTCGTCATGGCTCCGACCCCGACGGTCGTCAGAGCTGCACAAAACGGCATGCAGGCACGTCGCACTCTGGACGCGTGGCGTCGACTTGAATGCCCTCGTCCCGCTGAGCCGCTCTTCACCGATGCGCGCCGCCCGGTCTTCCTTGTACGTCGGACGCGTCTCGGTCGAGAAGAACATCCAGGCATTCTTGAACCTGGATCTGCCGGGGCACCAAGGTCGTCGCCGGCATCGGCCCGGCGCTCGAAGGCCTCGATCGCGCTTGCCCGAGGTGCGCTTCGTCGGCGTGCTCGACTCGGAGCGGCTTGCGCGCCTTACAGCGCGGCCGACGTCTTCGTGTTCCCGAGCCGCACCGACACCTTCGGCCTGGTGATGCTCGAGGCGCTGGCATGCGGCACGCCGGTCGCGGCCTTTCCGGTGCAGGGGCCGATCGACGTCGTCGGCGATTCGCCGGCTGCAGTGCTGGACGAAGACCTGCGCAAGGCGGCGCTGCAGGCGTTGCGCATCGACCGCACGCTGTGCCGCACGCACGCCGAGCGCCATTCCTGGCGCGCCGCAACCCACCAATTTCTGGCGTTACAGCAGCCGCTGCGGCGCGCGCCGGTAGCAGAGCCGACGCCGCGCGAAGCGGTCTAGCACATCTCGTTCAGTGCGTCGCCGCTGCGCCGACGCGGCTGGCCAGGCGCTGCGCCATCGCTTCTGCGATTTCCGGCTCGGCCGCTTCGACCATCACGCGCAGCACCGGCTCGGTGCCCGACGGGCGAATCAGGATGCGGCCCGCGCCGCGCAGCTCGCGTTCGACCTCGGTCATTTCGTCGACCAGCGGCGCATAGGATTTCCAGTCGAAACCGCGTTCGATGCGCGCGTTGACGAGCGCTTGCGGCAGCAGCACGAGATCCGCAGTCAGCTCCGCGAGCGACTGGCCACTGCGGCGCACGGCGGCCAGCACCTGCAGTGCACTGACGGTGCCGTCGCCGGTGGTATGGCAATCAAGACACAGCAGATGGCCAGAACCTTCGCCGCCGTACAGCCAGCCCTTGTCCTCGAGCAGTTCCAGCACATAGCGGTCGCCGACCTTCGCGCGCGCAAATGGCACGCCGAGTTCGGCGAAGCGGCGCTCCAATGCATAGTTGGTCATCAGCGTGCCGACCGTGCCAGCCACCCGTCCGAGCCGCATGCGGTCGCGCACGACGACATAGAGCAGTTCGTCGCCGTTGTAGAGCCGTCCCTGGCCGTCGCAGATCAGCACCCGGTCGGCATCACCGTCAAGCGCGATGCCGAAGTCGGCCTCGTTCACCTGCACCGCGTGCGCGAGCTGCTCGCCGTAGAGGGCGCCAACACCGTCGTTAATGTTCATGCCGTTGGGCGAAGCGCCGTGCCAGACGACATCGGCGCCGAGTTCGTGGAACACGTGCGGCGCAACGTGGTAAGCCGCGCCATGGGCGCTGTCGACAACGATCTTCAGTCCTTTCAGGTCGAATTCGGTCGGAAACGTGCGCTTGCAGAACTCGATGTAGCGTCCGGCCGCATCATCGAGCCGCTTGACCTTGCCCAGCCGCCGTGCTTCGACGCAGTGCCACGGCTGCTCGAGTTCCTGCTCGATCTCCGCTTCGACGGCGTCGGGCAGCTTCTTCCCGCTCGCGGAAAAGAACTTGATGCCGTTGTCCGGATAGGGATTGTGCGAGGCGCTGATGACGATGCCGGCGTCCAGTCGCAGTGTGCGCGTCAGGTACGCGACGGCCGGTGTCGGCAACGGGCCCGACAGCATCACGTCCACGCCGGCACTCGAAAACCCGGCTTCGAGCGCCGCTTCAAGCATGTAGCCCGAGATTCGCGTGTCCTTGCCGATCAGCACAGCCGGCCGGCCCGCGCTGCCCTCAGCCCGGCGCGCCAACACTCGTCCTGCGGCCTGACCCAGTCTCAGCACAAACTCAGGCGTGATCGGCGCCTCGCCGACCGTGCCCCGCACGCCGTCAGTGCCGAAATACTTGCGCGTCATGACTCTCCCTCTCGTGTTGCGGCCCAGACCCGCAGGGCATCACGGGTCGCCGCTACATCGTGCACTCGCACGATACGCGCCCCGCGTTCGACCGCGACGACCGTCGCCGCGACCGAAGCCGCCGTTCGATCGCCGACTGCCCGGCCGGTGACTGCACCCAGCATTCCCTTGCGCGAGACGCCGGCGAGGACCGGCACCCCGAGCATGGCCAGCGCCGCCAGCCGTCCGAGCAGCGCGAAGTTGTGCTCGACGGTCTTGCCGAAGCCGAAGCCGGGATCGACGACGATCCGCGCCGCAGCGACACCACGCGCGGTGGCGGCCGCGATCCGCTCACGCAGGAAGTCGCGCACTTCGCCGACGACATCGGTGTAATGAGGGCTCACCTGCATCGTGCGCGGTGAGCCCTGCATATGCATCAGCACGACGCCGCAGTCGCTCGCCGCGATGGCGTCGAGCGCGCCCGGGGCCTGCAACGCGCAGACGTCGTTGACGATGGCTGCGCCCGCGGCGAGCGCGGCACGCATCACACCCGGCTTGCTGGTATCGACCGACAGCACGACGTCGCTCGTGCGCAGCGCCTCGAGCACCGGCACGACGCGAGCGATTTCGTCAGACTCGGAGATTGCGGCCGATCCCGGCCGCGTCGATTCACCGCCGATGTCGAGAATATCGGCACCTTCGTCGATCAGGCGCCGTGCATGCTCGAGTGCCGCGCTCAGTTCGAGGAAGCGGCCGCCGTCCGAGAAGGAATCCGGCGTCACGTTGACGATGCCCATGATCAACGGGCGTTCGAGTGCGAGTACGCGGCCGGTCACGCTCCAGCCCGCGATAGGCGCCCGCGTCAGTCCGGTGTCCATCGGGGGATTCTAGGAGCCGAAAAGAAAAAGGCCGGATGAACCGGCCTTCGGAAGACAGGATGCCGATTATGCCGGCTGTGCGGCGCCTTCGACGCTGCCTGCACTCGGCTTGCCGCCGGTCGGCGGCAGCGGCCCGGACGACTTGGGCGGCCGCGGCGGCTTGCCGGAGACGATGTCGTCGATCTGCTCGGCGTCGAGCGTTTCCCACTCCAGCAGCGCCCTGGCCATCGCCTCGACCTTGTCACGATTCTCCTCGATCAGGCCGCGCGCCAGCGAGTACTGCTCGTCGATGATGCGGCGGATCTCGCCGTCGACCTTGCGCATCGTCTCTTCGGACACGTGCGTCGTCTTCGTGATCGAGCGGCCGAGGAACACCTCACCCTCGTTTTCGGCATACACCATCGGACCGAGCGCGTCGCTCATGCCGTAGCGCGTGACCATATCGCGCGCCAGCTGCGTCGCGCGCTCGAAGTCGTTGCCGGCGCCGGTGGTCATCTGATTCATGAACACTTCTTCGGCGATGCGGCCGCCGAACAGCACCGCAATGCGCGACAGCAGGTACTGCCGGTCGTAGGCGTAGCGATCCTGCTCGGGCAGTTGCATCGTCACGCCGAGCGCGCGACCGCGCGGAATGATCGTCACCTTGTGCACCGGGTCGCTCTTCGGCACCAGCTTGGCCACCAGGGCGTGGCCCGACTCGTGGTACGCCGTATTGAGCCGTTCCTCATCGGACATGACCATCGATTTGCGCTCGGCGCCCATCATGACCTTGTCCTTGGCCTTCTCGAAGTCGGTCATTTCGACGACGCGCGCGCTGCGTCGCGCGGCAAAGAGCGCCGCTTCGTTGACCAGGTTGGCGAGGTCGGCGCCGGAAAAACCCGGCGTGCCCCGCGCGATGACGTCGGCCTTGACGTCGGCGCCGATCGGCACCTTGCGCATGTGCACGTTCAGGATCTGCTCGCGGCCGCGAATGTCCGGCAGCGGCACGACGACCTGCCGGTCGAAGCGGCCCGGACGCAGCAGCGCCGGGTCGAGCACGTCCGGACGGTTGGTCGCGGCGATGACGATCACGCCCATGTCGGTCTCGAAGCCGTCCATTTCGACCAGCATCTGATTCAGTGTCTGCTCGCGCTCGTCATTCCCACCGCCTAAACCGGCTCCCCGCTGGCGGCCGACCGCGTCAATTTCGTCGATGAAGATGATGCAGGGCGCGTGCTTCTTCGCCTGCTCGAACATGTCGCGCACTCGTGCGGCGCCGACGCCGACGAACATCTCGACGAAGTCCGAACCCGAGATCGAGAAAAACGGGACCTTGGCCTCGCCAGCGATCGCCTTGGCGAGCAGCGTCTTGCCGGTGCCAGGAGAGCCCACAAGCAGCACTCCGCGCGGGATCCGGCCGCCGAGCTTCTGGAACTTGGAAGGGTCACGCAGGAACTCGACCAGCTCCTGCACCTCCTCCTTGGCCTCGTCGCAGCCGGCGACGTCGACGAAGGTGATCGAATTGTTGCTTTCGTCGAGCATGCGCGCGCGCGACTTGCCGAAAGAAAACGCGCCGCCGCGCCCGCCGCCCTGCATCTGCCGCATAAAGAAGATCCAGACCCCGATCAGCAGCAACATCGGGAACCAAGACACGAAGATCGTCGTCAGCAGCGATTGCTCTTCCTCGGGCTTGCCGAAGACCTGCACGCCAAACTTCATCAGGTCGCTGACCATCCAGGCGTCCCCTGGCGAGGTCAGCGTGTAGCGCGCACCGTCGGATGGAGTCACCTGCAGCGTGCGCCCCTGAACCTCGACCCGCTTGATCTTTCCGGCCTTGGCCTCTTCGAGGAACTGCGTGTAACTCACGGTTTCCGCCGGCTTCTGGCGGCTTTCGAACTGCTTGAAGACCGTGAACAGGACGAGCGCGATCACCATCCAGATGGCGGCTTTCGCGAACATGTTGTTGTTCAAGGAACACTCCTTGGGGCCGCGCCGAATGAGGCGTCGGCCAGGGGGCAAATCGGATCGCTTGAAGGATGAATCATTCTAATCCCGCGACCGAGAGACGACGGTGAAGTTGGGGGCAAAGGTGCGCCTATTTCAAGACTCCGGCGTGATCTAGTCGAAATCCCCTACGAAAAATCAGCCGATTTTCCGGCCGCGCGCGAGCAGGTACACCTCCGCCGACGATTCCCGCGACGCTTCGGGTTTGCGAGTTGCGACACTGCGGAAATCGCGTTTGAGCCGCTCGACAAACTGGCTGTAGCCGCTGCCCTGAAACGCTTTGACGAGCAGAACGCCATCCGGTTTCAGGTGCTTGCAGGCAAATTCCGCAGCCAACTCGGCCAGATGCAGGCTGCGCGCGGCGTCCGACGCGGCAATACCGGACAAATTTGGCGCCATATCGGACAGCACGACATCGACATCGGCACCGGCGAGCAGCGCGCCGAGCTGCTGCTCGACCGCTTCTTCGCGGAAATCACCCTGGATAAAGCTGACGTCGGGAATCGGATCCAGCGGCAGGATGTCGAGCGCGATGATGCGTCCGCGCAGCGACCCGTCCGCGGCGGTCAGCCGGCGGCGCACCACCTGGGTCCAGCTGCCCGGTGCGGCACCGAGGTCGACCACCGTCATGCCGGGACGAAGTAGCCGATCGGCTTCCGCGATCTCGGTCAGCTTGTACGCTGCACGTGACCGGTAGCCCTCCTGTACGGAGCGCTTGACGAACGGGTCGGTGACGTGGCGCTTGATCCACGCCGGGTTCGATCGATGCTTCTTCTTCGGTGACGGCATTCCCTGACTACACTGAACCCAGGCAAATGGAGCACGACTATGCCCGAGATCCTCCTGGCCCCGAAAGAACGACAGGCTTTGAAGGCCCACGCCCATGGTCTTAAGCCGGTGGTGCTGCTCGGCAATTCCGGTCTGAGCCGCGCGGTCATCCGCGAGATCGATCGTGCGCTGCTCGCGCATGAGCTCATCAAAATTCGGGTGCCCGGCGACGATCGCGATGTGCGTGAAGGCCTGTTTGCCGAGATCGCCGAGGCCGTCTCGGCGGCGCGCGTGCAGTCGATCGGCAAGCTGCTGGTGCTGTTTCGACCGGCGCCGGAGCCCGCGGCCGACGCAGCAACGGCCACGAGCAAGGCAGCGCCAGTCCGATCGCGCACGTCGGTAAAAAGTGCGCAGCACGACCCGAGTCAGAGCCGGCCGGGAAAGCCATCGGCCCCAAAGCGCACGACACCCGATCGCCGCGAGGCGGAGCGTGTCAACCGCGGCACGCCGGCGCGGCTCGAGCCGGGAGCGGCCAAGCGCGCGGCCGGCAAGCGCAACGTTGCGCGCCGTAGCAGCGGCCGCGCGCGCTGAGCGCGCCCTGCCCCAGTTGGACTATTCGTATACGACCGAGACGACCGCGTACTCGCGCTGGCCTGCCGGGGCAAGCACCTGCGCGATGTCGCCCTCGGTCTTGCCGATCAGTGCGCGGGCAATCGGAGATGAGACCGAAATCAGGCCGGCTTTGATGTCGGCCTCGTCGTCGCCGACGATCTGATATTTCACGAACTCGCCGGTCACTTGGTCTTCGAGTTCGACCGTCGCACCAAAAACGATGCGGCCAGCCGCGTCGACAGCCGCCGGGTCGATGATTTGCAGGCTCGAAACCTTGCCTTCGAGCTCCATGATGCGGCCCTCGATGAAGCCCTGGCGCTCGCGCGCGGCATCGTATTCGGCGTTCTCAGAGAGATCGCCTTTTTCGCGCGCGTCCTTGATCGCCTGGATCACGATCGGCCGGTCGACGGACCTGAGCCGCTGCAATTCAGCTTTCAGTTTTTCGGCGCCGCGCGCCGTAATCGGTATTCCGGGCATGGGTCTGCAAAGCAATAGGGAAAAACAAAGCCCCGGCAGTGCCGGGGCCGCGCGGACACTGTATCCGAAGCGGTGCGACTCCCGCAAGCAGAGCTGCAAGCGCGCGCGGAGGCCGACTACGTGGGAGTCCGACCGGTATACGGCCGGTCTTGGTAAGCGCGGGTTAATCCCGTCGCACTAGCCTCGCGGTTGATGAGCGTTTCTGACGTTGTTCCGGCTCGGCCGGCCACGGCTGCCCAAGCGGCCACGACCGGAACTGAATTGGCGCGCTCCGGGTTCATCGGCCCCGCCGCGTGGGCACTGATCCTCGCCTTTGGCCTCGCGCATCTGTCGCTCGCAGCAGTGTTGCCGCTGACGCCGCAGGAGGCCTACTACTGGCTCTGGAGCCGCGACCTGGCGTGGTCCTACTTCGACCATCCGCCCCTCGTCGCATGGAGCATCGCGACCGCGACTGCGGTGTTCGGCCCAAGCAGTTGGGCGATCAAGCTCGCGGCCGTTGGGTGGTCGTTCGCCTTCAGCATCATCTCGGCCCGACTGGTCATCGACATTGGTGGCAATCGGTCGAGCGTGTTCTGGACGCTGATCGCGCTGAATCTGATCGGCATCGTTGCCGCTTACGGCGTCGTCATCGCACCCGACGCGCCGCTGCTCTTCGCGTGGGCGGCGGTGACGTGGGCAGTCCTGAAGGCCACTCGCACCGGCGAAACCCGGTGGTGGGTGCTCGCAGGCCTTGCACTGGGACTCGGACTTCTCGCCAAGTACACAGCAGTGCTTCTGGTGCCGGCCGTCGGGATCTATCTGGCGCTGTCACCGCGCCAGCGTCACTGGCTGCGACGCCCGCAACCTTGGCTCGCGCTCATCATCGCGGCCATCGTCTTCACGCCGGTCATCGCGTGGAACGCGCAGCATGACTGGGCGTCTCTTGCCTTCCAGAGTACCCAGCGCGCCGCCGGCATGGATCACTGGAGGCTGCGCTATCTGTTGCAGCTCCTCGGTGCGCAGCTCGTCGTCGTGACACCGTATTTGCTGGTCTTGGCACTCGCAACCTGGTGGACCACCGTGCGTGGCTGGCGTGAGCTGCTCGAGGACGATGCGCGGTTGCTGCTGGCAGCCAGCGCGACGGTTCCACTGCTGCTATTTGCATTCGCCAGTCTGCGTTCGCTGGTGAAGCCCAACTGGCTCGCCCCGGCGTACCCGCCGCTGATTGTGCTGGCGTTGCACGCGCAACTGAAACAAGGCGCGGTACCCCGCGCGCTGAAGATCGGGCTGGCGTCCTCGGCGGCTGTGCTTTGCGTGGCAGCGGCCGCAGTGACGCTGCCGAACCCGTGGCTCGGCGTTGGCAACACCTGGAGCGGCTGGGCCGAGGCGGCGCAGCGCATTGACGAATGGCAGCACACGCTGGCGGCCGAAAACACGGCCTCGTTCGTCTTCTCGACGAACTACAAGAACAGCGCGATGCTCGCCTTTCACCTGCCTGGACAGCCGCGCACCTACGCGCAGGACGTCTACGGCGAGCGCGCGCTGCAGTTCGATTACTGGCCGCCGGAGGCGACGCTCACAGGCCGCACCGGAATCCTCGTAATCGACGATCGCCGCGACGTGGCGCAGGTGCCGCAGGCACTGCTCGATCGATTCGAGTCGGTTGAGAAGGTCGACACAGTCGTCGTCGGGGATCCCGCGGCGCCGACGCGGCGCATCGACATCTATCTGTGCCGCGGCTATCGCGGCCATCCGCACGCCGGAGTTGCCTCGATGAGCGCGTCGCTCGAGTTGCTCAGGCGTCCGACCGGCCCGACGGTCGGGGCTTCGGCACGCGCGCTGCCGGACAAACCGGCAACCCGGCCCGTGTTCCGCGCACCGGAGCTGAGCATCGTCGTGCCTACCTTCAACGAGGTCGAGAACATCGCTCCATTGATCGAGCGGATCGCTGCGGCGCTGGTCGGCATCGATTGGGAAGTCATCTTCGTCGATGACGACTCGCCGGACGGCACGGCCGATATGGTGCGTGACGTCGCGCGGTGCGAACCGCGGGTGCGCTGTCTGCAGCGACTCGGACGGCGCGGCCTGTCGTCTGCGTGCATCGAGGGCATGCTCGCCAGCGCCGCGCCGTACCTGGCTGTGATGGATGCGGACCTGCAGCACGATGAGCTACTGCTGCCGAAAATGATTGCGATGCTGCGCGCCGACCAGGCCGATCTCGCCATCGGCAGCCGTTACATCGAAGGCGGCAGCGCCGGCAACTTTCCGGACGACCGCGTCGCGATGAGCCGGCTCGCAACCCGCCTTGCGCTTGCCGCCACACGGGTGCGCGTCGCCGATCCGATGAGTGGGTTCTTCATGCTCACCGCGCCGCTGTTCCGCGCCTGCATGCGCGACCTGACGGCCACCGGTTTCAAGATCCTGCTGGACCTGCTCGCATCGGCGCCCGCCGAAGTCCGCGTGCAGGAACTGCCGTACCGCTTTGGCGAACGCAATGCAGGCGCCAGCAAGCTCGACGCCCGCGCGGCATGGGACTACGCGCTGCTGTTGCTCGACAAGACACTCGGGCGCTACATCCCAACGCGCTTTATCGTGTTCTCGGCGGTCGGCGCGCTCGGCGTTGCCGTCCACATGGCGGTTCTGGCGCTGCTCTTCAAGTCCGACTCGCTGAGCTTTGGCTGGGCCCAGGGATGGGCCACGCTGGTCGCGATGACGTTCAACTTCGCGCTGAACAACGCTGTCACCTACCGTGACCGGAAGTTGCGAGGACTGGCCTGGTTCGGCGGCTGGCTGACCTTCGTGCTTGCGTGCAGCATCGGCGCCGCCGCCAACGTCGGCATCGCCGAATTCCTGTTCGAACGCAATCAGTGGTGGGCAACGTCGGCCATCGCGGGCATCCTGATTGGCGCCGTGTGGAATTACGCGGTCACGTCGACCTACACCTGGCACGCCACCTAACCGCTTCGGCCTGTGCTCAGTGCGGCAGCAACCGATGCAGTGACTGCAGGTCGTAGACCTCGAGATGGTCGAGGTGCTTCATGCCCTCGATGGCGGCCCTTCCGCCGGCAATCGTCGTGTAGTACGTGACCCGCTGCGCCAGCGCCGTCGTACGGATCGAGCGCGAGTCGGCGATCTGACTGCGTACCTCGCTGACCGTAGTGATGACGAGCTGAATGTCGCCGTTTTTCAGCAGGTCGACGACGTGCGGACGCCCGTCATTAACCTTGTTGACCGGTTTCACGGGGATTCCCGCCTGCTCGATCGCCTGCGCGGTACCGCGGGTGGCGACCAACGCGTAGCCCATGTCGTGCAGCAGTTGCGCCACCGCGATGACCTTAGCCTTATCCTGATCCTTGACGCTGAGGAACACCGTGCCGGTGTCGGGCAGCGTCGCGCCGGCGCCGAGCTGCGACTTGAACAGCGCCTCGCCAAAGGTCGCGCCGACGCCCATCACTTCGCCGGTCGAGCGCATCTCGGGCCCGAGCAGCGGATCGACGCCCTGGAACTTCGCGAACGGGAAGACCGCCTCCTTGATCGAGAAATACGGCGGCACGATCTCGCCGCCGATGCCCTGCCGCTCGAAGTCGATGCCTACCATGGCCAGCGCCGCAATCTTCGCGAGCGGCATGCCGGTCGCCTTGGAAACGAAAGGCACCGTGCGCGATGCGCGCGGATTGACCTCGAGCACGTAGATCGAGCTCTGCCCGTCCTGGCCCGTCTGGATCGCGAACTGCACGTTCATCAGCCCGACGACCTGCAGCGCGCGCGCCATTTGCTCGGTCTGCCGCTTGAGTTCGGCGATCGTCGCCTCCGACAGCGAATACGGCGGCAGCGAGCAGGCCGAGTCGCCCGAATGCACGCCGGCCTGCTCGATGTGCTCCATCACGCCACCGACCAGCACCCGCTTGCCGTCGGCGAGGCAGTCGACGTCGACCTCGATCGCGTCGTCGAGGAAGTGGTCGAGCAGTACCGGCGAATCATTGCTGACCTTGACCGCCTCGCGCATGTAGCGCTCGAGGTCGCGCGGCTCGTGAACGATGTCCATCGCGCGACCCCCGAGCACATAGCTCGGCCGAACCACGAGCGGGTAGCCGATCTCCTCAGCCAGCCTGAGCGCGTCTTCTTCGGTGCGCGCGGTGCGGTTCGGCGGCTGCTTCAGCTGCAGGCGGTGCAGCAGCTGCTGGAAACGCTCCCGGTCTTCGGCGACGTCGATCGAATCCGGCGACGTGCCGATGATCGGCACGCCATGGGCTTCGAGATCGCGTGCGAGCTTCAGCGGCGTCTGGCCGCCGTACTGCACGATCACGCCGCGGGGCTTCTCCTTATCGACGATCTCGAGTACGTCTTCCAGCGTCAGCGGTTCGAAGTAAAGGCGGTCAGACGTGTCGTAGTCGGTCGACACTGTCTCGGGGTTGCAGTTGACCATGATGGTCTCGAACCCGTGGTCACGCAGCGCGAAGGCCGCGTGTACGCAGCAATAGTCGAACTCGATGCCCTGGCCGATGCGGTTCGGGCCGCCCCCGAGCACGATGACCTTCTCGCGGTCACTCGGCGCCGCCTCGCATTCGTCCTCGTAGGTCGAATACATGTAGGCGGTCGTGGTCGCGAACTCGGCCGCGCAGGTGTCAACGCGCTTGAACACTGGGCGCACGCCGAGCGCAAGGCGCGCCGCACGCACCTCGGCCGGCTTTGCATCGAGCAACTTCGCCAGGCGACGGTCGGAGAATCCCTTGCGCTTGAGATAGCGCAGTTCCTCGGCGTCGAGATCGGCCAGCCGGCGCTCCTTCACACGCCCCTCGATCTGAACCAGTTCCTCGATCTGGGCGAGGAACCAAGGATCGATTGCGGTTTCCTCGAACACCTCCGACAGAGTCATGCCGATCCGGAACGCGTCGCCGAGAAACCAGATGCGGTCCGGCCCAGGCTCGCCCAATTCCTCGACGATCTCGTCGCGGTCGATCGAGTGTTCGTCGAGACCGTCAGAGCCGACCTCGAGACCGCGCAGCGCCTTCTGGAACGACTCCTGGAACGTGCGGCCGATCGCCATCACTTCGCCGACCGATTTCATCTGCGTCGTCAGGTGGTTATCGGCCGCGGGGAACTTCTCGAAGGCGAAGCGCGGCACCTTGGTGACGACGTAGTCGATCGTCGGCTCGAACGAGGCCGGCGTTGCGCCGCCGGTGATCTCGTTGCGCAGTTCGTCGAGCGTATAGCCGACCGCGAGCTTGGCGGCGACCTTCGCGATCGGAAAGCCCGTCGCCTTCGACGCCAGCGCCGAGGAGCGGCTGACGCGCGGGTTCATCTCGATGACGATCATCCGCCCGTCTTTGGGATTGATCGCGAACTGCACGTTGCTGCCGCCGGTATCGACGCCGATCTCGCGCAAGATGGCGATGCTGGCATCGCGTAGCAGTTGGTATTCCTTGTCGGTCAGCGTCTGCGCCGGCGCCACCGTGATCGAGTCGCCGGTGTGGATGCCCATCGGATCGACATTCTCGATCGAGCACACGATGATGCAGTTGTCCGCGCGGTCGCGGACCACTTCCATCTCGAATTCCTTCCAGCCGATCAGCGACTCCTCGATCAGCAGTTCGCGCGTCGGCGACAGATCGAGACCGCGCGTGCAGATCGCGACGAACTCTTCCAGGTTCCAGGCAATGCCGCCGCCGCTGCCGCCCAGCGTGAAGCTGGGCCGCACGACGACCGGGAACCCCATCGACTTCTGCACCGCAGAGGCTTCGTCAAGCGTGTGGGCAATGCCCGAGCGCGCTGACGCCAACCCGATGCGGGTCATCGCTTCTTTGAACTTCAGTCGGTCTTCGGCCTTCTCGATGGCGACCGGCGACGCTCCGATCAATTCGACGTTGTGCTTGTGCAGCACGCCGTTCTTGTAGAGGTCCATCGCGCAGTTGAGCGCAGTCTGCCCGCCCATCGTCGGCAGGATCGCGTCGGGCTTTTCCTTGGCGATGATGCGTTCGACCACCTGCCAGGTGATCGGCTCGATGTAGGTGACGTCGGCCGTCTCCGGGTCCGTCATGATCGTCGCCGGGTTGCTGTTAACGAGCACGACCTTGTAGCCCTCTTGCTTGAGCGCCTTGCACGCCTGCGCGCCGGAGTAATCGAACTCGCACGCCTGACCGATGACGATCGGGCCGGCGCCGATGATCAGAATGCTCTTTAGGTCGCTACGCCGCGGCATCGTTTTCTCGAGACACGCTTGGGCCATGCGCCGCTCCGCGGCACACGTGCACCTCGCGTGGGTAGGTTTTTCGCAGGTCGGGCTTGGGGCGACCCGGCGCTCGAGCTGAGTTCAAAGGCACCAAGATCACGCCGATGCACCGTAATTCCCGGGAGCAAGCCGGCGTTCGACCAGTTCGATCAGGATGTGGATGACCTTGATGTGCAACTCCTGCACGCGATCCGCGTAGCGGCCGGCCGGCGTGACGATCGCGATGTCTGCGAGTTCGGTGAGCGGAGTTCCCGAGCGGCCGGTCAGCGCGACCACGCGCACACCCAGTCGCTTCGCGGCGGCTGCCGCTGCGACCACGTTGCCGCTGGTGCCGCTGGTTGAAATCGCGAGCAGCACATCGCCGGCACGACCGTGCGCTTCGACGAAGCGCGCGAACACCTGCTCGTAGCCGTAATCGTTGCCGACGCAGGATAAGTGGCTGGCGTCGCTGATCGCCAGCGCCGCATAGCCCGGACGGTCATCGCGGAAGCGTCCCGTCAACTCCTCGGCGAAGTGCATCGCGTCGCACATCGAGCCGCCGTTGCCGCACGAGTACGCGCGGCCGCCTGCCGAGAAGGTCTCGGCGAGCAGCCGGCCGGCCTGTGCGATCCGCTCGAGCATCGCGCCGTCGGCAAGCAGGCGCGAGAGGCTGTCGCTCGCCTCCTGCAGCGCCGAGCGCACTGCGGCCGCATCACTCATGCCGATTCCTCCCGGGTGCTGCGCTCCTCCATCGCGGCGATGAAGCGATCGAAGAGGTCCCGGATGTCGTGCGGACCCGGGCTCGCCTCCGGATGGCCCTGGAAGCAGAACGCCGGCGCATCGGTCAGCCTGAAGCCCTGCAGCGAACCGTCAAAGAGCGAGACGTGCGTGACCTTCACGTTCGCCGGCAGCGACCGATCATCCACTGCGAACCCGTGGTTCTGGCTCGTGATGTAGACCTTCTTGGTCTCGACATCGAGCACCGGATGGTTGGCGCCGTGGTGACCAAATTTCATCTTCAACGTCCGGCCGCCGACTGCCAGACCCATGATCTGGTGGCCCAGGCAGATGCCGAACGTTGGCATACGCCGCGCGATGAACTCGCGCGTGGCATCGATCGCATAAGTGCAGGGCTCCGGATCGCCCGGGCCATTGGACAGGAACACGCCGTCGGGGGCGAGCTTCAGCACCTCTGCCGGCGCTGTCTGCGCCGGGACGACCGTAATCCGACAACCGCGATCGGCCATCAGACGCAGGATGTTGCGCTTGACGCCGTAGTCGTACGCGACGACGTGAAACCGCGGCGGCTCTGGCGCCGCGTGGCCCGGAGTGCCGTCCGCACGGACCAGCTGCCAGCTGCCTTCAGTCCAGGGATACGTCGCTTTCGTCGAAACGATCTTTGCCAGATCCTGCCCCGCCATGCCGGGATACGCAGCGGCGCGCGCTCGCGCCGCGTCAAGACGAGACGCACCCAGCGCCTCGCCCTCGGCAGCAGCGACAATGCACCCGGCTTGCGCTCCCCGCTCCCGCAGGATGCGTGTCAGCTTGCGCGTATCGATGTCGGCGATACCGACGATGCCGCCGTCGCGCAGGTAGGTCGTCAAGTCGCGCTGCATCCGGAAGTTCGACGCGCGCAGCGGCACGTCGCGGACGATCAGGCCGGCGGCGAAAACTCGCACGGCCTCTTCGTCATCGTCGTTAACACCCGTGTTGCCGATGTGGGGATAGGTCAGCGTGACCAGCTGCCCGGCGTACGAGGGATCGGTCAGGATCTCCTGATAGCCGGTCATCGCGGTATTGAAGACGACTTCGCCGAGGGTTTCGCCGGGCGCTCCGATCGAACGGCCACGAAAGACCGTCCCGTCGGCCAGCACCAGGGCCGCGACGGGGCGCGTATCCACGATCACGGGGGACAAACGAGCTCCTTGTTCGGCGGCCGGTCACGCGAGGTCGTCCGGCACCGGCCTGCGATATGCGGGGCTGAAACCACCCAACCCGAGCGCTACCGCAAATAGGCTACAGATAAACTTGCGGATTATATCTTGGACCTCCGCGGTCACGCTCTTGTGCCGATGACTCTCCTCGAAGGCCTGAAGCGCCACACGACGATCGTCGCCGACACCGGCGATCTGGCGGCGATCGAACGCCTGCGGCCGCGTGATGCGACGACCAATCCCTCGCTGATCCTGAAGGCTGCCCAGCAGCCAGCCTACCGACCGCTGGTCGAGGCGGCTGTCCGCAAGGCCCCGGGCGAGGACACCGGCCGGCAGCTCGACCACGTTCTGGTCGCCTTCGGGGCGCGCGTCGTCGAACTGATCGAGGGTCGCGTATCCACGGAGGTCGACGCTCGGCTCTCGTTCGACACGCGCGCGACCGTCGAAAAGGCGCGGCGACTGATCGACCTGTATTCGCACCGCGGCATCGCCCCGGACCGCGTGCTGATCAAGATCGCCGGGACCTGGGAAGGCTTGCGCGCGGCAGAGGTTCTCGAGCGCGAGGACATTCATTGCAACATCACGCTGCTGTTCTCGATGGCGCAGGCGATTGCCGCGGCCCAGGCGGGCGCAACGCTGATCTCACCCTTCGTCGGTCGCATCTACGACTGGTACCGCAAGGCGGCCGGCACGACGTGGGACGAAGCAGCGATGCGCGGCGCGAACGACCCCGGCGTGCGCTCCGTCACGGCCATTTACACGCGGCTCAAGGGCGCCGGATACATGACGGAGGTCATGGGCGCGAGTTTCCGCAACATCGGGCAGATCCTCGCGCTGGCGGGCTGCGACCTGTTGACGATCAGCCCGGAGCTGCTCGACGAGTTGGCCGCGCAGGACGGTACCGTCGAGCGAGCACTGACGCCGCCGGAAACCGAAGGCTCCGATCCGCCGCTGGCCGAAGAAGCATTCCGCTACGCGCTCAATGACGATGCGATGGCGGTCGAAAAGCTGGCTGAAGGCATCCGCGTCTTCGCAACCGACGCCGGCCGGCTCGAGTCGCTGATCCGGGCGATGAGCTGATGCTGCTCATTCCCTACCAGGCGCGCTTCAACCGTCCGCTCGCTGCCGCTGGTGACACTGGTGCTCGTCGCCGTGAACCTCATCGTCTATCTGGCGTTCCAGACCGGTGATTCGGCGGCCTATCAGCGCGCGGCGGACTTCTACTTCAGCTCGTCGCTGCCGCAAATTGAGATGCCGCGCTATGCGGCCTACCTCGAGCGTCGCAATGATCGCAAGGCGCTCCAGGTGCTGCGCGCGATTCGCACCGGACCGAGCGAAGACGAAGCTCGCATAGTCCTGATGGCGATGCAGCGCGATCGCGAGTTCATGCGCGACCTCAAGGGGGGCGCGGTCGTGCGCAGCGATGAGCCCGTCTATGCGGCGTGGCGCGAGCAGCGCAACCGCTTCAACGGACTGCTGGGCCAGGTGTTCAGCGAGCGCTACGCGCTCGAGCCCGGCTCCACCGATGCGCTGCGCCTCCTCACCTATCAGTTCCTGCACGGCGATGCGATACAACTGTTGAGCAATATTGCCGTGCTGCTGCTCGCCGGGCCCTTCGCTGAAGCGGCGCTCGGTCGCGTGCGCTTTTTGCTCGCGTATCTGGCGAGCGGCGCCATTGCCGGTGCGGTACATCTCCTTGTGGGCGACCAGGGACTGATGGGGGCTTCGGGCTGTATCGCCGGAACCGTCGCGATGGTCGCGGTGCTTTATGGCACCCGCCGTGTACCGGTCTTCTACTGGGTGCTCGTCCACGTCAACACCGCGCGCATTTCCGCGCTGTGGCTGCTGCCGGTCTGGCTCCTGGTAGAAGCGCTGCAGTGGGCGGCCGGCGGCGGTGGCCGTGGCGCCTACGGCGCCCACATCGCCGGATTTCTGTCGGGCGCAGTGCTCGCGTGGCTGCTCAAGCCCGCCGACAGCGGCAAGGTGGACCGCATCCTCGACGAGCAGATCGCACATGCCCCGGCGGAGCGAATGTCGACGCTGCTGACAGAAGCGCGCCAGGCCGCTGCGAAGCTGGATACGCGGCGCGCGGCGCGCGCCTATTCCGAACTACTGGAGGAGGATCCGACCAATACGCAGCTCGCGACCGCGTACTTCAACATGGCGCTGCTGGGCCGTGACAAGGAGACGCTCTCCGATGCGGCGCTGCGCGCACTCTGGATCCGCACGCGGCACGCGCGCACCGAGCTGCGCCTGGTCTACACGCAGATGAGCCAGCCGCACGTGCTGGCGGCCCTGCCCGTCGATGAGCAACTGCGCCTCGCGCGTCGCCTGGTCGCGACACGCGAGGACGCCGCCGCGCTGCGCGTGCTTGATGGACTGCTCGGCGCGGACACGACCCGCAACCTCTACGGACGTCAGCTCGCCGACTGCCTGCTGGGACTCTTCACGACGTATTCGCGCCACGGCCTGCGACAGCAGGCGGACCAGGTGCGGCAGCGGCTATCGGAGCACTTCCCATCGCCGCAGACGCTCGGAGGGCTGGCCCCGAACAAGGAGCCGCCTATGACCATTCGAGGTTCGACGACGCGCGGAACACGCGGCAACCCCGGCACAGTGCCGGCCTCGGACCTCGAGCTCGACCTCGACACACGGCTGCACACGCGGTTCGGTCAGGAATAGCACGGCGCCCGGTCCGGCCAAACGGCTGCGCGAATACGGCTGAAGCGCGACCCGTACGTTCAGGACACCACGGGGTTCGGCGGCGAGGCGGCGACCTCACCGTCGCGCCCGCCGGCCGCAAGTTTGTCCATGACCTCGAGGTAGCGCCGCGCCTCGGTGGCCACCGGGTCGGCCGCGAACCGCTGCAGCAGGAACTCCAGGATGCGCCGCGCCTCGTCGGGTCTGCCCGCTCTTTCTGCCATCAGCTGGGCGCCGATGAAGTAGACCTGCGGGATGTCGGGATGATTCGGGTACTTCTTGTCGAAGCCGCGGATCAGCGTCGCGGCGAGTTGCACCTTGCCCTTCTGCATCGCGGCGCGTGCCAGTGGCGCGATCGATTCGGCGCGCCGCGGCGCCCAGTCGGCGCGTCGTGCCAGTGCCTCCTCGACCAGCTCGAGCGCTTCGTGCCAGTTCTGGGACTTGGCCAGCAGGACCAGGAACTTCTCGGTGTGGTCCTCGATGCGCGGAATGTAGTTCTCGGCGAGCAGCAGCTTGTGCAGGCGTGCGTGCAGCGAGAGGTCGTTCGGTCGCTGACTCAGATCGGCATTCAGCAACTCGATCGCCTCCTTGACCTCGCCCAGGGTCATCATCTGGCCGATCAGCGCGTCGCGTGTCCGCGCTTTGACGTCGGCGTGCCGTCCGGTCGAACTCTTCAGACGCTTGTCGCCGCGGTCTAGCAGCGCGATATGAAACGCGTCTGCGTGCTGATACAGCGCGTAGCCGAGCACAGCGCAGACCGCAAAGGCGTAGTACCAGAAGGCGACGGAGAAGAGCAGCGTGAACAGTGCACGGCCGAGACCGCCCTCGTCCGGGTCGGCACCGCTATGGCCCAGCACGCCAAGCACGTATAGCGCGCACAGGCCGCCCAGCACGCCGCCGAAGACGAATCCGCTGAGCGCCGCATACGGCTTGCCGATCTTGCGGACCACCTCGACGACTTCGGCAGTGCTCAGCGCGCTGCGCAGACTACCCGTGGTCACCAGCCGTATCGAGGCCGCCGGCATCAGCGCCGCGAAGACGACTCCCAGGACGATCAGGGCCGCGAGGTCGAACGCGCCCAGCAGCCGATTGAGGATCACTGCGATCACGGCGAAGGCGACGATCAACCCGGCAAATTTGTACGGCAGCAACGACCCGACAACCGTCTGGTCCGTCAGCCCGTAATCCGAAGGCACCAGATAGCCCTTTGACGACCGCTCAATGATCTTGAAACCGTAGCCCGAGCCGACGAACAGCAGGGCAATCACGGCCGCCGCCAGCAGCGCGACGCCGAGTCCACCGCGGAAGGGCAGCAGCATCAAAACCAGCAGTGCGCCGGACAGCCCGAAGATGCGCAGCCGCACGGCCTTGTCGAGCGGCAACAGGGAGAACTTCCGGATCCGCTGCCAGAACGGCTCGGTGGCCTGATTGCCGTATTCGTAAGTCGTTTCCATCCCCGATTGGACCGATTACGAGATTGCGCGCAGGGTAGCGGCAACGGTGCCGTTCGAACGGCAGCCGTCGGCAGGAAAACTACAGCTTTTCGGTTTCCCCGGCCCGCGGCTGCCATTTCATCAGGCGGGATTCGACCCGACCGACGATGCTGTCGAGCGCCAGCGCAAAGGCGGTCAGCACGAGGATCCCGGCCATGACGGTATTGATGTCGAACGTCCCCTCGGCCTGCAAGATCAGATAGCCGACACCGCGCGCCGAGCCGAGATACTCGCCGACCACGGCGCCGACGAACGCCAGGCCGACCGAAGTGTGGAGCGACGAGAACACCCAGCTCGTCGCGCTCGGCAGGTAGACATGGCGCAGCAGTTGCCGGTGCGATGCACCGAGCATGCGCGCGTTCGCCAGCACCGTCGGACTCACCTCCCTGACGCCCTGGTAAACGTTGAAGAACACGATGAAGAACACCAGCGTGAAGCCGAGTGCGACCTTGGAGGCGATGCCGAGCCCGAACCAGACCGCGAAAATCGGCGCCAGGATCACGCGCGGCATCGAATTGGCAGCCTTGATGTACGGATCGAGGATCGCCGCTGCCAGTGGCGACAGCGCAAGCCACATCCCGACGACCAGCCCGCCAGCAGTGCCGATCGCGAATGCGAGAACGGTTTCGACCAGCGTGACCCACAGGTGACCGTAGATGTCGCGGTCGACGACGAACCAGTCCCAGATTCGCGCCAGGATCCGGACCGGTTCGCCGAAGAAGAACTTCGCGTCGTTCTCACTGCTGAAAAAAATGGGCGGCACGAGCCCCGGCTTGGTCATGACGTACCAGACGACGAAGAGCACGACGAGAACACCGACCTGCCAGATCCGCAGGTTGCGCGCACTCGGACGGATCGCGTTCCAGATTGTCATTCGCGGCCCGGCGGTGTCGCCCTCATGCGGCCCGCTTCTGCTGCGCGTAGCCCTTGAGCACTTCCTCGCGCAGCACGTTCCATATGCCTCGGTGCAGTTCGATGAAGCGCGGCGCGACGCGCACCTCGGCAACATCACGCGGCCGTGGCAAGTCGATCGTGAATTCGCCGATCGGGTGGGACGCGGGTCCGGCCGAAAGCACGACGACGCGATCGCTGAGCGCGATCGCCTCGTCGAGGTCGTGCGTGATGAACAGCACCGCCTTGCGTGTGCTGCCGCCCTGGCCCGCCCAAAGATCCAGCAACTCGTTTTCCATCAATTGCCGCGTCTGGATATCGAGGGCCGAAAACGGCTCGTCCATCAGAATGATGTCGGGATCGAGCACCAGCGTCTGCGCCAGCGACGTGCGCTTGCGCATGCCGCCCGACAGCTGATGCGGATACCGATCGCCGAAGCCCGCCAGCCCGACGCGCTTCAGCCAGTCGTCGGCGAGCGCACCGGCATCGGTTTCCGGCACCCCGCGGAACTGCAGGCCGGCCAGCACGTTTTCCCGCGCCGTGCGCCATGGCATCAGCGCCTCGGTCTGGAACATGTAGCCAGCGCGTCGGTTGATGCCTGCGAGCGGCTCGCCGAAGACGTGGACCGAGCCCGTGCTCGGAGCCAGTAGCCCGGCCGCGACATTCAGCAGCGTGCTCTTGCCGCATCCGGTCGGGCCGACGACGCTGACGAACTCGCCGGGCGCGATCGCCAGCGTGACATCGCTGACCGCGGTGTAGCGCGCGCGGGCATCCCCACCAACGAAAGTACAGGTGATGTCCTGCAGGGCAAGTGCCGCGTTCATCGTGCCTCGGACCGGTCGTCGTCGTTCAGCCGAAGACACTGCATGTCGCTTGTCGAAGCGTCTGCATGCGTGTGGCTTGCTGGTGGATCGCCCGCGCGACAGTTCGCCTGGCTTTTACCCCTTCGGATACTTCGCGTTGGCCTTCTTCACGAACTCGTTCGTGTAGACGGACTTCAGATCGATCTTGGCATCGGCGATGGCCGGGTCGATGCTGGCCAGTGCGCGCAGCGCCGTCGCCGGCCCCTGCTCGGGGATCATGCCGTCCGGCGAGAGCGCCGGTTTCGCCTTCATGAACGCATCGATGTAGACCGCGCGGTCGCCGAGCAGATAGCTCTCGGGAACCGACTTCACGATGTCCGAAGGGCCGGCTTGCTGAATCCATTTGTTGGCGCGCACGATCGCGTTCGTCAGCGCCTGCACCGTGTTCGGATTCTTCTCGATGAACGCCACCGGCGCATACAGTGTCCCCGCCGGCATCGGGCCGCCGAAGACCTTGTCCGCTTCGGCAACGTCGCGGGTATCCGAGATGATCCTGATGTCGTTGCCGCGTGTCAGGATCGTGATGACGGGATCGAGATTCGACATCGCGTCTATCTGCCCGGCGCGCAGCGCCGCGACGGCGCCCTGCGCGGCGCCGACGCCGATGAACGAGACATCCGAAGGCTTCAGCCCGTGCTGCGCCAGCACGTAGTTGGCCATGATGTTGGTCGACGATCCTGGCGCCGTCACGCCGATCTTCTTGCCCTTGAGGTCCGCGACCGTCTTGTAGTTCGGCATCGCCTTGGTACTGACGGCGAGCACGATCTGCGGTGCCCGCCCCTGCAGCACGAAGGCGCGCATCGACTGGCCCTTGGCCTGCATGTTGATGTTGTGTTCGAAAGCGCCGGACACCACATCGGCGCTACCACCAACGACGGCCTGCAGCGCGCGTGCGCCGCCGGCAAAGTCGACGATCTCGACGTCGAGGCCCTCGTCCTTGAAATAGCCGCGTTGTTCCGCGATCGTGAGCGGCAGGTAATACAGCAGGTTCTTGCCGCCGACGGCGATCGTGACCTTCTTCTTCTCGGGCGTCTGCGCCGCAACCAGCGCGGGGAAGAGCATCGTGACGGCCGCGGCAAGCAGCACAGAGCGGCGGGTGGCGCGCAACAGCATGAAAGTCTCCTGGGTTGCAGTTCACGGGCGCTCGGGCGCCTCTGCGACCGATCTTAAATCACACCTTCGCGCCGCAGCGCTTCGATCGCGGTGGCGTCGTGTCCGAGCGCCTGCAGCACCTCGTCGGTGTGCTGGCCGAGACGCGGGCCGAGCCAGTGCGTCGCCCCGGGGGTCTGCGACAGCCTCGGGCACGACAGCCGGAATCTTCAGTGCCGTGCCGTCGGGCAGTCGGCTCTGTTCGATCATCGCGCGCGCGGCAAACTGGGGATCCGCGAACATGTCGGCCACGCTGTAGATGCGAGAGGCCGGTACATCGGCCTCCTTCAGCGCCGCCAGCGCTGCGTCGATCGGGCGTTCGCCGCACCATGACTGGATGGCGTCGTCGATCTCGGCGGTGCGCTTGACCCGCCCCTCGTTGTTCGCGAGTGCGGGATCCGAAGCCAGGTCGGGCCGGCCGATGGCCGTCATCAGACGTATGAAAATTGCGTCGCCGTTGCCTGCGACGACGATCGCGCCATCGACGCAGGCATAGGTATTGGACGGCACGATGCCGGGTAGCGCGCCACCGGTGCGCTCGCGCACGACGCCGAAGCGGTCGTACTCCGGCACCGTGCTCTCCATCATGTTGAAGACCGCCTCGTACAGCGCGACATCGATGACCTGTCCTTCGCCGCGGCCGCGGCCTCCGGTCGCATCGCGATGGCGCAGCGCCATCAGTGCGCCGATGACCGCGTGCAGGGCCGCGATCGAATCTCCGATCGAGATGCCGATGCGCACCGGGGGCCGATCGGGGTGCCCGGACACGTAGCGGATTCCGCCCATCGACTCGCCGATCGCGCCGAACCCGGGCATGTCGCGCATCGGACCGGTCTGTCCGTATCCGGAGATGCGCACCATGATGGTCGCCGGGTTGCTCGCCCGCAAGCCTCGTCATAGCCGAGCCCCCATTTTTCGAGCACTCCGGGGCGGTAGTTCTCGATGATGACGTCGGCGTCCTGCGCAAGCGCGCGCGCGATCGCCTGGCCGCGCGGATCCTTCAGGTTCAGTGTGATGGATCGCTTGTTGCGCGACTGCACGTACCACCACAGCGACGTGCCCTCATGCAGGTAGCGCCAGTTGCGGATCGGATCGCCGCCGCGCGGATCCTCGACCTTGATGACATCGGCGCCGAACTCCGCGAACATGCGAGCGGCAAACGGCCCGGCGATCAGCGTTCCGAGTTCGAGGACCTTGAGGCCCGCAAGCGGTCCCGCCACGGCTAGGCTCCAAGCAGGAAAATCGTCACGCAGGCGATGAAGCCTACCAGCCAGATCAGCGAGCGGGCCGCCTGCCAGTTGCCGAGGTAGCAGACGAAGTAGCCGATGCGGGCAGCGATGAAGATGATCGCAAGGATGTCGACCCACTGCTGCGTCGCGTGTGTGAGATGCGCGACGATGACCGCAGCGGCAAAGAAAGGAAAAGCCTCGAAGCCATTTTTCTGGGCATGGTCGGCACGGCGGCGCACGCCGGTCTGGCGTTCGAGCCACCCGCGCGGATCGCGATTGTTGTAGCGCTCGCCTCCCACCTTGGCGACGACCGTTCCGGCATAGGGCAGCAGGCCCGGCGATCAGGACGCACCAGAACGCGATCGTCATGCGTCGACTTTCATGCGGCCCGGCGGTCGAGCATCGCCTGGGCGATCGTGTTCACGTCGGTGTACTCGAGCTCGGCGCCGGCCGGCACGCCGCGGGCCAGCCGCGTGATCGCGAGTTCGGGGTCGCGGCCGCGCAGCAACTCGCCGACGTAATGCGCGGTCGCATCGCCCTCGGGAGTGAACGAGGTGGCGACGATCACCTCGCGCACGATGCCGTCCGTGGCGCGATCCAGCAGTCGCTCCATCTGGATCTCCCGCGGCCCGATGCCGTCCAGCGGCGAGAGCCGGCCCAGCAGCACAAAATACAGGCCAGAAAAAGCCATCGACTGCTCGATCATCAGCTGATCTGCCGGCGACTCGACGACGCACAGCAGCTGCGCGTCGCGCTTAGGATTGGTGCACGTCTCGCAAACTTCCAGCTCGGTCAGCGTGTTGCAGCGTGCACAGTGGCGGATAGCCTGCACCGCAGCCAGCAGCGACTCGCCCAGCCGCACTGCTGTCTCGCGGTCGTGCTGCAGCAGATGGAACGCGATGCGCTGCGCCGAGCGTGGCCCGATGCCAGGCAGATGCCTCAACGCATCGACCAGCTTATCGAGCGTCGGACCGAGCTTCACGGTATCGAAGCGGGCGTACGCGACCCTGCGGACCCATGGCTCCCGATTCGAGCCAGGAAGCGCCCGGCCGGCCCGAGCCCGGCTCGCTCATCAGACCGCGCGAGGTCACTGCGAGCGGCGCAGCCGCACGCGTACACGCGAGCGCGCATCAAAACGGCAGCTTCATGCCGGGCGGCAGCGGCATGCCAGCCGTGATCGCAGACATCTTCTCCTGCGACACGACTTCGGCGCGCCGTACGGCGTCATTGAATGCAGCGGCGACCAGGTCCTCGAGCATGTCCTTGTCGTCTCCGACAAGGCTCGGGTCGATGCTGACCCGGCGCACGTCGTGCTTGCAGGTCATCACGACCTTGACCATACCGGCGCCAGACTGCCCTTCGACTTCGGTGCTCGCAAGTTCCGCCTGGACACGGTCGGCGGTTTCCTTCATCTTCTGCGCGGCCTGCATCAGGCCGGCCATCTGATTCTTCATCATCGCTTGGTGTCCTTGGCGTCGCGCGGCCGGATCGATGCCGGATCAACTGACGCGCCGAAGTTGTCGATCAATTCTCGCACGAAGGGATCGCCGTAGATGGCTTCCTCCGCCTGCCGCTGCCGCTCCGCGGTTGCCTCAGCGGCGAGACCGGCGGCCGTCGGGCCGGTGGTGTTGCCGAGTTCAGTGCTGAGCCGAATGCTCCGGCCGAGGGCAGTTTCAATTGCGACCTTCAGCTTTTCGACGGCACCGGCCTCGAGCAGCGTCTTCAGCGGCACGCGCAGCTTGAAGTGATCGCCCTTGGCCGACACGAGTTCGCTGCGCTGTGCGAGTTCGCGCACGAGCCCACCGACCTTCAGGCGTGCAACCAGCGCGGGCCAATTACCGTCGAAATCCGGCTGCGAGGAAACCGTCCGATCGATTGACGTCGCGGCCGCGGCTGGCTGTGCCGCCGCACGAGGCGCGGAGACTTCGGCGCGCGCTGGCGCCAGACGCGCGACATCGCGTGCTTCGGTGGCGCCGGCCGCCGCTCCGCCGGGTGCAAATGCCAGCATGCGCAGCAGGCACATCGTGAAGCCTGCGTACTCGTCCGGCGCAAGATGCAGGTCGTTACGGCCGTGCAGCGCGATCTGGTAGTACAGCTGGACTTCTTCCGGCGGCAGCGCCGCGGCCGAGCCGCCTGATATCCGCAGCCTGCAGATCATCTTCGGCCGCTTCGGGCACCCGCTGCGCCAGCGCTATCCGGTGCAGCAGGCTCGCAAGGTCGCGCAGCGCCTGCCCGAACGAAAGGCTCTGCCCGTTCATCTCGTCGGCGATCGCAAGCACGGCAGCGGCATCGCGGGCGATCACCGCATCAAGCACTCGCACCAGCGTGCCTTCGTCGATCGCGCCGAGCATGGCGCGTGCGGCCTCCAGCGAGACCTGCCCGCCGGCATAGGCGATCGCCTGGTCGAGCAGCGACAGCCCGTCGCGCATGCTGCCGCGGGCCGCGTGCGCGAGCAGCGTCAGGGCCGCGTCCTCGGCCGCGATGCCTTCGTGCGTCAGAATCTCGCGCATTCGCGCCGTGATGGCCTGCGGCGGCATCTGCTTCAAGTTGAACTGCAGGCAGCGGGACAGCACGGTGACCGGTACCTTCTGCGGATCCGTGGTCGCCAGGATGAATTTCACATATTCCGGCGGCTCCTCCAGCGTCTTCAGCATCGCGTTGAACGCATGCGCCGAGAGCTGGTGGACTTCGTCGATCATGTAGACCTTGAAGCGCGCCGCGCTCGGTGCGTACATCGCACGCTCGAGCAACTGCACCATCTCGTCGACGCTGCGATTGCTCGCTGCGTCCATCTCGATGTAGTCGACGAAGCGTCCGGCATCGATCGCCGTGCAAGCCTCGCAGACATTGCAAGGCACCGCAGTGATGTCGCCGCGGCCGTCGGGACCGACGCAGTTCAGCGCCTTTGCCAGGATGCGCGACAGTGTCGTCTTGCCGACGCCGCGCGTGCCGGTAAAAAGATAGGCATGGTGCAGTCGCTTCGCTTCAAGCGCATGCGTCAATGCACGCACCACGTGATCCTGGCCGACCAGCGTGGAGAAATCTCGCGGGCGCCACTTTCGCGCCAGAACCTGATAGGACATCGCGTGATTCTACGAGTCCGCCTGTGCCGCCAAGCGGGCCAGCGGCTCGCCGCTCATGCGGCAGATGCGCCAGTCCGGCAGGACGATCGCGCCGATCGCTTCGTAGAAGTCGATCGCCGGCGCATTCCAGTCGAGCACCGCCCACTCGTAGCGGCCGCAGCCGCGCTCGACCGCCAGTCGTGCGCCGTGGCGCATCAGCGCCTTGCCGATGCCGCGGCCACGCGCTTCGGGCACGACGAACAGGTCTTCGAGGTACAAGCCACGACGCGTGAGGAAGGTGGAGAAGTTCTGGAAGAACAGCGCGAAGCCCAGCGCACGTTCACCCTCCTTCGCCAGAACGCATTCGATCACCGGCTGCGCACCGAAGAGTTCCTGCCGCAATCGTTCCTCGCTGCCCACGACCACATGCGACAGCTTTTCGTACTCCGCCAGCGCGCGGATCAGCGCAAGGATCTCCGGCACATCAGACGGCTGCGCAGGCTGTATGGAAACGGTCATGGCCAACAGCGCTATCGCTCAAGCGGTGAACTGAGTGGGGGAGGTCCAGGAGGGGGCCCTGCCCCCTCTTGCGTCTTCAAGTGAGCCACCGGCTCGTCTCACTCGCAAAGCGAGTGAGGCGAGCCTTGTCCTCGGCACTAAAGGGAATCCGCTATGGCTGCTTCGTTCCCGACCTGACCAGGTTCACGGCACCTCCATGCGAGGGGGCCCGCCATCGCGAATGGTATCAGCGGTGGCGCGCCGACCCGTTTGCCGTTGACTTACTTCGCAGCGAAGCAATAGAAGAGTCCGTCGCCGCCGGTGCTGCGCAGCTTCTCCATGTTGCAACCGGTCGTGGGATGCGACGAGTTCCACGAGGTCGCCCAGGGCGAGGTCATCATCGGGCCGGCACGATCGTGATGGCCGACCATCGCCGAACCGTCGGCGCCGCCCTTGGTCCAGTTGCCGCAGGTCATGTCGGGAAACGGCGCGCCTGGGAAAGTGGTTCCGTCGGGCCGCGAGCCGGTCAGCATGTCATGCCGATTGGGCTTGTCGACGGTTCCATTGACGACCTGCCCTTTCTCGTCGAGCGCAGTTTCCTTGGTCAGGTTGCTGGACGCCGAATGCAGGTCGTCGACGTTCTTCGCAACCTGCACTCCCTTGACGTTCTGCCACGGTCCGGTACCGATGCGATCGCGCGCATTGACGAAGTTCGTATCCCTGAGGCCCGGTGCCTGCGTGCTCAGATAGGCGCGCCAGGTGCGGTCCGGGGCACCGACCGCCTTGGCAAGGTTCGAGCAGTGCTGGTCCGCGCCCTCGAGTCCACCGAGGTCGCCGCCCTTGCCGGGGCCGACGCTGGTCACGAAGAACGTCATGTCCTTCGGGCTCGGCTGCGGCGGTGCACGTGGCGCAGCCCGCCAGCGTCGTCAGACCTATTGCAGCCAGCCCACCCATCATCTTCTTCATCGCTGTCTCCATGGGTTGATGTTCGGCCTTGTTCCGCCTCTGTCGCCGGATTCCTCCGCCGCAGCGGCGAGCCCGCCGATGATACTTACGATGCCGCGCCGGTCGGTCAATGCGTGCTTACGTTGAGTCGACCGCATCATGAGCCCCGGCCCCGACTTCGGCGAACACCGCGGAGGCCGTGACTATTCCCATGCGCACCGCCCGGCCATGAACGGATCGAAGCACTTCGGCGTACCGCCGCACTTGCGCCTCGTATTGCGGCCGCTCCTGCTCCGTCATGCGCCACTTGAAGTCGATGACCCACAGTGTCCCATCGATCTCTGCAAGACGGTCGACGCGCAGGAGTTCGCCGTCCGCAGCCACAAGTTCCAACTCGGCCGCGCCTCCAGCCGCAAAGAGTTGCGGCAGCGTCGTACGCACGTGCGCGGCGGCTGCCAGCGCCTCTGCGGCCTGCTCGTGCGTCAGCCCGTGCAAACGCGCGATGGCATCAGCCGGCGCATCTTTGCCGTGTTCCAGCAAGGCGTGCCAGGCGCGTCCGAGTCGCATCGCATCGGTGTCGACCACGACCGCGGCGCGCTGGCCGGTCGCCAGCGGCTCGGGCAGGAAGTCGCGCACGCGCCGCCGATCGTCGATGGGTTCGCCCACCTCGGACGGTGCGGCGCCGACGGAAAATGCCGCTGCCGCCTGCATGCGCCTGTACCAGCTCGTCGCAGGCTCCCGCTCCGAGCGGCTGCCGGAGACGACGAGCACCTGACGCGCTCGCGTTGCCGCGACGTACAGCAGGTTCCAGTCCTCCTGTTCGCACTGCGCGTCATCGGCGGCGAACCAGGCCGCGCGCGTCACGTCGCGTGCATCGTCGCCACGCGCAACCAACGATAAATGCTCCGGCGCAGCACTCGCCGGCGACCAAGACACGAGTACGCCGGCGCCGTCATTCGGTGGCGCGGCGTGCGCGTCAGCGAGCACGACGATCTCGGCTTCGAGGCCCTTGGCGCCATGGATCGTCAACACTCTGACGGCATCCCCGGCGGACGCCATGCCTTCATCGGGCGCTTCGTCACCGCCCTGGCGCCTGAGCACCGCCAGCTCGTCGATGAAGCGTGAAAGGCTCGGGAAGCGGCCAGCATCGAGTTGCAACCCGAGCTCGATGAAGGCATCGAGGTTCGCCTGGACCTGGGCCAGCGCGGCTGCCGGCGCCGCGGCGGCGTAGCGACGTCGCGCGTCGCCCTCGAAATAGATGCGGTCCAGCAGGTCGTGAACCGGCAGCACGCCGGCAAGCCCGATCCACCGTTGCAACAGCGTTCGCGCGCGCGCCAGCGACGGCGACAGCTCCTGCAGCCGCTGCAGCCGCGCCCACCAATGACCGCCGGAGGCCGAGGCAAGCTGAATCAGGTCCTCGTCGCTGCAACCGAAAAGAGGTGAACGCAGCGCGTGTGCAAGGCGCAAATCGGCGTCGGGCGTCGTCAGGAATTGCAGCAGCGCGCTGAAGTCGTCGGCCTCCAGCGTGGCCAGCAGGCCACCACGGCGGTCGCTGACGAAAGGAACGCCGGCATCGCGCAAAGCCCGTTCGTAGTCGTGCAGGTGCGTGCGCCGTCGAACCAGCAGCAGCACGTCCGACCAGCGTGCGCCACGGCAGCCGCCGTCCTCGACCGTGAGGCGACGTCGCCATGAGCGGATCTCGTTGGCGATCACCAGTCCCTCGCGGTAACGGGCATCGCTCGACGTTTTCGGGCCGCGGCGTGCTGAGCACATCGCGCAGTGCGCCGGCATCGAGGCTCGTCGCAGGCGTCGCCTCGGCGAGCGGCAACAGCACGAAGGCACCAGGCGCGGTGGCTACCCTCGTCGTCTGTGGCTCAAACAGCGGATTGCCGGACATCGTTGCATTCAGGGCATCGATGATCACGGGCGCATTGCGCCGGGTGACATTGGTGCGCAGGTGATGCGCCGCAAAGTCGCGCTGCAGCAGCTCGATGGCGGCGTCGAAGACACGGGGCTCGGCGCGGCGAAACCGGTAGATCGACTGCTTCGGGTCACCGACGACGAACACCGATCGGACGATCGATTGCGGGCCCGCCCTCCATCGCTCGGGCCGTACGCCGCGAGCCAGGACTGCAGCACCTGCCACTGCAGTGCATTGGTGTCCTGGAACTCGTCCAGCAGGATATGGCGGTAGCGGGCATCGAGGCGGGCCTGCATGTAGGCCGCGTGCTCCGGGTCGGCCAGCAGGCGCAGCGCGTGCCACTCGAGATCGGTGAAGTCGATCGCGTGCTCGTGCGCCTTCAGCGTCTGATAGGTGTCGACGAGCAGCGTGCCGCAGGCAAGGCCAGCTGCATTCAGTCGCCGCGCGCGCCATGTTCGCCGCTGCGATAGCAGGCGGTCGAGCTCGGCGGTCACGAATGCATGCACCGTGCGATAGCGCTCGCAGCTGCCCGGCCGCAGCGAGCGGCACTGCCAGCTGCGCCGGAGTCAGCGCGACGATCGGCGACAACGCGGCTTCCGTGTCAGCACGACATGACAGGCGGTCATGCAAGTCCGCACCGACCGCCGCCTCCGGTGTCGCGAGCCAGCGCTCGGCGCGCTCGATGGCGGAGTTCGACGGCCTCGTGCGCGAGCTCGCCACGCGCCACAGTTCGACAAGCGTGCGTACCGCGTCGACGAAGGCCGGCGCGCGCACACCGCCGCCCGGGATCATCGGTGTCGGGTCCGAAACTCTCGAGCACCCGGTCGGTCGGCCGGCCGGATATCCGCTGCCGCGAAGCTCCACCACTCGGCCCGCTTGTGAAGGAAATCCAGCAGCAGCGTCTTCGCCGTCACCTCGCCGACATCGTCCAGCAGCCATTCCCATGCCTCGCGTTCGGCGTCGTGACGAGGCTGCAGCAGCGCCGCGAGAAAGTGCAGCCAGGCGTCGGCCCGTACGCGCTCCGCGGCTTCGAGCAGCGCCGGTGAAAACGGCACGCCGGCTCCGAGAGGGGCGCGGCTGACCAGTCGCCAGAACCAGCCGTGAAAGGTCTCGATCGTCAGCGGCACACGCGCGGTCACGACGCGTTCGTAGAGCTGCCGCGCGCCGCCGAGTGCACGATCTGCCTCCGGGCCGGAAAGGCCGCGCGCCTCGAGTGCCGCCCGGAGGTCGACGTCATTCGGCTTCGGCGAGATGTCGCAGCTCGCGCAGCAGTCGCGTGTGCATTTCCTGGGCCGCGCGGCGGGTGAAGGTAATCGCCAGGATTTCACCCGGCGCCGCGCCCGCCAGCAGCAGCCGTATGACACGGCTGACCAGCAGCCACGTCTTGCCGCTGCCGGCACAAGCCTCGACGATCGCGCTGCGCAGCGGATCGCAGGCCAAGCGGATGAAATCGCGTGCGCCGATCGGCGTGCCGTCGGCCTGGTAATCGCTCACGTCTCGAGCGCCTCTGTCGTCTTCCTGTGCCCAGTGGTCGCGACGACACAAGCCTCGCATCTCGCAGCGGCCGCAGACCGTTTCGCAGCCGATCGCCGGCAGCGGCGCGCCGTCGGCGATGCGTTGCAGGTCCTCGCGCAAGCGCACTCCGATCGCTTCGATCAGTGGGCCGAGCGGCTCGTCAGGCGCGACGGATTCGACGCCACCGTGGCGGTCGCGGGCGCGATCGAAGCACAGGTACTGCGCATCATCCGGCGGCCGCGGCAGCAGCAGGCCATAGAACGGCAGCTGAATCTCTTCGCCGCGCCGGCGCAGTGCGCGGCGCAGCGCGACCGGGTCGCGCGCCTTGTAGTCGATCAGCACCGTCGCTCCGTCGGACCGCACATCGACGCGGTCGATGCGACCGGCGAGCTCGACGCTGCGGCCGTCGCGCAATGCCATCGACACCCGTTGCGACTCCTCGCCGGTGCTCCATCGCCAGCCGGCCGCGGCATGCTGCTGCAGCCAGCCGACGTATCCCGCAATCAGACCGTCGAAGCGACGCTGGTAGGCGAGCATGCCGGGCGTGCGAGCCAGCTCCGGCGCGAACACCACGTGCGCATGCTCGCGCAGACTCGTCGCAAGCTCGGCAGCACCTAGGGATGAAAAGTCGACGCCGCCCCAGGAGCGGTGAAAGCGCTTCAGCACTTCATGCAGCGCGATACCGAAATCGCGCTTGTCCGGCAATTCGATCACGTCGTCGGGTTCATCCAGGCCGAGCATGCGTCGGGCATAGAACCGGTACGGACAATCGACCAGGCTCTGTGCATCGCTTGCCGAGATACGCTGCGGCAGCAACTGCGGCGCAACCGGGCGCGGCAACGTCGCGGGCACAGGCGACACCACATGCTCGAGCCACTCGGGCTCCCGTATGAGGTCATCACCCGTCGCGTGTCGACTGACAAACTGCAAGCGCTCGAGCAGCGGCGACACCGGATTCGGCTCGTCGCCGATGCAGGCACGCCAGGCGGCCAACGTGCACGGTGTCCGGGCCAGGAGCACCGCCAGTCGGGCCGACTCTTCCATGCGGATTCTTTCCGCGGTGGGGAGTCCAAGTTCGGCACGTACCGCGTTTGACATGAACAGCAGCTCGGAAACCGCGGCGGGCAGATGCGACGCATCGGCACCGACGAGTGCGACAGCGTCGAAACGACGCAACGCAGCCGCGGCCAGCGTCACCATCGCAACCGGCGATTCGACCGCGGTGTCGACAAACGCCGTTTCCTCGAATCGCAGGGCCAGCAACGCCCGGAAGTCGGCAAGCGTCGCTGCTTCGCGCTGCGACGCCAGTTGACCCTCCAGCCGATCGAGTTCGGCCAGCACAGCGCGCCCGACTGGATCGGCTTCGAGGCCCATCTGCATTCCGAGCGCCGTCATCGCATGCCGCAGAGCGCGCAGCTGCCCACTCAGCGTGGCCGCCGCGCGCTGGGTACCTTGTACTTCGGCTTCGACGAGTCGGAGTACTTCGAGCGCGCGGCTGTAAGTCGCGCGCTCGACGGCGTCGTTGCGGCTGGCGGCCTCGGTTAACGCGCGGCGCATCGCGCGCGCGCCCTGCACCACTCCGCTCGCGCGGATCGCGCGCTCGATTGCCGCGACCTCATCGGCCTTGCCAACGCGATCCGCCAGCGTGAAGCTCGATTTCAGCCAGTCGAGCAGATCGCGCCAGTAAATGTCATCGCGCACCAGGTCGATCCACCTCATAACGGCGGCCGCCGCGCTGGTCGTCGACAGCTTCCACCCCGTCTCATCGCGCACCAGGACATCGGCGCGCTCGAGCAGCGCGCGCACTCGTCGTGCGAGCAGGCGGTCGAGAGCAACCAGCGCGATCGTCGCTCGGCCCTCGCGCAGCCAATGCAGGACCTGCTGCGCCACGACGCTCGCCGTTTCCTCGAGGTTTGCGCCGCACGTCAGCACGATCGGTGGCGCGCTCGCGCGTCCGTGCAACTCACGCGCGCGCACGGCAATCGGGGCTGATTCGCCATTCGCCGTCAGTTCGGGCCACGCTGCGCCGAGCATCGGTGCGCCGGCCAGTGCCATCGCGCCGTCGGCCACCAGGTGCAGGACCGCCGACCGGATCGCGGCGCGTTCGAGAAAGGCGCGCTCCCATGGCTCAACGGCCGTCGCACCCGCACTCGCGAAAGCGCTGCCTAGATAAATCAGCGGCCCCTGCAGACCCGCCGACGATGCGGCCAGCCGCCGCAATCGTTCGCGCTGCACCGTCGCCCGCTTTCCTGCGCGCACGCCACAGGCTCAGGACCAGCTGTGCCGGAGCCTGCAGCAAGCGGCTGGCGCGCCGCCCGAAGTGGCGCGCCAGGCTCGCCTGCAGGAGCTCTTCGAGCGCCCCAGGCTGGTCAACGGCCGCCAGCGTCAGCTCGTCGCAGATGTGGGCGACATCGTTCGCCAGTGACCAGAGTGTCTCGGACTGCGCACCGAAATTCCGCGCGATCCACTCGCTGGACCGCAGCGCGAAGAAGATTTCGAGCCGCGCCTCGATGCCGGAGTCCTCGGGCTCGTCCAACCATTTCGGCAGCGGCACCACGCGCGGCAGGATCAATGCACGGCGACCATGAGCTTCGTGCAGCGCCGCGCGGGCACACTGGGCCAGCGCGCCGCTGGGGACTATCCAGGTCAGAGCACCGAGCTGTCGCTCCGGCACGGCGTGATCACGGGCGAACTCCAGCACGGCTTGCGCGGCGGCCGGCCAGAATCCTCGATCGGCGGCCACATGCAGTCGGGTCAGCGCCATGCGGCCATTGTATGGATCGCTGCCGGATGCTCGGCCGTTCGGCCGGTGCCAAGCGGAATGAACCCATATCGGGTCAACGGTGTTACCATCGCACCCAGTCCATGCCTGCCGCCCCGGTTCCGGGGTTGTGCCCCGGCCCCATCATCCCCAAGTTCTCTTCCTTGCGATTGCGCCGACGCGGGCGCCAGAGGAATACAAATGAGTGACATCAAGTACGTCAGCGACGCGAGCTTTGAGCAGGACGTCCTCAAGTCGAGCACGCCGGTCCTGGTCGACTACTGGGCCGAGTGGTGCGGTCCCTGCCGCATGATCGCGCCGATCCTGGACGAGGTGTCCAAGGAGTACGGCGGCAAGATCGCAGTCGCCAAACTCAACGTCGACGAGAATCAGTCGACCCCGGCCAAGTACGGCATCCGCGGAATTCCGACGCTGATGCTGTTCAAAAATGGCGCCGTCGTCGGAACCAAGGTCGGCGCTCTTTCGAAGTCGCAACTGACCCAGTTTATCGACAGCAACATCTGAAGTCCTACCCGGGCCGGCGCTCGCCGGCCCGCCCGCCCCGCGGGCGCCCGAAACAGTCTATGGGCGCCCCACAACTCCTCCGGTAGTCCCAATGCACCTTTCAGAACTCAAAGCCCTGCACGTCTCCCAGTTGCTCGAAATGGCCATCGGCCTCGAGATCGACAACGCCAACCGGATGCGCAAGCAGGAGCTGATGTTTGCGATCCTGAAGAAGCGCGCCAAGGGTGGCGAACAGATCTTCGGCGACGGCACGCTCGAAGTGCTGCCCGACGGCTTCGGCTTCCTGCGCTCGCCGGAAACGTCGTATCTGGCCAGCACCGACGACATCTACATCTCGCCGTCGCAGATCCGCCGCTTCAACCTGCACACCGGCGACTCGATCGAAGGCGAGGTCCGCACGCCGAAGGACGGCGAGCGTTACTTCGCGCTGGTCAAGGTCGACAAGGTCAACGGCGTAGCGCCCGAGGCGACCAAGCACCGCATCCTGTTCGAGAACCTGACGCCGCTGTTTCCGAACCAGCCGCTGACCCTCGAGCGCGACATGAAGGGCGACGAGAACATCACCGGCCGCCTGATCGACATCATCGCGCCGATCGGCAAAGGCCAGCGCGGCCTGTTGGTATCGAGCCCGAAGAGCGGCAAGACCGTACTGATGCAGCACATCGCGCACGCCATCGCCGCCAATCATCCCGACGTCGTGCTGATCGTGCTGCTGATCGACGAGCGGCCCGAGGAAGTGACGGAAATGCAGCGCTCGGTGCGCGGCGAAGTCGTCGCTTCGACTTTCGACGAGCCAGCCACGCGCCACGTGCAGGTCGCCGAAATGGTGATCGAGAAAGCCAAGCGGCTCGCCGAAAGCAAGAAGGATGTCGTGATCCTGCTCGACTCGATCACGCGCCTGGCACGCGCCTACAACACGGTGGTGCCCGCATCGGGCAAGGTGCTGACCGGCGGTGTCGACGCCAACGCCCTGCAGCGACCGAAGCGCTTCTTCGGCGCGGCCCGCAACATCGAGGAAGGCGGATCGCTGACCATCATCGCCACGGCGCTGATCGACACCGGCTCGCGCATGGACGACGTCATCTACGAGGAGTTCAAGGGCACCGGCAACATGGAAATCCACATGGAGCGCCGGCTCGCCGAAAAGCGCGTGTACCCGGCACTCAACGTCAACCGTTCCGGCACGCGCAAGGAAGAACTGCTGCTGAAGCCCGAAATCCTGCAGAAGGTGTGGATTCTGCGGAAGCTGCTCTACGGCATGGACGAAATCGAGGCGATGGAGTTCCTGCTCGACAAGATGAAGGCCACAAAGAACAACGCCGAGTTCTTCGACATGATGCGTCGAGGCGGGTGAACGCGGCACTCACCGGACCTGCTTATGCATGTTGAGCGCTGCTTGAATCTGCCACGTGGAGCGGCGGCCCATGGGTCGCGCGAGGATGCGCCGACTGCCGTTCATCGATCGAGGTCGATCAGCCCCGAAGGTCCGACGGTCCTTTTGATTTCAAAGGCTTAGAGGTTCGGGCCGGTTGCCCTCGGCCTCAAATTTCCGGATAATGCGCGGTTCACAAAAATCGGGACCGTGGTCGAGGCAGGCAGGACAGGTTAAAGACGATTCGGGTTCAACCCGGAGTCACCCCTCGATCGAGCGGCCCACAACGAGGCAAAGACATGAAGCAAGGCATCCACCCCGAGTATCGCGAAGTCGTGTTCCAGGACATGCAGAACGACTTCAAATTCATCACGCGTTCGACGCTGCAGTCGAAAGAGACGATCGAGTTCGAAGGCAAGACTTATCCACTGTTCAAGCTCGACACATCGTCAGAGTCACATCCGTTTTATACCGGCGCGCAGACTCGGATCGTCGAGACCGGTCGGGTGGAGAAATTTCGGCAGAAGTTCGCCGCGAAGAGCGAGGCGGTCAACGCCGCCGCTGCGCAGGCCACCGCTGCCAAGGTACGCCGGAAGTAAGGCCGGATCCGGGGCTGCTGAAGGCAGAGCAAACAAAGGGGCAGCCAAGGCTGCCCTTTTTGTTTCCGTCAATTCGTTGAGCTGAAGACTGCCTCGATCGCACGATGAGTTTCGAGCATCGCCCGTCGCCGGCGCGCGTCACCGAGGCCGCAGCTGCGGCCTTTCCGCGCTGGTTGCTGTTCGGCGTGCTCGTCGCCTACATCATTCCGGGCCTGTTCGGCCGCGAACCGTGGAGCACGGAGGATTCGAGCGCTTTCGGCATCGTCTGGAGCATGGCCACGGCTCGAGTCTCGAGTGGTGGTTGCCGACCGTGGCCGGCGAGCCGCTGCCCGAGGAAGGGCCGCTGCCCTTCTGGCTCGGCGCGTTGCTTGTCGGCGCCTTCGGCCGCTGGCTGGGCGCAATCGACGCCGCACGGCTGGTGTGCGTCGTCTGGCTTGCGATCGGCACCTGCGGCGCTCTGGTATGCAACCTATCGGCTGGCACGTCGCGACGAGGCGCAGCCAGTCGCACTGGCCTTCGGCGGTGAGGCGTCGCCGCGCGACTACGGCCGCATGCTGGCGGACATCGCCGTTCTGCTACTGCTCGCCACCTTTGGCGTGATCGCGCGCTTGCACGAGACAAGCGCCGAATCAGCGCTGCTTGCGCTGAGCTGCGTGGTGATGTTCGGGCTGGCGTATTCGCTCGACAATCCGTGGTCCGGGGCTTCGGCGACTGGCATCGCGCTGGGTGCTATCGCACTGACCCGCGGCTGGCTGCCGGCCGCGGCGCTTGGCGCCGCCGCCCTTGTCTTCACGCTGTCGTACGGGCAGGCCCGAGTGGGCACGGGCTGTCTTGATCGCGCTGCTGCCGCTCATCGTGTTTGCGCTGTGGCCGATCGGGGCCCATCTTGCTGATCCGCGGGCAGCGGAGTCGTACTTCACCCAATGGTGGCAATGGAACCGCAACGGTCTCGCGCCGCCCGGCGGCCCCGCTTTGATGTGGCTGCTACGCAATCGTCGGCTGGTATGCGTGGCCGCTGTGGCCGTTCGCGTTATGGACGCTTTACTCGTGGCGACACTACTGGCGTCGCCCTCACATCGCGTTGCCGCTGCTGCTTGCCGTCGCGGGGCGTCGCAGCGCTGATGCTTGCGTCGACGCCGAACGATCGCGAGTTCCTGATCGCGATACCGGCGCTGGTCGTGCTCGCGGCCTTCGGCGTCTCGTCGCTGAAACGCACGACCGAGGATGCGATCGACTGGTTCGCGCTCGCGCTGTTCACACTCGCCTTTTTCGCGCTGTGGCTCTACGCCGGCGCCTGGCTGCTCGGATCGCCACCGAGATGGCGGCTTCGGTCGCTCGCCTCGCGCCGGGTTTCGAGCCGCACCTGCAGACCGGCCCGACGGTACTCGCGTTCGCCGCCACGCTGATCTGGATCGCGCTCGTGGCCTGGCGCCTGCGCGAGCGGCGACCGATGACATGGACCGGGCCGTTCCTGGCGGCGGCCGGCCTGTCGCTAGTCGGCGTCGCGACCGTCGCGTTATCGGGACCGGCGATCGACTATGCGCGGACCTACGCGTCGCTCGCGCCGGTCATCGCGCAACAGGTGCAGCGCGCCGGCGGCGACACCTGCGTGCAGGCGGTCAATCTGCCGATGGGCGTGCGCGCGATGCTCGCCTATCACGGCTCGATACGATTCGATCGGCCGGACGACGCGGGTCTGTGCCGCGTCGCCCTGCAGCGCGACAGCCGCCGCAGCACCGAGGATGACGCGCCACCACCCGGGGACTGGATGCTGGTCTACGAAGTGACGCGACGGGCGCGCTTCGACGAGGCCTTTCGCATCTGGGCACGGCGCAACTGACGGCACCGCAGCCGCCGCAACAGGATGGACGCAGTGCCGAGGCCGTCGCCGCCAGACACGTCGTCTGCGGCAATACTGCGGCTCGCCTGGCCGCTGCTTTTTGCCAATCTCGCCGTAGTCGGCAACAGCACGATCGATGCCGTCATGGCCGGCAGGCTGTCGGCCGACGACATGGCCGGGGTTGCGGTCGCGTCGAATATCTATGTCACCGTCTACATCGGCTTCATGGCCGTGCTGCAGGCGCTCGCGCCGATCGCCGGCCATCACTTTGGCGCGCACCGCTGGCGCCAGATCGGAGACGACCTGCAGCAGGCGCTATGGCTCGCCGTTGCGCTCGCGGTCGCCGCCCTGCCGTGCCTGCTCGCAACCGGCTTCTGGACGCATTTCGCCGGCGTCGACGGCCGGGTGGCGAACATCACGGAGACTTATCTCCACGCCGTAGCGTTCGGGCTGCCGGCCGGCCTGGCGACGCGCGTCTATGTCGCGCTGAACGCCGCGGTCTCGCGCCCGACAGTCACGATGATCGTCAACCTGACGGTGCTGGCTTTGAAGGTGCCGCTGAACGCCGTTTTCATGTACGGCGCCGGTCCGATCGCTCCGATGGGTGGCGCGGGCGCGGGCGTGTGCCACTGCCCTGCTGGCGTGGCTGGCGCTGTTGCTGAGCGTCGGGATCTGGCATCTGGACGGCTTCTACGACCGTTTCCGCTGCGACTCGATTCACAGACCGCGGGCGGCGAGCCTGATCGAACTGCTGAAGCTCGGAATACCGATCGGGCTATCGACCGTTTTCGAGGTCACGAGCTTCACCTTCATGGCAGTGCTGATTGCGCGCATCGGCGCCACGGCCGTTGCGGGCCACCAGATCGTCGCCAATCTGGTCGCGCTGCTCTTCATGATGCCGCTGTCGCTTGGCATCGCCACCAGCACGCTGGTTGCGCAGTCGCTCGGCGCCGGGTCGCCTCGCGCCGCACGCAATGTCACCCGGCGTGGCTATGCCATTGCGATGACGCTTGCAGTCTCGGCCGCGCTGCTGCTTTGGGGGCTGCGCGAAACGGTGGTCGACCTGTATACGAAGGATGCCGGCGTTGCGGCCATGGCGCTTTCTCTTCTCGGTGTCGCCGCGGTCTTTCATGTGTTCGATGCCGCGCAGGGTATGGGGAGCTTCGTGCTGCGCGGGTACCGCCAGACGTTATGGCCGATGCTGATCTACGGCCTCGCGCTCTGGGGGCTTGGGCTCGGCGGCGGCGTCTGGCTCGGTTTTAGCGTGACACCTTTCGGCGCGCCGATGGGGGCGCTCGGCTTCTGGCTGGCGGCGCTCGTGGGGCTCGCAGTCGCCGCAATCGCTCTGGTATGGCTGACCCGGCAGATCGCCGACGCCGCTGTGCGCAGCGCCTGAAAAGCGCACCTTGCGCCGCGGCGATCGGCCGTAGCCGCTAGTCAGACCAGCTGCGCTCCTGGACCTTTTCGGCTGCAGCCTCGCGGTGGGCCACTTCTTCGGCCCGCACACGCGAAAGGGCCGAGGCCATCAGGCCCGAAGGCACGGCAATCACACCGAGGCCCAGCACGAGCACGACGAAGGTAAAGAGCCTGCCGCCTGGCGTAATCGGATAGATGTCGCCGTAGCCCACCGTCGTCAGGGTCGAGACCGCCCACCAGAGACTGTCGAAGACCGACGTGAACTTTTCGGGCTGCACTTCATGCTCGAAGTGAAAGATGCCGATGGCAGCCAGGTACAGCACGATCAACGCAATGATGCCGAAGAGGATGAGATCGTCGCGCGCGATCTCGAAGGCCCGCTTGAACCGGTGCGTCGCCTGCGTGTAACGCACCAGCTTGAAGAGCCGCAACAGGCGCATCAGACGGAAGGCCCGCACCGCCTGCATGTCGAATGCAGTCATCATGTAGAACGGCAGGATCGCGAGCAGGTCGATGATCCCGTAGAACGACGTGACGTACTTCAGCCGCGGCCGTGCGAGGTAGAGCCGGATGCCGTACTCCACGGTGTAGGCCGCGGCACAGAACACCTCGAACGACCATAACGCTCGGCGCCAGAACGGCGAAAGATCCGGAAGCGTCTCGAAGGCGAGCGCAATCAGGTTGGCGATGACGAGCAGCTCAATCGGCAGCTCCCACCGCCCCAGCGAGACGTGGTGTGTGGGCCCGTTTGGTTCCAACCGCCCCTCCTCGAGAACGGCGGTAATTGTCACGCGAAATTCGGTAGTCGACCGGAGCGAACGCGCAAAAAAACGGCCGGGGAGGCCCGACCGCTGTTGTAGGTGAACGACGGTCAGCGCAGCGCTTCGAGCGCCGCGATGCGCTGCTCGATCGGCGGATGGGTCGAGAAAAGCGCCATCATGCCGCCCGGTCCGGAGATGCCCATCGCCTGCACCTGCTGCGGCAGCTGGCCGGGCTGCAGGCCGCCGAGACGGGCGAGCGCATTGATCATCGGCCGCTTCGCAGACATCAGCGTGACGGCGCCTGCATCCGCACGGAATTCGCGGCGGCGCGAGAACCACGCCACGATGATCGCGGCGAGAAAGCCCAGTGCGATGTCGAGCACGATCGTCGTCAGGTAATAGCCGATGCCGGGCGCGTCACTTTCGTTGCGCAGCAGAACGCGATCGACCACGTAGCCGATCACACGCGACAGGAACACGACGAAGGTGTTCATCACGCCCTGCAGCAGCGTCATCGTCACCATGTCGCCATTGGCAATGTGCGACACCTCGTGGGCGAGCACGGCCTCGGCCTCCTCCTTGCTCATCGACTGCAGCAGGCCGGTCGAAACGGCGACGAGCGCCGAATTCTTGAACGCGCCGGTGGCAAAGGCGTTCGGCTCGCCCTCATAGAGAGCGACTTCGGGCATCCCGATGCCAGCCTTTTCCGCGTGCCGGCGAACGCTGTCGACCAGCCATGATTCCATCGCGTTGGACGGCTGGCGGATGACCTGGGCGCCGGTGCTCCACTTGGCCATCGTCTTCGACAGCAACAGCGAGATGAACGCGCCGGTGAATCCAACCACCAGCGAGAACACCGCCAGCGCGCCGACGTCGAGCGTGCGCCCGCCGAGGTTGAAGTTGATGCCGAAGACGGCCGACAGGACCGTCAGGAACAGCACCAGCACTATCATGATCGCAAGGTTCGTCAGGACGAACAGCGCGATGCGTTTCATAGGATCTCCAATGAGTTGATATTCAAGCCGCCCGCAGTCTAGCCAATCGGCGGGCGCGGTCACATTCAGGTTTGTCTCTACGGCTACATCGCGGCGGCCTAATATTCTCCTTGAGAATCAGCGCGTTGGACTTCTCGACGCGCATGAACGTTCCTGATGTGGAGGCGGATGCGCCCAACTCAAGCCCGGCCAGGAAACGGACTCAACCGCTCGCTAGAATCGCGTGTTCAGTTCAGGACCTTGTCCGCATGGCTCGGCGCGTTGATGAAGGTCTTGAACCGGTCGCCTTTGGCCATGGCCATCGTCGCGAGCCACCGCATCACGTTCCCGGCCGACAAGGATGAAGCCGAAGGACCGCCGACCTAACAAGCACTGAGACCGCCATGACCACTATCCGCCAGTCCGACCTTGTCGAAAGCATCGCAGGTGCGCTGCAGTTCATCAGCTTCTACCACCCCGCCGATTACATCAGCCACCTCGGTCGCGCCTACGAGGCGGAGGAAAGTCCTGCCGCGAAGGACGCGATCGCGCAGATCCTGACCAACTCGCGCATGTGCGCCGAGGGCCACAGGCCGATCTGCCAGGACACCGGCATCGTCAATGTGTTCCTGAAGGTCGGCATGGACGTGCGCTGGGAGGGCTTCACCGGCTCGGTGGACGACGCCGTCAACGAGGGCGTACGCCGCGGCTACCTGAACCCGGATAACGTGCTGCGCGCGTCGATCGTCGATCCGCCCGAGTTCGGCCGCAAGAACACCAAGGACAACACGCCGGCCGTGATCAACGTCCAGCTCGTCCCCGGCAACACCGTTGACGTGATGGTCGCGGCCAAGGGAGGAGGTTCGGAGAACAAGAGCAAGTTCGTCATGCTCAATCCGAGCGACTCGATCGTCGACTGGGTGCTGAAGACGGTGCCGACGATGGGCGCCGGCTGGTGCCCGCCGGGGATGCTCGGCATCGGCATCGGCGGCACTGCCGAGAAGGCAATGACGATGGCGAAAGAAGCGCTGATGGACGACATCGACATGTCGGACCTGCTCAAGCGCGGTCCTAAGTCAGACGTCGAGAAGCTGCGCGTGGAACTTTACGAGAAGGTGAATGCGCTCGGCATCGGCGCGCAGGGGCTCGGCGGGCTTTCCACCGTGCTCGACGTCAAGATCAAGATGTATCCGACACATGCGGCCGGCAAACCAGTCGCGATGATCCCGAACTGCGCCGCGACCCGCCATGCGCACTTCATTCTCGACGGCTCCGGCCCCGCCTATCTCGAGCCGCCATCGCTCGACAGCTGGCCCAAGGTCAACTGGCAGCCCGATGCGCAGAAGAGCAAGCGGGTCAACCTCGACACGCTGACGAAGGAAGAAGTCGCCTCGTGGAAGCCGGGGCAAACTCTGCTGCTGAACGGCAGGATGCTGACCGGTCGCGACGCCGCGCACAAGCGCATCCAGGACATGCTGGCGAAGGGCGAACGACTTCCGGTCGACTTCACCAACCGTGTCATCTACTACGTGGGGCCGGTCGATCCGGTGCGCGACGAAGTCACGGGCCCCGCCGGCCCGACGACGTCCACCCGCATGGACAAGTTCACCGAGATGATGCTGGCGCAGACCGGGCTGATCGCGATGATCGGCAAGGCAGAGCGCGGGCCGGAGGCGATCGAGGCGATCCGCAAACATCGGAGCGCCTACCTGATGGCGGTCGGCGGTGCTGCGTATCTGGTCGCCAAGGCGATCAAGCAGGCGAAGATCGTCGGTTTCGCCGACCTCGGCATGGAGGCCATCTACGAGTTCGATGTGCGGGACATGCCGGTCACGGTTGCAGTCAGCGCCGACGGTACTTCGGTCCACCAGACAGGCCCGAAGGAGTGGCAGGCCCGCATCGGCAAGATCCCGGTCGCGGCCGCTTGATTGAGCCGTGGCCCGGCCGGAGGCGTGGCGGTCGTGGTGTGACGAGGCGGTCCGCCGCATCGACGCCGACTTCGCACGCTCGGCGGATACGCACCTGCTGCGCGTCGACATCCCCGGCGTGCCGAACTGCCCGCTCTACCTGAAGGACGAGTCGGTCCATCCGACCGGCAGCCTCAAGCATCGGCTGGCGCGCTCGCTCTTTCTCTACGGACTTTGCAACGGCCTGATCGGCCCACGCACGACGGTGGTCGAGGCGTCATCGGGTTCGACCGCGGTCTCCGAGGCGTATTTCGCACGGATCATCGGCGTGCCCTTCGTCGCGGTCATGCCCCGATCGACCTCGCGCGAGAAGATCGCGCTGATCGAATTCCATGGCGGCCGCTGCCACCTGGTGGATTCGCCGTCGGCGGTGTACGCCGAGGCCGCGGCGCTGGCCGAGCGCGCCGGCGGGCACTACATGGACCAGTTCACCTATGCCGAGCGGGCGACCGACTGGCGCGGCAACAACAACATCGCCGAATCCATCTTCGAGCAGATGCGGAGCGAGCCGTATCCGGTACCGACATGGATCGTCGTCGGCGCCGGCACCGGTGGCACCAGTTCGACACTGGGGCGCTATGTGCGCTACCGGCGCTACCCGACGCGCATCGCGCTCGCCGATCCCGAGCATTCGGTGTTTCACGATTACTGCCGGAACGGCGACGCCTCGATCACGTTGCGCGCGGCGTCGCGTATCGAAGGCATCGGCCGCCCGCGCGTCGAGCCGAGTTTCAACCGGCACGTGATCGACCGTTCAATCCGTGTGCCGGACGCGGCTTCGTTTGCAGCCGCACGGTTCCTCGAGAGCGTGCTCGGTCGCAAGGTCGGCCCGTCGACGGGCACGGCGCTGATCGCCTGCGCGCAGCTGCTGGCCGAGATGAAGCGCGCGCGCACAAATGGCGCGGTCGTGACCCTGCTGTGCGACGGTGGCGAACGCTACCTCGGGACGTGCTACGACGACGCCTGGCTGCAGGCACAAGGTTTTGACGTCGGCCCGGTCAATGCCGCGCTGTCGCGCTTCTGGAAAAACGGCGGCTGGCCGGCCACGCCGGCAGGTCGCGGCACCCGTCAGCCGAAGAGACCGGTGCTGAGGTAGCGATCGCCGCGGTCGCAGATGACGAAGACGATCGTTGCGTCCTGCAGTTCCGCCGCGACGCGCAGCGCAATCAGGCAGGCGCCCCCCGCCGACGGGCCACAGCTGATGCCCTCCTCCGCGCCCAGGCGTCGCGCCATGGTCTCGGCATCCGCCTGCGTCACGTACTCCAGATGGTCCACCCGTGACGCGTCGTAGATGCGCGGCAGATAAGCCTCGGGCCACTTGCGGATCCCGGGGATGTGCGATCCCTCGGCCGGCTGCGCGCCGATGATCTTGATCGCCGGATTGCGCTCCTTCAGATAGCGGCCGACGCCCATGATCGTCCCGGTGGTGCCCATCGCGCTGACGAAGTGCGTGATGCGCCCGGCCGTGTCGCGCCAGATCTCGGGGCCGGTCGTCTCGTAGTGCGCGCGCGGATTGTCCGGGTTGGCAAACTGGTCGAGCACCCGCCCCTGGCCCTCGGCCTGCATCTGCATTGCAAGGTCGCGGGCGTATTCCATGCCGCCCTTGCTCGCCGGTGTCAGGATCAATTCGGCACCGAAGCCGGCCATGCTCGCGCGCCGTTCGGCGCTCAGGTTATCGGGCATCAGCAGCGTCATCCGGTAGCCCTTCATCGCTGCGATCATCGAAAGCGCGATGCCGGTATTGCCGCTGGTGGCTTCGATCAGGCGGTCGCCGGGACGGATTTCACCGCGTTCCTCGGCGCGCCGGATCATCGAATACGCCGGGCGGTCCTTGACCGAGCCGCCCGGGTTGTTGCCTTCGAGCTTGCCGAGAATCACGTTGCCGCGACGTTCGTTTTCGGCGCCGGGGACGCGCTGCAGCCGTACCAGCGGCGTGTTGCCGATCGTCTGATCGATCGTCGGCAGCTGCGTTCGATGGTCTTCGTCACGCACCATCGAGCTCCTCGACTCGCCGCGGAGGATAACTGTCCCAGTGGCTGCAGCCGGGGCAGTTCCAGTGATACTCGCGGGCCTGAAATCCGCATTTACTGCAGCGATAGCGCGCGAGCTTGCGCGCATGACTCTTGAGCAGCGTGCTCATCGATGCGAGTTCCTCGTCGCCGGGATTGAGCGCCAGCCGCGCTTCTGCGAGCCGCTCGAAGCCGAGAAGTGACGGATGCCGCTTCAGCTCATCGGCCACCAGTGCTTCGGCCGCGGCCGGCCCGTCCCAGGCGGCGGTGCGCGTGTAGGCCGCATCCAACAGATCAATCGAGGGCGCGTCGAGCAGCGAGCGCCGCAGCCAGTTCAGCGCCTCGGCACGGCGACCGAGTTGATCCAGTGTGCCGGCCACCTTGGTTGCGATCAGCGGCAGATGCTCGCGCGAGGCGCCCTCGACCCGTTGCCACAGTCGCAGCGCGTCCTCGGGCGCGCCACGACGTGCGGCCAGGTCGCCGGCGATGATCAGCGCCCGCACCGATTTGCGGTCGGTCGCGAGCGCTTCGTCGACCGCAATCTGCGCATCGTCGAGTCGCCCCGCAGCGGCTGCCGCCTCTGCAACCTCGCAGTGGAAATGTGCAATGTCGGTCTGGTGGTTCTCGCCGGCCTCGCGCTCGAGGCGCCTGGCGCAGTCGATCGCCTTGGACCACTCGCGCTCCATCTGAAAAATCCGCAGCAGCGCTCGCAACGCATCGAAGCGGTGGTTGCGATCGTCGAGCAGGCGCGTGAACGCATCCTCGGCCCGGTCGAGGAGTCCCCCCTTCAGATAGTCCTGTCCGAGTTCCGCGAGTGCCAGCGACCGTTCGCGCGCCGGCAGATCAGCGCGGTTGAGCAGGTGCGTGTGCATGCGCACCGCCCGGTCGAACTCGCCGCGGCGTCGGAACAGGTTGCCCAGCGCGTGGTGCAGCTCGATCGTCTCCGGATCGAGCTTGACGACCTCGATAAAGGCGTCGATCGCCTTGTCGTGCTGGTCATTTAGCAGCAGGTTGAGTCCGCGGAAATACGAGTGGGGCAACGCCGCGTTGTCCGCGGCGCGCATGCCCGATTCGAAACCGCGACCAAACCAGCCTGCCGCGAAGACCAGCGGCAGAACGACCAGATACCAGAGTTCGAACTCCATCAGCGGCGGGCGACCTCGCCCGCGACCTCGACGACCGCACCCGACTCCCGAGCCGCAGAGGCCATGCGGTCGGCGACGGCATCGGGACCGATCGGCATCGGCGTTTGGCGTCGTAGACTGGTCATCTCACGCCGTAAGCGGTAGATCGGCACGGCCAGCGCCAGCGCGCCGAGAAGCGCACCGACGGCGATGCACACCAGCATCACAAGAATCAGCGGCACGTGCTCCCAGGTCATCGTCGACGTGACGCGCACCGGTACTGGCGTCGTGTTCTTCAGCGCAAACCAGAGCACCAGCAGGAAAAACCCCAGTTTCAACACCCAGCCCACGAGTCGCATTGGTTCCTCCGGGATTAGCCATTCGCCCCCCGACGCGCAGGATTGTAGGGAAGCCCGGCCATTGCAACGCACGCACAGCAGACCGGCACGGACGATCGCAAAAAAAAGGCCGCGACGGGCGCGGCCTCGTGGAGCGGCAAACCATCAGTCATCGTCTTCGCCGTTGCCGTCCGGCCCGACTTCGCCATCGACGCGCTCGCGCAGTTCCTTGCCGGCCTTGAAGTGCGGCACATATTTGGCCGGAACCTGGACGCGGTCGCCCGACTTCGGATTACGTCCGACGCGCGGCGGCCGGTAGTTCAGTGCAAAGCTGCCGAAGCCGCGGATCTCGATGCGCTGGCCACCGGCGAGCGCATCGGTCATTGCGTCGAGCATCGTGTTGACGGCTTCATCGGCGTCACGCGCGACCAGGCGGGGATTGCGCTCCGCCAGCCGCGCGATCAACTCCGATTTCGTCATCGTCTTCAACGACGGACTCCGGTTGCGCCTTACTTGGACTGCGTGTCGAGCTTGGCTTTCAGCAGAGCACCGAGGTTTGTGGTCCCGGTCTGCGCCTCGGCCTGCATCCGCTCCATCGTCGCCGAGGTCTCGGCGGTGTCCTTCGCCTTGATCGACAGGTTGATGTTGCGGTTCTTGCGGTCGACGTTGAGGATCATCGTATTGACGGTATCACCTTCCTTCAAGTGATTGCGCGCGTCCTCCACGCGGTCAGCGGCGATCTCTGAGGCGCGCAGGTAGCCCTCGATGTCACCACCGAGGTCGACAACGGCGCCCTTGGCATCGACCGACTTCACTTTGCCAGTGACAACCGAGCCCTTTTCGTGGCCCGCCGCGAAGTTGGTGAACGGATCGCCCGACAGCTGCTTGACGCCCAGCGAAATGCGCTCGCGCTCGGTGTCGATCGCCAGCACCATCGCCTCGATCTCGTCGCCCTTCTTGTATTTGCGGACCGCGTCCTCGCCGGTCTCGCTCCAGGAAAGGTCCGAAAGATGGACGAGGCCGTCGATGCCGCCATTCAAACCGATGAAGACGCCGAAGTCGGTAATCGACTTGATCTGGCCCTTCACCTTGTCGCCCTTCTTGTGCGAATGCGCGAAGTCATCCCACGGATTGGGCTTGCACTGTTTCATGCCGAGACTGATGCGGCGGCGCTCCTCGTCGATCTCGAGCACCATGACCTCGACCTCGTCGCCCAATTGAACAACCTTCTTCGGATCGACGTTCTTGTTGGTCCAGTCCATCTCGGACACGTGCACCAGGCCTTCGATGCCGGCCTCGATCTCGACGAACGCGCCATAGTCTGTAATGTTGGTGACCTTGCCGAACAGCCGCGTGCCCTGCGGATAGCGGCGCGCAAGGCCGACCCAAGGATCCTCGCCGAGCTGCTTCACGCCGAGCGAAACGCGGTTCTTTTCCTGGTCGAACTTCAGGACCTTGGCGGTGATCTCCTGGCCGACCTGCACCACCTCGCTCGGATGACGCACGCGGCGCCAGGCCAGGTCGGTGATGTGCAGCAGGCCGTCGATGCCGCCGAGATCGACGAACGCGCCGTAGTCGGTGATGTTCTTGACCGTGCCCTTGACGATCGCGCCTTCCTTCAGGTTCTCGAGCAGCTTGGCGCGCTCCTCGCCCATGCTGGCCTCGACCACCGCACGGCGGGAGACCACGACGTTGTTGCGCTTGCGGTCGAGCTTGATGACCTTGAACTCGAGGGTCTTGCCCTCGAAGGGCGTGGTGTCCTTCACTGGACGCGTGTCGACGAGCGAGCCCGGCAGGAACGCGCGAATGCCATTGGTCATGACGGTGAGGCCGCCCTTGACCTTGCCGGTGATCGTGCCGGAGACGAGTTCGCCGCTGTCGAGTGCCTTTTCCAGGTTCATCCACGCTGCGAGGCGCTTGGCCTTGTCGCGCGAGAGGATCGTGTCGCCGTAGCCGTTTTCGAGCGATTCGATCGCCACGGAAACGAAGTCGCCGGGCTTGACGTCGAGCTCACCGGCGTCGTTCTTGAATTCCTCGAGTGCGATGTACGCCTCTGACTTGAGGCCGGCGTTGACGACGACGAAGTTGTAGTCAACGCGGATCACCTCGGCGGTGATCACTTCGCCCTGCTTCATCTCCTGACGATTCAGGCTCTCTTCGAAGAGGGCGGCAAAACTTTCGGACTTGCTGCTCGAACTGCTGCTATGAGTTGCGACGGATGACATGTAAGGAACCCAATGAAAACCAACACTGCAATTCACGCTTCGGCATTGCGCCTCGGCGGAGTTGTCGACTCGCAGCGGGGAAAACCTGAATCGGGCTGGCGCCCGCGACAAAAACGTCCCTGCTGCACCCTTTGTTGCCTACTGACTGACCACTGATTGCCTACTGCTTGCCACTGCCTTGTTGCTGCCGACCGACACCGCCTCCCGTTCTTCACTGGCCGCCATCGTGCGCGTGATACCAGTGGAGCACCTGTGCGACGACCTCATCGACCGAGAGGTCGGAAGAGTCGATTCGGTAGGCATCTTCCGCCGGCCGGAGCGGCGCTGTCGACCGTCCGGTATCGCGCCGGTCGCGCGCTTCCAGCTCCTGCGAAAGGTCGGCAATGTTAGTCGAAATTCCTTTTTCCATCAACTGCTTATGGCGGCGCTCTGCACGCGCCTGCACGCTCGCCGTCAGGAACACTTTGAGGCCGGCGTCCGGAAAGACGACCGTACCCATGTCGCGTCCATCGGCGACCAATCCGGGGGCCCGACGGCAGCGGCGCTGCAACTCCAGCAGCGCGCTGCGCACGGCCGGATACACGGCCACCAGCGAGGCTGCACGACTGATGTCCTCAGTGCGGATCGCATCGGTCACGTCGATGTCGTCGAGCCGGATTCGGCCATCGCGAAACTGTGGCTGCATCTCGCGGGCGAGCTGCGCGAGCCCTTCTTCGTCGGTCGACGCAACGCCGGCGCGTGCCGCCTGCCAGGCGAGCAGCCGGTACAGCGCCCCGCTGTCGAGATAATGAAAGCCCAGCGAGTCGGCCACGCGCTGCGCGATCGTCCCCTTGCCCGACGCTGTCGGACCGTCAATCGCGATGACCGGCGGGAATTTCATGCAACAACCATCGGTGCCACCGCGTGCGGACAGGGTTCCGTAGCAGCGCAGTCGCTGACTTGTTTCACTAGCGCGCCTGATCGCGCATCACGTTGCGCTCACCGCCCGCGGATACGAGTCGCGCCAGCTCGTCGAAGTAGGCGGGAAAGGTCTTCGATACGCACTCGGGGTCCCGGACATGGACCGGCACGCCGCCGGCGGCAGCGAGTGACAGGCACATGGCCATGCGATGGTCGTCATACGTTTCGACCGTCGCTTCGCGCAGCCGCGAGGGCGGATGGACGCGCAGCCAGTCGGCACCTTCGTCGACCTGGGCTCCGAGCCGCCGCAGTTCGTTGGCCATCGCGGCGATGCGATCCGTCTCCTTGACGCGCCACGACCCGATGTTGCGCAGCGTGGTCGCTCCCTCGGCAAACAAAGCGACGACTGCGAGCGTCATCGCCGCGTCGGGAATGTGATTGAAGTCGGCGTCGATGCCTTGGAGCCGTCCGCTTGCCGGCGCGGCCGCCTCGACGAACCCGTCTCCGACGTTGATGCGCGCGCCCATCGATGCGAGCGCATCGGCAAAGCGCACGTCGCCCTGCACACTGTCACGACCGACTCCGAGAACGCGCACCGGGCCGCCGGCCAGAGCTCCGAGCGCCAGGAAATAGGATGCGGCGGACGCATCGCCCTCGACCTGCAGCGGGCCGGGCGCCGCGTATTCGCCTCGTGGCACGAGAAACTCGTCACCACGCCGCGCCACGTCGACGCCGAAGCGCTGCATCAGCGCGAGCGTCATATCGATGTACGGCCGCGAGATCAGCGGGCCGTCCACGGTGATCGTCAGCCCTGCGGCGGCGCGCACAGCGGTGCGGCCATCAGCAGGCCCGTCAGATATTGGCTCGAGACGTCGCCGCGCACGCTCGCCCGACCCGATTTCAGCCCGGCGACCGGCTGGATCCGCAGCGGCGGAAAGCCCGGCCGCTCGAGATATTCGATTTGCGCGCCCAGGGCATTCAGCGCGTCGACGAGGTCGCCGATCGGGCGTTCGCGCATCCGCGGCACACCGTCGAGTCGGTAGCGGCCGCCGGAGAAGGCCAGTGCCGCGGTCAGTGAGCGGAAGGCGGTGCCGGCGTTGCCGAGAAAGAGTTCGGCCTCGCGCACCGGGAACGCGCCGCCGCACCCCGAGACTCTCACACGGTTGTCATCGTCCACGATGATCACGCCGAGCGCGGCCAATGCAGTGCGCATCACGCGCGTGTCGTCGGCGTCGAGCAGCCCTTCGAGCGACGTCTCACCGCGGGCCAGGGCGGCCAGCAGCAGCACGCGATTGGAGATGCTCTTCGATCCCGGAAGGCGCACCACGCCGCTGGCGTGGTGGATCGGATCAACGGTCAGGACAGGAGGCCACGCGGTCACGTGGCGATGATGCCACGCCGGCGCTCGCCGGCTCTCAGCGAGCCCAGCAGAGGTTGATGTCGAGCAGCGTCCAGTCCGATCGCGCAGGCCCGTGCTGTCGAGCGTCAGACTGCCGCAGCGCGTCGTTCAGCCATCGGGCCCGGCAACGGGTGTCGCTGTCAACGTGTAAGTGGCGGGGGTCGGCGTCACGACGGTGATGTTGTAGATCGGCGTGCCGGATGCGCGGCGAGTTCTGCAGGGCCGCCGGCAAGCACCGGAGGGTTCGGCACGTTGCGGATTCTGGTACGTCCCGCTTTCGGTACGCCAGCGCTCCATCCACTGCGCCGCGTGCGTCAGCGTCGCGCGCGCTTCGCTGCGATGGCCGCGGGCGATGGACTGGAAAGTATGTGGAATCGCGATCGCCGTCAGGATTCGCGATGATCGCCATCACCACCATGATTTCGACCAGCGTGAAGCCACCCGTCGCCTTGCGGGCGGCGGGTAGCCCTGGTGCGCATCCGGCAGCAATCGCCTGCATCAGCGTCACCGATCGGTCGCCACGTGCGGATCGGGAACACGCCGCCGCAGTCGATGCGGCACGTGGCCGGTCTGCACGTTGATCTGGCTGAACAATTTCATGCAATCCAGGTCCTTGTCGTTTACCGTGAATTTATTGTCTCCCTGGCGCGTGACGTTCGCCGTCTGACTCGCTTCCTGCCTTGCTGATGCGTGTTCGACGGCTGGCCTACGGCGACTCCTCCTGCACGAGGTCCGTCGCCGCACCAATGACACCGTTGATCTTCGTCCCCTTGATCCCGGCAATGTCAGCATCCATCGGGATCGCGTAGATGAACGACGTGCCACCTCCCGCGCACGGATCGCCCGTCGACGATCGGCTGGAACGACACCATCGTCATACACCCCGCGCTCGACGGTCGGATCGGCGATGACGCGTTCACCGGCGGCGTCTGGTTGTTGAGCAACCAGGTCGACCGACCAGCCGCGCTTGGTCCGCCACGAGAATCCGCCGGTACCGGTCAAGGTTCGTTCAACGACGTTGTTGACGGTCGTTCTCCGCAAAGCCGAACTGTCTGGAGTTGCGCCTTCGTGATCGGCGCCTTGTCGCCCGGGCGCACCCACAGTCCGTAGATCGACTGGACTTCGGTGTTGGTCTGGTCCGGATACTCGAAGAACTTGCCGGTGCCGAAGACTGACGTAGACTGCCGCCGAACGGATGCGTCGGCGCGCGGCGGCTGCCGTGATCGGCTGCGGCTGGTTCAGATCCGTTCACCGCGGTGAACAGCGGCGATCGGCGTGGTGCCCGATGCGTCGTTCGGATCCTCGGTATCGATGCGCCAGTTGGGTCGCGATCCGAGTTGCTCAGGTCGAACTTCCACAGGTTGCCCTGGTAGTCGCCCGAGTAGGCTCCGACGACGTTGCGGTTCGCAGTCGAAGATCACGCTGACGTTGGCCAGTCCGTTGATGGCACCGTTCGGGTCGCAACGACCGCCCTGCTCGTTGGCGTGCAAAGTCGACCCCGTTGTTCTTCTTGCAGGTGTCGATCTTCCTCAGCGTCTGACCGGTCGCCATGTCGATGACGAGCAGCACGGCGTGATTGTTGGTGCTCTGGTAGCCGTTCGGCACCAGCGGCAACCCACTTGCCGCCGTTCTCGCCCCACTTGACGCTGCCGATGTAGCCGTGGCCCATCACCTTGCCGAGGTCGGGTTCCTCGGCCGGCGTGATGTCCCACAGCACCTTGCTCGGGTTGAATGTTCTGCGGCGTGCGTCACGTCGAGCGCGAACAGGCCGGCCGGTCCGGCGCCGCTCGAAGCCCATCACGACCGTCTTCCATCGCGCCGTTCAGATAGACGTCGCCCTCGACCACCGGGCCGTCGACGAAGTACCGGTGCGTGTAGTCGACGTCGGTCAGCTCCTTCAGGACGGATAGACGCTGCGCGGAACGTAGGCAAAGAGTTCGCGTCCTCCGCCCTGGCTGCGGGTCGGCATTGGCGTCGAAGGCGTGGAACATGCCGGCATTGGCGCCGACATACACCGCCGCGCGCCGGTTGTTGACGTTGTTGGCTGACGTGCTGCTGATAGGTGGCGCCGCCGCCCGCTGCCGGATTGCACCTGGTAGTTGAAGTTCGGCGCCTTCGAATGGCGCGGCGTCGACGAAACGATCGACCCCAGCATCGTCGTGCGCGCGCGGAACCCGAGCGTCTGACCGTTCTGGTCGGGATTGTTGACCTCGAGCCCGATCTGCTTGCCGCGGACGTAGTCCATCACATCCGACCGAGGTCAGGTCGGCTTGCTGCTGCGCATTCAGAGCGTTGAATGCGTTGAATGGAATCGCCGCTGTTCGGAGCGGTCGACGTGAAGATGTTGCGCGTGATTCCACTGCGGGAAGCTCGCGCTCCACAGCGGCGCCGGCTCGGGCTGCGCGTTCATCGCAGCGTTCGCCATCGCCATGGCGTCGAACGCCAACAGGCTGCCGGTCCAGACCTGCGTCGTGAACGACGCGCGATACAAGACGTCGAACCGACGGTGAGCTGTCGCACTGGTCGAACCCAGGCCGGTGCCCGAGAACGCCTGCTGCTGCGATCGCGCGGAACACGCCGCGGATCCGGCCGCGCATCTGGTCCGGATCGTTGGCCGAATAAAAATCGCCGCGCGTTGCGAGCGCCGCGCGCATCGAATCGTTGACGCGCTCGCCGCCCGTCGTCAGCGTCGGATTGATGTCGACGATCGGCCAGGTGACCGCCTGCCCGGCGGCGATCTGCGCCCGCACCGCAGGCGTGTCCATCGACGCGTTCAGGCCGTAGCCGACGATGAAGGTCGTCATGCTCTGCCAGAACGAATCGTCCGGCCGGTTCGGCCGCTTCTGCACGGCATTCGGCACGTCCGGCCGCAGGTCGCGGTTCCACCAGTAGAGCGCCGCGTCGGTCAGCGTCTGCGTCACGCCGCCGTTGTTGCTCGAGTACTGCACCTCGACCGACGGGTCGTAGTTGTAGGTGACGTTCTGGTACAGGCCCGAACCGGTGATCTGCGGGCCGGTCGTCGCCAGTGACGCCGTGACCGTGCCGCTGCCCGCGCCGACCGGGTCGGCCGGCATCGTCGTGATCAGCGGCTGCGCCGGAGGTATCGGCGGGTTCTCAGGAATAGCCGTCCACTCGCCGTCGGTCGCCAGGATCGCGAAACTGCGGCGGCAGGCCGCGTGCTGGGGCCCGCTGCGGCCGCCACCGACGCCCGGGTTGTCCGACCACGGACCGAAGTCGCTGGCGCCCTGATAGTAGGTGCCGATCGAGTTGACCGCCTCGCGGTTCGGGGTCGAGCCGATCCAGTTCAGCGAGAAGACCCAGTCGAAGAACTGCTGGCGATCCGGGTTGCCCGGCGTGTCTGTGAAATCACGCACTCCGCGCACGACCGCTCCGGGGTGCGGCGGCGGACTCGGGTCGTTGTCCAGGCTCGGGAAAGTGTTGCCGTTCAGCCGCGCGCCGTACGGGTTCCACGGATCCGGGCCGTTGTCGAAGTAGTTGATCCGGCCGTAGCCCAGCCGCAATGCCGAGAGGTCGCCCTTCAGGTCGGATGCCGCCTGCGACGTCACCGCGATCGCCGCGAACAGGCGGTGGCGGTAGTAGGTGAACCAGTTCGCGTAGTTCTGCATCTCCTCGACCAGTGTGCAGACGTTGCCGCCGGCGCAGTCGGTGCGCGCGCGCACGGCTCCGGTGCGCGGATCGACCGGCACCGGGAACGTCCCACCGACAGCGCGATCGACCTCGACCATCCGGTAGTTGCCGATCGTCGCCAGGTCGTCGTCGGAGGCCGGGACCGGGCCCTCGTAGCGGTAGTACCGCGCCGGGGTCAGGGGGTCCGCCGTGATGTTCGGCCGGCGGGCAGACAAAGGTAGGATCGAACACGGCGCAGGTCGTCTGGATCGGCACCGTCTGGTACTGCACGCACTGGTCCTCATAGACGGGGACAGTGCTGTATGAATTGCACACCTGCGTCGTGCCGGTCTGCTGGTTCTGCGTACTGCACGCACACGTCGATGAACACCGGCAGCTGCTCATACGAGTCGCAGACCTGCGTGAAGACCGGGATCTGATCGTATGCGGTGCACACCTGCTGAGTGCCGACCAGGACCTGGACCGTCGTGCACTGCTGCACCTGGCGGGAACCGGTCTCGGACGTGGGGTCGACCACGGTGACCATCACACACGTCGTCTGCGGCTGGTAGATATCCTGAAGTCGCCCAGGTGTTGCACGCACCGTTGGTAAATCCGGTCTGCTGCTGATGCGAGGTCAGGCACTGGCCGTTCTGACAGCCGTTCTGCTGCTGCACGGTCTGCACGCAGACATTGCCGAACACCGGGACGGTCGAGTAAGAATCGCACTGCTGCGTCGTGCCGGTCTGAACCTGCTGGGTCTGCACGCACTGCTGCTGGTCCACGGTAGTTCCACTGCAGGCACGGCGGGGTCACATTGCAGACCTGCGGCGGGTTCGTGAAGATATCGGCCGCCTGCGGACCGTCGCCCGGCAGCGGCGGATAGATCGCCGTCGCCCGCCGGGCCGACGATCGGCTGCTCCCAGCGAAGATTCGTCGCGTTCCAGGCCCACTTGTCGTTGGCGACCGCACCGGTGGCGTAGGTGCCGTTGCCGCCGACGCTGCCGCGTGCGGTCGTGGGCCACAGGCGAGGTGACGTGGGAGTGCCGTTGGCGAAGCCGCGGAAGCGCATGTCGCGCTCGGTCGTCCGCGCCATGATTGCGCCACCGCCGCGGTGCCGCCGATGATCGGCATCCGGAAAGTTCTGGGAGCGGTTCGGGCGTGTGCCCTGCGCGGCCTTCGGCTTGTCGTTGTCGTTCCACGGCGTGTAGGTGATCGCCGGGTCGTACGCGAGCGGGTTATGGACGCTCGAGCGCAGCGTGAACTCGTTGTGCGCCAGAACGCTCTTCGTGCCGGCGCCGTATTTGACGGTCACGTTGCCGGGCACGGGCCAGCGGTTGTTCAGCGAGAAGAACGGCGGCGGCGGCAGCCGGTAGTCGTTCATCGACCACGAGTCGTCGATCATGAACACGACGTTCGGGTACACCGGATTGATCGTGAACAGCGGCTGCTGCGCGATGTTCCACGTGGCCGCGAAGGCCGCGCGGCTGCAGCACGATCGCCTGCGTCAGCAGGAAGACCACGGCACGCGCCAGGCGCTTCATCGTGCGGCCGGCCAGCGGCGCTGCCGGGAGAGGTGTTTTTCGTTTTCATGGTCCAACTCCGTTGTGTCGCGGGCCCGCCCCCCGGGGCCGACAACCACTCCTTCGATCTACTGCTTCGGTGTCCAACGTATTTCGCTCTGCGACAGGTACTTCACCCCGCCGAACGCTGTGCCATCTGCAAACGTAACCGCTGTCGTGAACCGGTGTTTCATCAAATTGGCGTTTTTTCCGGCGCCCAGCTGTTGGTTCTGCTCGTTCTCACCCGTAAAGTTCTGGACGGTTCCGAGCTCGCTGGTGGCGTTCTCGATGACGCAATAGCCGCGGTGGCGCCCGGCGGCAGGATGTCCGCTGAAGATCTTGACTTTGGTCGGATCCAGCTGCGCCAGCGGGACCTTCCACGCCGGAGTGTTGAGGTGATGCTGAAGTAGGTCGACGGGTACCACCACTTCGCGTACTTCCAGTCGACGTTGATGGTCGCGTGCTCGCACAGCCGCAGCAGCGACTCCGCGGCTGTCTCGCCGGAAATCACGCGGCTCCAGTTGCCGGCCAGCCGCTCGTCGACCGTTCCGCGTTTGACCTGGGTGATAACCAGCGTGGTGACGACCATCATGACGACCAGGACGATCGGCAGGATGACGCCGCGCTGGATTCTGCTCGACGCAATTGTGTTCATAGGCTCACGGCTGGTCCGTGCCAGCGTTGGCTTGCGCACGCGACCGCAGCGTGAAGACCTGGTTGATCGTGCGCCGGGCAACGCCGTCGGTGAGGGTGATTGCGGCGGTTCCGCCGGCGACCTCCGCAGGCGTCGTGGGGCACGGCCGGAAGGTCGACACGCCGTTGGGCGTCACGCCCTGCTCGCTGGAGGCGACCACCAGGCAGACGTGGACGGCCATGACCCAGTTCCACGGATTGAGCTCCGATGCCTCCGGCAGGTTCGGGTGCAGCGCCAACGTGGCGGCCCACGCCTGGTTGAGGAACGTCGCCGTCACGATCGTCGACGGCCGTATCGTGTGACTCGCCTGTGCATTGCCGGCGAGCGCGTATGCATCCGCATCGAAAGCGAAGAAGACCTTGAAGTCCTGGACGTCGCGTGCCAGTCCTGCAAACGCCACCCCGCCATTGCCGACGCAGCCGAACTCGAGCGCGCCGCCCGCAGTCGTCGAGACCGAGTAGACATTGCGTACTGTCGGCGTCGCATCGATCAGTCGGAGCGGCCTGTCCCAGGCAGTCGGTCAGCGCCCCCTGCGGCGCGCCAACCGTGGACTCGGCCTGGAAGCTCGACAAACAGCGCGTCGCCGGGATCGGCCGAGGCCACGCAGGTGAAGTCGACGACAGGAAAGGCCAGCAGCACCGACGGCATGTTCTGGAAACGGCCGTTCTCGCAGGCGCGGATGACCGGGCCCTGCATCGCCGTGTTGCCGAGCCGCGTCGACCATCTCCGAGCTGTTGATGTTGCCGTACCCGGCCAGCGCGATCGGCTCGCTCAGATGAAACGCAGCAACGCGGCCGCGCTCCTCGGCGCTGCTGACATTCTGCGAGGTCCGCGCCGACTGGCTGGTGAAGTAGTACAGCGAACCGACCGCCGCCAGGATCATCAGGCTGAGCACGATCGCGACCAGCAACTCGACCAGCGTGCGCCCGGACTCCCGGCGTGCCGCCGCTGCGAGGACGAAGTGGCGCTTCTTCATGGGTGCAGGATCCACGGGAAGCAGCGCATGCGCGCATTGTTGATGATGCCGGCGACTCGCGCAGATCGGATCAGACGGGCTGGTTCGCGATCGGTGATCTGTGCCTCCTGCCACGCCAGGATCATCGTTGAGCTGGATGTGCTTACCGTTGATCAGCGGCGCAATCAGGTAGGCGCCGGACGCCGGCAGCCGCGAGCGAAGGTCGATCGCCCACATGCCCAGTCGGCGGCTGCCACCTCGGCCGACGTGCAGTTCTGCTGCATTCGCGCACGCCGGAATGTCGGCGGCCGTGAAGTCCGGGTCCGTCGGAAGCATCGTCAGGTCGTAATCGCCGTCCAGTGAAGCCGTCATAGTTGGCGCGGATGCGCTCGCGCCAGCTGCGACGCCATCTCGGTCGCCGCCTTGCGATCGAACGAATCCTTCTGGAACGACATCGACCGCGCCTGCAGGCCGGCCAGGCCGAGCAGGCCGAAGGCCACGATCGTCAGCGACACCAGCACCTCGATCATCGAGGCGCCGCGCTGCGAATTCAGACGTGGAGTCGCATGGATTCATGCTGGCCGGACAGACGTTGTTGACGATCAACGCGGGCAACACGCGCGCGGCCGCTGATGTTCAGTCGCGATGCATCGAGCCTTTCGCGTCCGAACGGCAACCTGCACGTCGCGATGATCGATGAAGAACGTCACCGATGGCGCCGCCACCGACCGTGAGGCCGCGTGCGCTGAAGGAACGAGCTGCTGCGGGATTCGGTAGCGGTCGACTCGATGATCAGGCGGTCCGGGCTCGGACCGGCGCGATTGCGGCGTGCCGCGCAATGATCTCGTCGCCGGCTTCGAACACGGCGTGTTGACCGCATTGCCGGCAGCCTTCGCGAACGTGATCCAGCCCTGACGACCAGTCGTTGGCCGCATAGCCGTTGGCGGCCGCGTCTGCTGCAGTCCGGCGTTGACGGTTTCCGGATTGACGCTGCGGCAGACGGTGACCGTCGGCGTTGCGCCGGATCGCCTCCGACCGCGCCAGGTCGATCGCCGCCAGCAAAGAGTTGCTCGCGCTCGAAATGCGGCTCGAAGCGGATGATTGCCTGGAACGACGGCAGCGCCAGCGCGACCAGGATGGCCGAGATCGTGAGCACGACCAGCATTTCCACTAAGGTGAAACCGCGCGAGTGCATGGAATGAAGCTTATCCACGGCCGCAAGGCATTGCCCGCGATCACCGCTCAATGGAACCGAAGCCGCGACGAGCGGAGGGGAAGCGCCATCGGCCACGCCGCGCCGCTTCGTTCGACGTGAATTGGCTACTCCGAGCGGCGGAATTCGAGTGATCGCCGGTCGAGCACGCTCGGCGCGCGCTAGTCCGGCCGGATGAGCTGGTCTCTGCGCCTTCGGCGCTGTCGTCGATTGCGACGCGCGGCCGCCGCGACGTCGAACAGCCGCTCGAGTTCAGCGCCGTTGCTGGTGTCTATCGCGTGTTGCAGTGACTCGAGTCGTGCGCGATAGCGGCGCAGCTCGGCGGCAAGCGGCACGCGGTTGGCAAGGCAGACATCGCGCCACATCTGCGGACTCGACGCGGCGATGCGCGTGAAGTCGCGGAACCCGGCGCCCGCATGCGCGAACCTGATCGCAGCATCCTCGCCTGCAGCGATCATCTCGACCAGCGCGAAGGCCAGCACGTGCGGCAGATGGCTGACCGCCGCAAAGACTTCGTCGTGGACCGCGGCGTCGAGCCGCTCGACGCGTGCCCCGGCGGCCCGCCACAGAGCCTCGACCGCTGTCAACGCATCGGCGTCGGTCTCTGGCGTGGGTGTTGTGATCACGAGGCGTCCGCGAAACAAAGCGGCGTCGGCGTGCTCGACGCCAGGCCGCTCGCCTCCGGCGATCGGGTGCGCGGGGACGAACCGGTGCAAGCGCGAGCCGAGCGCGGCTCGGGCGTCATCGATGACGCTCGCCTTGGTGCTGCCGACATCCGTGACGATCGCGCTCGGCGCCAGCGCATCCGCAATGGCCGTCAGCGCCGCGCGCGTCGCGCCGACCGGCGTCGCGACAACGACGATATCGATACCGCGCACCGCCTCGGCCGCGCTCGGTGCGCTGCGCGTAATGATGCCGCGCGCGGCCGCCGCAGCGACGGCATGTTCATCGAGGTCGTAGCCGACGACCTCGCCGACCGCGCCGGCGGCACGCAATGCCGCGGCGAACGATCCACCGATCAGTCCGACGCCGATCAGTGCGACGTTCATCCGCGCGCTGCGGCCAGCGCCTGCGGCAGCGCCTTGAGGAACGCGGCGTTCTCCTCGGGCAGGCCGACCGTGACGCGCAGCCACTCCGGCAGGCCATAGTTGGCCACGGGCCGGACGATGACGCCGCGCTTCAGCAACTCGTGGTAGACGGCGGCTGCGGCGCCCACCTTCACCAGTACGAAGTTGCCGACGCTCGGCACGTACTCGAGGCCGAGTGCTCGAAATGCCTCGGTCAGCTGCTGCATGCCGCGCAGGTTCAATGCGTAGCTGCGCGCGAGGAAATCCTCGTCGGCAAGCGCCGCGACCGCCGCAGCCTGCGCCACGGTGCTGACGTTGAACGGTTGCCGCACCCGGTTCAGCAGATCGGTGAGTTCGCGCTGCGCCAGCCCATAGCCGACCCGCAGCCCGGCCAGGCCGAAGGCCTTCGAAAAGGTCCGCGACACGATCACGTTCCGGTGCCGCCGCACCCACGCGGTGCTGTCGACGCGCAGTTCCGGCGGCAGATACTCGTTGTAGGCCTCGTCGAGCACGACGACCACGCGACGCGGAACCCGGGAGAGGAACGCGTCGATCGCCGGGGCCGGCAGGTGCGTTCCGGTCGGATTGTTCGGGTTCGCGATGTAAATGAGCGCGGTATCCGGAGCGATCGCGGCCAGCATCGCGTCGAGGTCGTGACCCAACTGCCGTGCCGGAACCACGATCGCTCGCGCACCGCGCGCCTGTGTGGCCAGTGCGTAGACCGCGAACGAGTGCTGGGCGTAGATGCAACTGCGACCCGCCGTCAGCGTCGCGGCCGCCGCGAGCTCGAGAATGTCGTTGCTGCCATTGCCGAGCGTGATCCAGTCGGTCGGCACGTCGTAGCGCACCGCCAGCGCGGCCTTCAGTTCGAAGCCATTGGAATCCGGATATCGGCCGAGATCCTCGACCGCTGCAGCCATCGCCTTCCTGGCCGACTCCGGCACACCCAGCGGGTTCTCGTTCGACGCGAGCTTGACGATCGTGGCCGGATCGAGCCCGAACTCGCGTGCCAGTTCGCCGATCGGCTTGCCCGCCTGATACGGGGCGATCGCGCGGACATGCTCCAGCGTGCCGGGGACGTCGGTCGGCGAATCCGCAACGGCAGCCAACTTTGCCCCTTCGCTCATCGTTCGGCCGGATACGAGCCCAGGCACTTATAGAAGGCACAGGCCTGCTGCAGTTCGGCGAGCGCGGTGGCGACTTTCGGATCGTCCTGGTGTCCCTCGACGTCGACGTAGAAGTAGTACTCCCAGGTGCCGACTCGCGCCGGGCGCGACTCGAACCGCGTCATCGAAACCGCGTGCCGCGACAGCGGTTCGAGCATATGGAATACCGCGCCGGCCTTGTTCGGCACCGAAAGTATCAGCGACGTCTTGTCGCGGCCGGGCGCCGCCGAGGGCCGCGTGGCCTGTCGGCCCAGGACCGCGAAGCGCGTCCGGTTGTTCGGATCGTCCTGGATATGCGTGGCGACCGCACTCAGCTGGTAATGCACCGCGGCGCGATCACCGGCCACCGCGGCGATCGACCCATCGTCGGCCGCCAGCCGCGCGCCCTCGGCGTTGCTGGCCACCGCACGCCGCTCGATCGCCGGGTAGTGCTGCGCCAGCCATCCGGCGCACTGGGCGAGCGCCTGCGAATGCGCGCAGATCAAGACGCACGCCGTCCATCGTCCCGGTGCGGGTCAGCAGGTTGTGGTCGACCGTCACCGTGAGTTCGGCCATCAGCATCAGCGGTGTCGCGAGCAGCAGGTCGAGCGTGCGGCTCACCGCTCCTTCGCTCGAGTTCTCGAGCGGAACGATGCCGACCTCGGCGCTGCCGGCCTCGGTCGCGCGGAACACTTCGTCGAGCGTCGCGCAGGGCAGCCCGGTCACGCTGGTGCCGAACTGCCGGTGCATCGCGGTTTCCGAGAAGGTGCCCGCCGGGCCGAGGAAGGCGACCGTCAACGGGCGCTCGAGCGCTCGACACGCCGACATGATCTCGCGGAAGACGTTCCCGAGTGCCGCCGCGGGCAGCGGTCCCTGCGACACGCCTGTCACCTTGCGCACGACTTCGGCTTCGCGCTCGGTGCGCAAAACTGGCGAGTCCACTTCGCCCTTGACGCGGCCGACCTCGGCCGCCAGCCGCGCGCGCTCGTTCAGCAGTTCCACGAGCTGAGCGTCGACCCGGTCGATCGCGTCGCGCAGCGGCGCGAGCCGCTTGTCGATCGAATCAGCCATGGCGCCGCTCGAAGTCGCGCATGAAGTCGACCAGCGCCTGCACGCCGGCGACCGGCATCGCGTTATAGATCGAGGCGCGCATCCCGCCAACGAGCCGATGGCCCTTCAGCTGAACCAGCCCGCGTTCGGCCGCCTCGGACAGAAAGATCTTGTCGAGGTTCGGGTTCACCAGCGAAAACGGCACGTTCATCCGCGAACGATCGCGCGCTTCGACCGGGTTCGAATAGAAACCGGACTTGTCGATCGCCGCATACAACAATGCCGCCTTCTCGATGTTGCGCTGCTCGATCCCGCTGATGCCGCCTTGGCTCTGCAGCCATTTCAGCACCAGGTTGGCGATGTACACGGAATAGGTCGGCGGCGTGTTGTAGCTCGAGTGCGCGTCGGCGTGGGTCTTGTAGTCGAGCATCGTCGGCCAGCGCGGCGAACAGTGGCCGACGAGATCCTCGCGCACGATGACGACCGTCAGGCCGGCTGGACCGAAATTCTTCTGAGCGCCGGCGTAGATCAGGCCGAATCGGCCGACATCGAGCGGACGCGACAGAAAGTGCGACGACATGTCGGCGACGACCGGAACTTCACCGGCATCGGGCACGTAGCTGAACTCGAGGCCGTTGATGGTCTCGTTCGAGCAGTAGTGCAGGTAGGCGGCGCCCGGATCGAGCTTCAGCTCACGCTGTTGCGGCAAGCTCTTGCGCCCGTTCTGCGCATTGTCGGCGGCCACGTTCACATTGCAGAAGCGGCGCGCTTCCTGCAAGGCTTTTTCGGACCAGATTCCGGTCAACAGGTAGTCGGCGTGGAATTTCGCGCCCAGCAGGTTGAGCGGCACCATCGAGAACTGCAGATGCGCGCCACCCTGCAGCAGCAGCACCTGGTAGTTCGGCGGGATCGCCAGCAAGCTGCGCAGCAGCTGCTCGGTCTCCGTCATGATCGCGACGAATTCCTCGCTGCGATGGCTGGTCTCCATGATCGAATAGCCACGGCCGTGCCAGCTCAGCAGCTCCTGCTGCGCGATCTGCAACACCTCCTCCGGCAGCATCGCCGGGCCGGAGGAGAAGTTGTAGATACGCGACAAACGCGGCCCTTCAGCCCTCGGACGGCGCGGGCTCTGCGGCGTCGCCCTCGCCCGGCGCGTCGCCGCCTGCATCGTGTCCGTTGCCGTTCTCGCTGTCGCGCTCGACCACACGCTGCAGGCCCGACAGCGTGGTGCCGTCGTCCAGCGCGATCAGCGTCACGCCCTGTGTGGCGCGGCCCATCTCGCGGATCTCGGCGACGCGCGTGCGGATCAGCACGCCACCGGTCGTGATCAGCATCACCTCGTCATCGCCGCGCACCAGCGTGGCCGCGACCACCCGGCCGTTGCGCTCACTGGTGGCGATCGCGATCATGCCGCGGGTCGCGCGCGAGTGCCGCGTGTACTCGGTGATCGGGGTGCGCTTGCCATAGCCGTTCTCGGTGGCCGTCAGGACGCTTTGCTGCTCGTCCTCGGCCACCAGCATCGCGATCACCTGCTGGCCGTCGTCGAGCTGCATGCCGCGTACGCCGCGTGCGGTGCGGCCCATCGGGCGCACATCGTTCTCGTCGAAGCGCACTGCCTTGCCGGCGTCGGAGAACAGCATCACGTCGTGCTGGCCGTCGGTGATCGCGGCGCCGATCAAGTAATCGCCCGGGTCCAGATCGACCGCGATGATGCCGGCCTTGCGCGGATTCGAGAAATCCGTCAGCGCCGTCTTTTTCACCGTTCCCATCGCCGTCGCCATGAAGACAAAGTGCTGCGCGTCGTATTCCGAGATCGGCAGCACGACGGTGATCTTTTCATCCTCGGCCAGCGGGAACATGTTGACGATCGGCTTGCCGCGCGCAGTCCGCGCGCCCTGCGGAACTTCCCAGACCTTGAGCCAGTACAGTCGTCCGCGATTCGAGAAGCACAGGATCGTGTCGTGCGTATTGGCGATGAACAACTGGTCGATCCAGTCGTCCTCGCGCATCGCCGCGGCCTGTTTACCGCGACCACCGCGCCGCTGCGCGCGATAGTCCGCGAGCGGCTGGCTCTTGATGTAGCCCGTGTGCGAGAGCGTGACGACCATGTCCTCGCGCGCGATCAGGTCCTCGGTCATCAGGTCCTGCGCGCTGCGGACGATCTCGGAGCGGCGTGTGTCGCCGAACTCGCTCTTCAGCTGGAGCAGTTCGTCGGCGATGATGTCCGTGATGCGCTCGGGCCGGGCCAGGATGTCGAGCAGGTCGGTGATGCGCTCCATCACCTCGCGGTACTCGTTGACGATCTTGTCCTGCTCGAGGCCCGTGAGGCGCTGCAGGCGCATCTGCAGGATCTGTTCAGCCTGCTCCTCCGACAGCCGATACAGTCCGTCGTCCTGCAACCCGAAGCGGGACTCGAGCCCGTCGGGCCGGTACGCCGCCATGTCCGCACCGGAGCGTGTCAGCATCTCGCGCACCAGTGACGAATCCCACGCCCGCTGCATCAGCCCGGTCTTCGCGACCGGTGGCGTCGGAGCGGCCTTGATGATTGCGATGAATTCGTCGATGTTCGCGAGCGCCACCGCCAGACCCTCGAGCACGTGACCGCGCTTGCGCGCCTCCTTCAGCTCGAACGCCGTGCGCCGCGTGACGACTTCGCGCCGGTGCGACAGGAACGCGTCGAGCATCTGCTTGAGGTTGAGCAGGCGCGGCTGGCCATCGACCAACGCCACCATGTTCACCCCGAACGTATCCTGCAGCTGCGTCTGCTTGTAGAGATTGTTGAGCACGACCTCCGGCACTTCGCCTCGCTTGAGCTCGAAGACGACGCGCATGCCGGACTTGTCCGACTCGTCGCGGATGTCCGAGATGCCCTCGAGCCGCTTTTCGTTGACCATCTCGGCGATTCGCTCGAGCAGCACGCGCTTGTTCACCTGGTACGGCAGTTCATCGACGATGATCGCGCTGCGACCCGCCGCCTCCCTCGCATGTGCGATCTCCTCGAAATGTGTCTTCGCGCGCATCACGACCCGGCCGCGGCCGGTGCGATAACCTTCGCGCACTCCCTCGAGGCCATAGATGATTCCGGCCGTCGGAAAATCGGGCGCCGGAATCAGCTCGATCAACTCATCGACCGTCGTCGTCGGCCGACGCAGCAGCGCCAGGCAACCGTCGATCACTTCGGCGAGGTTGTGCGGGGGCACGTTGGTCGCCATACCGACCGCGATGCCGGCCGAACCGTTGATCAGCAGGTTCGGGATCTTCGACGGCAGCACCGTCGGCTCGCGTTCCTTGCCGTCGTAATTCGGGACGAAGTTGACCGTCTCCTTGTCGATGTCGGCGAGCAGTTCGCCGGCAATCTTGTCGAGGCGGCACTCGGTGTAGCGCATCGCCGCCGCGTTGTCGCCATCGATCGAACCGAAATTGCCCTGGCCGTCGATCAGCACGTAGCGCAGCGAAAAATCCTGCGCCATGCGCACGAGCGTGTCGTAAATGGCGTTGTCGCCGTGCGGGTGGTACTTACCCATCACCTCGCCCACGACCCGCGCACACTTCACATAGGAGCGGTTCCAGTGGTTGTTCGCCTCGTGCATCGCGTACAGCACGCGACGGTGCACCGGCTTCAGTCCGTCGCGCACGTCGGGCAGCGCGCGCCCGACGATCACGCTCATCGCATAGTCGAGATAAGACCGCCGCATCTCCTCTTCGAGCGAGATCGGCAGGGTTTCCTTGGCGAACTGATCCATTGAAGAAGAAGCCCCAGGCACGAGCGCAATCGCTGGATTCCGCTCGAAAAGTGCAATCGAAAATTCTACCAGTGCGCGGCGCCGAACCGGGCTTCAGTGACGGCAACGCGGCGGCGGAGCGCGGACCCGCCCGCACCGCCGTACTCGCCAAGCGCCGCGCGATGTGCTTTGATCCGCGGCCACATCCGCTTTGCCTTCATTCATGGAAGCCGTCGACCTGCTGATCGAGCCGCGCTGGGTCATCCCCGTCGTGCCCCGCGGCGCGGCGCTCGAAGATCACGCGGTCGCCGTGCATCGCGGCCACATCGCCGCCGTGCTGCCTCGCGACCAGGTCGCGCAGCGCTTTTCACCCGCCGAGCGGATCGCGCTGCCGACGCATGCCTTGACGCCGGGACTCGTCAATCTGCACACGCACGCAGCGATGGCGCTGTTTCGCGGCATCGGCGACGACCTGCCGCTGATGCAATGGCTTGAGCAACGGATCTGGCCGTTGGAACGCGCGCTGGTATCACCCGAGTTCGTCTACGACGGCACGCGCATCGCCGCGCTGGAGATGCTGCGGTCGGGGACGACCTGCTGCTCGGACATGTACTTCTTTCCCGAGGCCGCCGTCCGCGCGCTGCGCAGCGTCGGCATGCGGGCCGTCGCCGGCATCATCGCGATCGAGTTTCCGACCGCGTATGCCGCCGACGCCGAGGACTACCTCCGCAAGGGGCTTGCCACGCGCGATGCCTGCCGCGGCGACAGCCTGGTCTCGTTCACACTCGCGCCGCATGCACCCTATACGGTCGACGACGGCACGCTTGGCAAGATTGCGATGCTGGCCGAAGAACTGGACCTGCCGATCCACATCCATCTGCACGAGACGGCAGGTGAACTCGAAGAATCGATGCGCCGCCACGGACAGCGCCCGCTCGAGCGGCTCGATCGCCTGCTTCTCGTCACCGAACGGCTTATTGCCGTCCACGCTGTTCACCTTTCTGACGCGGACATCGCGCTGCTCGGCCAGCGCGGCGCGTCGGTCGCCCACTGCCCGGCGTCGAATCTCAAGCTCGGCAAGCGGCATCGCGCCGATTGCGCGACTTGTCGCTGCGGGCGTGAACATCGGCATCGGCACCGATGGCGCCGCCAGCAACGACCGCCTCGACATGGTCTCCGAGATGCGGCTCGCGGCGCTGCTCGCCAAGGGCGAGGCGCATGACGCGCGCGCGCTGCCCGCGCCGGCCGCGCTCGAAGCGGCGACGCTGGGCCCGGCGCGCGCCCTGGGCCTCGACCGGCGCATCGGTTCGATCGAAGCTGGCAAGGAGGCCGATCTCGCGGCGTTCGATCTATCGCAGCTCGAGACTCAGCCGCTGTATGACCCGATCTCGCAACTCGTCTATTCCGCAGGGCGCGAGCACGTCACCGATGTCTGGGTCGCGGGACAGCATGTGGTCAAAAGGAGACAGGTCCTTGCCGAAGCGCAAGACAGCGGTGGACGCTCGACCGCGGCCACCCTGCTCGCGTGGCAAAATCGCTGTCGGCAAGCGCTGCAGACGGCAGGGTTGACGTGATATTGGCGTCATCATCGGCCGATGCGGTGCGGGCCATGCCCGGTCGAGTCGGTACCCCGGCCGGTCTTCCTTATCTCGAGTGAGGAGCCACATGAAGCAATCCATCAAGCTGGGCCTCGTGGCGTCGGCGCTGATGGCCATCACTGGGACGGTCTCCGCCCAGATGAAGGACATCGTCGTTGTCGACCCCCGCGAAAGCCCGTACGTGATCGACACGCGCGGCGTCGTCGTCCGCGATCCGTTCGGCCTCTGCTGGCGCACGGGTTCGTGGAGCGTCGATCGCGCCGCGAAGACGGTCATCAAGGATGCGCCGTTCCCCAACTGGACCTTGGGCTGCGAGTGCGACAAGGAGCTGATGCAGAAGCCGGTTTGCGAACCGCCTCCGCCGCCGCCCCCGCCGCCACCGCCGCCACCGCCGCCGCCGCCACCACCGGCGCCGACGAGCGAGAAGGTGACGTTCGCGGCTGACGCCCTGTTCGACTTCGACAAGGCGGTGCTGCGTCCGGAAGGCAAGGCCAAGCTCGACGATCTCGTGTCGAAGTTGGCTGGCGTGAGCCTCGAGGTGATCATCGGCGTGGGCTACACCGACCGCATCGGCAGCGATGCTTACAACCTGACTCTGTCGCAGAAGCGTGCGCAGGCAGTGAAGGACTACCTGGTGAGCAAGGGCATCGAGCCGAACCGTATCTATACGGAAGGCAAGGGCAAGGCGAACCCGGTCAAGCAGTGTCCGGATCCGTCGGCGAAGGGCGAAATCAAGAATCGCAAGCAGCTGATCGAGTGCTTGCAGCCCAACCGTCGAGTCGAGGTCGAGGTCGTGGGCACCCGCCCCGTCCGCAAGTAAGCGAACCTCTCGCTGATCAAAGCCCCGCTCCGGCGGGGCTTTTTTTTGCGAAGCCGAAACAGGCGCCTAGTTCGGCTCGTCGCTGCACCGGCTTTGCCAATTAGGCGCCGAACCCGTCGAGCGGCCGGGAATGCGCGGCGCAGCGACACGAGTGAGTAACATCGCGCGATGGACGCGAACGTCGATCAGGCGGAGCTGCGCAAGTTCAGCGACATGGCGGCGCGCTGGTGGGATCCGCAGGGACCGATGCGGCCGCTGCACGAGATGAACCCGGTGCGGCTCGAATGGATCAACCGACTCGCCGCTCTCGCGGGCAAGCGTGTGCTTGACGTCGGCTGCGGCGCCGGCGTGCTTGCCGAAGCGATGGCCGCCTGTGGCGCTGACGTGACCGGCATCGACATGGCGGGCAAAGCGCTGAAGGTCGCGCAATTGCATGCCATCGAGTCCGGCGCGCGGGTGCAGTACATCGAGGGAACCGCGGAAGCAGCCGCGGCCGAGAGGTCCGGCAGCTACGACATCGTCACCTGCATGGAGATGCTCGAGCACGTGCCACAGCCCGAGCAGACGGTTCGCGCCTGCGCAACCCTGGCGCGGCCCGGTGGCTGGGTGTTCTTTTCTACGCTGAATCGCAACCCGAAGTCATTCGCCCTCGCGATCGTCGGGGCGGAGTACGTGCTGAACCTGCTTCCGCGCGGCACGCACGAGTACGCGAAGTTCATCAAGCCGAGCGAATTGACGCGTTACGCTCGCGAAGCAGGGCTGGCGCTGCACGAATTGATCGGCCTTCAGTACAACCCTTTCACCAAGGCTGCCAGGCTTGGCCAGGACACGGACGTCAACTACCTCGTCGCGCTGCGCAAGCCTGCTGAGGCATGAGGCGCGGCGCACACCTCGAATCTTCTCCGATGATCCGGCTGGTGCTGTTCGACCTTGACGGTACCCTTGCGGACACCGCGCCTGACCTCGCGGCCACCGTGAACCGCATGCTCGCCCGTCGCGGGCGCGAACCGCTGCCACTGGCGGAGTTGCGGCCGCTTGCGTCGCACGGTGCCCGCGGCCTGATCGGCCGCGCATTCGGCCTCCGACCGGACAACACGGACTACGAAGCACTCCGACAGGAATTCTTCGGCGATTACGAGTCGGCACTCTGTCGTGACACCACGCTGTTCCCTCGGATGGACGAAACGCTGCAGACGATCGAGACGCACGGCATCCGCTGGGGCATCGTGACGAACAAGATCGCCCGCTTCACCGATCCGCTGGTGCGCGCGCTGCAACTCACCGAGCGCACCGCCTGTGTCGTCAGCGGTGACACGACGCCGCATGCGAAGCCGCATCCGGCGCCGTTGCTGCACGCGGCCGCGAGCGCCGGTGTGCCTGTCGACGAAGCGATCTACGTCGGTGATGACCTGCGCGATATCCAGGCGGGCCAGGCCGCCGGTATCGGTACCGTGGCCGCTGCCTACGGATATCTCGGTGATGGCGCGCCGGTCGAGGCGTGGGGCGCGGACCACATCATCCGCCGCCCCGAGGAACTTCTGGCCATCGTGCTCCGTCAGTCCTCCTAGGCGACGCGCTAGTCGCCGTCCGGCGACCCATTTCACGATCATGGATTCCCGCATTCGCTGGATCCCGCGCCTGCGCGTCGCAGCGCTCGTTGTACTCGGTGCGGTCGCGCTGTTCGCCGTCGTCGGGTACCTGGCGATTCCCCGCCTCGCGCGGTGGGGCGTCGAGACCGTTGCGACGCGCGAACTGGGCCGCGCGATCCGCGTGCAGGAGGTCAGCGCCAATCCGTTTACGCTGACCGTCAACGCTGCGCGGACTGGTGGTCGACGGCCTCGCCGGGGAGCCTTCGCCGCTCGCCACGGTCCGCGAAGTCAGCGCGAACGCCTCCGCGGCATCGCTGATACGCCGCGCGCCGGTGCTCGACGCGCTCGTCGTCGACGGCCTGACCGCAAACCTCGTTCGGCTCGATGCGCAGCAGTTCAATTTCAGCGACATCATCGAGCGCATCCGGGAAAAGCCGAAGACAAGCGACGAACCCGCCTGGTTCTCGATCTCCAACATCGAGGTCACAGACAGCACCGTGAACTTCGAGGACCGACCGACCGGCAAGCGCCACGCGTTGAACGACATCCGACTGGGGATTCCGTTCATCTCCAACCTCCCGATCGATCTGGATATCAAGGTCGAGCCGGCGTTCGCCGCCCGGCTGAATGGCGCGCCGATCGAGGCGAGGGGCGAGACCACGCCGTTTCAGGACACGCTCGAATCGTCGCTCAATGTCCGGCTGAACGGCATCGACATCCCGACCTATCTTGCGTATTCGCCGCTGCGGCTCAACTTCACGATTCCGCGCGGGGCGTTGACGGCCGACTTGAGGATCGCCTTCCGGCGCGCCGCCCCGGCGCAGCGGGAGCGTCCCGCGCAGTCCGCGCAATTGCTGGTTTCAGGCCCCATTGAAGTCGCCGCGTTCGAACTTGCCGCCCCCGCAGAACAGGCGCAGCGGCTGATCCAGTGGCAGTCGCTGCGGGTGGTACTTGATGAAGTCGAGCCGCTGGCGGGCCGGGTCGTCATCGGCGACGTCACGCTCGAGGCGCCGGTCGTCGAGGCCGTGCGCGACGCGGCCGGCGCTCTGAACTGGAGTCGCCTCGCGCAGGCGCCGGTTCAGCTGGCGGCTACACCCGACGCTGCGCCGAGCGACGCTGCCGGCAAGCCGGCAGCGCGCTCGATAACGCTAAAGCACGCGTCGCTGAAGAACGGCACGATCAATGTCGTCGACGACTCCGTCGGACATTTTCAGCTGCAGCTGGTCAACCTGAACGCCGAGGCGAGCGATGTCGCGACGACAGCGGGGACACGCGGCAAGGTGCGCGCTGGCGGCGACATCGGCGAAGCCGGCGGCTCGGTCTCGCTCGAGGGCGAAGTCGCACTGGCGCCGATCGCGGGTCGGCTCGCCATCGCCGGGCGCGACGTCAGGATGCGCGCGCCGGCACGTTATCTCGCGCAGGTCGTCAATGCGACGCTGGATGGCAGCAGCGACGCGGACGGTGTGCTCGAGTTCAGCCTCGAGCCGGAGACGGTCGCTCGTGCTGCGCGACATCCGCTGGAACGGCAAGGACATCAAAGTGCGCGGCCCGACCGGCAGCGGCGCCGATTTCGATCTAGAGCGCGTCACGATGGACGGCTCCGAGATCGACCTGATGAAGTCAACGATCACCATCGGCAAGCTGGCGCTCGAGGCGCCGCGTACGACCGTGCGCCGGCTCGCCGATGGCCAGATCAACTGGACGACGGCCTTTCGTGCGCGAGCCGACCGCCACGGTCGCGCCAGCGAAGCCCGCGGCTGAAGAATCGGCGGGCTGGCAAGTGCTGCTGAAGGAACTGACCGTCGCCAAGGGCGACGTGCGGCTCGAGGACATGGCGGTCGATCCGGCGGTGAAACTGCGCGCTTCTGCCATCGAAGGATCGATACGCAATGTGGCGAGCGATGGCAAGACCCCCGCGGACATCGACCTCAAGACGCGATTTGGCAGCGGCGGCACGCTGGCGGCCAAGGGCAGCGCGCGCCGGGTTCCGGTCGCCGCAGAGCTGCAGTTCGATGCGCGCAATCTCGACATCTCGGCGCTGCGTCCGTACCTCGCGGCGCGGCTCAACGCAGTACTTGCGCGCGCCGAGCTGTCGGGGCGTGGGCGGCTCACCGCGACCCAGTCGGCCGCGGATGTGCCGCTCGTCATCGGCTATCGCGGCAACCTGCGCCTCGGCAACCTGCACCTGCTCGACGGTAACGGAGAAAACGACCTGCTGAGGTGGCAGCTGCTCGAACTGCAGCAGGTGGCGGCGACCGTCGGCAAGGAGACGCCGGATGTCTCGGTCGGCAAGGTCGCTCTGTCTGACTTCTATGCGCGGGTAATTTTGTCCGAGCAGGGGCGGCTCAATCTCGTCGACCTGGTGCGCCGCGAAGGCGAAGCGCCGAAACCGGCGCTGGCCACCGCTACACCCACGGCGCCTGAAACCCAGCCCGCCGCAGCCGCCCCGCCGGATGAACGCGTTGTCGCCGCCCCTGAAGTCACGAGTTCCGCCGCCGCGCCGGATGCGACCGCGGTCGACGCCCCCAGCCGCGGTGCGCTGCCGATCATCCGCATCGGGCAGATCGACCTCGTGCGCGGCAACGTGAACTTCACCGACAACTTCATCAAGCCTAACTACACCGCGAACATGACTGGGCTCGGCGGCACGGTGACAACGCTTGCCTCCGACAGTGCCGAACCTGCGACGATGACGATCGCCGGTCTCATCGACAACGAGGCGCCGGTCGACATCAGCGGCCGCCTGAACCCGCTGGCACCCAACCTCTTCCTCGACATCGAGGGTCGTACCAAGGGCGTTGACCTGCCGCGCCTGACGCCGTACTCGATCAAGTACGCCGGCTACCCGATCGTCAAGGGCAAGCTCTCGATGGAAGTGAAGTACAAGGTCGAGGACGGCAAGCTCGCCGCGAACAATCACCTGTTCCTCGATCAACTAACCTTCGGCGACAAGGTCGACAGCCCCAGCGCGACCAAGCTGCCGGTTCTGCTCGCCGTATCCCTGCTCAAGAACGCGCGCGGCGAGATCGATATCAATCTGCCGATTTCCGGCACGCTGAACGATCCGAAGTTTTCGGTCGGCGGCGTCATCATCCAGGTGATCGTCAACCTGCTCACCAAGGTCGTCACCGCGCCGTTCACGCTGTTGGCAGCCGCATTCGGCGGCGGCGAGGAACTCGGCGTCGTCGAGTTCACTGCCGGCTCAGCCTCTCTCGCGCCGGAACAGCTGAAGCGCGTCGACACGCTGTCCAAGGCGCTCAACGATCGCCCGGCGCTGCGGCTCGACATCATCGGCCGCGTCGATCCTGCGCTCGATACCGAAGGCGTTAAGCACGCGAAGGTGGAGAGCCGGCTGCGCGCCGTGAAGGTCCGCCAGAGCGTGCGCGCGAGCGGCGAGGCTGTCGACCCTGCGACCGTGAGCATCACCGCAGAGGAGCGCCCGAAGCTGATCGAGGCCGTCTACAGCAGCGAGGACATTCCGAACAAGCCGCGCAATGCAATCGGGTTCGCGAAATCGATACCAGTCGTCGAAATGGAGCCGTTGATCCTTGCCAATATGGCCGTCACGCCGGAAGACCTGCGCGCGCTCGCCAACCAGCGCGCGGCAGCCGTGCGTAACCGGTTAGAAACGGACGGCAAGGTCGCGCGTGATCGCCTGTTCCTGGTCGAGCCGAAGCTCAACGCCGAAGGCATCAAGGACAAGGGGGCGACGACCCGCGTTGATTTCTCGCTGAAGTGACCCACATTCGCCGTAGAATCATCCTTCTTGGGGGCGACCTGGCTTCGACGCGGGTCGTGAAGGATCTCAGGGCATGCCGAGGACCAGTCACCTCGTAAATCCATCTGGAACACTACAAACGCCAACGAAGACGCGTTTGCTCTAGCCGCTTAATACCGGTTAGACGCTGCACTGGTTCGCTTCCGGGCCAGGTCGGGCAACCGACAGCAGCGCCATTTACGGAAGCTGGATGCCGGTGGAGTCACGACGGCGGCATCGAGATCCAGTGACTGGCTGCGCGTCGGCCTGCCGATCGGCCAAGCGCGCGGTGAGACTTAAATAGACCGGCTACGCATGTAGAACTGGATCTGGATCATTCGCGGACGCGGGTTCAATTCCCGCCGCCTCCACCAACTGCCCCGAATGTCCTCGCGAGAGGGCATTCGGGGCAGTTGCGTTTGAGCGATGGACGTTGAAGCCGCGTCCGGCACGGACGCGGGCGCGAGGCGGACCAGCGCCATGCCCTGCGGCATGGCGCGCGCCGACGAGCGTGCGAGCGCCTGCCGGCGCGAGCGCGGCCTGCAAGGCCAATTCCCGCCGCGCCTCCGCATTCCTGCACGACGCCTCGTCACGCTCGCAGCGCCAGCCTGCGCGGCCTTCGAACCCCACCCTCCCGACTAGTGTGATTCGTCGCCGCCGTCCGTCGGCCGCCACTGCACGGCAGCGCTTTCGCCCCGCTCTGGGTTCGCGGCTTGCCTCGGCGGACGGGTTTTCGGGAGTCAGCCGATCAGCCGAACGGCACGTGCACGCTCGGTTCGGATTGGCTATCGTCGGTGTGTGGTATTTAGTAAGAATTACCTACGGGGAAGGCTATGGTCAGAAATGACATGAGGCGCGTATCGGTCGTTCCTTTTCTCTTCGCAGCCTGCGTCGTCGGCGCCGCGGGCTGTTCGGGCGGCGGTGGCGGCGGCAACGCGCCGAGCCCGGCTCCCGCGCCGACACCCGTTCCGCCGCCCACCGCCAAGCCCCAGCCTGCAGGTCCTGCCGGCGTCGTATGACTTCGGAAAGGTCACTTCGACCAACAGTTCCGCGCCGCTGGAGGTGACGATCAAGAACAACGGCAATGCCGCGCTGAATGTCTCGGGGATCTCCTTCAATGCGCCGGCGGATCCGAGTTTCCTACTGAATCCGGGTCTCGGAACCAAGCCCTGCGCCTCGGTCTCGCCGACCGTAGCGGCGGGCGATTCGTGCACGGTTCAGGTCTCGTTTCAGCCGTCGGCGAATGGATCCTTCACCTCGACGCTTCGGATCACGTCGAACGATCCGACCTCGCCTTCGTTTGGATTGCCGATTCAGGGCGCCAGAGAAAACGTGACGTCGTTGCTGGTGCGCATCAATCAGCTTGATACCGGAGGATGCGCCAACAATTCAGTAAAAGCGTACGTATCCGTCACCGATCAGGGCGGTTTTCCTGTGCTTGGACCTGACACCGTCCAATTTCTCGGTCACACAGACGCCCACCGTTCTACCTCTACTCACTGCTACCTACGTAGACGCCAACACGCCGATCGCTATTTCGGGAGCGTTGGATCACAGCGGCAGCGTAACCAGCGTGCCTGTCGCGTTTGCCGACATGAAAACCGGCTTCAGCAACTTCTTTGCGTCGTTGAGAGCGGGCGACGCGGGCGAGATCATCAAGTTCAATGGAAGTCGTGCAAACCGTGCAGCCGTTCACCATGGACAAGCTGCAGTTGCAGGCCGCCATCGCGGCACCGTACGCCAACGCTCCCGGTACAAAGCTCTATGACGCCGTCTATCAGGCCATCGACGAAACCGCGACCCCAGACGAACCAGCCTCGCAAGGCGGTCATCGTCGCGACCGACGGAGTCGACGAGGGACTGCCCGCGACCACCCCGTGTTCCACCCACACAGTGGCGCAGGTCATCGCGAATGGCGTCGACAAGAAAGTCCCTGTCTTCACGATCGGCCTGGGCGCTTCGATCAACGCGACCGTCCTGCAACAGATTGCCAGCGGAACCGGTGGCCTGTACTACCAGTCAAGTACCTCCCAGAACCTGGCGACTATCTACCAGCAGCTTTCGTCGTTGCTGTACGCGAACCAGTACGTGTTGACTTTCAATCAGTTGTCGAAGGGCAATGCGGTGTCATTTCAGATATCGTCATCGGCGCGAACTTGGGCGGCGTGCCCCCCGGAAGCGATACGAGAAAGATCACGTCGTGTAACTGAAGTTCGTCCCGATTGACCGACTCGCGCGTGATCGCGAGTCGCTCATGCCCGCCGCAAGGGGGTCGGTTCGCTAGCGCGTACGACGCCCAGTTCAATGTCACTTTGATTTCCGCAGCGTCTCCAGGACCCGTAGCGGGGACGCAGCAGGTCTCGACGGGTTGCGCGAGGCGTCCCGCCTACAATGGTGCCGCCTCACCCAAAGCGCCGAGCGCCATGGCTGACACCACCGACATCCCCACCCTGCGCCGCCTGCTGCACGACTGCCGCCGCATCGCGGTCGTCGGCATCTCCGCAGAATGGCACCGCCCGAGCTACTTCGTCGGCAAGTACCTGCTCGAGCACGGCTACACGATGATCCCGGTGAACCCGAAGTACCGCGAGGTGCTCGGGCAGCCCTGTTATCCCGACGTCCGCACGGCCGCGCAGTCGGCCGGGCCGATCGACATGGTCGACTGCTTTCGGCGGTCCGACGACATCGGCCCGCTGGCCGAGGATGCGATCGCGATCGGCGCGAAGTGCCTGTGGATGCAACTCAGCGTGACCAACCCGCAGGCGGCCGAGCGCGCCCGCGCCGCCGGGCTCGACGTCGTGCAGGACCGCTGCGTCAAGATCGAGCACGGGCGGCTGTTCGGCGGGCTCAGCTGGGCGGGCGTCAACACCCGCGTCATTTCCAGCAAGCGGCCCGCGGCAGCTCGCCTACTAGGAGACCGGAGTGGCCGACCGCGCCTTCGGCATCGAGACGCTGTGCCTGCATGCCGGGCAGATTCCGGATCCGGTCACCGGCAGCCGCGCCGCGCCGATCTATCAGACCACTTCGTACGTGTTCGACAGCGCGGACCACGCGGCGAGCCTTTTTAACCTGCAGACCTTCGGCAACGTCTATTCGCGCATCAGCAACCCGACGGTCGCGGTGCTCGAGGAGCGTGTCGCCGCGCTGGAAAACGGCCGCGCCGCGCTGGCGACCGCGAGCGGCATGTCGGCGCAGATCACCGGCATCCTCGCGATCGTGCAGCCGGGCCAGCACATCGTCGCGTCATCGCTGCTCTACGGCGGCACCTACTCGCAGTTCGACGTCGCGCTGCGCAAGATGGGCATCGAGACGACGCTTCGTCGATGCCGACGAACCGGAGAACTTCCGCAAGGCGCTGCGCGACAACACGCGGCTGCTGTACGCGGAGACGCTCGGCAATCCGAAGATCAACGTGCTCGACATCGAGCCGATCGCGCAGATCGCGCATGCGGCCGGCGTCCCGCTGATGATCGACAACACGATGGCATCGCCGGTCCTGTGCCGACCGTTCGACTGGGGCGCCGACATCGTCGTGCACTCGGCGACCAAGTACCTCGGCGGGCACGGGACCACGCTCGGCGGCGTGCTGGTCGAAAGCGGCAAGTTCGACTGGGGCAACGGCAAGTTTCCCGACATGGTCGCGCCGTCGAGGAGCTACCACGGCGTCAAGTTCTGGGAAACCTTCGGCGACTTCGCCTACACGATGAAAGCGCGCATGGAAGTGCTGCGCGTGCACGGCGCGGCGCTGGCGCCGCTGTCGGCCTTCCTGCTGCTGCAGGGGATTGAAACCCTGCATCTGCGCATGGAACGTCACTGCCAGAACGCACGGCGGGTCGCGGAGTTCCTGCTCGAGCATCCGCGCGTCGCGTGGGTCAACTGGCCCGGTCTGCGTTCGAGTCCGTACTACGCCCTCGCGCGCAAGTACCTGCGTGCCGTCGATGGCGAGCCGGGGGCGTCCGGCGTGATGACCTTCGGCATCAAGGGCGGGGCCGCCGCCGGCGAGAAGTTCATCGACGCGCTGCAGTTCCTGTCGCACCTCGCGAATATCGGCGACGCGAAATCGCTGGTCATCCACCCGGCATCGACGACGCATCGACAGCTGTCGGAAGAAGACCAGCTGAAGGCCGGCGTATCGCCCGACATGGTGCGGCTTTCGATCGGGCTCGAATCGATCGACGACATCCTCTGGGACCTGCAGCAGGCGCTTGACCGCAGCGCCTGAGGCGCTTCCGACAGCAACACGATGGACGAGCGGGCTGCGCGCGACGTCACTCTGGTCCGCGCGATCGAGGCGGCCGATCCCGATGGCACCTTGCTGAGCGCCGATGAGGGCCGCCAGGCGAGCCGCGCCGCCACCGAGCTGGCGCACTGGCAGGCCTCGCAGCAGCGCGTGGCCGCCACTGCGGACCTCTTTCTTGCGCGCCGCGCGATTCTGCTGCTCGATGCGGCGAGCCCGCGCTCGAAGACGGTGCGCGCATTGCGCAGCGTGCGCTGGCGCCCGTGGATCGGTCGTGCATTGCCCCTCGCGGCGCTGCTGCTCGGCCTGCTCATCGAGCAGGTTGCCGACCGGCAGCATCTAAACCTGCTCGCTTTCCCGCTGTTCGGCATCATCGCGTGGAATCTCGTGGTCTACGTGCTGCTGCTGCTGCGAGCCCTCAGAGGCCGCGCACCGCGGCGGCTGCGGCACTGGCTCGCCGAACTACCGCGTACGGTCCGGCCGGAATCGGCCGCGGCCGCAGCAGTCGCAGCCCGCTTTGCCGGCGACTGGGGCACGAGCAGTTGGTCTTTGCTCGACGCGCGCGCCGGCCGCGTGCTGCACTCCTCGGCCGCGTTCTTTGCGATCGGTGCGTTGCTTGGTCTCTACCTGCGCGCGCTGGCGTTCGAGTACCGGATCGGCTGGGAAAGCACCTATCTGGAGGCACCTGCGGTTCACGCCGTGCTCGCGACGCTGCTCGGCCCGGCCGCAAAGCTCATCGGCATGCCGTTTCCGTCCGTCGACGCGATCGCCGCGATGAGGGTGAGCGGCGGCCAGGGCGGCGGCGATGCCGGGCCGTGGCTCCATCTTTATGCGGTGACCACAAGCTTGACGGTGATCGTGCCGCGACTGCTGCTGGCCGTCTGGTCCGCGTGGCGCGAACGCCGGCTTGCGGCCGCGCTGCCGCTCGACCTGACGGCGCCCTACTTTCGCCGTGTACTCGGCGGCTTTGCGCCGTCGAGCGCGCGCGTGCGCGTGGTGCCCTACAGCACCACGCTCGACGAGGCAGCTGTGGCCGGTCTCGAGGCGCTGGCGCGGCATTTGTTTGGCGACGCGGCGCGGCTCGCGCTTCGACCGACCGTGATCTTCGGCGACGAGGAGGCGGCGGCGCGCGGCCTGGCACGGCGCGAAGCCGATATTCCGTTAACAGTGGCCGTGTTCAGCGCGTCGGCGACGCCGGAACAGGAAAACCACGGCCGCTTCCTCGACACCCTGCGCCAGTCGATCGATACGCCGATCGCAATCGTTCTCGATACGGGCGCATACGCCCGCCGCCTCGGCCTCGGAGCCGAGGAGCGTCTGCAGGAGCGCAGCGTGGCGTGGCGCGCCTTCGCTGCCGAGCGCGGCATGCCGCTCGCCGACATCGACCTGGCCGCACCCAACCTGCAGCAGGCCGAGCGCAGCCTCGAGCCGGTCCTGGGAGTTGTCGCATGACGGCGACGGCGACGCGACGAGCGTCGAACTGGTTCTCGTCTCGCACACCAACAGCGGCAAGACGACACTCGCGCGAACCCTGCTCGGTCGCGACATCGGTGCGGTCCGCGACGCACCGCATGTCACCGAACTCGCCGAAGTTCACGTGCTGCTCGACACGCCGGCCGGCGATGAACTGCAGGCTGTGGGATACCCCGGGCTTCGGCGACTCGGCGCGGCTGGTCCAGCGCCTGCGCGGCGCCGACAACCCGATCGGCTGGCTGTTGCGCGAGATCTGGGACCGGCACCGCGATCGCCCGTTCTGGTGCAGCCAGCAGGCCGTACGTGCAGCACGCGCGTCCGCCGATGTTGTGCTCTATCTCGTGAACGCGGCCGAGCGTCCCGGCGATGCCGGCTATCTCGCTGCCGAGATGCAGGTACTGCGCTGGATCGGCAAGCCGGTTCTTGCGCTGCTGAACCAGATGGGTCCGCCGCGCCCGAATGCTGAAGATCTCGCCGAGCAGGAACTCTGGCGCAGTCATCTGGCCGCGCACGGGCTCGACTGCACGGTGCTGACACTGGACGCCTTTGCGCGCTGCTGGGTGCAGGAAGACGCGCTGCTCGACGCGGTCGGCCGGAGTCTCGATAACGCCAAGCAAGCCGGATTCGATCGCCTGCGCCGCGCATGGGCTGCGCGCAACCTGAAGCGCTTCGACGCCTCGATGGGATTGCTGGCCGAACAACTGGCAGCCGCCGCGCAGGATGCCGAACTCGTCGATGACGCGACGCTCTCGGCCGGATCCCGCGCTCTGGTCTCGCTCGGCCTGCGCCGCGACGAAGACGCGAACCGCCGCGCGATGGAGCAACTGGCGCAGCGCCTCGACGCGCGCGTCCGCAGCGCGACGGAGCAGATCATCGCGCTGCACGGCCTGGAAGGTTCGGCGACCGAAACGATCCTGCGTCGAGTGCAGCAGACCTACACGACACAGGCGCCGCTCGACGAGGGCCGGGCCGCGCTCTTCGGCGGCGTGCTCAGCGGCGCGCTGGCCGGCCTGAAGGCCGACCTCGCGACTGGCGGATTATCGATGGGCGCCGGCGCGCTGATCGGCGCCGTGCTCGGAGGGCTCGGCGGCGCCGGAATCGCACGCGGTATCAACCGCCTGACCGGTACCGAGCAGGCGCGCCTGAGCTGGCCGGACGAGTTCCTCGATGGTCTGACATGCGCCGCAGTGTTGCGCTATCTCGCGATCGCGCACTATGGCCGCGGGCGCGGCCGCTTCGTCGAAGGCGAATCACCCGCGTTCTGGTACGAGGCGGTGCAGGCGGCGCTGCGGCCGCGCGCCGAAGTGCTGCATCGACTCTGGAACGAGGCGCGCGATAGCGTCGGGGCCGTGAGTGCATCCCGGCACTGCGGGGCGAACTTCGCGACGTCACGGCCGCCGTACTGCTGCAACTCTATCCCGCGGCTGCAGCCATCTTCCAGCGAACGGCGCGCAGTCGTGCGCGTCGACACGCGCCCGAGAGCGTTTCCCATTAAGCTTGCGGCGGACAAAACGGCCTGCGGCCGATCCAGACATACAACCGCCATCGCGGCCAACAAAGAATCAGCGGAGCCCGCATGCAACCTCGCCCTGTCGCCACGATCAATGCGTGCAGCTGGTCATCCTCGTCGCACTGGCCGCATGCTCGACGTCGACGCCGGGGCTGCGCGAGGCGCGCATTCCGCCGGCGCAGAACTACGACGTGCGCATCCAGCCGGCACGCATTCCGCCGAATCCGCAGGGCGCATTCGCGCTGTCGACAGCCACCGGATGCGACGTGATCTACGTCGCCAAGTCCGGGGCCGCCGACACGGTGACCTATGCCATGCGTCCGACCAGCCGCATTCCCGACCAGCAGCAGTGCGTCGAGCGGCTGCAAGGCCAACCCGGGGTGGAAGCCGTCAGTCCGGTGAGTTGAGCTGCCGGACCGCTCACGCGGCCTTGTGCGCGTACATCAGGCGGTCGGCGCGCTGCATCAGCGTTTCGAAGGTGTCGTCCGGTCGGGCGGCGGTGACGCCAATGCTCATCGCGACCGCGAGCCCGTGTGACAGCGCATTCCAATCGTGCGTCGCAATCACATTGCGAATGCGGTCGCAGGCGGCACGAGCCTCGGTCTCGGTGTTGCCGGAAAACAGGATCATCAACTCGTCACCGCCGATGCGAGCGGCGAAGTCCACGCCGCGCAGTGCGGCCCGCAGCATGTCGCCAAGCCTTCGCAGCACACAGTCGCCGACGACGTGCGAATGACGGTCGTTGATGGTCTTGAACTGATCGATGTCGAGCAGCGCCAGCGCGCAGGGGCGTCCGACGATCCGAAGTTCCGCCAGCGCGCCCTGGACGACCGGCTCGATCGCGCGGCGGTTCGCGAGCCCCGTCAGCGGATCCTGCAGCGAAAGTTCGCGGAACGAAGCTGGCCTCGGCCGTCAGCGTGTCGAGCTGCTCGCGCTGCTTCTGCGATTCGCGCCAGCGCTCGATGCGCACCCGGTTCTCGCTGCGCAGCCGCAGGATCTCGCGTGTCACCTGCATGTGACGGCGCAGGGCCCTGACTGCCGTCGCGTGATCACCCGCTGCTTCCGCGCAGCGCGACAGCACGTCGTGCGCCTTGCTCTCGACCCCGATCAGGTCGAACTTCTGCGCGAGCTCGACGCCACGGCGCGCCAACTCGACGCCCCGCTCCGCGTTGCCCTCCAGCAGACAGACATCCGCCTCGACCACCGAGCCTTCGGCCAGCCCGTGCGACCACGTCAGCTGGACCGCGTCGCGCATCACGGCATCGACGGCGTCGCGCGCGGCGGCGGCGTTGCCGAGCGCAACGTGGATCTGGGCCAGCACGGCATAGTGAGTGGCGCGCTCGCGCAACTGCAGCTCGGGTGATCCGTCGGACGGCTGCTGCAGCAGGTTCTCGGCCCAGGACTGCAGCATCGTCAAGTGCGCACGGTCGGGCGCCGGAGCGTGCAGCGCCGCCGGATCGGTGAGCCAGCCGAGATTGATCACCAGCCAGTCGGTGCGCGCCGTCCGCTCCCACGCCGCAAGATTGGACTCTTGCGAGAGATCGATCATGCGGGCGAACAGTTGCAGTGCCTCCTCGTAGGAACCGGCCGACGCGTGCGCGGCGCCGAGGGCGCGCGTCGCCATCAGGTTCAGCTCGGGACCTGCGCCGGTCGGAGTCACGTCGTGTGCAGCGAACGCGGCCGCATAGGCGTCGTCGTAGCGCCGCATTTGCGTACAGGCGAGCACCGCAGTCGTCAGAGCTGCGACCTGCCCGGCGGCATCGCCGTCAGCGGCGTGCAGCTTCGCCGCTTCGAGCGCATGAGCGTCCGCGGCCGCGCATTCGCCCAGCCGGATCTCCAGCCGGGCGAGACGGCCGAGGAGCTGCGCCTGCAACGGCTCGGTCGTTCGCCGCGCGCGCTTTATCGATGCCCTCGATCAGCACCGCCCGCGCCGCACCGCTGCGCCCTTCGAGAACGGCAGCAGCCACCTGCTCCAGCTCATTGGACTGTGTGGCGGACATGGTCGAGGGCGGCATGTAGGGGCGCACGGCGAAAACGCGGCCGCACCGCCACAGCGTAGCGTTCACCCGGACCCCGGCGCAGCCGAAAAGAGCCACAAATGCACGGGATACCGCTCGCTCGGGTTGTCCCCTCGGTACTGCGCCGGATGGTCGGACCTGCGAATTTCCGCGCGGCCGGACATGAAACGGCCTGCCGCCGCGGCAACGACGGATCGGAGCGGTCGCCGAGCGGCCTGTTCGCAGCGCGCTGCGGGAAGTAAGCTCGCCGCGGTCCAGGCGACGGGTGCGATGCGCAGCGCCCGACAGGTCGGGAGGAGACCGTGGCCGAAAAGAGGATCGATTCCGATTTTCTCGAGGAAGAAACACTCAACCTCGCGCTGCTGCGTCACCGATCGGCAGCTCAATGCAAGCCGCAATCAGGCGGCGATCCGCAAAGTGTTCGTGGATCGCGGCATCCTGAAGCGCGGAAAGTGTCGAACCCGCGGATAGATCGCATGCGCAAACGCTTCAGACGCAGGTCCGACCAGGCTGTCACCGCGGTGCAGCTCGCACTCGACTTCGACGGCTTCAGCTACCGCAAGTGGGGCGACACCCAGACGGCGCGCCCCGGCGACTGGCTGGTCGACAACGGCAGCGAGGTCTACACGGTGGCGGCCGACTCGTTCGCACGCACCTACCGCCAGATCAGTCCCGGGCGCTGGCTCAAGACCGGGTCGGTCTGGGCGCAACAAGCGCGGCGGTCGGGCAGTGTTGCGACCAAGGAAGGACGGACGCACTACAAAGCCGGTGACTGGCTGGTGTCGAACGCCGAGGACGGCAGCGATGCCTATGCGATCAGCGCCGAAACGTTCTCGCAGCTTTATGAGGCTGACGACGACGAAGCGTCGCCGGCCACGTCGGGTTGAACACGGGTACGACGAGGCGATGTGCGCTCAGGTCCGCATCGCGGCGATGATCGACTGGATCGCAATCCCTTCGTTTGCGCCATAGCTGCCCGGCTTGCCGTTCAGCTTCGGCATGCCGATCTTTCCGCCCTTGTGATGCAGGGCGATCACCTGCCACAGGCGCGAGTTGAAGACCGGACTGCCCGAGCTGCCGCCCTCGGTCGGTGCGCGGTAATGCACGCGCCAGACGCCTTCGATCTGCGGCTGTCCGACCGGCGGGCCCTCATGGTCGAGCAGTTCGTTGTCCTGGAATGAGAACGCGAGCTCGCGTCCGCCCGGATGCCCGATCACGTAAACCCGCGCCGCGTCGTCGACGACGGGCAGTGCAGCGGCGATCGGCAGCGCCGCAACGCCGGTCACCGGAGTGCTCAGGCGCAGCAGGCTCGCGTCGTGCTGATCGACGGGTGAGCTCCAGAGCACCTCTGCGATGTCGTAGCGCCGGCCGGACTCGACCGCTTCGAACGACGCCTCCGCGTCGGCGGGCATCGCGGCCTGAACGTCGCCGCGTTCATTGACGACATGAAAATTGGTCAGCAGCAGCAGTTCATCGGCCGGTTCGCGCCCGAGGTCGCCGGCGCGGACGAGAAAGCCCGTGCCGATGCGATCGCCGAGCTTGCGACGGATCGCCGCGACCGAACCCGCCCGCTCGATGCCGGTCTTCCACCATTGGTACGTCTGCGCGCCGTAGGTGCCGAGGATCGCTTCGAGCCGGCCCTCGGAGGGCATCGGTAGCTCGCGCGCCCGCCCGACGTCTTCGGGCGCGAGCCGGACCTCGGTGCCATGCAGGCGCAGCAACTGCGCGCGCAGCATGTCGACCAGCGCGTGCCCGCGCGCGTCACGGTTCTCGAGGTCCCAGACCTCGGTGAACTGCCGCAGAGTGCCTGCGATCTGGAAGGCCTGCACCTCCGGCGCGGCCACGTACTGCTGCACGCTGCGATCGATCGCACTCCAGTCGCGCAGGCCGAGTGAGACCTCCGCGAGCATCGCCGGATACCAGGCGTCGCGCTGCTCCGCCGGAGTGGCCTCGAGCGTCGCCATCAACTGCTTGGCGAGCGCCTGGGCGTCGAGCTCGGGCGCCGCACGCAGCCCGATCGCACGCGCGCGCTCGAGCAATGCCAGCAGGTTCACGCCATGCCAGACATTGTGCGGATCGAGCTGGTATGGGTCGCGATACGCCTCGATCGCCTTCTTCAGGGCTTCGCGAACGTACGCGACGCCCTTGTCGCGGGCGTCGATGAAGATCTGCTTGTAGGCGCGGCCCATCAGGCCGCGCACTTCGGCGTATTCGGGGTCGGTCTCGGCCAGACGGCGCGCCAGTACTTGCAGCAGGTCGATCGCCGCGGTGGCCTTGCCCGCTTCGATCAGCGCCTGCGCATACAGCCGCCGGTTGCGCGCGTCCTTCGGGTCGCGGCGGCTGATCGCCTCGGCCAGCCCGGCCATCAGCTCGAACTCGCTGCAGTCGCGCAGCTGCCCGACCAGGCGCTTTGCCTCGAGCAGTTCCTCGTCGCTGCTGAATCCGCGCAGCGCTGCGAGCACGCTGCGCGCGCGGCTGCGCAGCTCGTCCTGGGTTGGCGCGTCGCTCATGCGGCGCTACAGCTGCAGCATTTCGCGCAGCACCCGGCCGAAGTCCGGCTGGCGCAGGTACTTGGTGATCGAGTGGCGCCAGGCGCCGGCGTTCTGCACTGCGACGTCTTCGACCACGCAGGCGCCCGATCTGCAGTAGTCATTGCCGAGGACCGGATCGAAGCCGCACACCGGATCGAGCCGATCGAAGAGGTTGACCCAGCGGCGCGCCACGCGCTCCGACGGAAAGCCGCCGTCGCGTGCCAACCCGGCTGCAGCTTGTCCTGGATCTCGTCGAGTCCGAGCGGGCTGCCGAGCGTGATCAGCCCATCGACGCCCGCACAGTCGGCCACTCGCTTCAGGCAATCGTAGGCGATCACGGTGCCCATGCTGTGCGAGACAACGACGTGCGGGCCGGTGATCTCGGCAGCACCGAGCTTGTCGACGAAACGGCGGCGGATCGTCTGCTGGATGTGCACGGCCGCCCGCCCGGGCGGCGCAAACTCCACGTCGAACAGATAGTGGTGCACGTCGCGCAGCAGCACGTCCATGATCGGCTTCTTGAGGAACCACGGCAGCGGCACGCGCTCCAGCGCGCCCTGCGGATTCGGCGGCACGGCCGGAGCGCCGGCCGCGATTTCGGCATCGGACATTCCGGTCAGGTGCGAACGCAGCTTCTCGAGAAACGCGGCTTCCTCGGCCGTACGCGGCACGGGCGGCCGCGCGCCGCCACTGCCGTCGACGGCCTCGACGCGGTTCTCCAACACGCCTTCGTAGCGCCGAGAGTCTTCGTCCGGCTTCTCGTACATCAGGTCCGCCCAATACACGAGCGAGCTCGTCACTCCATAGTCGCCGAGCGGCAGCGGGTCGGCACAGTTGGCCAGCGCTTCGCGCCAGATGCGCAGCAGGTCGGCCTCCGGTGGCTTGTTCGCGATGCCGTGGATGAACGTGACATGCGCCATGCCGCCCTCCCCTGGATGAATCTTCTTCGGATCAGAAATCGTAGTCGCGGTTGACACCGATGTCCGGAATCCGTGCCGCGACACCGGCGCCCGCGTCGTACTCCGGCACCGCTTCGAAGCCGGGCAACCCCACCTCGTGCCGCAGCGCGTTCAGCCGGTTCAGCCATCCCTTCAGAAACACGCCGAGCTCGGGCTTGCGAGCGGCGAGCTCGCGGTAGTAACGCTCGCGAGCGTCGCAGTACTGCACGATCGCTGCGGCGACGTCGCAGCCGACGACCGCGCGCTGCGTCGCCGGGCCGAAGTCGCCGTCGACCGCGGCACCGACCGCGCCCTGCAGGAAGCGCACGGCACGGCCCGGACCCATGTTCACGGCGGTATCGAACTGCACGAGATCGAGCGTGCGCGCAAGCAGGTCGCAGCGTGGCGGCAGCCAGTAGCCGGATTCGTAGATCCGCTGCACTTCCGCTTCCTCGATCTCGCGGACGTCGGCACGCGGCAGCCCATGGCGCCGACGCCAGTCGTCGTAGACGCCCTGCGTGACGCCGCGGTTGGTGCGGCCGCCGGGATCGTTCGGGTGATCGACGAAACCGCCTTCCCAGCGCAGGACGAACGGCAGCGCCGCTTCAAACGCGGTCATCGGCATCGCGGTCTCCCGTCTTGCGCCGTGCGAACGTCGTACCGGATGTCCGCGCGGCGCGCGCACCCGGAGCACGCCGACCGGCGGACCGGCACTAAGGCTGTACCCGCACGGTCACCGCGTAGCGTTGCTTGACCGAACCCTCGCCTTCCCATTGGCGCCAGAGCTTGCCGTGCAGCCGAGTCTCCCCTGGCGCGACAGCGGTGACCACCCAACGCATCCGCCCGCCAGCGCCGACGCCCGCTGTCCCGCTGAACTCGGCCGCGTGCACGGTGGCGATGGCTGGGTCCGCCGCATCGAAGGCCCAGCGATAGCCGGTCGTCGCGTTCTCGTGCAGATCGATGGTCAGCTGATCGCCGACGTGCAGCCGCACCGTCTTGCCGTCGTCCGCCTCGCCGAGCACTTCCTGCGTCATGCCTCCTCCATCGAGCGCAGCCCGGACCCGCCGCACGGCCGGCCATGGTTTCCCCGGCAGCAATTTGCCGGCCCGCATCATGACCGGCTCCGCGGCGCCGGCCGACATGCCGCGCGATCGACGGCTGCATTTACAGCGTCACGCCAAAGCTCTCGTTGAAAAACGCCTTGGTGATGTACGCCTCGCTTGCGAACGCGAACCCCTTGCGCCCCAGCCGGTACCCCAGCTGTTGCGGACGATGAAGCGCTGGTCCTTCGTGTAGCCGACGAGGCAGACCGCGTGTCCGCCGCGGACGGTGTTGGGCTGGAACGTGTCGAGCTTGCCCTTGGTCGCGGTCGCGTTGTCCCAGGTGGCATCCACGTTCAGCGCCACCATGATCGGCCCGTGCGCCGCGAGCCAGTTGCGCCACTGGCCGAAGTTCTTCTTCATGTTGTAGTACGCGGAGATGCGACGCTGCGACGCGGTCGCGTAAAAAGCGTTCTCATCACCGGTGTACATCTTGGTCGCGACGCGAAACGGCAGCATCTGTTTCCGGCACGACACCGTACTTGCGACAGATGTCCATCGCTGCCTTCAGGCTCGTACCCGCGCCCTCGATGAAGGTCTCGGGGCGGTTGACGAACTCGTCGGTTTCCTTGGACGACATCCAGGTCGCTCGCGGCGACACGCGCTCCTTCTGGCCGAGCTTTCCGGCCGTCACGAGGTGATAGCGCATCACGCCGTCGGTCGACGCCCATCCGACACACGAGCCGGTGTCTTCCTGGTCACCGATGTTCCACCACGCGGCGCGCAGGTCAACGGTGGTCGGCGGGGCCGCAACGGCCGTGACCGCCGCCGATGCGATTGCCGTCTCGTAGGGCCAGTCCTTGTCGGTGCCTCTCGACGGCATGATGTTGCAGATGCGGTGTGATTCAGCGCGAGTGCTGCTGCGTTTCTTGGCCATGTGGCCCTCCTTCCCTCGTCTGCGATGGCCGTGCGAGGCTAATCCGGTGCCGGCAGGCCGACAACGTGAAAATTCGACGTCTGCCCAACATGCGTGACACGCATTGATCGGCGCGGCGCGCACAACGGCGCACCAATGCCGGTATCGCATCCGGAACAGTGGGGTCGCCGGAGCTGTTCGTCCGCGGCCATGCTCATCGCCGACTACTGCCTAAGTCGCGACGTGAGCGGATGACTCGTCAGTGCCCGAGCAGACCGGCAATCCGTCGCGAGCGAAGCACCGCGTCGCCGAATTCGAGGAATCCCCGCGCATCGTCAGGCGGCGTGGCAAGGCCCATCACTTCGTCCGTCCCGCGACGCGGCGCCCAGACTGCGCGCTCCGTCAACAGGTAGACACCGTATGCAGTGCGCACGCCATCCGCATCTCGTCTCTCCAGCTCGCGCTGAAGTGCGTGCGCCGACAGCGCCGCGTTCGACACCACCGTCACCTCGGTCAGGGCCTCGCGGTAATTGGGGTGACGCGAGACCTCGGTCCCAAACGCCTCGGCCATCTTCTTCGCCGAGGCCTCGACGATGATCAGCAGGCGATCGACCATCGAACGAATTGAGTGCTTCGACGCGAGCGCAATGTAGCCGGCGGGATCGAGGGACACGTCGACTGCAGCGGTCACGGCGCCGCAGGCGCTGTGCCCCAGCACGACGATCAGCTTGAGGCTGCCGCCGAGATGGTCAATGGCGTAGTCCAAGCTACCGCGCACCTCGTCGCCCAGCGTGTTGCCGGCGACTCGCACGACGAACAGATCGTTCGGACCCTCGTTGAAGATCAGTTCGATCGGGACCCGCGCGTCGGCGCAACCGAGGACCGCAGCGAAGGGTCGCTGTTGCAGAGATTCGATCGCCAGTCGGCAGAAGGCCCAGATCGCGAGGATCGATCGTGACGACCCGACGCGAGAGTCCCGACCCGGACTCGAGCCCCGTGAACAGGTCCGCGAAGGCGCGACTCCCTGTATCCAGCCGGAGTCGCGCCGCGTCGGCGTCGATCGGCCGCTCGCGCGGGGATCGTTCGGCGCCGTCGTAGCGGTAGGCGATTTCAACGATCTTCATGTCGCCAGTGCATCGCTACGCAACGCTTCGGAACGGGGGGCGAATCATGACACTCCTCGCGGTCGAGAGTTCTAGCGATTGCAAGAAAATCGCCGGTCTACGACAATCCCCGCGGCGTTATCCAGGGTCGATTCTGGAGGGAGACGATGAGCAGCGATTCGCCGCACGTAGACGTTCGAGATCGATTCAACATTCGCCTGCTCCTCGCAATGCTGCTCGGTGCCGGCATTTGCGGTTTGCCGCTGCTCGCGCACGCGCAGAAGAACCCGCTGCGGGACGTCTTCTTCGGCGAGACCCACCTCCACACGAGCTGGTCGTTCGACGCGTACGTCTTCGGCAACACGCTCGCCGGGCCGGAAGAGGCCTATCAGTACGCGCTGGGCAAGCCGATCAAGCATCCCGCAGGCTACATGGTCCAGCTGAAGCGGCCGCTCGACTTTCAGGCCGTGACGGACCATTCGGAATACATGGGCACGGTCAGGCTCGCGAACGACCCGCAGTCGGACTTGAGCAAGCTGCCGATCGCCGAGAAGCTGAAGGTCAGGAGCAAGGAGGATATCCAGAAGGTCTACCTCTTCCTCGCCACTTCCCTCCTCACGGAGCCGATCCCGGAGTTGATCAGCCCTGAAGTGGCCGGCTCTGTGTGGAAGAGAGTCGTCGAAATCGCCGACAAGTACAACCAGCCGGGCAAGTTCACGACCTTCGCCGCCTACGAATGGAGCTCGACGCCGGACAATCGCAACCTGCATCGCAACATCATCTTCAAGGACACGAAGAAGGTTCCGTCGTTGCCATTTAGCGCGATCGACTCGGACCAGCCGGAGGACCTGTGGAAATGGATGGATGGCCAGCGCAAGGCGGGCAACGAGCTGCTGGCGATCTCGCACAACGCGAACCTCTCCGACGGCGTCATGTTTCCGCTGGAAGTCGACAGCAAGGGCCGGCCGATCGACGCGGCGTGGGCGCAATCGCGCGTCAACAACGAGCCGCTGTCCGAGATCCAGCAGCTCAAGGGCGCATCGGAAACGCACCCGGCGCTTTCGCCCAACGACGAGTTCGCCGGCCACGAAATTCTGGAGTACCTGCTGGGCGGCGATCGATCGCGCGCCGAAGCTGCACGGCAGCTACATCCGCGAGGCATACCAGAACGGGCTGGCGATGCAGGACACGCGCGGCTACAACCCGTACAAGTTCGGCCTCGTCGGTGCCGGCGATACGCACAGCACTGCGACGTCGTATACCCAATCGAACTATTTCGGCGGCCACGGCCTGCTCGACGCCACGCCACAGGGCCGACTCAGCGGCGAGAAGCATTCCGGCATGACATCCGACAAGTTTTCGACGGCCGGGCTGGGCGGCGTGTGGGCCGAGGAGAACACGCGCGAGGCGATCTTCGCGGCCATGCAGCGCAAGGAGACCTTCGGCACCAGCGGCGTGCGCATCAAGGTGCGGCTCTTCGGCGGCTGGGACTTCGCGCCCGCCGTCCTGCAAAGCAAGGACTGGGTCAAGACCGGCTACGCGAACGGCGTTCCGATGGGCGGCGACCTGCCGGCTGCCAAGTCGAAGGCACCGACGTTCATCGTGTGGGCGGTCAAGGATCCCGACGACGCCAATCTCGATCGCATCCAGATCGTCAAGGGATGGACGCAAAACGGACAGATCTTCGAGAAGATCTACAACGTCGCCTGGTCGAGCCGCAAGCTTGGCGGACAGATCTCCGATGCGCAGGTGCGCGGCGGTCGAGCCGAGCTGCCGCCGGTGGGCAATACCGTCGACGTGAAGAACGCGACGTACACCAACTCCATCGGCGCAGTCGAGTTGAAGACGGTCTGGACGGACCCGGACTTCGACCCGAGCCAATTCGCGTTCTACTACGCACGGGTGCTGCAGATCCCGACGCCGCGCTGGACGACGTACGACGCGAAGAAGCTCGGCGTCCCGCCGCCGAGCAACGTTTCCGCGACGGTTCAGGATCGGGCGTGGACTTCGCCGATCTGGTATTCGCCGAGCGATGAAGCGCGCAAAGCCGCGAAGCCTGGCACCACGGTCGCGGACTTGCGGCAAAAGGGGGCCGTAGCGCTGGACGATGCGCAGCTAAAACAACTGATCGTCGGAAAGACCTTCAAGGTCCGCAACACGGTCACGGGACAACGCTTGGAGATCCTGTACGGAACGAACGGGCGGCGCCTGATCGTCAGCGTCGACGGGAAGCAGCCACCCGCCGGCGAATTGGGCGACGTGTTGCACAGCGGCGAGCTTGGATCGCCGGCGCAGTACGAGATTCGCGGCGGAAAGATCGTCACCACGTTATTCGGGACGCCGTTCGAGGTGACGCTGTACAAGCTTGGCGACAAGTACATTGCCGCACGCAGCAACGAGTTCGGCTACGCCAACTACGAGATCGAGTAGACACGTCGTGAGCGCCTTGCCCAAGCGCTGACTTACGCGATCGGCACCTTGGCGGCATTCTGGTTTGTCGATCGCGTTGCCGCTTTCGTGCCGTGACGTGTGACGGCCGTGATACGCTAGTGCGATGCGATCGGCGGCTAATCTGCGCAAAGCAGCCTTACTTTGCGCTCGGCGCGGTCGAAAGCCTCATCGGTCGTTGCCTTCAGGACTTCGTCCTTGGCCCCGTTGCAGGCAGCCGCATCGCGGGTTGCGGCCGATGTCGGCTTGACTCCGGCTGCGCATTGCTTGTCGTCGACCAAACGTAGATTGACGTAGGAACCGCGCTCAACCGCCACGCAGTCACCCACACGCATCCCGGCCTCGTCGGTGACAACGGTAATGGTGGAGCTTGCCTGCCATCAGCAGCGTGTATTCGAACGCCTGCTTCGTGCTGGCACGTTTCGCGACCTGCTGCCCGGCCACACCGCCTGCAACGCCACGGAGCGCCTGGTTGCTGCCCGATTGTCCTCGCCCAGAGACGAGCCCTATCGTTCCACCGACCAATGCACCAGCGCCTTGTGCTTTAGCGTTTTCCACGGCGACCGGTTTGACTGCCGTGATCTTTCCATAGCTGACGCTGGTCTGAGCTGTCGCCGCGCTGGTCGCAAGCATCCACCCGGCGAGTCCTAACGTGCACCATTGCAATCTGTTTGTCATATGAGCGCTCCAAGGGTGACAACGGTGGATGCGCGGTTGACCGCGCGTCGAGATGGGCGACATACTAGATTCCCCGGTCTGGCTTCGGTATCCACGCCGATGACGGACTGGTTGAGGAGGTGGGGTCATGAATAAATCACTCGCACACCGCGCTTGCGTCGTTCTCCTCGCAGTGGCCTTGGGGGCATGCGCAACTGGATCCGATGTCAAACAATCCGAGGGTTCGGGCTTCTTGCGGGACTATTCGGACTTGCAGGAGACCAAGGACGCCCTTGGCAAGACGATTCGGATGTGGGTGAGCCCCAAGCTCACCCCGGCCAACTACAACGCGATACTGCTCGACCCGATCACTTTCTACCCTGAGCCCAGACCGACCGAACAGGTGAGCGCCGAGGCCCTGCGCCAAATTATCACCTACTCCAACGAGACTTTTCAGCGAGGAATCGGCCAACGGTTCAGGGTGGTCGATCGTGCCGGGCCCGGCGTGGTGCAACTCCGCGCCGCGGTCTCCGCCATAGCAGCGCAAGGTGAGGGTCTGAAACCCTACCAATATGTTCCCATCGCATTTGTGGCCACGATGGCCGCAAGTGCGGCGACGGGGGCGCCACAACGAGCGTTCATCGTATTCGAGATCGAGGGCACGGACAGCGTCACGGGCGAATTGCTCGCGATGAGAGTGCGGGTGGGAACGGGCGAGCGCTTGACGAGGATCGGCGGGCCAGCAGGTCGTCACGCTGGAATCTGTTAAGCCATTGGTGGACGAACTGGCCGGGATTGCCTTTCCGGAGCTCGCAACGCACGTCAAGCCCAAGTGAGCCGGATCGCCACCGGCGAAGGCTGTACTTAGATCCTCCGGCCGGTGACGATCCTGTGGGCGGGGCAGCACATTCGCAGACTCAGCGATAGCCGGCCTTGTTTCATGCTGCAGCGGCCGGTCCGAGAGCTCCGCTTGAGGCAGAGCGAAGTTTCCGCAAGACGCCAATTGACGGCGTGCGCTCTGCACTTGCTGGTCCGCCCGGGCCTGCTATTCGTGGCGCTCTTTCTGACAGGTTGCGCGACGCCCTATCGCATGATGCCAACTCCGGTGCTGTACACCGGGAAGCAGGCCGAGCCCCTTTTCACCAATGTCTCCGCGGCGCATCGCACGCCGTCGCTTGATCTTCTCTACGCGACGGATCGCGCTTCCTCGAGCGATACCGACGACGCTAATCCCTACTCGGCCGGCCGATCGCGCCAACTGGCGTTTGGAACGACCACTGTCGCATTCGGCGACTCTCTAACGTGGGACGCGCTCGCCGCACAAAGCACTGTTGCTGACCGAGAAGTTCCTGTCGTTCTTAGGTTGGGTGCCACGAACGAACTCGGACGCTTTCCGCCGATACCGTACGAGCTGGCGATCACCCCCGCGGACACCGCACGCAATCCAGCCACCGTCGCCGCGCATGATGCGGCGAAAAAGACAATGCAAGCTCTGATCCAGAGCCGGCTCGCGACCGCGCCGCGCAAGGAAGTCGTGCTATTCGTGCACGGTTACGCCAATTCGTTTGAAAGCGCCGCCCTGACCATGGCCGAGTTGTGTCATTTTCTCGGTCGGGAATTCGTCTGCGCGATCTTCACGTGGCCCTCGGGGGGCAAGAGCCCATTGCTGGGATACACCGTCGATCGCGAGTCGGGCGAGTTCGCCACCGAAGACCTCAAAAAGACGATTCGCATCATTGCTCAAACGCCTGGCGTTGAAAGGCTGCACGTGCTTGCGCACAGCCGCGGGACTGACCTTGCGGCCACGGCTTTGGCCGACCTGAGTGTCGAGGCGTACATCACCGAAACCACGCTCGCCGAACGGTTCAACATCGGCAACGTGGTGCTTATCGCGCCCGATCTGGACATCGATGTCGCTCCGTCCAAGATTTGGAAGACGGCGTCCGATCCTGACTTGCCGTACGGAAAGGTACCCAGGCCGTATCAAGCGATGCCGCGGCCTCCACCGGAGTTTCGCGTCACCACGTACGTGTCGCCCAGCGATAAGGCGCTCGCGGCTTCCGGTTGGCTGTTTCGAAGCATCAACCGGCTCGGGCGCATTCAGGCGAGCGCAATCCCGCCGGAGGTCATCGAGCAGTCTCGCGCACTGGCGCTATTCGATGTAATAGAAGTCACAGAGGCAGAGTGCTTCGTTTGCCACAGCTACTTCGTCTCCAATCCTCGCGTGAGCTCGGATCTGATCGCGATGCTGCGTTACCGGCGATCGCCCAACGCGCCGGGGCGGCCGTTGATCGAAGTCGCAAAGCCATTTTGGCGTGTGCCGACGGATACGGAGCCAACCGTCTATGACCCAGCCTCCAGCGGCTTACCCCGCTAGAAGAGGCAACGTGCCGCATCGCCCGGCTACTGATCGAGCGCTCGATGAAGCCCCGGCGACTCAAAAGGTGAAGCTGACTCCGGCCGCGACTCCGTTGAAGGTCAGTGACTGGGCGGGCTCGCCGGACTTGAACTCGTAGTCGAGATAACGCCAGACGACGCCGACGTCGCCCCAGCTGAACGAGTATCCGAGGCCGACGATCGCCTGCCAGGTGAGCTTCGAGTTGCCGCCGCCGACATCGGCGTAGTACGGCACGAACCAGCGCAGACCGTCGCCGAAGCGCGCCCGGCCGCGCACGCCGATGATCGCGTCCCAGTTGGTCGCGCTGACCTCGCTCGTGCCCGCCGCTCCGATGCCCGCCGGGCCGGTGCCGTTGAAGGCCCAGTTCAGCGTGCCGTCCGACTTCAGCATGCGCGCGCCGAACACGAGGCCGACGCTGGTCGCCGGGTCTTCGACCAACGAGTAGGTCCCTGCCAGCGTCAGGATATTGGTCTTGGTGTCGAGGCTCAGGTTGGCGGTGACGCCGGCCGCCAGCGTCTGGCCGCGGATCGAGAAGTCGCGCGTGCCGCTCTTGTCGCCGCCGACATCGGCATAGACCCAGTCGACCAGCGCGCCCCATTTGCCGCTCTGGACCTCGAACGTGCCCATGAAGGCCATCTTCAGGTCTTCGATCAGGTCCTTCGCATTCACGTTGAGCGATGGCCCGCCCGCGCCGCTGGGAAACTCCGTTGTTCCGCTGATACCCGGGAACCAGCCGTAAATCGTCGCGCGGAAGCGCAGGTCGTCCGCCTTCATCTGCGCTTGCGCGCTAGTGACTGCGGCTCCCAGCACGAATCCGGCCGCGCCTAGCAGTACCCGATGCAGGCTTCCTCTCGTCTTGCTCATTTTGCCCTCCTTTCGCTTGAGCTTTCGATATATCCAGGCTTGGCTGCCGAGTCTGATCCGCATCGTCCTGCTGCACGCCGTTAATCAGCCGCATCAGCCGAAGAATTCGACCACCCCTGTCTCCAGGTTGTACATCGCTCCGACGATCTTGATTGCGCCTGACTTTTCGAGATCCGCCAACACGGAGCTGCGACGACGGATGTCTGCCATCGTCAGCTCGACATTCGTGCGTGCCACCGCATCTACGAAGCCATAGTTACTGGCAGAACGCTCACCCTGATACTTGGTTGCGGCAACGGCGGGGCGGATCTTGCCGAGCAACCCGGTGAGATTTCCAAGCTGCGCGTTGTCGATCGCACCCTTGATGGCGCCGCAGGCGGTGTGCCCCATCACAAGCACGACCTTCGCGCCGGCCAGCTTGCACGCAAACTCCATGCTTCCGAGGATGTCGTCGTTGGAGATGTTGCCGGCCACGCGTGCGTTGAAGGTGTCGCCGATGCCCAGGTCCATGATCGTCTCGGCCGGCGCGCGCGAGTCGATGCAGCTCAGTATCACCGCCGCGGGATACTGTCCCTTGGCGCTCACCTTCTGCTGAGCGAGGTAATCGTGCGGCGATTCCTTCCCGAGGCGGAAGCGCTGATTGCCTTGCTTCATCAGCTCGATGATTTCATCGGGCGTCAGCTTGTCGCGTTGCGCCTTCGTCAGCGCGGCGCCGTACGCGATGTTCCCGACCGGCGCCATGGTCACGACCGCTGTCACAGCTGCGGCGCTCGTCGTTTTGAGGAAAGAGCGGCGGTTCAGATGATGATTGCTGCACATGACGTAATCCCCTGGAGACGTTCACGACCTGAGAGTCCTGCGATCAGCCGACGGTAGTTGCCGATGCTGCGCTGGGCAACACGCCGAGTGGACCTCGCTCGCGCAAGCCCGCAATCAGATGTCCACGTTCTTCACGAAATCATCGACGAAAGGTGCGACCCGCGCGGCCAGCGCGTCCCGCGCGCCCTTCAGTCGATCGAGGCTCACCCCGAGCTTGCCTTCCGCCTTCTTGACCTCCAGGCCCTGTGCGGAGAATTTGAAGAAGAGCACCTGCGTGATCGTCCTTTCTGCGCGAATACCGAAACATGCGAGAGCGATCTGCGGCTGGCCGACCGCGTCCGCATCAACGTAAGCGACCTGGAACTTCGCGCCGCTCGCATGCTGGCTCGCTCGATCGAAGATCGTGATCCATGGTCGTTTCTCGTCCATCTGCTTTAGACCTTGGAGCACATTCAGCACGATCGACGCTGCCGCGAGCTGCGGTCCCAGCATTGCAGTGATCACCGGAATGATCGCCTCATGGACGTCAAGCTCCTGGCCATCAAGCTGCTGCCGCTGAAACTGGAAGTCGTGGATCTGCCAGCCAACGTTCTGCAGAACCTCGACGTACTTGTCGTACCACTGGAACACATCGCCAGCTTGCGCTGTCGCCTTGTTGGCGGCGAGCTGCGCGAGCAACATCCCGTCGGCCACCGCGGAGCGCAGGTCGGCCGGCACCGCTTTGCTGAACTCGGCGAGCTGTCCACCGACAACCAGCGCCTGGGGATCGCCCGAAAACGACACCTCGCCAGAGGTTCCGGGCGCGCGCGTGGTCTCGAGCATCGGACCCGCATCGGGAAGCTCCAGACCGAGAACATAGTCGCGCGCCGACGTCGCCAAACGCTTGCTCATTGTTCTCTCCTGAATCGCCCCGCGTTCAGCGTTGCTGACGACAGAGCCCCGAAGTGGCAGCGAAAGGAACGGCCGGTCAGGGTTCGGCCGAAGAGAAGATCGTCCACGGCATTCTAAGTCTCGAACTGCGGATTAAGAAGTACTCGCCTCGCGTCAGGGCTTCCGAAGCTCGACCCTCGCCCCGAGGGCAATCGCTCGCTGCCAGGCTCGTTTTCGAGTGAAAACACCCGCAGCGACCCATTCACACGGCCATTCGGCGGCTGATACCATCATTGCCCAATGAGTCTCCCGCTACGCCGACGGTTCGCCCGCCGCCAGGACCTGGGCCTGGGGATAGGCGAGTTCGCCAGGCTTGCGCGGCTTGATTCGCCGCAGCGAATCCAGGCCTTCCTTAACGCGATCCCGATCAACCACGAACCGGACGGCGAGACGGCGTACTCGGTGCGCGGCGTGCTGCGTCACCGGCGCGCGCATTGCATCGAAGGTGCGTTCGTCGCCGCCTGCGCGCTCTGGATCCATGGCGAACCGCCGTACGTGATGCATCTCGATTGCGAACCGAGCGACTACCCGCACGTGATTGCTTTATTCCGCCGCAAGGGCGCATGGGGCGCGATCTCCAAGTCGAACGGCGTGGCGCTGCGCTATCGGGATCCCATTTATCGGAGCTTGCGTGAGCTTGCGCTCTCATATTTCCATGAGTACAGCGACAAACGCGGGCGGCGCACGCTGCGAAGCTACTCGGGTGCGTTCGACATGCGGCGGCTGGACGTAACCAAGTGGGTCTGCAGCGAGGCGAACTGCTGGGAGGCGCACGATCGCCTAGCGCACCTGCGGCACTACCCGCTCATGCATGCGCACCACGTGAAGCATCTGTCGCGGCGTGATCCGTTCGAGCAACGGATGGCGGGAGCGGTGCAGTATCCAAAGCCGAAGGCACCCCCACCGTAACCTGCCTGGGCCGTTGGATGCCCGGGAGCGACTTCAACGTTCCAGCTCAGACATCGCCAGAGGTCTCCCGCGGTCTGGCGAGCGTAGGCTGTCCGCGTGAACGTTGCGACCTCGATTCCACTTCCTGCCGGCGAGAGACCCGCTCCGCCCGAAGTCGAAGTCATCATCGAAATTCCGAAGGGCTCCTTCATCAAACGCGGGTCCACGGGACACGTTGATTTCGTCTCGCCCTTGCCGTGTCCGTTCAACTACGGTTCTGTGCCGAGCTACGTCGGACTCGAGGGCGATCTGCTCGATGCGCTGGTACTGGGGCCGCGCCTGCAAGCCGGGACCCTGTTGCGCGTCAAGGCCTGGGGGGCGGTCACGCTGACGGACCGCGGCATGTCGGACGACAAGCTCGTCTGCAGCACTTACCCGCTGAGTGACGCGCAGAAGCGGAACGTGCTGCGGTTCTTCGGCTTCTACGCAAAGTGCAAGGGGCTGTTGAATATTCTGCGAGCGTCGACCGGGCCGCAATGCATGCGACGGCTGGCTGGAAGCCGCGCAGGCCCTGGTCCGCGCCCAGCCTCGGGATGAAGGCTGGCGCGGGCCGCCCGTGCCGTTCTGATCCAGCGAACCGAAGAGGCGCGGGCCGGCGGTCGCCCTCGCGCAGCGCGCTGCGCTGGCGTAGGCTCATGCGGTCATGGACGCGCCAGCGACTCGCCCGGCCAATCGCCTCGCCCGCGAGACCAGTCCCTACCTGTTGCAGCACGCGCATAACCCGGTCGACTGGTATCCGTGGGGCGAGGAGGCCTTTGCGAAGGCGCGCGCCGAAGACAAGCCGATCCTGCTGTCGGTCGGCTACGCGACCTGTCACTGGTGTCACGTGATGGAACGCGAAAGCTTCGAGGACGAGGCGATCGCCCGCCAGCTCCGCGCCGGCTTCGTCGCGATCAAGGTCGATCGCGAGGAGCTGCCCGACGTCGATCATGTCTACATGAGCGCGCTGCAGGCGTTGACGGGGCGCGGCGGCTGGCCGATGAACATGTTCCTGACGCCGCAGCTGAAGCCGTTTTTCGGCGGCTCCTACTTCCCGCCGGCGGATCGCTATGGCCTGCTGAGCTTCTCCGGCGTGCTTTCCGCCGTGCGTGAAGCGTGGACGACGCGCCGCGCCGAGGTCGAGCAGCAGGCCGACGCGCTGCTCGCGCATGTCCGCGAAGGTACGATCGCCGCGCCGCGCCGGCCGGCCGACCGGCTTCACGAGCAGGCGGTTACGCAACTCGCGCGCCAATTCGACGAAAGGCATGGCGGCTTCGGCGCCGCCCCGAAGTTTCCGCAGTCGCCGCTGCTGCAGTACCTGCTGACGCTGGCGGCCACCGGTGAAGAGCGCGCGCGCACGATGCTGGCCACCACGCTCGCAGAGATGGCCGCCGGCGGAATGCTCGATCACGTCGGTGGCGGCTTCGCGCGCTATTCGACCGACGAGCGCTGGCACGTGCCGCATTTCGAGAAGATGCTGTACGACAACGCGCAGCTCGCGCGCATTTACGCCGGTGCGTACCGGCTCACGGGTGACGAGCGCCTGCGATTCGTCGCCGAAGACACGCTCGCGTGGCTGCGTCGCGAGATGCATCCGGCCGCCGCGCCGGCCGCGTTCAGCTCCGCGCAGGACGCCGATTCCGAAGGCGTCGAAGGCAAGTTCTACGTCTGGACAGCCGCCGAATTCCACGCGGTCCTCGGTGCCGATGCCGGCCCCGCCGCGCGCCTGTACGGCGTGACCGAGGCAGGCAACTGGGAGCATGGACTCAATGTGCTGGAGCGGCGCGATCCGGAGGCGGTGCAGTCGGCGCTCGGCCTCGATGCCGACTCGTGGCGGCAGTGGGAGCAGTCGGTGCGGGAGCGGCTGTATGCGGTCCGCTCGCAGCGCATCTGGCCGATCACCGACGACAAGGTGCTCGCCGACTGGAACGGCATGGCGCTGCGTGCGTTCGCCGAAGCGGGCCGCCTGCTCGGCCGCGACGACTTCGTCGAAACCGCGCGCTCGCTTGCGCGTTTCCTGCTCGGCACGATGATGAGCGAAGGCCGGCTGCGCCACGCCTGGCGCGACGGCACACTGCGCGCCGAGAGTTATCTGTCCGATCACGCGCAGGTCGGGCTCGGCCTGCTCGAACTGCACGCTGCAACCGGCGAACCGGAATGGCTGCAGTCCGCGCGCGACCTGGCGGGTCGAATGGTCGAGCGCTTCCACGTCGACGGCGAAGGCTTCTACGACGGCGAGCCCGGCCACCTGCCGGCGCGCGCGCGCGACCTATTCGACGGCGCCAGTGCCGTCCGCCACCGCCGCCGCGTGCGAACTGCTGGCACGGCTGGCAGGCGTCTATGACCGCGGCGACTGGGCCGACATCGTTCAGAGCCTCGATCGAGCGGCAAGCCGCGCTGCTCGAGGCCGCGCCGGCCGCGGTGCCGACGATGCTGCTCGTACATCTGCTGAGCGAGCACGGCGCCGACCTGCTGCTGCCGGCCGGAGACGATCCGCTCTCGATCGTTCGCTCGGACTTCGCGCCGCTGGCGACGTTCATCAGCGCCCCGCCCGACTGCGTCCCGCTCGCGGCCAGGCGCGATGCCGGCCGTGCGTACTTGTGCCAGCATGGAAGCTGTCAGTTGCCGGCGACGACGCCCGGGCAGTTGCGCGCCCAGCTCGCCCGGCTGCATTCGCTGCGACCTCTGGCAGCGCCTGCCATAATCGCATCGGGAGGATGGCTGATGAAAGGTATCGCCCAGATCCTGAAGGGAAAGCCGAGCAAGGTCGTCCATTCGATCGGCCCGAACGACACCGTCTACGACGCGATCAAGAAGATGGCCGAACACGACATCGGCGCGCTGCTGGTGATGGAAGGCGAGAAGATCGTCGGCATCGTCACCGAGCGCGACTACGCACGCAAGATCGTGCTGGCCGGCCGCTCGTCGAAGGAAACGCCGGTGTCCGTCGTCATGACCACGCGGGTGCTTTGCGTCGGCCCGCTGCAGACGACGGAGGAATGCATGGCGATCATGACCGAGAACCGCGTGCGCCATCTGCCGGTGCTCGACAACGGCAAGCTGATCGGCCTCGTTTCGATCGGCGACCTCGTGAAGGACATCATCTCCGAGCAGCAGTTCATCATCGAACAACTCGAGCACTACATCAGCGGCAGTCGCTGAGCTCTGAGATTCGCGCGCGGCGGTAAGCCCTGAGTTCGTCGTCAAGGCTTCGCGATTTCTTTACTGTCCGGATTTTGAGCAGCGAATCGGTCCTGCAGGGCCGCCAACTGATCGTCTGCCGTTGCCACGATCCACTGTCGTGCACGCTCTACGATGTAGCGATTGTGGTCCTTGAACGGACCCGTGACGCTGGCGGCCTTCCAGAGCACCGGGCCCGCCCGACTCTTCTTGCCCGAAGGCGTCCCTACCAGAAGGCAATAGGGTCCCAGTGGCAGGGTGACGAACGGTTGCAGCGGCTGCGCATGCACCCTCCAGTCGATGAAAGGCGCTTCGTTGATCAGGAGCGGCGCGGGGAGTCCGTGAAACACCGTAAAGTCATAGAGCGCGAGTTGGGCTCGCAGACCGACGTACTTGGCACGAATGTCCGCCACGACCGCGGCGCGGATCTCGTCTTCGAACAACGGCTCGAGCATATGACGCTTGAGCGCGCGTTGAGCGTCGTCCTGATAGGCGCAGACAAGGCCAAGTTCCACGCAGTCCTGCGCTGCGCGCTGCACGTCTGCTACTGAACCCGCTTCTTCCGGCTTGCCGAGTTGTGCCGCCCGCAAGAACCGGGCGAGCGCGCCCTCATGGATCGCCGGGCCGACTTCGGCGGCCGCAGCGTCGGCGCTACTTTCAAGCGATACGTAGTAAATGCTTCCCGTGGCATAGCGTGACTTCTTGCCGTCGTCGAAGCCGATGACGCCGCTGCTGCAGTCCAGATAGCGCGTGCCGACGCGACCGTGCTCCCACACCCAGTTCTTCAGGATCGGGCGCAACGGATGCAGCACCTCGGTTTCAGTCATCGCCCGCTCGACGGCCGAATCGGCCGGAAACGCCATCGTACGGCTTGCGGTACTGGCGGAGAGAGTGTCTGTCAAGACCCGCGCGGATATTGGCTCCGCGCAGTCATCCAGACGCAATCCGCCAGATTGTCCGCCAGCCGCGGATTCATTGCAGATCGCCTGGTACAGCGTGGCCGGCGTTCCGCCGAAGTCGCGTACGACCGACCCATACTCCGCCGACTGTCGCAGCAGCTGGCCTGCGAGCGGACGTCAAACGTTCGCAGTGAGCGGGCCGCCAAAGAGGTGACGCCCGCCGATGGTGGCGTTACGTCTTCTCAAGGCGTGCCGCTCAGGGGAAGTCAGTTGCCCTTGAATTGCGGCTTCCGCTTCCCCTTGAACGCGCGAATGCCCTCTTGGTAGTCCTCGCTGTCGTAGACGACTCGGCGCAGTCCCTGGACGCGTTCGAACCCCTGCGGCGACATGGGGCGAGCCCCGGCGAGGATGCGCAACTGTTCCTTCATCACGGCGATCGAAAGTGGCGCCAACGCCGCGATGTCTTCGGCCAGGTCGTAGGTGAATGCTTCCAGCGCGTCAGCGGGCACGACATGGTTGATGATGCCGAGGCGCTCCGCGCGCTCGGCACTTAAAGGCCTGGCGGTGAAGGCCAGCTCCACCGGCAGGTTGACGCGCGCCACTTCCAGCGCACCGATCGCCTGAATCGGCGCAGGAAACAACTGACCAAGGACGATGCCGGCAACAATGCACAAGGCGACCCAGACAGGTCAGGTAGCGCTCGAAGGCGTTCATGCCCTCCGCCGGGCGTGGCGCGGTAGCGCGCACTGGTGGGGACGCAAGATCAAGGCACTTGGGCACGCATGTCGTGCTGTTGCATGCGAAGTTCATTCGCCCCTTCCGTGCAGACCAACAAGACCGACGCAGCCGACGCACGCGCGATCTGGACGGCGGTGCAGCAACCAGGAATGAGAACGGTGGCCGCCAAGACGGAGGATCAGCAGGCCATGTTGAGCCTGCATCGCATCCGTTCCTTGCTGGTCAAGTTCCGCACGATGCAGGTGAATCAGCTACGCGGACTGCTGTACGAATTCGGCGCTACGTTTCGAGCAGGCCGTGTCGCTGGCCTGGCTGAGATTCGGGCTCGGATGGCAGAGCTCGAAGATGCGCTGCCTGGCACGATGATGTGCTGCCTGCAAGATCAGCTCAGACGTATCGACGAGCTGCAGCGGGATATCGATCACCTTGAGAAGCAGCATCGGCGTCTGGCAGAAGCAGGACGTGGCATGCCGCGCGATCGCCGATGTGCCGGCATCGGAAGACTCACTGCGACGGCGCTGGTCGCCACGATGGGTGATGCGACAGACATTCAAGTCAGGACGTGAGTTCGCTGCGTTCCTCGGACTGGTGCCTCGCCAGAGTGGTACTGGGGGCAAGCTCCGATTGGGATCCATCTCGAAGCGAGGCGACCCATACCTGCGGACGTTGCTGATCCACGGCGCGCGATCGGTCCTGTATCACGCCAAAGCGCCGACGCCTTGGCAGAAAGCGATTCAAGTGCGACGACCTGCCAACGTCGCTGCCGTCGCGCTCGCGAGCAAGATTGCTCGCACGGCGTGGGCGATTCTGGCGCGAGGTCAGGCGTACCGAGCGGAACTTTGTAAGTGTGAAGCCCGCGTAGCCTGGTGAAGACAAACGTAGACACGTCGATTGGGTTGCTGTGGTTGATTCAACTGTGATGGCAAGACAGGTCGGACCGCGAGAACGCAAACCTGAACACAGCCGTGCGCCTAGCAGCGCGTGACCGAGATGAGGACGTTCTTGGCGAATTCCATCAGGGCCCGCAGGCTTCGGCTTGCATGACAAGGCCGGATATAAGACTGCAGCCAGTACCTTGTTGAGGCATCACATCAAAATCCGCTTGACTTCCCGACCTTCAAGGACAAACCGACGGATCGACTCAGCAAGGCGAAATTGCTGCCGAGCGGCAAGCTGAGCCTGTACTTCGAGACGTCGCTCGTATGTGTCATCGAAGACATGCACAATGCGAATCAGAAGGTCAACGACGACAGCTATAAGGTCGCACCGCTGCTCGGCTGGACTTGGGGATTCGACATCGCCTACAAGGACGTGGGAGTGATCGGCATAGACGAGCTGGTCGACTTCACGATCACGAAGCTTGCCTTTCAGTTCGTGACGCCGCCCAGCCAGGCTTGGACCAATGCGCTGGGGGCGAAGTACCGGGTCGGGGCCAAGCAGGATTTCTGGAAGATCGCGGTGGCTGACTGCAAGGATTGCATCGTGCGAAAGGCGCCGGAACCGGCGAGCATCCTGCTTCTGCTTTGTGCGCTGTGCGCGCTCGCCGCCTCGCGATCGCCTGTCTTGCGCCGCGCGAATCAATCTCGAGCTAAGGGCTAGCTGGGCTACCGACGCTGGAACTGTCCACTCGCACGACCGCAGTCGAGACCCTTTGCGGAAGTTAGAGATCGCCGAAAGCGGTCCTGCGCGTCCGCCCGTTAGCTGACATCGCACGACTCGACCGAGGTCGATCCACAGACGTCTGTCAGACAGATGGAAAGCGCTCGTCTGTCCCCCAACGCCTCCGAAAGCCAGTCGACGTCGAGGCGAACGTTCGAGCCGGGCCGCCAGGAGTCACGAGGCTGACGACGTTCTGATCGCGGCGCCTGCCATTCACCGCCGCCCTGCTTTTCGGTGCACCACGCGGCACACCGATGCGAGCGCCAGCAAGTTGGGATCGCGTTCGCGCGTTCGCAGGAAGTGCAGGCCGATGGTCTGACGCATCAGGTACTTCGGCTGGAGCGGGATCAGCTGCACTTTGTCCTTGAAGACATCGCGAACGCGCCCCGGCAGCAGGGTGTAGCCCACGCCACCGCTGACGAGGTTCATCAGCGAAAAGATGTCATCGACCTTCATCACAACGTTGGGCTTGAACTTCGCGACGCGAAAGGCCTCGACGAAGCCCTGGTAGGTGACGAAACCCTCGCCTAGGCTCACAAAGCGCTCCTCGGCGCACGCCCGCAGGTCGACCGCGTCCATGCCCGCGTACTTCGAGCCGATCGGTGCCGCAAAGAAGATGTCGTCCTCGAAGAGCGCGATGGATTCGATGTCGGGTTCGGTATCGGGCATTGCGGCCAGCGCCGCGTCGATCTCGCCCCGCTTCAGTTTGCCCATCAGGTCGAGGTTGGAGCCCAGCACCAACTCGGCCTGCAGATCCGGCTTACGCACCTTCAGGTCGATGATCACGCGAGGCACCGTGGCAATGGTCAGCGAGTAGAGCGAACCGATCCGCATGCGGTCGGACGAGTAGCCACCTGCTTCGCGGGTCGACTCGATGCCGTCGCTCATTGCCTTGAGCACTTCGCGCGCCACCTCGGCAAGAACCTGGGCCGCGCCGGTCGGGCTCAGGTTGCGGCCTTCATGGCGAAACAGCTGGCACCGTACTCCCTCCTCAAGCGAACGCAACGCGCGGTGCACCGTGACCGTGCTGACGTCGAGCAGTTCTGCGGCACGGACGAGGTTGCCGGCTTTCATGTAAGCCAGCAGCATTTCCAGCTTGCGAAACGTGATCTCCTCGCTGATCCGGTCACGCATCGTGCATGTCTCTACGGATGGAATGGTTTGCTCGGGCCGCCATCGGACGTTGAAACTGCCGGACCGATGCTGTCGTAAGCGCATCGTAGCGGCCATCTCGGTGGTGAAGCTCATGTCCGACCCGTATGCGCATGAACCCAGGTCGCAACCGCATCGGCGCTGCGAAAGTCGTCGCAGGCCCGCGCCGGAACGTCCGGATAACGCTGGTTCCACATGCGGGCAAGCGCCTGACCCGGGCCGACTTCGAGCACGCAGCGCACATGGCGTGCGTGAACGTTGTCCATGCACTCGTCCCAGCGGACAGTGCACGCCAGCTGCAATGCGAGCGCTGCGCGGGCAGCGCCGGCGTCGCGAATGCGGTCTGCCGCATTGCTGTAGAGCGCGATCCGCGGGCGCTTGAACGGCACCCCGGCAAGCGTCCGCGCAAAGCTGTCCGCGGCCTCACGCATCCAGGGCGTGTGGGAAGCGACGTTCACACGCAACCGCGTGCAGTGCGCCCCCTGTCCGACGGCGGCACGTTCGGCTTCCTCCAGCGCGGCCACCGGACCACCGAGCACGACGCTCTCGATGCCGTTGCGGATGGCCAGCGCAACACCTGTGTCGGCCAGCAACCGCTCGAGCGCAGGCTCCGTCAGACCGTTGACGGCGAGCATGCCGCCCGCCGCGGCGCCGGCGCTGAGGTCCATCGCCTCGCGCCCGATGGGATGCGAGCGCCAAGGCGGTGCCGGCATCGAACACGCCGGCCGCGCTGAAGGCGGCCAGTTCACCGACGCTGTAGCCAGCCACTGCGCCGGGCGTTCCCACGGACGTTGCCAGCTGGCCCCAAGCCGCCAGCGCGAGCCCCGTGAGCAGCTGCTGCGCGTTCGCGTTGCGCGCAGCCCAGGCCTGATCCTCGAGACAGCGGCGCCAGTCGTCGACGCCCAGACGGGCCCGCATATTGCGCACCTGTGCGTCCTCGGCCAGCCAGGGCAGCATGGCAGGATGCTGCGTTCCCTGGCCGGAGAACAGCAGCGCGAAGGCCATCACGCACCACCGATGCGCAGCACCCAACAGGCAGCGGCCAGCGTGTCGGCCGCGCCGCCGGGCGAGAGGCGACGCGCCACGAAATCGTCGGCGATGGCTCTCGCCGCGGCAAGCCCGTCGGGCCGCGCGGTGCCGCCGTGCGCCAGGAAGACGCTCGCCGCGCGTTGCGCGTGATGCAAGCCGGCAAGGCCGCCGCGGTGAGCGAGGTTGCTGTCGTCGAGCACTGCCATGACATGAAACAAGGTGTCGAGCCGAGCCTGCTGCGGCGTGCAGCCCGCGTGCCAGCCCAGCGGCCAGCGCGGGGACTGCGGTCTCGAACAACACTGGGAAGGCGAGCGCCGCCTCTTCGGATGCGCCGCGCAGCCCGTGACGGCGCGCGGCGATGCCGCCGGGCAGCACGGGCGGGCGCCGACTGCGCGCGGCAAGCGCGTCACCCCAGTGCCGGCGCAGCGCAACGCGCAGTTGAGCCGGAGACGGCTCGCAGGCGCACTCGCGGGCGATGGCACCGGCCGCCGCGCACAGCATGCCCAGCATGAAGATCGCGCCGCGATGCGTGTTGACGCCGCCCGTCGCGGCCAGCATGCGTGCTTCAGCGGCGATGCCCAGGCGCTCCAGTGCTCCGAAATCCGCGTCGGCATGGCCTGCCTCGGCGATCTGCACGAAGTAGCGGCGAAGCGCGAACAGGCTGCGCATGAAGGTGTGCGCATCCATGTCGTCGTGGCTGCCGCTGTCCACCAGCGTCACCAGCCCCGGCTTGGGCGACAGCGCCAGTTCGTCGTGCAGCGCGAGCGTGGCAGCGCGTCCAATCGCCGCGGGCGTGAGCAACGCCTGCGGCCGCGGACGCAGCGAAGTGGACAGCGCCTGCAGAGGGTTCATGCGGCCGCCGCCGCCAGGTGGGTGGACTCACACCATGCGGCATCGTGCCGCAACGCCACGCCACTGAGGCCCCTCGTCATGACGGCGCGCGTGAGTCCGCAGCGCCAATTGGCCCATTCGCGCCACGCAACCGCCGTACCGTCGCTGAACATCGATCTCGCCATCCAACCGGGGCGAAGTCGCGGCAAAGGACTGGAGCAGCCGGGTTACCGCATCCGCATGGGCCGCGTCGTCGACGCCGATCCAAAGGTCGAAGTCAGACTCCTGCCGCAGAGTGATCGAGACCGCTGAGCGCCTGCCACCCATAGCTGCCGAATGCGCGGGCCGTCGCGCCGGCACTTCCGCAACCCGGCCAGCAAGTCGCGCACCGCGCGGCGCGCCGAGCCCGGTAGCAGCCGCTGCACCTGCGCAAGTTGAGGAAACTCGTCGAAATGCAGGAGCGCCTCGCGTGGCATCTGCAACGCCAGGCGGCGCCAGCTCCAGCGTGCAGGCGCTGAAAGGCCGAGCGCGATCGGGTCGGTGATGGCGGCATCGGCCGGTTGCCGCGTCACGACCAGCGGCAGTCGATGTGCGGCCCAATGCGCCAGACATTTCTGGGCTTGCGCATCCGAGGGACGCGCAAGGATGGCAGACCAGCCGACGTCCGAAACGTAAACGAGTCGATGGCGGCGAAGGACGACCATGGCAGTGCCTTCGTTCGATCAGGGCGCTGCCATCACACGTTCCACGACGGTGGCCGCGAGTTGCCGTCCACCACGTTCCGCGCCGTCCTGCGCACGACTGTCGAAAGTCGGCGCATGGGCCAGCGCATCGCGCAGTGCGGCTTGTAGATCACCCTGCCAGAGTCCACGCACGCCCCCCATGGCGACGTAGTTCTGCACGCCGGGCGCGAACACCGGGTTGGACTGCGACAGCGCCGTGAGTCGTTCTTCGGGCAACTTGGTGACGCGCGCCATGGCAGGGATGCGCATCACGCGGATCTCGGCGTCCGGGAGCGCGTAGCAGGCGTCGGCGATCAGCCCGGAGGTGATGAAGCCGCCCGACAGCGCCTGGTCGTACACCAGCCCGATCACGCGATGCCCGCGGCGCCGCGCCAGGTCGATGCTTGCGCCGAGGTGCGCCATTGCGCGGTTGATGCCCAACCATTCGTCGCGGCGGCGCAATTGCTGACCTTGGGTGTCGATAAGCAGGAGGACCGGGCGGCCGGGATGGTTCGTGATCGTGTCGAGTACTGCGCGGGCTTGCGCGAGTGCAAGTTCGACACCAATTGATGCGTGGTTCGTCGTGCCGACCACCGTGAGCGGCTCGCCGTCGAAGTGCACGCTGCCATGGAGAAATTCTCCATCGGCGGTGATGCCGTGGTCGGCCCCGAAGAGCCGGGTCGCAAGGGTGTTCCATTCCATTGGGGTGCTCCTCAGGCCGTTTGCGGTCGCTCGAGTCGGGCGGTGAGCAGCGCGTGCTCGTCCTCCAGCACCGCCAATGTCACCGGTTTCGATGCACCGAGTGCGGCGATGGCCGCCGTGCGAAACGCCTGCACATCGTCCTCGACAAGCGCATCGCAATCACCGCTGTCAGCAAGCGATGCTTGCCGCCGGTGGTTCGCCAGACCAGCGCGCGGTCGCGCGAGTCGAATTCGTCGACGCCGTGCGAGGCCTCGATCACCTCGGGGCCGGACATCGCCAGCCGGCTCGCTTCGCTGATCACGACGTGGTCGGCACAGCGCGCGACGATGCCCATGCCGCCGAAGCAGCCGTTCGCGCCGCCGATCAGCACGATGACCGGGATGGCCGCGGCACGTGCGTCGAGCACGGCGCGCATCACCTCGGACACCGCGATCAGCCCTGCGTTGGCCTCATGCAGCCGCACGCCGCCGGATTCGGCGAGCAGCACGATTGCCGCCGGACGATCGCGCAGCGCGCGTTGCAGCAGGCCGACCAGCTTGGCCCCGTGCACCTCGCCGACGCCGCCGCCCATGAAGGCACCCTCCTGCGCGGCGACGAACACGTCGCGCCCGTCGAGCTTGGCACGGCCGATCACCACACCATCGTCGAAAGCCGACGGCACGCCGAGCTGCGCCAAGTGCGGACTGGTGAGGCGCTCCGACGGCGGCAGCCATTCGTGAAAGGTGCCGGGGTCGAGGACGAGTGCCAGCCGCTCGCGTGCCGAGCATTCGAGGTAGCTGATCATGGCTTCGCTCCGCTGATCTCGGCCACGGCCTGGTCCAGGCGCAAGCTCACCACCGCCGGCGTGGCGCCCATGTCGTTGATCGACACGCGCACGCCGCCGAGTCGATGGCGATCGTGGAAGTCGCTCACCACGGCCTGCCAGATCGGTCCGAAGCCGCGCGCCGAAGTCTCGACACGCACAGTGCATGCGGCGTCGGGCACGGCCTCGAGCAGCACCTCGAGGTTGCCGGAGCCGACCACGCCGACCAGCACCGGTGCAAAGGCTCCGGCCGGTCGCCCGCCGGAGAAGGAAAAGTCCAGGGTCTCGATGCCCGCAGGGACGTCGCTCATCGTCGCAGCTCCCACTACCAGTTTCTGAATCGCTTCGGCGGCTGGTACAGGCCGCCGGAAGCGCCCACCAGGTCGCGCATGCTGCGCGCCGCCAGCAGGTTGCGCGTGGCCTGTCGTGCGGATCGATGCCGAGATCCTGCGGCGCGCCGGATCACGCCGCGGTCGCGCAGATTCTCCACCGCGCGCTTGTCGCGGGCCAGGCCGACCGGCGTGTAGCCGGCCACGCCGCGAATCGCCTGCTCGCGCTCGGCGTCGCTGCGGCACAGCAGCAGATTGGCGATGCCTTCCTCGGTGACGATGTGCGTGACGTCGTCGCCGTAGATCATCACCGGCGGCAGTTCCATGCCGGCCTGCTCCGCGAGCTGCCACGCGTCGAGCTTGCTCGACGAAGGCCGGCTGCATGTGCTCGCGGAAGGTCTCGACGATCTGCACCACGAGCTTCTGCCCGCGCGGCGTGCCGGCGGCGCCGCTGCGCCCGGCGCGCGCCTCGCGGCCTGCCTTGAGCCAGGCCGGGCTCGCGTGGCGCCGGCCGCGCGCGTCGGCGCCCATGTTGGGCGCGCCGCCGAAGCCGGCGATGCGGCCGAGCGTGGCGGTGGAGCTGTTGCCGTCGAGGTCGATCTGCAGGGTCGAGCCGATGAACATGTCGCAGGCGTAGTGGCCGGCGGCCTGGCAGAAGGCGCGGTTGCTGCGCAGGCTGCCGTCGGGGCCGGTGAAGAACACGTCGGAGCGCGCGCGGACGTAGTCCTCCATGCCGAGCTCGGAGCCGAAGGAGTGGATCGACTCGACCCAGCCGGCCTCGATCGCCGGGATCAGCGCCGGATGCGGATTGAGCGCCCAGTGCCTGGCAGATCTTGCCCTTCAGGCCGAGCGACTCGGCATAGGTCGGCAGCAGCAGCTCGATCGCCGCGGTGTCGAAGCCGATGCCGTGGTTGAGGCGCTGCACGCCGTACTCGGCATAGATGCCCTTGATCGCCATCATGGCCATCAGCACCTGGATCTCGCTGATCTGCGCCGGGTCGCGCGTGAACAGCGGCTCGATGAAGTTCGGCCGCGGCGCCTTGACGACGAAGTCACCCAGTCCGCGGGGATGTCGATGCGCGGCAACGTCGACGTGCTGCCGTCGATCTTCGTTGACCTGCGCGATCACGATGCCGCCCGTGAACGCGGTGGCCTCGACGATGGCCGGCGTGTCCTCGGTGTTCGGGCCGGTGTAGAGGTTGCCCTCGGCGTCGGCCGCGTGCGCGGCAACCAGCGCGACCTTGGGCGTCAGGTCGACGAAGTAGCGGGCGAACAGCTCGAGGTAGGTGTGAATCGCGCCGATCTCGATGCGCCCGGCCGACACCAGCCTGGCCAGGCGCGCGCCCTGCGGCCCCGAGAAACTGAAGTCGAGCTTCGCGGCGATGCCGTTCTCGAAGAGGTCGAGATGCTCCGGCAGCGCCAGCACCGACTGCACCATGTGCAGGTCGTGCACTCGCTGCGGATCGACCTGCACCAGCGCCCGCGCAAGGAAGTCGGCCTGCTTCTGGTTGTTGCCTTCGAGGCAGACGCGGTCGCCGGGCTCCAGCACGGCGTCGAGTAGGACGTCGATGGCTTCGGTGGCGACGTGCCTTCCGGAGAGCTGCGCACCCAGCGCAGTAGCAGCGCGGGCAACGCGCTGCGACCGGTTGTTGGCCTTGGTGGTCCAGGTTCTGGAGTTCATGGGGAAGGTCGATTGCGTTGCAGAAACTTCGTCGAGCGCGGCCAGTGCGTCACAGCACCACGAACAGCAGCCACACCACCACCGGTGCGACCAGGGTGACGATGGCGCCATACGCCAGCAGCTGCCGGAAGAATGACGTCGCCGGTCGACGCCCTGGGCATTGGCGAGCACCAGCGCGCCGTTGGTCGAGAACGGGCTGACGTCGACGATGGTCGAGGACGACGGCCATGGCCGCGATGAAGCCGATCGCGCTGACGCCGGTGTCGCCCTGCAGGAACGGCACCGCCAGCGGGATCAGCGAGCCGAGCACCGCCGTCGAGGAGGCGAAGGCCGACACCACCGCGCCGATGAAGCACAGCAGCAGCGCCGCCATCAGCGGCGAGGTCAGGCCGGCGACGCTGTTGCCCGACGAAGTCGATCGTGCCCATCGTCTCGCAGCACGCCGACATAGGTGCTGACGCCGGTGATCAGCATGATCTCCGGCCAGGAGACCTGGCCGATGGCGCGCTTTTGCAGGTTCGGCGCGATCAGCGACAGGACCAGGCCGATGGTGATCGACGACGAAGCCGATGTCGAGCTTGAAGGACAAGGTGAGCACCGCCAGCGCCAGCAGGCCGACCAGCGGTGGCGACTCTGGTAGGCTGCGCGAGCCGATCGATCCGGTGCCGCGGCATGCGGCGCTTCGAGCAGCGGATCACTGTCGTGCGCGGCTGCGTCGCCGATCTCCTCGCTCAGCGCCTCGGCCTCGCGTCGCCGTAGACCTGCGGCCCGGTCTGCGGCCCGCGATGTCGACCTGCGGCACGCGCGGCGCCGGGCCGCCGACGTCGGCCCTCTGGCGCAGCAGCTTGCGGCCCGCCGAGCAGGAAGAACAGCAGCAGCGCCACCGACAGGTTGACGCCGAAGCTGGCGCCAGCAAGGTCGGCAACCTCGTTGAGCGGCAGACCGGCCTTGGCGACGATCCCGTTGGTGATGCCGCCGTAGATGCTGATCGGGCGAGAAGCCGCCGGCCTGCGCGCCGTGGACCACCATCAGGCCCATCAGCAGCGGGCTGATGCCGTACTTGGCGGCGAAGCCGAGCGCGATCGGGCGCGATGATCGCGCCACGGCCGCGGGACTGACCGCGCCGACGGCGGTGAGCAGCGCGGCGATGACGAACATGATCCACGGGATCGCCGCGATGCGCCCGCGCACCGCGCGCACGGCGAGCTGGACCAGCCAGTCGATGGTGCCGTTGTTCTGCGCCAGCGCGAACAGGTAGGTGATCCCGACCAGCGTCAGGAACAGGTCGGCCGGGAATCCGGCGATGATGGCCTTGGCGTTCATGCCGGCCACGAGCGTGCCGACCAGGAAGGCGCCGACGAAGGCGATGCACGCCCATGTTGATCGGCAGCACGGTGGCCACCACGAACATGCCGATCAGCGCGTAGATCGAAATCCAATGGGAACTCATCGATTTGTCTCCGGAGTTTTGTGCGGCGTGCGAGCGCCGTCTGTGGAACGCACGGTACGCCGCGGCCCGGAGGCGATCAATGAAGGTGAGGCGGCGACCTTTACGCCATCTGAAACGATCGCCGGCTAACCCCGCCCGAGCCCGTATCGGGCGTTTACGTTCCGGGGCTCGGATCGGCAGAGTCAGTTTTCGTTTCCGGCGGACGCAAGACACGACTCCCAGCGCTTCGCACTCGCGCAGCGCAGCGCGCGGCGTGTCTGGTGCGCCGCCGACGAGGAGAACGAGCGCAGCTAGCGTGTGGCCGAAACTAGGATTCGAACACGAGGGAACGCTTAAGAGCGAGCGCTGCGATCCGGACGGCACGCGCCGGACGATGCGGGTCTATGCACTGACGCGGTGAATGCGTCCGCTTTAGACCAGATCACATGGTCTGCGCAAGCGGCCGAAATTGGCCGACAACGCTACTTCGATCCTGCAATGCCTTTTGATGCATTGCTGTCCCGGCGCTGCGAGTCTCGCCATTCCTGCGCCATCGTCCCCACGGATCGCCCACTCGCCGCGAGTTTCTGTCGTACCGATGCGAGTTCTCCCAGCTTCACGAGCTCATTGATCCGCGCCTCAAGCTGCTCGAGAAAGCGACAACTGTGAACGTCTTCCGGCACCCAATCCTTTCTATCGACAACGTTGATCGCGTCTTTCTCGTCGCGCAACCGTTGCACTCGATCGGCCGGCCACCCACCCCGTTCACCGATGGCAGCTCCAAGCGAGTGCTCGTGAAGTGATTTGCTGCGCTCGGTCATCATCGTCGCCAGGTCAACACACAGCTGCCGGCGCGTCGAGTCGGCCATGTTGTCGGGGCTACAGGCATTACCGACCGCCAAGTACGTCGGCGCGGGCAACGCCGCGTAGATGCCCAGTAGCTGCGACAAATAGACCAATCGAGATGCTGGGGCCAGTTCGCGAGCGGCCGGATCTTCCGCCATCGCCAAAATCGCCGACCAGTGGTAGTCAGAGGTCTTCGCACGTGCCGCCCGATAAAGCGCCTCGCTCAGGGCAGCCTCGTCTTTGCGGGCGGCAGCTTCTTCGGCGAGGTAGAACCACGGTACGGCATTGTCCGGCTCCAATTGTGCCCAGCGACCAACGGAAAGCTGCGCGCACGCCCCGCTGTCCCGGTTCAGTCGGCAACCGAAGCGCGCCATGGAATAGGCGCGGGGGTCGTGCGACGCCACTGCGAGTCGTGCCAGTTCTTCAGCATGTGGCTTGGCCGCGTCGCTGGCGGCATGGAGCCGTCGCTGAACGCACGGCGCGTCCGTGCAATTCGGGTTGACACGTTGGTCCTCGTCGCCGGCGCGTCGCACGGCAGCGACCAATCTGGCGTAGAGGCCAACCGCCCGCGCCGCCGGCTGCGCTTGAGCGCTTAGCCGCTCGGCCGCGCTTGAGAAGGCACCTTCGGCGGCCCTCACCACCTCCAGGGGATAGTCGTCGGTAGTGCGAATCGGCCTGGTCTTGCCGTAGCCGCAAAGCTCGACTTGGACGGAGCCATCTGCGGCCCCGGGGGCAATAGCGTTCGGCGAGCTCGCCGTCACGTCGCCTGACTTGGTGTCGTTCGTTGATTGCTCGTTTGTGCGCGGCGCACTGCGATCCCATGGATGCCACCACCGCAAGGCGAATAAGCCAAGGAGAAAACAGGCCAACACGATGCCGACAAAGGCCGGCGTTCTGCGATTCATTCGTAGAAAGAATTGCGAAGTCCGCTATTGGGCAATTCTCAACCGGCGTATTGATGTCGGCAATTGGCCGCGAGTCGACGGCCGCTTTGCAACGAGGCGTGGAATGAGTGACTTGTCGGCTCGACGCCCCGCCAGCGTTTATCAAGTTTGCAGGAAAAAGCGAATCATCTCGGCGGCTGCACTCGGCCCCCGCGGGTCGCTATACGAGCCTGCGCGGCTACCGCCAAACCAAGCGTGACCGCCACCGTGCACGAGCCAGTGCTCGAGTCGACCGTGAGGTACCTCGGCATCGAGGTTGACGACGCTTTGGAGATCTCCGAACAGACTGAGATCTGATCGAAGCGAAGTGCTGCCGCCCGATCGGTGACACCGAACCAGCCAATCGGGCGGCCTTGGCCGAGCTACGAGGTTATGGCGGGCCAGGCTCCCTCACTGAAAGGCCGCTGACTGGCACGATTGCGTACTCACGCTGCCGGCCAAGAGCAGACGAAATGGAACACTGCCTAAGTCGGTCGAAAGCAGACCTCCGGAGTGCAGGTGTTCGCGATGCAACCTCGGCGCTCAGTTCTTGAACTTCGCTCCGGTCAGCTGCGCTATCGCGGCCAGCGTGGTCTGCGCGGCGTTGAGGCCGAGCAGGAAGTCCTTATCCGAGTATGACGAGTACAGGTCGGTCGGCTGGTGCCAGTGCGGGTTCCAGCCCGCGCCGATTTGCGTGCCGCGCTCGTTCTCGCGCACGGAAATGGCGGGCACCCAATCCATGAAGGGTGTCGAGTCGGTGTTCGTCATGTGAAAGCCGACGGCGGCTGGGTAGTAGGTCGCGTATTTATCGTTGGCGGCTCGAAAGGTCCACGCCAGCTTGGCGGCACCTTCCGCATACTTGGCCGAGGATTGGTATTCGATATTGATGTCCGCTTCGGCGCGTTGTTCCTTGGGCGGTGCATACACAGGCCGGCCCTTTGCGTCGAGCAGCGGCTTGCCGTTGGCGTCGAGTTGCGGCGCCGGCATGCCATGGTCGAACAACATCATGTCGTGCTGGATCATGCCCAGCCATTTCGGCTCGGGGTACCTGCCCGACCCCTTGGGCGATTCGATGCCTTGCAAGTCCTTGCGCTGGGCCACGTAGGCACTCGCGCCGTGCAGGCCCGTCTCTTCGTTGTTGAACAGGATGAAGCGGATCGAGCGGTCGGTCTCGACACCCGGCAGGCTGAAGACGCGCGCCAACTCCATCACCAGAGCGGTGCCGGAGCCATCATCGTCGGCCGCCTCGCCCCAACCGATCCCGTCCATATGGGCGCCGACGATGTACATCTCTTCGGGATGCGTCGTGCCGACCTTGGTGCAGTAGACGTTCTCGCGCTGCGACGTTCCTTCGGGTGTCGGCTCCGCGTTGAGTGCACGCAGGCCTTCGTCGGGCTGCGCCAACGGATCCGTGTTCACGCCGGTGGCGGCGCGATTGCCGAACAGGGTGGCGCCGCCCGCACCCGCGGGGCCTCCTGCACGTGCCGGCTGAGGCGCGGCAGGCGTGCGTTTTGCGGGCTCGGTGAACTCGAACTGCAGACGTTCCGTGTTTGTGCAGCCGTAGGTCTTGAGCCTGGCCTCGATCCAGTCCAACGCCTTCCGGTTGCGCTCCGTGCCCTGGCGGCGGTCACCGAACTGTGTCAGGCCCCTGATGGTGGCCTTGTACCTTTCCAGGTCGAGCTGGCTGACGAGAGCAGAGATCGGGTCCACGGGCGCGGCCGGCGAGACTTGCGCAACAGCGAGCGGGACGACGGTGGTCAGCGCGACGAGCACGGTCACGTGACGTCGACTGGCGACAGCCCAAAGGCCGATGTGTGCCAAGTGCAAGCTGCCACCAGCGGCGGATCCCTCATTCTGCTCTAAGCAGACATTGCACCACTTGGCGACTCGGCGTGGGTTGCCGGAGATCCTCGTAAGGTTCCTTCCAAGAATGCTAAACGGCGGCTCGATTGCCTGTGTTCATTGCGCCAGCGCGACGAGCGACACACACTGCGAAATCTTTGGCACGGAGGCGACTCCATTCTTACTCTGTCGCATGTTTGCTTGGACCGACAGAGCAACGAGGAGGCGCGACGTCAGTGGTCTTTGCTGGCCCGATTGGCGCCGGGCGTCGTTTACGCTATCGAGAACTCTTATCCTGAGACCCCAGACTCGGTTCTGGAGCCTGCGTTCAAGATCGTCCGGATCGGATTTGAATAGGCAATACGCGGTCACGCATTCGGAGTCACTGCCGACTTTTTACTGCCAGTGCCAAGCCTTGCGCGCGCTGACCCTCTGGACGGCGGCTAACCTCCAGCGGCCCAGTAACAGCGCGAGCCGCAGGTGGCCGATGCGATCGAGCGCAGTGGTCAGATCAGCCGCGCGGCCTCGTCTTCGGTCGGCAGCCGTCCCTCCGGCGTGAACTTGTCCACCGCTGCGGGTAATTCCCGTGTCAGCCTGGACAGCAACTCTTCCCGCGAGAGCCCGGTGTGCTGCGAAAGCGTGTTCAGCACATCGGGGCCGATCGCCTGCTCGAGCTGCGTCGGACCGATCGGTTGATTGGCTTCTCGACCAACCCAGGAATCCGCCGCCTGGCCGTGGCCGCTCTGCTTGAAGCGGTCGATCAGTTCGCCAAGCCCGCCGCTCAACACACTGCCCGCACTCGCACCGCCGAGGAGCCCGCCCAGTTTGCCGAGCACGCTGCCCTGATCGCCCGGATTGGGCTGGCCGGATCCGCCTGGCGCTTGCTTCAGTCCGCCGAGCATCTCGGCGATTTTGTCCCGGTTCTGATACCCGGCAACAGCGAGAAGTCCCAAAAGCGCAACCATGGACGGCATTCCGCGGCTCATTTCATTCTCCTCTAGGTCAGAAGTGGTGCACGTCGGCGCCATCGAAACAGCCAGCGTGCGGTGTCGCTCTCCCTGAAATGGAACGCGGGAGGGATATGCTTTGACCAGCAGCTCGGCCGTCACCCCACCATTCAAAGGAGCGGGCCATGGGCATCATCTGGACGATCGTCATTGGGTTTGTCGCCGGCGTGATCGCTAAGTTCATCATGCCGGCAGCAGCAACGAGCCCTCGGGTTTCGTATTGACGACGATCCTCGGCATCGTGGGCGCGTTCGTTGCGAGCTATCTCGGGCAAGCGCTTGGATGGTATGCCGCCCGGCGAGGGTGCCGGGCTCATCGGCGCCGTCGTCGGCGCCATTATCGTTCTCTTTGTCTGGGGATTCATCGCCAAGCGCAAGACGTAGGTAACCAAGGCATCCTGCACCCCGGCAACGATTGTAGAAGCCGGTGACGACACCTTTACGAACGTAGCAGCAAAGCTCGGTCCCGACGATTGGGGAAGAAGTCAGGAGCGCGCCCGCGTACTGGGACGCTCCGGAAACGCTGGCCTCGCTCGCGCTTGTCGATCGTCACTTGCGGCTCTACGTAAGACAAGCTGAGCACACGGCCATGCTCGGCCAATAGCATCGGTAATCGGGCTCTCCGTTAGCGAGGGTTGAGCTCTCCATAGACTCGCAGGACATCCACCTGCGAAGGAGAGAGCGATGAAGTACTTCACCGGTATCGATGTGTCGTTGCGTTCGGTGTCGATCTGCGTGGTCGACGAGAGCGGCGAGGTACGGCATGAAGCCAAGGTATCCGCCGAAGTCGACGTGATCGTGGCGACGCTACGGCGGTTTAGTGCCGAGATCCGGCAGGTCGAGGCCGGCCGCTGACGCAGTACCTGACCTACGGGTTGAGCGAGGCCGGCTACGAGGTGGTCTGCATGGAGGCGCGCCAGGTGGCGGCGTCGCTGGCGGCCATGCGCAACAAGACCGATCGCAACGATGCCCGCGGTCTGGCGCAGATCCTGCGCACCGGGTGGTACCGCACCGTGCATGTCAAGAGTCTCGAGAGCCACCCGGTGCGCGCGCTACTCACCAGCCGCAAGATGATCCTGACCCAGTGCATCGATCTCGAGAACGAGCTGCGCGGCCTGCTCAAGGTGTTCGGAGTGCGGCTGCCGCCACGGGTGGGCCACGGTGGCTTCGACGAGCTGGTACGGCCGAAGCTGCTGGCACTGCCGCAGGTGGCCAAGTGCCTGCTGCCACTGCTTGATGCGCGCAGCATGCTGTACCGAACCTACCTGCAACTGGACAACGCCGTGCGCGGCATGGCGCGCCAGGATCGGGTATGCCAGCGCCTGATGACGGTGCCCGGCGTGGGTCCCGTCACCTCCCTCACCTTCAAGACGGCGAGTGGATGAGCCCAGGCGCTTCCGCTCCTCGCGCACGTGGCGGCGCACTTTGGATTGACGCCGCGGCGCTACCAGTCCGGCGAGATGGACAACCCAGGTCGGATCTCCAAGTGTGGCGACTCGGCGGTTCGACAGGCACTGTATGGCGCCGCGCACGCCTTGATGACCCGCAGCGATGCCTGGTCGGTGCTCAAGGCTTGGGGGGCTGCGCCTGGCCAAGACACGCGGCCACCGGCGGGCAGTGATTGCCGTGGCGCGCAAGCTCGCCGTGATCCTGCACCGCATGTGGATCAATGACACTGACTTCCGCGCTGCGCGGATGGAGGCGGCGACATGACGTGACGGCAACCGCTCCAACCAACGACCGTCTTCGTTGAACGTGTGGACGAGGGTTCAGGATGAAGCCGCAAATGACTGCTGCGCCTTTGGAGCGCGACCATTAGCGAGGCTCTCCTCCCGCTCCGACCCATGCCTGCAGCGCGCCAGAACCACCGCGCCCGACTGCGTAAAGAAGCGTGACCCACACCACAACGAAGCCTTGACGTAGACAACCAAGGAGCGCGACCCTTGACAACAACGCCCGATTAAAGAAGCGG
>CAVPPW010000019.1:0-205812 GCA_963707445.1 uncultured beta proteobacterium | reverse complement strand
GACGATATTGTGAAAACCGACGATCTACCGGGCCATTCGCGCCGGGAAAATTTCCGCGTCCCTGCAAATTGCTCGGCGCGCGTGCTTCGGCATGGGACGAAGGGGAAATTGCCGAATGGATCGCAGCACGGCTTGCTGATCGTGTCGAGGTGCAGGGATGAGGCCGCCGAAGCTCCCCGACACCGCGCGCCAGGTGCTTAAAGGACTAATTGTCAGTTTTGGGACGGCCGGAATCATTAGGGCTGCCGACGCCGAGCTCCTCATTCGCTACTTGGGCCTGGGTGACGCATGAGATCCCGATTCTTGCGCGATCGGCTGCCCAGTCCTCCGACGTACTTCGACAGCATCGGACTCAAGCTGCACGGGCTTGGCGCATGGCGCTCGGCGCTTTGCCCGTTTCACGATGACAGACAGCCAAGCCTGCGAGTGCAGTACGCGCTCGGTTCGTTCCGTTGTATGGCCTGCGGGGCTCACGGCGGGGACGTGCTCGCGTTTCACCGTTTGCGGACTGGCTTGGATTTGCCGAAGCCGCCGGCGACCTCGGCGCATGGGGCCAGCCATGACCGAAACCGCGAAGGAAGCTGCGCGGCGCTTTGCTGCTCCAATCATTGCACAGGGCTTCGCGCCCGTAGGTTTGCACCGTTACACCGCTGCCGATGGCTCCGAGATTTACTGCCGCATCAGGGCAAAGCACCGCGTTACCGGCGAGAAGTGGATTCGGCCGATGTACGCGAATGGCTCGGGTTACAAGCTTGGTGAGCCGACTTCGGCGCAAAGCCGAAACCACTTTATCGCCTGCATGACTTGCGCCATGCGGACCATTCTGCCCCGATCTGGTTTGTTGAAGGCGAGCAGAAGGCGGATGCGCTTGCACAGCTCAGGCTTTTGGCGACGACGGCCGGCGGGGCGTACGACGATGAAGGGCGGGACTTCGGACCGTTGCGTGGACGCCGGGTAATCAGTCCGCCGGACAACGATGCACCGGGACAGGCGCACGCGGAGCGCGTGGCCGCGAAAGTGAAGGCGCTCGGCGGCGCGGCTGAACGCATCGACGTAACTGCGCTAGGGCTGCCGAAAGGCGGGGACTAATCGACTACCTAACCGCGCATCCTGACGCAACGGCGGTCGATTTGATGGCGCTGCCGAGGATTTCCGAGGGACCGAGTTCGTCAGAGCGAGATTGGCCGATCCGACACCGTTCTCGGTCGAGCTTCCGAGGGTGGAGCAGTTTGACTTGCAGCTGCTTCCAGATGCGCTTCGGCCGTGGATAGCTGATATCGCAGATCGCGTGCAGTGCCCGCCCGACTTCCCTGCAGTCGCTGGAATGGTGGCGCTCGGCTCCGTCCTCGGGCGGAAGGTCTGCATCCGGCCGAAGCAGTTCGATAGTTGGTACGAGGCCGCAAATCTTTGGGGCGTGATCGTTGGTAGTCCAGGCGTGCTGAAGAGTCCAGCGCTCAATGAAGCGCTCCGCCCGCTGCGGGAACTCGAAGGGCGAGCGGCGACGGACTACGCGGAGTCGATGCGTGACTGGCAGGCGACGAAGGCAAGGCGCGAGATCGAGCGCACGGCGGCGCGACAGAACGCAGTGAAGGCAGCGAAGAGCGGCGCGGGCTTCGATGCGGCTGCGCTGATCGATGCCGACGACGACGAAGACCGGCGATGCGGCGGTACGTCGTCAACGACACGTCCGTCGAGGCGCTCGGCGAGGTGCTGATGCGCAACCCGAACGGGACGCTTGCCTATCGGGATGAGCTCATCGGGCTGCTGCGCCAGTTGGACAAGAGGGTAACGAGGGAGCGCGTGGGCTTCCTTACCGCGTGGGCCGCGAAAGAGCCCTACACCTTCGACCGAATCGGGCGGGGCTTGAATCGAAGGATCGACGCGGCGTGCCGTCGTTACTAGGCAGCATTCAACCGAGCGTGATCGGTCAATATCTGCGCGAAGCCGTCGCACAGGGGAGGCGGCGATGGCCGACGGCCCGCTTTTCCTAACTCTACCTGGCCGGACGTTTCGGGCGAATGGGTCAACATTGACCCGCTTGCCAGACTCACCCGCAAAGGAAGCGGCTTTTTCGACATTCAGACGCTTTGACGAATTGCAGCCGGGACAAGTAGGGAGCCGCCCGCGACTTCGGCGACGTTCATTCGGTGCGGTTCGATCCCCACGCGCAAGACTGCTTTAACGAATGGCGGGGGAGTTTCGAGCCGGAGCAGCGCATCGGCGAAGCAAATGGGGTACATCCGGCGCTGATTGCGCACCGCGAGAAGTACCGGAAGCTCGTTCCAGCGCTGGCCCTGATCCGCCACCTGGCCGACAAGCCGAACGGCGGGCCGATCGATTCCGGTGCGTTCATGCGAGCGCTTCAGTGGGTTTCCTACGCCGAGTCGCACGCGAATCGAGCTTATGCCAGCGTAATGCGAGCTGACCTTGATGCAGCGCGCGAGCTGCTTCGACGCATTCGTCATGGCGAGGTGAACGACGGTTTCCGGTTGCGCGATGTTTACCGCAACGGGTGGGCTCGGCTCGGCGACCGGGAGGCGGCGAAGAAAGCGGCCGATCTGCTTTGCGACTTTGACGATCTAAGAAGCGAAGAAGAAAGAACGGCGGGCCGTTGGACAGAGCGTTACCGGATACACCCGAAGCTGATTGCCGAAGCGCTCGAATATTCGAGGAAGGCCGCTAGAGGGAACTGACAGAACCGACAAAAGGGTCTTCTGTCAGTTTTGTCAGTTCGAGGTTGGGCACCTTCCGAAATATCGCGGCACTTGCGGCGGTGGATTTCGATAAATGCGCAGCGGGGAAGAAATGGGCGGATCGCGTTCGGGGCGCTATGGCTGGCGGCATCCGGGTTGAGCACTACCCCGCGCTTCGGTTGCGGGACTTGCGCGGCTTCTGCGCGGGGCAGATCGCCCGTGTCGAGTGGCCGGGACCGGAGGTGGCGGCGCAGCTCTCGGTCTGCGAGCATTCCTTGCGCATCGACTTCGACAATCCCGAGCACGGGTTCTTCGGCGGCCCGATAGATATCGTCAAGCGACGCGCGGGCTTCGGCGGGCGGCGGACGTTCTTTCTCTGCCCGGACTGCGCCAGGGCGCGAACGGCACTCTACCTGCGGCGGGGTCGTTTCCGCTGCCGGGAGTGTCACGGCTTGCGTTACATGTCCCAAACGCGCGACTACTCAAGCAGGCAGCACGATGCAATGGCAAAGCTCGAGGCCCGGTTGAACGATGACGGTTCAAAGCCGAAGCGAATGCGGTGGAGCACCTTCAACGGTATATGCGATCAGCTGCGCGAACGGGACGAAGGCTGGGCGCGGACTTGGCTTTATTTCTCGCGCAAGGGGATGCTCGACTTGTCTGAGTTCTTGCGCGAGGAGAGCAGTATAGCAACCACGGAAAAACCCGCCACGCGGGCGGGTTCGCATTCGTGATCGGCTGACTACTGCTGCTTGCTGCGGCGGGTGGAACGCAAGCCCGACGAGGGCGAAGGCGAAAAGGGCGATCGTCGAGGGTTCTGGCGATTCTGAATATGCGAAGTCGTTCGCTAGTTATCGCGCCTCCCGGCCTTCCACTTATGAGCCCACAAAAAGGAGTCGAATCACCGCAAAAGGTGCCGAAAGGTCGTTAACGGTCCACTTTCTGCCCAATTCTAGTCGCGGGCCATCGGGATCAATGCTCCAATCTTCCGAACCGATGAATCCCTGTGGGCGTGAAGTGCAAAACTCCGGGGGTTCGTTTTCTTGGGTCCTTTGGCAGCCTGGAGGGTCGTATTCGCCAGTGGGGATTGTTGGCCACCCAATAGCCATGTTGATTCCAACGAAGTCGTCTAAAATCGCCGTCAGGTCGAACAGCAAGAGCTCTAAGCCCGGAGTGAAGAAAGGCTGGAACACGCGAGTTACCGCTAAAGAACATGAAGTAGTCCACCGCTTCGCACACATTGAAACCTTCGAACCCGCAAACCCAGTCCCCGGAGGGAAATTGTCCTCGAGCAAAGTGAGTGATTCGACCATCACCATTTAGGTCCTGCGCACGAAAAGCGCCAGCGACGAAGGCTCCTTCTCCGTATCCGCCTTGAAAAAAACCGAAGGTGAGAGTGGGCGCTGAATAGGCGCTGCTGGCGAAGAACAGTGATACAAGGGCGAGAAGGAGTCCTTTCATGGCGTCGCCGCCTTGATCGTTGTCTGAGCCATGAGAATGCAAGAATTGCACCGCGCCGCAACTTCAACCGCTTAGCTTCAGTGCACTCACGGAGTTGTTAAGCACGCCGACAACGCGGAACGCGTCGCATTACGACTTGTGGATGACGGACAGCGGACACGCTGAAGCGATGCAGCCTCAGTACTTCCGACCGATCCCGCTCTACGAGGGTGCGCGCGCAAGAAGCTGCCTCACCTGCGCACACTTCCAAGGCCAGTTCTACGCCGAGCATGCGGTCTGCGAGCGGTTCGAGAAGCCGCGTGTGTTGGAACGGTGACGCTTGGCTGCGCGTATTGGGAGCGCGAGCCCGGGAGCGGACGACGAATGATTAGCGTCTTCATCGCTCTGACGCTAGTAGTCATCGGAGTGTCGCGTCCTTCTCGCATTTCGTGACGAAACTGTCGTTCGCGGCACCGTCTAGTTTCTTCTCCGTCGCCTGAGCTTCGCAGGTCGGGTTGGCGGCTAGAGCGGCATTGCCAGCGAAGGCGACAAGTCCCGCAACGAACAAGTGTCTCAACATGACAGTCTCCTTCATTAGTGTTGGCGCAATTGCCGCAATTAGCACGCGCTGGATGGGTAATAGCGCGGGTAATACTTGTCGAGCCTTCCAACGAGAAAACCCAAAGTTAATCAATCAGCTTGGCTTGTGAATTTATTGGCTCCCCGACCTGGACTCGAACCAGGGACCTGCGGATTAACAGTCCGTCGCTCTACCAACTGAGCTATCGGGGAATGACGGAAAGCCCGCGAGTATAGCGGCGCTATGCGCGATGCGAAATCAATGCGCCTGGTTCGAGCACGGTTGCGATCGCGCCCGCGACGTAGTCGACGTTCGTGGAATTGAGCGCTGCCACGCAGATGCGACCGCTCGACACGGCGTAGATTCCAAATTCATCGCGCAGTCGTTCGACCTGACGCGCCGTCAGGCCGGAGTAGGAGAACATGCCGCTCTGACGCTCGATGAACGAAAAGTCCTTGCGCGCGCCGTGCGCCGCCAGCCCTTCAACGAGGCGTCTGCGCATCGTCTTGATCCTGGCGCGCATCTCGCCGAGTTCGCGCTCCCACTCGGCCCGCAGCTCGGGCGTGTTCGAGTACCGTCGCGACGACCATCCCGCCGTGTGTGGGCGGAGTCGAATAATTGGCCCGGATCACCCTCTTCAGCTGGCTCAACACGCGCGTCGATTCATCCTGACTCTGGTCGACGATGGTGAGCGCTCCGACGCGTTCGCCGTACAGAGAAAAGCTCTTGGAGAACGAGTTCGAGATCAGGAACGTCATCCCGGAGTCGGCAAACATGCGCACTGCGGCACCGTCCTGGTCGATGCCGACGCCGAAGCCCTGATAGGCAATGTCGAGGAAGGGCACGAGCGCGCCGCGCTTGATCACGTCGATCACGGCGGGCCACTGCGCCGGTGTCAGATCGACGCCAGTCGGGTTGTGACAGCATGCATGCAGGACGACGATGGTCTGCGGGGGCAGGGCGCGCAACCCGCTCAACATGCCTTCGAAATCGAGCCCGTGTCGTCCGCGCGTCGTAATACGGGTAGGTCGTCACTTCGAATCCGGCGCTCTCGAAGATCGCCCGATGGTTCTCCCAACTCGGCTCGCTGATCGCAACGCGCGACGCGGGCAGCACACGGCGCAGCAGGTCGGCGCCGATGCGCAGGCCGCCGGTACCGCCAAGAGCCTGCGCCGTGATGACGCGTCCGGCCGCGATGAGTGGGGAGCTCGAACCCAGCAGTAGCGCCTGCACCGCGGCGTCGTAAGCCGGGATGCCTTCAATCGGAAGATAGCCGCGCGGTGATGGGCTCGCGGCCCGACGCCGCTCCGCCTCGGCGACCGCGCGCAGAACCGGAATACGGCCGTCTTCGGCGAAATACACGCCGACGCCAAGATTCACCTTCTGCGGCGCGAGTGTCGTGTGCGAATCCCTCGTTGAGACCGAGGATCGGATCCCGCGGCAGCAGTTCGACATTGGCGAAGAGGGAAGTTGTCATGGATGATGCGGTGCAAGGACGCTTTTTCTCGTTCTAGCTTCAGTCAAGTTGGACGTCAATAATTGGTGATCCACTTGAGATTCTCGATCGCATCGCCGGAGTTCGCACGCTGGGCAGGCCGTTACGGGACGCCGCGGAGCCGTGTCAAGACGGCGTGGAACTATTCTCAATTGCAGCTAACCCTTTGATTTGTTGAGGCAGTACTGTAGAGTGCTGCCCTCGGTAAGGTATAGGCTTTTTTGCACCGCGATGCTAGCATTCGCGCTTGCTTGCGCGCTATTGCGGTGCAATAAAGTGTTTTTGACCTCTCCCGACAGTCCATTTCAGCTGAACCAGCCGTTCGAACCGGCCGGTGATCAGCCGCGCGCGATCGAGATGCTGTCACAGGGACTGCAGGACGGTCTGGCGTTCCAGACTCTGCTCGGCGTCACCGGTTCGGGCAAGACGTACACGATGGCCAACGTCATTGCGCAGGCCGGATGCCCCACGTTGGTGCTTGCGCCGAACAAGACGCTGGCTGCCCAGCTGTATTCCGAGATGCGCGAGTTCTTCCCGAACAACGCGGTCGAATACTTCGTCTCCTACTACGACTACTACCAGCCTGAGGCCTACGTTCCGTCGCGCGATCTTGTACATCGAGAAGGACAGCTCGATCAACGAGCACATCGAGCAGATGCGCCTGTCGGCGACCAAGTCGCTGCTCGAGCGGCGCGACGTCGTGATCGTGGCGACCGTTTCGGCGATCTACGGCATCGGCAATCCATCGGACTATCACTCGATGGTGCTGACGGTCCGGCACAAGGATCGGCTCAGCCAGCGCGACATCATCGTGCGTCTGACGCAGATGCAATACAAGCGCAGCGAGATGGAGTTCTCGCGCGGCACTTTCCGCGTTCGCGGCGACACGATAGACATCTTCCCGGCGGAACACGCCGAACTCGCGGTGCGGATCGAGCTCTTCGACGACGAGATCGACTCGATCCAGCTGTTCGATCCGTTGACCGGCCGAGTGCGGCAGAAGATCCCCCGCTTCACGCTGTACCCGTCCTCGCACTACGTCACGCCACGCGACAACGTGCTGCGCGCGATCGAGGGCATCAAGGCGGAACTGAAGGAGCGCATCGACTTCTTCGTGGCGAACGGCAAGCTGGTCGAGGCCCAGAGGATCGAGCAGCGCACTCGCTTCGACGTCGAAATGCTGAACGAACTGGGATTCTGCAAGGGCATCGAGAACTACACGAGACATATTTCCGGTGCAGCGCCGGGACAGCCGCCGCCGACGCTGGTCGATTACCTGCCGGCCGACGCGCTGATGATCATCGACGAGTCGCATGTGACCATTCCGCAGCTCGGCGGCATGTATCGCGGCGACCGGGCACGCAAGGAGACGCTGGTCGAGTTCGGTTTTCAGACTGCCGTCTGCACTCGACAACAGACCTCTGCGCTTCGACGAGTTCGAGCGGAAGATGCGCCGCTGCATCTTCGTCAGTGCGACGCCGGCCGACTTCGAGCTGCAGACCTCGTCCCAGGTGGTTGAACAGGTAGCGCGACCGACCGGCCTGGTCGATCCCGCCGTGGACGTTCGACCGGCGCGCACCCAGGTGGATGACGTGCTTGTCGGAGATCTCGCTGCGCGTCGCCATCAACGAGCGCGTTCTCATTACGACGCTGACCAAGCGAATGGCCGAGGACCTGACCGAGTTCTTGTCGGAGCACGGGGTCAAGGTGCGCTACCTGCACTCGGACGTCGACACGGTCGAACGCGTCGAGATCATCCGCGACCTGCGCGCGGGCGTCTTCGACGTGCTGGTCGGCATCAACCTGCTGCGCGAGGGACTCGACCTGCCGGAGGTGTCGCTCGTGGCGATCCTCGACGCCGACAAGGAAGGCTTCCTGCGTTCGGAACGCTCGCTGATCCAGACGATCGGCCGGGCTGCGCGCAATCTGAACGGCTCGGCGATCCTGTACGCGGACGTCGTGACCGAATTCGATGAAGCGGGCCCTCGACGAAACCGAGCGTCGTCGCGGCCGTCAGGAGGACTTCAACCTCGCGCACGGCATCGTGCCGCGTGGCGTCGTCAAGGAAGTCCGCGACCTGATCGACGGTGTCTACGACGCGTCGGCCCAGCGCGAGGAACGCAAGGCCGCCGCCAGCACGGCCGAATACGAAACGCTGTCCGAGAAGCAGGTCTCCAAGGAGATCCGGCGGCTCGAGAAGCAGATGTTCGAACACGCGAAGAACCTGGAATTCGAGAAGGCCGCTCGTGTTCGGGACCAATTGGCGTTGCTGAAGGAGCAGGTCTTCGGCGGCGGATCGGGAAATGTGGTGACGATGACGCCGGGGGCCCGGGCCGCATGAACGCGCGCGTTGCGCTGCGGTCGAGCACCACCTCGGTCGGTGGCCGCGGGACGAACTTTTCGCCGCCTGCGCAGTCTTCAGCTTGAAGTTGTCGGCCAGCGATACGGCCGGCGCGTTAACGATACACAGGGAAGGGGTGTCCGGGGTTCTGGGTGCCTTCGATAACACAGGGCGGCGAATCTGCCCAGCGGGGAAAGGTGAACGTGGCGATGACCAAGATCCTCTTTGTTTGCATGGGTAATATCTGCCGCTCGCCAACGGCTGAAGGCGTGTTCCGGAAAATGGTGTCGGATGCCGGCCTGGAAGACAGCGTGCAGATTTCTTCGGCCGGGACGCATGCCTACCACGTCGGCGAACCTGCGGACGTTCGCGCCCAGCAGGCCGCTCGCAAGCGCGGCTACGACATCGGCGAGTTTCGCGCGCGCCAGATCACCCAGGACGACTTTCGCGAGTACGACCTGATTCTCGCAATGGACTGGGAAAATCTGTCGCTGCTGCAGCAGCAGTGCCCGCGCGGCAACAAGCACAAGATGCACCTGCTGATGCGCTTCGCCGGCGAATTTGACGCGGCCACGGTACCGGACCCGTACTACGGCGGGCCCGAAGGCTTCAGCACGGTGCTCGACTACGTCGAGGACGCCTGTCAGGGGCTGCTTGAGGTAGTGCGGAAACGCGCCACGATGTACGCGGCCGCCTAAGACCGCGACGTACGAATGAGGCGCTGCGGCGCCTCATTTTTGTACTCGGCTGCGAACCCTGCGGGAGCGGTTCGCCGATCCCGCGAAACTCGGCCGAGCGCTCGCACTCGTCGCGGGCCCGACGCTTAGTCTAAGCTGCTCCGATGGAGCCATCCGCCGTTCTCAGTTTCTGGTTCGGCTCCCGCAGCGTCGGCGAGCCACTGCATGAGCGTGACGAGTGGTTCCGCAAATCGGAATCGTTCGACGAAGAGATCCGCACGCACTTCGGGCCTCAGATCGAGCTGGCTCTCGCCGGCCGGCTGGAAAGCTGGTCGGCGACACGGCCGGGCACGCTCGCGCTGATCCTGCTGCTGGATCAGTTCACTCGGAACGTCTTTCGCGAAACGCCGCGGGCGTTTGCCGGCGACGTCGCGGCGCTGACGCACGCGCGCGCGCTGGTTTATTCCGGACGCGACCGCGAATTCCACCGATCGAGCGCTGGTTCATTTACATGCCGTTCGAGCATGCGGAGAACATGGTCGACCAGTACGAGTCGGTGCGCCTGTTCCGGAGCCTCGCCGACGCAGGATTGGCCGATCCGCTGTCCTGGGCGTGTGAAGCATTTCGAGGTGATACAGCGTTTCGGTCGTTTTCCACATCGCAACGCCTTGCTGGGGCGCACCTCGACGCTCGAAGAGAGCGAGTTCGTCGCGCAACCGGGTTCGCGCTTCTAGTCCGCGGAACGTTGCCGACGCGCTGGCTAGAATCGCGCGTCTTCGCGCTTGCCCACCGATCGTTCATGGCTTAGCCCCGCATCCTGGCCGTCGATACCGCCACCGACACGTGTTCGGTCGCACTTCTACAGGACGACCAGGTCAATGCGCGCAGCGAGCTCGTTGGCCAACGGCATTCGGAACGCGCGCTGTCGATGATCGATGCGCTGCTGAACGCGGCCAGGATGCGCCTGCGACGAAGTCGACTTCATCGCGTTCGGGGCCGGACCGGGATCGTTCACGGGGCTGCGCATCGCGTGTGGCCTGTCGCAGGGCCTCGCGTGGGGCATCGGCCGGCCGGTGATCGCAGTCGGCAATCTGCGGGCAATGGCCGACCGTGTGTTCCGCGAATCGGGGGCCAGTTAACAGCGTCCTGTGCGCGATCGATGCGCGGATGCACGAGGCGTACTGCGCGATCTACAGTCGTGGCCCGCGGATCAGCGAGCTGCGGCCGCCGTCACTCGCAAAGCCCGCCGATCTGACCCGGTGGGCAGCATGACGTTGACGCGGTCGCCGGTGACGCGCTGACCGTCATTCCCCGAGGCGTTGCAGACCCTGCCTGACAAGACTCTCCTGCCGCGGCTGCGGGCCGACGCTGTCGATATCGCGCGGGTCGCCGCATCGGCCGAGTTTCTCGAGCAGGCGGTTGCCCCACACCTTGCTGCGCCGGTCTACGTGCGTGACCAGGTCGCGTCGACGATCGAGCAGCGCCGCGCACGGGCGAGTGCCGCGTGAGTGCTCTGCTGCGACCGGAGACGGAGCGCTATCGACCGATGACCCACGCGGACCTCGATGACGTCGTCCGGGCCGAAGCGCAGATCTATCCTTTCCCGTGGACGCTCGGCAACTTTGTCGACTCGCTTCGATCCGGCTACAGCTGCTGGGTGCTGCGAGATGCGCACGCGCGCGCTGCAGGCCTATGGCATCGTCATGCTCGCACTCGACGAGGCGCATCTGCTCAATCTGAGCGTGGCGCAAGAGTGCCAGCGCCGCGGCCTCGGCTGGCGCACGCTCGAGTGGTTCGCGGACGTCGCCCGCGGGCACGGCGCGCGCACGATGCTGCTCGAAGTCAGACCGAGCAATCCCGCCGCGATCCGCCTTTATGACCGCTACGGATTTCAGCGCATCGGCGTGCGCCGCGGTTACTACCCCGCGGCCGAGGGGCGCGAAGACGCGATCGTTATGCGGGTGACGCTGTGACACTGGATCGACGGCGCGACACGGATCTGGTCCGCGATGGGGCTCGGACCGATCTGGACCCTGCGCGAGGCGGCGGCCGCGGCGGCGCCGCGGGAGACTTTGCGCAGCGCGATGCCGCCTGCTGCCGTCGGTCGGCGTGCCGCGACCGCAGCGCATTGCCGCCATGGACTGGGCCGAACTCGAGCAGTCGGTCGCCGGATGCACGGCATGTGCGCTGAGCCGGACGCGCACGAAGACGGTTTTCGGCGTCGGCAATCGTTCGGCTGAGTGGATGCTCGTCGGCGAAGCGCCCGGCGCGGAAGAGGACGCGCGCGGAGAGCCGTTTGTGGGTCAGGCCGGGCGTCTTCTCGACAACATGCTTACGGCCGCCGGGCTGAGCCGCAGCGGTACCGGCGCCCGAATGCGGTCTTCATCGCGAACGTGCTTGAAGTGCCGGCCGCCGGGCAATCGCAACCCGGAGCCGGGCGAGGTGCGCGAGTGTGATCCTTACCTGAGGCGTCAGATCGAGCTCGTCGAGCCCCAAGCTGCTCCTGGTAATGGGGCGCTTCGCCGCGCAGTCGCTGCTCGGGACGGATTCGAGCATCGCCAGCCTGCGCGGACGGGTCCACCGGATCGAGATCGGGAGCCGCAGTATTCCGGTCGTGGTGACCTATCACCCCGCGTACCTGCTGCGAAACCTCGAGGACAAGGCCAAGTCGTGGGCCGATCTCTGCCTGGCGCGCGATGTCGTCGCGCGTTCGGACTGAAACGTCCGCACACAGCGCGATACGCGCGTCCGCCGTTGCCCGCGTTGCGTTGAGTGCTCCGAGGCTAGGCGCAACCGGGCGTCGGCCTTAGAGCTGCACCTCGCCGATGAGGGCGACCGAGTCGAATTGCCGCTGGTTGTAGCGGTGGCGCAGCAGCACCAGCACCATCGATATCGCGACGAACAGGCCGAAGAGCAGCATCACGGCCTGGATCGGCAGGTTCAGCCAGATCAGCAGCGCATACAGCCCGAGCATCACCAGAATGCTGAGGTTCTCGTTGAAATTCTGCACGGCGATCGAGTGCCCCGCGGACAGCAGTACGTGCCCGCGGTGCTGCAGCAGCGCGTTCATCGGGACGACGAAGTACCCGGCGAGTGCGCCGATCAGCACCAGAATCGCGCAGGCGATGACGAGGAAGTAACTGGCCGAGGCATTGCCGAGCGCGAGCGAACCTTCGGGCACGAGGCCGCGGCTGTAGAACGACGCGAGCCCGACGATGACACCCATCGCGATGCCGACCGGCAGGACGCCGAGCGAACGCTTCAGCGACACACTCGCCGCGGCATAGACGGCGCCACCGGCAATGCCGACGGCGACGATCGCCTGCAGGATCGCGGCTCTGCTGAGGTCGAGACCGAGAATCTGCTCAGCCCACTTGAGCACGATGAATTGCAGCGTCGCACCGGCGCCCCAGAAAAGCGTCGTCACGGCGAGCGAGATCTGACCCAGCTTGTCCCGCCACAGCACGTTGCAGCAATGCGCGAATCCAACCAGCAGTTTCCAGGGATGAATGTGCTGCTTGGCGTACCGTGCGCCGGTGTCGGGAATCACCAGGTTCACGAGCGCGGCCAACACGTAGAAACCCGCGATCACCGCGATCACCGATTCGGACGCGTGCTCGAGTTCCATGTCCACCAGCGGAACATCGAGCGTGAACAGCCACGCCGAGACATTCGGGCTGATCAGTACGCCGCCGAACAGGAAGCCGAGAATGATTGAAAGCACCGTCAGGCCTTCGATCCACCCATTGGCGACGACGAGGCGGTCCGCAGGAAGCAGCTCGGTCACGATGCCGTACTTCGCCGGCGAATAGGCCGCCGCGCCGAAGCCCACGACCGCGTAGGCAACGAGCGGGTGGGCGCCAGCGAACATGATCATGCAGCCGCCGATCTTGATCATGTTAGTGATCATCATCACGCGCCCCTTCGGAAAGGAGTCCGCGAAGGCCCCGACGAATGGCGCAAGAACGACGTACGAGATGACGAAGAACAGCTTCAGCATCGGCGTCATCCAGGCCGCGGCACCCATCTCACGAAGCAGGGCGATGGCCGCGATCAGCAGCGCGTTGTCCGCCAGAGAGGACAGGAACTGCGCCGCCATGATCGTGTAGAAGCCGCGATTCATGGAGGGATGACGGGCAGTTGCAGTCGAGGCGGCAAGGCGTGGATGGGATGTTTTCCGAGCGAGGTTACAACGCGCGGCGTTATAACACGCGTACCTTGCCTTGCGCTTCGTTCGCCTCGCTATGCTACGACGCTATTCCGAAGTTGGTGTTCCGCACGATGCCACGCCCGATACGAGCCCATATCGACCTCGCCGCAATGCGGCACAACCTTGCTCGCGCTCGCTCGCGCGCAGCCGGGCGCAAGATCTGGGCGGTCGTCAAGGCAAATGCGTACGGTCATGGCATCGAGCGCGCGGTGCTGGGCTTTGCCGAGGCCGACGGGCTTGCCCTGATCGACTTCGAGGAAGCGCGCCGGGCGCGCGCCGCGCGTTGGACCCGGCCAATTCTGATGCTGCGAGGGCTGCTTCGAGGTCGGCGACATCGCCATATGCCGCGAACTCGACCTCAGCGTCGTCGTGCATGACGAGTCGCAGCTGCGCATGCTGGAGACTGCGCCGGCCGGGGCGCTCCGATCGGCGTCTACCTCAAGGTGAATACCGGGATGAACCGGCTCGGCTTCGATCCGGCCGAGGTCGGCGTCCGCGCACGCACGGCTCTTGCAGTGCGCGGCTGCGCGTCTTGACGGTCTGTCGATGCACTTCGCCAATGCCGAACGCGAGGATCCTGGCGTGGGGCCGACCGCGCTGAACGATCAACTTGCGCGCTTCGAGGAGGCCTGCCGCGGAATCGATCTTCCGCACAGCGTCTCGAATTCTGGCGCGTTGTTTCTTCATCCGCCGCTGGCCGAGGCATGGGTGCGACCCGGCATCGCGCTGTACGGTGCAACACCCGATGCGGCGCGCAGCGCAGAGCAACTCGGCCTGCGGCCTGTGATGCGACTGACTTCAGAACTTCTGGCCGTGCGGACCATCGCAGCCGGCGAAGCCGTCGGCTATGGATCCCGCTTCGTTGCCAAAGGCGCGACGCGGATCGGCGTCGTCGCCTGTGGCTATGCCGACGGGTATCCACGCCACGCGCCCGACGGCACCCCTGTCGCAGTCGGCGAGACACTCGTTCCGATTGCGGGACGCGTGTCGATGGATCTGATCACCGTCGATCTGAGCGCGGCACCGGACGCTCGCGTCGGCAGCCCGGTCGAGTTGTGGGGCCGCCAGGTTCCGATCGACGTCGTCGCCGAGCATTGCGGCACCGTCGGGTACGAATTGATGTGCGCGGTCGCACCGCGCGTCCGCATGGTGACCGTCGACTGAAATGGCGAAGGCGCGAACCCAGTTTGTCTGTGCCGAGTGCGGCGGTACCAGCCTGAAGTGGCAGGGCCAGTGCCCGCATTGCAGCGCGTGGAATTCGCTCGCGGAGGCGCGCGTCGAGGACGCGAGCGGGCACCGCTACGCCGCGCTTGCGCCGACGACGCCGGTGCAGTCTCTGGGCCAGGTGCAGGCGCGCGAGGTGGCGCGGCTGAGCAGCGGCGTCGAGGAGTTCGACCGCGTCCTCGGCGGCGGCCTGGTCGAAGGCGGCGTCGTGCTGATCGGAGGCGATCCCGGCATCGGCAAGTCGACGCTGCTGCTGCAGTCACTCGCAGCGCTGTCGGCGGGTACTCGAGTGCTCTATGTCAGCGGCGAGGAGTCCCCTGCACAGGTGGCGTTGCGGGCCCGGCGACTCGGCGTCGACGCCGCGAAGGTGCGATCTGTTGTCAGAGATCGCGCTCGAGCGCGTCATCGCGACGATTCGGGACGAGCAGCCGTCGATCGTCGTGATCGACTCGATCCAGACGATGTACACCGGCGAACTCACGTCGGCGCCGGGATCGGTGTCGCAGGTGCGCGAATGTGCTGCGCATCTGACGCGTCTCGCCAAGCAGACCGGATTTGTACTGGTCCTGATCGGCCATGTCACGAAGGAGGGCGCGCTGGCCGGTCCGCGCGTGCTCGAACACATCGTCGACACGGTGCTGTACTTCGAAGGCGACACGCACTCGTCGTTTCGCCTGATCCGCGCGTTCAAGAACCGCTTCGGCGCGGTCAACGAGCTCGGAGTGTTCGCGATGACCGACCGCGGCTTAAAGGGCGTCAGCAATCCGTCGGCCCTGTTCCTGTCACAGCACGGCCCGGACGGGCACGGCGGCGAGGTGCCGGGCTCGTGCGTCATCGTCACGCAGGAAGGAACCCGGCCGCTGCTGGTCGAGGTGCAGGCACTGGTCGACACCGCGCACGTGCCGAACCCGCGTCGGCTCAGCGTCGGCCTCGATCCGCAGCGTCTGGCGATGCTGCTGGCGGTGCTTGCACCGCCATGCTGGCATCGCGGCCTACGACCAGGATGTCTTCGTCAATGCAGTCGGTGGCGTTCGCATCGCCGAGCCGGCGGCCGATCTGGCGGTGCTGCTGGCGATCGTTTCGTCGATGCGCAGACCGGCCGCTGCCGCGCGGCCTCGTGGCCTTCGGCGAAGTGGGCCTCGCCGGCGAGATACGCCCCGCGCCGCGCGGCCAGGAGCGCCTGCGCGAGGCCGCCAAGCTCGGCTTCGCGCACGCGATCATTCCGCGCGCGAACGCGCCGAAGCACCGCATCGAAGGACTCGAGATCGTCACGGTCGACCGTCTCGTACAGGCGCTCGAGCACCTGCGCGCGTGATTTAGGCGGAAGCCGGGCTCGCGACCCAGGCGGCCGCGGCGGTACCGCTGCGCACGGCGGTCTCGAGCGTGCAGGGGTACTCCGATGCGGTCCAGTCGCCCGCCAGCGCGAGCCGCGGCAGGACGGTCGACTGCGCCGGGCGCTCGAGGTCCGGCACGCACGCCAGCGTGGCACGCCGTTCGATGATCGCGCGGGCCGCGAGCGGCGTCGGCAGGCGGTAGACATCGCACATCTGGCGTGCGACCGCGTCGCACAGCGCGTCGAGCGTCGGCTCCTCCTCGACTCCGCCGCTGCTGATGACCACCGCCAGCACGCCGCGATTGGCGGCGTCAAGCGCGCCTCGATTGAACGCCCATTGCCCGTAGTGACCGTGCAGGACGTTGTCCTCCAGCGCGTTGAACAGCGCTGGCAGTCGCGGCTCGTCCGGTGCGTACTTCAGGTAGATCGTCGTGATCGGCTGATAGCGAAAGCGCTCGATCATCCGCAGCGTCTGGCGCAACGCGTCCGTGTGCAGGCCGAAGACACGCTGCAGCTGCGCCGCTGGCGCGGCATAGACGAGCGCATCGACCGAGAGTGAAGCGTGGTCGCCGCCGGCGCGCACCGCCAGCGTCCATCCTTGGTCCGAGCGTCGCGCGAGATCGACGCGGTGGTTGCGGCCGGACTTCGCCGCCCGCCTCGTGCAGCGAGCGCTCGACCGCCTCGGGCAGTACGCTGCGGAAAGATCCGAGCGCGGCAGCCACATCTCCGACGCCGGCGCAGCGGCGCCGAGGCTGTCCCGCAATACCGTTGCCACCGCCTGCGCGGATGCCTCGTCGAGCGGGGTGTTGAGGGAAGCCAGCGTCAGCGGTCGCCACACGCGGTCGATCAGACGCGGCGTCTGGCGCAACTGGCGCAGCCAGGGTCCGGCGGCGCGATCGGGCGCGACCGTCCAGTCCTGTGCCTTCAGCTGCGGCAGCAGGCGCGCGAGCGCCAGCCGGTCCTGCCACTGGAAGCCCCGCGCAGTCAGCAGCGCCCCCACCAGATGCCACGGTGCCGGCAGCCTTGCGGCGCGCAGGCACATGCCGTCCGGATAGGTGATCTCGAACGGACGGCGCACGAAGACAGAGTCGAGCGTGACGCCGCACTGCGCGAGCAGCTTCGCGACGGCGGTATACGCGCCGATCAGCAGATGTTGGCCGTTGTCGAGCGTGTGACGATGGCCGTCCAGTTCGAGCACGAGCCGGCGTGCACGGCCGCCGAGTTCGCCGCTCGCTTCGAGCAGGATCGGCTGGTGTCCCGCACGAGCGCAGGCCGCCGCGGCCGCACATCCCGGCCCAGCCGCCTCCGATCACGCCGATGCGCAGTCGCTGCGGTCACGCCGAAACCCAGGTCTTCCACGCGATCCACAACTTGCGCAGCGGCGTCAGCGCGATGCGCTGGTTCAGCACGCGGAAGCCGTCGCGTTCGATCTCATCGAGCAGAGTCGAGTAAATCGCGCCCATGATCAATCCAGTGCGCTGGGCCTTGCGGTCTTCCGCTGGAAGCAGCGCCAGGGCTTCGCGATAAACCGTACGCGCTCGCTCGGCCTGGAACTGCATCATCGGCACGAAGCCACCGACGGTGTGGCCCTGCAGGACGTCGGCGACCTTGACCCCGAATTGCTGCATCTCGTCGAGCGGCAGGTAGACGCGACCGCGGCGTGCATCCTCGCCCACGTCGCGGATGATGTTGATCAGCTGCAGCGCGATCCCGAGCCGGCCGGCGTATTCGAGCGTGGCGGCATGGCGGTAGCCGAAGATCGACGCCGACATCTCGCCGACGACCCCGCGACCAGATGCGCATATCGCCGCAACGCTGCGAAGTCGAGGTAGCGGTTCTGCTGCAGGTCCATCTCCATGCCGTCGAGGATGGCAGCCAGCCGTGCCTGCGTAATGCCGAAGGTCCCGACGACGAAGGGCTGTAACGCCCGGGTCACGGGGTGATTCGGATCGCCGCGGAAAAGCGCTTCGACCTCGCCGCGCCACCAGTCGAGTTTGGCCTGCGCCACCGCGGGATCGATGACTTCGTCGACGACGTCGTCGACCTCGCGACAGTAGGCGTAGACCGCCGTTATGGCGCGACGCCGCTCCGGGGGCAGAAACAGGAACGCGTAGTAGAAGCTCGAACCGCTGGCGGCGGCCTTCTGCTGGCAGTACTCGTCGGGAGTCATCGACCTTCCCGAAGTTCGAGCGAGGCGTCTTGGCGCGCGCGCGCGATGGGCGCGCGGCGCGCTGCACTCTCACGGTGAGCCTCATGTGCCCAGTCTTGCGGTCGCGTGTGGTCCCGCCGCCCGGGGCAATCCCTGCAGTCCCCGCCAGACGACCGCCAGCCAGTCGCGGCCGCGCAGGGTCGGTCGTTGCCGAAACACGTCACCGCCGCAGGCGTCGATGCGCTCGAGGATGCGCAGGCCGCCGTGGATCACCAGGCGCAGTTCGAAGCCGATGCGGCCCGGCAGGGCGCGTGCGAGCGGGGCGCCAGATAACATCAAGGCGCGAGTTCGCTGCGTCTCGAACTGCATCAGCGCGCTCCAGCGTCGCGTCTACAAGACCCGAGGCCAGGTCCGGCTCACCGACGGCGAAGCGCTCCAGGTCTTCGGCTGGGACGTAGATGCGCCCCTTGTTCCAGTCGAGGGCGACGTCCTGCCAGAAGTTCGTGAGCTGCAGCGCCGTGCAGATCGCATCGGACCACGCTTCGCGACTGACGCGTCGCTGCGTCCGTAAAGCACGAGCAGCAAGCGCCCGATCGGATTCGCGGACCGGCGGCAGTAGTCGAGCAGTGACTCGAAACTGGCGTAGCGCGAGGTGACGACGTCCTGTTCGAAGGCCGACAGAAGGTCGCGCAACAGCGGTGTCGGCAGCGCATGAGTGCGCACCGCGCGCGCAAGGTCTGGCCAATCGCCAGCGGCTCCGGCATCGATCGCATCGAGCGCGCCGCGCAGCTCCGCCAGGCCTCGAAGGCGTTCCGCGGGTGGCGCATTGCCCTCGTCGGCGATGTCGTCGGCGGTCCGGGCGAAACGGTAGATCGCCCGAATCGCGTCACGCAGTGCCGGCGGCGCAAGCAACGATGCAACCGGGAAGTTTTCGTAGTGGCCGACACCCATTCAGCCGACGCTAGCACAGGGTTCGAAGCCAAATTGCCGGACCCGCATCCGTTAGAATCACTGCTCCTTGCGCGCCGAGTTAACCCTTCGGCCGCGGCGCGAAGGTGGCGAAATTGGTAGACGCACCAGGTTTAGGTCCTGACGCCTTCACCGGCGTGGGGGTTCGAGTCCCCCCCTTCGCACCAACCGATCCCGACCGCCGCGATGATGCGGCGTCCGACAAGAATCAGGGAACAAGCCATGCAACAGACGATGGAAAACACGGGCGCGCTCGAGCGTCGTATCGACCTGACGGTGCCCGTCGCGGCAGTCGAAAAGGAAGTGCAGACCCGGCTCGCGAAGCTGGCGCGCAGCGTGAAGATGCCGGGCTTCCGGCCTGGCAAGGTGCCGATGAAGATGGTCGCCGCGACTTACGGCGCGCAGGTCCAGGCCGAGGTGCTGAACGACAAGGTAGGCGAGGCGTTCAATTCCGCGATCAACGCGAGCAAGCTGCGCGTCGCGGGTACGCCGCGGCTCGAGTCGCGCGATGCGCAGGACTCGCCCGACCTGGCATTTTCGGCGGTTTTCGAGGTCTACCCCGAGATTGCGCTCGGTAGCCTTTCCGGTGTCGAGGTGCAGCGCGCCGTATGCCCGGTCGGTGAGACGGAGATCGACAGCACGCTGGGCATCATGCGCAAGCAGCGGGCCAGTTATCAGGACGTGGTCCGCCCCGCGGCGAACGGCGACGTGGTCGTGGTCGACTTCGCCGGCACGCTCGATGGCGCGGCCTTCGATGGCGGTAGTGCGCAGGACTTTGCGTTTACGCTCGGGCAGGGTCGGATGCTGCCGGAGTTCGAGACGGCCGTGAGCGGAATGACTGTAGGCGCGAGCAAGATTTTTCCGTTGACGTTTCCGAGTGATTACTCGGCGACTCAACTGGCCGGAAAGACCGTCGAGTTCACGGTGACATTGAAGAAGGTGCAGCAGCCGGTGCTGCCTGAAGTCGACGCGGAATTTGCGCGCTCGCTCGGGATTGCCGACGGCGATCTCGCCAAGATGCGCGCCGAGATTAAAGCCAACCTCGAACGTGAAGTGGGTACGAGGCTCAAGAATCGGACGCGCGACAGCGCGATGGCGGCGCTGCTGGCATCGACGCAGTTCGACGTGCCGAAGGCACTGGTCGATGATGACAAGCAACGCCTTGCGGAAATGGCACGCAAGGATCTGACGGCACGCGGTGTGCCGGCCGACAAGGAGCTGCCGTTGGATCTTTTCGCCGCTCAGGCGGAGCGCCGCGTGCGGCTCGGGCTACTCGTCGGTGAGGTCGTGCGCGCGCACGGACTGCAGCCGCGCCCGGACCAGATACGCAAGCTTGTCGAGGACATGGCCCAGAGCTACGAGAAGCCGCAGGAAGTCATCAACTGGTACCTTTCGGACCGCAAGCGGCTGGCTGAACTCGAGGGCACAGCGCTGGAGGACAACGTGAGTCGCTGGGTACTCGAGCAGGCGAAAGTCGTAGAAACACCGGTGGCGTTCGACGAGCTGATGGGTCACCGGCAGACGTGATGCACCGCACAGCGGGGAACTGGGAATGAAGAGTCACAAGGGGATCGCTGCAATGGCCGAAGGAATCTCGCCACAGGCGCTCGGTATGGTGCCGATCGTGATCGAGCAGAGCGGGCGCGGTGAACGGGCCTACGACATCTATTCGCGGCTGCTGCGCGATCGCGTGGTCTTCATGGTTGGTCCGGTCAACGACCAGACGGCGAATCTGATCGTGGCGCAGATGCTGTTCCTCGAATCAGAGAACCCGGACAAGGACATTTCGCTCTATATCAATTCGCCGGGCGGGTCGGTCTACGCCGGGCTTGCGATCTACGACACGATGCAGTTCATCAAGCCGGATGTCTCGACGATCTGTGTCGGCATGGCGGCCAGCATGGGCGCCTTTCTGCTGGCCTCTGGCGCCAAGGGCAAGCGCTACACGCTGCCGAATTCGCGCATCATGATTCATCAGCCGTCCGGCGGTGCACAGGGTCAGGCGAGCGACATCGAGATCCACGCGCAGGAAATCCTGAAGACGCGCGAGCGGCTCAACCGGATACTGGCCGAGCTGACCGGCCAACCGATTGAAAAGATAGCCAGAGACACCGATCGCGATAACTTCATGTCGGCGGACGATGCAGTAAGCTACGGACTGGTCGATAAGATCTTTGTCAAGCGCGGCGAGCAGCCATAGCGGGCGACGGGCGGAGGGCGATTCCAGCGATATGTCGGACAAGAAGGGCTCCAGCGAGAAGCTTCTCTACTGCTCCTTCTGCGGCAAGAGCCAGCATGAGGTCAAGAAGCTGATCGCCGGCCCGTCGGTGTTCATCTGCGATGAATGCATCGACCTCTGCAACGACATCATCCGCGACGAGACGACCTCGGACGCCGGTACGGCCGGGGCGAAGTCGGATCTGCCGACCCCGCGCGAAATCGGTGCCATCCTCGATCAGTACGTGATCGGTCAGGACAAGGCCAAGCGCATCCTTTCGGTCGCCGTCTACAACCATTACAAGCGGCTCAAGCACCTCAGCGCCAAGGACGACGTCGAGCTGGCGAAGAGCAACATCCTGCTGATCGGTCCGACCGGCTCGGGCAAGACGCTGCTGGCACAGACGCTGGCGCGGCTGCTGAATGTCCCGTTCGTGATCGCCGACGCGACGACGCTGACCGAGGCCGGCTATGTCGGCGAGGACGTCGAGAACATCATCCAGAAGCTGTTGCAGAACTGCAACTACGAAGTCGAGAAGGCGCAGAAGGGCATCGTCTACATCGACGAGATCGACAAGATCTCGCGCAAGAGCGATAACCCGTCGATCACCCGCGACGTTTCGGGTGAGGGCGTGCAGCAGGCACTGCTGAAGCTGATCGAGGGCACGATCGCCTCGGTCCCCCCGCAGGGCGGGCGCAAGCATCCGAATCAGGACTTCGTTCAGATCGACACGACGAACATCCTGTTTGTCTGCGGCGGCGCGTTCGACGGTCTCGAGAAGATCATCCGCAGCCGATCGGAGAAGAGCGGCATCGGCTTCGGGGCGACGGTCACAAGCGCAAGCGAGCGTGGGGTCGGCGACGTGCTGCGCGAAGTCGAGCCCGAAGACCTGATCAAGTTCGGTCTGATTCCGGAACTCGTCGGCCGCCTGCCGGTGGTGGCGACGCTCGACGAACTGAGCGAGGACGCGCTGGTCGAGATCCTCGTTGCGCCGAAGAACGCGTTGGTCAAGCAGTTCCAGCGCCTGTTCCACATGGAAGGCGTCGAACTCGAGGTGCGGCCGGATGCGCTGAAGGCGATCGCGCGCAAGGCGATCAAGCGCAAGACCGGCGCCCGCGGACTGCGTTCCATCGTGGAAGGCATCCTTCTCGACGTCATGTACGACCTTCCCAAGCACCAAGAACGTGGTCAAGGTCGTAGTCGACGAGAACACCATCATTGGCGGCAAGCCTTTGCTGATGTACGCCGACCAGCCGAAGGTGGCCGGCGCTCCGCGTTAGGCGCCGCGGTGTCTGCGGGCCGCGACGAGGCGCGTCGCGTGCTAGATTGAAATCACCGAGGATTCCAGCGGTCTTGCATTGGCCCGGGCTGTACCCATATGCCCCGCTGAATACTCCATTTTGAGGGAAGGCCTCCTATGTCAACCCAGATCATGCCTCCGGAACAGCGTCACCTTGCCGCTGCTGCCCCTGCGCGACGTGGTGGTGTTTCCGCACATGGTGATCCCGCTGTTCGTCGGACGGCCCAAGTCGATCAAGGCGCTCGAGGCGGCGATGGAAGCCGGCAAGAGCATCATGCTGGTCGCGCAGAAGAACGCGGCCAAGGACGAGCCGACCGCAGAGGACATCTATGAGATCGGCTGCGTCGCCAACATCCTGCAGATGCTGAAGCTGCCTGACGGCACGGTGAAGGTACTGGTCGAGGGCGCGCAGCGTGCGCGCATCGAGCGGATCGAGGAAGGCTCCAGCCACTTCACCGCCGACGTCGTGCCGATCGTGCCCGATCTGCAGCCGACGGCCGAGGCCGAGGCGCTGCGGCGCGCGATCGTCAGCCAGTTCGACCAGTACGTGAAGCTGAACAAGAAGATTCCGGCCGAGATCCTGACCTCGATTGCCGGCATCGACGAGGCCGGCCGGCTGGCGGACACGATTGCCGCGCACCTGCCGCTGAAGCTCGAGCAGAAGCAGAAGATTCTCGAGATGCAGGGACTCAACGAGCGCCTCGAGCATCTGCTGGCGCAACTCGAGACCGAGATCGACATCCTGCAGGTCGAAAAGCGCATCCGTGGCCGCGTCAAGCGGCAGATGGAGAAGAGCCAGCGCGAGTACTACCTGAACGAACAGGTCAAGGCGATCCAGAAGGAACTCGGCGAAGGCGAAGAGGGCGCCGACCTCGAAGAACTGGAAAAGAAGATCCGCGCTGCGCGGATGCCGAAGGCCGCGCGCGAGAAGGCGCAGTCCGAGCTGAAGAAGCTCAAGCTGATGTCACCGATGTCGGCCGAAGCCACGGTGGTGCGCAACTACCTCGACACGCTGGTCGGGCTGCCGTGGAAGAAGCGCAGCCGCATTAACAACGATCTGAGGAACGCCGAGAAGGTTCTGAACGACGACCATTACGGCCTCGAGAAGGTCAAGGATCGCATCCTCGAGTACCTCGCGGTGCAGCAGCGGGTCGACAAGGTGAAGGCGCCGATCCTGTGCCTGGTCGGCCCTCCGGGCGTCGGCAAGACCTCGCTCGGCCAGTCGGTCGCGCGCGCGACCAACCGCAAGTTCATCCGCATGGCACTCGGTGGCGTCCGTGACGAGGCGGAGATCCGCGGCCACCGTCGCACTTACATCGGCTCAATGCCGGGCAAGATCCTGCAGAACCTCGGCCGGATCGGTGTCCGCAATCCGCTGTTCCTGCTCGACGAAGTCGACAAGATGGGCATGGACTTCCGCGGCGATCCGGCATCGGCGCTGCTCGAAGTACTCGACCCCGAGCAGAACCACACCTTCCAGGATCACTACGTCGAGGTCGACTTCGACCTTTCGGACGTGATGTTCGTTGCCACCAGCAACACGATGAACATCCCGCCGGCGCTGCTTGACCGCATGGAGGTGATCCGGCTGTCGGGCTACACCGAGGAAGAGAAGGTGCACATCGCGCTGCAGCACCTGCTGCCGAAGCAGATGAAGACCAATGGCCTGAAGTCAGGCGAACTTGCGGTCGGCGAAAGCGCGATCCGCGACATCATCCGCTACTACACGCGCGAGGCCGGCGTGCGCTCGCTCGAGCGCGAGATCAGCAAGATCTGTCGCAAGGTCGTCAAGCAACTGCTGCTGAAGAGCCAGGACAAGAAGATCCACGTCAACGCGAAGAATCTCGACAAGTTCCTCGGCGTGCGGCGCTACAACTTCGGCGTCGCCGAGAAGCAGAACCAGGTGGGCCAGGTGACCGGACTCGCGTGGACCGAGGTTGGTGGGGACCTGCTGACCATCGAGGTCGCGACGATGCCGGGCAAGGGCAACGTCCAGCGGACGGGCTCGCTTGGCGACGTTATGAAGGAATCGGTCGAGGCGGCCAGGACAGTCGTGCGCGCGCGTGCGCGCCGGCTCGGCGTCCGCGACGAGACCTTCGAGAAGACCGACCTGCACGTGCACTTCCCGGAGGGCGCAACACCGAAGGACGGACCTTCAGCCGGCATTTCGATCACAACGTCGATCGTCTCGGCCCTGAGCGGAATTCCGGTTCGCGCCGACGTGGCGATGACTGGCGAAATCACGCTGCGCGGCGAAGTCCTGGCGATCGGCGGTCTGAAGGAGAAGCTGCTCGCCGCGCACCGCGGCGGTATCAAGACGGTGCTGATCCCAGAGGAAAACGTCAAGGATCTCGCGGAGATCCCGGACAATGTGAAGAACCGCCTTGAGATCGTTCCCGTTAAGTGGATCGACAAGGTGCTCGAGGTCGCGCTCGAGCGTCAGCCGGTGCCGCTGACCGACGAGGAAGCAGCGGCCACCCCGCCGAAGCCGGCCGACGCCGGAACCGCCGCCGAGGTCGTCAAGCATTGACGCTAATCGAGTGTGCGCCTCGCAAGAGGTGCACACTCTTTTCATCACGAGCAAAAAACTCGATTGCTCGCGCTTGACACTGCAGATGACGCGCGGTTGAATACCCGTCCACTTTTCAGAGCACGCGTGCGGTCGATTCATAACGACAAGATCGCTGCAGCGGCGGCATCGCGTGCGCTGATACTCCAGACCAGTCTCAAGAGGGGGTTTAAGTGAACAAGACAGAACTGATCGACCACATCGCCAAGCAAGCGGATATCTCAAAAGCCGCGGCAGGTCGGGCCCTCGAAGCGATCGTCGGTGGAATCCGGAGCAGCCTCAAGAAGGGCAACTCCGTGACGTTGGTCGGCTTCGGTACGTTCGCGGTCGGCAAGCGCGCCGCCCGTACAGGTCGCAACCCCCGTACGAACGAGGCGATCAAGATCAAGGCGGCCAAAGTGCCGAAATTCCGTCCCGGCAAGGCGTTGAAAGATTCGCTAAACTAGCGCGCTTCGCAGCCAGGTAGCCGCCGCGAGCACCGCAGCAGCGCGATCAACCGCGCGGCCGTGGTAAGCGCGGAACACCGGACGAGCTGAGGGTGCTTAGCTCAGTTGGTAGAGCGGCGCCCTTACAAGGCGTAGGTCGGGAGTTCGAGCCTCTCAGCACCCACCACCGAGCCATCTGGAGTACCTGCGAAGTCGTCGCTTCAAACGCGCGGGAGTGGTAGTTCAGTTGGTTAGAATACCGGCCTGTCACGCCGGGGGTCGCGGGTTCGAGTCCCGTCCACTCCGCCACACGACGAAGGCGAACGCAAGTTCGCCTTTTTTGTTGTTTGTTCGCTGACCGAGAGCATCCATGTTCGATTCGATCCGCTCGCACCGCCGCTGGCTGATGTTCTTCATGCTGGTGCTCATTTTTCCGTCCTTCGTGTTCTTCGGCATCCAGGGCTACAACCGCTTCATGGAAACCGAAGGCGCGCTGGCGACGGTCGACGGCACGCCGATAACGCAGCGCGAATTCGAGATCGCCCAGCGCGAGCGCGTCGAGCGGCTGCGGCAGCAGTTCGGCCCGGAGTTCGATCCGAAGGTGCTCGACACGCCCGAAGGTCGGGCCGCGGTGCTCGACGGGTTGCTGCTCGATCGGGCGCTGACCCGCGAAGTCGAGCGCAGCAACCTGATCGTGACGAATGACCGGTTGCGGCAGGTGCTGGCGAACGTTCCGGCCTTTCAGCAGGACAACAAGTTCAGTCTCGAGCGCTACAAGGCGTACGTGGCGGCGCAGGGCATGACCGAGACGCAATTCGAGGAGCGCGTTCGGGCCGATTTGCGCAAGCAAATGTTGATTCAGGCCGTGCTCGAATCCACGATAGTGCCGGCCCAGGTTGCCGAGCGCATCGACCGCGTCCTGCTCGAGCAGCGCGAGGTGCGGGTGCTGCCGATCCGCATCGAGGCCTTCCTGCCGAAGGCCGAGCGTCAGCGATGCGCAGGTCGCCGAGTTCTACGAGAAGCACACCAAGGACTTCGAGACGCCCGAGAACGTCAACGTCGAATATCTAGTACTGAGTGCCGAGGCGCTGGCCGGCGACGCGCCGGTCGCTGACGCGGACGTCAAGGCTTACTACGAGCAGAACAAGGGGCGCTACGGCGTCGAGGAGCAGCGGCGCGCCAGCCATATTCTTATCGCGGCCGAGGGTGGCGACAAGGCTGCGGCCCGCAAGAAGGCCGAAGCGGCGCTCGCGGCCGTGAAAGCCAACCCGGGCGACTTCGCGAAGATCGCGAAAGAGCAATCCAAGGATCCGGGCTCAGCAGCGCAGGGCGGCGACCTCGGCTTCTTCGGTAAGGGCATGATGGTCAAGCCGTTCGAGGATGTCGCGTTCTCGTTGAAGCAGGGCGAGATCAGCGGGGTCGTCGAGACCGACTTCGGCTATCACATCATCCGTGTCACTGAAATCAAGCCGGCAGAGGCCAAGCCGCTGGCCGAAGTGCGCGCCGAAATCGAGCGCGAACTGCGTACGCAGCAGGCGCAGAAGCGGTTCGCCGAAGCGGCCGAGCAGTTCACCAATCTCACCTACGAGCAGGCCGATTCGCTCAAGCCTGCCGCGGACAAGCTCGGGCTCAAGATTGCCACGCAGGACAATGTCACGCGCGCCGGCATTCCGCCGCGGCCGAATCAGCCGCAGGTGTTCACGCCGCGCGTGATCGAGGCGCTGTTCAGCGACGACGCCGTCAAGAACCGACGCAACACGCAGGCGATCGAGATCGGGCCGAACACGCTGGTCGCCGCGCGCGTGATCGAGCATCGTCCCGCCGCGATACGTCCGCTCGACGAAGTCAAGGCGCTGATCCGACAGCGGCTTGAGCAGCAGGAGGCCGCAAAGCTGGCGCGCGGCGCCGGCGAAAGCCGGCTCGCCGAGCTGCTGAAGCAGCCGAGCGATGCAGGATTCTCGCCGCCGATCACCGTTTCGCGCCGAGCGCCGCAGGGCATGCCACCGGCGCTGCTCAATGAGATCCTGAGAACGCGGGCCGACAAGCTGCCAACCTTCGTCGGCTTGGACGTCGAAGGCATGGGATACCTGATCGCGGAGGTCGTTGCGGCGAAGGAAGGCACAGCCCAGACACCGGCACAGCGCGATGCCGAGCGCCGTGCGCTGCAGCGGCAAGTCGCCGCGGCCGATGAAGCAGGCCTACGCCGAGGGACTGCGCAGCCGGCACGGCGTGAAAGTGAACCGGCCCGAATTGCGGCGCGACGCTCCGAAGCCCGCTGCGGCCGACAGCGCCGCGACGAAGTAGTCCGCGGGGATCAGGCGCCTAGGGCGCGCGCCGCGTCGGCGTATGCGGCGGTGTCATTCGAGCCGATGAAGATCGTCGTGGCATCGCCCACTTGCTTGAAGTTGCGCGCGATCGAGCGTCGGTAAGCCGGGTCGTAGTGCTCGGTCAGCAGCTGCTCGACCATGCGGTCCCAGTGGCGGGCGGTGGCGAGTGCCTTCCAGCGCGCGACTTTTTCTCGACCATGCAGCTCGGCCAGGCACTCGAGCTGACCGAACAGCGAATCGGGATCCTCCTCGAAGTGTCCGTATTCGTCGCGCAGCAGCCTGATCCGCGCCGCGAGCGGGACGTCGAGCTTCACGCACTCCGATTCGCGCATCCGGAGCAGCAACTGATCGGGGACGTGCAGGCTGCCGACTTTGCGGCTCTCTGATTCGACGAAAACCGGTCGCTCCGGGCTGCAGCGTCGCAGCACGTCCCAGATCAGGGATTCAAAGAGCTTCTGTCCGGGTTGCGGTTGTGAAGGCAGGCCGCCCAGAACCGAGCCTCGATGGCGTGCGAGATTCTCAAGATCGAGCACCTGCGCGCCGATGGCCGCGAGCTGCAGCAGCAAGCGGCTCTTGCCGCTGCCTGTCGCGCCGCAGATGACCACGAAGCGAAGCCGTGCCGGCAGCGTGTTGAGCGCCGCCATCACCGCACGGCGATAGGCACGGTAGCCGCCGTGCAACTGTGCCGCGCGCCAGCCGACGCGCGTCAGTATGTACACCATAGAACCACTGCGATTGCCGCCGCGCCAGCAGTACACGAGGGGTTGCCAGTCACGCGGCCTATCGGCGAAACGCTGCTCAAGGTGTCCGGCGATGTTGCGCGCGACCATCGCGGCGCCGCGCCGTCGCGCCTCGAACGACGACTGCTGGCGGTCCATCGTCCCGACTTCACGGCGCTCGTCGTCGGAAAGCACCGGACAGCTGATCGCGCCCGGAATGTGATCCTCGGAAAATTCGCCCTCGCTGCGCACGTCGATGATCGTGTCGTAGCGGTCGAGCTGCGCCAGGGCCTGCTCGGCCTCCACGATGCCGTGTTCAGGCCTCATCGCGCTGCAGTGCTCCGCTTCGTCTTCAGCAGCGGCTGCAGATGCGGCCACACATTGTCCAGCATCCGAGGTTGCGCCGAAGTGTTCGGATGAATTCGGTCGGGCTGGAAACTGTCGAGCGACTGGGCAAAGCCGTCGAGCAAGAATGGCGCGTACGCAACGCGAGTTTCCTTCGCGACTGACTCGAAAGTCCGAAAGAAACGCTCCGAATAATCGCGCCCGTAATTTGGCGGCACGCGCACGCCGACCAGCAGTATGGCGCTGCCGGCGCCGCGTCCAGCCTCGATCATCTTCAGCAGATTGTCGCGCATCGCAGACAACGGCAGCCCGCGCAGGCCGTCGTTCGCGCCGAGTTCGATGACGAGAATCGCCGGCCGATGCTGCTGCAGCAGCGCAGGCAGGCGAGTGTGCCCGCCGCTCGTGGTCTCACCGCTGATGCTCGCATTGACGACCGTATAATCCGCGCCGCTGCTGCGAAGTCGATCCGAGAGCAGTTGAACCCACCCGGCGCCGCGCGGCAGTCCGTACTCGGCCGACAAGCTGTCCCCCAACACCAGGATGACAGGCTGAGCAACCGTCGCAGCGGCTGCCGGCGCGCTCTGCGCGCAAGCCCGCTGATCAGGGCACAGAGCGCCCAGCAATGCAAAGGCGAGGGCGAGCAGGAAACTGAAGCGTCCGCGCAGGACAGAGGAGCCGGTGAACAACATCGCAGTGGAGGCGCAGGGCCTCGGGAAGATCGTGCAGGACGCCACGGGCAGCCTGACGATTCTCGATGATATCAATCTGAGCATAGCGGCCGGAGAAACAGCCTCCATCGTCGGCGCGTCGGGATCGGGCAAATCCACACTGCTCGGACTGCTGGCCGGACTCGATGTTCCGACGTCGGGTGCGGTGCGCATTTTCGGCGACGACATGTTCACGCTCGACGAGGATGGACGTGCGGCGTTGCGCGCCCGCGCAATCGGATTCGTGTTCCAGTCGTTTCAGCTGCTGCCGCATCTGACCGCGCTGGAAAACGTGCTGCTGCCGCTCGAGCTGACCGGACGTACACCCGAAGGCGAAGAGCCGGTCGCCGCCGCACGCACGCTGCTCGGCCGGGTCGGCCTGGCCGAACGCCTGTCGCACTATCCGAAGTATCTGAGCGGTGGCGAACAGCAGCGTGTCGCGCTCGCTCGTGCGTTCGTGCTGCGGCCTCCGCTGCTGCTCGCCGATGAACCGACCGGCAGCCTCGACGCCCGCACCGGCGAAGCGGTAATCGACCTGATGTTCGAGCTGAACCGCGAGCGCGGTTCAACGCTGGTCCTCGTCACGCACGACGCGGACATTGCGAAACGCTGCGGTCGCCGCATCGAACTGGCGGCCGGGCGCGTGGTCAGCCACTGAACCCGGCTCGCAGCCGCCGCAGCACGTCGGCTGCGCGCGGCGCCACGTCACCGGCGACGAGACCAGCGTCACCGCTGTCTTCGGCGGCACGGCCATGCAGCCACGTTGCCGCAAGCGCTGCGTCCCAGTCGCCGAGACCCTGCGCAAGGAATGCGCCCAGCATTCCAGCGAGCACGTCGCCGGTGCCTGCGGTCGCGAGCGCGGGCGACCCGGTGGGGTTGATCGCGTAGCGGCCGTCGGGCGCAGCGATGACGCTGCCCGCGCCTTTCAGCAGTGCGATCGCGCCGTAGCGTCGCGCCAGCTCGCGCGCGGCGTCGACGCGGTCGGTCTGCACTTCTGCAGCCTTTCTCCCGAGCAGTCGTGCCGCCTCGAGCGGGTGCGGCGTCAGCAACGTCGGCGCGCGGCGCTGCCGCACTCGCTCGCCAAGATTCGCTTCGGCTGCGATCAAATTCAGCGCATCGGCGTCGATCACTGTGGCCGTATCTCGGTCAAGGACGTCGACGAGTCGAGCGCGCGCAGCCGTGTCGGTTCCGAGTCCGCAGCCGACGACGATCGCCTGCAATTCCGTGAGGTCCGTCAGCGCACGAAACATCAGTTCCGGCTGCATCGGGTCGACGCGGAACTCGGGCGCACCGAGCAGTTCAACGTAGACGCGCCCGGCACCGAGTCGCAGCGCCGCCCGCCCGCCCAGCAGCGCCGCGCCCACCATGCCGCGCCCCCCGCCGACGACGAGCACGTTGCCGTACGTTCCCTTGTGGCTGTCACGACGGCGCTTGCGCAGCATCGGCGCCAAGTCCGCAGGCGTGATCAGGATGCCGTCGGTCGTCGTCGGTTGCGTTCCGATCGGCTCCACAAACACGGTGCCAGCGGCGTCGACACCGGCCGCCGTGTGAAGGCCAGGCTTGTCGCCGATGAAGGTCACCGTCGCTGAGGCTTCGATACCCGGCACTCCGCCGACCCAGGCTCCGGTGTCCGCGTCGAGTCCACTCGGCACATCGACCGCGACGACGCTCTCGCGCCGATTGATCCAATCGGCGGCGGCGAGAAATTCGCCGGCCAGTGGACGCGCCAGGCCAATACCGAACAGCGCGTCGACCACGGCGTCGAAACGGCCCTCGGCCGGCGTCGTCGTCAGCACTGTGCCCCCGCCGGCGAGCCAGCGCTCGTACGCCGCATCCGCATCCACGGCCGTCGGACGGTCGCCGCCGAGCAGCACGCAGGTTCCTTCCTGGCCGCGTGCAGCGAGTTCGGCCGCAATCACAAAGCCGTCACCGCCGTTGTTGCCGGGCCCGCAGACGACACAGAATGATCCGCGCCGCGACGACGGCCGCATCGATACGATCCGCTCGGCCGCAGCCCGCCCGGCGCGCGCCATCAGCGTTCCGGGCGCAGGCTCAGCCTGCGACTGCTGCTCGATCGCGCGCAGGTCAGCGACACGGTACAGATGAGCGCTCATGGAGAAGCCTAGGCGCCGCGGCCCGTCCGGTACCTGTCCAGTGTCAAGCCGTCGATGTCGATGCCCGGTTCGCGTCCCGCGATGACGTCTGCGACGATACGCGCCGAGCCGGTGGCCATCACCCAGCCGCTGGAGCCGTGCCCCATGTTCAGGAACAGGTTGGCGTAAGGCGTGCGACCCAGCACTGGCGGTCCGTCGGGAAGCATTGGCCGCGCGCCGACCCAAAACTTGCCCTGACGATAACTCGCGGCATACGGGAACCAGTCGTGCGCGACCTTCAGCAGCGTGCCCAGCGCGTGCTCGCGCAAGGCCATGCCGGTCGTTCCGAGTTCGGCCGTTCCGGCGACGCGCATGCGGTTGCCCATGCGGGTGATGGCCACCTTGTAGGTCTCGTCCATCACACTGAGGAATGGTGCGTGCTCGAGCGCGCTGATCGGCGCGGTCGGCCGAGTAGCCTTTGACCGCGATCAGCGGCAGTCGAATGCCAAGCCGCTGGAGAAGGGTGCCGCCGTCGATCCCGCCCGCCAGCACGAAAGTGTCGGCCGCGAGGCGGCCTGCGGTCGTGTTGAGCGCATGGATGCGATCGGCGCTCGCGTCGAAGCTCAGCACTTCGACGCCAAAGCGGAACTCTGCGCCGTCCGTGACGGCGATGTCCTTTAACTGGTGCGCGAAGTAGGCGCAGTTGCCGGTTTCCTCGTCCGGCAGATGGAGTCCGCCCGCGAGCGGCGTCGCCGGATGCAGCGCCGGTTCGAGGGCACGGCACTGCTCCGCGTCGAGCAGAGCATGGCGCACATCGAGTTCGACCAGTAGCGTGCGCGCGGTCGCCGAGGCCGCGAGCTCGCGCTCGCCACGAAACAGCTGCAGGTAGCCAGTGGCCTGCTCGTACTCGAGTGCGTGCTGAGCCCGCAGCGCACGCAGCTCGGCCTGACTGTAGAACGCGAGGCGCTGCATGCGCGAACGGTTGATGCGATAGCGTTCGACGTCGCACTCACGCAGCCAGCGGCGGATCCAGCGCCACAGCGCCAGATTCGCCGCGGGGCGGAAAACGACCGGAGCTTCGCGCCGCAGCAGATAAGACAGCACCTTGCGCGGCATGCCAGGCGCGGCCCACGGACCGACATAGCCGGGCGCCATCACGCCGGCGTTGCCGAAGCTCGCCTCCTGTGCGACGCCCGAACGACGTTCGATGACCGTCACATCGTATCCGGCGCGGCGCAGGAAATATGCCGTACAGACGCCGATGATGCCGGCGCCGATGACCATTACACGCATTGATCAACCGTTCGCAACATTCTTGCCGCGCTTCTTCTTTTGGGGCCCGGATTCTAGTGTCTTCTCGCGGACAGCTATTGAGCGCGGCCCATCAAGACATCGGGCAGCCAGGTGACGAGTTCCGGCCACACGGTGATGATGGCGATGCAGATCACCAGCATCGCGAAGAACGGCAGGGCAGCCTTTGCGATCACGTTGCTGTCGCGCCCGGTCATGTTCTGCAGCACGAAGAGGTTGAATCCGACCGGCGGCGTGACCTCGGCGATTTCCACCAGCAGGATCACGAAAATGCCGAACCAGATCAGGTCGAATCCAGCCTGCTGAATCATCGGCAGCACCACGGCCGAGGTGAGCACGATCATCGAGATGCCGTCGAGCGCGGTGCCGAGGACGATATAGAAGATCGTCAGGACGGCGATCAGCTGCAACGGCGTCAGGCCGAGCCCGTTGACCCATTCGGCGAGTTCGCGTGGCACACCCGTGAATGCCATCGCCATCTTCAGGAACGATGCTCCGGCCAGGATCACCATGATCATGCAAGACAGGCGCGTGGCGCCCATCAGGCCTTCCCAGAAGCTCCGCCACGTCAGCATGCGGCTCGACGCTGCAATGATCAGCGAGCCGAGAACGCCATAGGCGGCGCATTCGGTCGCGGTCGCCACGCCGGCCACGAGGACCCAGACGATGCCGACGATCAGCAGCGTCACCGGGATCAGATTGCGCGAGCGGCGCAGCTTCTCGCGAAACGAAGTCGCGGGCTCGCGCGGCGGCATCCGCTCCTTATTGGTCAGAGCCCAGAACATGATGTAGCCGGAAAAAAGCGCCATCAGGACGAACGACGGAATGAAGCCGGCCAGGAAGACGCGGATGATCGATACGTCGGCTGCGACCGCGTACACGACCATGATGATCGACGGCGGTATCAGGATGCCGAGGGTCCCCGCCGTCGCCAGCGACCCGATGGCCACATTTTCGTCGTAGCCCCGCCGCATCAATTCGGGCAGGGCGACCTTCGAGATCGTCGCGCAGGTGGCCGCGGACGAACCGGAAACCGAGCCGAACACCCCGCAGCCGAGAATGTTCACATGCAGAAGTCGTCCCGGAATCCGATTCAGCCACGGCGCCAGGCCGGCGAACATCTGGTCGGAAAGCTTGGTCCTGAACAGGATCTCGCCCATCCAGACGAACAGCGGCAGCGCTGCCAGTTCCCAGGACGCACTCGAGCCCCACATGGCGGTGAACATATTGGGACCCGGATCGCGGGTCGTGAACCACGCGAGCCCCGCGTATCCCACCGCAGCCAGCGCGAACGCGATCCAGATGCCGCCGCACAGCAGAATGCCGAGCAGCACGAGCAGGACCAGGCCGATGAGGACGACGTCCATTACAGCTCCTCGCTGTAGTCACCGCGTGCGCGCCGCTCCTCGACCGCCGCGACGTAGCTCGGAGTGGCACCGCGCACCACGCAAATCAGCTCGTCGAGCAGTGCGACGAACAGCAGGACCGCACCGATCGCAAACCCGATCTGCGGAATCCAGAGCGGCAACACCAGCAGTCCCGTCGTCATTTCCTGATAGCGCCAGCTGTCGACGACCGAGCGGACCACCCAGTAGGCGGCGTACCCCGTGCAGATCAGTCCGGCCAGGATTGCCAGGATCTCCATCGACCGGCGCACCCGCGGTGAAGTGGCCTCAATCACGAGCGTCATGCGCACGAAGTCGCCGTGGCGAAACGTATGCGCCATCGCGAGAAATGCGGCCGCAGCGGTCATCCAGGACACGACGTCGTCGACACCGGCTACCGCGACGCCCGCCTCGCGCAGCACCGTCGTCACGATCATCGTGACGAAGATCAGCAGGATGAAGCCCGCAGCCATGTAGGCGCAGTAGTCGTACAGGCGACGGAGCGGAGTGAGAAGCATCGTGCGTCCTTGCGGCCTGGGTCGCCGAATGAAAAAACGGCCGGCGCTGATGGCCGGCCGTCGCGGGCTAGTTCAAATGCAACGTTCGCTGCTACTTCTTCGCCGCGGGAGCCGCCTTGACGCTCTTGCTATAGGCATCGAGGATCTCCTTGCCGTCGGCACCGGCCTGCTTGAGCCAATCGGCGGTCATCTCGTCGCCGATCTTCCTCATGTCGGCCATCAGCTGCGGTGTCGGCTTGACCACCGTCATCTTGTTCTTGGCGAGGATGCCGAGCGATTCATCGGTATACGCACGCATCCGGTCCCAGCCCTTCTTCTCGGCCTCGACGCCGAGCTTTACGACGATGTCCTGCGTTGCTTTGTCGAGCTTGTCGAAGTCCTTCTTGTTCGCGACCACCATGTTCTTCGGCAACCACGCGTCGACGGTGTGAAAGTGGCTCAGCGACTCCCACACCTTGCTGTCCACGCCGGTGGCGCCGGACGACATGAACGAGTCCACGACGCCGGTGGCCAGAGCCTGTGACAGCTCGGCCGCCTGGATATTCAGCGGCGTCGCGCCGACCGCCTGCGCGATCTTCGAGGTCGCCGGGTTGTACGCGCGCCACTTGAGTCCCTTCATGTCGGCGGCCGACTTCAGTTCCTTCTTGGCGTAGATCCCCTGAGGCGGCCAGGCGACGGCATAGAGCAGCTTCAGCCCGCGCTTGTCGAGCGTGCGCTCGAGCACGGGCCGTTGCGCCTGATACAGCCGCCATGCGTCATCGAAGCCGGTCGCCAGGAAAGGTAACGAATCGAGCGCGAAGACCGGGTTCTGGTTCGCGAGCAGGCTCATCAGAACTTCGCCGACCTGCGCCTGGCCGCTTTCCACGGCGCGCATGATCTCCGGGGCCTTGAACAGCGAGCCGTTGGCATGCACGACGATCTTCAGCTGGCCTTTGGTGGCGGCGTCGACGTCCTTGGCCCACTGCGTCAGTGTCACGGTGTGCGGATTGCCAATCGGATAGCCGGTCGGCATGTCCCACTTGGTCTGGGACTGGGCCGGCAAAGCCGCAAACACGAGCGCGGCCGCCGTCGCGAGCGGGCGTAGCAGCGTAGGTGTTCTCATGTCTCTCCTCAGCAAGAAGTCCGGCAGCAAGGACGCGGGCGGCGTATGTCAACATAGGAACAGCAGGCGCCACCGGCCGGCAAACTGCGCGACGTTTCCGGCGCGTCGCGAAGCATACAAGCACCGGCATCCGATCGGAGAACCGAATGACTGAAGGGCCACAACCAGGACAGTGGGAGTTCTGGATCGATCGTGGCGGCACCTTCACCGACATCGTTGCCCTCCGTCCCGATGGTGCTCTCGTCACGCACAAGCTGCTGTCGGACAACCCCGATCTGTATCGCGACGCCGCCGTTGCCGGCATTCGTCACCTGCTCGGCTGCAACGCGGACGCGTCGATCCCGGTCGAGCGCATCGCTGCCATCAAGATGGGCACGACGGTCGCGACCAACGCCCTGCTTGAACGCAAGGGCGAACCTACGGTCCTGGTGATCACGCGCGGCTTCCGTGACGCACTTCGCATCGCCTACCAGAACCGGCCGCGGCTCTTCGAACGGAAAATCGTCCTGCCCGAGCTGCTCTACGCGCAGGTGATCGAGGCGGACGAACGCATCTCGGCTCAGGGCGAGGTCCTGCAGCCGCTCGACGAGGCAGGGCTGCGTGGCGCTTTGAGGACAGCGTACGACTCGGGCCTGCGCTCGTGCGCAATCGTGTTGATGCACGGTTACCGCCATACCGCGCACGAACGCGCCGCAGCGCGCATTGCGCGCGAAACCGGATTTGCGCAGGTTTCAGTCTCGCACGAGGTCAGTCCGCTGATGAAGCTCGTGGCGCGCGGCGACACGACGGTGGTCGATGCCTACCTGTCGCCGATCCTGCGGCGATACGTTGGTCAGGTCGCCGCCGAGTTGCCGGGCGCGCGGCTGCTCTTCATGCAGAGCAACGGCGGTCTCACCGATGCGTGGCGCTTTCAGGGCAAGGACGCGATCCTGTCGGGGCCGGCCGGCGGCATCGTCGGCATGGCGCGCGCCAGCCTTCGGGCCGGTTTCGACCGCGTGATCGGCTTCGACATGGGGGGCACCTCCACTGACGTCTCGCACTTCGCCGGCGAGTACGAGCGTGAATTCGAAACGCTGGTTGCCGGCGTGCGCATGCGCGCGCCGATGATGAGCATCCACACGGTGGCCGCGGGCGGCGGATCGATCCTGCATTTTGACGGCGCGCGGCTGCGCGTCGGTCCCGATTCGGCCGGCGCGAACCCCGGGCCGGCGTGCTACCGGCGCGGCGGGCCGCTCGCTCTGACCGATGCGAACGTGATGCTGGGCCGTGTGCAGCCCGAATACTTTCCGCGGGTCTTTGGCCCGCGCGGCGACGAGCCGCTCGACCGCGGCGTCGTGCTGAGCCGATTCACCGAACTCGCCCGCGAAATCGAGGCCGCAACCGGGCGGCCGCAAAGTCCGGAGCAGGTCGCAGCCGGATTCATCCAGATCGCGGTCGGCAACATGGCCGAGGCGATCAAGCGGATCTCGGTCCAGCGCGGCCACGATGTCACCCGGTACACGCTCACCGTGTTCGGCGGCGCCGGCGGACAGCATGCCTGTGCCGTGGCCGACGCCCTTGCGATGACGACGGTGTACGCGCATCCGCTCGCCGGGGTCCTGTCGGCCTACGGCATGGGCCTCGCCGACCAGACCGCGATGCGCGAGACGACCGTCGAGACTGCGCTCGACGACAGCGCGATGCCGGGGCTTCACGACAGACGCTGGACGCGTTGGCCGCGCAGGCCACGGTCGCGCTGACGGAGCAGGGGTGCGCCGTGCCGGAATCCGGCTGGTACGGCGGGCCCATCTGAAGTACGAGGGCACCGACACCGCGCTGCCGGTCGCTTTCGATTCCGTCGAAGCGATGCGGCGGCAGTTCGACGAGGCCTACCGCCAGCGCTTCTCGTTTCCTGATGCCGGACCGTCGGCTGATCGTCGACACAGTGTCGGTCGAGGCGATCAGTGCCGGAGAAGCTCGTGCCGAATCGTCGGTGCCCGCATGCCCTGCGCGAGGGTCCGCTGGTCCCGACCACGACGGTCGACGCCTACTTCGACGGCCGCTGGCAGAGAACACCGCTTTATCGTCGCGCGGACCTGCGGCCGGGCGATCGCTTCAATGGACCCGCGATCGTCGCCGAGGCCAACGCCACGACCGTGGTCGATCCCGGCTGGGGGGCGGAGGTGACCGAGCTCGACCACCTGGTGCTGCGCCGGGTCGCACCCCGCGCGGCGGCGCGCGCGATCGGCACCACCGTTGATCCGGTCATGCTGGAAGTCTTCAACAACCTTTTCATGTCGATCGCCGAGCAGATGGGCCTGCGTCTGCAGAACACCGCCTACTCGGTGAACATCAAGGAACGCCTCGACTTCTCGTGCGCGCTGTTCGACGCCGAGGGCAACCTGATCGCCAACGCACCGCACATGCCGGTGCATCTCGGCTCGATGAGCGAATCGATCAAGACCGTGATTCGCGAGAATGCCGGGCGCATGGTCGCCGGCGACGCCTACGTGATCAACGATCCGTACCACGGCGGCACGCACCTGCCCGACGTCACGGTCATCACGCCGGTGTTCGACCGGGCGGGCAGCGAGGTCCTGTTTTACGTCGGCTCGCGTGGCCACCACGCCGATATCGGCGGCATCACGCCGGGCTCGATGCCGCCGTTCTCGCACACGCTCGACGAGGAGGGCGTGCGCTTCATCAACTTCAGGATGATCGAAGGGCGCTCCGGGCAGCGCGGCATCTTCCATGAGGCCGAACTGCTGGAGCGGCTGAGCGCGAGGTCCGTACCCGGCGCGCAACCCGCTGCAGAACGTCGCCGACCTGCGCGCGCAGGTGGCCGCGAACGAAAAGGGGCGCGAGGAACTGCTGAACATGGTCGACCACTTCGGCCTCGACGTCGTGCAAGCCTACATGCGGCACGTGCGCGGCAACGCCGAGGAGTCGGTCAGGCGCGTGATCACCCGGCTGACCGACGGCGCATTTGAATATCGCCTCGACAACGGCGCCGTGATCCGAGTGCGCGTCAGCGTCGATCGCGACGCGGCGCGAGGCCCGGGTCGACTTCACCGGCAGCTCGGCGCAGCTGCCGAACAACTTCAATGCGCCGAGCGCCGTCTGCGTCGCCGCGGTGCTGTACGTGTTCCGCACGCTGGTCGACGACATGATCCCGCTCAACGCCGGCTGCCTGAAGCCGCTCGATATCGTGATTCCGCGAGGCTCGATGCTTAATCCGGACTATCCGGCCGCCGTCGTCGCCGGCAATGTCGAGACGTCTTCATGCATCACCAACGCGCTGTACGGCGCGCTCGGCGTGATGGCGTCGGCGCAGGGCACGATGAACAACTTCACCTTTGGCAACGCGCGCTACCAGTACTACGAGACGGTGTCCGGCGGCTCGGCCGCAGGCGTCCGGGACCTGAGCGATCCCGACAGCGGATTCGACGGCACCGACGTCGTGCAGACGCATATGACGAACTCGCGCCTGACCGACCCCGAAGTGCTCGAGTTCCGGTATCCGGTGCTGCTCGAAAGCTATGCGATCCGGGCCGGTTCCGGCGGCGCCGGTCGCTGGCACGGCGGCAACGGCGGCGTGCGGCGGGTGCGCTTCCTTGAGCCGATGACCGCGTCGATCCTCTCGAACAATCGGCTGATCGCGCCGTTCGGCATGGCCGGCGGCCTGCCAGGTGCCACCGGCCGCAACTGGGTCGAGAGGTCCGACGGCACGCGCGAGGAACTGGCGCACATCGGCTCGGTCGAGATGGCGGCGGGTGACGTCTTCATCATCGAGACGCCTGGAGGCGGCGGTTACGGCAAACCGCAGTAGAACTTGAGTGCCCAAATAGCGCGATCGGGGCGCCGATATCACCCCAAGGACAGGGGATGCGGCTGCCGATAATCGTTGCAGCCGGTTGCCTGAGGTCTGTGCTGCACGATGAACGCCCCGGAACGCCTGGGACTGCCCGACGCGCTCGCGACGCTGTCGATCTGCTATGCGCCGCTGATCGACAAGCATCGGCGCGCGGTCGGCACGCGACTGACGATGCTCTCGGCGCGCAATCCGGACTATCTGCCGGTCGGCCACATCCTGCGCCAGCTGAACGCAGTGTGGCCACAATCCGACGCGCCGATCCTGATTGCGCCGCTCGACGCGACCTTCGACGAATCGCTGCTCGACTGGCGGGCGCCGGCGAATGCTCTGCTCGAGATTCCGACCATCGCGCTGCGCGATCCGGAAATGCAGCGGCTGGTGCAGCGCGCCCGCCGCCGCGGCATCCGCATGGCGCTGCGCGGCCGGCCCGACGTTCCGCTGCCGCCGGCGCTGACCGCATGCTTCGAATACTCGCTGATCCACATCGCCGAGGATCGCCGCCGCCTGAAGGACGGCCGCGCGCGGCGCGCGCCGCCGAATGCGGTGCGCCGCATGCCGTTCGTCACGACCGGGGTACGCCGCGTCGTCGACCTCGACGAGGCGTACGAGCGCGGCGCGATGGCGAGCGTCGGCTGGCCGATCGACGACACCGAACAGCGTCCCAATTGCCGACTGCGGCCCGACCAGGGCAACCTGATGGAGCTGCTGCGGGTCGCGAGCGAGCGGCCCGACCTCGACGCGATCGCGCAGCGTGTGCGACGCGACCCGGTGCTCGCGTTCAAGCTGCTGCGGATGGTCAACTCCGGTGCGTTCGAATCCGCGGCGCCGGTGGCGTCGATCCGGCGCGCGATCCACGTGCTGGGCCGCGACAAGACGCTGCGCTGGCTGTCACTCTCGCTCGAATCGTGCCGGCGAACACGTCAATGCGCTGCCGCTGATGCGGGCGGCGACGCTGCGCGGATTGTTCCTCGAGCAGCTGGCCGGACGGTGCCGGCTTCGGACGAGGATGCCCGCGACGAACTCTTCGTTGCCGGCGCATTCTCGCTGCTCGATCGCATCACCGGCGCGGCGATTCCGCGTCTGCTCGGCCCGGTCGTCATGGGCTCACGCGTCACCGACGCGATCGTGCACCGGCGCGGCCCGTACGCACCGCACCTGGCCCTGATCGAGGCGATCGAGCGCAGCGATCCGATGGCGATCCGCCGCCACGCCGACGCAATGGCACTGCCGATCTTCGACTGCAATCAGGCGCTGCTGCGCGCGCTGGCGATCCACGCAGAAAATCGACGCCGAGCAGCAGCAGCGGCCCGAGGAGATGGAGTTCGCGCCGGTATAATCCGCGCGCCGATCACGCCCGACGCGCGCGTCCTGCGCGTCTTCCTCTCCTTGATGAGTCCACACGGTAGGACGTACTCGCTCCCCGGGCCGAGCGCGCTGTCCGCATTCCGTGCAGCCCGGCTGACAACAGCGGCTGCAGGCCGCCGATCCGGCCGTCAGTCTCGCTGTCCGCACGGTACGTCCACTTCGTTCACGCGACGCGCGAGCTCGACGATGCCGAGCAGGCGAGGCTCCGCGCGCTGCTCGACTATGGCGAGCCGGCATCCGCGCGTGAAGCTCGGGCTCGAGGTGCTCGTGGTGCCGCGGCTGGGAACGATCTCGCCCTGGGCCAGCAAGGCGACCGACATCGCGCACAACACTGGCCTGGCGACGATCCGGCGGATCGAACGCGGCACGCTCTATACGGTGGAGCTGAAGAACGCGGCTCTTCGGCGCGCGCCGCCTGGCCCCGGAAGAGCAGTCGCGCATCGAGTCCGCGCTGCACGACCGCATGACCGAGAGCGTGATCGATCCGGACACCGATCCGGCACGACTGTTCGAGGACCTCGCGGGCAAGCCGCTGCAGACCGTCGCCGTGCTCGCGCACGGGCGTTCCGCGCTCGAGCAGGCCAATCGCACGCTCGGGCCTCGCGCTTTCCGACGACGAGATCGACTACCTGGTCGACGCCTTCACGCAGCTCGCACGCGATCCGACCGACGTCGAGCTGATGATGTTCGCGCAGGCGAACTCCGAGCACTGCCGCCACAAGATCTTCAATGCGAGCTGGACCATCGACGGCGTGGACCAGGAGCAGACGCTGTTCGGCATGATCCGCGCGACGCACGCGGCGGCGCCGCGCGGCACGGTGGTCGCCTACAGCGACAACGCGGCGGTGCTCGAAGGCCGCACGGTGCGCGCTTCTATCCGCGCAGCGATCACGCCGCCGGCGCGATCGGCGTCGACTACGCGCCGCGCGACGAGCTGACGCACACGGTCTTCAAGGTCGAAACGCACAACCATCCGACCGCGATCTCGCCATTCCCCGGCGCGTCGACCGGCGCCGGCGGCGAGATCCGCGACGAGGGCGCGACCGGCCGCGGCGCCAAGCCGAAGGCCGGCCTGTGCGGCTTCTCGGTGTCGAACCTGCGCATTCCGGACTGCGGCTGCCGTGGGAGAACGACCGCGACGTGACGCAGCCGCAGGCGGCGCGCAGCCGGCGGGCGATATCGGTTTCCCGGCCGCATCGCCGATGCGCTGGCGATCATGATCGAGGGCCCGATCGGCGCAGCGGCGTTCAACAACGAATTCGGTCGGCCGAATCTGCTCGGCTACTTCCGCGCCTACGAACAGAACGTCGGCGGCCGCGTTACGGCTATCACAAGCCGATCATGATCGCCGGCGGCATCGGCAACATCCGCGACGACCAGGTGCGCAAGCAGGATCTGCCGCCCGGCACCCTGCTGGTGCAGCTCGGCGGTCCGGGCATGCGCATCGGCCTCGGCGGCGGCGCGGCCTCGAGCATGGGTGCCGGCACCAATACCGAGTCGCTTGATTTCGATTCGGTCCAGCGCGGCAATCCCGAGATGCAGCGGCGCGCGCAGGAGGTCATCGACCGCTGCTGGGCGCTCGGCGACGGCAACCCGGTGCTGTCGATCCACGACGTCGGTGCCGGCGGGCTTTCGAACGCGATGCCCGAGCTGGCCGACCAGTCGCATCGCGGTGCGCGCATCGACCTCGGCCGCATTCCGATCGAGGAGAGCGGCATGAGCCCGCTCGAGATCTGGTGCAACGAATCGCAGGAACGCTACGCGCTGGCGATGGCGCCGGAGCGGCTGCCGGCGTTCGAATGGATCTGCCGCCGCGAGCGGGCGCCCTATGCAGTGGTGGGTGAGATCGCCGACGGACGGCAATCTGGTCGTCGGGCGCCCGAATGTCACGACCCGCCGTCGACATGCCGATGAACGTGCTGCTCGGCAAGCCGCCGCGCATGCACCGGAGCGCGCAGCGCGAGTCGCGGCGCCTGCCTGCATTCGAGACGGCCGGCCTCGCGATCGAGGCCTGCGCGCTCGACGTGCTGCGCCATCCGACGGTCGCGAGCAAGTCGTTCCTCGTCACGATCGGCGATCGCACCGTCGGCGGAATGAACTCGCGCGACTCGATGGTCGGCCCGTGGCAGGTGCCGGTGGCCGACTGCGCGGTGACGATGATGAGCTTCGAAGGCTACGCCGGCGAGGCGATGGCGATCGGCGAGCGCACGCCGCTGGCGGTCATCGACGCGGCGGCCGCGTCGCGCATGGCGATCGGCGAGGCGATCACGAACATCGCCGGCGCCGATGTCGCAGCTCGCCGACGTGAAGCTGTCGTGCAACTGGATGGCTGCGTGCGGGCGAGCCGGGCGAGGACGCGCGCCTCTTCGACGCGGTCCGCGCTGCGAGCGAACTGTGCCAGGCGCTCGGCATCAGCGTACCGGTCGGCAAGGATTCGTTGTCGATGAAGACCGCCTGGCGCGACGGCGACGCCGAGCGCGTTGTCAGCGCTCCGGTCTCGCTGATCGCCAGTGCGGCCGCTGCGGTCGCCGATGTGCGGCGCACGCTGACGCCGCAACTGGTCGCAGATCCCGAAACTGTGCTGGTGCTGGTCGATCTCGGTGCCGGACGCAACCGCATGGGTGGATCGATCCTCGCGCAGGTGACGCAGCAGATCGGAGCCGACGCCCCCGACGTCGACGATCCGGCACGCATCGTCGCATTCGTCGGCGCTCTGCGTGAGCTGCAGCGCGCCGGCCGCCTGCTGGCCTACCACGACCGCTCCGACGGCGGACTCCTCGCGACGCTGGCGAAATGGCGTTTGCCGGACACTGCGGCGTGAGCGTCAACCTCGACGTGCTCGCCGTCGATCCGGTCGCGGCCGACTGGGGCGACTTCAAGATCCGGCCCGAGCAGGTCAGCGTCCGCCGCAACGAACTGATGCTGCAGGCGCTGTTTGCCGAGGAACTCGGCGCGGTGTCTGCAGATTCGCGCGGCCGACAAGAGCGCCGTGATGGACGCGCTGCGATCTGCCGGCCTCGGCGCGGCGAGCCAGATCATCGGCAAGCCGAACGATCGCGACGTCATCGAATTCTGGTGCGACGCGAAGCCGGTGTTCACGCGGCCGCGCGCCGAACTGCAGCGCGTGTGGAGCGAAACCTCGTGGCGCATCGCGCGGCTGCGCGACAACCCGGACTGCGCCGACGCCGAGTTCGCGCGCGCGAGCGATGCCGACGATCGCGGACTGACGCTGGAACTGACGTTCGATCCGGCGATGACATCGCTGCGCCGTTTATCGCCACCGGGGCGCGACCACGCATCGCGATCCTGCGCGAGCAGGGCGTCAACAGCCAGACCGAGATGGCCTACGCGTTTTATCGCGCCGGCTTCGCCGCGGTCGATGTGCACATGACCGACCTGATCGAGGCGCGCCAGACGCTTGCGGACTTCCACGGGCTCGTGGCGTGCGGCGGCTTTTCGTACGGTGACGTGCTCGGCGCCGGCGGCGGCTGGGCCAAGACCATTTTGCACAACCCGCAGGCTCGCGGCGATGTTCGTCGAGTTCTTCGCGCGCGCCGACACCTTCGCGCTCGGCGTCTGCAACGGCTGCCAGATGATGAGCCACCTGCGCTCGATCATTCCCGGAGCGCGGGACTGGCCGCGCTTCGAGCGCAACGCCTCAGAGCAGTTCGAGGGCCGGCTGGTCCAGGTCGACATGCCGCCATCGCCGTCGATCTTCTTCGACGGCATGGCCGGAAGCCGTATGCCGATCGCCAACGCGCACGGCGAAGGTCGTGCGACTTTGCGCGATGAGGAGACCGCCGCGCTGCTCTCGTCGCGATGCGCTTATGTCGACCCGCAGGGCCGACCGACAGAGCGCTATCCGTACAACCCGAACGGGTCGGCCGACGGCATCGCCGGCCTCACGACCGAGGACGGCCGCTTCACGATCGTCATGCCGCATCCGGAGCGCGTGTTCCGCACGGTTCAGATGTCGTGGCAGCCGCCGGGGCTGGGCGAGGACTCGCCGTGGATGCGGATGTTCCGCAACGCACGGCGGCGCGTGGGCTAAGCCGCCGGCCGCGACGGCGTCAGCTCGCGCGGCGTCGCAGTTCTTACTTCGTCGGCGTCGGCGCCGGCGTCGGTGTCGGTGCGGCGCGGCTGGACGACCGGCCTTGGTGATCTCGGCAATCACGTCGCTGGTGATGTCGTACGCGGCATCCGCGTAGAGCATCTGGTTGCGGTCGTAGACGAGCGTGCCGCCCTTGCGCTTGGCGACGTCTCCGGCCGCCTTCGCGATGTCGCCGATGATCTGGCCGCGCGTCTGCATCGCGCGTTGCTGCATCTCGCGGTCGGTCTTCTGCATCAGCTGCTGCGCCTCGTTCTGCTTGGCCTGCAGCTCCTGCGCGGTCTTCTGCGCGTCGGTGCGGATCGCCTCCTTCTGGCTGGCCGCGATGGTCGGATCGTCGAACTTCGTCTGCTGCTCCCTGAGCTTGCCGGCCAGCGCACGCGCATCGCCCTCCATCTTCTTCAGCTGCTCGTTGGCCTTCTGCTCGTCGGCCTTGAGCGCGGCCTGCTGGACCTTGGTCTGCGGATGTGCCTCGAAGGCCTTGGCAATGTCGACGGTGAACACCTTGGGCGCCGGCTGCGCGAGAGCAGCCAGCGGAAGGGCGGCGAGGGCGACGATTAGCAGTCGGTGCAGCGATTTCATGCGGTCTCCAAAAGTCAAGACCGCGAGCGTACCGGTTTGTGCAGCCGCGTGCGCCGGAACGGGGCGGAAACCGTGGAGTACGTGCTCCATAGCGCCTGCTAGCCGGGCTGGCGGACGAGACAAGACTATGTGCGCGCGGCAGAGCGCGACGAAGATACGCTGCTCGGCAGTGCACGTCGCGGAACGAACGTCCGCGATCTCAGCTGGCCCTGAAGGGCGACCGTAGCCAGACAATCAGGCCGCTCAAGACCAAGGCGATCGCCGGCCAAAGGAGCCACCGCCATGGCTGGCCGCCCGCGCTGAGCACTTCCACTTCCTCGACGTAGATCGTCTCGCATGCTCCGTTGCCGGTGTCGTCGCGCGTGAGGCTGGTGCCTCGTCTGAATGCGAAACCCTGGTTGTGCGCGTACTCGGCGAGCCGACCGCGGATGCGCACCTGATCGCCGACTTGCACGTCACGCAGCTTGGAGACGATCGATCGACGATCGGCGAGCAGGTGATTGTTCGAAAGGGCTCGCAGCGAAAAGTGTCGCCACCTTTCATACGAAGACGTTTCGACATAGCAGACGAACTGGCCGCTCGAATAGTTCAGGCCGACATAGGCGCCGCGTTCCACGTTCTCGGCGAAGACGACACACAGGTCAACCACGTTCAGATGATCGTTGGACGCGCTGTGAATCCAGTCCCACCAAGTGTCGGAGTCGTGGTTACTGACGACCAAACCCCAGATCTCGTAGTCGGCGAGCGGTTTGACCGAGTAAGTGACGCCGCCGACCTTGGTTTCGAACGATGCCGCCTGTGTCGGCTCCTGCACCGGTTCGCGTCGAAGATCAGCGACCAGTGCGGCCGGATCGGGCAACGCGTGCCGCAGCGAAAGCGAGGCGGTCGCAAGCATGGCGCCTAACGCCCATCAATACGGCTCCAAGACGGGCACGCGTCATCTGAGACTGATCTTCCGCGGGTTCAGCAGGTTGGTGGGGCGTTGCGGCGGCCTTCCCTCGGCGAAGGCACGCTCAGCAGAGGAGGCGCCATGACCATGCAGCCAATCTAGCGCGCCGCAGGAGTCGGCAAAGCGACTGTTTTAGGTCGAATTACGGTGCTGCGGGGCGGCTTCCGGCCGCAAAAGCCCAAACACTTAACCGGAGTTAGATGGCCAAGCGTTCGTCAAGCGGCGTGCAAGATGAACAGACGGGATGACTGTCGCGGACAGAAGTGCGTGCGCGGCGAGTTTCGATGCGGTTGCTATGCTGTGGTCTGCCGGTAGTGAGCAATTCACCGAGCTGATGATCGGCCAATCGTCAGCACGCTCGCCGCCAATCCTTCCGAGAACCCGCATGAACGCCTTCTCCGTCCGATCGACGCCGCGCCAAAGTATTCCTCATTGTCGTCCTCCTTGTGATCGTCATCGCCGCGCTGGTCGGCGGCGGTGTCTTCCTACGGCCGCGCTTCGAATCGGAGCCGCCGCAGATCGTCGTCTCCCCCGATGTGGACGTGATGGGCCTGGCACCGCTCGAGATCCAGGTCACGGACAAGGGGACGGGCTTGAAATCGGTCACGGCGACGCTGTCCCAGGGCGGGACAGAGCACAGTCTCGCCGTCCGAGCAGTTCGCCCAGTCGGTGGGCGAGAAGAAGTTCGAGGTGAACCTGGCGAAGGTGTCCGGCTTGAAGGAAGGACCCGCCGTGCTTCGCGTCACCGCACGCGATGCCTCGCTGTGGCGTGGCAACGAGGCCGTGCTCGAAAAGAACATCACGATCGACACCACGCCGCCCACGCTCGAAGTCATCGCCGACGACCGCTACGTCAATTTCGGCGGCGTGGGCGTGATCGTCTACAAGGCGTCGGCCGACACGGCGAGCAGCGGGGTGAAGGTCGGCGACCATTTCTTCCCGGGCTTCCCGGGCCAGGTGAAGGGCCACCCGGACTACGTCCTGGCACTCTTCGCGCATCCGTACGACACCGCACCGGAAGCGAGGGCCACGCTGGTCGCCACCGACAAGGCCGGCAATACGCGCGACGATGCGGCTCGCCTACGAGCTCAAGAACGTCAAGTACAAGAAAAGCACCATCGCCTTGTCGGATAGCTTCCTGCAAAACAAGGTGGCGCCGCTGCTCACAGACGCCGCCGCACGGCAGGGCGCGTCGACGGACGTCTTCGTCGCGGTGAACAAGCGGCTGCGCAAGGAAAACGAGGACCAGATCACCGAGATCACGAAGAAGGCCACGCCCGCGATGCTTTGGAAGGGCGCGTTCTCGCAGTTGAGCAACTCGAAGGTCGAGGCGAACTTCGCGGACCAGCGCACCTACACGTACAACGGCCGCGCCGATCGATACTGCGTATCACCTCGGCTACGACCTGTCGGTCACGAAGAACTACCCGGTCGAGGCTGCCAACAGCGGCACGGTGGCATTCACCGGCGACCTCGGCATCTACGGCAACACCGTCATCCTCGACCACGGGCTCGGGCTCTTCACGCTCTACGCACATCTCAGCTCGATCGACGTCAAGGCCGGCGATTCCGTCACCAAGCGGCAGATCCTCGGCAAGACCGGTGAGACCGGGCTCGCGGCCGGCGACCATCTGCATTTCGGCATCTATCTCGACGGCGTCGCTGTGCTGCCGGTGGAGTGGTGGGACCAGAAGTGGATCGACGACAACATCACGCCCAAGCTTGAAGGGCGCAGCGGGCAGGAGATCGCCGAGGCGCAGAAGCCGGTGAAGGGAGCGCGCAAGGGCGGGGGAAAGCGGGGACGATGAGTTGGCCCCGTGTGGTGGCGTGAGCAATCTGGATATCGGCCGAAAGCGGCCGATCGCGTCAGCGCTGAGCCACTGCCTCAGTCCACCTGGGCACATCGACACCCTTAAGCAGCAGCCAGAGGCAAAGCGCCGATTCGCCGATAAACGGCGGCAGCAGGATCGCGGGAAACAGCGCGCGGGCCAATGAAGGCGCGATGAGCAGCGCGAAGCTGTTCACGAGGTAGCACGCGCCGGCAATCTGCAGCAGTGTGCCGATCAGCGCCGGCAGAAACTGCGACTTTCGGATCAGGTGTCCGAAGATCAGACAGACGAAGGCGAAGAAAATCAGGCTCAGGCCGAAGCCATACTCGTGCATGCGGAGGGTCACGTAGGCCAGCGCATGCAATTGCTGAGGCTCGAACGCCGTGAGCGCCTGAGACCGGCCGAGCACTACCAGTGTCGCGAGCAGGCTGGAACGCGCGACGACCTCCACCGCGATCGACACAAGGTTGAAGAAAACGCCAAGCAGCGCCAGGTCGCGGTTGATCGGCCGCAGCAGGAGATAGAGCAGCCAGGCCAGGATGACGCCGAGCGCGAGGTAACCGATTTCTGCTGCCACTGTGATGCGCCATAGCGTCTGCGATGCCGTGATGTTCGCTGCCGTCGCGGCCGCATCGCCGGCGACGATCAGCCGGTCTTTGACCAGCACCTGTCCCAGCAACCCGACGACGATGATGACGAGATAAAGCGCGCCGGCGCTGCGCGCATATCGCTGCGGCAGCTTGATGCTCGAGAATTCATCCATGCGGACTCCAGTGGTAGCAGCGAGCGCTGGCGTGCGAAGCTGACTGCGCGCATGGTCGTCATCGACCGCGACGGCGGCGAGGTCGCTGCGACAAAGCGCGGACGCCGCCGCACGATCGACGCGCTCACGTGATGAGCGACGGTCGCGGCAGGTCAGGGCGCCGGATACAGCTCGACTTCGCCTTCGATCCCCACGATCGGCCATGGCGCGGCCGCAGCCGCGTCGATCGCCGTCATCACTTCCTCGGGCACGATGTGATGCACCATGTGCCCGGCCCCGGGCGCAAGCGTGAGCTCGCTCGTCGGCAGCTCTCGATGCAGCCGGACCGAGTTCCAGCCGGGGTCGATGAAACGATCGTCCGCACCCGCGAGGATGACGACGGGCACCGCCAGCTCGCGATAGTGTCGTCGCAGTGCGGCTGCAGCCATCGGCGCGAGCGCGCTTTCTGCCGCGCTCGCGCGCAGCGCGCTGGGTCGCAGCGACATCCACGCAGGGTAGGCCCGGAACGACGGGGTCACCTCAGCCGGAGCGAACAGCCGCCGCAGCTGCAGCGGCCAGATGAGTAGACCGATCCACGGTGCGAGCGTGTGTCGCAGCACGGCACCGATAAATGGCATCGCGGGTGTCGCCAGCGCCAGTTCCGGCCGCAGCGACGGGAAGTAATAACCCGACAGCAGAGCCAGGCTGCGGACGTCTTCAGGGAATTCGAGCGCGAGAGCGAGCGCGACCTGCGTGCCCAGTCGAATGGGCCGCGACGATCGGGCGCACGACGCCCAGTTGCGCCAGCGCGCCGTGAATCAGCCGTGCCTGCGCCTGTGGCGTCCACACCGTGCCTCGCGGACGGCTGCTGTAGCCGAAGCCCGGCCGATCGATCGCAATGACCTGGTAGCGCTCGGCTGCACGCTCCAGCAGACCCGAGAGTTCAAGATCGAGCACGTTGCTGCCGTTGCCGTGCAGCAGCAGCAGCGGCTCGCCCTTGCCGCGCACCAGGACGTGCAGCCGCACGCCGTCGACGTCGAGGAACGTGCCGAGCGGCGGATAGTCGGCTTCGACCGCGCGGCTCTTGCGTTGAATCAGCATGGCCGACGCGGCGAGCGCCAGCGCGGCGAGCCACCAGCGGCCCAGCCTGCCGGCCTCGCATTACGCGCGCGAACGTCCTCATCGTGAACCGCTACCAATGAGCTGCACAGTGGCAGCGCAGGCAAGCGCGGCGCCTGCCCCGTACTACTTTCGCGGCGGTTCCAGCGCCTCGATCTCGTTCATGATCCGCTCCATCCTGCGGATCAACGCCTGATACGGTGCGGGCTGGCTGAGGTCGACTCCGGCACGGCGATAGAGTTGATAGGGGTAGTCCGAACCACCAGCCTTCAGCATCGCGACGAAGCGATCGCGTGCCTGGGCGCTCGACGCCCCCTGCATTTCCTCGGCGAACTGGGCCGCACCTGCCATCGATGTCGCGTACTGCCAGACGTAGTAGCCGAAGTAGAAGTGCGGGATGTAGGCCCACTCGTTGCAGTACAGCGGATCGATCTTCATGATGCCCTCGGACTCGCCGTAGTAGCGCTTCAGCAGCGCACAGTAGCTTTCGGTCAGCGACGCGCCGGACAACGGCTCACCGCGTTCGCGCACCTCGTGCATCTGCAGTTGGAACTCGGCAAACTGCACCTGGCGGAAGAACGTGGTCCGGATCGATTCGAGCTGTTGGGCGAGGTAAAACAGCTTCTGGTCCCGCGACTTCGCGGTGCGCACCAGGTAGTCGCTGAGCAGCAATTCATTCGCGATCGATGCGGATTCGGCGATAAAGGTCGAATAATTCGACTTCTCGTACGGCTGGTTCGCACGCGTGAGCATCGTGTGCACCGCGTGCCCCCATTCGTGCGCGTAAGTCGACAGCGACTCGAAGTCGTCATTGTGGTTGAGCAGCACGTACGGATGCACGTCGTACGCGCCACCGCTCACGTAGGCGCCCGAGCGCTTGCCGGCGCGCGGGTAGGGATCGGACCAGCGCGACGCAAAGCCGCGCTTGAGCATCGTCAGGTACTCGTTGCCCATCGGCGCGAGAGCCTCGAGCGTCAGGCGCTGCGACTCCTCGAGCGAGAAGCGCGGTGGCGTGGCGAGCTTCACGAGCGACGGATAGTTGTCGTAGTAGGCGAGCTCATCGCTGATGCCGAGCAGCCGCTTCCGCAGCCGCAGGTAGCGATGCAGCGTCGGCAGACCGGCATTGGCTTGCGCGACCAGCGTGCGGTACACCTGCTCCGGCATGTTGTCCTCGAACAGGGCCTGCTGCAGCGAAGTGTCGAAGCGCCGTGCGCGCGCGGAGAAGACGTCACCCATCACCTGGGTCGTCAGTGTCGAACCGAGCGAGCCCTGGTAATTCTTGAAGGTGGTCCAGAACGCATCGAACACGGTCTTGCGCACGGCACGGTCGTCGGAACTGCGGTACTTCTCGTATTCCGACTGCGTCAGCTTGACCTGCTGTCCAGCGATCGTGATCGTCGGGTAGGGCAGGTCGGCGTCGGCGAGCTGCGAATACACGTTGAACGGCTGTCCCAGCACGTCTCCAGTGCGTGCGAGCACCGATTCGGCTTCGAGCCCGAGCGTGTGCGGAGCGGCGCGCAGGGTTTCGGACAGGAAGAAGTCGAAGCGGGCCTTCAGCGCCGGCGACTGCACGATGAACGACTGCACTTTCGACTCGCCGATCGCCTGCACCTCCGGTGCGAGCCACGCGGTCCTTTCTGCAAGCTCGGTGAAGAGCGTGCCCGCCAGCTGGCGGCGTTCGAGGTTCGGCGCATCGCGCAGGTCCTCGTCCGAGCGCAGGCTGGCATAGACGGAGAGGCGCGACACCTCCTTGCGCGTGTCGCTGATCGAGGTGAGCGCCGCCAGCATCGCGTCTGCGCTCGTGCCCAGCGTTCCCTTATAACGGTCAAGCGTCGACACTGCGCTGCGGGTGCGCTGGTACGCGTCTGACCATGCCTGCGGCGTCGCGTACAACTCGGTCAGATCCCACTGTGCTCCGGCATCCGCGGCGCGGACTGCGCCCGATGCGCTGACGGCCGCGAAAAGAAGCGTCGCGCAGGCGCGCCGCAGTTGGACATCCACGTGAGCTTCTCCCTGAATTCGTATTTGGCGCGCGACCGTGCCTGCAGGCGCCTCGCCGTTCTGTGGCAATCGATACTACCGTCTTGGTCCGGTCGTCCGTTCGCGCGTGCCGTGACGCCGTGCGGCAGGATAGATCAGCGTTTGGGCCGGGATGCCATTGCGGTCGGCGGCTCTCGCGCTCAGAATCGCGCTGCGTGCCCAGCCGGGCAGTTCCGGCGCGGACACCGGAAAGCGAGGCAACCATGGATCGGAACTCGCCGCTGCCGACGAGACTGCTGGAACCCGGCACCGTGATCGCGCAGGCGCGCGATTGGCAGACCAGCCCAGTCTCGCTCGAGTCACCGGCGCTCGAGGTGATGACCGACCTGACGCAGGTGAAGGCCGCGACGACGAGCCCGTCGACCACACTGCGCCAGGCCGAGCAGTTCATGATTTATCAGGGCGTGCGGATGCTGTTCGTCGTCCGCGAGATGCCGGCCATCGAGGGGCTGGTGACGTCGACGGACCTGCACAGCGACGCGCAACTGCGCCTCGTGCAGCAGCGCAATCTGCGTTACGACGAGCTGACGGTGTCTCATGTGATGACGCCGCTGTCGGAACTGGACGCGATCGACTTCGCCGTGATGAGATTCGCCACGGTGAGCAATGTGATTGCCACACTGCGGCGCTACGGCAGAAATCACCTGCTTGTGACGGAGCTTTCGTCAGCCGCTGCGCCGGGACGCGTACGCGGCGTCGTGTCGCGGACACAGATCGAGCGGCAGCTCGGCATGCCAGTGCCGGTCACCGAGGTGGCCAACACGTTTGCCGAGGTCGTGAAGATGCTGGCATGAGCCGGCAGAGCGCCGTGGCCCGCGCAGCGTCGTAAAGCAACGCGGATCAGCGATAGTAGGCCTCGACCTTCCCCTTCAAGGTGATCAGCAGCGGGCGGCCCTTGCGGTCCAGCGTCTTGCCCGCTGCCACCTTGATCCAGCCCTCGCTGATGCAGTATTCCTCGACGTCAGAACGCTCCTTGTCGTTGAAGCGGATGCCGATGTTGTGTTCGAGCACGCCAGCGATGTAATGCGGGCTGCTTGCGTCGGTTGAAAGCCGGTCGGGCAGAGCGGGGCGATCGGTTGCCGGTTCCATGTGTAGCCTGGTCGGAATGCGAGTCGTGAGGCCCGCACTTTACATACACGGGGCGAATGCGCGGCGCGGCGTCTTCGCGGGCTGAGGATTCAATCCGGCGAAGCCATCAGGCGGTCCGGAGCCAGTGTGGACCGGTCGATTCCGAAATCACCGATGTCTGCAGGTACAGCCCCGTCCAGCAGCAGAGCCGCAGCCGCGCGGCCCATGGCTGGAGCGGTCTGGATGCCGTAGCCCCCCTGGCCTACCAGCCAGAACAGGCCTGGTACTTGCGGATCGAATCCGGCGACGATCGTCTTGTCAGCCACGAAGGAGCGCAGACCGGCCCACTTTGAATGGATGCGTGGCACTTTCAGAGTGGTCGAGCGGCTCAGGCGGTCGACCAGAACGGCGACGTCGTATTCGTCAGGCTGCGCATCGCAGGGTAACGATGGTGTCTCGTCGGCGGGCGAGGCCAGGATCCGGCCTGCGTCTGGTTTGATGTACCAAGTCTCGTTGACCTCGATCACCGCCGGCCAACGGCGTACATCGACTCCGGCCGGAGGATCGAACGTGATCGCAGTCCGGCGCTTGGGAACGAGTCCGATCGGACGCGCTCCAGCGAGACGGCCGATCTCCTCGGCCCACGCGCCGGCCGCGTTGACGACGCGATCGGCGCGGAACTCGCCAGCGGTCGTAGTCAGGCGCCAGCGGCCGCCATCGCGCTGCAGATCGAGCACCTCGGCACTGGTCACGAGGACGCCGCCGCGCGCGGCGAGCGTCCGCAGATAGCCGCGATGCAGCGCGTGGACATCGATGTCCATCGCATCCGGCTCCAGCAGGCCACCCGCGACTTGATCTTCGGCAAAGCACGGCACGCGGGCGCGCACAGCGGCCCCATCGAGCAACGCAAGGTTGGCCACGAGTGCCGAGCAGTCGGCCGCCAGCTGTTGCAGTTTCGGCAGGTCGGAAAACGCTGCCACCAGCAGCGTGCCGCGCGGTGACAACAGCTGCGCGTCGGCGAACCCAGCGGGCGGGCAGTGTAGAAACGTCTTGCTGGCGCGCGTCAGGGCCCGCATGACGGCGTTGCCGTAGGTCTCGGTGAAGAGCGCCGCCGAGCGGCCGGTCGTGTGGTAGCCCGGCTGGCTTTCACGCTCGAGCAGCACGACGCGGCAACGCCCGGCGAGCTCGCATGCGACCGACGCACCGGCGATGCCGGCGCCGATGACGACGACGTCAGCGTCGACGACGAGCTGCTGAATCAATACGCGCCTGCGACGGAGATGCGGCCGGCACGATCACTCATCGATGACCGTGTCGTGTTCGGCCGGAAAAATGATCTCGAGCAGTTCGCAGTCGTCCGACCAGCCGAGCACTCTGTGACGGATTCCTGGCGGCTGGATCCAGCACGAGCCTGCGCGCATCAGATGTACGCCGTGACCTTCGAACTCGGTCTTGAACCAGCCCTTCAGTACATAGACGAGCTGGAACTCGACGTCATGGTGGTGCCGCTGGCCGAACGCCTCGGTGAACGGCGCGACCATGCGAATGACATGCGCGGTCGCCAGCCCGTGCGTCGCGCGCGCGATGCCGAGATCGCGGTAGACGGAGTAGTCCCGCAGGCCGCCGCCCTCGAACACTGCTTCGTCGAGATGACTGACGGTGAACTCCTGCCGCGTCGGCTGTGCCAGAACGCCCATCCTTGACCTCCACGTTCGCTCGTCCGCCGAACATTCTGGCCGGGACCGGCCGCACGCGCCAGCGCGACAGCGCCTGTGCGTATCGGCGTGTGCGTCTCGGGGCGGCGAGCGCTGCTGCCATCCCACCGTAGCCGATCGAGCCGACCTCCACTAGCATCCGCGCGGACGGAGGATCTGAAGAGCGACGTGACCAATCTTCTGCACCGCATCGCGGAGAACGATCGTGCTGCACTCGACAGCATCTTCGAGCTGCTGTACTCGGACATTCACCGTATGGCGCGGGCGCGGCTTGCGGAAAACGGTCCGCTGACGCTGCTTGACCCGACGTCGCTCGCGCGCGAGGCCTATCTGCGACTGCAGGGCGCGGGGCGCATCGACCTCGACAGACGTGGCCGCTTCATGGCATATGTGTCTCAGGTCCTGCGCAACGTCATCGTCGACTTCGCGCGCAAGCGCAACGCCGAACGCCGGGGCGGAGGCCAGGCGAATCTGACGCTCAACACCGAGATCGCCGGTTCAATCGGCAACCAGGACGAAGACATCATCCGCATTAACGACGCACTGGACGAACTGGACAACAGTGACCGGCGGCTGCGCCGGGTCGTCGAAATGCGCTACTTCGCCGGCCTGAGCGAGCAAGAGATCGCGACCGACTGCTTCTATCGGTGTCGCTGAAGCGCTGAGGCGGCGGGTGAGAACCAGACGCAAGCGGACTAAACCGGTCGTGACGAGAAATTCTCAGGTTCGCCCTGCAGTGCCGAGCGACGCCCCGGAGTGTGTCCGAATCCGGGGACTCACCCGCGAGAACGCAGTATCGGAGGAGCGGCTCCGCAACGCCGGCATCACCGCTGAGTCGTGGGCGCGGGATATTGAAGCTGGGTCGTTGCCTGGATTTGTCTGCGAGTCGGACGGCAGCCTCGTCGGCTACTGCTTCGGGTCCAAGGAGACCGGGGAAGTCGTCGTGCTTGCCTTGCTTCCCGATTACGAGAGCCGCGGCCTCGGCCGTCAGCTTCTCACCATGGTCGTCGAGCAACTACGCTCCTTCGGACATGACCGCCTTTTCTTGGGTTGCTCGCCCGATCCGACCTGTCGCGCCTACGGCTTTTACCGCCGCCTCGGCTGGCGCACGACACTCGCTTTCGATAGTCATGGCGACGAAGTGCTTGAGCTCTTGCCGTAGTGCAGAGAGCGGGAAAGGGCGCGGGCTTGGCCACCGCCTGTCCTGCATGAAAGCAGTGCGGCGGGTTCGTGTTGATAATGCAAGTTGCGATAGTGGAAACGCGTAAGGAGACTCTCACACAACTCACATTGCAATGCGCGCTGCAGGAGAGATCATCATGGATGCTGCACTCCCTCGGTATCGTAGGGCCATAGGAGCCGCGAGCCTGGTCGTTGGCCCTGCGCTGATGAGCGTCGGCGATCTCTTCCATCCGGCTGAAAGCTGGGACGCGGCTGCTCAAGTCGCCATCGTCGCCCAGGCCGCCACGCGATGGTATGCAGCGCATCTTCTGTTGTTCGTTGGGATGCTCCTGTTCATCCCGGGCATTCTCACTGTGGCGAAGCTCGCAGAAAGCCGCAGACCCGTGGCCGGTTATGCCGCGCGTCTTCTCCTGGTCGCTTCGGTGGGCGCGCTGTCGGCGGTCTTCGTGTTCGAGATGCTGCTCGGGCGATTTCTCGCCGAGGGCGCTGACCTGGCCGCCGCCGTTGTCCTTCTTGAAACCTTCCAGTCGGCCGCGATCTTCGCGGTGCTCGTGCCGGGCCTGCTGGCATTCTTCATCGGCACAGTCCTCGCCGTCATTGCGCTCGCATTCCCGGCTGGTCCATTTCGTTGGCCGGCACTTTGTCTTGCGCTGGGCTCAATTCTGATCATGGGCGAGATCGTCTCTGCCGAAGTTCTCCTCAGCAAGATCGGCAACCTGCTCATGCTTGTGGCAGGGATTCTCTTTGCAAGGTTGGTGCTCCAGGGTCGCGGGGAGGCACCGGTCTAACGACCGAGAACTCGGCGGCTCACCTCGGCACAGCTTCAGGGTCGTCACGCCCGAGAAGCCCGTAACTGAATAGGACGTGTCGTGTCGGCCTCGGCCAATTGCAGCCGGCCGCTGGCGACCTCAGAATTATCCGAAACTGGACGGTCGGAGGCGCCATGGCTACGGTTCGCTATCTCGTCAAGGACGTTGACCAGGCCTTGCCTTTCTACGCAGCCCTTGGCTTTGCTGAGAAGGAACGCTGGGGTTCGCCGTTCGCGATGCTGCAGAGGGGCGATCTGCAGCTCTGGCTAAGCGGGCCGGGGTCGTCCGCGTCACGCCGACTAGCGGATGGTTCAGAGCCCTCGCCTGGCGGTTGGAACCGACTCGTGATCGAGGTTCAGGACTTATCGGCAGCCATGGCGGCGCTGCGCTCCACCGGGGCTCAGTTTCGGAGTGATCCTATCGAGGGTCCGGGAGGGCAGCAGGTCCTGGTGGAGGACCCATCTGGGAACCCAATCGAACTCTTTCAGCCGCAAACTGAGTCGTAAGCCGGCCAATCGCCGTCGTGCCAGCGAATCGCCGCAGGCGCGTATCGCGGCGCTAGAAGTACCGAATACGCGCTTCAGAGGTCCGTGTAGACATCAAGTCCCGCGGTCTCCTCGAAGCCGAGCCGCGAATAGAGTCGTGCGGCCGCCTCGCTATCCGGGTTCAGGTGAACCAGCGTCGCGCCCGCCGCGAACGCGCGCGCTACTAGCCAGCTGGTGATCGCGCTGCCGATGCCGCGTCCGCGTGCCGTGCCGATCACCCCCACGCCGAAGATCCCAACGCATGGGCCCGCGCGACCGTCGGTGCGGATCGCAGTTGCGGCCCCCACCGGTGCATCGCTGTGAACGGCAAGCGCTACGGTGAATCGCGCAGCGCTTAACTGCGGTTCGATCCACGGACGCGCCTGTTCTGTAGACGTCTCGAAGGCTTCGGCGTCGATGCGCGACACGGTGGCCGCATCTTCCGGATCAGCCACCCGAATGGCGAGGTCGTCTGCGCAGGAAAAGAGGCGGAAGCGCGCGGTATCGAGTGCCATGCAGCGTTTGCGGAAAACCAGCCGCCCGCGCCCGAAGGCCGTGCCGGCCGGCACCCGGACACCCCACGGGACGCCGCGGCCGCCGGCGCGGGCGGCATACCAGGCCCGCACGTCGTCCCAGGACACTTTCTCCGTCTGCGTCACGTCGCCGTTGTTCCACTGCGCGTGCGGCAGCCCCGACGCCATCAGGCGGATGCCCGGCATGTCGGCAGCGCCGCCGCCCAGGCCTTCGCGCAGGCGTCCCTGCGTCTGCCACGCATCGCCATGAGCGTCCCAGACGCGCCGATCGATCGCATCGGGGTGCGTTTCCGCGGCGTGCATCAGGTGACCGAGATGACGATGTTGCCGATGACACGGCCGGACTCGACGTCTTCGTGCGCCTGTGCAATCTCCGCCAACTTTCGCCGCGCGCCGATGCGGTGCTGCAGTTGGCCCGCTTCGAGCAGGCCGTGCAGCGTCGCCTCGGCCCGGTCACGGTCGACGTCGGTCAGGTTGTAGACGATGAAGAAGTGCAACGTAAGGCTGCGCGAGATCAGCGGGAAAAACGGCAGTGCGAACTCGCGTGCGCCGCTGCCGTAGACGACCGCTTCGCCGCCGGCCTTCAGCAATTCGGCATCGAGCGCGCCGTTGGCGGCGATGTCGACCTCGATCACGCGATCGACGCCGAGGCCCAGCGTCAGCGACCGTACGCGCTCGACCACATCCTCACGTCGGTAATCGATCGCCACATCGGCACCGGCCTGCCGCGCGATGTCGGCTTTTTCCGGGCCGCTGACCGTTGTCAGCAACTGGCGCGCGCCGAGCAGCCGCGCGAACTGCAGCGCATAGTGGCCGACTGCACCAGCGCCGCCGGCGACCAGTACTGATCGACCGAGCACGCCGCCATGAGCCTGCACCGCATGCAGCGCGGTCAACGCGGGGATACCAAAACATGCGCCTGCGTCCAGATCGACCGCATCAGGCAGCGCCACCGCCTGGCGGGACGGCAGCACGACGTACTCTGCTGCAGTGCCGTTCGGACGTCCCCACGCGGCGTTCCACACCCAGACACGCTGGTTGAGCCGCGATCGATGCACGCCGTCGCCGATGCGGTCGATCACGCCGGCACCGTCGCTGTGCGGAACGATGCGGGCAAATGGCATCGGGCCCCCGCGCAAGCCGGCCCTCGACTTGACGTCGGACGGGTTTACGCCGGACCACTGCAGGCGCACGCGCACCTCGCCCGGTCCCGGCTCGGGATCGGGCAGATCGGCGACATGGAGCACCTCACGCGCGGGCCCGGTTTTTTCGTAGTACGCGGCCTTCATTCCTGCCTCCGTTCGGTGCGTCCGTCAGCGACGGGGCCGGCGGGCTTGAAGAGGAGCCGATTCTCGTACGTGTTCGCTTCAAAGACATAGGGTCGCGTACCGACGTCGCCAAAGCCGAGGGCGCGGTAAAAGTCGAGAGCGCGCGTATTGCCCGCCCAGGCCGTCAGCCAAAGGGCTACCCCTGCGGATCGAGCCTGCGCCTCGGCGTCAGCGAGCAGCGCGCGCCCGAGCCCGCAGCGCTGGTACGCGGGATGCACATAGAGGCGGATCAGTTCCAGCCCCAGCGGCAGGTCGCGGGCCGGGGCCGCCGGCTGCAGGACAAGCTGAGCGAACGCGAGCAAAACGCCGTCGCACTCGGACAGCACCAACCGCTGCTGCGGATCGGACAGCGCTGCCGCGAAGTTCGCAGCCGAACACACTGCCAGCGCCTCGCGCGCCAGGTCGGCGCGCATGCCATCGGCGGCATAGGTGTCGAGAAAGACAAGCAGCGCAAGGCCGGACACGACACTCGGCGTCCGCGACACTTCCGACACGCAACCGGCAGCGACGGGCACGCTCGATTGCTACGGAGGCCATCAGTCGACCAGCCGCTTGTACATGACGTGTGCGTCGACTTCACCGAGGCGCACGTGGCAAAAGGCCTTCGGCAGTGTGCCGACGATCGCGAAGCCGAGTCGCTGCCACAGCCGCACCGCCCGCGCATTGGTCGCGACCACCAGATTGAACTGCATCGCGCGGAAGCCCAGCTTGCGCGCTTCGACCTGCGAGTGCTCGCACATCGCGGTGGCGACGCCCTGGCCTTGAGCGGCGCGCGCGACGACGTAGCCACAGTTGCAGACATGCGAGCCGAGCCCGGGCTGGTTCGCCTTCACGTAATACGTCCCGAGCAGCGTGCCATCCGGGCCGCAGGCGACATACGTAGCGAGCGGCGCCTCGATCCAGACCCGTCGGATCTCGGCCTCAGAACTGTCCGGCGCGAACGCATAGGTGTCGCCGTCGCGGAAGGTCTCGTGCAGCAGCGCCCAGACGGCGGGCCAGTCGCCTGCTTCATGGTGGCGAATCAGCATGCCGTGATGACCATCGTCCCTGTGTCGACTTGCGAGGGAAAGTGCGCCAGCGCCGGCGTGAGCTGCTGCGGCCCCAGCGCGAAATGCGCGCCAGCATACTGGGTCAGCGGCGCCCATGTGGTTGATTTCGGCGCCGGCGGACTGATATGCCCCGCATGGATTCCATCGACGCACTGGGCGCGACCCCGCTTGCGCTGGACGACGAATCCGTCCCGGTCGCTGCATCCGCCACGGCAGCCAACGACGGGGCGCTGCTCGACGCCTACTCGTCGACGATCGTGCGCGCGGTCGAGCGCGTCGGCCCGGCGGTTGCGCTGGTCTCGGTGCGCAAGCGCACCCGCGGGTCGCGGATGGATCGCGGCGGCACCGGATCCGGGTTCGCGTTCACCCCTGACGGCTACCTGCTGACGAACAGCCACGTGGTGCACGACGCGAGCGCAATCCGCGTGGCGTTCGCCAATGGACGCGAGTTCGACGGTGATCTGATCGGAGAAGACAGCGAGACGGACGTTGCAGTCGTGCGCGTCGGCGCCGATCGGCTGCCCGTAGCCGAACTCGGCCACTCTTCCACACTGCGCGTAGGCCAGATCGCGATCGCGATCGGCAATCCGCTCGGCTTTCAGAACACCGTGACCGCGGGCGTCATCTCGGCGCTCGGCCGCTCGCTGCGCGCCGCGAGCGGCCGCCTGATGGACGACATCATCCAGACCGATGTCGCTCTGAATCCGGGTAACTCAGGCGGGCCCCTGGTGGACTCTCGCGGCGACGTCGTCGGACTGAATACGGCGATGATCGCCGGGGCCCAGGCGATCTGCTTCGCGACCGGCGTCGATACCGTGCGCTGGGTGATGGGCCAGCTGCTCGCGCATGGCCGGGTGCGCCGTGCCTTCATCGGTGTCAGCGGCGCCACGGTTGCGGTCGACCGTCGCTTGCAACGTGCGTTCAATCTCGAAGGAACCGGCGTGCGCGTCATCGAGGTGCAGCGCGATTCGCCGGCGCGTCACGCAGGGATCGAGGACGGCGACCTGCTGGTGTCGGCGCAGGATAGGCCGCTGACCGGAATCGATGTCCTGCAGCGCCTTCTCGATGCGAAGAGCATCGATGTGCCGGTGCACGTGCGCGTGATCCGTCGTGGTCGCCTTCTTGACTTCACGATCACGCCGCGTGAATCGCAATCGGGCGCTGCGTCCGCTCGATGAGGCGTCGCGCCGCGCTCGATCCGACCGATCTCTTTGCCGCGGAGGCGTTGCCGGCCGGCCTCATTTATCGAGCCGACTTCCTGTCGCCGCACGAAGAAGCACAGCTTGTCGATGGAATCGCTGGCCTGACGCTGCGGCCGGCGCCGTACAAGTCATATCTCGCGCGCCGTCGCATCGCGAGTTTCGGCTCCGCCTACGACTTCGATGCGCAGCGCCTCAACGCGGCGCCACCGCTCCCGGGCTTCCTCGAACCGCTGCGCGCGCGCGTGGCCGGTGAATTCGGTGTCGAGCCGGAGCGTCTGCAGCACGTGCTCGTGACCGAATACACACCGGGCACGCCGCTCGGCTGGCATCGCGACACGCCGGAATTCGAAGGTATCGCCGGCGTTTCGCTGGCGGGTTCGTGCGAATTGCGCTGGCGCCGCTTTCCACCCCATAGCGGTGATCCGGTCCTGCGTCTCGAGGTCGCGCCGCGGTCGCTCTATCTGGTGCGCGGCGACGCGCGCTGGGGCTGGCAGCACAGCGTCGCGCCGACACGCGAACTGCGCTATTCGATCACGCTGCGCACGCTGGCATCGCGCTCGCTGTCGCCTCGCTAAGCCCAGTGCCGTATCACGACGGCATGGCGCCTGCGCGACCGGAGTGCGAAGATCGACTGCAGGACAGCGGGAGGTGCGGAGCGCCCCGAGTGATGAAGCTGCGTTACCCGCTTGCACTGTTAGTCGCGATGCTGGCGCTCGTGCCGACGGCCCGCGCCGCCGTCAACGAGAGCATCGAGGCGATCACGATCGACGGTCATCGCGAGCGAGCGCTCGTTGCTCACGACGATGCGCGGCCAGTGAGCGATGTGCTGATCGTCTTCACCGGCGGCGACGGACATCTTGGACTGACCGACGCGCTACCGCGGCCGGGCGCGGGTCCTGGCTACGTCGCGACGCTGCGTCGCGATGTGGTTCGGCCCGGTACGGCGCTGGTCCTGGTCGACTCCCCGCTGCGCCAGCCGCGCATGTCGGTCGAGTATCGCGAGAGCCCCGAGCACCGTGCCTGGATCGAGGCACTGATCGCCGCATTGCGCGCGCGCTTCGCCGGTGCCCGACTGATTGCCGTCGGCTACAGCAACGGCGCTGTCTCGGCGCTGGTCGCCGGCCGGCAGCCCGGCGTCGGCGGCGTGGTCCTGATCAGCGGCATCTTTCGCCTCTACGCCGACCTCGCGTCTTTCGGTGTTGCAGTTCCGATCCTCGTCGTCTCATCACGAAGCCGATCGCTGCGTGCCGCCGGAATTCGACGAGGCTTCCGCCGTGTGCTGAAGCCGACCATGATCCGCTCGATCGCGCAGCCATCATGAGGCGCCGCCGTGCGGTCCGGTCAGTGCGCACCAGTTTTTCGGTCAGGAGACTGTCGTCGCAGAGATCGTCCACGGCTGGCTCGCGACCGGCCGCGCTCCTTTGCGCGCACGCTGACAGAAACCGCAGCCGTTCACGGCGAGAACCAGGCCGCCCGTCTGCTCGGCTTACCAACGGCCGGGTTCGACGGCATGGTGATTGCCGTGAGCCTGCGGGCGGCGCGTCGCGTGAACCGGGCTGGGCGCGCACCCACGAAATGTGACCCGGGAAGCGAGGGCGTTCATGGTTGCGGAGAAAGTTCGACGCTGGCTGTCGGCCATCTCTGAAGCGCGTCTGGTCGACGCCGTGACAGTGGAAACAGACGAAGAGCTCGCGCAGCGCAACTTGCGCCGCCTCGAGCAGGCGAAGCAGGCGCTCGGTCGACGTTATCTGCTGCATCCAAGCAACCGGGTCCACCGACCCTCATGGGTGCTGCACTGAACGAGACCACTGCCGTCCTGCAGCCGCTGCTGCTTTACGGATTGCTGCCGGTGTGGCTGCTGGCCGGGCTCGCAGACTGGTGGCTGCACCGCATCCAGCGGATCGAGCTCACAGCCGGTTGGCGCGAGTCGCTGCTGCACGTGGCGATGGTGATGGAACTCGGCGTCGCAGTGCTGCTGGTGCTGCTGCTCGAGGTCAATGCGGCCGTACTGGCCCTGCTGCTCACCGCATGCATCGTCCACGAGATCACGCTCTGGAGCGATCTGCGCTACGCCGCGGCGCGCCGCCGCATTCCGGTCGTCGAACAGTGGGTGCATGGCTGGCAGATCGTGATGCCGTGGGCCGGGCTCGCGCTGTTGGCCCTGATGCACGCCGATCAGGCGCTCGCACTCGTCGGTCTTGCTGGCGGCGCCGCCGACTGGCAACTGCGGCCGAAGGTTCCGCCGCTTCCGCTCGGACAGATCGTGTCCGTGATCACCGCGGCCGCGCTGCTGGTCGCCGCACCCTTTGCCGAGGAGTTGCTTCGCGCTTGGCGCGTGCGCAGCCGAGTCTCCGACGACGGATTCGCTGCGCAGGCGCGCACGCCGGTCACACCGAGGTGACCGGCGAGCGTGGAGAACGCGCCGATGGCGCGTTCGGCGGCGTTACTGCGAAGGTCTGGCGACCGGCGACTGGCTCACCTGATCCACCGGCACATCGAACGTGAAGACGACCCGCGAACGCGAGTTGGCATCGGTCGCGACCCGTTGTGACTTATGCATGCCGCGGTGCGTCGCTTCGATGTCATAGCGCCCCGGCGCCAAGTCCACCAGCAGGTACGGGGAATACAACTGCGTGTCGAGCACCGGCTGGCCGCGCGCATCCCGGATGGTCACGTGAGTGTCGGCGAGGTAGGCACCCGTCGGCGAGGCGACGACGATCGTCAGCGGAAAGCTGGGGGCCATTGCCTTCAGCGGCTCAGATTCCTCAAGACCGACGCCGCCGGCAACGAAGCGTCGATCCTGCGCGGTGCGGCCTTCTGTCAGGTTCTGAGCGAACGCGCAGAGAGAGTCGAGGCGAGGGCGGCGGCTATCCCGCCGAGAAGCACCTGACGGCGTAAGGGGTGTGTCATTTTGACCTCCTTGGTGTAGGAGGAACGAGCAGGCCGCGTACCCGGCGCAGGCCGATTTTGTGCCGCCTGAGCTGGCGCGCGTGTGTTCCCGACCCAACGCGACTTTTACCGCTTGCGCGAAGGCGGCCGCATGCGACGCGGCGGTTGGATGACCCAATGAGAAGGGCGACCGGAGTCGCCCTTCATCGTTCGCAGCACGTAGGCGTCGACTTTACTGGACCTTGGCGTTCTTCGTCAGGTTCTGCAACGTACGCCTGCACCTTCTGCTGCTGCAGGGCCTCGCGGATCTGCGGCGCGACCTGCTCGAGCGGCGGGAACTGCGTGTCGCGCACGTCGTCGAGGCGGATGACGTGCCAGCCGAACTGCGTCTGGACTGGCACCTCGGTGGTCTCGCCCTTCTTCAGCTTCTGCAGCGCCTCAGAAAACGGCGGCACGTAGGCGTCGGGCGCGGCCCAGTCAAGATCGCCGCCGTTGGCCGCGGAGCCCGTGTCTTTCGACTTCTTCGCCAGTTCCTCGAACTTCGCGCCTTTTTTCAGCTGGTCGATGATCGCGACCGCGTCGGCCTGATTTTCGACGAGGATGTGGCGGGCGCGGAACTCCTTGCTGCCGACCGACGCCTTCTGCTTCTCGTATTCGGCCTTGATCTGCGCATCGGTGACCGGGTTCTTGGCCATCTCGTCGCGCAGCAGCGCCTGGATCAGCGTGTTCTGGCGCTGGATGTCGAGCATGAACTTCACTTCAGCCTGCTCGGGAATGCCGCGCTTGGTGGCTTCCTGCAGCAAGACTTCGTTCTGGATCAGGCGTTCCTTGACCATCTTGCGCAGTTCGGGCGTGTCGGCCTGCCCCTGCTTGGTCAGTTCCTTGACCCAGGCATCTTCGCGTGCCTTGGGAATCGGTTTGTTGTTGACGACGGCGACGTTCTGGGCGAGTGCGATTCCGCTGGCCAGCGCCAGGGCCGCGAACAGGGCGGATCGTTGCATGAAGATCAATGTCCGGAAGAGTGGGAAACGGGAGCCGATGGCGACGGCGCCTCGCCGGGCGCCAGTAGAGTCATCGCGAGCGCGTGGATCTCGCGCTGCATCAGATCGGCGAGGGCATCATACACAAGCCGATGACGCGCCACTCGCGGCTGACCCGCGAATGCGGCACTGACGAGGGTCATCCGGTAATGGCCGCCGCCGCTCGCCGCGCCGGCATGGCCGACATGCAGGCGCTCTCGTCATCGATCGCCAGCTCGAGCGGTGCCAGTACCGCGAGTCGATCGCGCATCTCGCTCATCGTGCGCTCAGCCATCCGGCGCTTCCTTCATGTGTCGCGCGAGGTAGAAGCCGATCGCCAGCGTGAACACCATCGTCAATCCGAACAGGCCGAAGAGCTTGAAATTGACCCAGGTGTCGGTCGGCACCGAGTAGGCGACCGCGAGATTGACGGCGCCCATCAGCACGAAGAACACGATCCACGCCCACAGCAGCCGCTGCCACACCGGCGCAGCGACCTCGAGCTGGGTGCCGAGGAGCGACCGCAGCAGGTTGCGCTTCCAGACGAGATGTCCCGGCGAGCAGCGCACCGCCGAACAGCCAGTACAGGATGCTCGGCTTCCACTTGATGAAGGTCTCGTCGTGGAACCAGATCGTCGCGCCACCGAAGACGACGATCACGCCGAGGCTCACCCACAGCATCGCATCGACCTTGCGTCCGCGCGCGAGCAGCGTGCCGACCTGCACCAGCGAGGCGATGATCGCGACCGCGGTGGCGAGCAGGATCGGCGCCTGGTCGGCGGGCACCGATCCGTCGCCGACCATCCAGCCGAGCGAACTGCCGGCCAGCGCCAGCGACTGCTGCGGATACGCGCCCGCGAGCTTGAAGGCGGCGAAGAACAGGATGACGGGCAGCAGGTCGAACAGCAGCTTCATTCAGGATCCGGCTCGTTGTTCTGCGGCTCGAAAGTCAGCACCGCGGAGTTGATGCAGTAGCGCAGTCCGGTCGGCGGCGGTCCGTCCGGGAAGACATGGCCGAGATGTGAGTCGCAGACGTTGCACACGAATTTCGGTGCGAATCATTCCGTGGCTCGTGTCGCGCTCCTCGCGCACGTTGGCCGGGTCGATCGCGCGGAAGTAGCTGGGCCAGCCACAGCCGGAATCGAACTTGGTGTCCGACGCGAACAGCGGCGTGCCGCAGCCGACGCAGCGATAGATGCCATGCTCGTGATGGTCCCAGTAGTTTCCGCTGAAGGCGCGCTCGGTCGCCTTCTCGCGCGCCACCGAGTACGCCATCGGCGACAGCTGCTCGCGCCACTCGGCATCGGACTTGCGGACTTTCTTCATCGGCGCTCCTCAGGAGGAACACGACAGGTGCAGCGACTGCGCCCATTCCGGCGGCTCAGCGGCGTAGGCCTCGTGCTCCGGCTGCTCGTCGTAGGGCCGCGAGAGTACCGCGAGCAGGCGCTCGATCTCGCCGAAGTCGCGTGAACCCGTCGTCGCCGCGTGCTCGGCGGATCGCGGTCTCCGCGAGATGGTTGCGCAGCACGTACTTCGGATTGACGCGGTTCATGCGCTCGGCCCGTTCGGTGTCGACGCTCGACTCCGCGACAAGGCGAGCGCGGTAGCGCCTCGCCCAGGCATCGAACGCGCTGCGATCGACGACAAGATCGCGCACCGCGGCGTCCTGCTCCGGCGCCGAAGCATCGCTGCGCAGCGTTGCCAGGCGACGCCAGAACAGCGTCCAGTCGGTGTGGTGGGTATTGAGCAGGCTGATCAGGTCGTTGATCAGCGGCTCGTCGCCCTCCTGGCGTGTCGCAAGCCCCAGCTTGGCGTGGAACACGTCATCGATCGCCCGCGCGTACTCGTCGAGATAGGTGTCGATCGCGGCCTTGGTCGCGTCGACATCGTCGATCAGCGGCACCAGGGCCTGTCCCAGCGCATACAGGTTCCAGTGGCCGATCTGCGGCTGCATGTTGTAGGCATAGCGGCCGTGCGTGTCGCTGTGATTGCAGACATGGTCCGGCATCGAAGCCGTCGATGAAGCCGTAGGGCCCGTAGTCGATCGTCAGGCCAAGTATCGACATGTTGTCGGTATTGAGCACCCCGTGGCAGAAGCCGACGCCCTGCCACTGCGCGACGAGCCGCGCCGTGCGGCGGGCCACCTGCTCGAGCAGCGCGAGGTAAGGCTGCGGCGTGTCGCGTGCGGCGGGGTAGAAGCGGTCGATGACGAGATCGGCCAGTTGTTTCAAGGCCTCGTGCTGCTCGGTCCAGTAGAAGTATTCGAATGTGCCAAAGCGCACGAAGCTCGGCGCGAGGCGGGTGACGACCGCCGCGGTCTCGACGGTTTCGCGCATGACCGGATAATCGGACCCGGTCACCGCCAGCGCGCGCGTGGTCGGGATGCCGAGTCCATGCATCGCCTCCGAGGCGAGGAATTCGCGGATCGACGAGCGCAGCACCGCGCGCCCGTCGCCCATGCGCGAGTAGGGCGTCTTGCCCGATCCCTTCAGCTGGACTTCCCAGAGCTCGCCATCCGGTCCGACGACCTCGCCGAGCAGCAGCGCGCGGCCATCGCCAAGGCGTGGCACGTAGACACCGAACTGGTGGCCGGAATAAACCGTGGCGAGCGGTTCGCTGCCGGCGAGAGGTCGGCTGCCGGTCAGAGCTGCGACGACGTCGGGGTCGGCAGAAGCGCTCGGGCGCGCAGCCCGATCAGTGCCGCGGCAGCCTCGGACTTGGCGACAAGATAGGGCTCCGGCAGCGGCGTGGGCGCGACCCGCGTAAAGAAAGCGCCCGGCATGCGCGCGAAGCGGTTGTCGAACGCGCACGCCCCATTCGACCGGCGATGCGACATCGCCGGCGTCAGAGTCTGCGGCGGGCGACAGTACGCGGGCGTCCAATGGGTTCTCCAGGCGGGAATTCTACGTGGGCAGCCGCGCCGCTCGCGGCGGGGCAGGGCGCCACTTGACGCGGCCCGCTCAACTCTTGAGCATGTGGGGCTCCCCGCGGCGCTTCGCAAGCGAACGCGGGGCAGATTGCGATGACATACCGAGAACTGCTGAAGACGGAGCCGAAGGAGACTCCGCCATGCTGCAGGGCCTGATGATGCGCTCGCCGCTGCTGATTTCGTCACTGATCACGCACGCTGACCGCCATCACGGCGACGTGGAAGTGGTTTCACGCCGCGTCGAAGGCGACATCCATCGGACCACGTATCGGGAACTGCACCGACGCTCGCGGCAGCTCGCCAACGCGCTGGACGGGCTGGGCCTGCGCGCCAGCGACCGCGTTGCGACCTTGGCATGGAACGGATACCGCCATCTTAGAGCTGTATTTCGCGGTTTCCGGCTCGGGTGCGGTGCTGCACACGATCAACCCGCGCCTGCATCCGGAGCAGATCGCATGGATCGTCAACCATGCCGAAGACCGCGCGCTGTTCTTCGACGTCACCTTCCTGCCGCTGATCGAGGCGGTCGCGCCGCACTGCCGGGCCGTGCAGCACTGGGTGGCGATGGCCGACCGCGCGCACATGCCGACGAGCAGCAAGCTCGAGAACCTGCTGTGCTACGAGGAGGTGCTCGGCAGTCATTCGGATCACTACACCTGGCCCGAGTTCGACGAGAACTCCGCCTCGTCGATGTGCTACACGTCAGGCACCACCGGCCATCCGAAGGGCGTGCTGTACAGCCATCGCTCGACGGTGCTGCATTCGCTCGCGGCCGCGCTGCCCGACGCGCTGAACGTCTCGGCGCGTGACGTGATCCTGCCGGTCGTGCCGATGTTCCACGTCAATGCCTGGGGGCTGCCCTACGTCGCGCCGATGGTGGGCTGCAAGATGGTGTTTCCCGGTCCGCACCTCGACGGCAAGTCCCTGTACGAACTGTTCGAAACCGAAAAGGTGACCTGTTCGGCCGGCGTGCCGACGGTCTGGCAGGGACTGCTGACGTACATCGAAGGCCAGGGACTGCGCTTTTCGACGATGAATCGCACCGTCATCGGCGGCTCGGCCTGCCCGCCGGCGATGACACGCCTGTTCGAGGAAAAATACGGCGTACACGTGCTGCACGCCTGGGGCATGACCGAGATGAGCCCGCTCGGCACCGCCTGCACGTTCAAGCAAAAGCACCTCGGGCTGCCGGCAGAGGAGCGGCTGCGGCTGCAGCAGAAGCAGGGGCGGGTGCTGTTCGGCGTCGACATGAAGATCATCGGCGACGACGGCGGCGATCTGCCGTGGGACGGCACGTCGTTTGGCGACCTGCTCGTGCGCGGCCCCTGGGTCGTGCGCGAGTACTACAAGTCGGACAGCGGCAACCCGCTGAAGACCGACGAGGCCGGCGTCAGCTGGTTTCCGACCGGCGACGTCGCGACGATCGATCCGGACGGCTTCATGCACATCACCGACCGCAGCAAGGACGTGATCAAGTCGGGCGGCGAATGGATCAGTTCGATCGAGATCGAGAACGTCGCCGTATCCCACCCGGCGGTGGCGATGGCAGCCTGCATCGCGGTCCCGCATCCGAAGTGGGACGAACGGCCGCTGCTGGTCGTGGTGCGCAAGCCGAACGCGGAGCTCAGCAAGGAAGAACTGCTGGCGCACTACGAAGGCCGGGTGGCCAAATGGCAGGTGCCGGACGACGTGGCCTTCGTCGACAGCATTCCGCTCGGCGCGACCGGCAAGATGCTGCAAGACCAGACTGCGCGAGCAGTTCTCGGGCTACAAGCTGCCGACCGCATGAGTCACGCGCGCCCTGAATCGCACTGCGGCTTTACCATGTGCAGGGCCGCCAGTATTCTCGCGCGCGGATCGCCGCATGAACGGCGACACCACAGGAGACGCAACATGATTCGACGTCAAGCGATTGCGTGGTTCGCTGCCGCCTCGATGGCGCTTGCCGCAGTCGGGCGCGCTCGCGCAGAGCAAGGCTGCCCCGGCCGCCCCGGCGGTCGCTGCACAAACGGTGAAGATCGCCTTTATCGATCCGCTGTCCGGCCCGTTCGCCGGCGTCGGCACGAATCTGCTGCGCCACTTCCAGTTCATGACCGAACTGGTCAACGCCCAGCAGCTGGCAGGCCCCGGCATCCGGTTCGAGATCGTGCCGTTCGACAACAAGGCTTCGCCGCAGGAGTCGCTGACCGTGCTGAAGCAGGTGATCGACCAGGGAATCCGCTACGTGGCGCAGGGCAACGGGTCGGGGGCGGCGCTGGCGCTGATCGACGCGATCGAGAAGCACAACGAGCGCAATCCGGCGCAGTCGATCGTCTTCCTGAACTACGCGGCGGTCGATCCCGACCTCACCAACAGCAAGTGCAGCTTCTGGCACTTCCGCTTCGACGCCAACACCGACATGAAGATGGAAGCACTGACGGCCTACATCAAGGACCGGCCGGAGGTGAAGAACGTCTTCCTGATCAACCAGAACTACTCGCACGGCCAGCAGGTGTCGCGCGTGGCCAAGGAACATGCTCGCGCAGAAGCGGCCCGACATCAAGATCGTCGGCGACGACCTGCATCCGCTCGGGCAGGTGCGCGACTTCTCGCCCTATATCGCCAAGATGCGCGCCGCCAATGCGGACACGATCATCACCGGCAACTGGGGGCCGGACCTCGCGCTGCTCGTGCGCGCGGCGCGCGACGCCGGACTCAATGCGAACTTCTACACCTACTACGCCGGTGTCATCGGCACGCCGACCGCGATCGGCGCGGCCGGCGAAAACCGCATCCGGCAGGTCTCGTACTGGCACCCGAACATCACGCCCGACTATCCGTACGAGAAGATGATGCTGGAGTTCAAGAAGCGCTTCAACGAGGAGTGGTACACGGTCGCGACCTTCACCTCGCTGACGCTGCTCGCCGAAGGCATCAAGCGCGCGAAGTCGACCGATCCGCTGAAGGTCGCCTATGCGATGGAAGGCGTGAAGCTCACGGTTCCGCATGGCGAGATCGAGATGCGCGCGACCGACCACCAGCTGCTGCAGCCGCTGTGGATCGCATCGTGGACCAAGGTCGGCGGACCCGAACCGCAACGACATCGAGAAGACCGGCTACACGTGGAAGACCGAGGTCGCGTACCCGACCTACGTCGCGTCGCAGCCGACCAGCTGCCAGATGAAGCGGCCCTCGCGGGCGCAGTAAGCTTCCCCCGGAAGGAAACCGACCGGCCCGGTCCACCGGGCCGGTCTTTTTGTCACGACCCTGATGTTCGAAGCGACCCTCAGCCAGGCGCTGTACGGCGTGAGCTACGGCCTGCTGCTGTTCATGCTGGCGGCCGGGCTGACGCTGATCTTCTCGATGATGGGCGTGCTCAACTTCGCGCACGCGAGCTTCTACATGCTCGGCGCCTACTTCGCCTACCAGCTCAGCGTCTGGCTCGGCTTCTGGCCGGCGCTGGTCGCAGCCCCGGCGCTGCTGTTCGTCATCGGCGTGCTGGTCGAGCGCTGGGGCCTGCGCCGCGTGCACAAGTGGGGGCATGTGCCGGAACTGCTCTTCACCTTCGGGCTGTCGTACATCATCGTCGAGCTGGTGCAGGTGATCTGGGGCCGCGCCGCCGTGGCCTATCGGGTGCCGGCCGAACTCGACGGTCCGGTCGCCTGGCTGCAGCAGCTGGGCATTACCTTTCCTCAGTACCGCATGTTCATGATGGCGGTCGCCATCGGCATGCTGGCGTCGATCTGGCTGGTGCTGACGCGCACGCGCATCGGCCTCGTGATCCAGGCGGCGCTGACGCATCCGCAGCAGGTCGAGGCGCTCGGCCACAACGTGCCGCGCGTGTTCATGCTGGTCTTCGGCGGCGGCTCGGCGCTGGCCGGGCTGGCGGGCGTCGTCGGCGGCAACGCCTTCGTCACAGAGCCGGCGATGGCCGGCACGGTCGGCGCGATCGTGTTCGTCGTCATCGTCGTCGGCGGCATGGGCTCGCTGGCCGGCGCCTTCATCGCGGCACTGCTGATCGGGCTGCTGGAGAACTTCGGCAAGGTGTCGGATTTCACCGGGCTGAAGCTGCTTCAGGCCCTTGGCGTGCGAACTGGCTCCCGACGCGACGCTGTACCCGGTGCTGAAACTGACGATGTCGCAGGTGGCGCCGGTGCTGCCCTACCTGCTGCTGGTCGTGATCCTGATCGTCCGGCCCAAGGGCCTGCTCGGCACGCGCGAGGACTGAGCGATCGTGCGAACTGCGCGAGATCAGCTTCCGCCCGCTCAACTTCGGCCGCTGGGTGATCTGGGGCCTGACGGCGCTGCTGTTCGCGCTGCTGCCGGTCGCTTTCGAGAAGGGCTTCGCGCTGACGCTGATGTCGCAGATGGGCATCATGATCATCTTCGCGCTGAGCTACAACATGCTGCTGGGGCAAAGCGGCATGCTGAGCTTCGGCCACGCGGTGTACTCCGGCCTCGGCGCATTTTTCGCGATCCACGCGATGAACTGGATCGCAGCCGGCCGCCTCGGCTGGCCGGTCTCGCTGTTGCCGCTGATCGGCGGGGCGGCCGGCGCGTTCTTCGGCGTCATCTTCGGCTACCTGACGACGCGCCGGGCCGGAACGCCGTTCGCGATGATCACGCTCGGCATCGGCGAGATGATGTACGCCGCTTCGCTGATGTTTCCGGGATTCTTCGGCGGCGAAGGCGGCATCACCGCCAACCGGACGGTCGGGGCCGCCGCTCTTCGGCATCCCGGCGCTGAACTTCGGTCCGCAGGTCCAGGTCTATGCGCTGATCGCGGTCTGGTGCTTCGGCTGCATGGTGGCGATGTTCGCGCTGACGCAGACGCCGCTCGGACGGATTGCCAATGCGGTTCGCGACAACCCGGAGCGCGCGGAGTTCATCGGCTACAACACGCAGCGCGTGCGCTGGCTGATGCTGATCCTGTCGAGCTTCTTTGCCGGCATCGCCGGTGCGCTGACCGCGATCAATTTCGAGATCGTCGGCTCGGAGTTCTTCCATGCGGCACGCTCCGGCGGCGTGCTGCTTGCCGCGTTCATGGGCGGCGTCGGCTTCTTCTTCGGCCCGATACTCGGCGCGGTCGTCTTCACGTTCTTCGCGGTCGCGTTGTCGGAGTTCACCAAGGCCTGGCAGCTCTATCTCGGCGCGTTCTTCGTGCTGCTCGTGATGTTCGCGCCGGGCGGACTGTCGAGCCTGCTGCTGATGAACCTGCGCGTGATGAAGTTCCGCAAGTTCAAGCGGCTGCGCGACCCCTACGTCGGGCTGATCCTCACCTCGCTGGTGCCGGCGCTGGGGGCAGTGCTGCTGATCGAGCTCACCTACCACATCACGCTCGACACCGGACAGGGACCGGTCACGCGGCTCTTCGGCATACCGATGGATACCTCGACGCCGGGCCCGTGGGTGCTGGCCGCGTTCGTGCTGCTGTCAGGCGCGCTCGCCTTCCTGTACTACCGGCGCCGCTTTGCCGAGTGCTGGGACGAGATCCAGGTCGAAATCGAAGACTGGATCCGGGACAACCCGACATGAGCGCACACCCGCCTGGCGTAGCCGCCCACAACACTGCCGCGACCGTGCATGCACTCGAACTCGCCGGGGTGCGCAAGAGCTTCGGCCGCACCGAAATCATTCGCGGCATCGATCTGGCGATCCCGCATGGCGAGCGCCACGCGATCATCGGGCCCAACGGCGCCGGCAAGTCGACGCTGTTCAACCTGATCAGCGGCCGCTTCGGCGTGTCGGCGGGGACGATCCGCCTCAACGGGCACGACATCACGAACCGCAAGCCCTACGAGATCAACCGGCGCGGGCTCGCGCGCAGCTTTCAGATCACCAACATCTTCCACCGTCTTTCGGTGTTCGAGAACCTGCGCTGCGCGGTGCTGTGGTCGCTCGGGCACCGCTACGCGTTCTGGAAGAACCTGAACAAGCTCACCGATGCCGAGGTGCGTGCCGAAGAACTGCTGCAGCGAGTCGGGCTCAAGCGCCGGCGCGACACGCCGGCCGGCCTGCTGACCTACGCCGAGCAGCGTGCGCTCGAAATCGGCATCACGATCGCCGGCGGGGCTCCGGTGATCCTGCTCGACGAACCGACGGCGGGGATGAGCCGGGCCGAGAGCCGACGGGCGGTCGAGCTGATCCGGGAAGTGACACAGGGCCGCACTCTGGTGATGGTCGAGCACGACATGAGTGTCGTCTTCGGCCTGGCGGACCGCATCTCGGTCGTCGTCTACGGCCAGGTGATCGCAACCGGCGCGCCGGCGGAGATCCGCGCCAACGCGGCGGTCAAGGAGGCCTACCTCGGCCAGCATGCGGAGGCCGCATGAGCGGGCCGGGCAGCGCGCAGCTGCTGCGGGTCGAGAATCTGCAGGCCTACTACGGCAAGAGCCATGTGCTGCACGGCGTCGACCTGACGGTTGGCGAAGGCGAGATCGTCAGTCTGCTCGGCCGCAACGGCGTCGGCCGGTCGACGACGGCCAAGGCGATCATGGGGCTCGTTGACGCGACGGGCACCGTCGAGTTCCGCTCGCACGACCTGATGCGACTGAAGACCTTCGAGATCGCACACTGCGGCATTGGCTATGTGCCGGAGAACCGCGACATCTTCCCGACACTGACGGTCGAGGAGAATCTGAAGCTCGGCGTCAAGCGCGGGCGTAAGTCCGGCTGGACCTATCGCGACGTCTACCAGATGTTTCCGCGGCTGAAGGAGCGCGCACGCACGCTGGCCGGCGTGCTGTCCGGAGGCGAGCAGCAGATGCTTACGCTGGCGCGTACGATGATGGGAGATCCGGAACTGGTCATCATCGACGAGCCCACCGAGGGACTCGCACCGATGATTGTGGAACTGGTCGCCGGCTTCCTGCGCGAGCTGCGCGGGCGCGGTGTCTCGATACTGCTGATCGAACAGAAGCTCACGATAGCCATGCAGATCTCGCAGCGCGTGTACGTGATGGGCCACGGACACATGGTGTTTCACGGCTCGCCGGACGAGCTCAAGGCCAACAAGCTGATACGCCAGGAGTGGCTCGAAGTCTAGGATGACCGCTCTCCTGCATTCTTCGCTGCCGAGCTCGAGCGTCGAGCCATCGTCGGCCGAGCGCTTCCCTTCGTCTGACCCCATTGAACCCGGAGTATCCGTTCCATGACCACGCACTACGAGCGCCGCGGCGATGTCGCCGTGCTGCAGATCGACAACCCGCCGGTCAACGGGCTTGGCCATGGACGCGCAAGGCGCTGATCGACGGCCTCGAGCGCGCGCTGGACGACCGCGCGGTACGGTCCATCGTCATCACCGGCACCGACCGCGTGTTTTCCGGCGGCGCCGACATCCGCGAGTTCAATACGCCGGCTGCGCTGGCGGAGCCGAACCTGCTGCAGCTGATCGATGCGGTCGAGCGCTCGCCGAAGCCGGTGATCGCCGCCATCAACGGCGTCTGCATGGGCGGCGGGCTGGAACTCGCCCTCGGCTGCAACTATCGCATCGCCACTCCTGATGCGACGCTGGGCCTGCCGGAGGTGAAGATCGGACTGTTGCCCGGCGCGGGCGGCACGCAGCGGCTGCCGCGCGCGGTCGGCGCAGAAAAAGGCTTGCGCATGATCGTCAGCGGCGATCCGATCAGCGCGAACGAGGCGCTGGCGAGCGGACTGGTCGAACGCGTCGTAGTCGCGCGACTCGTTTCGACGGTGTACTGAAGTTTGCGGCCGAAGTGGCAGCAGCGCGGCACCCATCCGCGCCTGCGCGACAAGGCCGCGTGCATTGCCGGCCGGCGTCGGCGCCGACGCATTTTTCGGCGCGGCGCGCAGTCGAAGTCGCCAAGCAGTCGCGTGGACTGCCGGCTCCCGGCCGCTGCGTCGATGCCGTCGAGGCCGCCGTCAGCCTGCCGTTCGACGAAGGTCTGGCGCGCGAGCGCGGTTTCTTCATCGAGCTGGTCCAGTCGCCGGAGTCGAAGGCGCTGCGGCATGCTTTCTTTGCTGAGCGTGCCGCGGCCAAGATCCCCGATGTGCCCGAGAGCACGGCGACGCGATCGATCCGCAAGGCCGCCGTGCTCGGCTTCGGCACGATGGGCGGCGGCATCGCGATGAGCTTCGCCAACGCCGGCATTCCGGTCACCGTCTACGAAAAGGACCGTGCTGCGCTCGATCGGGGACTCGCGACCTGCCGCGCCAACTGGGAAGCAACCGCGAAGAAGGGCCGCATGACCGCGGAACAGGTCGCGCAGCGTGTGGCGCTGCTCGACGCCGACGCAGGACTTCAACGCCGTCGGCGACGCCGACATCGTGATCGAAGCCGTCTACGAGGACATGGTCGTGAAGCAGGACGTGTTCGCACGCCTCGACGCCGTCATGAAGCGCGGCGCGATCCTGGCGACGAATACCTCGACGCTCGACGTCGACCAGATCGCTGCCGCCACCTCACGGCCGCAGGACGTGATCGGCACGCATTTCTTCAGTCCCGCCAACGTCATGCGTCTGCTCGAGGTCGTGCGAGCGAAAAAGACCGGCAAGGACGTGCTCGCCACGGTGATGCAGCTCGGCAAGCGGCTGAAGAAGGTCGGTGTGGTGTCGGGCGTCTGCGACGGCTTCATCGGCAATCGCATGCTCGAGCAGTACATCCGCCAGTCGCTGTTCCTGATCGACGAGGGCGCTTCGCCGCAGCGAGGTCGATGCCGCGCTGACGAAGTTCGGCATGGCGATGGGCCCGTTCGCGATGTACGACATGGCGGGCATGGACATCGGCTACGCGATCCGGCAGCGACGCTACGTCGAGAAGCCGCAGCTGAGCTACAGCCGCGTTGGCGACCGCGTCGTGGAAATGGGCCGGCTCGGTCAGAAGACCGGCAAGGGCTGGTATCGCTACGAGGCCGGCAGTCGCACACCGCTCGTCGATCCGGAGATCGATGCACTGATCGAGAAGTATCGCGCCGAAATCGGCATGGCGCCGCGTACGATTGCGGACGAGGAAATCGTGCAGCGCTGCATCTATGCGCTCGTCAACGAAGGCGCGCGCATCCTCGAGGAGGGCATCGCGCTGCGCGCCAGCGACATCGACGTCGTCTACCTCGCGGGGTATGGTTTCCCGGCGGCGAAGGGCGGACCGATGTTTCACGCGCAGGCGGTCGGCCTCGACAAGGTCGTCGCCGCGATGCGACGCTTCGCTGACAACAAGCATGCAGACCCCGCGTTCTGGCAGCCGGCGCCGCTGCTGGTCGCGGCGGCGGCCGAGGGCCGCTGGCCGAAGTAGACGCCAATGGAGCGCATTGTTTCGCGGCGGGACCTCGCCTTCCTGCTGTACGAATGGCTTGATGTCGAAGCGTTGACGCAGCGGCCGCGCTATGCGGCCCATGCACGCGAGACCTTCGATGCTGCGCTCGACACCGCCGAACGGATCGCTACCGATCTCTTCGCGCCGCACGCGCGCAAGAGCGACCTGGAAGAGCCGCACTTCGACGGCGAGAAGGTCTACCTGATCCCGGAAGTGGCGCAGGCGCTCGAGGCCTTTGTCGCGGCCGGGTTGATGGCGGCCGAGCAGACGGAGGAATTCGGCGGTATGCAACTGCCGATCACGGTCGCCAAGGCGGCGTTCGCGTATTTCAAGGGCGCCAACGTCGCGACGTCGAGCTACGCACTGCTGACGGTGGCCAACGCCAACCTGCTGCTTGCGCACGGCTCGCCCGCGCAGATTGACGCGTTCGTCCGTCCGGAGCTCGAGGGCCGCTTCTTCGGCACGATGTGCCTGTCGGAGCCGCAGGCGGGATCCTCGCTGTCGGATGTCCTGACGCGCGCCGAGTTCGAGTGCGATTCGCCGCTCGGCGCGCAGTACCGGCTGAGCGGCAACAAGATGTGGATCTCGGCCGGCGAGCATGAACTGTCGGAAAACATCGTGCACCTGGTGCTGGCGAAAATCCCCGCACCCGATGGCCGCGCGGTTGCCGGCACGCGCGGCATCTCGCTGTTCATCGTGCCGAAGTATCTGGTCGCGGTCGAAGGCTCTGGCGCGGCCGCTCATGCGACTGTCGGCGAACGCAATGACGTCGTGCTCGCGGGGCTGAACCACAAGATGGGCTACCGAGGTACGAGCAACTGTCTGCTGAACTTCGGCGAAGGCCGTTACCGGCCGCAGGGCCGCGCCGGCGCGGTCGGCTACCTCGTCGGCGAGCCCGGTCGCGGACTCGCCGCGATGTTCCACATGATGAATGAGGCGCGCGTCGGCGTCGGCCTGGGTGCGGCCATGCTCGGCTACAGCGCTTACCTGCACGCGCTCGACTATGCGCGTAACCGGCCGCAAGGCCGGCCAGTGGGGCCGGCCGGCAAGGATGCACAGCAGCCGCAGGTGCCGATCGTGCAGCATGCCGACGTGAAACGCATGCTGCTGGCGCAGAAGAGCTACGCCGAAGGCGCGCTGGCGCTCAACCTTTTCTGCGCGCGGCTGATCGACGAGGAGCGGACGGCTGAGGACGAGACCGACCGCACCGAAGCGACGCTGCTGCTCGATATTCTGACGCCGGTCGCAAAGAGTTGGCCGTCGCAATGGTGCCTCGAAGGCAATGCGCTGGCGATCCAGGTCCACGGCGGCTATGGCTACACGCGCGACTACCCGGTCGAGCAGCTCTACCGCGACAACCGGCTCAACTCGATCCACGAAGGCACGCACGGCATTCAGGCGCTCGACCTGCTGGGCCGCAAGGTCGTCATGCAGGAGGGGGCGGCGTTCCGGCTGCTCGGTGCGCGCATCGAAGCGACGATCCGCCGCGCATCGCAGGCGCCTCACGCGGACACACAGCGGTGGGCCGCGATGCTGGGCGACCGGCTGCGTCGCGTGGCGCGTGTCACGCAGAAAGTCTGGGCCGCCGGCGACCCGGCGCGCACGCTCGCCAACGCGACGCCGTATCTCGAGGCCTTCGGCCACGTCGTGCTGGCGTGGATCTGGCTCGACCAGTCGCTCGCCGCGTCCGCGCACTACCGGCGCGACGACAGCGACTTTTATCACGGGAAGTGGCAGGCGTGCCGCTACTTCTTCCTCTACGAGCTGCCGAAGGTCGATCCGATGCTGGACCTGGTCGAATCGCTCGACGACACGACGCTCGGGATGCAGGACGCGTGGTTCTGAGCGCGCGCATGCTGACCGATCGTCATCAAGACGTCCATCGCTGCGGCGAGACTGCGCGGGCAGTGCATGGACGATGTGACTGACTTCCGCAACTGAGGTCAAGATGGCACTGAAGCAATTGTTGGATCTGACAGGCAGAAACGCGCTGATCACCGGAGGCTCGCGCGGCCTCGGGCTCCAAATCGCGTCGGGCTACGGCGAGATGGGCGCGCGTGTCGTGATTTCGGCGCGCAAGGCCGACGAACTCGAAGATGCTTGCGCGCAGCTTCGTGCCATGGGCATCGAGGCGAGCTGGATCGCCGCCGATGCGGCGAGCGAAGCCGACTGCACACGCCTCGCGCGCGACGCGGTGGCGCGGCTCGGCCATGTCGACATCCTCGTCAACAATGCCGGCGCCACCTGGGGTGCCCCTGCCGAGGATCATCCGGTCGAGGCCTGGGACAAGGTGATGAACCTCAACATCCGTGGCGTATTCATCCTGACGCAGGCGATCGGACGCGCCAGCATGATCCCGCGGCGCCACGGCCGCATCGTCAACGTCGCTTCGATTGCGGGCTTGTTTGGCAATCCGCCGGAGTTGATCAGCACCATCGCCTACAACACGAGCAAGGGTGCGCTCGTGAACTTCACGCGCGCCCTAGCTGCCGAATGGGGAAGGCATAACATCACCGTCAACGCATTGGCGCCGGGGTTCTTTCCATCCAAGATGACCAAGGGCGTCATCGCGCAGCATGGAGCAGAGACGCTGGCGCGCTTTGCGCCGTTGCAAAGAATCGGCGACGACGAAGACCTCAAAGGAGCAGCGCTGCTGTTTGCCTCGGACGCCGGCAAGCACATCACCGGGCAGATCCTCGCGGTCGACGGCGGCGTCTCAGTAATCTGATTCAGCGGAGCTCGCATGACCTCGTACCGACGCATCATCCTCGCCAGCCGGCCGACCGGCGCAGCATCGACCTCCAATTTCCGGATGGAGGAAGTCCAGACACCGACCTTGCAGCCCGGAGAGATGCTGGTGCGCAACGAATGGCTGTCGCTCGACCCTTACATGCGCGGCCGCATGAACGAAGGCCGCTCGTACGCCAAGCCACAGGTGCTCGGAGAAGTCATGCAGGGAGGCACCGCCGGCACGGTGGCCGAGTCGCGCAACCCGCAGTTCAAGGTTGGCGACAGGGTCGTCGGCTACCTCGGCTGGCAGGAGTACGGCGTTTCCGACGGCAGCGGCATTTACAAGGTCGACACGCGCGTGGTTCCGCTGTCAGCCTATCTCGGACCAGTCGGCATGCCCGGAGTGACCGCGTGGTACGGGCTGAATCGCATCATCGAGCCGAAGGCCGGTGAAACGGTCCTGGTGTCGGCAGCCAGCGGCGCGGTCGGCAGTGTCGTCGGCCAGCTCGCGAAGCTTGCCGGCTGCCGTACGGTCGGTATCGCTGGCGGCAAGGAAAAGTGCAGCTACGTCGTCGTCGAACTCGGTTTCGATGCCTGCATCGACTACAAGTCACAGGATGTCAACCGCGCGCTGAAGGACGCGGCACCGCAGGGCGTCGACGGCTATTTCGAAAACGTCGGCGGCGAGATCATGAACGCGGTGTTGCCGCGGATGAGCGTGTTCGGGCGCATCGCGCTGTGCGGGCTGATCGCCGGCTACGACGGGCAGCCAATCCCGCTGACCAACCCGAGTTGGTTCCTGATCAGCCGGCTCAAGCTGGAAGGTTTCATCGTGACCGAGCACATGGATGTGTGGCCGCAGGCGCTGAAGGAACTCGGCACGCAGGTCGCTACCGGAGGGATCAAGTACCGCGAGACCATTGCAAACGGGCTCGAGAACGCGCCGCAGGCCTTCCTCGGCATGCTGCGCGGGGCCAATTTCGGCAAACAGCTGGTGAAGCTCGCATGATCGAACAACTCGCGGGACGGGTCGCGGTCATCACCGGCGCGGGCGGCGGCCTGGGGCGCGAGTTCGCACGGCTCGCGGCGCGCTCGCGCATGCGGCTGGTGCTCGCGGACGTGCACCACGACGCGCTGCAGGCAACGGTGCAGGAGCTGCAGCGCTCAGGCGCCGAGGTCAGCGCCGAAGTCGTCGACGTCGCCCAGAGTGGGCAGGTGGCGCGGCTGGCCGACCGCGCATTTGGCGACTTCGGTGCGGTGCACCTCCTGATGAACAACGCCGGCGTCGCCTGCGGCGGTTACCTCTGGGAAAACACCGACAAGGACTGGCAGTGGGTCCTCGGCGTGAACCTGATGGGCATCGTGTACGGCGTGCAGCACTTCGTTCCGCGCATGCTCGACGCCAACGCGCACGGCGAGCCCGGCCACATCGTCAACACGGCCTCGATGGCGGGCTGGCTGACTGCGCCGCTGATGGGCGTGTACAACGTGTCCAAGCATGCGGTCGTCGCGCTCTCAGAGACACTGCACCACGACCTGCGGCTCGCGCGGTCGACGATCGGCGTGACCGTACTCAATCCGGCGTTCGTGCCGACCGGCATCGCCCACTCGGATCGGGTCCGGCCGGCGGACCTGGTCAATGTGGCGGGGCCGACGCGCTCGCAGCAGATCGCGCAGTCGAATTCGGAGAAGGCGGTGTCAGGCGGGCGCATCAGCGCGGCCGACGTGGCGGCGATGACGTTCGATGCGATCGTTGCGAACCGCTTCTACGTGTTCACGCACCCGCAGATCATGCCGACCGTGCAGGCCCGCTTCGATGCCGTAATGAGCGGCGCGACGCCGGCGGATCCGTACGCGACGCGCCCGAGCGCGCGGCCTGCCGCGCCCGCATGATCCGCACCGGCGAGACCGTCGACCTCGGCAACGGCATCCGGCTGCATCTGGCGGCCACGGGCGATGCGGGTGGCCGGCCGATCCTGTTCCTGCACGGCTTTCCGGAATACTGGGCGGCCTGGGAAGACGTGCTTCCGTACTTTTCGTCGGGCTGGCACGCCGTGGCGCCCGACCTGCGCGGTTTCAATCTTTCGAGCCAGCCGACCGAGGTCGCGGCTTATCGCGCACGCGAGCTCGTTGACGATTTCGAACGCCTCTGCGATCGGCTCGGCTGGGCGAGCGTGACCGTCGTGGCGCACGATTGGGGTGGTGCCGCGGCGTGGCAATGGGCGATCGCGCATCCGCAGCGCATCGAACGGCTCGTGGTCGTCAATTCCCCGCATCCGGTGCCGTTCGCACGCGACCTCGCTGACGATCCGGTGCAGCAGGCCGCCTCGGCCTACATGAACTGGCTGCGTGCGCCGGGTTCCGAGGCCGCGCTGCTGAAACACGACTGCAAGGCGCTGGAAAGCTTCTTCCTGGCAATGCGTCGACCGGAGCGCGACTGGTACACGCCGGAGCGGGCTCGGCGCTACCGCGAGGTCTGGCACCGCGGATTGACCGGAGGCGTCAACTATTACCGCGCTTCGCCGCTGTATCCACCGACCGCGGATGATCCGGGCGCGCGCAAGCTGAAGCTTGAGCCGGCGCAGTTCCGGATCCGGGTGCCCACGCTGGTGCTGTGGGCCGAGGCCGACCCCGCCTTGCCCGTGCGGCTGCTCGACGGTCTCGATGAACTTGTCGACGACTTGACGATCGAACGCATCCCGGAAGCCACGCACTGGGTCGCGCACGAGGAACCCGGGCGCATCGCCCAAGCGATCCAGTCGTTCTGCAGCCGGTCCTGACTCGCGTCGGCGCGGATCCGTCGCATCGGCGACGGTATCGATCAGCGGCTGGCACAATCATTTTGAGTTTGAATGGAGCCTTACCCATGAAGCAAGTCCTGCGCGCCATGCTGGCGTCGCTCGCGGTTCTCACCATGTCCCCGGCCATCACGGCCGAGACCCAGACTGCGCCGGTCCGTCCGATCGCAGCGCCGCTGCCGCCCGGCGTGACGCGCGGCCCGACAGTAGAGGGCATCACCGAATACCGGCTCGCAAACGGACTGCGCTTCGTGCTGTTTCCGGACCCGTCGAAGCCCACGGCCACCGTGAACATCACCTACCTGGTCGGGTCTCGTCAGGAGAACTACGGTGAGACCGGCATGGCCCATCTGCTCGAGCATCTGATCTTCAAGGGCTCGAAGAACTTTCTGCACCCGGATGTCGAGTTCAACCGGCGCGGTTTCAAGAACAACGGCAGCACCTGGCTCGATCGCACCAACTACTTTTCCACCTTCCAGGCGAGCGACGACAACCTGAAGTGGGCGATCGACTGGTCGGCCGACGCGATGGTGAATTCGTTCATCGCGAAAAAAGACCTCGACTCCGAAATGACGGTCGTTCGCAACGAGTTCGAGATGGGCAAGACCAATCCGTCGCGGCTGATGTTCGAACGCAACCAGGCGCTGCTCTACGACTGGCACAACTACGGCAAGTCGACGATCGGCGCCCGCTCCGACATCGAGAACGTGCGCATCGAGAACCTGCAGGCGTTCTACCGGATGTATTACCAGCCAGATAACGCGGTGCTGATCGTTGCCGGCAAGTTCGACGAGGCCAAGGCGCTGCGCTGGATCGCCGACGCGTTCGGCCGCATCCCGAAGCCGAAGCGGACCCTGCCGGTGCTGTGGACCGAAGAGCCGACCCACGACGGCGAACGCCAGTTCACGATCCGGCGCAAGGGCGAGGTGCAGATCGTCAACGTCGCGTACCGCATGCCGAGCTCGCTGCATCCGGAGCTGCTGTCGGCGGACTTCGCCGTCGACATCCTTGGCGACACGCCGAACGGCCGCCTGCACAAGGCGCTGGTCGAAAGCGGCAAGGCGTCACAGGTCTTCGGCTATACGGTCGGCGCGAAGGATCCCGGCTTTGTCATGTTCGGTGCCGTCGTCAAGAAGGGCGAGCCGCTCGAGCCGGTGGCGCAGACGATGATCGAGGTCATCGAGACCTCGTTCGCCAAACAGCCCGCGACCGAAGCGGAGATGCAGCGCACGCTGCAGGATCAGAAGACCGGATACGAGCGCGCCCTGGCCGATCCGCAGTCGTTCGGTGTCGGACTGTCGGAGTACATCGCGCTCGGTGACTGGCGCCTGTTCTTCTATTCGCGCGATCGGCTGGCGAAAGTGACCGCGAAGGAGGTCGACGACGCGGCGAAGCGCTACTTCGTTCGCGACAACCGCGTCGTCGGGCTTCTTCATTCCGGAGGACAGTCCGCAGCGCGCGGAGATCCCCGCGGCGCCGACCGCGAGCGCGCTGCTGGCCGACTACAAGCCGACGGCGGAAGGGCAGGCCGCCGAGGCCTTCGATCCGTCGCAGGAAAATATCGACAAGCGCACTCGGGTGCTCAATTTGGGCGACCTGAAGATCGCACTGCTGCCGAAGCGCAACCGCGGCGAAACCGTCAACGTCCGCACCAACTTTCGCTGGGGCGATGCGGCCACGCTAAAAGGCCGGATGATCGAGGGTGAGTTGGTCGGCTCGATGCTGGCGCGAGGCACCGACAAACTGACGCGACAGCAGATCGCCGACGAGATGACCCGGTTACAGATGACAGGAGGGCTGCTCTCGTTCCAGACGACGCGCGCAAACCTGCCGGCAGCATTGCGGCTGCTGGCCGACGTGCTGCGCAATGCGGCGTTTCCGGCGACCGAGTACCAGCAGCTGCAGCGCGAACTGGTGACCGGGCTGTCGTCGCAGCTCGACAACCCGGAGGCGCTGTCGCGCGACGTCCTGGCGACGCATTTCAACACCTATCCGGCCGGCGACCCGCGCTATTACGTGCCGTTGAAGGAGCGCATCGAGGTCGTCAGCAAGACGCCGCTCGACGCGGTGAAGAAGTATCACAGCGACTTCTACGGGACCGCCCGCGGCGAGATCTCGATTGTCGGCGACTTCGACGCGCAGGCGATCGAGCCTCTGGTGAAGGAGCAGTTCGCCGGCTGGGCCTCCAAGGCTCCTTATGCGCGAGTGGACCGCGAATACCGCGATGTGAAGCCGGCGCGCATGGTCGTCGACACGCCGGACAAGGAAAACGCGGTCTTCCGCGCGCGCCAGGAGTTCCCTCTGCGTGACGACGACCCCGATGCAGCGGCGCTGACGATCGCCACGGAGATCCTCGGCGGCGGCTCCGGCCTCGCGAACCGTCTGATGGTCCGGTTGCGGCAGAAGGACGGCCTCAGCTACGGTGTCGGCGCCGGCCTCGCGCTCGGCTCGCGCGAACGCCTGGCGACGTTCACGATCGGCGGCATCGCGGCACCACAGAACGTCAATCGCGCCGAGCAGGCGCTGCGCGAAGAACTCGAGCGCGCCCGCAAGGATGGATTCACCGCGACCGAGGTTGACGATGCAAAAAATGGACTGCTGCAATCGCGGCTGCTGAATCGCTCGCAGGATCCGGTGGTCGCCAGCGCCTGGGTCGGCAACCTCGACCTCGGCCGTACGTTCGCGTTCTCGCGGCAGTTCGAGGATCGCCTGCGCGCCGTCACGCCGGCTGAGGCCAGTGCGGCGTTCCGCAAGTACATCGATCCGGAGAAGATGAGTTTCGTGATCGCCGGCGACGCGAAGAAAGGCGTCAAGTGACGCCCTACGACAGCTACCGCCTGCGGCTGCCACTGCGGGTGCGCTGGGCCGAAGTCGATCTGCAGGGCGTGGTCTTCAACGGCCACTACCTGACCTACTGCGATGTCTGCGTGACCGAGTACTGGCGGGCGATCGGCATGCCGTACCCGGCCGCGTTCATCGACATCGGCTCCGATCTGTTCGTGCGCAAGGCGACGGTTGAATACCATGCGCCGGCGCGCTATGACGACGAACTCGAGGTGTGCGGACGCACCGCGCGTCTCGGCACGACCAGCCTCGTGTTTCGAGGTCGGGATGTTCCGCCAGGATCGCCAGCAGACCCTTTGATCGAGGCGGAACTCGTCTACGTCAACACCGACCCCTCGAGCCGGACGACACGGCCGCTGCCGGCGCAATTGCGCGAGCGCATCCGTGGCTTCGAAAGCACAGCGCCGGAGGAGAACGTCGCGCATGCTGCGCATTGAGCTGGGCGACTGGGAGGCGATGCGCAAATGGGCCGAGCCGATCCGCTTCGCCGTCTTCGTCGACGAGCAGAAAGTGCCGCCGGAAATGGAACTCGACGCCTGGGACCCGCGTTCGGTTCATGCGGTGGCCTTCGACGCCGATGCGGCGGCGGTCGGGACCGGACGGCTGCTGCCGGACGGTCACATCGGGCGCATGGCGGTGGCGCACAGCGCGCGCGGCGGCGGCGTCGGCAGTGCGCTGCTGCGAGCGCTGATGGACGAAGCGCGCCGTCGCGGCCATCGCTTCGCCGTGCTGAGCGCCCAGACGCATGCGATCGAGTTCTATCGACGCCACGGCTACGAAGTTGACGGAAGCGAATACCTGGACGCCGGCATTCCGCACGTCGACATGCGCTGCCCGCTCTAGCGGGTCGTTCAGTTCGGACCTGGCGCCTTGATCCGCGCCATGCGCGATGCGGTATCGATCATGAACTCGAAGGTCCGGTCCGACCAATGATCCGGATCCATGCGGGTCGAACGTTCGCTCGAGAAAACTGACGAGCCCGTCGGCCCGGACCGTGACGATCGTCGTCGCGCGCGTGCCATAGCCGTTGGCCCGGATCTGGATCGCCGAAAGCGCACGTTCCCAGTCCACCGGTACGCCTGTCGAAGGCAGCTCGACGTCGCGCGCGAGTTCGCGGTCGCCCATCAGTTCGAGCAAGTCCTCGGTCCGCACGCGGTTGGCGATCGAGCAGGCGAACTGCGCGACTGCACGCGTCACCTTCGGCCACGGCGTGTCGAGGAAGGCGTTCGAAATCCCGTAGATCCCCGGCGCGAGCGGACGCACCGGATCCTCGAGGCGATTGCTGTAGTAGTGCAGCGTGCCCGCCGCCCTGCCCCGCCCGGCATGATGTCGCCGGCGAGCAGGTTGAAGCCGTTGAACACCGGCGTGCGGTGTGCGTGGCGCTGCAGCCAGCGATCGACCGGCTCGGGCGTCTGCAACGCAGCCAGCACCAGCGCGCCGCGCGACGGCGCATGCGGATTGCGCTCGGTCGGCGCGCGCACGTTCGTCAAGGCCGCGAGGCGACCACGGCGCGTGATGCCGAACCAGGTGCCGCCGGCTTCCTCGTCCTGTCCGGCGAGCAGCGACACGGCCTGGCCCCACCAGGCGGCCGGACGCGTTCGCCGCGCATAGAACTCATCGCGATTGCCCGCGAGGACCAGCGGGTAGTCCGGGTGCGCATGCCACGCGAAGACGATCAGGCACATAGTCAGAGTGCGCGGAAGCGCTCGACATGGCGCGCCGCGCGCTGCTCCGCCGTCAGGCCGGCACGGCCGACGGCAACATCCAGCAGCATCGCGAATGAATCCGGCTCTTTCACGCCTTCGTACACCTCCATCCATGTCGGCGCGGTCCCCGAGCCGACGCGCTCCTCGACGCGCGCCTGCAGGACTGCGCCCGGCACCAGTTGCCGCTGCATTTCCCGAAGCAAGGGGAGTGCCAACGCCGCTGGCGCGGGATAGTAGACGTACCAGTTTTCCATCGCCAGTTTAGGCGGTTGGATCGAAGAGCTGATACGGCAACGGCCGCACGTCGATGCGCGCTGCGGCCGTCCCGCCCAGGTGCAACTCGCCGGCGCCGAGCCGATCAACCGGCAATTCGAACAGCAGATCGACACCGCCGCCCGGCGCCATCGCCGACATCACCACCGTGCCGACGGGCTCCGCCTGCCCCGAGTGGTACACGTCGGAGCCTGCAGCGGGCGGCTGCATCAAGTCAGCGTGACCGGGGTGCATACGCCGCTTGAGCTTCCCGAGGTATTGGCTGCGCGCGACGATCTCCTGTCCTGGGAAGCAACCCTTCTTGAAGCTCACGCCCCCGAGTACTTCAAAGTTGATCATCTGCGGAACGAAGCGCTCCTGCGTCGCCGCGAACACCGTCGGCACGGCTGCGGCGACCTCGCTCCACCACCACACCGCTTCAGTCGAATTGGCGAGGCCCAGGCGCGACGATGGATCGGTTCCGGCGTCGGCAACGACGATGTAGCGTTCGGCAACTGCAGGTGCCGCCGGCATCCGCGCGACCCGCAGCCCGTCAGCGCGCGTCATCGACCACGGCACATCCGGCGCTTGGACGCCGGCCGACTGCAACAGGCGCATCGCGCCGGGACCGACGAGGCCGTAGGCCGCGTGCTGCGCACTGGCGTCGCTCACCTTCGCCTTCGCGCGCAGCACGAACATCGAGAGTCGCTTCATGACCGGCGCCAGGATTTCGGCAGGCAGCTGCAGCATGATGTCATCGCCGTCGCGCCACTGGTGGAAGGTCGCCAGCATCCGGCCTTTCGCGGTGCAGTAGCCGTTGAGCTGCAGGGCGTCGCCGCCGAGGCCGGCAACGTCATTGGTCAGTTGCGTCTGCAGAAAGGACACCGCGTCGGGCCCGCCGACGCGCAGGCGCCCCAGCGTGTCGAGACGCGATAGCACCGGACCGCGAGCGATCGCGTCGAGCTGGTCGGGCGGGGCGCCGAATGCACCGGCGGTCAAGGATTCGAGGACTTCGAGCATCGGACTCAGGCTATGAGCATCAGTCGGGAGATGGGGACGTAGTGCCGATTATCATAGGACGTCGATCGCAATGTCTTCCGGAATGTCCAGATCCTGGCGCGCGTGGTCACTGACCCTTGCTACAGCAGTGGCACTCGCACTGGGTGTTGCCGCCTTCGCATTGCGCTGGTACGTCGAGGAGCGGCCGCTGCCGATGACGTCGGACAAGGTAGAGTTCCGCGTGAAGCCCGGAGCGTCGGCGCGGGGTGCCGCGCGGTCGGCGCGCGAGGCTGGCATCGACGTCAACGAGCTGGCCTTTGCCGCGTTGGCACGCATCACCGGTGTTTCGCAGAGCCTGCGCGCCGGACGCTACACGGTCGATCGCGGCGCCACGCTGGCGCAACTCGTCGCCAAGCTGCGCAACGGTGAGGTCCTGCGCGAGCGTCTGACGGTCGTCGAAGGCTTGACGTTCAGGGAGATGCGCGCACTGCTCGCCGCCACGCCAGAGCTGCGGCAGGACAGTGCGACGATGACTGATATGCAACTACTGCAGGCGATCGGCGCTGGCGAGACGCACCCCGAGGGCCTCTTTGCTCCAGACACCTATCTCTACGACCCCGGCAGCAGCGACCTGGAGCTCTGGCGCCGGGCGTATCGCTCGCAGATGGGTGCGCTGCAGGACGCCTGGGCTGCGCGCGCCGCCAACTTGCCCTACAAGACGCCCTACGAGGCATTAATCATGGCGTCGATCATCGAAAAGGAAACGGGTCAGTCGGCGGAGCGCGCGATGATCGGCGGTGTGTTCGTCAACCGCTTGCGGCGCGGCATGCTGCTGCAGACGGACCCGACCGTGATCTATGGGCTCGGCGACCGCTTCGACGGCAACCTGCGCAAGCGCGACCTGCTCGCCGATGGCCCATACAACTCGTATACGCGGTCGGGGCTGCCGCCAACGCCGATCGCGTTACCGGGCAAGGCCGCGATCGCGGCCGCCCTGCAACCCGCGGTCACCGAAGCGCTGTATTTCGTCTCGCGCGGCGACGGCAGTTCCGAGTTCTCGAACTCGCTGGACGCGCATAACCGGGCGGTCGATCGGTACCAGCGGGGCATCCGGTGAGCACGCGCGGGCGCTTCGTGACTTTCGAGGGCATCGACGGCGCAGGCAAGAGCACTCAGATCGAAGTGGTGGCAGAGAGCCTGCGGGCGCGGGGCGTCCCGCTGGTGATCACCCGCGAGCCCGGCGGCACTCCGCTCGGCGAGAAACTCCGTGAACTGCTGCTGACCGAGGCGATGTCGCCGGAGGTCGAGACGCTGCTGCTATTCGCCGCGCGCAGTCAACACCTGGCGCAGGTCATCCGGCCAGCGCTCGCGGCCGGGCAATGGGTGCTGTGTGATCGTTTCACCGACGCCACCTACGCCTATCAGTGCGGCGGTCGCGGACTGGGCGAGGACAAGGTTGCTTCACTTGAGCAATGGGTGCATCCCGATCTGCAGCCGGACCTCACGTTGCTGTTTGACATCCCGCCGCGCATCGCCGCGCAGCGCCGCGCGCTTGCACGCGCCGCGGATCGCTTCGAGACCGAGGAGGTGAGCTTCTTCGACGCGGTACGCCGGGAATACCTGCGCCGAGCCGAACGCGAACCGTCACGCTTTCGCGTCCTCGACGGTACGCAGGCGCCCGCGATGCTCAGTGCCACGCTCAGCGAGTGGTTCGCGACATGGAACGGCTGAGTCCGCTGCCGTGGCAGGAGCCGCTGTGGCGGCAGCTGCTTGGCCTCCGCGAACGCCTGCCGCATGCGCTGCTGCTGCACGGCATGCGCGGCATCGGCAAGCGGCACTTTGCGCGCGCGCTGACACAAGCGCTGCTTTGCGAAGCGCCGGCCGCGGACGGCCGCGCCTGTGGCGAGTGCGCCGGCTGCCGGCTCGTCGAGCACCGACAATCACCCTGATCTGCGCTGGCTTGTGCCGGCCGCCGACCGTCCGCTGCGCGATGACCGCGAAGTCGCAGACGATGAGGGCGCCCCAGAAACAAAAACGGCGAAGAGCCGCGCGATTCTGATCGACCAAGTGCGCGAGATCGCGGACTTCCTAACACTGGCGTCGCATCGCGGCGGTCGGCGGATCGTCCTGCTCTTTCCGGCCGAAACGCTCAACGGCCCGGCTGCGAACGCTCTGCTGAAACTGCTGGAGGAACCGCCACCGGCAGCGCTTTTCATTGCAGTCACCGACGATCTCGATGCGCTGCTGCCGACCGTTCGCTCTCGCTGCGTTCTGCTTCGAGCCCCGGTTCCGGATGCGACGGCGGCTCTGGCCTGGCTACGCGCCAACGGTGTCGAGGACGCGGAAGAGCGACTGGCCGAGGCCGGTGGTGCGCCGGTCGGTCTCGAGGCAGAAAGCGGGAGCGACAGAGAACTGGCTGCAGATCTCAAACAACGCCTGCTGGAGGCGCTGGGCAAGGGTGCGCGACTGCAATTGGCAGACGTCGTCTCTCTCGTCCCGGCTCGGGACACACCCGTCGCCAGCGCGATCCGTCTGTTTCAGCGCTGGGGATGGGACTTATTGGCCGAAAGGACCGCGAGCCGGCTTCGCTATTATCCCCGGCAGAAACGCACGCTTACTGCCGTGGCGCGCGGATGCGAAGCCGGACGCCTGCTTGACTGGCTCGCGCAGCTCGGCAATCTGCAGGCGACCGCCGAGCATCCGCTGAATGCGCGGCTGGTCGTGGAAAGCGCGCTGGTTGCTTACATGGACGCGGTCCGTCCAACCAGAACAGGGCCCATGGGGCGCGACGCCTGATGAATGACGCAGCAGCAAAATCGGCCAACGGCCAATCGGCGGGTGCCCGGCCCGCGGTGCTGTCCCTCTCAATCAAGGAGAAGGCGGCGCTATACGCCGCGTACATGCCGTATCTGAGGAACGGTGGCATCTTCGTCCCCACGACGCGGCCTTATCAGCTCGGCGACGATGTCTACCTGATCCTGACGCTGCTCGATGATTCGACTCGCATACCGGTTGCCGGAAAGGTCGTGTGGGTCAGCCCCGCAGCCGGCGGCAACAAGACGCCGGGCATCGGCGTGCATTTTCCGGCTGACGAGTCGGGCCTCACCGCACGCAAGCGCATCGAGGACGCGCTCGGCGCCGCCTTGAAGTCGGCGCGCCCGACCCACACGCTGTAACGAGCCAGCTCGAGCAATCCCCTGCAGGCGGTTCAGCCTGTAGTCTGCGGTCGCGCGCCTCACGCGCCCGCGAACCATGTACGTCGATTCCCACTGCCACCTGTCGTTTCCAGAACTGGCGGCCGACCTGCCAGGCGTGCTGACGCGCATGCGCGCTGCTGGAGTCGAGGCCGCGCTCAGCGTCTGCACGACGCTCGAAGAGTTCCCGCAGGTGTGCCTGATTGCCGAGAACGACGGGCTATACGCCTCGGTAGGCGTTCATCCCGATTCTGGCGACTCGTCGGAGCCGACTGTCGAACGGCTGCTGGAACTCGCGCGACACCCGAAGGTTGTTGCGATCGGCGAGACCGGGCTCGATTACTACCGGCTCAAGGAGCCGCTCGAATGGCAGCGCGATCGATTCAGGACGCATATCCGGGCTGCGCGGGCCTGCGGCAAGCCGCTGATCATCCATACGCGCGCCGCAGCCGCAGACACGCTGCGGCTGATGGCCGAAGAGGGCGCCGACGCGGTCGGTGGCGTGATGCATTGCTTTACCGAGACTGCCGAAGTCGCGCAGCGCGCGCTCGACATGGGGTTCCACATCTCGTTCTCGGGCATCGTCACATTCAAGAACGCGACCGAACTGCAGTCGACCGCAGCGCAGATCCCGATCGATCGGCTGCTGATCGAGACCGATGCGCCGTATCTCGCGCCAGTCCCGCATCGCGGCCGGCAGAACGAGCCGGGTTTCGTGCCATTCGTGGCGCACAAGCTGGCGCAACTGCGCGGAGTCGACAATGAAGCGATCGCGGCGGCCACGACGGATAATTTCTACCGTCTTTTCAAACCCTTACGCAACTAACTTCAGGCGATAGCGCAACAATATGTGGTTGTGAACAGCAATGCATTCAAGGGTTTGCGAACCACTGTGACCAAATCACTTGAGATCGTCGCCGCGCGCCCGGTAGAGCACATGGCGACGTAGCGGGTGACCCTCGGCGAGTTTCGGGTGATCGAAGTCGTCATCCGGCCGATGCGTCATCCGCAGCCGCTGCATCACGCGGCGTGAGCGCCAGTTCATCTGGGCCGTGAACGACACGACTTCGGGCAGCGCGAGAGTGCCGAAGGCGAAGTCGAGCGCCAGGCGTGCACCTTCGCTTGCGTAGCCGTGGCCCCAGAACGTCTTGTCCATGCCGCCACCCGATCTCGACGCAAGGTGTGAAGTGCGCCTCGAAAGTCGGGACCTCGAGTCCGACAAAACCGGCACAGCGGCCACCGATGTCCAGGCACCACAGACCCCAGCCGCGCTGCTCGAGGCCGGTCTGCATGCGGTCGAGCATTGCGTTGCTTTCTGCGCGCGCGAGCGGTGCCGGAAAAAATTCCATCGTCACCGGATCCGCATTCAGCGCCGCGAACGGCTCGCGGTCGCTGGCGACCCAGCCCCGCAGCCTGACGCGCGCGCCGCGCAATTCGGCCGCGGGCATCAGACCAGAACGCCGACAAGTGCGGCGGTCGCACAGGTGGCGAGCAGGCCCGCCAGCCCGAACGCGCTTTGCAGCGTCTGCATTCAGCCCCTTCCCGAAGCGGCAACATTGGAGCACAGCCTCAAGCCGCTCGCGACAAGCTTTATGGCTCTCGCGGCGGTCGGAGTGGCTAGGGCAGGGCGGCGAGCGGAATCACGGGCACCGGCTGGCCGTCCGGGATCTCGGGTCGCGGACCGATGCCGACGAGCGCATCGGCGCGACACAGTGTGCGCAGCATCGACGAGCCTTGCTGCGGCAGCAGCTCAACCGCGGCGCGGCCGTTGCGCGCGACGAAGCACCCGCGGCGCCAGTCGATGCGTCCGGCGCCTGTGGTTGCCGCGCCTGCAAGCGGCAGCTCCAGGCACACCGGCGACTCGGCGCGCGCGCCGGCGCGGCGGGCAAGCAAGGGCGCGGCCACGAGCTGGAAGATCACGTATGCGGCGACCGCGTTGCCGGGCATGCCGATGAACCATAGGACATGGCCTTCCAATTCGATGCGCCCGCAGGCGAGGCCGCGCCCGGGGCGCAGCGCGAGTGGAACGTATTCGAGCGCCGTAAACCTGCGAACGATGTCGGCGTCGCCCTGCGCTACGCCTCCGGTCGATAGCACGACGTCCAGCCGCGCCCGCGCCGCCGCACGCAGCGCTTCCAGCAGAGCCTCGTCGTCATCACGGACGATGCCGAGGTCGACTGCTTCGTAGCCGGTGCGACCCAGTGCTGCGCACAGCGTCGGCCGGTTGCCGTCGTACTGTCCGGCGGACGCCGCAGAAGCGTCAGCTGGATCCTGCAGTTCGTCACCAGTCGACAGCACGCCGACGCGCAAGCGACGCACCAGCTCCAGCTCGCTGGCGCCTGCCGCCGCCGCCAGGCCCAGGTCGTAGCTGCGCAGCCGGCGACCGCGCTCGAGCACCACGGCGCCGGCGCGAAGCTGCTCGCCGCGCGGGCGCACGTTGCGACCGCTAGTGATGCCGGAAGAAATCGAGATGCGGTCGTGCTCGAGTTGCACGTCTTCCTGCATCGCAACCGCGTCGGCCCCGGCAGGCAGCGCTGCTCCGGTCGTGATCCGCACTGCTTCGCCCGGGCCGAGCGTGCCGCCGAACGGATGTCCGGCCAATGCGCGCCCGACGACGTGAAGCGCGGCGCCCGGCGCTTGATCTGCAGCCCGCAGTGCGTATCCGTCCATCGCGGCGTTGTCGAAGGACGGCACATCGACGGCCGCGATCAGGTCGGCGCCCAGCACTCGACCGAGGGATTCGCCGAGGCGGCGACGCTCGAGTTCCCGCAGTGGTTCGACGCCTGCGCCGAGGTGCGCGACGGCCGCGGCGGGCTCGAGTTCGACAGCGTTCACGCGAATCCGCCTGCAAGGATGAGACTGTTGATCGTGTCCCGCGTGGCGAGCGGCATCGGCTCAGCCGCCGATGTATGACATCTCGACTTTCGGACGTGCCGCGCTCGCCTGGGTCCTCAGCTCGGAGTAACGGTCGCCGCGATGCGCCCAGATGCTCGCCACCGTAGCGGCAAGTTCGGCGTCGTCGATCGTCGCTTCGTCACCGCGCCGGAGCAGCCGTCGCAGGTCGTAGCCGCTGTCGGCAAACAGGCACAGGTAAAGCATCCCCTCGGTCGACAGACGCGCGCGAGTGCAGCCGCGGCAGAACGCGTGCGTGACGCTCGAGATGACGCCGACCTCGCCGCTGCCGTCGCGGTAGCGCCAGCGCTCCGCCACCTCGCCGGAATAGTTGGCGTCGACCGGCTCGAGCGGCGCGACGTGCCGGTCGATGCGCTCGATGACCTCGGCCGAAGGCACGACGTCGTCCATGCGCCATCCGTTTGAGCTGCCCACGTCCATGAACTCGATGAAGCGAGTGACATGGCCGCTGCCGCGGAAGTGCCGCGCCATCGCGACGATCTCGTGGTCGTTGACCCCGCGTTTGACGACCATGTTGATCTTGACGGGTCCGAGGCCGGCGGCCGCGGCAGCATCGATGCCCGCGAGCACATCGGCGACCGGGAAGTCGACGTCGTTCATGCGTTTGAACACCGCGTCGTCGAGGCCGTCGAGAGACACGGTCACACGCCGCAGCCCGGCGCTCGCGAGGTCTCGCGCCTTGCGGGTCAGCAGCGACCCATTGGTCGTCAGTGCCAGGTCGAGCGGCCGTCCTTCGCGCGTTGTCAGGCGCGCCAGCATCTCGACCAGCTTGTGCAGGTCCTTGCGCAGCAGCGGCTCGCCCCCGGTCAGGCGGATCTTCTCGACACCGTTGGCGATGAACGCGCGTGCGAGGCGCGTGATCTCCTCGAAGGTCAGCACCTCCGCGTGCGGCAGGAAGCGATAGTCCCGGTCGAAGATCTCCTTCGGCATGCAGTAGGTGCAGCGGAAATTGCAGCGATCGGTCACCGAGATGCGCAGATCGCGCAGCGGCCGGTCAAGGCGATCGACGACATGGCCGTCGCCGGCATGGCCCGGCGCCGCGGGTGGGACGGCCAGCCGTGCGGTGCGGAGATCCAGCAGTGGGATGACGCGATCGGTCATGTCGGCATGTTAGCGGCGCGCCGTGCCGCCGCAAGGCTTGCAGCAGCCCCTGGCGGAGCGCTGCAAGCGCGACCGGTCGCGCCGTTATTGTCCCTTGCGCGTCTCGATCTGGATCAGCGGGCGCATGTCGGGCGGAGGCAACACCTGCCGCTCGCGCGGCACGCGCAACGGCTGTGGCTCGCGCGACATCCTGATGTGCGCATCCTGCAGCTTGTCCGGTTCGGTCTGGACCAGTGACAGGCCGGCGAGTTCCAGCATCGCCTTCAATTGCTCGACCGGCATCGGTGCAGGAAGCGCGATAGGCAGCACGACCGAGTCCGGGACCGCAGCGGCGGGTGCGGCAGGCTCGGGCTGTCGCGCTGGCGCTGCGCTGCGATCATCCACAGGAGCCGTGCGCACCGGAGGGGCCATGGGCTCCGCCGGCGCAGCGGCCGGAGCAGCTTCGGTCGATTCGTCGTCCGTGTCGGCCTCAGCGATGGTCCGCACCGGCTGCGGATTCGCCATTGGCTTCGCGCGCACCGCGACCGCGGCGGCGGCGACGCCGACGTCCGCGGTGCTCGTCCGCTGTGGCATCGGCGGTTGCCGCATCCGGCGAAACGAGACTGGCCGCCGGAGGCGCGCCGACTTCCGCGCTGACGTCCTGAGCAGCGGCGACCGGCGCCAGCAACTCTTCTGCAGCAGCCGGCTTGTCCTTGCGCTCGCCGCGGCGCCCCTGAGGCGGCTTGCGGCTGTCCCGTTCGGTCGGGCGCTCCGAAGCGTCCGCCCGTGCCGCACGCTGTTCGCGCTCGGGCCGTCGCTGCTTCGACGGGGCGCTCGCCGCGCTTGTCTCCACGACGGGTGTCCTTGCGCTCGCCGCGGCGATCTTCGCGTCGGTCTTCACGCTTGTCGTCGCGCCGGCCCTCACGTCGGTCGCGATCGTGGCCGCGGCTACGCTCGCCGCGACCTTCACCGCCGCGCGACGGACGGCCCGCCGCAGGTGCTGACACGACTGCCACGGGTGCGGGCTGGACGGTTGCTTCACCGGTGAAGAACGCGACGACACGATGCCAGAAGCCGTGTGACTGAGATGGCGCTGCAACCTGCGTTGGGGCAACGACCGGAGGCAGCACGATCGGGGCCGGCGTCTCGGGCACGATGCCTTTGACGACAGCCTCCTGCTTCGGCCGGCTGCGCTCGTCGTCGGCCTTGCCGCGGGTATATGGCGTGTCGGTGCTCGGGGCCAGTTCCGCCGCGAGTTCGAAGCTGGCCTTGGCCTCGTCGAGCCGCGGATCGTCGTGGCGCAGGCGCTCGACGTGATAGTGCGGCGTATCGAGGAACTTGTTCGGGATCAGCACGATAGACACGCGCAGCCGTGCTTCGAGCTTCGCGATGTCGCCGCGCTTCTCGTTCAGCAGGAACGCTGCGACCTCGACCGGTACCTGGGCATGCACCGCGGCCGTGCTCTCCTTCATCGCCTCTTCCTGCAGGATGCGCAGGATGTGCAATGCCGAGCTCTCGGTGTCGCGGATCACGCCGACGCCGTTGCAGCGCGGGCAGGTGACGTGGCTGCCTTCGTTCAGCGCCGGCCTCAGGCGCTGGCGCGACAGCTCCATCAGCCCGAAGCGCGAGATCTTGCCCATCTGCACGCGCGCGCGGTCGTAGTGCAGCGCATCCTTCAGGCGGTTCTCGACTGCCTTCTGGTTCTTCGACTCCTCCATATCGATGAAGTCGATGACGATGAGCCCGCCGAGGTCGCGCAGGCGCAGCTGGCGGGCCACTTCGTCAGCCGCCTCGAGGTTTGTGCGGGTGGCTGTCTCCTCGATGTCCGAGCCCTTGGTGGCGCGCGCCGAGTTGACGTCGACGGCGACCAGCGCCTCGGTGTGATCGACGACGATCGCGCCGCCCGACGGGAGCGGCACCTGGCGTGAGTACGCCGTTTCAATCTGATGTTCGATCTGGAAGCGTGAGAACAGCGGGACATCGTCCTTGTAGCGCTTGACCCGTGCGACGTTGTCCGGCATCACGTGCGCCATGAACTGACGCGCCTGCTCGTAGATGTCGTCGGTGTCGACCAGGATCTCGCCGATCTCGGGATGGAAATAGTCGCGGATCGCGCGGATCACGAGGTTCGATTCCTCGACGATGAGGAACGGCGCCGGATTGGCCCGCTTCAGGCGCTGGCCGTCGGGGCCTGTCGCGGTGTCGACGTAGGTCGTCCGCTTCTTGTCAGGGTTTTCGGGATCGTCCTGCGTGAGCTCGTACTGTGGCCGCGACGCACCGTCGATCGCGGTCCACAGCTTCAGCAGGTAATTGAGGTCCCACTGCAGCTCCGAGGCCGTACGGCCGATGCCGGCCGTGCGCGCGATGATCGACATCCCGGCGGGCAGTTCGAGCTGGTCCATCGTTTCGCGTAGCTCCTGCCGGTCCTCGCCCTCGATGCGGCGCGACACTCCGCCGCCGCGCGGGTTGTTCGGCATCAGCACCAGGTAGCGGCCGGCGCAGCGAAATGAAGGTCGTCAGCGCAGCCCCCTTGTTGCCGCGCTCCTCCTTTTCGATCTGGACCAGTAGTTCCTGGCCCTCGCGCAGGGCGTCCTTGATGCTGGCGCTGCGCACCTCGACGCCTTCGCGGAAGTAGGCTCGGGAAACCTCCTTGAACGGCAGAAACCCGTGTCGCTCCTCGCCGTAGTCGACGAAGCAGGCCTCGAGGCTAGGTTCGACCCGAGTGATGACACCCTTGTAGATGTTCGACTTGCGCTGCTCGCGCCCGGCCGTCTCGATGTCGATGTCGATCAGCTTTTGGCCGTCGACGATGCCCACGCGCAGTTCCTCTGCATGCGTGGCATTGAAGAGCATTCGTTTCATTCAGCACTCCTTGCGCCTTCTGAGGGGCGCTTGCAGGTGCCGGAACGAACGGGCGGACGGATCAGGTGCTGTGGTCTGCGTCAGGCAGGCCGGAGGCCGTCCCGACAGGTGACCGGCGGACTCCCAAGGCTGCGCACGTGCGGTGGCGGCGCCGGATGACCGGCGCTGCGAGTCCTGCATGAACACGAGCACGCTGCATTTCGGGAGTTTTCGCAATGATCCTAAAAGCACGACGATGCCGTTGCATCGCCGGAATCTTCCACTCGATCGTTTCGGCGGGGCCCGCAACGCGCGGGTCCACGCAGTTCGGCGGTGACCGCCGCGGCTGCCTCACGGCAACCCGACTGCGAATTCAAAGAGGCGATTGCCTCGAAACCCGTGCCGCCTAAGTTACCGCCGGCACGGGCGCCATTGCTTCGAACTGGTTTCCCGCCGCGCCGAGCACCGGCGGTGGCAAGGTCTACAATTCCTCGCGTGTGAGGTTTCCTAGGTCTGCGATCTGGACTTCGCCTCGCATACTCCCAGGCGCGCCACGTGGGCGCCCGCCGGAGCCGCAGCGGCCCCGGGGTTCTCCGGGAGCCCCGAAAAACCTCGACCGCTCAAGTATATGCAAGATGGGTGCGGCCCGTAAAACAGCTAAACGGCATGCCAACGCGGAAGATGCCGCGCCGGCCACCTTCGGTGCGGACCGCGTGACCCACATTTTGGTCGACTCCGAGTACGCCGGGCAGCGCCTCGATAATTTCCTGATCCGGCTGGCCAAGGGCGTTCCGAAGAGCCATGTGTACCGGATCGTCCGCAGCGGCGAAGTGCGAGTCAACCGCGGCCGTGTCGCGGCCGACTACCGGTTGCAGGCCGGCGATGACATTCGCGTCCCGCCGCTGCGTACCGGTCAGGGGCAGGCCACGGCCGTGCGGCCGGTACCGCCACTGCTGCCGCCGATTCTGTACGAAGACGAGGATCTCATCATTGTCGACAAGCCGGCCGGCGTTGCGGCCCACGGCGGCAGCGGCGTGCTCCACGGGATGATCGAACGCGCGCGCGCGGCACGGCCGCAGCAGTCCTTTCTCGAACTCGCCCACCGCCTCGACCGAGAAACCTCGGGCATCTTGATGCTGGCCAAGACGCGCCGAGCATTGCAGTCGCTGCACGAGCAACTGCGCGAGGGCCATGTCGATAAGCGCTATCTTCTGCTCGTCGCAGGAGATTGGGTCAACGATCGCCAGCATGTCCGGCTGCCGCTAACGAAATTCGTCAATCGGGCCGGCGAGCGCCGCGTCGCGATCGATCCCGAAGGCGTGGCATCGCACACGATATTCACGCTCAAGCAGCGGCTTGGCGCGTTCACGCTGCTGGAGGCGGAGCTGAAGACCGGGCGCACGCATCAGATCCGCGTCCATGTTGCGCATCTGGGGTTTCCCATCGTGGGGGACGACAAATACGGCGACTTCGAACTCAACCGGCGCCTGGCGCGCGGGGAATTCGGCGAGCGTTTCGGCCGGATGTTCCTGCATGCGTGCTCGACCCGGCTCACCCATCCGGTCAGCGGAGAGCCGCTTGCCATCGTCAGCGCGCTGCCGGACGACTGCAGTTCGTTGGTGCGGACGCTCGCCGCGCGCAGCCATGCCGCGACCGTTTGACCTCGTCGTCTTCGACTGGGATGGCACCGTGGTCGACTCGACCGCGATGATCGCCCGCTCGATCCAGAGGGCCGCCGCCGACCTGGAGTTGCGGGTGCCGAGCCTGCAGCAAGCCAGTCACGTCATCGGCTTGGGACTGCTGGACGCGCTGGCGGCGGCTGTACCTGATCTCCCTGCAGACCGTATCGAGGCTTTCAGCGCGCGTTATCGCCACCACTACCTCGCCGTCGAAGCAGAGATTGTTCTTTTTGGCGGCATCCGCGAGTTGCTGGTCGAACTTTCCGAGGCCGGGGCCGTGCTCGCCGTCGCGACCGGCAAGAGTCGGCGCGGTCTCGACCGCGCCTTCGCAGCGACCGGCCTCGGGGTGTTTTTCGCCGCGTCGCGCTGTGCCGACGAGACGCACCCAAAACCGCATCCGGCGATGCTGCACGAGCTCACCGCCGAGCTCGCAATGTCGCCGCAACGTACCGTCATGATCGGTGATACGACGCACGATCTGGCGATGGCGCGTGCGGCGGGCACATCGTCGATCGGCGTGACTTACGGTGCGCACCCGCGCGCCCAGCTGGAGGTCGAGGGCGCGCTGGTGCTGGTAGACCATGTCGCGGAGCTGCGCACGTGGCTGATGCGGACCCGATGATTCGGCTGTGTCGATCTGCAGAACTCGTCGATGGTGGACGTGGTGTTCGCTTCGAGGTGTTCTTCCGCGGCGAAGTCGTGCCTGCGTTTGCCGTGCGCCATCGCGGTATCGCCTATGCGTATCTGAACCGCTGCGCTCACGTCTGGACGCAACTCGACTGGCAGCCTGGTGACTTTTTCGAGCCCGACGCCGAATTTCTGATTTGCGCGACGCATGGCGCCCTATACGACCCCGCCACCGGAGCGTGCCGGGGCGGGGCCTGCGCAGGCCATGGCGGCCTTCGGCCGATCCAGCTGCTGGAGCACGACGGCATCGTCTCCTGGATCCCCGACGCTCAGGCGGTGCCGCTGCCCGACGCGCCACAGGCGCCGGATTAGGCGAGCAGGGAGAACACCGCGGCGCGGCGGTCGAGCGCAGGTGCACGGCGCTGCCGCCATTCGGCAATCGGATGCGTCGCGACGAATTCGGTCGCGCCGGTAAGGTCAACAGCGAGCGCGAGTCGGGTCCTGGCACCGCAGGTCGCCAGGATCGCGGTGAACATCGCGGCGGTGCGATAAGGCGTCTCGATGAACATCTGTGTCTCGCCTTGGCGTGCCAGGCGCTCGAGATCGAGCAGGCGGGCCGCGCGTTCGCTCGTTGCGACCGGCAGATAGCCGTGAAATCGGAATGACTGTCCGTTCAGCCCCGAAGCCATCAGGGCGAGCAGCAGCGACGACGGTCCGGCCAGTGGCTGAACGCGCAGGCCCGCGCGGTGGGCCGCGGCGACGATGCTGGCCCCGGGGTCAGCGACGCCGGGACAGCCGGCCTCAGAAAGAAGCGCCGCGTCCCGGCCCTGCAGCACCGGCGCAAGCCAGGCACCTATCGAATCGACCGCAGGATCGTGACCGATTTCGACGATGTCAAGTTCTCGCAGCGGCCGTGGATGCCCGAACAGCTTCAGGACCGCGCGCGCCGACCTTGCATTTTCCGCGAGAAAATACGAAAGGCCACGGGCAATGCGGATAACGCCGTCGGGCATCACCTCGTCGATCGAGCCCTCGGCAATCGGGCAGGGCATCAGGTAAAGCGTTCCCGCCACGCGCCTACTCCGATGGCAGCACTGCCACTCCGGCGTTCGCAAGCATCGCGATCAGGCGTATCAACGGCAGGCCGATCAGCGCCGTCGGATCGTCGGAGAGCACCTGTTCAACCAGCGCGATGCCGAGCGATTCGATCTTGGCCGCACCGGCACAGTCATACGGTTCGTCCGCGCGCAGATAGGCGTCAAGCGCGCTGCTCGGCAGCTTGCGCATGCGGACGACCGTGGAAACGCAGTCGGCCTGGAGGCGACCCACATCGGGACCGGCCACCGCGAGCGCCGTGTGGAACACGACGGCGCGTCCCTGCATGCGGATCAACTGCTGCAGCGCTGCTGCGTGTTCAAGAGGCTTTTCCAGCACCTCGCCGTCGATTTCGGCGACCTGGTCCGAGCCGATGACGACGGTCCCGGGGCGCATCGCGCTCACGGCGCTCGCCTTCGCGATCGCCAGGCGCAGCGCGGTATCGCGCGGCGCTTCGCGGTCGAGCGCGGTTTCGTCCACCTGAGGTGACTGCACATCGAAGCCGATGCGCAAACGCTGCAGCAGTTCGCGGCGGTAGCGCGATGTCGACGCGAGTACGATCGGTGGCGGGGCCATTGCGCGCGCAGTGTAGCGGCGCATGGGCCTCGGCACCGACTCATGCGTTCGCCCAAACCGTTGACCGTCGACGTCTTTGAACTCGCTCGCGAGCGTGGCCTGATCGAAGGCGAATTGAACCTCGATGCGTTGCCGCGGCTGGCGTCATCTGTGCTGCGCGCAGACGGCGCACTGCAGTTCCGCATCCGTGGCGAAGTTGATCAGCAGTCGCATCCGGGGGCGGAACTGCACCTGACGGGAGATCTCGTGCTGCAGTGCCAGCGCTGCAACAGTGAAATGCGGTATCCGCTGCGTCGCGACGTGCATTTCCGCTTCGTCGGCAGCGACGAGGAACTCGCCGCGCTACCGATCGTCGACGACGACGTGGAAGTGATCGTCGGCTCGCGCACGATGGCGGTGGCGCCATGGGTCGAAGACGAGGCGATCCTGTCTTTGCCGGTCGTGCCGCGTCACGAGGATTGTCGGGCGTTGTCTCCTGAAGCGGCCGACGCCGCCGAGCCGAGCGACGGACCGGCCGAACCCGTTTGCTGCACTGGCCGATCTGAAAGCCGGCCGCAAACCGGGCTGACCAGTTCCCGTCGGCGGTGCTCTCGGCTACAATTTCCTGTTTTCTTTTGCGGGGTTAGCCATGGCTGTCCAACAGAACAAGAAGTCGGCGTCGAAGCGGGGCACGCATCGCGCGCATGACTTCCTGACCAACCCGCCGACGGCGATCGAGCCGACGACGGGCGAAGTGCATCGTCGCCATCACATCAGCCCGAACGGCGTTTATCGCGGCAAGAAAGTCCTTCAGACGAAGAACGACGAGTAAGCTTGTCCGATCAGCATCCTGATCGTCCCGGCCGTCGTGCGCGTCGTTTCGCGCGATCCACTTTCAACTGACTCGAGCACGCGACGCAGCCTCCGCGCCGCGCGCCGGTTTGCGCGGTGACCGTCCGTATCGCCATTGACTGCATGGGCGGGGATCACGGCATCCCCGTCACGGTGCCGGCTGCTGTGCAGCTTCGCCGCCGAACAGCCTGACGCCGCGCTGCTGCTCGTCGGCCGGTCCGCCGAGATCGAGCGGGCGCTCGGCCGCGTCGTGACTGGCATCGAGGTCGTGCATGCAGAGGAGGTCGTGGAGATGCACGACGCTCCGGCGACGGCACTGCGCAGCAAGCGCAATTCGTCGATGCGAGTCGCGATCAATCTGGCGCGCGACGGCAAGGCAGACGTCGTCGTCAGCGCTGGCAACACCGGAGCGCTGATGGCGATCTCGCGCTTCGTGCTGAAGATGCTCGACGGCATCGATCGCCCGGCGATCGCCGGCGTCCTTCCAAACCAGTCGGGCGGCGCGACGACGATGCTGGATCTCGGCGCCAACGTCGATTGCGGGCCCGATCACCTGCTGCAGTTCGCAGTGCTGGGCTCGGCGCTGGTCGCGGCCATTGAAGAGCGCGAGCGGCCGACCGTCGGCCTGCTCAACATCGGCGAGGAGATGATCAAGGGCAACGAGGTCGTCAAGCAGACGGCCGAGCTGCTGCGTGCGAGCCCGCTCAACTTCTACGGTAATGTCGAGGGCAACGACATCTACAAGGGCACAACCGATGTCGTCGTCTGCGACGGCTTCGTCGGTAACGTCGCGTTGAAGACCTCGGAAGGCCTGGCGCAGATGCTTGGCGGCTTCGTGCGCGAAGAATTCAAGCGCGACGCTTTGTCCCGAGTGATGGCGCTCGCGGCCTACCCGGTGCTGACACGCTTCCGCAAGCGCGTCGATCCGCGGCGCTACAACGGAGCCAGCCTGCTCGGGCTGAAAGGGCTTGTCGTCAAGAGCCACGGCTCCGCGGACGAGATCGCGTTTGGCTGCGCGCTGCGGCGCGGCTATGAGGAAGCGCGGCACCACGTCCTCGATCGCACGGTCGCCGCGATGCATCCCTTCGTCGCGCAACTCGAGCAGATGCACAAAGCAGGGCCGGTAGCGATAGAGAACGACGCATGAAGCGGCGCTATGCGCGCGTCATCGGCACCGGGTCCGCGCTGCCGGACCGCGTCGTCACCAACGATCAACTTGCGCGTGAGCTCGCCAGCCGCGGCGTCGAGACTTCCGATGAATGGATCGTTGCGCGCACCGGCATTCGCCAACGCTACATCGCCGAAGACGGCGTGGGCTCGGCGGAGCTCGGGGCGAGGGCGGCGCTCGCCGCAATCGAGTCGGCACAGATCGACGTTGGCAGCATCGACCTGATCGTCGTTGCGACGTCGACGCCGGATCAGATCTTCCCCAGCTGCGCCTGCCTGATCCAGGCACGGCTCGGAATTTCCGGCTGCGCCGCCTTCGACGTGCAAGCAGTCTGCAGCGGCTTCGTCTACGCGCTCTCGGTGGCCGAAGCGATGGTCGTTTCCGGCAGGCACCGGCGCGCGCTTGTGATCGGTACCGAAGTGTTCTCGCGCATCCTCGACTGGAACGACCGGACCACCTGCGTACTGTTCGGCGATGGCGCGGGAGCGGTCGTGCTGGAGGCGGCCGGAGAGCCCGGCGTGCTGGCGAGCGAGTTGCGCGCGGACGGCAGCCAGGCCGGCATCCTGTGCGCCGCGGGACGCCTGAGTCATGGAGCGATCGAGGGGCAGCCGTTTCTGACTATGGACGGCCCGGCGGTCTTCAAGCTTGCGGTGTCGGTGCTGGAAACCTCAGCCGTCGACGTGTTGGCGGCGGCCAAACTGCCGACCGAGGGGCTCGACTGGTTCATCCCGCATCAGGCGAACATACGCATCATGGCGGCGACCGCGCGCCGCCTCGGTCTGCCCGATTCCAAGGTCGTCGTCACAGTCGACCGGCATGGCAATACTTCCGCAGCTTCCGTTCCGCTCGCGCTCGACGCTGCCGTGCGCGACGGTCGCATCCGCAGCGGCCATCACGTGCTGCTGCAGGGCGTCGGCGGCGGCTTCACCTGGGGTTCAATACTGCTGAAGTGGTGACGCTATGAAGATCGCATTTGTCTTTCCAGGGCAGGGATCGCAGTCGGTCGGGATGCTATCGAGCTTCGCCGGCAACGCGGCGGTCGATGACACCCTCGACCGCACGTCCGCTGCACTTGGGCAGGACATGCGCGTACTGATCGATGCAGGTCCGCCGGAGGAACTGAGCCTCACCGTCAACACGCAACCGGCAATGCTGCTTGCCGGAATGGCGATCTATCGTGCCTGGCGCGATGCCGGCGGGCCGCAGCCGCAATGGGTTGCTGGACACAGCCTCGGCGAGTACACGGCTCTTACCGCGGCGGGCGTGTTCGGCCTCGAGGACGCGGTGCAGCTCGTGCGCTTCCGCGCTACGGCCATGCAGGAGGCGGTGCCGGTTGGCGTCGGGGCCATGGCTGCGATCCTTGGGCTCCCCGATGATGAAGTCGCGGCCGCGTGCGCGGAGGTAGCCGCCGGAGAAGTCGTCTGCCCGGCGAACTTCAACGCGCCGTCGCAGGTCGTGATCAGCGGCCACAAGGACGCCGTCGAGCGGGCCTGCGCAGCGGCGCGGCAACGCGGAGCCAAGCGCGCGGTGTTGCTGCCGGTGTCGGCACCGTTTCATTCACCACTGATGCAGCCGGCGGCCGAACGCTTGCGCGGCGCGCTCGCACAACTCAGCCTTGCGGCGCCGTCGATCCCTGTGCTGAACAACGTCGATGTCGCAAGCGAGCAAGAGCCCGCGCGCATTGCCGATGCACTGGCGCGCCAGGCGGCGAATCCGGTGCGCTGGGTTGAAACCGTGCGGATGCTTGCCGCGCAGGGGGTGACCCATGTGATCGAGTGCGGGCCAGGGCGCGTGCTGTCGGGCCTCACCAAGCGTATCGTCCCGACTCTCGAGAGCCTCGTGATCAACGATGCGACGAGTCTCGAGGAAACGCTGGCTGCGGTGGCCGGTACCGAAGGAATCGCGCGATGACCGTGTTCCAGCCCCATTGCCTGGCCGATGAAGTGGCTCTGGTCACCGGGGCGTCGCGCGGCATCGGTCGCGCCATCGCCGATCAACTGGCGCACGCCGGCGCGATCGTCGTCGGAACCGCGACTACCGAGGCCGGCGCGAGCTCGGTATCGGCACGCCTGGCCGAGCACGCCGCGCGCGGCCACGGCGCTGTTCTCGACGTATGCAACGCCGCGGCTGCCGAAGCGCTGGTCGAATCGATCGCGAAGCAGTACGGTCGGCTCTCGGTACTCGTGAACAACGCAGGCATCACGCGAGATACGCTGGCGATGCGGATGAAGGACGACGACTGGGAGGCCGTGCTCGATACCAACCTCTCGAGCGTCTTCCGCATCAGCAGGGCAGTGCTGCGCGGAATGATGCGCGCCAAACACGGTCGGATCGTCAACATCACTTCAGTAGTCGGCGCCAGCGGCAACGCCGGTCAGGCGAACTACGCCGCCGCTAAGGCAGGCGTCACGGGACTGACGAAGGCGCTGGCGCGCGAAGTGGGCAGTCGCGGCATCACGGTCAACTGCATCGCGCCCGGCTTCATCGACACCGACATGACGCGCTCGCTGAACGAACAGCAAACGCAGTCACTGCTGGCGCAGATACCACTCGGCCGCCTCGGCCAGTCGGACGACATCGGCGCCGCGGTGGTGTTCCTCGCATCGCCTGCTGCGTCGTATATCTCGGGCGCGACCCTGCACGTCAACGGCGGCATGTACATGAACTGACGTTATCGATCCGGCATGGCGCGCGCAGTGCCTCTGTTAGAATCCGCGCGCTTTTTTCGCCGGCCTAGGACAGGGCGGTGCGCACCGCGGCACACATTGCACAGGCGCGGCCGACACACAGACGAGGCAGGAGAGGAGTTCATGGAAAACATAGAACAGCGCGTCAAGAAAATCGTGGCAGAGCAACTCGGCGTCAACGAAGCCGATATCAAGAACGAATCAGCCTTTGTCGAAGACCTGGGCGCCGATTCGCTCGACACGGTTGAACTGGTCATGGCCCTGGAAGACGAATTCGAGTGCGAGATCCCGGACGAAGAGGCCGAGAAGATCCGCACGGTGCAGCAGGCCGTCGACTACATCAACACCCATCTGAAGAAGGCCTGACGAGGGCGCACGGCTCATCATCAGGGGACCGATGTCTGGCAGGCGCCGCGTCGTTGTAACCGGCCTCGGGGTGATCAGCCCGGTAGGCAATGATGTTCAGACTGCGTGGTCGGCGCTGCTCGCGGGCCGTTCGGGCATCGGCCCGATCACGAGCTTCGACGCCTCCAGCCACAGCTGCCGCATTGCCGGCGAAGTCAAGGAATTCGACGTCACGACCGTGATGTCGTCGAAGGAGGCGCGGCACGTCGACACTTTCATACACTACGGCGTGGCCGCTTCGGCCGAAGCGCTCAGCGACAGCGGGATTGAGGTTGATGACGCCAACCGCGACCGCATTGGATGCGTGATCGGCTCGGGCATCGGCGGCCTGCCGATGATCGAAGAAAATCACACGCAACTGGTCAATCGCGGCGCCCGGCGCGTATCTCCGTTCTTCGTGCCCGGGTCGATCATCAACATGATCGCGGGTACGGTGTCGATCCGCTACGGATTGCGCGGACCGAATCTCGCCATTGTCACCGCGTGCACCACCGGACTGCATTCGATCGGTGAAGCCGGCCGGTTGATCGAGTACGGCGATGCCGACGTGATGATCGCCGGCGGTGCGGAATCGTCTACATCGCCGCTCGGTTTCGCCGGCTTCGATGCGATGAAGGCCATGTCGGTCCGCAACGACGATCCGGCCACCGCGAGCCGACCCTTTGACCGTGACCGCGACGGCTTCGTGCTTGCCGAGGGCGCGGGCGTCGTGGTGCTCGAAGATTACGAGCATGCGCGGGCGCGCGGCGCGCGCATCTACTGCGAGCTGATCGGCTATGGCATGAGCGCCGATGCGCATCACATGACCGCACCCGACATGGACGGGCCCCGCCGCTGCATGCTGGCGGCCCTGCGCAATGCCGGCATCAACGGTGACGAGGTGAATTACCTGAACGCGCACGGCACTTCCACACCACTGGGTGACATCAACGAGACCAAGGCGATCAAGGCGGCACTCGGCGATCACGCACGGTCGATCGTCGTCAACTCAACGAAGTCGATGACGGGGCACTTGCTGGGCGGTGCCGGCGGCATCGAGTCGGTCTTCACTGCACTGGCCGTGCACCACCAGGTCTCGCCGCCGACGATCAACATCTTCAACCAGGATCCTGAGTGCGACCTCGACTACTGCGCCAACACGGCGCGGTCAATGAAGATCGACATCGCGCTGAAGAACTCGTTCGGCTTCGGCGGAACGAATGGCACCCTGGTCTTCAAGCGGCTTTGAGTGATCCTCGGCTGGACCGTCCTGCAGCGCTCGGTGCGGGAACGGCAACTGTGGATCGCAGCCGCGGTGGTCATGGTCGCGTGCTGCTGCACCTTGCTGACCGCGGCCCTGATGCTGGACCCGCGGCATCCGTTCGTCGTCTGGGCGGCGGCGCTGCTCAGTGCCGCTGCCGCCATCTGGGCCGTAAGGTCGGTCCCGCAGAATCCTCCGGGATTCGAAATTGCGATCGGTGCCGGATGGCGAACTGCGAGTGCGACGCTGCGAGGCCGCCGGCGAACCGTTGGCGCCGGCACACTGCATGTTCGTCGCGCCGTGGTTGATAACCTTGCGGTGCGGCGGCATCGTGCTGGCGGTCTGGCCGGATTCCCTGCCCGCGTCAGCGTTCCGCCGGCTGCACGCGTGCGCCCGCTGGGCTGCCCCCGCAGACACGTCGACCCGCGGCCGACGTGCACAATCCAACGACGATGAAACTGCCGGCTGAAGCTCGAGTACCCTGCGCATCCGGCGCTGCCGACCGGGCTGGCCGGCATACCGATTTAAAGCGCCAGCATGTCTGACCGGGAGATCGACCAACAACTGGTTCAGCGGGTGCAGCGTGGCGACAAGGCCGCATTTGACCTTCTAGTCATCAAGTACCAGCGCAAGATCTTCCGGCTACTGTCACGGCTGATCCGTGACCCCGGCGAGGTCGAGGACGTTGCCCAGGAAGCCTTCATCAAGGCCTATCGCGCACTGCCGAATTTTCGCGGCGACAGCGCGTTTTACACCTGGCTGTACCGCATTGCGATCAATACCGCGAAGAACTGGCTGGTCTCCCAGGGCCGGCGGGCGCCGACCACCACGGAGACCGATATCGAGGACGCGGAAACTTTTGACGACGGCGAGCACCTAAGAGACCTGAACACCCCCGACGCCATGCTGCTGACGCGGCAAGTTGCCGACGCGGTTAATCGGGCGATCGAGCGTTTGCCCGAGGAACTGAAAACGGCGATCGTCCTGCGCGAGCTGGAGGGGCTGAGTTATGAGGAAATTGCCGAAACGATGAATTGCCCCATCGGAACCGTGCGTTCGCGTATCTTCCGGGCGCGCGAGGCGATCGCCGAGGAATTGCGGCCGATCCTTAACACGAACAAGGACCAGCGTTGGTAGGTGAAGTGAGATGATGAAGGCACCCATTGCTGCCACCCATTGCGATGCAGAGACCCTGTCCTGCCTGATGGATGGTGAACTGGATCCAGAGCAGGCGGCGGCGCTGATTGCCGTGCTCTGTGCCGACGACGAACTGCGTGCGGAATGGATCGCATTTCACCTGGCCGGTGACGCACTGCGTTCCACCGAGGTCGCTTCGGCACACTCGAAATCGTTTTGCATGAGCGTCGCCGAGGCGATCGCGCGCGAGCCCGCGATTGTTGCGCCGCGCGCATGGGCTGGGCAGGGCTCGCCGCTGCGGCGCTACATCCTTCCCGGCCTCGCAGTTGCAGCTTCGGCGGCGGTGATCAGCTTTGTCGCGATCCCGCTGATGCGCAACACCGAGCCGCAGATGCCGGTGCAGGCCGCGGTCCAGCCGCCGCCTGCGGCTGTCGCCGCGGCCGAACACGCGGACGAAGTCGCCGCGCGGCGTGCCGCGGCCACGGTCGCGAACGCGCGTGCGCTGCAGGCTTATCTGGCCGCGCACCGCGAACTGACGACCGGTGCGGCCTTTCCGCGCGCAACCCCGTACCTGCGTACGGCCACCGACCCGTCCGAGAGTCGTTGATGCAGCCGGCTTGTCATGTGTCGCCCGCCGAGGCGGCGGTCCATCGCTGGCTTGCAACACTGCTCCTCGCGGGCAGTGCAGTCACGTGCCTTTCCAGCTGCTGCGCAGGAACGCATTCAGGAACCTGCCGCGCCGGCGGAGCGCTCGCCGCGGCAGTGGATCGAGGCGATACAGCGGGCCGCAGTGCGCGTCAATTACAGCGGAACGATCGTCTATCAGGCCGGCGGAGAGATGCGCACTTCACGCATCACGCACATGTTCGATGGTGCCAACTCGCACGAGCGGGTAGAGACGCTGGACGGCAAGCCGCGTGAATACATCCGCCTTCGTACCGACAGCAATGACGAGGTTCGGTGCCTGATTCCGGAGTCGCGCCGTGTGATCGTCGAGCACCGCGCGATCGAGGATCCGTTCCCGGGTCTGATCGGTGCGCCGGCCGAAGCCGTGCTCGAACGTTACGACCTGAAGACGGGCGAACTGGAGCGCGTCGCCGGCGTCAAGTGTCAGGTCTTGGTACTCGAGCCGCGCGACGCGCTGCGCTATGGCTACCGCCTGTGCGTCGATCGGAGCACCGGTCTGCTGCTGCGCGCGCAGACGGTTGGTGACCGGCGCGAAGTGCTGGAACAGGTCGCCTTCACCGACATCAAGATCGGAGAAAGAATCGATCGGTCGCGCCTGAAGCCGGCCTGGCCGACCGAAGGCTGGACCGTCGAGCGCAGCGAGTACACCCCGGCGGACATCGATCGCGCCGGCTGGGTCGTTCCAACGCCACAGGGGTTCCGGCGCACCAAGGAAGTGTTGCGCCGCCTGGGCACGGCGGATGCGATGCAGGTCGTGTTCAGCGACGGTCTGACGACGATGTCGGTGTTTATCGAACCGTCGGCGGCCGCGGGAGCGAGGACCGGTGTCGACGATCTGCAGATGGTGGGGCCGACCGCCGCGTACTCGCGCAAACTCGGCGACGCGCTGGTGACGGTGATCGGGGAGGTGCCACCGCTGGCGGTGCGCACGGTCGCGAAGTCGGTGGAGTTTCGAGGTCCGAAGTAGCGGGCCGCATGTTCGTTGAGGAAGAATAAATGATCAGAAATGTAGTCGCCGTCCTGCTTGCGCCGCTGCTTGCTCTGAGCCTTCCGCTCGTCGCTCCGAACGCACATGCGCAGGCGACGCAGGTACTGCCCGACTTTGCCGACCTGGCAGAACGAGCCGGTCCGGCGGTCGTCAACATCCGTACGACCGCTCGCGTCGCCGCCAATGCGGGCGCGCTGCCGTTCCCGGACATCGACGAGAACGACCCGATGTACGAGTTCTTCCGGCGCTTCTTTCCGAATCCGCCGCAGCCGGGGCCGCGCCAAGGTCCGCAGCAGGGTCCGCGCCGCGACGTTCCGCGCGGGCTGGGGTCCGGATTCGTCATCTCGACCGATGGCTACGTCATGACCAACGCGCACGTCGTCGAGGGCGCCGACGACATCACCGTGACGCTCACTGACCGGCGCGAGTTCAAGGGCAAGGTCATCGGCACCGACCGCCGCACCGACGTCGCACTCGTGAAGATCGAGGCGACCGGGCTGCCGAGCGTGAAGATCGGCGACCCGAACAAGCTGCGGGTCGGCGAATGGGTCGTCGCGATCGGCTCGCCGTTCGGCCTGGACAACTCGGTCACCGCCGGCATCGTCAGCGCCAAAGCGCGCGACACTGGCGAGTTCCTGCCGTTCATCCAGACGGACGTCGCCGTGAATCCCGGCAACTCCGGTGGACCGCTGCTCAACATGCGCGGCGAGGTCATCGGAATCAATTCGCAGATCTTCACGACCTCGGGCGGCTACAACGGCATCTCTTTCGCGATTCCGATCGACGAGGCGATGAACGTGCAGCAGCAGCTGCGCTCGGCCGGGCGCGTGATCCGCGGCCGCATCGGTGTCGGGATCGAAGGCGTGTCGAAGGAAATCGCCGAGGCGATCGGCCTCGGTGCGCCGCCGCGCGGTGCGCTGGTCAACTCCGTCGAGAAGGAAGGGCCGGCTTCGAAAGCCGGCGTCGAGCCCGGCGACGTGATCCTGCGCTTCGACGGTCGCGCGATCGAACGGTCGACCGACCTGCCGCGCATCGTCGGCGGCACCAAGCCAGGCACGAACTCGACGATGACGGTGTTCCGCAAGGGCGCGCAGCGCGACCTGAAGGTCCAGGTCGCCGAAATGCCACAGGACCGGCCGCGTGCCGCACGCACGCCGGATTCGCCGAAACCTGCGGTGCCGGCCAATGCGCTGGGCATGGGCGTGTCCGACGTGTCGCCGGAGCGACTCAAGGAACTCGGCATCCGGGGCGGCGTGCAGGTCGACGCCGTCGACGGGCTTGCCGCCAGTGCGGGGCTGCGCCAGGGCGACATCATCACGCAGATGAACAGCGTCGAAGTGCAGAATGCCCGGCAGTTCAACGAGGCGGTCGCGAAGCTCGATCCCAAGAAGGACGTCGCGGTGCTCGTGCGGCGTGGCGAGGCCTCGCGCTTCGTCATCATCCGCCGCTAAAAAGGGGCGGTTGGCCCGCCGCGGTAAAATCCGCGGCCCTGCCGGAAAAAGGGGGTGCGCCCGACGCTCACCCCCTTTTCTTTGTCCCAGTTCGGCCGTCCAGTCGCGGCCGGTACCGGTACATCGATCGGCGATCCTTGCCTAGCGCATGCAGCACATCCGTAACTTTTCCATCATCGCTCACATCGACCACGGCAAGTCGACCCTCGCGGATCGGCTGATCCAGCGCTGTGGCGGCCTGTCGGACCGCGAGATGGAGGCGCAGGTCCTCGACTCGATGGACCTCGAGCGTGAGCGCGGCATCACGATCAAGGCGCAGACCGCCGCTCTCGAGTACACCGCGAGTGACGGCCAGCGCTACGAGCTGAACCTGATCGATACGCCGGGCCACGTCGACTTCAGCTACGAAGTCAGCCGTTCGCTTTCGGCCTGCGAAGGGGCGCTGCTGGTGGTCGATGCCTCGCAAGGCGTCGAGGCGCAGACCGTGGCCAACTGCTACACCGCGATCGAGCTCGGAGTGGAAGTTCTGCCGATCCTAAACAAGATGGATCTTGCCTCCGCGAATGCCGAGGAAGCGCGCGCCGAAATCGAGGATGTGATCGGGCTCGACGCGCACGATGCCGTGCTGGCCAGCGCCAAGACGGGCATGGGGCTCGAAGAAATCCTCGAGCGCATCATCGAGCGCGTTCCGCCGCCGAAAGGCGATCCGGCCGCGCCGCTGCAGGCGCTGATCATCGACTCCTGGTTCGACAACTACGTCGGCGTCGTGATTCTGGTTCGCGTCGTCAACGGCTTGATCCGGCCGAAGGACAAGATCCTGCTGATGGCCACCGGCGCGACGCATCTGGTCGAGCAGGTCGGCGTGTTCACGCCGAAGTCGCGCAGCCGCGACCAGTTGTCGGCGGGCGAAGTCGGTTTCATCATCTCCGGCATCAAGGAGCTGCGCGACGCGCATGTCGGCGACACCGTCACGCACGCGGGCAAGCCCGCCGCCGCGCCGCTTCCCGGTTTCAAGGAAGTGAAGTCGCAGGTGTTCGCCGGACTGTTTCCGGTCGAGTCCAACCAGTACGAGGCGTTGCGCGAGGCGCTGACCAAGCTGCAGTTGAACGACGCTTCGCTGCACTTCGAGCCTGAGGTGTCGCAGGCGCTCGGGTTCGGGTTCCGGTGTGGCTTCCTGGGCCTGCTGCACATGGATATCGTGCAGGAGCGGCTTGAGCGCGAATACGACATGGACCTCATCACCACGGCGCCGTCCGTAGTCTACGAGGTGCTGCTCCGCGACGGCACGGTGGTCTCGGTCGAGAATCCGTCGAAGATGCCGGACCCGGCCAGGATCGAGGAGATCCGCGAACCGATCGTCGATGTCACCATTTTCGTGCCGCAGGAGTTCGTTGGCCAGGTGATTACGCTGTGCATCGGCAAGCGCGGCGTGCAGACCGATCTCACCTATCACAGCCGCCACGTCATTCTCAAATACGAGCTGCCGCTGGCCGAGATCGTGATGGACTTCTTCGACAAGCTCAAATCGGTTTCGCGCGGCTATGCATCGATGGACTACGAGTTCAAGGAATACCGCGCGGCCGACGTCGTCAAGGTCGACATGCTGATCAATGGCGATCGGGTCGATGCGCTGTCGGTCATCGTGCACCGGGCCAATGCGACGCATCGTGGCCGGGAGGTGACGGCCAAGATGCGCAAGCTGATCCCGCGGCAGATGTACGACGTGGCGATCCAGGCCTCGATTGGCGCCAACATCATCGCTCGTGAGGACGTGAAGGCGCTGCGCAAGAATGTGCTGGCCAAGTGCTACGGCGGCGACATCACGCGCAAGAAGAAGCTGCTCGAGAAGCAGAAGGCCGGCAAAAAGCGGATGAAGCAGGTCGGCACCGTCGAGATCCCGCAGGAGGCGTTCCTGGCGATCCTGCAGGTCGAGAAATAAGAAGCGCCCGAAAGCTCACATGAATTTCGCCCTGATCCTGTTCATCCTGACCGTCTTCACCGGCGTGCTGTGGGTCGCCGACAAGATGGTGTTCGCGCGGCAGCGGCGCGAGCGCGCGGCGAAGCTGCTGGCGGACTTCGACACCCGCAACGCGGCCGCACTGGCGCGCCGGGAGGCCATCGTCGAACAGGAGCGGCGCAGCCTGGAAGAGGGCGCGGTGCGGCAGCCGGCCTGGCTCGAATACACGGCGAGTTTTTTCCCCGTGATCCTGCTCGTGTTCCTATTGCGGTCGTTCCTGTACGAACCGTTCCGCATCCCTTCCGGTTCAATGCTGCCGACGCTGGAGGTCGGAGATCTGATCCTCGTGAACAAGTATGAGTACGGCGTCAGACTGCCCGTCATCAACAAGAAGATCATCGAGGTCGGACAGCCGAAGCGCGGCGACGTGATGGTCTTCCGCTTTCCGCTCAACCCGTCGCAGGACTACATCAAGCGTGTCGTCGGTTTGCCGGGCGACCGGATCGAGTACTTCAACAAGCGGCTGTCGATCAACGGCAAGGAAGTGCCGACACGCAGGCTCGACAACTACTATGACGCCGACCGGATGCAGTATTACGCGCAGTTCGAGGAAAACCTCGGCGACATCAACCATCGGATCATCGTCAACGAGGCCGTGCCGGCGGGCTTTGCCGGCGGCTTCCCGAATACCCACCCGGGGGCGTGTCAATACAGCGGCAGCGGCATCGTCTGCACGGTCCCGCCGGGGCACTATTTCATGATGGGCGACAATCGCGATAACAGCGAAGACAGCCGCTTCTGGGGCTTTGTACCGGACGAAAACATCGTCGGCAGAGCCTTTCTCATCTGGATGAACTTTGGCAATATCGGGCGCATCGGCAGCTTCCGCTAATGGTGTGTTTTGGCCCAAGTGCCTGAAAAGAAAGGGAAAATGAAAAATCGACGAACTCGCCGAAGTCAACGCGGACTCAGCATCATCGGCCTCATCTTCATCGGGCTGATCGTGGTGGGCCTGCTGGCGATAGGTTTCAAGGCGGTACCGGCGGTCATCGAGTACATCGCGATCGAGCGTGCGGTGCAGAAGATCAAGAACGAGGGAAAGACGGTAGCGGCAGATCCGGGCGGCGTTCGACCGTCACGCCACGATCGACGACATCACGTCGATCAACGCCAAGGACCTCGACATCACCAAGGAAGGTGACCAGATCGTCATCAGCTACGCGTATCAGAAGAAGATCCCGATCGTCGAGAACGTGTCGCTGGTCATCGATTTCGCGGGCACGACGCAGGATCGCCAGCGCCGGGCGGCGCCTTGAACTGCGGGCCGGGGACCGGACGTGATGGAACTGCCGGCGCTTGAAGAGCGCCTCGGCTACCGATTCGTCCAGCACGCGCTGCTCGAACAGGCGGTCACGCACCGCAGCCACGGCGCCACTCACAACGAACGCCTCGAGTTCCTCGGCGACGCGGTCCTGAATTGCGCGATCGCGCAGTTGTTGTTCCAGAAGTACCTGCGGCTCGACGAGGGCGACCTGTCGAGGCTGCGCGCCAATCTAGTCAAGCAGCAGTCCCTCGCCGACATTGCCGAGCGGCTGGTGCTTTCGGACTTCCTGCGACTCGGCGAGGGCGAGATGAAAAGCGGTGGCTTCCGGCGACCGTCGATCCTGGCCGACACGATGGAGGCGATTTTCGGCGCCATTTTTCTCGACACCGGCTTCGAGTCGGCGCGCACCGTGATCGGCAAGCTGTTCGACCCGGTGCTGAAGAGCGTCGACCCGAAGACGCTCGGCAAGGACAGCAAGACGCTGCTGCAGGAATATCTGCAGGGCAAGCGCATCGCGCTGCCGGTCTACAGCGTCGTCGAAACCCGCGGTGCCGCGCACAACCAGGAGTTCGAGGTCGAGTGCTCGATTCCGAAGCTCGAGATCAGCGTGCGCGGCACCGGCCGCAGCCGCCGTGCCGCCGAGCAGTCCGCGGCAAAGCAGGCGTTCGAGGCAGCCCAGCACGCGATTCATCAGGGCCGGCGCACGCGCAAGAAGCCCGCGGTCGCGACTGCGAACGATGCGGTCGCGCCTGCGGAGCGGGCTAACGAGAAGCCGGCGGACGCGGCCATCACCACCGACCCCGCTTGATGGACGACGCAGTGCGCCGCGTCGGCATGGTCGCAGTCATCGGCCGGCCCAATGTCGGCAAGTCGACCCTGATCAATGCCCTGGTCGGCGAACGCGTCAGCATCACGTCGCGCAAACCGCAGACGACGCGCGACCGGGTGCTCGGCGTTCGCACCGACGCGGACGCGCAATACATCTTCGTCGACACTCCGGGATTTCAGCGCCGGCACCGCAATGCGCTGAACCGCCGCATGAACGAGGCCGTCACGGGCGCGCTCGCCGGAGTGGACGCCGTCATCCTCGTCATCGCAGCCTCGGGCTGGACCTCCGCCGATATGCAGGTGCTCGAGCTGCTGCCGCAGCGGCCCGGGCATGTGATCCTCGCGCTGAACAAGACCGATCTGATGGCTGAACGCGACCAGCTCCTGCCGGTGATGGCGGATTCGATGCAGCGCTATCCGTTCCACGCGATCGTTCCGGTCAGCGCCGAGACCGGAAGGCAGCTTGACGACCTGCTGCGGGAGGTTCGCACGTTGCTGCCCGAGGGCATGCCGCTCTTCGACGCTGAGCAGTACACCGACCGCAGCGCCCGCTTCCTTGCGGCCGAGCGGATTCGCGAGAAGGCGTACCGGCTGCTGGGCGATGAACTGCCGTATGGCATCGCGGTCGCTATTGACCGCTGGCAGGAAGATGACAAGAGGGCCGAAATCGTCGCGACGCTGATCGTTGAGCGTGACGCGCACAAAGGCATCGTGATCGGCAAGGAAGGCGCCAAGCTGCGTGAGATCTCGCGACTGGCGCGGGCCGACATCGAGCAGATGCTCGGCAAGCCGGTATATCTGGAAGTCTGGGTCCGCGTCAGGAAGGGCTGGAGCGACGATCCGGCTGCACTGCGCAAGCTCGGTTATGGCTGAAGCCGCGGCAGGGCAGGGCAGCCTACGCCCGCGGCGGCGCCCGTCGGACCTGCGGGTCGATCACCAGCCGGGCACCGTGTTGCACACCACGCCGTGGCGCGAAACCAGCCTGATCGTCGAGGTGTTCACGCGCGATTTCGGTCGCCTGCCGCTGGTGGCGCGCGGCGCCAAGCGGCCGACATCGCAGTTCCGCAGCCTGCTGTCACCGTTTGCACCGCTCACGCTCGCCTGGAGCGGGCGCGGCGAGATCAAGAATCTCGTGCGGGTCGAGTGGGTCGGCGGCATGCCGCCGCTGCGCGGCCCGGCGCTGCTGTCGGCGTTCTACGCAAACGAACTACTGGTCAGGCTGCTGGCCCGTGCGGATCCGCACGAGCGGCTGTTCGACCAGTATCTGGAGCTGCTGCGCGGACTCGCGCAGCCGCGCCACGACGCGACGCTGCGCACGTTCGAGCTCGAGCTGCTGCGCGAAGTGGGCTATGCCGTGCCGCTCGACCAGTGCAGCAGCGGTGAGCCGATCGACGCGGCGGCACGTTACCGCTTCCGCCCCGAAGCCGGCGCGCACCGCCTCGGGTCGGGCGAGGGCGATGCAGGCGACATGACGATCTCCGGGGCGACGCTGCTCGCGATGGCGCGCGGCGACTTCGACGATCCGCGCGTGGCCTCCGAGGCCAAGGTGATGCTGCGGCAGCTGATTCGCTACCATCTCGATGGCAAGCCGCTGAACACCCGCCGCATCCTGCTCGACCTGCACCAGCTCTAAACACCGCCTGCACCCGCGATGACGGCGCTCAGCGTGAACCTGAACAAGGTGGCTCTTCTGCGTAATACGCGCGCCCTCGGCATACCGAGTGTCGAACGCGCTGCGCGCATCGCGCTCGAGGCCGGGGCCGATGGCATCACCGTGCATCCACGGCCCGACGGTCGACATGTGCGCGCCCCCGACGTCGAGGCCCTGGCAGCGTTGCTGCGAGGCTGGCCGTCATGCGAGTTCAACATCGAAGGCAATCCGTTCCACGGCCTGATCGATTTCGTCGAGCAGGCCCGCCCGCAGCAGTGCACGTTCGTGCCGGACGAGACGGGTGCATTCACCTCCGATCACGGCTGGAACCTGCCCGCCGACGCCGAGCGCCTGGCACCGGTGATTGGCCGCGCACGCGCACTGGGCGCGCGTGTGAGCCTCTTCATGGATCCGCTGCCCGAGGCGATGCAGGAGGCGGCCCAGCTCGGCGCGCATCGCGTCGAGCTTTATACCGAGCCCTATGCACGCGCATTCGGCACGCCGGCCGAGGATGCCATGCTCGAGCGTTACGCGAACTCGGCGCGCGCTGCGCGCGCCGTGGGGCTCGGGGTCAATGCAGGCCATGACCTCAACCTGCAGAACCTGGCGCGATTCCTTCGCGCGGTTCCGGGCGTCGACGAAGTGTCGATCGGTCACGCGCTGATCGCGGATGCCCTCGAGTTCGGATTGGCGGACACGGTCGGCCGCTATCTTGCCGAGATCCGCAAGGCGGGGCTGCGGCATGATCTTCGGCATCGGCACCGACATCGTAGAAATCGGGCGCATCCGCGGCGTCGTCGTCGCGCTTCGGCGACCGCTTCGCACACCGGATCCTCGGCACGCGCGAACTGGAGCGCTATCGGCACCGGCGAGCCCATTCGGAGGAGCGCGGCATCAAGTACCTGGCGACGCGCTTCGCTGCCAAGGAGGCCGTCTCCAAGGCACTCGGCCTCGGCATGCGCATGCCGATGACGTGGAAGGCCGTCGAGATCGTCAACGATCCGTCGGGCCGCCCCGTGGCCTTCGTCAGCAGCGTCGAGCTGCGGCAATTCACCGAGCGCCGGCGCCTGCGGCTGCATGTCTCGGTAACCGATGAGAGGGAAATCGCAATGGCCTATGCGATCGCCGAAGTGCAGGGGAGCAACTGATGCTTGGTCCGGTCGTGATCGGCGTGGAGGGCAAGCAGCTGTCCCGCCTCGGATCGCCGGCGCCTCGTCGATCCGCGCGTCGGCATGGTGATCCTCTTCAGCGCGAACTTCGAAAGCCCGGAACAGCTGCGGCAGCTGACCGAAGAGATCCACGGCATTCGCAACCCGCCGCTGCTGCTCGCAGTTGACCACGAAGGCGGCCGGGTGCAGCGCTTCAGGACCGGCTTTACGCGCCTGCCGGCGATGCGCCGCTTGGGCGAGCTGTGGGACCGCGACGTACTGCAGGCGTGTCGCGTGGCGGCGTCCACGGGTTATGTGCTGGCGGCTGAACTGCGCGCCCACGGCGTCGATTTCAGCTTTGCTCCGGTGCTGGACGTCGACTGGGGCCGGAGCGAGGTCATCGGCGATCGGTCCTTCCACGCCGATGCCCGCGTCGTCGCGATGCTCGCAGCGCACCTGATTCACGGGCTGGCAATGGCCGGCATGGCGAACTGCGGCAAGCACTTTCCGGGACACGGCTGGGCAGCCGCGGATTCGCACGTCGCCGTCCCGCGGGACGAGAGGTCGCTGGACGAGTTGCTGCGGCGCCGACGCGGCGCCATACCGCTGGCTCGGCCCGCAGCTCACGGCGGTGATGCCGGCCCATGTGATCTACGACCAGGTCGATGCTGCGCCGGCCGGGTTCTCGGCGAAATGGCTGCAGCGACTGCGGCGCGAGTTCGGTTTCGCCGGCGCCGTGTTCAGCGACGATCTGCTGATGGAGGGCGCCAGCACGCACGGCACGGTCACGCAGCGGGCGCAGGCGGCGCTCAGCGCGGGCTGTGACCTGGTCCTGGTCTGCAACGACCTCGACGCGATGGACCGGGTGCTGCGTGAACTGCGCTGGAACAGGCCGTCGAATTTCGATTCGCGCATCGCGCGGCTGATGCCGCGCGGGCCGGCACCGACGATGAAGGAGCTGCAGGCGTCCGAGCTATACCGGGTCGCCAAGGCCGATCTGGAGGCTTTGGACGCTGTAGGTTGATTGCGTATAATGTGTATTATGTCAAATCACCGATAGCTCAACGATTACTTTAAATATCGGCCGCAAGCCGCTGATATTATGAATATCCCCTCTTCACGACGGCTTAACGGCCGCAAGTTTGCCGCGTTACCCACGGCCGAATCCGGTGCAAGAGGCGCTTTTCTACTCGCACCCTTCGGTGGAGCGGCGCGTGCAGATGGCCACGGACCTGGAAGGCAGACAATGCGGTCGAGCCAAACAAGTGACCTGAGTCGGCCACTGCGGCCTTAACCAGCCCATGCGAGATGAGCCCCAAAACGGTCGCATACGAGCGAGAGTCTGGCGAAATCGGACATCCGATGTACTAGCTCAGACGCGGATCTGCGGTTCTTCCACCACCTCTGGATGTACCTCGGTTGCGCCTTCAACCACGACATCGTCGTCCGGTTCGGCGATCACGTCAGGCACATCGTTCGCCAGGAATCCGCCGGACTGACGCTTCCACAACAGGGCGTAGTGGCCGCCGGCGCGCAGGAGTTCTTCGTGCGTCCCCTGCTCGACGATGCGACCGGCATCCATCACCACAAGGCGGTCCATGCGCGCGATGGTCGACAGCCGGTGCGCGATCGCGATCACCGTCTTGCCCGCATCAGCGTTTCCAGCTGTTCTTGAATCGCGGCTTCGATCTCGCTGTCGAGCGCCGAAGTGGCTTCGTCCAGCACGAGGACCGGTGCGTTCTTCAGGATCACGCGGGCGAGTGCCACACGCTGGCGCTGGCCGCCGGAGAGCTTCACCCCGCGCTCGCCGGCGTGGGCAGCATAACCGCTGCGGTCCTTCCAGTCTCGCAGGCCGATGATGAACTCGTGGGCGTGCGCCTGGCGGGCCGCGGCCTCGACTTCGGCATCGGTCGCGTGCGGCCTTCCGTAGCGGATGTTGGCCGCGATCGAGCGATGCAACATTGAAGTGTCCTGCGTGACCACGCCAATCGCTGCGCGCAGGGACTCCTGGGTGACCTCGCGCACGTCCTGGCCGTCGATCGTGATGCGTCCTGCTTCGACGTCGTGGAAGCGCAGCAGCAGGCTCACCAACGTCGACTTGCCGGCCCCCGATCGACCGACCACCCCGACCCGCTCGCCGGCGGCGATTTCCAAGCTCAGGTCGTCGAGTACGGCGAGCCCGCCCCGCGCCAGCGCGCCATAGCTGAAGCGCACGTGTTCGAAGCGGATCGTGCCGCCGTCGACCACGAGGTCGCGCGCCTCGGGGCGATCGGTCAGCGCGTGCGGCACGGCGATCGTCTCCATGCCTTCCTGAACGACGCCAACATTCTCGAAGATGCCGCTGACTTCCCACGACACCCAGCCCGCCATGTTGGCGATCTGCCAAGCCAGTGGCAACGCGGTTGCGACCGCTGCCGCGCTAACCTGGCCCGCCAGCCACAACAAAATCCCGAGCGTGGCAGTGCCGACGACCAGTGCGGAATTCATGCATGTCAGCGTCGCCATGAAGCGCGTAGTCATGCGCATGTGGGCCGCGATACGCTCGCGATGCTCGGCCATCGCCTCGCGCACGTAGGAGTCTTCGTCGGCCGCGCGAGCGAACAGCTTCACCGTCGGGAAGTTGGTGTACGAGTCGACCACCCGCCCCATGACCTGCGAGCGCGCCTCCGAGCTGACTCGTGACAGGTCGCGCATACGTGGCACAAAGTAGCGCAGGAAGAAGACGAAGCCGGCGATCCATAAGACGATGGGCGCCGCCAAGCGCCAGTCCGCCGCGCTGACCAGCAGCAACGCGGTGATGCCGTACACCACGATGTACCAGACTGCCCGAATGCTCGAGACCACGCTTTCACGCAGCGAGTTCGAGGTGTTCATCACGCGATTGGCGATTCGACCCGCAAAGTCGTTCTGGAAGAAGTTCCAGCTCTGCCGGATCACGTGCCAGTGGCTCTGCCACCGGATCAGTGTGGTCACGCCGGGAATTACCGCGTTGTTTCGCACCATTGAGTCCGCAAGGATCGCGAACGGCCGAGCAATCAGCACCAGGGCCGCCATGATCAGCAGCAGCGGAGCCTGTGCCATCACTGCGGCGCGTGGCTCTGGCGTCGTCATTAGTCCCACCAGCTTGCCGATGAAAAGCGGAATCACCGTGTCCAGCAGCGCTACCGTCGCGCCGAACACAAACATAGCGACATAGAGACGCGGCGACTGGCGTACAAAATGCAAATAAAACGGTAGAAGACCCGGCGGAGGACCTGCGCGCTCGACCGCCGCCGGCGGTGCGGCAGTGGCGTTCTGCACGCGCGATTCGAAGTAGCTGAAAAGGCTCATGGTTCTCTACTAGTGATGAGCTGATGCCGGCCCGCCGCGCATAGGCGAGCGCATCACGAACACGATTGACGTTGCAGCCGGGCCGTCATGCGGTTGGGTTGGGAGCACGCCGAAGTTGACGGTACTTAGCCGCAAGTAAGGTCGGCCTTGGTTGCCAGATGTTCACGACTTTCGTGCCGGTTCAGACACCTTCACGTCGTTGCCGGACTGGTTTCGCACGACGGCTTGCACCGCCTGCGCCAACGCGACTTGATCCTCATCCTTCAGTGTGAGCAACTGTACAACGAGGCTCGTTGCGATCACAGCGAGAACGGCGACCATGGCCAACACGTAGCCGAGGTCGGTCCTCATTGGTCTTTCGTCAAGCTGATCCATGACACACTCCCTATGGGCGGTTATCGGCAAAAGGCGCGCACGCGTTCAGCGCTATCCGGGCTATGGGATGCAGCCGAGCCTGTGACCTGCCTGGACCTCTCCCCGCATCATTGCCCTGAACGAGGAAGCGGCCGACGCGGCACCCCGCGTCGGCCGTTTCCGTAAGCGCACCTGTAACGCGACTACTTGCTCGCGACCGTCTCACGGGCGGCTGCCCGGGCACCGGCCTCGGCGATCAGCCGCGCCTGCTCGGCAGTCGGCGTGGGGACGTTGCCTTCGCCCACGGTGATCAGGCCAAGGCGCTGTGCCTCCCGGAGCTCTGCCACGACCTGGGCGCGCGAGACTGGAGGCTTCTGCAACCTCCGCCGTGGCGTCTATCGGCGCATTGTTCAGGGATTCACAGCCCGCCACGAACACAAGCAGCGCGGCGGCGGTAGCGCTCAACACGTAACACTGAAGCTGTCGTTTCATTTCCAGACTCCTCTTAAAGTTGGCAGTTCGGCCGCCGCTGCCACCTTCCGTGTCGCGCCGTTGGCGCGAGCGGCTCACGTCCGCAGGAAAATCCCCGCTCCCTCGAGGAGCTAGCGCCGCCTCTTGTCTGGATAGACGCGTTCCCGCACACGGATCCGACAAACGCATGAATATTCACGAGGCGTCTTGGGTCGCGGCGGCGGCTGTCGCGGGAGTCCAGGCCGTCATCGCCGCGCCGCATCGGCGCGGGCGGCAACCAGGACCAACTGCGCTTGCCGAGCCTGCGTCAGGGCCGCGCGATCGCCATCCGCCAGCGACGCCACGCTGCTGAGCAAGACGAGTGAGGCGGCACTCGCCAGCGCGAATGCCAATGCACGATGAAGTAGTTGTCTCATGGCCGTTCTCCTGGATCTATGCAGGCCGTGATTGAATGCCTGTACTTCATGGACGGACTGGCGCGGCAAAACCTGACACTCCATCGCGCAGAAGACACCCCGGAAGTGCGCATCGGCGCCAAATGTCAGGAATCACCGGCCGATTACGTCTAAAAGGTTGAGAACAGGCTGAATGATGAGAAGCTGGTCGCAGGCTGCCTGCCCCGAGACCGATGATGACGAGTGCGACGCAACGCAGCTGCAAGAGATTGCGCATCGTTGGGAATCGGGGTTCAATCACCGTCCTGCGCGATCGGCGAGAGGAATGCGTGGCGACCATCACGCTGTTGTTGCAGCGGGTTCGTGAGGGCGAGCAAACGGCACGCGACTCCCTGTTCGAACTCGCCTATAACAATCTGAAGGGCCTGGCGCGGTCGCGACTTCGGAGCGACGGCCGCGGCGGACAGCTGGATACGACGGCGCTGGTGCACGAGGCGTATCTGCGGTTCGTCAACAGCGGTGATCTGCGTGCCGACGACCGGCGCGCCTTCTTCGCCTACGCCTCGAGTGTCATGCGTTCGGTCATTGTCGATAGCGCACGCGAGCGACTGGCCGAGCGCCGCGGCGGCGACCTGATGCAGGTAACGCTGTCGACGCAGATCGCTGAGAACATCCCGGCGGACGATCAGGGCATCTTGCAGGTGCACGAGGCGCTGATCGCGCTGGCCAAAGCCGATCCACGCGCTGCGCAGGTGGTCGAGATGCGTTACTTCGGCGGCTATACCGAGGAGGAGATTGCAGAGGCGCTCGACATCAACGTGCGTACTGTCGCGCGCGATTGGGAGAAGGCGCGACTGCTGCTGGAAGTTGCGTTGCGCTGACTCGCCCGGGAATGCCAGTGCCCATGCGTAATTCGACCTCCAACCCGCTCGGCGACGGCGAGAAAGCGTTGGCGTTGTCGGCCCACGAACTCGCGGCGGTCAGCCGACTGCTGGACGAGGCACTCGGTCTGGACGCTGACGCACGTGCCGCATGGCTTGATGCGCTGCCAGCTGAACACGCGTTGCTGTTGCCGGCACTGCGTCGGATGCTGCAACGGGCGAATGCGTCGTCGTCGTTGCTGCTTGATCGTCTGCCGCGGTTCAGCGAGGCACGCCACGAACGCTTCACGCGGAAGTTGAAGGCGGCCGACCGCGTCGGGCCGTATGAACTCGTGCGCGAACTCGGCAGCGGCGGCATGGCCGAGGTCTGGCTGGCGCGCCGCGCCGACGGCGCCTACAAACGTGAGGTAGCCCTGAAGCTGCCGAAACTGACGCGGTTGCGGCGGAACCTCGAACGACACTATGAGCGCGAGCGCGACATTCTCGCGAGCCTCGAGCACCCCAACATCGCGCGACTGTACGACGCCGGGCTTGCCCCGGACGGGCTGCCCTACCTTGCGTTGGAGTATGTGCAGGGTCAGCCACTGACGGCGTGGTGCGACGCGCATCGCGTCGGACTGCGTGATCGACTCAAGCTCCTGCTGCAGGTCATCGAAGCGGTTCAGTACGCCCATGATCGCCAGGTAATTCACCGTGACCTGAAGCCGTCTAATGTTTTCGTCACCGCGTCGGGTCAGGTGCGGCTGCTCGACTTCGGGATCGCCAAGCTGCTCGAGGACGACGAAGGCGATGGCTCGGCATTGCAGCTGTACACCCGCGCGCTTACGCCCGACTATGCGAGCCCGGAGCTGCTGCGTGGCGAGACCGTGGACTCGCGGGCCGACGTCTACTCGCTCGGTGCCCTGCTCTACGAGATGCTGTCGGGTGATCGGCCGTACCGCTTGAGCTTCGCGGGTCCCCCTGCGCAGTTGGCCGCAGCAATTGACCACCTCTGGATCGTGAGCCCGAGCGAGGCGGTCGTCGCGGGTGCCGGTCCGGCGCGAGCCACGACAGACGGCCGCTTGGCAGGTCGCTTGCGCGGCGAACTGGATGCCATCGCCTTGAAAGCGCTCGCCCTGCTGCCGGAGGAGAGATACGCGAGCGTCGCGGCACTTGCGGAGGACGTGCAACGTTATCTCAAGGGGGAGCGTGTGCTTGCCGTGCCGGATCGCATCACGCCGGAGGACCTCGTGGCGCAGCTGTCACGCAACCCGAACGTGCGAGTCCGCCATCGCGTTGCGATCGCAACCAGGGAGCCAAGAACGCCCGCATCGACGGCGGCTAAGGGGAGTCGGCGCGTAACGGTGAGCGCGGAGTTAGGCCGGCTCGAATGCCGAAGCCAGCGTCTGGGCGCGCCAATACGAAGTGACGCTGCGCGATGGCTTCAACTTTGAGGATGAGGTCGCGACAACGATTCTCGAGGCGGTACGCGCGGCGCTGGATACCGAGCCGCCGGGCGCGGCGTGGCGCCTGAAAGTTGAGATCGCCGGCCGCGATTGACAGCGTATAGGTCCCGTCCACGAGTCCGAGATTGCTGCTCAGGTCTGGTGCCCAGGCACCAAGCGCGAAATCGCAGGCAAGGCCTTATGCGACGCAGTGAGCAAGTCCAAGGTTGGCTTCGGCTTGAATGGAGCAGCCGTCGAAGTGCAACACAAAGCCAGGGCACTGGCATTCCAAAGAAGAAGAGCACCTGTTTGTCCTGTCCGGCGCTGCAACGCTGCATCTTGGGAGCGAAGTGTTTCCCATGAACCAAACAGCCATCCATGTACGTGAGCTCAAGCCTGAGACCTTGCAGGACTTCCTGCAGTTCTTTGATGGCAGCGCGTTCGCTGACAATCCGAAATGGGCATCGTGTTACTGCCAGTGCTTCTACGAGGATCACTCGGTGATCAAATGGTCCGAGCGCACCGCGCCGCAGAACCGAGCCTTGGCTTGCTCCCGCATCAATGCCGGGCAAGTACAGGGTTACCTTGCCTACTTGGGTGGGACGGCGATTGGCTGGTGCAGCGCCGGGCCGCGCCATCTTTTTCGCGCTCTCGATAACGAGCCAACGCCGGACGCCGAAACGATTGGAGCGATCTTGTGTTTCCTCGTCGAGCCGCGCCATCGAGGCCAAGGCGTCGCGCGGGCGCTGCTCGAAGCGGCATGCGACGGTCTTCGTCGCCAAGGGTTACGAATGGCGGAGGCCAATCCGCGGCCGGCCGCCAGCACAGCCGCCGAAAACCATTTCGGTCCGCTCGAGCTGTACCTGTCAGCCGGGTTTTCCGTTCATCGCGAGGACACCGACGGCAGCGTCTTTGTTCGACGAGCGCTGTAAGGCCATGTTTACGCTCCGCCGGTGTGTACACACCTTGGGGCCACGCGGCTTGAGGTTTGCTTCCTAGCGAGAGTCACGTTGAGTGAGTTCGAACCGTCGTGACGGCACGTCTCGGCGAATACCAGACAGGCCGCCGGGGCGCTTCAGTTAAAGTGAAGACGCTTCGACGCTGTGTGACCAAGGCGAACTGATGTCCGATCAATTGGAAATCCGATCGTATAACCGCGAGGCGTGGAATCGAGAGGTAGAGCACGGGAATCGGTGGACCCAGCCGGTAGCACCGGAAGTCATCGCACGCGCCCGCGCTGGGGACTGGTCAGTTCTGCTGACCGAGTGCAAGCCGGTGCCACGACACTGGTTCCCGACCGTAGCCGATAGCGACCTCCTGTGCCTGGCGTCCGGCGGTGGGCAGCAAGGTCCAATCTTGGCCGCCGCTGGAGCGCGCGTCACAGTGCTAGACAATTCTCCACGACAGTTGGCGCAGGATCGCTTTGTCGCCGAGCGCGATCACTTGAGCCTGCAACTGATCGAAGGCGATATGGCCGATCTGTCGGCGCTGGCCAGCGAAAGTTTCGATATCGTGTTTCATCCGGTATCGAACTGTTGCGCGCCGCAGATACGCCCCGTCTGGAAGGAAGCCTTCCGTGTACTTCGTCCAGGCGGAAGCTTGTTAGCCGGTTTCCTCAACCCGCTCGTTTATCTGTTCGACATCGATGAAGCGGACCGCGACGAGCTTGTGGTGCGCCATCCGATTCACCAGCGCGCCATTTCCCGACCTACATGGCAACGTGTGCCCTCAAGCTCCGCGATAGCAGGTGATATCCAGATTCGGCCACTTTCAGACATTCCGACAATGCAACGGACCGGCAGTCATCTCGTACGCCGCCCTCGCAATACCACCGACGTGGTCACTTAGAACTTTTGCGCCGTGAGCGGCAAACTGATGACATCAACCAAACCGAAGGGAGAATCGGCAATGAAGCGCGTCCTATATGGCAGCGTTCTGACGGCGGCTGCGATAGCCACCGCGACTCTTGTGTATTCAAATTCAGCGTCTACCCAGACGCTGCCCCATCCCTCCACCGTGCGCGCTGTGGAGACGACGTACATGCCGGTGGGAGTCTCCACGATTAACACTGGCTCCGTGGCTTGGTTCGTTGAAACCAATCCCGACAAGGAACGCCGGCCAATTGCTTGCGTAGCGGTTTCCGGCAACGTGGAGTGCAAGCGAGGCACCTTTCCGCAGCCTTGACCTGGCCGAGCCATGATGGCCGCTTTGGGAATTTCGTAATGGCCGCTACGGGACCCTTTGCGGACTTAAGCCATTCTCGAGAGCGGACACACTGACTCGCTAAGAAGCGCTGGAGGACCAGGATCTTGTCCTCACCTAATCTGCTTCAACCGACCCGACTTCGCGAAGTGCGGGTCTTTTCTCGGGAGGACGCGTGCCAGCTCGCCCCCCTGAAGGATGTTCTCGTCATCTCCGTCTACGATCCTGAGGACGGTCCTGCACCTCTTCGCAGCGGGTGGCTTGACGTGTTGAGGCTCGAATTCGCGGACATTGAGTATCGAGAACCGAACGCGATTCTGTTCAATAACAGTCATGCTCAGGCCATTCTGGATGCGCTGGAGACGCATTGGGTGGGCATGCACTCGCTCTTCGTTCATTGCCGCGCGGGCGTATCGCGCTCAGCCGCAATTGGACGGTTCACGGCTCGTATCGCTGGGGCGGAGCTACCTCCCCACACCGACTACTTCAATCGTCACGTCTACTCGACCCTGGAGGAAAACTTCGTCAGGCGACTGACAACCCTCGGCGTCCCCAAGCGCCAGATTCGCAGCTTGCTGCGTATTTCTTGAGCGCACTGTGGAGGCGCCGATAGCGTCCTCGTCCGCCAGGCAGATCTCGGCCAATTGCAATGGGATGGACGCCCCCACTCACAACGGCATCGATGTGCCAGAGTGGAAGTATCAGCAACCACTGAACTGAGGTGATCGCGCCCATGACTGCCTCCTGTGAAGTGATGTGCCGGACTGGCACTTCGACCTTCGCACAGCCCGCAACCATGCGGGCAGCGGCAGTCCATATCATTCGTTAGCCGTCTGAAGCGCCCAGTGCGTGGGCACTCCGCACCAACGCGAGCTCAGCCTACGACCACCTCACTGATCTGCATCACTGGCGCCAGATCGGTGTAGTTCGAAATGTCAGCCAAGATCTCCTTCGCGTGCGGGCCAAAGCCGGCCTGAAACGCCTCGACGGACTCGCTGAATATGTGGCACATGCCAACGTAGGTGGGCGGCGTACCTGGTGCACCCCCCGCGATTCCTTTGTCCACGGTGTAGTACTTGCAGCTGTCACCCATCCGCGCCTTTACAAGCGGCATGTGCTTGTCGCGGTAGTAGTCGTGGTTGAATCTCGCCCCAGGGGTGTTGGGGTACATCACGCTCACTTTGATCATGCTCAGTCTCCAAGCGTTTGAGCCTGCGCCTGCAGGAGTGCGCATCATGCGCCGCAGTCGTTCGGCACCGCAATTGTCGGCACCTCGCGCTGAGTTGACCTCGAGGCCGGGACGAATCGTTGCAACTGCTCCATTTGCAGCAAAGCGCGTGCGTGGTTCCTCTTCGTCCGCAGCGGCGAATTCAAGTTGCTCGCGGGCGAGGATGTGCTCAGCAGCTACAATGGATTCCACCCGGAAGGACTCACGCGGGCCTCACATACTGCTTGTGCTCGAGTTGCGGGATCCGCTTGTACGCCACAGGCGCGTTGCCGCAGCTGGGCGGCCACTTATATGCACTACACGTGCCAACCCTCGATGACGTTGGCCGTGAAGAGCTAGGAAAAGCTTCCTTGAATTTGGTCGATAACGCGCACGACCGGCCTGACGGGCGCCCGTCGACACCCGCCTTATGTGAGCGGAGTTCGGTTGCCTGCTGTCTCGCACTCCGGATCCGCGAGCGCCCGCCTTCGCACCGTTCGTGCCCCTACTCCTCAAAGCGACCCGTGGCGTCACGATCGCGCTCGTATCGTCTCTTGAGCGGAAACGGCGGCAACCAGAACTCGCGACGGACGATCCAGCTTTCGTAGGTTGGCATCAGTTGGTCAGGGGCATCCAGGGATCCTAGGTTCACTTCGATTTCGTCTGCGGTGCGTCCGAAAACGGACGAGCCGCAGCGGGGACAGAAAAACCGCCCAGCGTAGTCGCGTGTTTCGCCATCGATCGTCACCGCATCCTGAGGGAATACCGCGGAAGCGTGAAAAAGGGCCCCATGATGCTTGCGGCAGTCGAGACAATGACAAAGGCCGACCCGGTATGGGAGTCCCGACGCCACAATTCGGACGTTGCCGCACAGGCAACCGCCCGTGAATCGGTCCATGCTGCGTCTCCTCTAGAATCAAGCCGTCGGAATGTTTGCAACGAACCTCGTTGGGCGTCCATGAAAGATGCGCCCCGTCGCGACCAGCGAACTCGAAAGAACCATGACATAAAGCGTGCTGCGCGCGGAAGCCTCGGCGTAGGTCGAGCTGTTCGCCGACTGCAACACGAAGTGCTCCGTCGTCAGCGCCTGAAGCAGAGCCGCCCGCTGAGACTGTTCATCCACGTTAGAGCCTAATTCGTCTTAGTCCGCATTGCGGCTGCATGTCCTCGAGTGTCGAACACGATTCAGCCGAGGCCCGCGTCAGCCGAGCGAAATCACGATTGCACCAGCCAATCCGCCAAGTGACAATTCTGACCCCGGGCGGCTGCGTCCGGGCGGGTCGAGCCGATCTGGGCGGTTGACGATCACTGGACAGCCGGGGAAATTCTTCATGCATGTGGCCGTGCTCGGTAGTGGCGTCATCGGTACCACGATCGCCTTCTACCTGGCACGCGACGGTCACCAGGTCACTGTCCTCGATCGCCAGCCAGGGCCCGCGCTCGAAACCAGCTTCGCGAATGCGGGCGAGGTCTCCCCCGGCTACTCGTCGCCATGGGCAGGACCGGGCGTGCCCGTCAAGGCGGTCAAGTGGATGCTGATGACACACAGTCCGCTGGTGATCTGGCCGCTGCTCGATGGCGCGATGTGGCGCTGGGGCTGGTCGATGCTGACGAACTGCACCGAACGCGCCTACCGACTGAACAAGAGCCGCATGGTGCCGATCGCCGAGTACAGCCGCGATTGCCTCAAGCAATTGCGCGGCGACACCGGCATCGTCTACGACGAGCGGACGCAGGGAACGCTGCAATTGTTTCGTACGCAGAAGCAACTCGATGGCATCGCCAAGGACATCGAGATCCTGAAGGATTACAGGGTGCCGTACGAGGTGCTCGATCGCGCAGGCTTCTGCCGCGTGGAACCGGCGCTGGCCCATACGCAGCAGAAGTTTGTCGGCGCACTGCGGCTGCCAAACGATGAAACCGGAGACTGCTACAAGTTCACGCAGCGAATCGCGGCGCTGGCACAGGAAGCTAGCGCATCGTTCAGCTTCAATACCCCGATCGAGGCGTTCGAGGCGGAGCGCGGTCGTATCAGCGGTGTGCGAACCGCCGCCGGCCTGTTTCGGGCCGATTCGTATGTCTGTGCGCTCGGAAGTTTTTCTCCGCAGATGCTGCGACCGATCGGTATCAAGCTGCCGGTGTATCCGGTCAAGGGCTACTCCATCACCGTGCCGATCACCGACACGGCGCACGCGCCGGAGTCGACGATCATGGACGAGACGCACAAGGTCGCCGTGACCCGTCTGGGCGACCGGATTCGCGTTGGCGGAACGGCGGAGCTGGCAGGCTACAACCTCAAGCTGCGTGAGGCACGCCGGCGGACACTCGAGCATGTGGTGACTGATCTGTTTCCACGCGGCGGCGATGTCGCGCGCGCTGAGTTCTGGTGCGGTCTACGTCCGATGACGCCGGATGGCACGCCGGTCGTGGGGCCGACGCCCTACCCCAATCTCTACCTGGCCACCGGCCACGGCACGCTCGGTTGGACCATGGCGGCGGGCACCGGTCGTGTGATTGCGGACTTGCTGGGCGGTCGCCGGCCGGAGATTTCGCTGGATGGGCTGACGATCGCGCGATATTCGTGACCCGGGTCGCGTGCTTCAGCTTAGTCACGATAGTTCGCTGCTCGATCTTGACATTACGCCCCGAAGGCTGGGTCCCTTCCCTCGTTGAGTCGGCTTTGCGGTCGAAGTGGACGTTCTTTGCAATGCGCTCGCGACGTCCTCTGTCCATCCCGCGGATGAGGGGACACGAGCGCAGGTAACCCCAAAGAGTTGGCATCGCCAGTGCGCGAGCAGATCGTTACTCTGAACCAGTTCCGCGCGGTTCGACCGCAGGCCCCCAGATGAGCGAGATGTGAGGTCATCATGACTGCGACAACTGTTCTTCGCTGGTTTCATCCGAAATCGGACCCGCCGCTGGTTCAGACGATCATCGTGGAAACCGAGGAGCAGCTCGCGCTCCGCAACCAGCAGAGGTTGGAGCAGGCCAAGCTGACTCTGGGAGGGCGTTACGTTCTGCACCCGAACAACAAGGTGGTTCGACAACGTGAAGAGCGGCCGCGCACGCAGGCCGCCCGGGCGCCTCTGTCGGACAAATTGCGCAAATCATTGCAGGTAAATCCGACCGAGCGCCACGCCTGAGAGCACCCGCTGCTAATCGAAAGCGTGGTCGCCGCCCCCCGGCCACCTCGTCGGCTTGCCTCGATGATGAACTGGCGCAGGCGTCGACCTCGACGTCGCGCAAACCGTTCACCCAGATTTACCCGTCCGCAGCAGCTCCGAACGGCGACGTAGGGCCTCGGCAACGACAAGCAGCACGCAGGCGAGCACTATCAGCAGCGTCGCGGCGGCCGTGATGGTGAGGCTGATGTTGTCGTTGATGCCGGCGAACATCTGGCGCGGCAGCGTGCGCTGGCCGGGGCCCGTCAGCAGCAGCGCCACGACCACCTCGTCGAACGACGTCGCAAACGCGAACACCGCGCCCGACGAACACGCCGGGAAGGATGAGCGGCAGCGTGACGCGGCGGAACGTCGTCATCGGCGACGCGCCCAGGCTCGCCGCCGCGTTGAGCAGGTTGCGATCGAATCCCGCCAGCGTCGCAAGAACGGTCACCACGCACGAACGGCGCGCCGAGCGTCGGCGTGCGCCAGGATCAGCCCGAGATAGCCGTCGATCAGCCCGAGCGGCGCGAACGCGAAGTAGACGCCGACCGCGACGATGACCACCGGCACGACCATCGGCGCAGATCAGCACGCCGAAGAGGAGGCGCCGCACCGGAAACCGCGCGCGCCAGAAGCCGAACGCGGCGAGCGTGCCAAGCATCGTCGCGATCAGCGTCGCGCCTGTCCCGACGATCAGGCTGTTCTTGAGCGAGGGCAGCCAGAACGTCGGACGAGAAAAAGTCCTCGTACCAGCGCAGCTGACAAGCCGGGCAGCGGGAAGTGGAGGAACGATCCCGACGAAAACGACAGCGGCACGATGACGCCGATCGGCGCGACCAGAAAGAACAGCACCATGCCGGCGAAGCACCACAGGGCATAGCGGCTGATCCGCTGGCCCGTCGTCTCGTAGGCAGGTCGCGTCGAAGTCATGTCATGCGGATGCGATCGATGCCGATCAGACGGTCGTAGACCGCGTACAGCGCCACCGTGGCGGCAAGCAGCATCATCGAAAGCGCCGCGGCCATGCCCCAGTTGATCGTCTTCGCTGGCGTAGAAGGCGATGAAGTAGCTGATCATCTGGTCGTCGGCGCCGCCGACCAGCGCCGGCGTGATGTAGTAGCCGAGCGCCTGGATGAACACCATCAGGCACGCCGGCGCCGATCGCCGGGCAGCGTCTGCGGCACGTAGACGCGCCAGAACGCCGTGATCGGCGTGGCGCCCAGCGACAGCGCAGCGCGCACATGACGCAGGCGGAATGCTGCGCATCACGCATACAGCGGCAGCACCATGAACGGCAGCAGCACGTGCATCATCGCCACATAGACCGCGCACGGCGATAGAAGAGCATCGAGCGGCTCGTCGATCATTCCGAGTCTGCAGCAGCGCTGGTTCAGGACGCCTTCGTGCTGCAGCAGCACGACCCAAGCCGACGGTGCGCACCAGCAGCGACGTCCAGAACGGCAGCAGCACCAGGAACGAGCAGCAGCGTTCGCCGTGCGTGTCGGCAGCGACGCCAGCACGTACGCGAGCGGGTAGCCGAGCACCAGGCAGAGCACCGTCACAGCCGTCGCAGATGCCGAACGTGCGGACCAGCACCTGCGCGAAGATCCTCTGCTCGGCCGGCGCGCCGATGAACTCGCCGTCGGCGTCGCGCCGGAGATCGAGCGCGCCGCAAGAACGAAGAGCGAAGTCACCGGGCCCGACGCGCGCGGATCGCGCCCCAGGTCTCGACGCTCGCCCCACCTGGGATCGATGTCGATCAGAGTGTCGCGCGCCGAAGCCGCTCAGCTCGGTCGGGCAGACCGCCGCCCGGTGGCGAAGAGCAGCGAGCGGAAGCCGCTGATGTCGTAGTTGAGCCGCGTGGCGGCGGTGCCAGCGTGCCCGCCTCGCGCGCCGCGCGAATGTCGGCGATCAGCGCGGCGAACGTCGTCTCGTCCGGCAGAGTCGCGGCCGTCCCAGCGCCGGAGCGCGCGCGCGACGTTCGGCAGGATGCGCGCGATCTCGGTGTCGACGACGCCGCGCGTCAGCATCGCGCCGATCGGCCCGAGGAACGTCAGCAGCAGGAACAGCAGAAGCGGGCAGTCAGCAGGAATGCGCGCCACTTCCTGGATCGCTCCGCGGCAGCCAGCTGCTGCGCAAGCGAGCGGATCAGGCTCGAAGTGCGCGCCGAGTTCCGTACCGCGCGCGGGCGGTCACCGCTTCCGCTGACGCACGAACCTGCACGTTTGCTCAATGCAAGCCGCGCGCCGAGCCGGCAACGAGGTCCGATGCCGGCTGCAGCGTGCGGTTCAGTCCTACTTCGCGACCCAGGCGTTGAAGCGCTGGTTCAGCTTGTCGAGGTTCTCGAGCCAGAACTTGTCGTTGATGTACAGCGACCGCCTTGAAGTTCTCCGGCGCCGTCGCGAGGTTCGGCAGCACGCTCTTGTCGATCAGCGCAGTCGCCGCCTTCGCCGTCACGCCGTACGGGATCTTCGGCGGCAGGTTCTTCTGGTTCTGCGGATCGTTGACGAAGACCAGGAACTTCTCGGCGTGCGGCCTTGTTCGGCGATGCCCTTCATGATGACCCACGAGTCGATCGTGTAGAGGTTGTTCGTCCAGACGATCTTGAAGTTCTTCTTGTCCTTCGTCGTTCGCGGCGGCGATGCGGCCGTTGTAGGCGTCGATCATCACCACCTCGCCGGAGGCCAGCATCTGCGGCGGCTGCGAGCCCTTTTCCCACCAGATCAGATTCGGCTTCAACTGCGATCGAGCTTCTTGAACGCGCGATCGACGCCGGCCGGCGTGGCGAGCGTCTTGTAGACGTCCTGCGGCGCGACGCCGTCGGCCATGCAGCGCGATCTCGAGCGTCGTCTTCGGCCCCTTGCGCAGCGCGCGCTTGCCCGGCCACTTCTGCAGTGTTCCAGAAGTCGGCCCAGTTCTTCGGCGCGTCGTCCTTGATCTTGTCGCCGTCGTAGGCGAGGACGAAGCTGTAGACGATCGCGCCGACGCCGCAGTCGTTGACGGCGTCCGGGCAGGTACTTGTCCTTGCCGCCGAGCTTGGCCCAGTCGAGCTTCTCGAACAGGCCTTCCTCGCAGCCGAGCAGCAGCTCCTCGCGATTCGACCTGCACCACGTCCCAGTTGTTGTTGCCGCCCTGGATCTTGGCGCGCAGCATGCCGACGCCGCCGTCCCAGTTTTCGTCGACCATCTTGACCTTGGTCTGTTCCATGAACGGCTTGAAGTAGACCTCCCTCTGCGCGTCCTGGTAGGCGCCGCCCCACGACACGACCGACAACGGTCGCGCCCTGCGCGCGCTCCATCGGCTGTCAACGGCGACAGCGGTGCCAACGGCAGCTGCGGTCAGACCTCAACTGCTTCATGCTGAAGTGCATTGCTCCTCCTTGCCGCTATCGCGGTTCTGACCGGTTCACTCCGGAAACACGACTGTGCTCGCGGCCGCCCACTGCGCGACTCGCCGCCGCACCCGTCGCCGGCAGCCCGTGCGCCGCCTGCGACGGACACGTTCGCGACGAGTTCACCGGCGGCCGTCTGCAGGCACACGCGCACATGGTCGCCGAGAAAGATAGTCTCGCGCCACGCGCGCCGGCAACCGGTTGTCCGCATCCGCCTCGGTCGTATGCCGCGACCACATTGACCTGCTCCGGCCGCAGCGACACGGTGACCGGGCGCCTGGGCCCGGCACGGCGCCGGCGGCGTGGCCGCGCACCGTCGCGCCGCCTTCGATCTGCACCGCGCATTCGCCGGCGTCGCTGTCCTCGACGAACCGCGCCTTCAGCCGGTTGTTCTCGCCGATGAACGACGCGACGAACGGGTTGACGGGTCGTTCGTAGAGCCGTCGGGGATCGTCGAGCTGCTGGATCCGGCCGTGCTGGAACACGGCGATGCGGTCGGACATCGTCAGCGCCTCGGACTGGTCGTGCGTGACGTAGACCATCGTCACGCCGAGCCGCTCGTGCAGTCCGCCGGATCTCGAGCTGCATCTCCTCGCGCAGCTGCTTGTCGAGCGCGCCCGAGCGGCTCGTCCATCAGGATCAGCTTGCGGCTCGAACACCAGCGCGCGCGCCACCGCCACGCGCTGCTGCTGGCCGCCGGAGAGCTGCGCCGGCATGCGCGTCTCCGAGTCCCGGCAGCCGCACCATGTCGAGCGCGCGCTTCGACGCGCTGCGGCGATCTCGTCCTTGCCGATGCCGCGCACCGACAGCGGGAAAGCCGATGTTCTCGGCCACCGTCATGTGCGGGAACAGCGCGTAGTTCTGGAACACCATGCCGATGTTGCGCTGGTACGGCGGCAGCGACCGATCGGCTTGCCCTTCGAGCGGATGTCGCCCGCCGTCGGCGTCTCGAAGCCGGCCAGCATCATCAGCGTCGTCGTCTTGCCCGATCCGGACGGCCCGAGCAGCGTCAGGAACTCGCCCTCGGCGATCGCGAGGTCGAGCTCGTCGACGACGTCGAGCGACGCCGTCGTAGGTCTTGCAGACCCCGTCGAACTCGACAATGGGCGTCACTGCGACTGCAGCACGTAGCTCTCGGTGTCGCGCAGCGCGCGCGTGAAGCGCGCGAGCATCTCGTCGATCTCGGCCGGCGTGATGACGAGCGGCGGGCACAACGCAACGGCCTCACCGAGCGGACGCACGACGAGCCCGTGCGCATGCGCGCGCTCGGCGAAGTAGCGCGCCACGGCCGCCGCCGCCGGAAAGGACTCCTTCGTCGCCTTGTCCTTCACCAGTTCGACCGCCGCGATCAGCCCGACGCCGCGCACTTCGCCGACGATCGGGCTGTCGAGCAGCTTGCGAAGTCCGTCCTGGAACTGCGGCGCCTTCTCGCGCACGCGCGCCACGATGTCGGTCTCGCGATAGATCTTCATCGCCTCGATCGCGACCGCCGCGCCGAGCGGATGGCTCGAGTACGTGTAGCCGTGCCCGAACATGCCGATCTTGGCCGACTGCTCGGCGATCGGCTGGTAGACGCGCTCCGACACCATCGTGGCCGAAAACGGCACGTAGCCGCCGGTCAGTGCCTTTGCGCAGGTGACGATGTCGGGCTCGATGTCGTAGGTCTGGCTGCCCCACATGCGGCCGGTGCGACCGAAGCCGCAGATCACCTCGTCGGCGATCAGAAGGATGTCGTAGTGCTTCAGGATCGGCTGGATGAGGTCGAAGTAACCGGCCGGCGGCGAGGATCACGCCGCCCGCGCCCATCACCGGTTCGGCGATGAACGCCGCGATGTTGTCTGCGCCTTCCTTTTCTATCAGCGCCTGAAGTTGTCGCGCCAACCGCGCCGCAAACGCCTCTTCGCCTTCGCCGACCTGGGCGAAGCGATAGTGGTGCGGACAGTCGGCGCGCACGACATCCGGCCCCGGCAGATCGAAGCCGGTGTGCAGGTGCGGCAGCCCGGTCAGTGTGGCGGCCGCGACGCTGACGCCGTGGTAGCCCTTGGTGCGGGCGATGATCTTCTTCTTCGCCGGTCGGCCGAGCGCGTTGTTGTAGTAGCGCACCAGCTTGATCGCGGTGTCGTTGGCATCCGAGCCGCTGGTGCCGAAGATGACCCGCGCCATGCGTCGCCGGTGCCAGCGCAAGCAGATCGGCCGCCGCGCGCACTGCCACGTCCGAAGTCTTGTGTGCGAACCCGTGGTAGTACGGCAGCGTGTTGAGCTGGCGCGTGGCCGCCGCAATCAGGCGCTCATCGGAAAACCCAAGCGATGCGCACCAGAGCCCGGCCATGCCTTCGATGTACTCCCGGCCCTGGTCGTCGTAAACATAGATCCCGCGGCCGCGCGTCATCACGACCGGGCCCTTCTGCTCGTGCTTCCGCAGGTTGGTGAACGGGTGGATCGACTGCAGCTTGTCCAGTTCAGCCAGGCTCGCGGGCTTGTTCATCGCTCTGCTCCATTCCGGGGGCCACTCGAAGCGGTCCTCGTGCCAGGCTTTCAAGGATACTGCGCAACATCGGCCGCACTCGAAGCTCGCCGGAGCGTCATGAAGCGCAAACAAGAGCGGAAGAAGACACCCGCGAGGCTCTCGCGAGATGGTCGCGAACGACGACGCGCATGCCGCCGTTGCGCGGTGCGCGCGAGCTAGAAGTCGAGAAGGAACTAAGAACTCCGACCAGCCGTGGGGAAGCGGCGCGGCTAGTCGGTTACGGCTTGCCGATGCGTCAGCGGTAATGTCGACCATGCAGCGCGGCCGCGCCCGCCGGCAGCGTCAGCTAACGGCCCGAAAGGCGATCCAGCCGCCCTGCCCTGCAGACACAAAGAAAAGGCCACTGCTCTCGCGTCGCAGTGGCCCGGTTAGCTTTTAGCGCAAGCGTGGATCTGCCGCGCTCAAGACGACGGCAAGCTAGCCGACCCTGTTTGACCGATGCTTGCGAAACTGCAAGGCAAGCAAGAGCAAGCCCGCTCCGAGAAGCAGCGGAGATGCCGGCTCCGGGACCGTCAGTACGTCCTTGTTTACCGTCTGGCCGCGGCTGACCAACACTGCATGGGCCGGCAACGTCAGATGAAACTGCAGCGTCATGGAGTAAGGCAGTGGATCCGCGACGTTGAACGGCCCGCCGTTATGGGCAAAGGAGAACGGCGCAAATGGGGCGACGACACTGAAAAAGTCGAGCAGGTTTCCGGGGGTGTCGTTGGGTGCTTCAGCACCTTGCTGATTGGTCGGGTCGTTCCACCACCGGAGCTCGGCGGTTGCACCGCTAACGTTCTGAAACGTGCCGCTACCTGATGTAAACGCTGTATCCGACGCAGGCACGAAGTCCGTCGCGCTTACCGTAACCAGAATATCCACCGCGAAGTTATTGGTATTGATGATCTGCAAGGATGAGCTGTTCAGGATGTTGGTCGGCGGCCCGTACGTCGCTATGTGCTGCGAGTTAAACACCTGAACGCCAGCGATGATGATCGTGGCTATCCCCAACTGGTTGACGTCGGGATCGCCATCCAGGATCACCATTCCGAAACCGCATCCGACGTTTTGATCGGCGGCACAGAAAGTCGTCCCGTTGATGTTTCCCGCAAGCAACAACGTCGCGTGGGCAGCCGGAGCAACCACGGCCATCAGCCCGCTGAGCGCGACGCTTGCAATGTATTTCTTGCAATTTGGGCTCATCACTGATCCTCTCCGTCGTCAATGCGGACTGCTGCGTATAGCTAGTAAAGCATGCTTCGTACCAAACTTGGTTGTTCTGCTTATTCAAGCGGTTAGCCCATGACACGTTTCGGGTATGTCAAAAACGCCGACAAGAGCAATGGCTTTGACCTACCGTCTGTCCCCTTCCACCGCTTTGGATCACGGGCGGCTGCCAGCCGAACCCACGGCTGGCAGCTCGGCCCGATAGCGCTGCCTACGCCGCCTCTCGCAATTGGGGCCGAGCACTCAGGCTCTGCGCAAGCGCTCTCAGCAATGCCGCTCCATCGCCACGGAAGGCGCTGCCGTGCATGCAGGCGAGCGTCGTTGGCTGCTCGCGTGCGAGGCGCTCGAGGATCGCCATCGTGTCCGGCGCGTGCGAGTAGTAGTCCATCGGCGCGCGGAACGCCTCGCTCGGGCCGAGGATGTCGGATTCGGTCAACGGTGTCTCCCCGGCACCGCCTTGCGTGAACAGATCACCGCACAGAAACGTGCGTGTCGCCGTTTCCATCATCAGTCCGCAGTCCCACCCGTGCGGGACGTGGGGTGTGTCGAACCAGCGGACCGCGTGTTTCCCAAGCGCGAGCACCTCGCCGTCCGCGAGCGCGCGCGTCGGCCGGTCCCTGGCGTCGTTGGCCGACAGCATCGCGGCAATCTGCCCGCACACCGTTTCCGCACGGGGCGCCGCCGCAAGCCACTCGTCCAGCGATCCGCACTCGTCGGCTTCGCCGTGCGAGAAAGCCACGTAACGCAGGCGCTCGACCGGCATGGCGCGCCTCACGGCCTCCTGCACCAGCGGAAACAATCGCCGCGGACCGGTGTGGAACAGCAGCGGCGCGTCGTCGACGATCAGGTATTGATTGAAACTGAATTGATCGGGGCCGCCGGGAATGGCGACCGGCGTGTTGATGCGGTAGATCCCATCGGCGATCTCATGAAGATTGGTGCCGGACTGCTGATTGGTAATCATTGGAGCCTCCGTACGGTGTGGGGTGAAAAGCGTTTGTTGCTCAAGGATGTGTAACGAGCCGCCGTTTCGTTACACATCCTTGTCGAAAGGCGCCCGCGTTATGCTGGCTTGGTGAAAGATGGCCCAGATCCCCGATGCGTTTGACGACGCCTCCCTGGCGCGCCGGATTGCGGCGGCGCCGCACGGTGGTGACGCCGAGGCAGAAGCCGAGCTTTGTCGCCGCATGGCTCCGCGCGCTGCGCCTTTACGGGCTCAGGCACCTGCGCGACGAGCACGCCGCGGCCGACCTGGCCCAGCAGGTGCTGATGATGACGCTCGAGCGGCTGCGGGCCGGAAAGCTCAGGGAGCCGGAAATGCTCGCCTCCTTCATGCTCGGCATGTGCCGGATGGTGGTGCTCGAGTTGCGCCGCACTTATGCCCGGCGCGAGCGGCTGCTGACCGAGTTCGCCGACGACGTCCCGATCGCGGACTCATCGATTGCGCCGCGCCTCGATCACGAACGGCTCCTGCACTGTATGGATGGCTTATCGGAGCGCGAGCGCTCGGTGCTGGTGTTGACGTTTTACGACGACCAGCCGGCCGCGGCAGTAGCCGCGCGAGCTGGGATTGTCGGAAGGCAACGTGCGCGTGATCCGCCATCGCGGACTGCAGCGGCTGCGCGACTGCGTCACGGGCGCGAAGGTGGCGGCATGAGCCGGCCCGCTTGCTCCGCGCCGATAGCCTTCGCCACGCTCGTCGAGTACTGGCTCGGCGAGCTCGATGAGGCGGGCGAGGCCCGTGTCGATGAACACCTGCTCGGTTGTGATGAGTGCTCCAAGAACCTTCAGAGCGTGGTTGAGCTGGCCGGCGGAATCCGCGCGCTGGTGCGGCAAGGTGCGGTGCACGTCGTGCTGACCGATGCCTTCGTCGCGCGCCTGGCAGCGCAGGGGCTTCGACTGCGCGAATATCGGGTGCCGTGCAACGGCAGCATCCATTGCACCGTTGCGCCGGACGATGACCTTCTGATCACACGCCTCGAAGCTCCGCTTGGGGCTGTCGAACAGGTTGACGTGGTGTTCTTCGACCAGGCCGGACAGCAGCGCTTGCGCGACATTCCCTTCAACCGCACGACCGGTGAGGTCGTATTGACACCGGGAACCAAAAACATTCGTGCCGCCGATGCGCACACTGCACGATTCCAACTTCTCGCGGTCGATCGCCAATCAGAGCGTTTGATCGGCGAGTACACCTTCAATCACACGCCGTGGCCTGGGGCCTGATTGCCACATAGTTTCCTCACCGCGTATCGTGGATGCGGTTCGGCGCCAAGACTCACCCGCAAACATGAGCGACATCAGCGGCAATCGCGCGGTCCTGATCACGATGCCGCACAGTCACTACGCGGAAAAAGCGCGGTGGGCACTCGACCGGCTCTCGCTGCCGTACACCGAAGAGGCGCATGTGCCGTTGCTGCACCGGATTGCGACGCGTCGCCGCGGCGGCCGAAGCGTTCCGGTGCTAGTGCATGGTCCTCGCTGCTGCGTCGATTCGACCGACATCCTGCTATATGCAGATTCGGTCTGCGGCGGCGACCGGCTGTACCCACGGGAGGCTGGGCAGCGTGCAGAGGTCGAGGCGCTCGAGGAGCGCTTCGACGAAATGCTCGGCCCGCACACGCGGCGCTGGGCCTACGCGCAACTTCTGCCGCATACGAAGCTTTTGCGCTGGATGATGTCCCGAGGAGTGCCGCAGTATGAAGCGGTCTTGCTGCCGCCGATCATGCCCGTCGTCACCTCTCTCATTCGAAAGGCGTTTCGGATTACGCCAGACAGTGCGCAGCGCTCACTGCAGCGCGTGCGTGAGATGTTTCAAGAAGTGGACGAACGACTCAAGGACGGGCGACCGTTCCTCGCCGGTGGACGCCTCAGCGCTGCAGACATAACGTTTGCCTCACTCGCAGCACCCGTGTTGCTGCCAGTCGGCTGCCGTGCCGCCTACCCGAGTGTCGAGGAAGTACCCGGAGCAATGCGAGAAGTGGTTTGCAGTTTTCGGGACACCGCAGCGGGTCAGTTCGCGGGGAATCTGTTTGCGCGGGAGCGATCCGGCCTTCCAGAATCTCCAGGTACTTGAGCCGGGTCGTTATGGAGGCCAGTGGTCGCCTTCTGTCCTAGATCTCCTTGAACATGCTGATGTTCGTCGGCCGGTAGCCAAGCTTCTCGTATAGCGCTTGGGCTTCCGCGTTGTGGCCGAAGACATGTAGCCCGATGCCGCACAGGCCGAGTCTGCGTGCTTCATCTTCGACCGCGGCAAGTGCCCGCGTCGCGTGGCCCTTTCGCCGGCATTCCGGTCGAACTCGAACATCGCAGATGTAGGCGATTGGTTTGCCCGCCTGCTCAATCGCCGCGATCCATGCCGTGCCAACTGTTCCAGCCTGCTCGTCAAGAATGTTGAAGAGATAGTTGTTCGCTGTCCGGCGTCCCTGCGGAAGCAAGTCGAGTAGCGCCATTCGCGAGAGTTCGAGCGACTCCTCCTTTGCCCATTGTCCCGCGGCCACCTTGTCAGCTGCGTAGGCAGGAATGGCCGCGGCGAGCCATACCTCGTATTCGGCTTCACTCATGGGCACGAGAACCGGCAAAGCCCGCTCCGATCAGAAAACTGGACTCAGGATTTTGTGTCCAATTCCCAGTGATTTTGGCTGCTACGTCGATCGACCGCAATTGCCCGAAGTAAGCCTGCTGTCGTACCGGTCGCGCGCGAGCAAATCTCGTGCGAATCGAGGAAGTAGCGGCGCGAGGGCATTCAGGCGGCTCGCCTGTCCGATGAAGTTTTGCCGGCTTTCGCTTTGGTTGTCTTTCGCGGCCGCGACTTGCTTCGGCCGTTGTTGGACAGACTTTGCTTCAGCAGTGCCATCAGGTCCACCACATTGTCCCGCCCTGCCGCCGGCGGCACTTCCTCGAGCGGCGCGACTTCCTTCATCTTTCCGGCCCGGGCTCGTTGCGCTGCGAGTTTGTGAATGGCTGCGGTAAATGTGTCTTCAAAATGGTCGGCTTTCCAGGGCCCCGTCATGCTGTCGATCAGTTGGCGTGCCATCTTGAACTCGGCCGGCCTCAGCGCAGCGCCTTTCCCGGAAGCAGGAAGCTTGAGGCCCGTCGTGGGCCGGATCTCGTTTGCCCAACGAATCGTGTTGAGCATTAAAGCATTGCCCGCGGGGATGAGCGCAGCGAGCCGCTCCTTGGTGTGAAGAACGATCCGGGCCACCGCGAGGACGCCAGCGTCTGCCATAGCTTCACGCAGCAGCGCATAGGCTTTATCGCCCCTCGCGACCGGCTCCAGGTAGTAAGGTGTTTCCAGCAACGTGAACGGAATCTCGCTCGCTTTGACAAAGGCATCGATCTCGATCGTTTGAGTCGACTTGGGATAGGCGGCCTTGATTTCCTCTTCGCTTAGAACGACGTACTTGCCGTTCTTTTGCTTGATGCCCTTGACGATGTTGGAGCCTTCAATTTCCCGGCCAGTCCGCTTGTTGATGCGCTTGTAGCCGACGGGATCCATTGAGCGCTTGTCGAGCCAGTCGAAGTCGATGTCGATCGATTGCGACGCCGGATAGAGGGCGACTGGGACGTAGACAAGCCCGAAGCTGATGGCACCTTTCCAAATGGCTCGTGGCATCACTATTCCCAGAAAACGCTACGCGGCGACACCACTTGTTGGCAAATGAGGCGCCTGCAGTGCGCAGACGTTGCCGTCTTAGCGAGACCGCCTGGCCCGTTCGAGCAGATAGTCATGGATCGCCGAGATGTCATCGTCGGTTAATTCAGCGACTTGTCTGACCTGAACCGCTCGGTCGCGAAATCGACGAAGGCACGCACCTTTGCCGCCGCCCGGCGTCCCTCGGCGTACACGACGTTGATCGGAACCGGTGGACGTTCGAACTCCGAGAGCACGACGCACAGCTTGCGCGCGCGCAGCTCCCGCGCGATCTGATAGGAAAGCACCCTCGCTATGCCGCGACCCGCGACGGCCGCCGCGATCGCGAGATCGTTGCTGTTGACGATGAGCTGGGTCGGTGGGCTGAGGGTCTCACCTGACGCGAACGGCCATTCCTCGGGCGATGTGCTCAGCGAAAACGCGATCGCATCGTGGCGCGCGAGGTCAGCGGGGGCCCGTGGCGTGCCGCGTGCGGAGAGGTACTTAGGCGACGCGCACAGCACCCAGCGCACTGAACCCACTCGAACCGCGCGCAGCGACGAGTCCGGCAGATGCGCGATCCGCACAGCGACGTCGAGCCCTTCATCGATCAAGTCGACGAGCCTATCGAGAAACAGCATGCGAGCGGTCACGCGTGGGTACTGCGCGAGGAAATCAAGCACGACCGGCGCGACGTACATCCGCCCGAACATCACTGGGGCGGTCACCGCAAGATGTCCCCGTGGCTCGGCATGAGCACCCACGGCCGAAGTCTCAGCCTCCTCGATCTCGCCGAGGATTCGCTTGCAGTCGGCGAGGAATCGGTCGCCGGCTTCGGTCAGTCTGACGATGCGCGTCGTGCGGTGGAGGAGACGTGCGCCGATCCGTTCTTCGAGCGCGGCGACCGCCCGGGTCACTGCGGGCGGTGACATCGCCAAACGGCGCGCGGCCGGCGCGAAGCCCTCCGCTTCGGCCACTGCGACGAAGACTCGCATGTTGTCGAGACGATCCATAACACTATTCCGCGCTTTGGAATAGTGCCTTGTCAAGCCCGGGCGTTCTCATTGCGAAAAGGAATGATTACTTTGAGCGTGCGCGGGGCAAATCGCGTCCGCATAAGGAAAACGTCAATGACTTCACCCGCCTGCCCCATCCGTCGCAACTTCGTCTCAGACGAGACGACTGCACTCCTTCACTCCGTTTCGCATAAGGAGAAAATCATGCAAACCAATCCGCGCACGCCAACCCACGACCGTTACGCCAAGTGTGTGGAGGTGTCCAAGCGCATCCGGTGGGACATCGACCGCGATGTCATTCGCGGACGCAAGTTCGAAGTTTCGAAGAAGTTCCTGCCCGACGGCCTGACCAAGATCGATGGCTTGCCGTTCCTAGACGGCGACGAGAAACGGCTGGTGAGCCAGATCCAGGGCCGCACGTACGCCAACATCTTCGGGCTCGTCGAGCGCTACATCAGCGCAAAGATGCTCGAGATCAGCCGAGAACATTGGCTGGGTGACCAGACCGCGCTCGAGTCGCTGGTGCGCTTTACCGACGAAGAATTGAAACACCAGGAGTTGTTCCGCCGGGTCGAGGCGATGGTGGCCGCAGACATGCCTGCCGGCTACACGTTCCTGCCGCAGCCGAACGACGTCGCCAAGGCCGTGCTTAGCAAGTCGACATGGGCCGTCCTTGGGCTGACTTGCCACATCGAGCTCTTCACGCAAGCGCACTACCGGCAGAGCATCGAGCCCGACGCCGCCTTGTCCGAACTATGGAAGGACGTGTTCCTGTTCCACTGGAAGGAGGAGTCGCAGCATGCGATTCTCGACGAGCTCGAGTGGCAGCGTGAGGACGCGAAGCTGACGCCGCAGGAACGCGATAGCGCTGTGACCGATCTCATCGAACTGGTTGGCGCGGTGGACGGCATTTTGCAGATGCAGGCCAAAGCCGACGTCGATTATTTCTTGCAGGTTTGCGACCGGGCCTTCGACGAGGCACAGGTAAGGCAGCTGCGCGACACGATGCTGCATGCCTATCGCTGGCAGTACATCGTTTCGGGCGTCAAGGACGAGCGCTTTCAGAAGATTCTCGGTGGCATGGTCACCGAGACGCAGCTTGCCCGCATCAGCACAGCGCTCGGATCCATGATGAACTGACGGCAGGTGTCGAACTCGAGCTCGAGCTCGACCTCGACCCACGGGTCGAGCTTCCCTTCTTCCGTGACGGCTTCTAGGGCGAAAGGGACGCGCTGCCAACCCACGCAGTCGGTAGTACTCGACCCATCGGTTCACGGCGCGCCCGTTGATCCCAACGGACGCGAGCCGGTGGCGGCGGACGTCGATAGCGGACCTGCCGAGCTTTGCGCGGCCGGTCGCTGCGATATCTCGAGATCCTCCTCGACGAAGCGCAGCACGGCTTCCGCGAGCGCTTCCCGCGGATAGGCGTTCTGCGTCACGAACATCGCCGCGATCGTCGTGTGCGTGCGCGCGATCGGCACGGCGACCGCCCAGTGGTCGGCATTGAGATAGGCGACCAGCGTGCTGCCGGGGACCACCTGGTCGTAGAAGATCACCTGGCTGTCGTTGCGCGCATCGACGCGGCCGAGCTTGTCGTAGCCCGGCTTCAGGATCGACGAGATCCGCTCCGGCTGCGGAAAGGTGACGACCGAGTAGTAGCGCAACTCCTTCGGCAGCGGATTCGCGGCCAGCCACTGCCTGCCGCGTGTCGGGCCGCAGGCTCGCCACCGCGCCGCGGTCGCCCACGTGCATTTCGAGCCGGGAAAGTGCGTCAGCAACTCGGCCATGCCCTGGTCGGAGTCGTTGGCGAGCGGCGAGCCTCCGATCGTGCCGGCGATGCTCACGAACGCCGCCACGCGCGGTCGAAGCTCCGGATAGGTCACGAGGGCCTCGAGGATGTCGTTCGCACCCTTCGAATACCCGATGAGCACGATGCGCGGCGGACCGGACTCCGCCGGCAGCGCCATGAGCGCGTCGCGGATCAGCCGCGCGTTGCGGGTCGTGCTCGAAAGACCGTCGACGCCGATCAGCGAGAGGTCATAGCCGTGTCGGCGCAGGTGCGTCGCGGTCGTGCCGGGCGCCTCGAGCCACGTCTCGAAGCAGTCGTATCCGAATCCCGGCACCAGCGCGGCGACGAGCCGCCGGCGCGACGGCGCCAGATTGACCGGCGTGGCGGTGCCGGCAGGCTCGACGCCGACGCGCGTGAGCGCTTCGTCGCACGGCCGATAGTCGGGCAGCTCGGTCTTGCGCGCCTCAAGCACCGCGCAGAAGATTTCGCGAAACCGCGCCCGCTTGTCCTGCACGCCCGCCTGTGCGGCAGGCACGAGGACCAGCGGCGGCGTATCGGCAGAATAGGGATTCAGCGGCGGGTGTCGCGCAGCCCGCGACCACACCCGCCATGAGCAATGAGGCCAGAAGGCGCCCTGCGCTCGCACCAGCGTCCCAGGTGCACGTAGCGCGCGTCGCGGAGTTCGGCTTCGCGGCCGATCGCGGATTCCGTGCCAGTGCCGTCATTGCCAGTAATACCTCCAGTCGAACGTCATGCGTACGCCGACGGACCAGACGGTGCGCAGACTGGGTGGCGGCGCGCCGATCGGAGCGACCACCGATTCGCCGTAAGGCACGTCCGCGCCGGCGAACAGCTGGAACAAGACGGTCGAGCTCTGGTTTGCGGAGAACGCGCGGTAGGGACGGTACTCGAGGATCGGCAGGTCGAAGTACGTCGACTTGAAGTTGACGACGCGCCCGACGGCGGCGGGAGGAGCGGGCGGCGCGACCAGCTGTGGGTCGCCCCATAGCCCATAGAAGGTCACGCCGAGCTCGCGCCCGAGCACGAACTGGAATCGGCCGAAGCGCGTGGCCCAGCCCTGTTGCCAGCGCAAGAGGCCGCCGTTGCTGGCGGTGACGGCGAGCTGCGTGTACTTCTCGCGGTTGAAGAAGTACATCGGCGACAGCAACAGCAGGTCGCCGGGAATGAGGTAGAAGGGCATGCGGATGCGCGTCGACAGGCCCGAGCGCGCCGGGATCGCAGCGCTCAGGCTCCCTCCGAGCGTTCCCAGCCCCGTGTCGGAGATCTTGTTGGTCGAGGGCCCATCGGCGGTGAAGCCGACCTGAAGAAAGGCGAGTCCATCCCCCGCATCGCCCAGCGCCCCCTCCAGTCCCAATCCGACGCGAAACCCGAGGTCGAGCCCGGCGATGAAGCCGTTTTCGTTCTGCGAGTCTTCGAAGCCGCCGTTCACGGCGCGCCCGGTGATCGATGCGGCGAGCCCCATGAACGCGCCCACCTCGCTGCGCGCGCGCGGCAGCGCGCCCAGGCCGGGACCCAGGCCGGGCACCGGCGTGTCCAGCAGCACTTCGCACGAGAACCGGCCCGTACTGCCCCCGGCCGGTGCCGAGGCCGACGCCACGGTCGGGAAAGGTGATGCTCTTGCAGATGTCGAAGTCGTCCGGCCTGGCCGCGGCGGTTGCCGCGTGCGGGATGCTGTAGCCGCGCGACCGCCCGGCGGCGGCATCGAGCACCTGCGCGATGCTCTTGCGCACCGACTCGGCGGCGAGCGCGGCGTCCTGCGGGCGCATGTGCGCATCGCCCATCAGCACGATCGTTCGTTCGCGCCCCTTCCAGGTGAACACCTCGAGCCCGTTCTGGTTGTAGAAGTCGTGCGTGCCCTTGCGCTGCGACACGTCGCCCCAGCTGCCCGCGACGTGGCCGGCCGCAAAGACGTCCTCCAGAAAGTGCAGCGCGAACGCCTCGTCGAACAGCATGGCGCGCACCAGCGCGCTCCGCTCCTCGGGCGAAAGCTGCTCGTTGGCGAGCCGGCTCGCCTTCTGCAGCGCGCTGATGTGAAACCAGGCATAGACGCCGATTGCGTTCAGAGGCGGACCCGGGCTTCAGTGCCAGCATCTCGCATAGTCGATCGGATCGAGATTGGTGTCAGGGCGCGGAAGAAGGAAATGGGCGAGGTTGGCATCCGCGCGCGTCGCGTACTGCGGGTCGGCGCGCTGCATGCGCGTGTCGGCGGAGCGCAGCGCGTTCTGGCGCTTCGCGCGACTCGCCTCGTCGGCGAGGCGCCGCTGGGCGTCGGCAATGATGCGGGCGGCGGGCTCGACCTGCTCCGCCGGGGCGGTCACCGGGATCGCGCGCGAGATCCACCTTGAGCTGCGCGGCGACATCCGCGACGACGAGAATCCAGTCCGACTGTGCGAACCGTCTCGAGCATCTCCGCGCTCGAGCAGGAATGATCGCCGGCAATGCCCGAGAGCGCCGCCCAGTCGATGCACGCCGGCGTCACGCCCTGCTCGGAGTCGGCCACCACCGCGCACAGGCGCTGCTCGTCACCGGCTCGCGCCTCCTGCCACAGGCGATCGAACTCGGCCCTGCGTTCGGCGTCGAGTCCCTGAACGGCGAGCACTGCGATGTCGCGGTGCTCCGGGTAGATCCAGCCAAACGCGGTGTTCGCTGCGCCCCAGGTGATTGCCATGACCAGGAGGCGCGCCCACCCGCCAAAACGCAGTCCCGACGTGTTCTTCACCACTTCCCGCGCTCCCGTCGCGGTGGCAATCGATTTGAACACCCCGGGGCACCCGGAGCGTCCGTCTTCAACCGCGTTATGAGCCGGCCCCCTCGTGAATCTGGCGCTGAAGATCGCCACGCGAGGCATTCTGAAGGATGCGGGAAAGCACTCGGCGCCAAAGGGACGGCGACGCCCTCAACTTCGAATCGTGACCGCCATCGCCGTTGTCCATGATCTGGCGCGCAGTGGCGACGCAGGCATCGCAAATGTAGACCTTTGGCCCAGCAACAAGCTTGGACACTTGGGTTTGGTCTTTTCCGCAGAATGAGCAGCGCAGCAGTGTTCGGCCGAACATACCGATGCCTCCTATCCAAGAAGACTCTGACACCTCGCTCAGGCTACCAGCGCACCTCGAAAGTAACAGGTCCCGGCCGCGAAGCGCTAGGCCGCCGAATTTCGCAGGCGACCAGGACCTAGCCAGCGGCCAAGCGGTTGTCAGTTCCGACGCCGCTAGCACATGCGCGCGTGGACGACTGATTGTTACAACCGCAATCCGGGGGCTCTTCCCACACATACCGTTGAAACAGTCCGGAGCGATTCTCCGTTCCGGAGGCTGATATGGACATCGCAGGACAGCGCAAAGGACCCAGAGTGAGCCGGACCCGCACAGCGATGGGGCTCGGATTCGCGCTCGCGCTCGTCGCAGGGTTGAGTGCTTCCGTGCTCCGAGTCCCACATGCGACGACGACGATTGCGTGCTATGCGGCCCTGGCGAACGACCTCACGCCACTTTTCGACTCCACCGTTCCCAACGCTGCGGCTTCGGCAGCGGTCTGTCCTTCGCCCTAGCACCCTACCGACCGCCTCACCGCGATTTCGGCGGCCACCTTTTGATGCGCGCGCAGTGGAAGAAGGACCTATCGCGCCGATTCGCCGAGCCGCTCCGTCCAGACTGACGAGTTGATCCAGTGCACCTGCTCCCGCTCCCGTAGGATGGTCGTTTCAAAGCAAGCCGGCAAGCCGGGACGCACGGTCCCGCTACGATTCTGATTCGTTCCGACATCCATCAAATGCAAAGGAGTACGGCGCCATGACATCATCCCTCGCAGATGCAGTTACCGAGCTCGCCGGCAGGTTTTCCGGGCAACTTCTGCAGCCCGCCGACGCGGGCTACGAGGAGGCAAGGAAGGTCCACAACGGCCTGATCGACAAGCGGCCGGCGTTGATCGCCCGATGCCGCGGCGTCGCCGACGTCGTCGACGCGGTCAAGCTCGCGCGAAAGCTGAGCCTCGAGGTCGCCGTCCGCGGCGGCGGTCACAACGTGGCGGGGCGCGCGACGATCGACGGCGGGCTGATGATCGACCTGTCGCCGATGAAGGGCATCCACGTCGATCCCGAAGGCCGGACCGCGCGCGCGCAGGGCGGCGTCACCTGGGGCGAGCTCAACCGCGAGACGCAGCTGCACGGTCTGGCCGTCACCGGCGGCGTGGTCTCCACCACCGGCATCGCGGGCCTGACCCTCGGCGGCGGCCTCGGCTGGCTGATGGGCAAGTACGGACTGGCGCTCGACAATCTGCGTCTCGGTCGAACTCGTCACCGCCGACGGCCAGGTGCTGCGGGCGAGCAAGGACGACGATCCCGACCTGTTCTGGGCGCTGCGCGGCGGCGGCGGCAACTTCGGCGTGGCGACGTCCTTCGAATATCAGCTTGCATCCGGTCGGACCGATCGTCACCGGCGGCCTCGTCGCCCACCCCTTCGAGCAGGCGCGCGACGTGCTGCGGTTCTTCCGCGACGTCACCGCGTCGCTGCCCGACGAGATCACGCGTGTTCGGCGGGCTCATCCACGCGCCCGACGGATCGGGCGCGAAGCTGGCGGCGATGGTCGCCGGCCACTGCGGATCGCTCGGCCGCCGGCGAAGCGGCGATGCGGCCGCTCAAGCAATTCGGTCTCGCCGGTGATGGATGCGATCGGCCCGATGCCCTACTGCCAGCTCAACGCGATGCTCGATGCCGGCTATCCGAAGGGCGCGCTCAACTACTGGAAGTCGAGCTTCCTCACACGACTGAGCGACGAGGCGATCGACACGATGATCGATTGCTTCGCCCGCTGTCCGACGCCGATGGGCCAGCTGCTGCTCGAGCACTTCCACGGCGCGGCCACGCGGGTCGGCGTCACCGACACCGCCTTCCCGCACCGCGCCGACGGCTACAATCTTCTCGTGCTCGCTCAGTGGATGGACCCGCCGACACCGAGCGGTGCATCGCCTGGGCGCGCGAGACCTACGCCGCGATGCAGCCGTTCATGGCTTCGGGCCGCTACGTCAACTACCTGGGCGATGACGAACCCGGCGATCCGATCGCCGCTGCCTACGGCCCCAACTACCGGCGGCTCCAGAAGATCAAGGCGAAATACGACCCGAGCAATTTCTTCCACATGAACCAGAACATTCGACCAGCTTGAGCGCGCGCGAAAGCGTGAGGACCTACGCATCCTGCGGTAGCCAGTCGAAACCGGTATCGGCAAGACTCACTAGTCCGATGCCGGCCGTCGCAGTCGGGAGCTGTGCAAGGACCTCGCCGGCACGACTAACAATCCCACTCTGCCCGGCGAACGCACTTTCTTCTGAATAGTTCAGGAAGTTCGGCCAGTTGGCCTGGACTACAAAGGCCGCCGTTCGCTGGGCGAGCCGCTGTGCCTTTTCACCTGCGCCTTAGCGTGCAGCAACTCGGAGTGTCGAATGTGAAAACTCGCGGCCTGTCGTGCTCACCATTCATTAGGGTCGTCTGGGTCGGTGTCATAGATTCGGTCCTGTGCAAGTCGATGACCGATGACAGAGAACCTTTCCGTCCTAGCGACCGGATTTGTGGTCGGCTATGCAGCCGTCCTGATGACCCCTGGGCCCAATCTGTTCGCCATCGGCGCAATTGCCGCGTGGCGAGGCCTCAGGGCAGCGCTGCCGCTTTGCGCCGGCATTGCAGTGGGCGCAACGATGCTTGCGGTCGGCATTTGCACTGCGGTCGGCTTGGGCAATTCGCCAGTAATCGAAAAGTTCGGCAGGTTGGCCGCCGTCGCGCTCCTGCTGTACGTCGGGGCTCGAATCCTATTGCGACAGCCGCCACCGAGCGAGCCTGGCAAAGGCGCGGCGCTTGAGCCTTCAGCAAGAGATGCGATCGCGCTCTTCGTTGCCGGAGTTTCTACGGCAGCAACGAATCCGATCACGGCTGCTTTCTTCGCGTCGCAGTTCCTCGGCGCAGTCTCCGATCCGGCACCCCGGATCGTTGCGCTTGCTTTGGTTCCTTGCCAATCATTGCTATTTAGCCTGACGCTCGGCCTTGCGCTGTCGCAGCCTGTCGCCCGACGAATAGTTACGGCCTGGAATCGGCCGATCCGTTTTCTGGCCGCGGCCATTCTCGCGGCCACCGCGACGATCGCCGCGGTACCTCTGGTACGAGGAGCGCCCGAGGTTGTATCTGCTTCATCCGCGTCCGCCGCCCAATCAATCGAGCGCGCGCTGTGAAGCGTCCGCTGCATTGCGCCAGCCCGGACAAGAACCTGGGCCGATGCCCTACTCCCGAATGAGGCACCTCTAGAGTGAGAGCACGAATCCATCGCGTGGAGAAGCTTCGCCGGCCACCAGCCTCTGCCAGGTTTCGAGCACTGCAGCGCCGCCGCTGGCTCGTCGCGCTGTGACGAACTCGCGCGACGCGGCATAAAACCCGCGCAAGTCACGAAGCATGGCTTTGCCGAGCTCCGGTTGAGCTTTGAGGCGGCCCGCTGCGTAGGACGGCACAAAGAAGAACTCCGGCGTTGGCCCGACGACCTGCTGCCTCGGCGCCTGAATCCCGCCGGGTTTGTCACTCCAATCCGTGGCGCCAATCAGGATGCTGCGGTTCAGAGCGGGGCCGAGGACGCGATGCACGGCGGCCGTGACGTCGTCGCGACCGAGAAAATCGACATAAGTGGTCCTCGGAGATGCTGCCAGGGTCTCGATGGCACCGTAGGTGATCGTCCGTTCGTAAAGTCGTGTTTCTCGAACGTACGCCTCGTTATGCGCGGAGGTGAGTGCCACCACGACTGTGCCTCCCGTCCGCCGCAGCTGATGAGACCATCGAAAGCGCGGTCTTGGCGGACGCGCTTGACACAACAACCGTCTGAGGTGACCCCGTCAGCACACAGTCGGCGGCCCACCAACCTGTCGCATAGAGCGGACGAAACAGCACTTGTTCCGGCTCGAACTGGCTTTCATACGCGGGGTCTGCCGCGACGTTGAGGTACTGGTTATAGACGGCCGCCTTGGAGTGCCGATGGGGCGCCGCGTCGACGAAGCCGCGGGGGCCAGCGCGCTGCGGAGTCACGTCGAGTGTTTCAGCAATCGGAAAGAAGCCGTAGTACCGAGTTCCCGCTTCGACGGCATCCGCGTCCGACTCCACGACCGTGGCGAAGCCCCAGCAGGGCGGCCGCCCCCAGTCCTCAGTTCCCGGGAAGAAGTCCCAATAACCGAGTGGCCCCGTGCCCATGGCTGCGTAGGTGATGTTGTTCGCCGAAAGCGCAAACAGATCGATCCTGAGCCTCGCATTGCCCGAGGCAAGTGGCGCGGGCTGCGGTTTGGATAACGCGGACGACCCGCACATCCTGCTTGCTAACTTGCAGCTCAAGCATCATGGTGACCTTGTAGCGACCTCGTGCTCCGATGACCGCTCAGGCCGCCGGCGTCGGCGCGTCGCGCAGCGCGGGAATCGCGGCAGCGTCGGAAGCTTCAACACGTCTGATCCAAAAACGGCATGGCTGATCTTGGCGAATCCTGAAGGTTCTGGGAAGCTGCGCAGGTACAACTCCTGATCGCCACCGTGACGACCCCGCCCACTTTCAATCCGGTCCTATTGGACATTCCTGATCAGTTCGAAACCGAGAGGCTGCTGATCCGGGCGCCACGTTCCGGGTGATGGCGCCGTGATCAACGTCTCTGTGCTCGAGACGCTGGACGATATACGACGCTACCCGGCGTCGATGATGTGGGCGATGGAAGATCAGCCGGTGGAGAAAACCGAGGAGTACGCACGCCGTGGAGCCGCCAACTGGATTATCCGGGCAGATTTCCCGATGATCGTGTTCCGGCGCGATACGGGCGAGCACGTTGGCAATTGTGGGCTGCACCGGTTCAACTCGGACACCCGCGTCTTCGAGATCGGCTGGTGGTGTCGCAAGTGCTTCCAGGGGCGAGGATTCGCAACCGAAGCGGCCCGGCAGTGACCGAGTTTGCCTTCGCGCATCTCGGCGCGCGGCGCGTCTGGTGTGGGGCCGATGAGGAGAACGTGCGCAGCTGGCGCGTCGCCGAGCGGCTCGGCTTCGAGCACGAAGGCACACTCAAAAGTGAGCGGTGCGACCCGGATGGCGCGCGGCGAACGATGCGGGTCTATGCAATGACGCGTTGAACGAGCTCGGCTTCCGGAGATCCGCGAACGACAAGGCGAAGATCGAGACAGCAGCGGTGCGAGTGGCGGTCGCATAGACTGCGGCGATTAGTCGAGCAGCGCGCCCAGGTACTCGCGCGCCTCTGCCCGCTGCCGCGAGCGCGGTGAACGTTGCGTACTCGGTCACGGTGCCGCGATGAACGAAGACAAGGCGCTCGACCAGTTCGCGCAGCAGGTCGAGTTGCCAGCGCTCGTTGGGGTGCAGGCAGACGAACACCAGCATGCCCTGCCTGCGCAGGCGCCGGAAGAAGTTCAGCATGAACCCGACATAGCCGTCCTGCGTGTTGAGCTGGGGCTCGTCGAAAAGGTGCACCACCGCCGCGCCGAGCGCGGCCCGCTGCTGAAGGATCTCGGGCGTCCATTCGTGGAAGCGACGCATCTGGTAGGACTGGTGATAGTGCCGTGCCAGCTGCGCGCGCTGGCTGCGCTTGACGCGATGGATCACCTGGCCGCGCACGCGCACCTCGCCGCTGCTGGGCTGATTGAGCCCGGTGATCAGCTCGAAGAGCGTGGTCTTGCCCGAGCCGTTCGGGCCCAGCACGCCGACGATCGCCGGCGCGTCGAACCGCATCGTGGCGTGCAGTTCGAATGTCGGTCGACCGTAGCGATGCCGCCGGTAGACCTTGCGCAGGCGATCGATTTCGAGCAGCGGCAGGCATCATGTTCCCAGCAGGCGCCGGCGCAGCGCGACGTCGTCGCGCAGTTCGGCCGCCGAGCCGTGATGGGCGACGCGTGCCCTGGTCGAGGACGACGACGCGGTCGGCCACCGACAGAGCCGCGTGCACGTTCTGTTCGACCAGCAGTACGCCGATCCCCTCGGACTTCATGCGCACGACCGTGCGCAGCACATCCTGCACAACCTTCGGCGCCAGCCCCTGGCTCGGCTCGTCCATCAGCACCAGGCCGGGGCTGCCGAGCAACGCGCGCGAGATGGCCACCATCTGCATCTCGCCGCCGGAGAGATTCTCCGACTCGCGCTCCAGCAGATAACCGAGCGCACTGAAGATCTCGCAGCACTCGGCGAGCGTCCAGGCGCGGAAGCGCGTGGACTTCCGCGCGATTTCGAGATTCCTTCGCACCGTCAGGCTCGGAACGATGCGCCGCTCCTCCGGCACCCAGCCGATGCCGCGGCGGGCGATCCGGTACGACTTCTCCCGGGTGACGTCGGCGCCGTCGAACTCGATGCGGCCCGCGCGCGCGGGAGTCAGGCCGAGAACCGAGCGCAGCGTCGTGGTCTTGCCGGCTCCGCTCGGACCGAGGAGCGCGACGACTTCTCCTGCGGCCACCTCGAGCGAGACGTTGAACAGCACCTGGGTCTCGCCGTAGGCGCTGTCGATGGCGTCGACGCGCAGCATCAGGCAATGGCTCCCAGGTTCGAGCGGGCGACCCACGGATCGGCGCGCAGCTCGGCCGGAGTGCCTTCGGCGATGACCTGGCCCCACTGGATCACCGAAATCCGGTCCGCCAGGGAAAACAGGAACCGCATGTCGTGCTCGATGATCACGATGGTCACGCGAGCGCGCAGGCGCTCGATCAGTGCCGCCAGTTGACGGGCACCCTCGGCGCCCATGCCGGCGGTCGGTTCGTCGAGGAAGAGCAGCCGCGGCTCTGCCGCGAGCGCAACGGCGATCTCCAGCCGTCGACGGTCGCCATAGGCGAGGTCGCGCGCCAGCGCATGCTCCCGGCCAGAGAGTCCCACGTCTGCCAGCAGCGCCACGGCCCGCGCGTGCAGTTCGGCGTCACGCCGTACGGCACCGAACGGCCGGAACGCGCGACGTCGCAATGCCGGCGTCGCGACGATCACGTTGTCGATCGCCGTAAGCGCGTCGAACAGATTCATCAGCTGGAACGAGCGCGCGATGCCGCGCCGCGCGATCGCGGCAGGCGAGCGGCCGGTAATGTCGTCGCCGTCGAAGATCACCTGACCGCGATCAGGCCGGTAGCGACCGGTCAGTACGTTGAAGCAGGTCGTCTTGCCGGCGCCGTTGGGTCCGATGATTCCCGACAGCGTGCCCTCGTCGAAGCTCAGCGAGACGCCGTCGAGCACGACCTGGTGGCCGAAGCGATGATGCAGTTCGCGCGCCTCGAGCAGTGCCATCAGCCGCCTCGCCACGAGGTTCGCGCCCGCTGGCGCAGCATTCGCCACGCACCGACGATGCCTTCGGGCTTGAACAGCACGACCGCCATGAACAGCAGTCCGTACCACAGCAGCCAGGCCTCCGTCGTCGCGCCGAGCAGGTCGCGCGCGAGGATGAAGAACGCCGCGCCGATGACCGGCCCCCAGAAGCTGACCAGCCCGCCGCCGATCAGCACCATCATCACGACGAAGCCGGAGTTGTGCAGGCTCATCACGTTCGGATAGGCGGAGTTCTGCGCCATCGCGAACAGCGCACCGGCCAGCCCGGCCAATGCCGCCGACAGCACAAAGCTCGTGAACTTGCTGAGCCAGACCGCATGCCCGCAGTAGCGGGCGCGCTCCTCGTTGCCTTTGATCGCTGCCATGACCCGCCCGAACGGCGTGTCCTGCAGCTGCCACAGGAACGCCGTGACAACGGCGAACAGCGCCACCGCGAAGTAGAACAGCGCCTCGTTGCTGCGCAGGCTCCACGCGACGACGCCGAGATCGACCGGCGGACGCGCGATGCCGAGCAGGCCGTCCTCGCCGCCGGTCACGCTGTGCCACTTGATGGCGACGAACCACAGCACCTGGCCGAATGCGATCGTCATCAGCGCGTAGTAGATGCCGCGCCGATGCGAGATGAAGGCGGCCACCAGCGCCCCGGCGAGCGCCGCAGCCGCCAGCGCCGCGCCAAGGCCCAGCCACAGGTTCGGCGCGATGTGCTTGACCGCCAGGCCGAAGGCGTAGGCGCCGACGCCGAAGAAGGCGCCGTGCCCGAACGACGGCAGGCCGGCCTGGCCGAGGAGCAGGTTGTAGGAGAGCGCGAACAGCGCCCAGATCACGATCTCCACGGCGATGTACTGGTAGAGACCGATCTCGCGAATCCACAGCGGCGTCGTCACCAGCACGAGCAGCGACAGCGCATACGGCCCGGCAAAGCCCGGCCGCGCGTGCGCCGAGGCGCATTGCCGGCCCGCTCTGCCAGCCAGTCGGCACCGCGCTCATCGTTTCTCCATGGGAGTCTCTGCCATCCGTGGCATCGGCTGCAATGGAATGTTCATTCCATGATGTAGACAAAACAAAATGTACGTTCTATTGTGCCGGACGACAAGCGGCAGCAAGCCCGGGAGGCGCAGCGAGTGCAGCAGGCGGTCGTTCGAACGCAGCCCAGGCGCCGCGAGCGCGAGACCGGCTTCGAGCCCCTGATGGCCGAGATCGCCGGGCGCCTCGATGACCTGCCGAAGCAACTGCGCTCGATTGCGCAGTTCGCGCTCGACGCCCCCGAGACATTTGCCTTCGGCACGGCGGCCGAACTCGCGCGGGCGGCGGGCGTGCAGCCGTCCGCCCTGGTCCGCTTCGCCACGGCCTTCGGCTTCAGCGGCTTCGCAGCCTTGCGTCAGGTGTTCCGATCGCATCTGGTTGCGCGCGCCCCCTCGTATCGTGAGCGCATCGCGACCCTGCGGCGGACCTCGCAGGCCGCGACGGCGGGTGACGTCGTGCGCATGCAGATCGACGACGCCATCGGCAGCCTGCAGCACATGTCCCAGACGCTCGACGAGCGCAGGCTGGACGCCGCCGTCGACCTGCTCGCGCGCCGCGGGCACGTCTATCTGCTCGCGGCGCGCCGCTCGTTCCCGGTCGTGAGTTACCTCGCCTATGCGCTGGCCCAGCTCGAGCGGCGCGTCACGCTGCTCGACGGAGTCGGCGGCATGAACGTGCAGCTGGCCGCCACGCTGGCTCCGCGTGACCTGCTGCTGGTCGTCAGCTTCCGCAGCTACACGCCGGAGGTCATCGAAATCGCGCGCCGCGCGCACAGCCGCGGCGTCTCGGTCGCTCGGCATCACCGACAGCCGCGCCTCGCCGCTGGTGCCGTGTTCGACGCTGGCGCTGCTGCTGGGCGACGACCGTCGCCTGCCGTTCCGCTCGCTGGTCGAGCCGATCGTGCTGGCGCAGTCGCTGGTGATCGCGCTCGGGCACCGCCTGACCGACGCACCGTCACGTCGCAACGGAGCGCGCCGGTGAGTCGCCGCCTCGACGTCGTCTGCATCGGCCGCGCGGCCGTCGACCTCTACGGCGAGCAGATCGGCGCCACGCTGCAGGAGGTCTCGACCTTCGCGCGTTATCTTGGCGGGTCGCCGGCCAACACCGCCGTCGGCTGCGCGCGGCTCGGGCTGCGCGCGGCGATGCTGACCCGCGTCGGCGACGAGCAGAACGGAGAGTTCGTGCGCAACGAACTCGCGCGCGCCGGCGTCGACGTCAGCCACGTGATCGCCGATCCGCAGCACCTGACTGCGCTCGTGTTTCTCAGCATCCGCGACCGGCGACACCTTTCCGCTGCTGTTCTACCGCGACCGCTGCGCCGACATGGCGCTGACCGTCGACGACATCGATGAAGGCTTGATCGCCTCGGCGCGCGCGCTGCTCGTGTCCGGTACGCACCTGTCGCGCGATTCGACTCGGGCCGCCTGCCGCAAGGCGATCGCGGCGGCAGTGGCCGCCGGCACGCGCGTCGTGCTCGACATCGACTTTCGCCCGGTGCTGTGGGGGCTGCGGCCGCTCGGCGACGGCGCGACCCGCTATGTCGAATCTGACATCGTCACCGCGACGCTGCGCGAGTTCCTGCCGCGATGCGACTTGATCGTCGGCACCGAGGAGGAGTTTGCGATCGCCGGCGGCTCGCGCCGATGCCGATGAGGCGATCGACAAGGTGCGGAATGCGACGAACGCGACCCTCGTGGTGAAGCGCGGTGCCGACGGCTGTACGGTGCACTCGTTCCGTCGATGGCCGCGCGGCGCGTGCTGACGCTGCGCGGCGCTCCGATCGAGGTCTTCAACGTTCTCGGTGCCGGCGACGCGTTCATGGCGGGATTCCTGTCCGGCTGGCTGCGCGACCGCCCGCTCAGCGAATGCGGCGAGCGAGCCAACGCCTGCGGCGCGCTGGTCGTCTCGCGCCACGGCTGCGCGCCGGCGATGCCGACCGCCGAGGAACTCGATCACTTTCTCGCGCACGGCAGCCCGACGCCGCGCCTGCGCGAGGATGCCACGCTGAATCGCCTGCACCGCGCCGGGACGCGCGCTTCGGTGCCGCCGCTGCTGGCCGTGCTCGCCTTCGATCACCGCTCACAGTTCGAGGCGATGTCGGCCATGTACGGTCGGCCCGCGGCGTCCATCGCCGAGTTCAAGCGGCTGATCGCCCGCGGCGCACGGCGCGCGCTCGACGACCGTCCAGCCGTGGCCGCGGCTGGCGGGCTGATCATCGATGATCGCTACGGCGAGTCGCTGCTGCCGCAGCTCGACGACCGCTTCTGGGTCGCGCGCCCGGTGGAAAGCCCCGGGCAGCGCCCGCTGGCGTTCGAGGACGGCGAGAACGTGCTGGCGCTGCTGCGGCGCTGGCCGCGCCGCCATGTCGCCAAGTGCCTGGTCGCCTTCGATCCGGACGACCCGGCCGAGCTGCGGCGTGAGCAGATCGGGCGCATGGTCGAACTGGCTGCCGCGTGCGTCGCGACCGAGCGCGAACTGTTGCTGGAGATCGTGCTGCCGGCCGAGCCCGCGGATGGCGAGATCGATCGCCGCCTGCGCGCGGCGATGGCCGAAATCGTCGCGGCCGGCGTGCGTCCCGACTGGTGGAAGCTGCCCGCGCCGGCCGACGAAAACGGCTGGCGCGAGCTGTCCGCCACCGTGCGCTGCGCTCGATCCGCATTGCCGCGGCGTGCTGGTGCTCGGCCAGGACGCGCCGCTCGAGCAACTGGCGCCGAAGATCGCGCTTGCGGCGCGGCATCCGGTCTGCCGCGGATTCGCAGTCGGACGCACGATCTTCGGTGACGCCGCGCGGGCCTGGTTTGCCGGTCACATCGACGACGCGGCGGTCGTCGAGCAGATCGCGTCGCGCTACGGCGCGCTGGTCGAGCTGCTGTTCGACTCGAGCATCACGCGTGAGGCTGCGATGGACCGCCCTGCTTATTCGGCGCACTGAGGACAAAGCCATGGAACGCATCGGATTCATCGGTATCGGGCTGATGGGACACGGCATGGCCAAGCACCTGCTGGCCAAGGGCTACCCGCTGACCTTCAAGGCGCACCGCAACCGCGCGAACCTGGCGGATCTGCTGGCGGCCGGCGCGCGCGAAGTGCAGACGCTGGCCGACGTCGGCGCGGCCAGCGACATCGTGTTCATCTGCGTGACCGGATCGCCGCAAGTCGAGTCGATCGTGCACGGCGGGCTGCTCGAGGCGAGCCGCCGCGGCCAGATGATCGTCGACTGCTCGACCGCCGAGCCCGACTCGACGACACGTCTGCGAGCCGCCTGCGCCGAGCGTGGTGTCACGTTCATCGACGCTCCGCTGGCGCGCACGCCGAAGGAGGCCGAAGAAGGCCGGCTCAACACGATGGTCGGCGCCGCCGACGCCGACTTCGCGCGACTGGCGCCCGTCATGAAGGCGTTCTGCGAAAACGTGATCCACGTCGGCCCGCCCGGCACCGGCCACGTGCTCAAGCTGATCAACAACTTCCTCGCGATGTCGATCGCCACCAGTACCGCCGAAGCGTTCGCCGCCGCCGCGAAGGCCGGCCTGCCGCTCGCGAAGCTGGTCGAGGTGATCTCGGCCGGCGGCGTGAACTCCGGAGTCTTCCGCATGATCGGCGAAGGCGCGTCGCGCGGCGACTTCACCGGGATGAAGTTCTCGATCGCCAACGGACGCAAGGACATGAGCTACTACACGCACATGACCGAAAGCCTGGGGATCGCCAGTTTCATCGGCGAAGCAGTCCACCAGAGCCTGGTCCAGGCCAGTGCACTCGGCCTCGGGTCGCGCTTCCTGCCGTCGCTGATCGAGGCCCAGGAGCAGCTGAATCAGTTCCAGATCGTCGCGCGCTGAAGCCCGTGGACGCATACCACTGCCGCAAAGGAGGCAAAAAATGAGCGAGGAGACACGCAACAACCCGGCACGCCGCCGCCTGCTGAAGGTCACGGCATTGTCGGCCGCCACGACCGGCCTGTACGGCGTCGCGCCGTTCTTCGGGCCGTGGAAGCAGCACCACGCCTGGGCGCAGACCGGCGCAGAAGAAGCCGCTGGTGATCGGCCTCACGATGGACGCGTCGCGGCCAGTACGGCGCCAGCGGCGTGGAGGAGCGCCTCGGCGCGATGATGGCGATCAAGGAGTTCAACGACAAGGGCGGCGTGCTCGGCCGGCGGATCGAGGCGATCCACATGGACACCGAGACCACGCCGGCCACCGGCTCGCGCGTGGCCGAGCGCATGATCACGCGCAACGAGGCGGCGTTCCTGATCGGCGCGCTGCACTCGGGCGTGGCCAACGCGATCTCGCAGGTCGCGCAGAAGTACGGCTGCATCTACCTCAACACCAACTCGAGCTCGCCGACCGAGGCGGGCAAGGACTGCCACCGCGTCAAGTTCGTCTGGGACGGCAACGGCACCAACTTCGCGCTACGCGATCGTCAAGAACGCGATCAAGGTCAACGGCAAGAACTGGGTGCTGCTGACCAACGACTACGTCTGGGGCCACAACACGTCGAAGGCGACGCGCGCGCTGGTCGAGGCCAACGGCGGCAAGATCGTCGACGAGCTGCTGGTGCCGCAGAACACGCGCGACTTCTCGTCCTACCTGCTCAAGCTGCAGCAGATCAAGCCCGACGTCGTCGCCGCCGCGGTCGGCGGCGACGACATCAAGGCGCTGCGCCAGCAGGTGGTGCAGCTCAAGCTGCAACAAGAGCATGGCGTGGATCAACAACCAGCAGGACTGGCCCGACGTCTACGGCCTCGGGCCCGAGCAGATCTTCGGCGTGTTCGGCACCACCTGGTACTACCGGCTCGACCTGCCGGGCGTGAAGGAGTTCGTCGCCGACTACCAGAAGACGTACCCGGGCATGGCGATCCGCGTGCCGGGCAACGTCTACTACAACGGCTACATGGCGACGCGCGAGCTGCTGCGCGCGGTCGAGGAGGCCGGCACGACCAACAACATCGCGGTCATCAAGAAGCTCGAGGGCCGCAAGATGTCGGCGCGCGACCGCATGCAGCACTACGACGCCTACATCGAACCCGGCCACGCACCAGATGCAGCAGACGATCTACATGGCGACCTACAACGACACAGCCGGCCGAGAAGGACGACATCTTCAAGATCCTGCGCAGGCTGACGCCGAAGGACGTCGAGGACCCGGACGCGCCGGCGGCCTGCAAGCTCGAGTCGTACGAGCGACACGCCGAGCTACGAGACGTGATGGCAGCTCAGCCGAGTCGCGCGCAGGACAGCGCTCGTGCGCACTGTCCTCGCGCGCGATCCGCGCCGATGCTAGCGACGCTGGCCCCTCACCTCGTCAACGGCGTCTCGCTCGGGCTGCTGTTCGCGCTGATCGCGCTCGGCTTCATGCTGATCGTCGAGCGTGATGGAGACGATCAACCTCGCGCACGGCTCGTTCTTCGCGCTGGGCATGTACGTCGCGCTGATCGATCGTCGCGCCGCCGTCGGCGCGCTCGCAGGCGCTCGCGCGGCTATCGCGCGGCTGCCGCTCGGCGCGCGCTACGCGCTCGCGCTGGTGCTCGCGCCGATCGTCGTCGGCGTGTTCGGCATGCTGCTCGAGCTCGCGCTGCGCCGCACCTACGGCAAGGATCCGCTGTACGGCCTGCTGCTGACCTTCGGCGCGGCGCTGGTGATCGAGGAGGTGATCCGCGTCGTCTGGGGCTCGACGGAGAAGCAGCTGCCGCTGCCCGAGGCGATCTCCGGCGCCGTTGCATGTCGGCGACCTGATCTACGCCAAGTACCGCTTCTTCGCGTGCGGCGTCGCCGCGCTCGCGATCGCGCTGCTGTGGCTGTTCCTCGAGAAGACGCCGTACGGCGCGCATCATCAAGGCCGGCGCGCACGACAGCGAGATGGTGCGCGCGCTCGGCATCAACCTGCCGCGGCTGCGGCTGCTGCGTGTTCGCGCTCGGCGTCGCGCTCGCGGCGTTCGCCGGCGTCGTGATGGCGCCGATCTGGGGCATCCGGCCGCACGTCGGCGTCGACGCGGTCGTGCCGGCGTTCCTGATCATCGTGCTGGGCGGCGTCGGCAGCTTCTGGGGCGCGGTGGTCGCCGGCGCTGCTGGTCGGTATGGTCGTCGGCCTGACCGGCGCCTACGCCGTCCGAGTGGTCGCTCGCTGTCGATGTACCTGCTGTTCATCGCCGTCGTGACGTTCCGCGCGCGCGGCCTGTTCGGCAAGCAAGAGCGTGCTCGATGTCTGAGCTTGCGGGACGTGTCGCGCTGGTGACCGGCGCTGCCGGCCCGATGGGCCTCGCTGCGGCGCGCGCGCTGACCGATGCCGGGTGCGCGGTAGCCCTGGTCGATCTCCCCGGCGAGCGCCTCGATCACGCGGCGTCGATCTGTGCGCGGTCGGTGCCGTTCGCGGCCGACCTCACCGTGCTCGATGCGCTGCCGGCGCTGGTCGACAAGATTCAGGACGAACTCGGCGCGGTCGATGTCCTCGTCAACAACGCCGGCGTGCTGTCGAATGCGAAGTCCCTGGCGACCGACGAAGCCGAGTGGCGCCGCGTGCTGTCGATCAACCTCGACGCCGCCTTCTTCCTCGCGCGCGCAGTGATTCCGTCGATGAAGAGCCGGCGCTGGGGCCGCATCATCAACACCACCTCGCTGGCCGCCAAGACCGGCGGCCTCACGGCCGGCACCGCCTACGTCGTCTCCAAGGGTGCGATGAGCGCGCTCACGTTCTCGCTGGCACGCGAGCTGGCCGGTGTCGGCATCACCGTCAACGGCGTCGCGCCCGCGTACGTACGCACGCCGATGGTGACCGAGCAGCTGACCGAGCCGCAGCGCCAGGCCCTGCTCGCGATGATTCCGGTCGGACGCTTCTGCGAGCCCGAAGAGTTCGCGCACGCAGTGCGTTTCCTGGCTTCGCCGCTGGCCGGCTTCATCACCGGCGAGATCATCGATGTCAACGGCGGCCTGCTGATGGACTGAGCCGGATGGCTGACACCGCATCACCGTCGGAGATCACTCCGCGGATCGACTTTGCACAGGCACTGGCGGGAGCGTTCCGCCTCGACGGGCAGGTCGCGTTCGTGGCGGGCGGCTACGGCGGCATCGGCGAAGCGGTGTGCTGGGCACTGGCGCTCGCCGGCGCGCGGCCGGTGATTGCCGGGCGCGACCTTGCGAAGGCCGAATCCCTCGCACGCGCCATCCGCGCTGCCGGCCTGGCCGCCGACGCCGTCATTGCCGACGCGGCCGAGGTCAAGTCGCTGCGCGCCGCGATCGACGAAACAGCCCGGCGGCATGAGCGGCTCGACGCGTTCGTGAACTGCGTCGGCGTCCAGCGCGAGGAAGCGCTCGGCGAAGTCAGCGAGGCGGCGTTCGACGAGGTGTATCGCATCAACCTCAAGTCGGCGATGTTCATGGCGCAGGCCTGCGCCGCGCATCAGATCGCTGGAGGTCGCGGCGGGTCGCAGATCCACCTGCTGTCGGTGCGCGCACAGCTGGGACTGCGCGGGCGCGGCTACTCGGCCTACTGCGCGACCAAGGGCGCGCTGGTGATGCTGATACGCCAGCACGCCGCGGAACTGGCCCCGCATGGCATCCGCGTCAACGGTGTGGCGCCGACCGTGATCGCCACCGAGATGGCGCGCCACTGGATCGAGAACGAAGCGACGCGCCGGCAGATCGTCGAGCGAATCCCGCTCGGGCGGATCGGGGAGCCGCGTGATGTCGCCTCGCCGGTCGTCTTTCTCTGCTCGCCCGCGGCTTCGTTCGTGACTGGCCAGATCGTATACGTCGACGGCGGCATCACTGCGACGCAGTGACCGGCAGACAAGCCGAGACACGCCCTATGCGGTCGATTGCCGTCTCGCTTTTCATTGGAACACCAGCGGAATCAGAGTCGCTCCGATAATTCCATGCAGCCCCATGGCCAGGCCGGCAAACTGTCCAGCTTGAGCATTCACGCTGATTGCCCGCGCAGTGCCGATGCCGTGCGCGGCTACGCCAAGCGCAAACCCGCGCTGCCACCATTGCCTGGAGCCGACCGCGTCGAGCACGAAGCGCGCAAGCACTGCGCCAAGGATCCCTGTAGTCACCGCGAATACGGCCGTCAAAGTGGGTGAGACATGGATGCGCTCCGCCACGCCCATCGCGATCGGTGCGGTGAGCGATTTCGCGTAAAAGCCGCCGACGATCGTTTGATCGGCACCGAGCAGCCGGGCGATTCCGACGCCACTGACGATCGACGTCGCGCCACCGGCAAGCACGGCAGCCAGCAGCGGAATGATGCGACCGCGCAATTCCTTGAGCCCGTGGTGGATCGGAACTGCGAGCGCTACCGTGGCGGTTCCTAGCAGAAAGTGCACGAACTGCGCGCCTTCGAAGTACGTCGCATAAGGCATGTCGATCGCTGTGATCGCGACGGCGACGAGTGCTACCGCTATGGCCACCGGGTTGGCCAGCGGATTGCGATCAGCGCGTTCGTAAACGACGACGCCGATCTGATAGGCCGCAAGCGTCAGGATCAAGGCCAGCAGCGGACTGCCCGACAGGTAGACCCAGATCTCGTGGATGTCCGGAAGACTATTCACCGGGAGGTTCCTGCCTGGACAGCACTCGCAGGACGACGGCGGAAACGGCAATCGTAAGCACGACGCTCGCGATCAGTGCCGTCGCGACGGCAAGCGCACTCGACTTCAGATGAGGCCAGAACATCACCACGCCGACTGCCGCGGGAACGAACAGCAGTCCGAGATGTTGCGTAAGCCCAGAGGCAACGAGTTCGAGGTTCTCCGGCGTCCGCTTGCGCACCTGCAACCACGCAAGCAGAAGCACGAGACCGATGACCGGGCCCGGGATCAGCGTGATCAGGAAACGCGAGACGATTTCCCCGAGGCCCTGGAACAGCAGAATCTCCACCAGCCCTGCAATCATCGGAATCCTCTCTGTCGCGCCTCATTCGGTAGCACGTGCAGCGGCCGGCTGCTGCAAATTCGACATCGCCATTGCCGATCGCGTTGATCCGAAACAAAGATTGGATTTTGCACGGACGCTCCCTCAACCTACCTGCATCAGGTGCACGGGTCTGCACCATTGAATGGAGTTTGCAAATGAGCGTGATCAGCAGTCAAGGCGAACTACGACCGGTTCGATCCAGCATCGACCTTCTTCGCGGCGTGCGGATGAGATCGGATATGCGGAGGGTTGCAATCGTCCAGATGCGCAGCTCCGAGGCCTGGGTCGATCTCGCGGTTTGTGCTGCCGTCGGCATCAGTCGCATGCTGCGATCGCGGCCGCGACCACACTCAGTCGGTCAGTAGGAAGTTAGACGTTTTCCTAAGTCGCGGGACGAACGCTAAGGCGGCAACGCCAGTCAGCTAGCGCACGATGATGTTCTTGAACTGCCACGGATCGTCGCAGATCGATGTCTTCCGGGAACAGGCCCTGGCCGCGATTGTCCAGCGGCGTCCAGTCGGTATAGGCGCCCACCAGCTTGCCGAGATACGGATGCTGGATCGACAGGATGCGGTCGTGATCGAGTTCGTCGGCGTCGACCACACCGCGGCGCGGATTCTCGATCGCCCAGATCATTCCCGCCACCACCGCCGAGGTCACCTGCAGGCCGGTGGCGTTCTGGTAAGGGGCAACCGCGCGGGCCTGGTGAATCGTCAGCTGGCTGCCGTACCAGAAGGCGTTCTTCGCATGACCGTAGAGCAGCACGCCCAGTTCATCCATGCCGTCGACGATTTCGTCGTTCATCAGCCTCACGCCGGACTGGCGGCGCATGTTGCGTCCCTGCAGCTCGTGCAGGCTGAGGATGGTGTCGTCGCAGGGATGGTAGGCGTAATGCACCGTCGGGCGGTAGATCGCCTCCCCGTTCTTCTCCACGGTCAGGTAGTCGGCAATCGAAATGGATTCGTTGTGCGTGATCAGGTAGCCCTGGATCGGACCGGCGTTCGGTGTCCAGGTGCGCACCCGCGTACCCGCGCCGGGCCGCGTCAGGTAGATCGCCGCCTTGCATCCGGTCTCGTGGAAGCTCGCCTCCGGCGGCACGTGCTTTTCGTGCGTGCCCCAGCCTAGCTCTGCCGGCTGCAGGCCCTCGCTCAGGAATCCCTCGATGGACCAGGTATTCACGAATTCATCCGCCTGCTTCGGTACGTCGGCCCACTGCGTATCGCGCTCGGCGACGTGCATGCCCTTCACGCCCATCTGCATGGCAAGGTTCGCCCAGCCTTCGCGCGTAGTGGGCGCAACCGTGTGGCCCATGTCGGAGGCGAGGCGCACCAGCGCGCTTTTGAACAGGTGGCTGACCATGCCCGGGTTCGCTCCGTGCGCCACCACCGCGGTCGGACCGTCGCCGCGGATCTTGCGCACTTCCTCGCGCAGCGCGTAGTTGGTGCGCTGGGCCAGCGGTATGCCGGCGTCGACATAGCCACCGGCCCAGGGCTCGATGCAGGTGTCGATGTACAGCGCGTCGAGTTCGCGGCACAGGCTGATCAGCGCCACCGAGGACACGTCGACCGAAAGGTTGACGACGAACCCGCCCGCGATCATCGGCGTAAGCACTTTGCGGTAATTGTCCGGACGCAGCGCGAGCTTCTCGAAGCGCACGCCCTCCAGCTCGGCCAGCCGGCGGCACGAATCGTCGGGCGAGATCACCACCATGTTCTCGCGCGGCGCACGTATGTGGCGCAGTATCAGCGGCAGGGAGCCCTTGCCGATCGAGCCGAAGCCGATGATGACGATCGGTCCGGAAAAGTCGATCTGATCTGGAATGACGCGCACTTGGTGGTCCTCGTCCCGTCGTCAATAAATATGCTGCTGCAGTTCGCGCAGGAAAATGATCTCAGATTTGCCATCCGCGCCGAACCAAGCCCGAGCGACGGCCTGATGATGCCGTGCGGGCGCGCGAACGATCGTCGCGGGTCACGCTTTGCGAGACATCTTTCGGCCCGCTGCCTGCGACGGAACCCGACCGCCCGTGTGCGAGGGCCGCGCGCGTGAGCCTTCGACTGGACCTAGGTAGATCGCCGCGAGTCTTGCAGTCATATTCTTCAGGTGCTCCCGCAGCTCGTCCGGCTCGACGATTTCCGCTTCGGCGCCGAGCGCCCAGCAATTCGCGCGCCGCGTCTTCGACCGACTCGATCGGGATCGTCACACGCATCCATCCGTCCGCCTCCGGCGCACTCGCCGTTCGGACCGCCGCCTCCGCCACGGTGGGGCTGAAAGTCTGCAGCCGCCTGAAGCCCAGTGGTGATACGCGCAGCTGTGCCTTGCTGCGGTACACGCTCGTTTCGAAGCGTTTCGTCGACGTGCTCCAGTACTTGGCCAGATCGAACTTGCGCTGGCGGCTGAAGCGCGCCTCGAGCATTTCCAGCGCCTGGATGTTCGACACCCGGAACGTGCGGACGTCGCCTTCAGAGCGCGCAACCATGTACCACCGCCCCGCCTTGAGAACGACGCCGAGGGGATCGACCAGCCGATCGGACTCCCGATTCCAGCTGCGGTAGCGGATCTTCAACCGGCGCTCCTGCCAGACGGCTTCGGCGACCGGGCGCAAGTGCTCTGTCGATTCGGCGCTGCGGAACCAGTCGATCGGGTCGAGATGGAAGCGCGAGCCCACGCGCTGTGCGCTGGCCTGCCAGTCCGCCGGCAGCGCGGCAAGCAGCTTCAGCTGCGCTGATGTCATCGCCTCGCCGAGGCCCAGTTCGGCCGCGGGGCCTGGCAACCCGGCCAGGAAGATCGCACGCGCCTCTTCGGTCGTCAGGCCGGTCAACTTGGTGCGCCACCCCTCCTTGAGCTGGAAGCCGCCGTTGCGACCCCTTTCGGCCCATATCGGAATGCCGGCAGCGCTCAGCTGATCGACGTCGCGAAAAACGGTACGGACCGAAGCCTCGACTTCGGCCGCAAGCGCTTCGGCGCTCATGCGGCCGCGGGTCTGCAGCAGCAACAGGATCGAAAGCAGCCGGCTCGCGCGCATCCGCGCAGTCTGCCACAAATCATGTCACGCCATGGCAGTTTTAGTGGCGCATGCTTCGTTCGTCGGCGCACACCACGGGTGACTCGTAGCAGTCCCGCGGCGGTTGAGGGTCGGCCGACATCGTTCCGTTCCGGAGGTCCGCATGAATCGCTTCAGCTTTCGTTTTGTCGCCGGCGCCTTGGCTTTCGGTGTCACGGTCGCCGAGCTGATCGGCATCGCGCTGCTCGCGGAGATGGCTCCGCTGCCCGACGCCGAGTTGGTCGTGCTGCCGCGCGTGGTGATCAGTCCGGGCGAGCCTCGCGAAGCGCCCGGCGAGAGTCGCCAGGCGGCGGCTTTCAGCGCGCCATTACCTCGCACGTAATCGCGCCGTTTATCCATTTGCACCATCATTCGTTCAAGGCGCGGACGATCGACCGCGGCGGCATTGAGCGAATGTCCAGTCCTCAAGAAAGCACCGTATGAACTATCTCAGTCCCTCCCGGCTGTTGCGGGCAACCCTGGCGATCGATGCAGCGGCCAGCGGCACGCTTGCGCTGATTCAACTCCTGGCGCCGTATGCGATCGCGCAGTCTCACCGGCCTCGCGGTCGAACTGCTCGTCACCACCGGGGTGCTCCTGGCCGCGTACGCGGCGTTGCTGATCCGGATGGCCTCCAGCGCTGCCGTGGCGCGCACGCTGGTCGAGCTCGTCGTCGTCGGCAACCTCGGCTGGGCGTTGGCGTGCATCGTCCTTGCGACCGCGCTGCGCCACGACCTGTCCACACTCGGCGTCGGCTACCTGTTGTTCCAGGCAGGTGCCGTTGTCGCCTTCGCCAGCGCGCAGGCGCGTGGACTCATGCGATCGAGCCCGGTGTCGCAAGCAACCGCGAATCTCGCCTGGAAAGACCTCCTTTGACCGAGGCACCATGAACACGAATACTTTTCTTCCGCTGGCCGTGGCGTTCATGATCGGTGTGCCCGCCCTCGGCTCGTGCATCGGCATCGGCCTTGCGGGGATGAAGTTCATCGAGAGCGCAGCTCGCCAGCCCGAGCTGACTCCGATGCTGCAGACCAAGTTCTTCGTGTCCGTGGGCGTACTCGACGGCGCGTTCATCATCGCCACCGGCCTGGCGCTATGGTTCGCGACCGCGAACCCGTTTAGCGTGTAAGCCGTCCGCCGAGGCGTCTCGGCCCGGGAGGCGCAATGACGATCGCGAGTGCTCCACCCGTGGGCGTGTTGATTCGCGACTGGCGCACGCATCGGCGCCTGAGCCAGATGGAACTGGCTCTGGAAGCAGGCATCTCGCCGCGCCACCTGAGCTTTGTCGAGACCGGGCGATCGCAGCCGGGGCGCGCGACGCTGCTGAGCCTGGCCGAGGTGCTCGATGTGCCGTTGCGCGACCGCAATCGCCTGCTGCTGGCCGCTGGCCTCGCGCCGGCCTACGCAGAGCGCAGCTTCGATGATGCCGCGTTCGAACCCGCCCGCCACGCAGTGGCGCAGATCCTGCGCGCGCACGAACCGTTTCCGGCGATTGCGGTCGACCGACACTGGAATCTGCTGCTCGCCAATCGCGCGGTCACACCATTGATCGCCGGCGCGGCCGACCATCTGCTTCGGCCGCCCGTCAACGTGCTTCGGCTGTCGCTTCATCCGGAAGGTGTTGCGCCCAGAATCGAGAACCTGCCGGAATGGCGGGCTCACCTGCTCGCGCGGTTGCGGCGCCAGGCGGCCATGAATCCGAGCGCCGAGCTTGATGCGTTGCTCGAGGAGCTGGCCAGCTATCCGGGCGAAGAAGCACAACCCGAAGCACCGTCGAATGCGATCGTCGTGCCACTGCGACTGCGAACTCCGGTCGGTGTGCTGTCGTTTATCAGCACCACGACGATGTTCGGCACGCCGCTCGAAATCACACTCGCCGAACTAGCGCTCGAGTCGTTCTTTCCCGCCGACGCCGCGACCGCCGAAGCACTGCGCGATCTGCAGTTTCGCTGACAAAGCGGCCTGAGCCGATCGCATTCGGGCTCGCCGTCACTCTTTGTCGGGCTCGTGACAGCCGATTTCATCGGTAATTCCAAGGCAGACGACGCTGCAACAGCACCGAAACGGACCAAGACGACACTGTGTTCCGTTAGCGACCGATCGGGCGCTAAATACACCACTCACTCGAAAGGCTCGCAAATGAAACGCACACTTGCTTTTGCACTGGCGGCGTTTGCCGCATCAGCACCCGCATTCGCTGATGATGTCGACATTCTTCCTTACGGATTCGTTTCGTCCGTCATTCGTAGCACGCAGTCCGACAAAACCCAGACCGTGCGCCCCGCCGCTTCGGTCGGAGAAGCGGTCAGCGCACATGTCGAAGTTGCTGCGACGAAATCGCGCGCGCAGGTCGTCGCCGAAACCCGTGAGGCCGCGCGCCTCGGCGTACTGAACTATGGCGAAGCTGGCCCGGTTCAAACTACGTCCGAACAGGAGCATCAGATTGAACAGGCCGGACTGCGGGCGGTCGCGATCGATTTTGCGTCGAAGTGACCAACACCTGAACGACCCGGCGCCGAGGATCAAGCATCCGACGGCGCCGGAGTCCATGAAGCCCTCGGCATCGTCTACCCGAGCGAATCCGTACCAACCCAATTCGAAGTTGAACTCCCAGATCCTCGCGGGAACTTCATCCACCGCCGAGTATCTTGTAGACCGTCAAGTCTCGCGCCTTAGGTCTTTCTTGTTTGAGCATTGGTCAGGCTGACGCCTGCCAGCGTCACGACGCCACCGACGATCATCGATGCAAGTAGCGGCTCGCCGAGCAGCAGAACCCCCAGTGCCACGCCGAATACCGGCACGAGGTTCGTGAACACCGACGCGCGCGCAGCACCGAGCGTCTTTCACTCCTTCGTAGAACCAGACAAACCCGACCGCGGTACCCAACAGGCCAAGGTAGCCGACAGCGACAAGTTCCCTGAGCCCTATGCGGGTCCACTGCACCTGAGGCAGTTCGAAGATCGCCGCACTGGCGAGCAGCAGCAATCCGACGCCCGACGCATAGGCAGTGGTCGCGAGCGGCGAAAGCGCGTCCTGGCGTTGCATCAGCGAGCGGCCAACCAGCGTGTAGACGACCCACGACACGGCACCGCCGAACATCAGTAGCTCGCCCAGACCAAAGGCGTCCGAGACCAGCGCGATGTTGCCGCGCGAAACGACGATCGCGACCCCGGCGAAAGCGGTCGCGACCCCCACCCACTGCCACCAGGCGAAGCGCTGTCTGAAGACCAGCCAAGTGGCAACTGCCGTCAGCGCCGGGTTGGTGGCGATGATCAGCGCGGCGCGACTCGCTGAAAGCTCTGCGAGCGCGCTGAAGAAGAACGCGTTGTAAAGGAAGACGCCGGTCGCACCGAGCAGGGAGATTCCAAGCCACTGCCGCGCGGTCGGTTTCGGCAAACGAGCCTTCGCGCAACCACAGGAAGATGAACAGCGCCGCGGTCGCGACGACGTAGCGACCCGTCGCCGCGACAAAGTGCGGCAATTCCAGTGCGAGCAAGCGCCCCGCGATGAACGCTCCGCCCCAGAACAGAGCCGTCAACGCCAGCCGCGCATAGATGCCCGCCGGCGAATCCGGCACCGTCGCGACAATAGGAGGGGCGGTCGCCGCCATCTTCAGCCTGCCTGCGCGCGCGAGTCGTCAGCCTCTTTCGCTGAGCAGACGCAGTGCCACGCCGATGTCGTTCAGCAGGTAATCCTCGCCGCTGTCACCATAGGCAGTTTCGGCAGGCACTGCCGCGGCAGGCGGGATCCTTACGCCATCGTCGATCATGTGATCAGGGATCTCGTCTTTCACGATGCTCCTCCTTTGCGTCGTCATTCATGCCAGAACGGCTTGCTGATTTCGTCGTCGAGCGTGGCTGGCGACAGACCGATGTCGCGCCGCTGCCGCTCGTTCATTTGTGCCATCAGATGGCGATCTCGGGACCGCTGCTGCCATGTCACTACCGTATCGAGCAGCCGGGCGAGGAAATTGGTATTCGACTGCCTGCTCATGTCGTTCAATCTCCGTTCAGCTCGTAAGTGAATACGCCGCGCGCGACGCGCCGGCCGTCAACGCGGCCTCCTTCAGACCGTCCAGCCCGACGGTCATGCGCGCCAGGCGTGCGTCGGTCGGATGCCGGCGTTTTTCGAAACCCAGTCGTCGCGCGAGCTCAAGCATCGGCACGTTGTCGGCGAAAGTGTCGCCATAGAGCAGCTTCACCCCGGACCGCGCCGCGTGTTGCATCAGCTCCTGCATCAGTCCCGTGCCGACGCCCAGCCGTTGCCATTGGTCCGAAACAACGAGCGCAAACTCGCGCGCATCGTTGTGCTCGTCGCTGAGCGCGTAACGCCCTTCACCGACAGCGACCTCATGCCCGTGTGCCATGGTTGTCGCAAGAAACGCGGCCTCGCCGCGGCCTCCGACGCGCGTCAGCTGATCCAGCAGCACGCTGGGAAGCTCGCGCACCCCTGCATGAAACCGGCGCAAACGCGATGTCGACGACAGATCGCGCACCAGCGCTTCGACGAGAGCACGGTCTCCGGCCTGCAGCGGTCGGATCACCGGCAGAGCAGCGAGCAGCCGCGCGACTTCAGTGCCGAGGACATCAGGCGAGTGCAGGTTCATGCTCTTCCTCGTTCAACGTGGTTGCCAGCACCGCGAGACGCGATTCCTTCAATGCCTCGACGACCGCCAGTCCCTCTCGATCGAACTCGAAGACACCGCCCTTTGCAACGAACGCGTCGCGCGGGTCTCCGTCCTGAGTGACCCACACGAGCCCCTCGAACACGGCGAGCATCTGTCCCTTGCCATCCTGGATCTTCAGGAACTGGCCGGGCACCAGTCGCGCAAGTGCCGGATGAAATCTTGCTGTCATATGTCCTCCTCGATGCATACCGGCGTCTCTCAGGCGGCCGCCAGCGGAACGGCGACGACCGCGAGCAGCCAGCTGATCGATGCCGCAACTGCGAGCACGGCGATCGCGAGCGTTTCCTTCAGGGTTTGCTGTTGCATATCGGCCTCCATCGATGCACATAGTCGTGCGCAGCGATTGCCTGACCATTTCAGGTCGGCGGTGACCCAATTTCAGATGCAACAGGAGAAGGAGCGAGACGCGTCAGCGACGCAGCGCGTTCGCCAGGCAGCGCGCGATGTCGCGAGCGACCAGCGGCTTGGCGAGAACCTCGATGACGCCGGCATCCCGCGCGCGCGTCGCAAGCGCCGTCGAGGTGAAGCCGCTCATCAGAACGATGGGAATATCAGGACGGATCCGGCGTATCTCCTCGGCCAGTTCTGACCCTGTCAAGCCCGGCATCGCCTCGTCGGACAACACTGCATCGAATCGATCGGGCGCACCACGGAACGACTCGAGCGCCGCGGTGCTCGAGGTAAAGCCGACCGGCTCGTATCCGAGCTCGGCCATCATTTCCTCGCCGAGACGCACCAGGCCAGTTTCATCATCGACCAGCATGATCGTCTCGCCACCGCCGGCTCCCGGCGATTCTTCGATCGCCGCCGGCGCCTCGACGTCGCCCTGCCTGGGTACATACACGGTGAAGGCGGCGCCCAAGCCCGGCCGATTCTCGACGTCGACGCCTCCGCCCAGGTCGGTCACGATGCCGTGTACCAGTGACAGACCAAGTCCTGTGCCGACGCCGACGCTTTTTGTGGTGAAAAATGGATCGAAAATGCGGTCGATCACCTTCGGCTCGATCCCACATCCGGTGTCGGCGATACAAAGGCGTACGTATTCGCCACGTGGCAGGGTCGCGGTTGTCACCAGCCGCGGCGCCTGGAGGATGACGATATCGGTTGCGACCGAGACGCGCCCTTCGCCCTCAATGGCCTGCACGGCGTTGGAGCACAGGTTCATGACAACCTGGTGCAGCTGCGTCGGATCTCCCAGCACCGCGGAGTCGCCGGCGGCAAGCGATCGCTCGAGCGTTACGCCGCGGGGCAGCGATCCTTCAACGACATCGAGCACCTCGGAAACGACCGATTGCACGTGGACCTGGACCCGCTCGCCCATCCCGCTGCGGCTGAAGGCGAGGATGCGCTCGACCAGCGCCTTCGCACGCATTCCCGCACTCATCGCAGCATCGATGTGACGACGCAGTGACGTGCCCTCGTCAGATTCCTTCTGCACCATTTCGCCATAACCGAGGATCGCCGCCAGGATGTTGTTGAAGTCGTGCGCGACGCCGCCCGCGAGAGTTCCCATGGCCTCGAGCTTCTGGGCCTGGCGCAGCTGGCCCTCGAGCCGATCGCGCTGGGCCTCGGCCTCCTTGCGGTCCGTCACGTCCTCGATCGACCCCGCCATGCGATACGGCCGCCCTTCCGCATCGCGCAGCGCCAGCCCTCGATCGTGATACCACCGCCACGCTCCCGACGCGTGCCGCATCCGGTACTCGACTTCGAAGGTTCGCGTCAGCCCGCGCAGGTAAGCGGACAGCGCATGGCGCACCCGAACGCGGTCGTCCGGGTGATAGTCCCAATTCGCAATCCATTCGCGCCGCGTCCGCATCTGTGGGCCCGGCTCGCGCCCAAGAAGCTCCTGCGCACGCGCAGACATGAACACCATGTCGCTCGCGAGGTCCCAATCCCACACGCCCTGATTGACGCCGGCGATCGCGAGCTGATAGCGCTGTTCCGACTCGCGCAACGCCTCGTCCGCACGCTTGCGCTCGGTAATGTCGATCGAGGAACCCGCCATGCGCACGGGGCGACCGTCCGTATCGCGGAAGACCTGAGCCCGCGACTGGATCCAGCGCACTGAGTCGTCGAGCAGCAGGATCCGGTACTCATTCTCGAGCCGCGGGGTCCTTCCCTCCAGATGATCGTCGACTCGGCGACGCAGCTCCTCGATGTCGGCCGGGTGGAATCGCACCCGCTCGAGAAAGGCATTGCGCGTGGTGATCACTTCATCCGCGCGCAGCCCGAAGATTTCCTTCACCATCGGCGAGGCGAAGAGTTCGTCGGTCCCGATATCCCACACCCAATGGCCCTCGTTCGACCCGGTCATCGCGATCGCGTACCGCTCCTCGGACAGCCGCAGCGCTTCGTCCGCGTGCTTTTGCGCGTCGATGTCGCTGACGGACCCGGCCATGCGCAGCGGCCGGCCGGCGGCATCACGCGTGCACATGCCGCGGATCAGCACCCAGCGATAGCGGCCGTCCGGGTGGCGGATCCGATATTCACCCTCGTACAGCGGTGTCCGTCCGGCAAGGTGGTCCTGCAGCGTGGCAATCCTCCGCTTCGCGTCGTCCGGATGTATCGGCAGCGAAGCGAACCATTCGTTGCTCTTCACGCTGTCCGGCCCCGGTGGCAGCCCGAGCAACTCGCGCGCGCGCGCGGAAGCGAAAATCTTCTCGGTTCGCTGGTCCCAGTCCCAGATGCCGTCGTTCGAGCCGGCCACCGCGAGCGCAAACCGCTCGTGCGAGGCGTTGAGTGAATCGCGCACCTTCGAAAGCCGCGCGAGCTGGCGCATCAGCAGCGCGATCAGCGCCGCCGCCAGCGCGGCCAGCACGAGCGTGCGCGCCGCGGTGCCCCACGCCATCTCGCGCCAGGGCGCGAGCGCCGCGCTCGTGTCGCGGGTGACGAGCACCTCGAGCGGGTAGTCGGGGACAGACTGAATGGCGCCGAAGCGCTCGACACCGTCGATCGGACTGACCGTTCGTGTCGGCGCCGGCCGGCCTTCGGCCCGCCCTGCCAGCATCGCGTCGAACAGCGGAAAGTGCTGCCCAAGGGCCGCTTCCACCGGCGGGTAGCGTGCGAGCAGTGTCGAGTTCCGGTGCATCAGCGTGACCTTGGTGCCCGGGTCGAGCTGAACGTCACGATAGAACTGCTGCAAGTAGTCGATCCGTCCCCGCGCCCCGACGACGCCGGCAAACTCGCCGGAGGGCGTCTCGAGCCGGCGCAGCAGCGGATACACCCAACGCTCGTCCGTCGGACTGCGTGTGGCTGGGCTGACGAAGAGGCCAGTCTTCGGATCGTCGCGTAAGGCCGAAAACCCGTCGAAATGCGCGATATTGACTTGTGCGCCAGGAGGCAGCCAGGAGATCGCAAGCGCGTCGCCCTTTGGCGTCGTGCATCGCGATTCCGTCGATCTGTACCAGGCCGACCGCCTGTTCACCCAGGTAGGCGTGAAGCTCCGCCGAGGTCAACTGCGACAGACGGCCGCGGTTGAATTCGCCTTGCAATGTGCCGCAGCACGACATCGACCGCCTGAACGCTGCGCCCCATCTCCTCGGAGATGATGCGCGCCTGCGTTTCGAGTTCGCGGCCCGTGTCCTCGACCGTCGCCTGGTAGCTGCGCACGATGTCGAACGCCGCCATCGCGACGATGACCGTGATCAGCAGGCCGCCGCCCCACGCGACTGTGCGGCGGGTGAGCTGCCGCGATGTGGCCGCGATCAGCCCGTCTGCGACGTTCATCCGAGCGGCTGTACGAGGTTCCGGATGGCGGAGATCAGCGCGTCCTGCGCAAGGGGTTTCGGCAGAACCCCAGCGACCCCGAGTGCACGCGCACAATGACCACCGCATTCGACGTTGGAAAAAAATGTCGGCGACAGCGCCAGGATCGGCGTGCCCGGGTACTGCGTGGAGGCGCGCTGCACAACATCACGTCCACCGTGGCGGCCGAACGGAACATCGACGATCATCAGCACCGCGTCGCCCGGATCGCTCCCGCTCGCCACGGAAAACCCGGCGGAGGTCAGCCACTCCTGCAGCAGATCGTGCGTCGCGCGATCAGTGTCGAGAACGCGAATCAGGGGCGCAGCGACGGTGCCGTGGCGCGGTTGGTCGTTCATTTGGCGCGTCGTTGCGGAGCGCCCGCAGGAATTCGGGAGTGCATCATTGATTCCAGTTTGTCATGCTCAAGCTGGCGTTAGTTGGCCATAATCCGGATTCAATAACCCTACGACTTCCATGCGATTTCGTACAGGCGGGAAGACATTACATCTGTAACCCGCATCGCTCCGCGAACCGGGTGCAACGGGGCCGGAGTTGTGCGAGAGTTTCTGAATGGAGCAGACCGTGACGGTGTCTGAAAGAAGTGGAGGCGATTTCGCAACGCCGACATTGGCGCCGCACGTCGCCGCGCTCGACGACGATGCTTCGGTGCGGGCGCTGATCGCCGAGTATCTGACGAAGCACGAGTTGCGGGTCACGACGGTGGCGAGCGGAGCCGAACTGACGGAAGTCCTGGCGCGAGAGACGATCGATGCCGTCATTCTCGACCTGCGGCTGCCGGGCGAGGACGGAATGCAGATCGCCCGCAGGCTGCGCGAGCAATCGACAATCCCGATTCTGATGCTGACAGGGCTCACCGACGAAGCCGATCGCGTGATGGGACTCGAACTCGGAGCCGACGACTATCTAGGAAAGCCTTTTTCGCCGCGCGAGTTGTTGGCGCGGATCCGCGCCCTGCTGCGTCGCGCGCAGACACAGGCGACCGTCGCCGACGCGATCGCCAAGGTGCGCGCGTACCGGTTCGGCGGCTGGGAGCTGAATATCGGGCTGCGCAGGCTGAAGTCAGCGGAAGGCAAGCCGGTCGAACTCACCAATGGCGAGTTCAGCCTGCTGACTGCGTTTCTCTCGTCTCCCCAGCGCGTGTTGACCCGCGATCAGTTGCTCGAGCTGTCACGCCTGCATAACGCCGAGGTCTACGACCGCTCGATCGACGTCCAGATCCTGCGCCTGCGCAGGAAGATCGAGCCCGACCCGTCCAACCCGCGCTTCATCAAGACCGAGCGCGGCGCCGGCTACGTGTTTCTGGCCGCGGTCGAAGCGTTGCGCTAGCCGGGCGTCCTAGGACCTTGCTACCGGCGATTTGCCGCGCCTCCGGCGCGCGCCAGCTGCGCTATCGATTCGTCGGGTCCGCCTACGGCGCCATTTTCTTTTCTGCGAGTTCGCGCAGTGCGCTCTCGTTCTTCGTCAGATGCTCGAGGCCCATACCGCGCAGGACGTTCGGCGCCTTGGAGAACTGGATGTTGTCGTAGCTGACGATCTCTATCCGGTTGCCCCATGGATCGCGGAAATCGAGAAACGGGCCGGGCAGCGGCTCGATTCCGTGCGCGACCAGCGCCTCTCGCACCGCGGCCTTGTCGTCGACGACGAGGCCAAAGTGCCGGCCATCGTCCGCGGCTTGCCGCCTGCCTATCTGCAGCGCGATGAACTGATCGCCGAGGTCGATGAAGGCCGACGTCGCGTCCTTGCCGCGCAGCTTGAAATCAAAGAGCTGACCGTAGAAGGCCAGAGCCTCCTCGATGTCGCCGACTTCAATCGCGACATGGTTGAATCCGATTGCGCGAGCTTTCCTCGAGGAAGTCATCGTTTTCGCCTCTAATCAGTACAGTCTCACTCGTCGCTGCCGCCGGAAAGCGACACTTCAACTTTGTCTCGTGCGCCAGGCTACGTCAGCCTACGACGGCGCGCGGCCCGTCGGCCGCGCGCTCGCGAATGGATTCAAGCTTCGACGATCGGTTCGAAGCCGCCGTAGATCAGGCGCTGGCCGTCGAACGGCATCGGATTGACGTCGGGCTTCACGCGCGGATCGGCCATCACCTTTTTCATTCCTTCGTCGCGCGCCTTGCGCGACGGCCAGACAATCCACGAGAACACGACGGTCTCGTCTTCCTTGCGCTTGACCGCCATCGGAAACGAGGTCACTTTGCCATCAGGAACGTCGTCGCCCCAGCACTCGACAACCTTGATAGCTCCATGATCCTTGAACACAACCGCGGAGTCGGCGGCGTGCTTCTTGTATTTGTCTCGGTTGGCCGTGGGTACCGCGGCGACAAATCCGTCTATGTAGCTCATTGCAGCCTCCTTGCTGTTTGGGCGTCAACATTGACCGGATGGGCTCCGGCCCGTGTACGTCGAACGATGCGCTCCGGAATCGACACGAGGAGCGCCTCGCGTTCGAGAAGCCACGCTGGTTCGGCAATGAACGGCGACTGCAGCGCCACCTGCGAGAGCCAGCGCATGGTTCATGTTTGGTGCGCGAGGCTTCCAGGTGTTTTCAGCGCCCGTCGGCAATATTTCAATTGAAACCGACCAGGTGGAAGGGTATTGCGCAGATCCGATCGCCGCTGCAACGCCTTGGCGCTAACTCCCAAGCTGGATCAGGCGAAGCTCGCTCTTCACCAGGTCAGGCACCACGACCATCAGTCCGCCCTCATGCGGATACACGCACAGATCCGCAGGGCCTTTGAAGCCCGAGGCGATCGTGTTCATGCCCGCCTTTTCGCTCCACGTAAAGACGCTGCCGGAGTTCCAGTCGGTCACCAGCAGTGTGCCGTCCCGCATCTGGTAGAGGCCATCAAGGCGGCCGATTTCCGCGGAAATCGCTTTGGGCTCCTGGCCCGGCTTCATCGAATAGACGCCGCGCTTTTCGTCCTGCTTGGAACCGACCATCAGCAGCGTGCCGTCGCGCGCCGGATAGATTCCGTTCGGATTGATCCCTTTGCCCGTCAATACGGTCGCGACCTTTGGACCATCGTTCATGTCCAGGAAGTCCGCCGGTGTGACGCTGACCAACGCGTCCGCACGATTGTCAGTGATGTAAAGGGTATTTCCGACCAGCGCCGGATCGTTGGCAAACTGAACTCCGGGCAGGACCAGTTTCTTGCTTTTCTTGGTCTTCGTGTCGAACACCCACACTCCGTCGATATCGGTGACCCACAGTCGGTTCCCAGAGACCCAGATGCCTTTCGGCTTGTTCATGCTGACGCCTGCCATCGGCAGGTAGCGTTCCTCGAGCATCTTGCCGTCCGGCGAAACCCTGCTGATGTAACCGTTGCCGTCTTTTTCGGCCGGCTTCAGTTCAGCGCCACCAAAAGAGCCGACATAAAGCACTTTGGCCTCGGGGTCGTAGGCGCAGGATTCCGGAAATTTGAATCCCGTCACCGTCTTTTCCGTGATGACCTTCATGGCCAGGGCCGGCAGTGGTAGCGCCAGGCTCAACACCACCAGGCCTGAGACCGTGGCGACCATTGCGATAACAGGTGAAAGTCTGCTTCGATTGATCATGATTTCCTCGCGCAACGCCGAAGAGTCCGAAGGTCCGATTTGGAGCAAGTAATCGGCCCGCGGTGGGGTTGCGCACTCGCGTTTTCAGGACAGACGCGTGGATGGGACGGAGTCAGGCGTCGCCGAGGTTCGTGCTCATCACTTCCGCAACGGCCGGAAAGAAAATGGCCCGCGCTATGCGACGGAGAAATGGGCGATGGTTTCGTTCATGACGCGCTCGGGGCACTCGAGGAAGGCAAAGTGCCCGCACTCCTCCAGCACGACCAGACGCGCGCCGGGTATTGCATCCGCAGTGTGCCTTGCACAATCGCGAGGAAACATGTCGTCAGCGCCATGGATGATCAGCGTCCTTGCCGTCGAGCGGCTCAGTTTTGCGAGGAGGTTGTAGTCCGGTGCCAGCCATGTCTGCGCATAGAGGCGTTCCTCGATGGCCCGCGCCTTGCGGACGTCCGCCGGCGAGAAATGAACGCGCAGCCTGGCGACAACGAGGTCGACCAACTCTTTGCGGTGCAGCGACGCGCTGAAGTGCGCCCGGTAATACTCGGCCTCCGTCTCGATATCGCCTTCGGCATATGCGGCTGAAGACGCAATTACACGCATCTTTGCCAGCGTCTGCGGTTCGGCCGCCTGCCGAAGCCTGCGAAAGACCAGAAGGTCAGCGTTGGACGCGGGCGCGGTGTTCAGCAGCACGAGGTGTGACGCGCGCTCGGGATACCGGATTGCGTACTCCATGGCCAAAAGGCAACCCCAGGAGTGCCCGAGCAGAGCGACCGATTCAAGGCCGACGTGCCGTCGAAGTGCCTCCAGGTCCTCGATCTCCGAATCGATGGAAACTTCTTCGGGAAGCGTCCCCGCGGACGACTTGCCGCGCCCGCGCTGGTCGTAATAAATCAACCGGAACGCGCTTGCCAGCCGGTCCATTTCTGGAAGCAGATAGTTGTGATTGAAGTCGGGCCCGCCGTGGATCACCACGAGCGGCATTCCGCTCCCGATTTCTCGGACATAAAGTCGCCCGCGCCCGACCGGCATGTAGTGCTCGCGCGCGGTCGATTCAGGAGTGGTGCCAGCAATTTCCGTCATGCGGCAGGTGGATCAAGTCAGGCTAACTCGCTGGTCGTCTTTGTCGAACGTCGCTCACGCGCGTTCTCGGCGAGCCTCCATCGACGCGTAGTCGCCTAGCGGGTTCGCGGCCTGGGGACCATCGCGCCGGTGCGGCACGAGTATTGCGTCCATTGCATCAATCCTTATAAACATTGCAATTTACTTAAGAGCGCGCCGAATTCATTATTCCGTCCCACAGCGTCCACCGGGCCGTGCAGCATGGCTTCCACGCTCGACAGTGGGACTTCCGTGATCATTCAGCGGGAGATTTTCAATGGCAAAGATTGTTCACCTTGCGCTGAAGGTCGACGAGATCGACCGGACCGGCGCGTTCTACCAGGATGTCTTCGGCTTCCAGGATGCCGAAACCAAAAAGACGCGCGACCACACGTCGCGTCACATGACCGACGGCGCGATCGATTTCACGCTGTTGAAATACGACGCCGGCACGCAGTCGGCCGAATCGAAGGCTGCCGGCGACGGTCCGTGCATCCATCACTTCGCGATCGAAGTCGAGGACATGGCAAAGGCTACAAAGGACATCCTCGCGTATGGCTGCGAGATCGTCAGCGATCCGGGCGTCATACCCGTCAAGTTCCGCGCTCCGGGCGGGACGATCGCCGAACTGGTGCCGATCGGCCGCTACAAGCAGGTGGCGAGCGACCGCAAGATCGATCGCATCGTGCACCTGGCCCTCAAGGTCGACGAGATCGAGAAGACCGGTGACTTCTACAAGAAGGTGTTCGGATTCCGCGATTCCGAAACGAAGAAGACGCGCGATCACCTGTCGCGCCACATGACCGACGGCGCCATCGATTTCACGCTCCTGAAGTACGACGCCGGCACGGAATCGGCCGAATCGAAGGCTGCGGGCGAAGGCCCGTGCATCCACCACTTCGCGGTGGAGGTGGCCGATGTGGAAAGGGCCACGCAGCAGATCAAGTCCTACGGGTCTGAGGTCGTCAGCGATCCCGGCGTCATCCCCGTGAAATTCCGCGCTCCCGGCGGCACGATCGCCGAGCTCGTTCCGCTCGGCCGTTACAAGCTCTGAGCCGATGGCTCACGAGAGAGCGATGAGCGCCTTCGTTCGCAAGGGTGACTTCTGGTCGGGTCTCGCGATGGCGGCGCTCGGGGCTTATGTCGTCAGCCAATCCCTGCGCTGGGACTACATGGGCGAAGACGGCCCGGGCGCCGGATTCTTCCCGCTGTGGTACGGCGGCCTGATGATCGTGCTGTCGTTGCTGCTGGTCCTGGGTGCTGTTCTCAAGCCAGACCCGGCCGCGGAGAGCAAGCGCATCAACTGGCCCGAGCTGCGTCGCGTCGGCGCCTGCTGGGGCGCGTTCGTCGCCTGCATCGCGCTGTTGCAGCCGCTGGGCTTCATCCTGTCGTTCGGGCTCATGACGTGGTTCATCGTCAGCGTCCTGTTCCGCAAGTCACAGAAGATCGCGATTGCCACGGCGGTCATCAGCGCCGCTGGCGTTCTACGCGGTATTCGCCTGGGCGCTCGGCATCTCGTTGCCGACCGGCCCGTTCTGAGCGCCGATGGAAACGATCGGCGGTCTGCTGCAGGGATTCGACGTCGCACTGACGTGGTCGAACCTGACGATGTGCTTCGTCGGCGTCTTCCTCGGCACCGTGATCGGCGTGCTGCCCGGGCCTCGGGCCGCCGGCGACGATCGCGATGCTGCTGCCGCTGACGCTCAAGCTGGAGCCGACCGGCGCGATGATCATGCTGGCCGGCATCTACTACGGCGCGAAGTACGGCGGCTCGACGACCTCGATCCTGCTCAACGTGCCGGGCGAATCGGCGTCGGTCGTCACCTGTCTCGACGGCTACCAGATGGCGCGCAAGGGCCGCGCCGGTGCGGCGCTCGGCATGGCCGCGATCGCCTCGTTCATCGCCGGCACCTTCGGCGTGATCGCGCTGATGCTCGTGGCGCCGCCGCTGGCCAAGCTGTCGCTCGCGTTCAGCGCGCCCGAGTATTTCGCGCTGATGGTGCTGGGTCTGACCATGGTGGTGCTGCTGTCGGGCGAGTCGCTGACCAAGGGCCTGCTGTCGATGCTGCTGGGCCTGTGGATCGCGTCAATGGGCACCGATCTGTTCACGGCGACGTCGCGCTTCACCTTCGGCCAGGCCGACCTGCTCGGCGGCATCGACTTCGTCATCGTCGCCATCGGCATCTTTGCGATCGGCGAAGTGCTGGCCAACATGGAACCGCAGTCAGCGCCCGCAATGCTGCCGGTGCCGAAAGGCCTGCGCAATCTGCTTCCGACCTGGCAGGACATGAAGGCCTGCCGCTTCGCCTTCGTCAATGGCTCGCTCGTCGGCTTCATCGTCGGCATCCTGCCCGGCGCCGGATCGACGATCGCATCCTTCCTGAGCTACGGAATCGAGAAGGCCGTCTCCAAGCATCCGGAGCAGTTCGGCCACGGCGCGATCGAAGGCGTGGCGGCCCCCGAGGGCGCCAACAACGCCGAAACCGGCGGCGCGCTGGTGCCGCTGCTGACGCTCGGCATTCCCGGCAGCGGAACAACCGCAATCCTGCTCGCCGCGCTGATCCTGTGGGGCTTCAAGCCCGGGCCGCTCTTCATCCAGGACAGCCCGACGCTGTTCTGGGGCCTGGTCGCGAGCATGTACATCGGCAACGTCATGCTGCTGATCCTCAACCTGCCGCTGGTCGCGGTGTTCGCGCAGATGCTGAAGATGCCGGCATTCGCGATGTATCCGATGATCCTCGGTGTGTCGCTGGTCGGCGTCTACAGCGATTCGTCGAGCATGTTCGAGCTCGGCCTGCTCGCGCTCTTCGGCCTGCTCGGCTACGCGATGCGCAAACTCGACTACCCCAACGCGCCGCTGGTACTGGGACTTGTGCTGGGCGATGCGATGGAGAAGGCCTTGCGGCAGTCGCTGATGATGTCGCAGGGACACATCAGTATCCTGTTCCGGCCGATTCCAGCGGTTCTGCTCGCGATTGCCGCCGTATTGCTCGTCGTTCCGCTGTTCAAGAAATTCAACGCGATGCGAGTGCAGGTGGTCGATCAGGAGCCCCAGCAGTAATCGCACACAAGGAGACGCCATGACCTTCACGAAGTTGCTTTGCGCAGCCGCCGCTGCGGCGCTGTTGTCGGTCGGCACTGCGCACGCGCAGTGGAAACCCACCAAGACCGTAGACGTCATCGTCCATACCGGTCCCGGCGGCGGCAGTGACCTGCTGGCGCGGGCGATCGCGACGATGATGGAGAAGGAGAAGCTTCTGCCGGTCCGCATGCAGGTCATCAACAAGCCCGGCGGCAACGGAGCGGTCGCCGCCGCAGCCGTCGCCGAACGGAAGGACGACCCGAACACCCTCGCGCTGGTCACCAGCGTCTGGATCGCCGGTCCGCTCACGTCGAGCGAAGCGAAGGTGGCACTGACCGACCTCAAGCCGATCGCCTGCCTGGTCTTTGATCCGGCCGTATTCGTCGTGCGGACCGACTCGCCCTACAAGACGCTGAAGGAGTTCATCGAAGCCGCCAAAGCCAACCCGGGGCAGCTCAAGCAATCCGGAGGATCGGTCACCTCGCGCGACAACATCGTCAGGCAGCAGCTGCAGCATGCGACCGGCGCCCGCTGGGCGTTCGTCTCGTTCCCGGGCGGCGGCGAGCGCCTCGCCGCGCTGCTCGGCGGTCACGTCGACATGATGGTGATCGAGCCGCAGGAGGCCGGCGAGCAGGTCCGAGCCGGAAAGCTGCGCGTGCTCGCGCGCCTGAGCGACAACCCGCTGCCCGGTTATCCGAATGTGCCGACGCTCAAGGAAGCCGGCTACGACATCACGCCGACGCCGCAGATCCGGGCCGTGATGGCTCCGCCGCAGATGCCGGCCGAAGCGGCGGCCTACTGGGAGGACCGCTTCGCCAAGTTGCGCGCCTCGCCGACGTGGAAGAAGTACCTCGAGGAGAATCAGCTCGACGACCATTTCACGAACTCCGCGGAGCTCGAGAAGCTGATCAAGCAGATCGAGAGACGAACTGCGCACCCAGTATCAGGCCGCAGGGGTCAAGGTCGTCCGCTAGATGTGGAGACTCTCAACGTTCTCAGCGCAGGTGCCGCGCAGGCAGTGGTCGAGCGCGCTGCCGAGGAGTTCCAGCGCAAGCATGCAAGCCGTTGCGCGACGATCTTTGGCGGCGTGCATGCGATGAGGCTGCGCCTGCTCGCCGGCGAGCCCGCCGATGTCGTCATCCTGACCGACGAGTTGATCGATGATCTGATCGGGCGCCGGCTGGTGGTTGCGGGTTCGCGAGTCGACCTCGGAACGGTGGCCACCGGCGTCGCGGTGAGAATCGGTGCTCGGATGCCCGATGTCCGCAGCACCTTGGCGCTTCGGGAAACACTGCTCGCGGCCCGCGCCATCTTCGCGCCCGACCCTCAATTTGCCACCGCGGGCCGTGTGCTGCAGGCGGCGCTGCAAAGCCTCGGCATCGAAGAACAAGTTGCCCCGCGGCTCGTGTGGGCGGACAGTGGCCATGCGGCGCTGAAGCGGCTTGCCGCCAGTGACGGAGACCATGAGATCGGCCGTGGTTCAGATGACCGAGATCGTCGGCAGCACCGGCGTGTGCCTGGCGGGTCCCCTGCCCCCCGAGCTGCAGCGGCCGTCGGTCTATTCGGCCGGGCTCGCGACGGCGTCATGCGATCCGGCGCGCTCGAGCGAGTTCATCCGTCGTTTGAAAAACTTCTCCTCGCAGATGCAGGCGGAAGGATTTGGAGCATGCCCATGAGTGCAGTCGTCAAGGAACAGCGCAGTGTGAGCGAGGCCCCGCCCGTCACTCAAATGCTCGCCGATTTCGTCGCGAGCCACGCCTCGCGCGGCTGGAGCGATGCGGTCGAGGCCGAAGCGCATCGCACCTTCATGAACTGGGTCGGCTGTGCCATCGGCCCATCTCAGCACGATTCGGTAACAACGGCGCTCGGCGCGGTCATGGAGCTTTCGCCGGCACCGCAGGCGTCGCTGCTGGGCCGCGCCGAGAAAGTCGACATCTCGAATGCGGCGTTGATCAACGGCATCAGCTCGCACACCTTCGATTTTGACGACACGCACCTGCGAACGATCATTCACCCGGCCGGGCCGGTCGCGCCTGCCGCGCTTGCTCTCGCCGAGCATCTCGGCGCCTCGGGGCGCGATCTGATCGATGCGCTTGTGCTCGGCATTGAAGTCTCGTGCCGTGTCGGCAACGCGATGTACCCCGATCATTATCTGCGCGGCTGGCACATCACCGGTTCGACCGGAATGCTGGGCAGCGCTGCCGCATGTTCGCGTCTGCTGAAGCTCGACCCCGCACGCACGGCGATGGCCATCGGCATCGCGGCGTCGCAGCCGATCGGCGTGCGTGAGCAGTTCGGAACGATGACAAAGCCGTTTCACCCCGGCGGCGCCGCCAAGGCCGGTCTGATGGCGGCCCTGATGGCACGCCACGGCTTTACTGCATCGCCGAGGGCGCTCGAAGCGTCCCGCGGCCTGATGCCCATCGTCTCGGACAAGACCGACTATGCCGAGATCACCGACCGTCTCGGCGAAACCTGGGAGGTGTCGCTCAACACCTACAAGCCGTTCGCCTGCGGCATCGTGATTCATCCGAGCATCGACGGCTGCATCCAGCTGCGCAACGCGCACGGCCTGAAGGCGGAGATGATTCGGCGCGTCGCGTTGCGGGTCCATCCGCTGGTACTCGAGCTGACCGGAAAGAAGACGCCGAGCAAGGGTCTCGAAGGGAAATTCAGCGTCTATCACTCGTGCGCGGCGGGCATCATCCATGGCCGCGCCGGCGAAGAGGAATACTCCGACGCGGTGGTCACTTCACCGGACGTGGTCGCGCTGCGCTCCCGCGTCGAGGCCGTGATCGATGCCAAGGTGCCGGAGGATGCCGCGGATGTCAGCATCGAAACGACTGACGGCCGCACTCTGCACGTGTATGTCGAGCACGCGATCGGCAGCCTCGAGCGGCCGATGACCGACGCGCAGCTGCGCGCCAAGTTCGTCGACCAGAGCGCACCTGTCATCGGCGCCGAGCGCGCCGCTCGGGCCGCGGATATCGCCGCGCGAATCGCGGACTTCCCGACGGTCAAAGAACTCATCGCGAGCTGCACCGTTGCGCGCTGAGGCACAGAGCCGGAGCGCCGTCGTGAATCCCGGACCGACGGAAATGCGCGGCGCGCCGGTTGCGGAGCGCCTGGCCGCGCTCGTATCGCTGAGCGAGCCGCAGCGCGCGGCGGGAGCGCGCGCAAGCGGCTCACGGCTGCTGCTCGACATTGCCGGCCTGTGCGTGGCCGCCCGTCGACAGGACTACGTGCGCGCCGTGCTCGACTCGATCGACGGTACGGGACCATGTACGGCGATTGGCCATGCGGCGCGCTTCGGCGTAGACGATGCCGCGCTGATCAACGGCGTCTCTGCCCACGGTGAGGATTTCGACGATACCTACGAGGGCGGCCCGGTTCACGCCGGCGCCGTCATCGTTCCGGCGGCGCTGGCATGCTGCGAGCGCCATGGCCTGAGCGGCGAAGATCTGTTGCGAGCCATCGCGATCGGCACCGAAGTGACGTGCCGCTTGTGCCGCGTCGCGCCGACACGCATCCACAAGGCCGGTTTTCATCCGACGGCGATCCTCGGCGTGATGGGCGCGACCGCGGCGGTCGGCGCTGCGCTGCGCGTGCAGCCTGAGGTACTGACCAACGCTTTCGGCATCGCCGGCAGCCTTGCGGCCGGCATCATTGAATACCTGGCGGACGGCTCCTGGACCAAGCGGCTACATCCCGGATGGGCCGCGCAGTCCGGTTATCGCGCAGTGCGACTCGCAAGCGGTGGTTTCATCGGCCCGCGGACCGTCTTCGAAGGCAAGCACGGCCTTTTCAAAGGCTTTGCGTCGTTCCCCGACGGCGACTACGAAGCCATCTTCGACGGCTTCGGTGAAGAGTGGCTCTGGCAGTCGATTGCGTTCAAGCCGTACGCCTGCGGAACGATGGCGCATCCGTACATCGACTGCGCGCGCGCTTTCCGTGCACACGGCATCGATCCGCGACGCATCGTCCGCATCGACTGCGAGACGGCCGAAGGCATCGTGCACCGTCTGTGGGAGCCGCTGCACGAAAAGCAGGAGCCTCCGAACGGATACGCGGCGAAGTTCAGCATTCCGTACGCGGTAGCCATCGGCATACTGCGCAACGACGCCGGTTTGTCCGATTTCGACGAGACCGTCGTCCACGACCCTGCGGTCGTCGAACTGGCGCGCAAGGTGAACTACATGATCGATCCCGATAATCCGTATCCGAACGAGTTCACCGGCCACCTTCGCATCTCGCTCGACAACGGCGAGACGGTCGAACACCGTCAGGCGTTTTTCAAGGGCGGCGCCGAGCACCCGTTGAGCGACGAGGAACTGCGCCAGAAGTTCCGCGCGAATTGCCGCTACGGCGGCCTGTCACCGGCGGAGTCCGAAGCCCTTGCGTGTCAGGGTCACCGACGTCTTCGACCAGCGTGTCGTGTTCTTCGGCGACGAGCCTTCGGCACGGACCCCTGCACCGTGAGCGGCGCGCCACGCAGCGGAGTTGCTCTGGTGACCGGAGCCGGTCGCAACATAGGCCGGCAGATCGCGCTACGCCTGTCCGAACAGGGATACGCAATCGCAGTCAACGTTCGCTCGTCGCTCGATGAGGGCCGGGCCGTGGTCGAGGAGATCGTCGCCGGCGGCGGGGACGCGCTGCTGTGCGTCGCCGATGTCTCCGACGAGCAGGCGGTGGCTCCGTATGGTGTCGGACATCGAGCACCGCTGGGGTCGGCTCGATGTTCTCGTCAACAACGCCGCAGTCCGGCAGGAAGCCGCCCTGGACCAGATGTCGGTCGAGCAATGGCGGACGACCCTGGCGGTCGTGCTCGACGGAGCGTTCTTCTGCACGCGCGCGGCCTTGCCTCTGTTGCGCAAATCCGCGCGTGCAAGCATCGTCAACATCGGCGGCATGACGGGTCATACCGGCGCAGCGCGACGCGCTCACGTCGTGACCGCGAAAGCCGGTCTGGCAGGGCTGACACGTGCGCTGGCGCACGACCTCGCGCCGGACAACATTACGGTGAACTGCGTTGCGCCCGGCCTCATCGATACCGTGCGCAATCCCACCAGTGCCAGCGCCGCGCCTGACCACCGGCGACGGCACCAGCCGTTGCTCGATCGGCACGGCACGGCTGACGAGGTCGCCCAGGCCGTGGTCTGGCTGGCCGGACCCGACGCGCGCTTTGTCACCGGTCAGACGCTTCACGTCAACGGCGGTGCCTTTCTCGGAGGCTGAGTGGCGCCTCTGATGAGCCGCATCGCAGACTGGCGGTTCTGGCTCACCTTGGCAGCAGGCGCGCTTGGCGGCTGGGTCGCGGCAGTGGCGCGCCTGCCACTGCCCTGGGTTCTCGGCTCGATGATCGCCGTTGCTGCGGTCACTCTGGGCGGCGTCGGCGCCAGGCAACCAATCGCCGGACGCCGGATCGCGCAAATGACGATCGGCGTCGCGCTCGGCCTGGGCTTCACCCCTCCGGTGCTGCGCAGCGTCGCTCGCGATGGGTCACTGGCTGGTCCTCGGTGCGGTCTATTCGCTCGTGCTGTCTGCGCTCGCCGCGCGAGTGTTCCAGCGCTGGGCGCGCGTCGACGCGATGACGGCGGCGTATTCGACCGCGCTCGGAGCATCGGCCGAGATGGCGTTGCAGGCGCAGAAGGCCGGCGCCAACGGCGCCGTGGTCGCGTCTTCGCACGCGGTGCGCATCACCGTCGTTGTGACGCTGGCGTCGGTCATCGCGCGCCTGACCGGCGAGCACGGCGATGCATTGGCGGACCCGACGGCTCCGACACTCTCCCTTCAGATGTCGATCCTGTTCGCGGCTCTCGCGGTCGGCCGCGGGATGGATCGGGCAACGCATCCGGATGCCAAACGCCTTTCTTCTCGGGCCGGTCGTCATGGCCGCGAGCTTCGCTGCCAACGGCGTCGTCGCACAGCTGCACCCGTGGGCACTCGAGGCCGCACAGATCGTGATCGGCTGGGGCCTCGGCCAGCACATGACGCGGCAGTTCTTCATGTCGTCCCCGCGGATCCTGGCGGTGTCGACCGCCATCACGGTTGCGATGCTCGGCATCTGCGTCATCGCCGCGGCGGCGCTGCACGCCGTCGCCGGCGTCTCACTGCTGACCGCGTTCCTGTCGCTCGCGCCGGGTGGCACGGCTGAAATGGCCATCATCGCCAAGACCTACGGCATCGGCGCTCCGGCCGTCACAGCCTTCCATTTCTTCCGCGTGGTCGCGACCATTGTGCTGACCGGCTGGCTGGCGCAGAAACTGGCCAACAGCGGCTGGCTCACGCGATGAAGACGCGAGCGGTGGCGTGAGCGACAACGCCTAAGATGGGCGGAGCCGTGCTGTCCCCCCGCATGAATTTCGATCTCGCCGACCTGCGCGCCTTCGTCGCCGTCGCCAAGCTCGGCAGCTTTCGTGCCGCAGCGGCCGAGCTCCATCTGTCGCAGCCGGCGCTGTCGCGTCGAATAGAAAAACTCGAAGCGGCGCTCGGTGTGCGCCTGTTCCATCGGACCACGCGCAAGGTCGACCTGACTGCGGTCGGCCGCGAGTTCTCGCAGCGCGCGAACGAGTTGCTGAACAGCCTGGAAGCAGTCACTGCTCGGGATCCGCGACGTCGCGAGCCGCGTTTCGGGCGACGTCACAGTCGCCTGCATCCCGTCGGCCGTGCGCTTCTTCCTGCCGAACATCCTCAAGGCTTATCACGAGCGTTATCCCGGCATCGTCGTCCGGCTGATCGACCAGGGCGCCAACGACGTTCTATCGACGGTTGTCCGCAGCGAAGCGGATTTCGGCATCAACTACGTCGGCACCCAGGATCCCCAGCTCGACTTCCAGCCGATCCTGCGTGAACCGTTCGTGCTCGCGTGCAACGCCAGCCACCCGCTCGCGAAGAAGAAACAGGTGACCTGGGCCGAGCTGGCACCGTTTGACTACATGTCGGTCACGAAGGCGAGCGGCAACCGGTTCCTGCTCGACACCGCGCTTTCGAACAGCGCAACGCGGCCGCGCTGGTTCTGCGAAGCGCAGCACGTATCGACGCTGGTCAACCTGGTGGAGGCCGGCCTCGGCATCGCGGCCGTTCCGCGGCTGGCGATGCCGCCGAAGAACAGCGCATTGCTCGTCAGTGTTCCGCTCGTCAAGCCACTCGTCTCGCGCACTGTCGGCCTGATCCGGCGCGTCGGGTCGGGCACTGCCGCCTGCGGCGCAGCAACTCTACGATCAGATCCTCGCGCTGAAGAAAGGCTAGCCGCCGCCCGTGCAAACACCGCCTCTGAACGGTCTGGCACTTGCTCTTTGCTGTTGGCCACCGCGACAGCACGATACAGCTGCGGCATTTGCTCAAGACTCGGATGAAGCGACGCCAGATGCAGCGCGGTCGGGGCTCCGAGAGTCCTGGTCGCCGTCGGCGACGCAATGCTGAAGAACTGCATTAAGGAGACGATTGCGATGTACGGTCTGATTGGCAGCTTCAAGGCGACGCCAGGCAAGCGCGCCGAATTGGTCTCGATACTGCTCGCGAACGCCGGAGCATTGCCCGCGTGCCGCAGTTACGTGGTGGCAGAAGACACCGCCGACCCAGACACGATCTGGATTACGGAGGTCTGGGATACGCAAGCTTCACACAAGGCTTCACTCGAACTCCCCGCTGTCAAGGCGGCGATTGCCAAGGCTATGCCAATCATTGGCGCGTTCGGCGAACATCGAGAAGTGAAGGTGGTCGGTGGCCACGGTTTGACGACCACATCAACTGCTTAGCCTGCGAGCTGACGATACGACTCAACGCGTCGAGAGCAAGCATCGGCGCATTGCGGCCAATAAGCTCTTCATTGTTCGTCGCCTCAACGACTGATGCAAAACCTGTTCGCACTCATCCATTCGCGCGGCCCGAGCTGGAACCATACGGTTCCCATGGAAGAGCAGCCCGATTGGAACGCTCATGCGAAGTTCATGGACCAACTGGTCGATGAAGGTTTCATCGTGCTGGGCGGGCCGCTCGAGGGATCCGTCGACGTCCTGCTGATATTGCGCGCGTCCAGCGTTGAGGAGATCGAGCGCCGGTTGGCAAACGACCCTTGGAGGCAGAGCGGGCTGCTGGTTGCCAAGCAATGCTGGCCTTGGCGACTTCGGCTCGGCGCACTGTCTTGCGCGGGCAAGTGAGTCGCGCGTCAAGCAGGCAAGAAGTAGAAAGCGATGCCCAAAATTGCATACACCGCGAGGAGCTGTACGCCTTCCATCCAATTCGACTCGCCGTCCTGCGAGATCAGCGCCATGATCGCCACCGAAAGCGTGATCGCCAACACTTCGAAGTTGGTGAAGATCAGATCCATCGGCTGAGGCCCGATCACATAGCTCAGGAACACCATGACCGGCGCGACAAACAGGGCGATCTGAATCGACGAGCCGACCGCGATATTGATCGCAATATCCATCTTGTTCTTGATCGCCATAAGTACGGCTGTGGAGTGCTCGGCAGCGTTGCCGATGATTGCGACCAGGATCACTCCGACGAACACCTCCGTCATGCCGAATGACTTCGCCGTCGCCACCACCGCGCCCACCAGGAACTCGCTCATCAGGGCGACAAAGGCCGTAGCGATCAAGAGCACCAGCAGTGATTTACCAGTCGACCAGCCTTTCGTTCCCATGGCCTCGTCGGCTTCCTCCCCATGGTCGCCGCAGTACAGATGCCTGTGCGTTCTGAGCGTAAACACCAGGCTAAGTACGTAGGTGGTCATCAGAATGATCGAAATCTCGAGGCTCAGATCCTGCTCCGCAACGACGGGGCCGCCCGCAACGACAAAATGAAAGATGGCCGGCACCACCAGACCGATCGCTGCCAACGTCAGCATCGTCGTGCCCAAGTTGGCTGCGGTCTTGTTGAACGTCTGGACCGGGAAACGCGCACCGCCGATGAGCGCGCTCAAGCCGAACACAAGCAGGATGTTGCCGATGATTGAGCCGGTGAGTGACGCCTTCACCACGTCATACAGACCTGCCCGCAACGCCACAATTGCGATGATGAGTTCCGCCGCGTTTCCGAACGTGGCATTGAGAAGTCCGCCAATCCCTTCGCCAACGTGTTCGGCAAGGTGCTCCGTCGCCTTGCCCATGAGGCCAGCCAGCGGGATGATCGCGAGACACGAGGTTACGAAGATCCACTCGGCGCGGGCGTGCACGACGTACTCGAGCACGATCGCGATCGGCACAAAGATCAACAGTACATTGAGAATGTTTTGCGCCGAAAGTAACTTGCTCATTTGTTTGCCTTCTGCCCAGCCTCAGGATGCATTGTGTGAGGAAACTGATCTGAAGTGAACGCAACTCACCTGGGCGCACTGTAGCGATCTTGCGGAAGCGGCTGTAGTGCTGATTTTCCCGGACTACCGTTCCGCTTCAGCGGGTCAAACGCGCTTGCACTGTATTCATCGGCACCTTGCGTTTTAGTCGTCGGTCCCCCATCTCTGTCGCATGCAGTTCGACGTTCCAGACCCGCGCTATACCGCCTCTGCCCGCTCGCGTGCGCTGCTCGCGCTTGCGATCTGGCTTTCGCTCGGCTTCGTAATCCTGCTCTGGCTCATTCATGTCATGAACTGGGGACTGGATCTCGATCCGTCGCCGTTTGGCTTGCGGCCGCGCGAGTGGAGCGGCCTCGTCGGAATCGTCACTGCCCCGCTGGTGCACAGCGACTTTGGGCACCTGTTCGCAAATTCGGTGCCGCTCGCGACAGTCGGGGCCGCGATGCTCTATCTCTATCCGCAGTCGACACTGCGCGTACTGCCGGCGGTGTACCTGGGTTCTGGCCTGCTGGTGTGGCTGTTCGGTCGCAGTTCGGTGCACCTGGGCGCGAGCGGGCTCGTCTATGGCCTGGTCGGATATGTGTTCGTCGCAGGACTGCTTCGTCGCGACCGTCGCGCGATCGCCGCCGCGCTGCTGGTCGTGTTCATGTATGGCTCGCTGGCGTGGGGCCTGCTGCCGATCCAACCCGGTGTCTCGTGGGAAACGCACTTGTCGGCGGCTGGAATTGGAGCGCTGCTTGCGCTTGCGCTGCGCAGCTTGGATGTGCCTCCGCGCAAGCGCTATGAGTGGGAGGATCCGTCGGAGGAGGAAGACGTCGACGACGAACTCGCGCGAGCCAGCGGTGAATCTGATCCGCAACCGTTGAGACTCGACCCTTGAGGTTCCGGGTCGGACGGTCGTGGGTCCCCACCCCAATGGATGATTTGAAAGCGCCCGATGAACCGTTGAAATTCGGGCCATGTTCGCTGGACGCCATTGAGGAAGGATGATGAAAGGCCGGGCTCAGTCTCGTTCAACATTAATGTTGCCTCGCAAATCTCCGGTCGGAAATGCCGGCCAGGGGGCTACGACCGCACCTTCGCAGGCTGCACGGCCGGCTTCGGGACGCACTCCGCCGGTCCTGGAAGACGGATTGAGGCGGGTCCTCGAGAGATTCCTCTGGCCGATGGTCGAAGGGGCGTTCCGAGACACTGGGGATCACGTCGAGGCGCGGTTCTTTCAGCTCGAAGATTTGCAGATCGTCATATCCCGTGCGTCGGCCCGCACTGCGACTCCGGCTGAGCCCGCTCGACGTGTGACGCTGGAGCTGTGGCCGGGTGCGGGGCCCCGCCTGCTTGTGGTCGAATGGAGCGGGCGGCGGCCTTACGTCGTGCATCGCCGCGACGGTGACTGGCTGGAACGACTCCTTCGCCTGGAGCAGCAATCACGGTAAGACAAATGCGGCAATCGAGATGGCTGGCTGGTCAGCGCGCTTGGTCCTCAACCGATCAGGCTACGAACTTGCACGTAGATGCGGGCGTGCGCGTGTCCATGTTGCGCCCGCGATTCAGGTGATCATCGATCTCTGCGGCGCAGCCCAGCATGCGCGGATAAAGGAAGATCGTGAAGGCGGCCGTTTCGAGCTCGCTTTCGCCAATTTTGCCGGCCTGTAGCGGCTTCCACAGCATTTTCAGCAGCAGCGCGGCGATCACGGCGTCGATGTTCACGCAATAGACATTGCGCGAGACGCCGGCGTCGTAGAGCTGCTGCACGAGCGCGCGGTAGAACTGGTGGAACACATTGGTTTCACCGCGCTCTTCGAAAAGCTTCGCAATGAAGACTTCGCGCGGATCGTGATTGACCGGCTTGTCCTTGAAAACCGGGTGATTCACGCCGGGGAGTTTGGCGATGTCGAGGCTGCCCAGAGTCTTCTTCTGCGCCTTGTACTTCGCATACTGCTCGACCGCTTTCGCGGCCATCGCCTTCAGATCAAGACTATGCGACTTCGCGGATGGATCCTTCAGTCCGCTGCCCTTGAATTGCTCGACCAGGAACGCGATCCCCTCGTAGCCGTTGCCGCCGTGCACATAGCCGCTGTGCGTCAGAAATCCGATCAGTGCCTTGTTGAGCTGCACGCGCTCGGGCTGCTCCGGTCCGTCGGCCGACACCGCCCCCTTGGCGCCCTGCGCCGATATCGCGCCGGGGCCGTTAGTCAGCAGCAGACCGACCAGCGTCTCGAAGGCGAAGAGATCATCGGCGCTCGGCGTATGACCCAGCAGCGCGGCAAATGCGATCTCGCCGAGGCTGAGCTTGCCCAGCATCTGCGTGCTGTCGATTCCGCAGAAGCGGTCCGCCTCGTGCTTCGATGCGTCGGCCGACGCTCCGATCAGCGTGCCGAAGAGCTGCAGCCACCATGGAAAGCACTCGGCTGTGAGGCGCGAGATCCGCTTGCGGGACAGCGGGCCCCAGGCCAATGTGGCCGAAATCGCCGCCAGCGCGGCGGCTTCTGTCGGGTGTCCCGGCAGGCTCTTCAACCAGCGGAGGAACACTGAACGACCACCGCGCGCATCGACGCCGGCGATCAGCGCGTCGGCGCGGGTGTCACGCGCATCGCTCGTAAGGCCACTCGCGCCCGTGGCGTCAACATGGCCGATATCGAAGGTCTCGCTGAGCGACGCGCCGAATTCCATGCCGAGCCCCGCAGCATGGAAGCGTTCGAGCATGAACTTCAGCGCGCTGCGCGCCTGCTGCTGGCGTTTCGGGCCGACGATCGCCGCCGCCGCGGCGAGCACCGCATTCGGTGCATTGCCAGTCTCGCGACTGGCCTGGGCGGCCACCAGTTCGGGTTTGCCGTACAGGTTGATATGCGCGGCCACCGCGGCGGCGATCAGCTTGCGATCGTTCTCGCCGCCGGCGTCGTGCACCAGCGCCAGCGCGACGTTCGACTCCAACGGCAAAGTCGCCGCCTTCAACATCGAGGTGCCGTGCAGGCTGCTGACCTGCGTCTTCGCGTCCATCTGCGACGCGCCGGAAGCATCCTTCATCGTCTGGCGCGGCACGACGCCGCCGATCTGCGTGTTGAGGACAGCGATCTGCTCGTTGTATGGCGCGAGCGCTTCCACCACCGGCACGCGCAGCTCGGCCGGCAGCTCGAGCCCGGAGTCGGAACCGAACCAGCTCTTCAACGCCAGGTTGCCCTCGGGCGGCGAAGTCCGGCAGCGTCGCGTTGGCACGCATCACCGCCGTCAGTGCGGCGGGAATGTGCGCGATGTTGATCACCACGGCGCCCTTTGCCGAAAACACCGGCTTGTCGGGCGTGAAGAGGCCGTCGACGCCGAACTTCTCCATGAACCAGCGTTCCTTGGCGAGCGCATCGTCCGAACCGCCCGCCATCGCGCCGGCGTGTCCGACGGCGCGCGTGAGCTTGCTCTTCCAGCGTCCAACGACGCAGGCGACCACCGGCTTGGTGAACTGGGCATCGAGCTCGTAGTAGCCGCCCGGCTCGCAGTACAGCACCGCCGCCTTGCTGCGTGCATCGTTGGCCAGCGCAAAGGCGAACTCGGGCGCCGCGTAATGGATGTAGATGTCCTTGCCGGACTGAGATGACCGTCGTCGTGCCCCAGCCCGCCATGCGCAGGTACTGCGCGATCGTGGTCGAGAAACCTCCCGAGTTGGAAAGGATCGCGATCGAACCAGGTCGCAGCGAGTCGCCCGGCTTGTCGCCGCCCAGCGCGCCGCCGATGCGCACCTTGTTCCAGGAATCGGCGACGCCGAGGCCGTTGGCGCCGAAGATGTCGACGCCGTTGTGCTGGCCCATCGCGCGGATCTCGCGCGCGTCGTGCACGGCGATCTTCTCGGTGATGATGAAGATCTTGCGCAGATCCGGATTCACGCGTATCAGTTCGGCCACACCGTCGCGCGCGGCGGACGGCGGCAGGTAGACGACGCCGCAGTTGAAGCGGCGGCCCGCAACGAGCGCGTCGCGCACGCTGTTGTAGACGGGGATGTTGCCGATGCTGGTCTCGAGCACGGCACCACCCTTGCCCGGCGCCGTGCCGCAGACAACGTTGCCGCCGGAATACGCGTGGCTCACCGGTGTCACGTCGCTCGATTCGCCGCCGAGGATGTTGAGCACGCAGACACGGTCGTCGCGCGACGCGACCTGCGTCAATGAACTGATGCCGACGTAGTACTTGAAGTCGCCGACGCCATTCTTTTGCCAGTTGCCTTGCATGATTCAGCTCCTGCTTCAGGCGGCCACAGCGGTCGGAATGCCGAGCAGGGTTGCAACCTGCTCGCGCCCACCGGCTTTCATCCAGCCGTCGACCTTCTTCGCAAATTGGATCACCTCGCTCATGTCGGAGTCGAAACCGAACAGGCGATACGGCAGTCCGAGCGCGTCGCAGGTGTCGCGCAGTGCACCCATGCCGCGCACCAGGTTCGGTCCGCCGCGGCCCAGCACGACGAAAAGCGGCGTCGGGCCATGCTGGCTGAAATGTTCGCGCAGCGCGTCGGCCATCGCGCGCAGCGTCTCGAAGATATCGGTGTTGTTGCTCTTGCCGCCGATGATGAAGAGCACGTTGGTCTGCTTCAGCCAGTGCTTGAAGCAGATGCGCGCGACCTCCTTCATCTTCTCGTACGGCGGATTGCCGCCGAAGTCGGAGCTGATGATCGCGTCGTCGCCCAGCATCTCGGTGACCAGCGAGTTTGCGCCGCCGCCGAAGGTCGGCGCGAGGACCGTGCCCTTGTCGTTGATCACGTACACGTCGCTCTGGCCCTGGTGCGTGCGCAGCGTGTTGATCTCCTGCTCGAAGTCGGAGTAGTCGGCTGCAAACAGATGCGCCGGCAAGCCCGAGGCGCAGCCAGCGCGGATCGTCGCGGTCGAAGCCGCACTTGAAGTCGCAGGCGACCGGCGTCAGCCGTCCCGTCTTGTCCTCGCGCATCCGGATCGGGTTGAGCTCCAGCGTGGTCATGCCGAAGTCGTGGAACAGTTCCCACAGCTTGGGAAGCTGCTGCACCAGCGGCGAAAGGATCTCCTTCGGGGCGCCGATTTCGGTGAGCGCGTTGGCGACGACGAAGGCCTTCAGACCGGTCAGCGGATCGAACGGCACCATCGCGACCTGGCTCTTGTCGAGTTCCTCGATGTCTATGCCGCCCATGTGCGTGAGCGTCATCGTCGGCGCACGGAAGTGCGTCGAGTCGCTGATCGAGAAGTAGACCTCGTGCTCGGCCGGCACGCCGGCCTCGAAGGTCACACCGTTCGCCTTGGCCGTCATGTGGCCGACCTTGTGCTCGGCAAAGTAAAGGCGCTCCTTTTCGGCGAGCGCGGTCTTCAGGTCACGTGGCGCGGCCGAGCAGGCCCGCCTTTCCCTTCTTGCCGATACCGCCCTTGAAGACGGGCTTGATGAAGATGAGGCCGTGCTTGTCGATCAGCGCCTTGATTTCTTCCTCGCTCGACCCCGGCCCCAGCACCTCCGTCGCCGGGAAGCCGACGAAGTGCAGCAGTCGGGCGCCATGGAGCATTCCGGAAATTTGCATGGCGGTTCCTCGCAGATGAAGTTCAGGCCTCGGTCGCCGCAGGGGCGCGCAGGTGCCTCGCGAAGCGCAGCAGCGGCGGCAGCAGCAGTAGCATAAGCGCGGCGCCGATCCAAAGTCCAAGCGAGATCGGGCTTTCCACCCGTTCCAGCGCGCTGCCAGCTATCGTGCGCGCATCTTCGCAATCACCTGCTGGGCGCCCGCCGCCATCAGCCGTGCGTCGGAACTGATCGTGACGAGCTGGAATCCCTGCTGGATGCGCCGCAGAGCGGATTCGGGCGTGCCGTTGTGGATGGCAGCAATTACACCGTGGTGCTGGGCGCGCGCGAGGATCTGCGCGACGGCCTGCTCGGCCTTCGGCTCGAGCTCGTCGAACGACGGCTTGCACCCCAGGGAGATCGACAGATCCGACGGTCCGATGTAGACAGCGTCGAGTCCTTCGACCGAAAGGATCGCGTCGAGGTTGTCCAGCGCCTGTGCGGTCTCGATCATCGCGAAAGTCACGATCGTGCGATTGGCGTGCTGGAAGTAGTCGGCCCCGCCGTAGAGCGTGGCTCGCACCGGTCCGAAGCTGCGGGTGCCTTGCGGCGCGTAGTGCGTATAGGCCACCAACCGTTGCGCGTCCTCGCGCGTGTTGACCATCGGGCAGATGACCGCATACGCGCCTGCATCGAGGACCTTCATCAGGATGCCGGGTTCGAGCCAGGGCACGCGCACGATCGGCACGGTCTCCGTGGTGCTGATCGCCTGCAGCATCGGGATCATCGACTGGTAGTCGACCATGCCGTGCTGCAAGTCGACCGTCAGCGAGTCCCACCCCTGCTGCGCCATCGTTTCGGCCGAGAAGCTGTTGGCGATCGCCAGCCAGCCGTTGACCGCGGCGCCGCCGCCTTGCCAGATCGAACGCAGCTTGTTCTCGCGCATGACGGTTCCTATCGGACGAGGCAGGGGCGCTTCGGATCGAACTTCCAGCCCGGAATCAGATATTGCATCGCGATGGCGTCATCGCGCGCGCCGAGGCCGTGCTGTTTATACAGCTCGTGTGCCCTTTCGACCTCGGCCGGATCGAGTTCGATGCCCAGGCCCGGGCGGCGCGGAACTTCAACGAGACCGCCGCGGATCTGCAGCGGCTCCTTCGTCAGACGCTGTCCGTCCTGCCAGATCCAGTGCGTGTCGATCGCGGTGATGCGTCCCGGCGCAGCGGCGGCCACGTGGGTGAACATCGCCAGCGAAACATCGAAGTGGTTGTTGGAGTGCGAGCCCCAGGTGAGTCCCCAGTCCCTGCAGGTCTGCGCGACGCGCACCGACCCCGCCATGGTCCAGAAATGCGGGTCCGCCAGCGGAATGTCGACCGACTGCAATGACAGCGCGTGCGTCAGCTGCCGCCAGTCGGTGGCCACCATGTTCGTCGCGGTCGGCAGCCCGGTCGCCCGCCGGAACTCCGCCATCACCTCGCGTCCGGAGAACCCGTCCTCGGCACCGCACGGATCCTCGGCGTAGGCGAGCACGCCGTGCAGATCGCGCATCAGGCGGATCGCATCCTGCAACAGCCAGCCCCCGTTGGGGTCGAGCGTCACCCGTGCCTGCGGAAAGCGCTCGTGCAGAGCCCGAATTGCTGCGACTTCGTCTTCGCCGCGCAGCACGCCGCCCTTCAGCTTGAAGTCGTTGAAACCGTACTTCGCGTGCGCGGCCTCGGCCTGCCGCACGATCGATTCCGGCGTCAGCGCCGTGGCATGCCGAGCCCGAAACCAGTCGCCGGCGCTGTCGGGCTCGTCGGCCGGATCGGTGTACGGAAGATCCGTGCGGGTCCGGTCGCCGACGAAGAACAGATAACCGAGCATCTCGACCGCGTCACGCTGCTGACCTTCACCGAGCAGCGCCGCCACCGGCAAGCCGGTGTGTTGCCCGAAAAGATCGAGCAGCGCGCATTCGATCGCGGTCACGACATGAACCGTCGTGCGCAGGTCGAAGGTCTGCAGGCCCCGACCGCCGGAATCGCGTTCAGCAAACTTCCGGCGGACCGCGGCGAGGACGGCGTGATGATCCGCGATCGCGCGACCCTCGACGAGCGAACGCGCGTCTTCGAGCGTGTGGCGGATCTTCTCTCCGCCCGGCACTTCACCGACGCCGGTCGCGCCGCTGCTGTCGGTCAGGATCAGCAGATTCGCGCGTAAAAAACGGACGCATGCGCTCCCGACAGATTGAGCAGCATGTCGTCGCGGCCCGCGACAGGCACCACGCGCAGCGAGCGGACGACCGGTGTACTCGCCATGGCTCCTGGCGGGCAACGAAGCGTTCATGTCACGTCAGTCGAGCGTGATCTTGCCGGTCTCGATCACGGCCTTCCAGCGCGCCAGTTCCTGGTTCAGAAAGGTCGCGAACTGCTCCTGGGAGTTGCCGACGACTTCGAAGCCCTGCTCCGTCAGATTCTTGCGCACTTCGGGATCGTTGAGCACCTTGACGATCG
>CAVPPW010000018.1:0-158726 GCA_963707445.1 uncultured beta proteobacterium | reverse complement strand
GGACCTCGTGCCGTACGGGCCGCTGCTCGACCCGGACAACAAGCTGAAGCAGCGCTACCACGCCAAGGAAGTCCGGAACCGCGATTCATTGCTCGGCGACCACGTGCTTTATTGGCAGAACTTCGAACAGGTGGTCGGCCCGCTCGCGCGCCAGGTCGGCGACGCGGCCGGTTTCAAGCCGCTGACGAATCTGCTGCCGGACGACGATGCCGTATTCGCCCGACTCGAACGCGCACGACTGTCGCGGCTCGGCTACCTCCGCATCGGTCGCGCGGTGCGTCGCACTCGCCACCGCGCTGCTGCTTGCAGCCTGCTGGTGGGCGTGGGCCGAGATCGGCAGCTGGGCGGTCGCGTGGGTGCAATCGAAGGTGGGTTCGGCGGCGCCTGTTGCTCGGCCCGGCCTCAGGGTGTGGCTGCAGGCGGCGCTGGTGCTCGCGCCGTTCGTCATCTACAAGACGCTGATCAACGCGACCTTTGACGCGTGGACCACGGCCGAAGTCGAGCGGCTGCTGCGCCGCTCGGCGGGTGCGCCCCCGAGGCACTGGACGGTGGTCTTCGTCACGCTGCTGGTGCTCGTGCTGGGCGGAACGATCGCGTTCCTGTGGCGATGAAGGCGCCATGACACGAATCTCGCACGCTGTCTGCGCTGGCCTTTCCCTTCTCAACTTCACGTGTCTGCCGGCATCGGCCGCGCCGGACGATCCACCGGTCTCGTCGTCGAGCCGGTCGATATCCTCGGTGAGCGATGCGGCCAAGAAGGTCGCCTACAGCTTCTGCGACGGGCCGCAGAACGCGCAGTCGTACGCGGCGAGCCCGGTGAAGGTCGTCCTCGGCCAATGCAACAGCATGTCGCAGTCGTTCACCGCGACGTCCGATGCGCCGAGCGCTGGACACAACTGCGGCGGATACGCGATCGCCTTCGGCCCGAAGGGCAAACTCAACCCGAACCTGCATCAGATCACGATGACCTCCGCGTGGGGCGATGTGCCGCTGACCGCGGCGGACTGCGCGAGCGCGAAGGTGGCCGCGCAGGCGTGGGGCGAGCGCTGTGTCAACGAGGCCTGCAATAAGACTACGTGGGACCTGATCGAGAACGGCCCGAAGCAGCGCGATGGCAAGTGGGATCCGTCCAGCAATGCATGCGTGGTCGAGGTGCGCTTCACGAGCGAGGGCGTGAAATACCGCACGCTGAACCTCGACACGATCACGACTGTCGTCGAGAACGGCCAGATCATTCGCAAGCGGGCCAAAGGAACGATCCTCGCCGAACTGAAGAAGGATGGCCCTTGCCTCTCCGGCGAAGCCAAGCCGGCGATGCCGCCCGTCGAAGTGAGCGATGGCGCGCAAATAGGCGCGTCGATTACGATCCGGCTGTCCGTGCTGCGCTCCATCGGTGTAGTCATCCGTGGAGAAGCGGCGGGGGCCCCGCACCGGACCGCGGTCGCGCCGATGCGGATTCGATCGCGGTCATCGGACGCGAAGACCGCGCCGCAATTGCACTCTCGCCGGAAGGCCGCATGTCGCTGACCCACATCATCGTCGACTTCGACAACGTCAAGCCAAGCGCCGCGGACATTGCGCTGGCGCACGGCAAGAACTTGCGGCTGGCGATCGTGCGCGGGCCGCAGCCGACGCGCTATGAAGCTGATCTCGCCGAAACGCTGCACGCGCTCGGCGAACAGGTGAGCTTCAGCCGCTGCGTGAAGGCCGGCAAGAACGCGGCCGACATGCAGATCGCATTTCACGTCGGTGAACTGGTCGCGACATTGCAGCCGGGGGCGTACAAGGTCACGCGCTTCATCGTGATATCGCGCGACCGCGGCTTCGAGCCGCTGATGATGTATCTGAGAAGCAAGGGATTCAACGCGACGCTCGCTGCCAACTTCAAGGTCGCGCTCGGCAGTGAAGCGTCGGAGGACGCGAGGCCGGCGCGCAAGCGCGCGGCCAAGGTGGCACCGGCAGCGAAGAGCGACGCTGCGAAGGGCGACGGAGCGAAAGCGCCTGCCGCGAAGGGCGCTGCGGCGAAACCGGTGGCCGCGAAGAAGTCGCCGGCCAGAAAGTCGTCGGCGCAGAAAACGGCGAAAGCGCCGGCGGAGCGAAAGTCCGCGCACGTCGCGGACGAGACCCTCGAGCAAGGCCGACGCACCTGACGCGGCCGCGAAGGTCATCGACAGCCTGCAACGGATGCGCGACAAGCGCCCGGCGAAGCGCAAGGGATTGGAACGGCACATCGAGTCGCACCTGGGACGCAACCTCGCAGCCGGGCAACTCGAGGCGCTGATCGATCAGCTCACCCGCGACGGCGTGCTCGCGTTCGACGGCAACAAGGTCGACTACCGTCTGCCGAAGGCGAAGCGCTAGCAGCCGAGCGCGGCTGCAGTTACCGAAGGTTACGAGTTTGCGGTCGGCCGGCCGCCGCGGCGGCCCGTTGCAGGGACAAGCGCGCTCATCGCGCGCCCACCAAAGGAGCCCTGCATGAACCGCAACCTGCTTGCGCTGGCCACCGCCGCAGCGGCGACCGCAATGCTTTCCGCCTGCGTCGTCGTGCCGGAGCCGGCGCCGTATGCGTATGGTCCGTCGCCGGTGTACGGCCGCGTCGTCGCGCCGCCACCGGCCGCCGTCGTCGTCGTGCCGCCGCCGCGGCGCTACGGGTGGTATGGGTGGTACGGGCGGCGCTGGTAGGCATTCCGAACGTTCTCAACCGCCGCGGGCTGCAAGCCTGCCCGTTGACTTCAAACCGCCGGAATCAACTGACTCAAGACGCGGCGCTTTGAGTGTTCGCTCGCCAACCCGCTGCCGTCGAACGCGGCGCGGTGTAGATTCGTCCGACTTCTACCTCGGCACGAGCGATGGCGGCACGGCCCTTCGATCTGGTGCTTTACGGCGCGACCGGCTTCGTCGGGCGACTTGCGGCCGCCTACCTCGCGCAGCGGCGCACACGCCGGAAAGCTGCGCTGGGCGATCGCCGGGCGCGACGCCGCGAAACTTGCCACGCTGCGCGAGCAACTCGCCTCGCGCGCAGCGGTGCATCTGCCGGAGATCGTCGTCGCCGACAGCGGCGACGTTGCGGCGGTCGAGGCGATGGCCGCGTCGACGCGCGTGCTGATCAGCACCGCCGGACCGTACGCGCTCTACGGCGACGCGGTCGTCGACGCCTGCGTGCAACAGCGCACGCACTATGCCGACATCACCGGCGAGACGACCTGGGTGCGGCGGGTGATCGATCGCCACCATGCTCGCGCGCAGCGCGACGGCACGCGCATCGTCCCATTTTGCGGCTTCGACTCGGTGCCTTCGGACCTCGGCACGCTGCTCGTCGTGCGCCACATCGAGGCCGAGCTGGACGCGCCGTGCGTCGAGGTCAAGGGTTACTTCCGCATGATGGGCGGCTTCAATGGCGGCACGCTGGCCACGAACGCGCACAGTTACGAAACGGGTGAGGCCGAAGCCGGCCGCGATCCGTTCCTGCTGAACCCGCGCGCGCAGCATTCGGCCGCGGATCTGGTGCGCAATCAGGACCCGCGTGACGCGCGCTACGACGCGGCGATCGGCGCGTGGGTCGCGCCATTCATCATGGGGTTCATCAATACGCGCGTGGTCCGGCGCAGCGCCGCGCTGATGTCCGCCTACAAGACCCCGTACGGGCCGCGCTTCCGCTACCAGGAGTACTCGGCCTTCGGCGGGCCGCTCGGCGCTGCGAAGGCGACTGCGCTGGCCGTGGGCTTGCGCGGATTCGATCACGTGATGAAGCGCGGCAGCGCGCGGGCGCTGCTGGCGCGCGTGCTGCCCGCGCCCGGCCAAGGCCCGTCGGAGCTCTCGATGGCGCGCGGCTGGTTCAGGACCGACCTGATCGGTCGCACTGCAGACGGCCGCACCGCACGCGCGCGGATCGGCTACGGCGGCGATCCCGGCAATCGCGCAACGCTGCGCATCCTGTGCGAGGCCGGCCTGGCGCTCGCGTTCGACGGGCCGAAGCTGCCGGGTGCGCCGCATCGCGGCGGCGTGCTGACGCCCGCGACCGCGATCGGCGAGGCGCTGGTGCCGCGACTGCGATCGGCCGGGTTCGAGATCACGGTCGACGCGGGGCCCTGACACGCACGCATCGCCGCGACGTCGCGCGCGGCTGCCGAGTAACGACCTGGCCCCGCGGGATCAATCTCCACCCCGCCGCGCATTGGGAACCGCCACGTCGCGCGCAGTCGCTGCAACCGACACCACCCGCCAGAGCGCACCGGGAACGGCGTTTGCGCCTGCACGGTCGTCACTGAGTCCGCGCACGCGGACGCACGCACGCGATCCGGCACCGTGCGGCGCGCATGCTGATCAGCGATTCCCTAGAAGGCGTGCCGGGCGGAGACTGTTGAGTGAAATCACGGGCGGGCAAGGCTGCCGCGCGGCCCAAGGGGTCAGCCGCAGCGGAAGTCGCGGAGCGGAACCCCGGCGCGGGCAAGCCCGGCAAGCGGGACCCCGGCGAGAGGCCGAACGCCGTTGAGCCACACGCCTCCGCTTCGCTGCCGATCGTCGGACTCGGCGGGTCCGCCGGCAGCATTTCGGCGTTGCAGTCGTTCTTCCGCACGATGCCGCCGGACTCGGGCATGGATCCTCGACGGGCGCTCAAGCTGCCGCCCGAAGACGAGCCGAAGCCGAGCGAGCCGTCCCGCGCCAGCGAGAGGAAGCGGAACTGCAGCGAGGTGCTCGCGTTCCTGCGCACGCGAACGGGCCGCGACTTCTCGTACTACGAGCGCGCGACCATCTTGCGCCGCATCGGCCGCCGCATGCAGTTCGACGGCGTCGACCGAACTGCCGGCTTACCTCGCGGTCCTGCGCACGAATGCCGGGGAAGCCGGTGCGCTGCTGCAGGACATGCTGATCAGCGTCACCAACTTCTTCCGCGAGCGCGAATGCCTTTGAAGTGCTCGCAAACCACCTCCCGCGACTGTTCGATGACCGAGTCGATGAGCGACGCGATCCGCGTCTCGGTTCCGGCGTGCGCGACCAGCGAGGAGGCCTATTCGATGCGCGATCACCTGCTGTGCCGAATACGCGCGCCGGATCCCGGCGCCACCGCGCATACAGATCTTCGCGACCGATCTCGACGAGGACGCGATCCGCGTCGGAGCGCGAAGGCGTATTCCCCGAAGTCGTTGCGGCCGAAGACGTGTCAGGAGGATCGGCTCGAGGGTTTCTTCACCAGGGAGCGCCACGGATACCGGGTGCCGCCGCGAAGTATCGCGAAACAGAGTGCTCTTTGCGTTGCACGACGTGATGCGCGACTCGCCGTTTTCGCGGCTCGACCTCATCTGCTGCCGCAATCTGCTGATCTACCTCGAACCGCGACGCGCAGCATCAGTTGTTCAGCATCATGCGTTCTTCGCGCTGCGCCCCGAGGGTCGTCTGTTTCTCGGCGTGTCCGAGGCCGTCGACGACGACAGCGGACTGTTCGCGCCGCTCGACAAGAAGAGCCGACTCTGCGTCCAGGCGGCCGGCGTCACGGCCCGGATGGCCGGTACCGGCCGGAGCCAGCGCGCTGGCGCGAATGCTCGACCAGCGTGCGCAGCGCCGAGGCGCAGGCCGAGGTCGAGACGGTCGAACGCCACCACCACTGAGCGCGACTGGCCGCGGCGGCGCGCCGTGTCCTGGGGCGAGCTGCGCGGCGAGTTGATCGAGCGCGTTGCGCCGCCGTCGGTGCTCGTCGATGCCGAGCGCGAGATGCTGCGTGTGTCGATAGTCGCCGGACGCTTCCTGCGGTTTGCCAGCGGCGAGCCGACGACCGATCTGCTGCGCGCGGTGCACGCCGATGCTGCGCATCGAACTGCGTGCCGCGCTGTACCGCGCGGCACAGAGCCGCTCGCCCGCGTTCGTCTACCAGGTGCCGGTCGAACTCGAGGGCCGGCGTGTCTCGGTCGATCTGCGCGTGACGCCGAGCGGAGGAAGTCGCGCCCGACGTGTTGCTCGTTGTGTTCGAACACGAGCAGACCGCGCCAGGTCGCGGAGGACACCGGCCCGCGCCCCGAAACGACTGACACCGCGCGCCGGTTGCGAGCGCGAGATCGAGCGAGCTGAAGGCGCACCTGCGCGACACCGTGCAGCAGTACGAAGGCTCGACCGAGGAGCTGAAGGCGAGCGACGAAGAGCTGCAGGCGATGAACGAGGAGGCTGCGCTCGGCCGCTGAGGAGCTCGAGACGGGTCGCGAAGAGCTGCCAGTCGATCAACGAGGAGCTTTCTACCGTCGACGCTCGAGCTCGAAGGGCAAGGTCGAGCGAACTGCGCGCATGCCAACGCGGACCTGCAGAACCTGATGCCGGCCAGCGCGATCGCCGCCGTCTCTTCTCGACCGCGAGCTCAACATCATGCGGTACACGCCGACTGCGGTGCCGCTTTTCACTTGATCCCGACTCGATATCGGACGGCCGCTTTCCGACCTGTCGCCGCGCATCGACTATCCGCAGATGCTCGACGACGCCAGCCATGTCGTCGAGCGTCTCGAGCAGTCACGGCGCGAAGCGCGCGCCGGTGACCACTGGTTCCTGGCGCGTGCGCTGCCGTACCGCACCATCGAGGACCGCATCGGCGGCGTCGTCTTCACGTTCCTCGACATCACGGCGCGCAAGCACGCCGAGGACGCGCTGCGCGAGTCCGAGCAGCAGTTCAGGGCAATGGTGCGCGGTGTCGGCGGGCGTCGTGCATATGGATCTGGCGGGGTGCATCACGCTCACCAATCGCCGCTTCGGTGAATTCACCGGCTTCAGCGACGAGGAGCTGCACTCGCGGCACCTGCATGACCTGATGCACTCGGAGGACCGGCGCCGCGAGAGTGAGCTGTTCGACCGGCTCGTCCGCATTGGCACCCCATTCGAGATGGAGAGCCGACTACTGCGCAAGGACGACTTCCTGGCCGTCCTGTCGCATGAACTGCGCACGCCGTTGACCCCGGTTCTGGTGGCGGCGCAGACGCTGTTGCTGCGCCCGACCTGCCCGAGCCCGTGCGCGAAGCGATCGAGGCCATCAACCGCAACGTGCGCATCGAGGCGCACTTCATCGACGACCTGCTCGACCTGACCCGCATCGCGCGCGGTCAGCTGCAGGTGCTGCGCGAGCCGATGGACGCGCACGAGGCGATCCGCGGCACACTGGAGATCTGCGAGAACGACATCCGCGCCAAGTCGCAACAGCTGAAGGTGGCGCTGAACGCGCCGCGGACCCGCATCGAAGGGGACTTCCGCCGGCTGCAACACGTGGTCTGGAACGTCGTGAAGAACGCGTCCAAGTTCTCGCCGCGCGGCGCGGACATCATCGTGACGACCAGCAACGACGGCAACCGCTTCCGCCTGGTCGTTGCCGACACCGGGATCGGCATCGAGCCGGAGCGGCTGGCGCGGGTGTTCGACGCCTTTGCCCAGGGCAGCGACCGCATCACGCGCGAATTCGGCGGACTGGGACTGGGGCTTGCCATCGCCAAGGCGACGGTGGACGCTCACGACGGCACGATGACCGCGGAGAGCGCCGGCACCAACCGCGGCACGACGATCACGATCACGCTGCCCCTGACCTGAGAAGGGTTACGCATGGCGAACGAGGCGGTCCGAAAAACGGCGTTGCGCCGACGGTTGGCCGCCTGCGCGTCTTCGTCGTCGAGAACCACGAAGACACGCGCACGTTGCTGTGCATCCTGCTCGAATCGCTCGGTCACACCGCGCTGTCGTCGACGACGATGGACGAGGCGTTGCGGCAACTGCCCGACGCGGACTGCGACGTGCTGATCTCCGACATCGGCCTGCCGGACGGCGACGGCTGGCAACTGCTGGAGCGCCTGCGACTGCCGCGGCCGATGTATGCCATCGCGATGAGCGGGTTCGGCATGACGGCCGATCGGGCGCGCAGCCGCGCCGCCGGATTCCGTCATCACCTGGTCGAAGCCTTACGGCATCGAGGACCTGCCGCGAATCCTGGCGGAAGCGGCGCGGGAGCGTGCACTGCGCTCCGCCCCGCTCGAGCCGTCCGCGCGCGTCGCGCTCCGCTGAACGCTGCGACCCGACGTCCGGACCGGTTTTCCGGCGCGCTCAGCCGCCCGGATCGGCGCTGCAAAATTTGCACGTCCGCAATGTAATGATCGGGCCGGAACGGCGACTAGTGTGCCGGACCGCGCTGCCGACCGGAGCGGAACGCCAACCCACAGGAGATCGTGCATGAACCATCGTCATTCACTGGCTGTCACCGCGTTCGCGCTGGCCGCCGTCGTCGCGGGCGCCGCCATGGCGCAGGACAAGGGTGCTGACAAGAAGGCGGGCACCGAGAAGTGCTACGGCGTCGCCAAGGCTGGCCAGAACGACTGCGAAGCCGGCCCCGGCACCACGTGCGCGGGAACCTCGAAGGTCGATTACCAGGGCAATGCGTGGAAGGCGGTCCCGAAGGGCACCTGCACGTCGATGACGACCCCGAAGGGCAAAGGCTCGCTGACGCCGATCAAGACCTGATGCGCAAGCCCGGCTGCGGCCGCGCCGCGCCGCCTCCCCTGGAACGGTACAGGCGCGGCGCGCGCCGCGCCTCGCGATGCTCGCAGCAAACTGATGTTGAGCGCCGGGCTGGGCCTGAAGCCGCAGCATTTCGAGGCCGCGCACGCCTGCGCAGCCCCGGGCTTGTGGTTCGAGGTGCATGCCGAAAACTACATGGTCGACGGCGGACCGCGGCTGGCCTGGCTCGAGCGCATCCGCGCGTCGCACGCGGTCTCGCTGCACGGCGTCGCGCTGTCGCTGGCGGCCGACGCACCGCCGGACGAGGAGCATCTGAAGCGGCTCGCCGCGCTGGTCGAACGCATCGAGCCGGCGCTCGTGTCGGAGCATCTGGCCTGGAGCACCTGGCAGGGCGTCTATCGACCTGACCTGCTGCCGGTGCCGCGCACCGCCGACGCGCTGCGGCGGGTGGTCGACAACATCACGCGTGTGCAGGAGCGGATCGGGCGGAAGATTGCGCTCGAAAATCCGTCGCACTACCTGCAGTTCGACACGCACGAGTATGGCGAGGTCGAATTCCTGGTCGAGATCGCGCGGCGCAGCGGCTGTGCACTGCTGCTCGACGTCAACAACGTGCACGTCAGTGCCAACAACCTGCAATTCGCCGCGAGCGTCGTTCATCGACGCGGTGCCGGCCGAGCTCGTCGCCGAGGTTCATCTGGCGGGCCACAGTGCCGATCCGAAGCTCGGCGCCGCCCTGCTGATCGACTCGCACGATGCTGCCGATCGCCCCGGCGGTCTGGACACTGTCGAACACCTGATCGCGCGGATCGGTGCGTGGCCGACACTGATCGAGCGCGACGAGAACGTGCCGACGTTCGACGAGCTGCGGCGCGAGCGCGACGGCGCGCACGTGTTGTGGGCGATGGCGCGCCGCAGAACATACTCGCGCCTGATGGAGCTCGCCGCTTTCCAGGACGCGTTCGCGTCCGCGCTGCTCGCCGACGATCCGCAGGCGGCTTCAGAGGCCGTCGCGCGGCTGGTGCGGCAGCCGGGGTTCGCCGTGTACCGCAACACGGTGATGAAGGCGTGCATCGACGCGCTGCAGGCCGAATTACCCGGCCATCGAACGCGTGGTCGGTGAGCAGTGGCTGCGTGCGGCCGCCGCGGTCTACGCCCGCGCGCACCTGCCGTCGGAGCCGTCACTGCTGATGTACGGCGCCGGCTTCCCCGACTTCCTCGACACCTTCGAGCCGGCGCAGGCGGTTCCTTATCTCGGGGCGGTCGCGCGCATCGATCGCGCCTGGACGGAGGCGCATGCGGCGGCCGATGCGCCGCTGCTCGATCCCGCCGCGCTCGCCGCGCTCGATGCGTCGGCCATGACCGTGGTCGGGCTCGTCGTGCATCCGGCGGCTCGCTGGGCGTGGCACGCCGACTGGCCGATAACCACGCTCTGGCGCCGCAATCGCCATCCGCACGACGAGGATCCCGCCACGATCGGCTGGACCGGCGAGGGCGCGCTGATCACGCGACCCGTGGGCCCGGTGCAGGTCGAGGCGCTGTCGCGCGGTGGCGTCGTCCTGCTCGACGCCAGCGGCGGCGGTGCAAGCGTGGCGGATGCCGTGGCCGCCGCGCTCGCCGCCGACCCCGGGGTCGATCTCGCGGCCCTTGTACACCAACTGCTGCGCGCGGGTGCGCTGACCTGGCTGCGGCCCCTTGCCCTGGAGAATTCTTCATGAACTCGCTTCCCGATGCAGGCCGCGCCGGCGGTATCCGGCCTGCGCGCGCTGTACAACCGCGGCGCCGAACGGCTGGAGGCGCTGATCGGCCACGACCTGATCGCCATCGCGGCGCGGCTCGGCATCGGCGCCGTGTTCTGGCTGTCCGGCCGCACCAAGGTCGAGGGCTGGCTGACTGTCACGGACAGCGCGGTTGCATTGTTCGCCGACGAGTACAAGCTGCCGCTGCTGCCGCCCGAACTCGCGGCCCATCTCGCCGCGTATGCGGAGCACCTGTTCCCGCTGCTGCTCGTGCTCGGCCTCGCCACGCGCGCGTCGGCGCTGGCGCTGCTCGGGATGACGCGGTGATCGAAGTGTTCGTCTATCCGCTCGCGTGGCCGACGCATCTGGTGTGGGCCGCGGCGCTGCTGTATCTCGCCGCCCGCGGCGGTGGCCGCTACACGCTCGATCGCGTTTTCGGCCTGCGCTGAACGCGGCGCGCCGGGCATCGCCGGCGCGCCGCGCGTTTCTACGCCGCGGCAGCGCGGCGCACACCGACGCCACGTGGCGATGGTCGGTGCCGCAGCAGCCGCCGACCACCGACAGCTTGCGGCAGCAGCGGCCGCAGTGCGCGGTACTGGCCGCCGAGCTCGCTCGGGATCGCCGTCGTCGAGATCGGTGCTCTCGTCGAGCTCGGCATGGCTGCGGCGCGAGGCGTTGGCGCGCAGGCCGCGGATGCGATCGCAGCCACGGCGCGCCTGGCATCGAGCACGCGCTCGAAGTGCGTCGGGTGCGCGCAGTTGATCATGTAGTACGCCGGGATGGCCGTCGGACGCGTCGTCGGTGCGCGCGATCGCGTCGCCGAGCGTGTCGCCGCTCGGCAGCCGGCCGTCGGTCTCGAGCGTGAACGAGACCGCGAGCGGCATGCCGGCGGCCGCGCGCCGCCTGCGCGATGCCGACCGCTTCCTCGACGTAGTTCATCGTGAACGCCGCCACCATGTCGGCGGCGGTGTCGGCGAAGGTGTCGATCTGCGCGGCGTGGTAGTCGCGCGCCTCGGTCGACGCTCATCGCGCGGCTCGGCGCGATAGCCGTCGCCGCGCGGGCCGATGTTGCCGCTGATCACCATCGGCCGCGTCGGGCGCTTCGAACGTCGCGCGGATCTCGAGCATCAGGTCGATCGCCTGTGCGGTTGGCGTGCGTCCAGCGCCGCGGCGTCGTAGCCGAGCTTCGCGCCCCAGTCGCGGCTGGCGCGCCAGGTCGGCGCTCTCGAGCACCATGCCGAGGCCGTGCTCGGCGGCGATCTCGGCGTAGCGCGTCGTAGTAGCGGCGCAGGCGCTCGGTGCCCGCGGCGTCCTTCAGCAGGTCGAAGGCGGCGAAGTACGGCAGGTCGATGCCGTCGTGAAAGATGAACGTCGTCTCCAGGCCGCCGTCGGTCATGAACAGGCGATCGCCGAGTTGCGGCAGTTGATTGCGGTACAGTGCTCATGGCGATTCCTCCGGAAGCCGAGGATCAGGCGGCGCGCGCGCGCGGCCGCGCCGGCGTCCGGTGGCGTGCGAGACGTCGCGGGCGCAGCAGCATGTCGATGATGCGCGCGGACGCGCCGTCGTAGAAGCCCGTGGCCGGCGCGAAGCCGCGCGGGTTGTGGAACGTGCCGAACAGCATGTCGAAGACCGGCAGGTCCGAGTAGTTGCGCGCATGCACGCCGCGCTCGTGGTGATGCGAGTGCGACTCCGGCCGCTGCACGAAGTAGCCCAGCCACTGCGGCGTGCGCACGTTGGTGTGCTGGAACACCGCCAGCAGCGTCGTCGACCAGCAGCACGACCGTGGTCGCCTCGGCGGTGATGCCGACGACCAGCGTCAGCGCCAGGCTCGACGAGCACGGTCCAGCCGACCATGTCGAGCGGGCTGAACCAGAACGCGCCGTAGGTGTCGACGCGCTCGGCGCTGTGGTGCATCTGGTGGAACATGCGCCACAGCGCGGTCGCAGCTGTGCATCGTGCGGTGCCAGGCGTAGACGCCGAACTCGTAGACCAGCAGGCCGACCGCGGCGCCGCCCCAGGTGCCCAGCCCGGTCAGGTCGAAGAGCTGGAACGGCGCCAGCTGCTCGGTCCACAGCAGCGGCAGGTACGACGAGACGAAGAAGTAGGCGGCGAACGCACGCGAGGCCGAGCAGCTGCCAGCCGCGCACGGCGGGCAAGCGGCCGGGCGGGGGCCAGCGCCTCCCAGGCGATCAGCGCGCCGTACGATGGCCGAACACCGTGAGCGAGACGGGGTCGAGCAACAGTTCGATGGGGGATGGCATGACAGCGCTCCGTTTGGTTGAATGCGCGAAGGACGCGACGGTAGGGCCGGACGGCGCGCCCGGCACTAAAGCCGTTTCGGCAACGAACACGACATTTCGGCCACGCATGCGCGGCCTGGCAGGGGTCTCGATGGCGAAGCGCACGCGCCCGGTGCGCGTGGCGATCCTCGCGTTCCCCGAGGTGACGGCCTCGGTGGTCTACGGCCTGTACGACATCCTGATGTCGGCCGGGCGCGACTGGGGCGTGATCGTCGACGGCGCGCCCGGGCCGTCGCTGATGCAGCCGGCGCGTGGTGTCGCGCTTCGCGCGAGCCGTTCGCCGCCGCCAACGGCGTGCGGATCACGCCCGAGCAGACGCTCGACGACTGCGCGGCGCCGGACGTCGTCTGCGTGCCCGAACTCGCGGTGCCGCCGGGCGAGCCGCTCGACGGGCTTCGCCGCCGAGATCGCGTGGCTGCGCGCGCTGCCACGCCGCGGGCGCGACGATCGCGACCGCCTGCTCCGGCGCGATGCTGCTGGCGCAGACGCGGCCTGCTCGACGGCCACGACGCGACCACGCACTGGGCCTACTGCGACGTGATGCGCGCGCGCTATCCGCGCGATCCGCGTGCACCCGCAGCGCGCGCTGGTCGTCACCGGCGAGGGCCAGCGGCTGGTGATGGCGGGCGGCGGCACGTCGTGGCTCGACCTGGCGCTGTACCTGATCGCGCGCTTCGCCGGCGTCGAAGTCGCGATGCAGACGGCGCGCATCAACCTGATCGACTGGCACGACGATCGGCCAGCAGCCGTTCGCGCGGCTCGCGCGCTCGCGCCAGTCGAGGACGCCGTGATCGCGCGCTGCCAGACGTGGATCGCCGACCACTACCCCGAGCCGGCGCCGGTGGCGGCGATGGTGCGGCTCTCGGGACTGCCGGAGCGCTCGTTCAAGCGGCGCTTCCAGCAGGCCACCGGCATGTCGCCGCTCGAGTACGTGCACACGCTGCGGCTGGAGGAGGCGAAGCAGATGCTCGAAGCGGGCGACGCGCCGATCGAGGCGATCGCCAACGAGGTCGGCTACGAGGACGCCGGCTTCTTCGGCCGCCTGTTCCGGCGCCAGGTCGCGCTGACGCCGGCGCAGTACCGCAAGCGCTTCGGCGCGATGCGGCGGGCGCTGCAGGCAGCGGGCAGCGCGCCGCTCCTTGAGCCGCGGCCACGCCATGGAACGACGCGCGCGGCAAGCCGCGCCCGGAGAAAGCCCGGGGGCTTGGCCGCCCGGGCGCTTCATCGTCGCGCTACGCGGTGGCGGTCTTCTTCGCAGCCTTCGAGCGCAGTTCGCGCCGCAGGATCTTGCCGATGTTGGTCTTCGGCAGCGGCTCGGTGCGGAACTCGACCAGCTTCGGCACCTTGTAGGCGGTCAGATTCTTCCTGCAGTGCTCGAGCAGCGCGGCCTCGGTCAGCGCCGGATCCTTCGTCACGACGACGATCTTCACCACCTCGCCCGAGCGCTCGTCGGTCTCGCCGATCGCGGCGACCTCCAGCACGCCGGGATGCATCATCACGACGTCCTCGACCTCGTTCGGGAACACCTTGAAGCCGGAAACGATGATCATGTCCTTCTTGCGGTCGGTGATCTTGAAGCGGCCATCCTCGTCCATGAAGCCCATGTCACCGGTGCGGAACCAGCCGTCGCGGTGAACACCTTGGCGGTCTCTGTCCGGGCGCTGCCAGTAGCCCTTCATCACCTGCGGTCCGCGGATCGCGATCTCGCCGACCTCGCCGACCGGCAAGGCATTGCCGTCGTCATCGAGGATCGCCGCCTCGGTCGACGGAATCGGCACGCCGATGTTGCCGGTCCAGTCGACGATGTTGAGCGGATTGGAGATCGCCACCGGCGCCGTCTCTGTCAGGCCGTAGCCCTCGACCAGCGGCACGCCGGTCATCGACTTCCAGCGTTCGGCCACCGCGCGCTGCACGGCCATGCCGCCGGCCGACGCGACTTTGAGGCGTCTCAGATCGAGATCGGAGAATCCGGGTGCGTTCAGCAGCGCGTTGTAAAGCGTATTGACGCCAATCATCGTCGTGAACGGCACCTTCTTCAGCGTCGCGACGAAGGCCGGGATATCGCGCGGGTTGGTGATGAGCTCGATGCGCGCGCCGATCTTCACGTAGACGAGGCTGCAGGTCAGCGCGAACACGTGATACAGCGGCAGCGGGATGATCGCGACTTCCTTGCCGTCCTCGAGGTCGCGCGCGATCCAGGCCGCGACCTGCTGCAGGTTCGCGACCATGTTGGCCTGCGTCAGCATCGCGCCCTTGGCCACGCCGGTCGTCCCACCGGTGTACTGCAGGAACGCGAGGTCGTCGAGGCGGACCGGCACCTCGTCCAGCGTCTGCGTCCGACCGGCGGCCATGGCCTCGACCCATCCGATCGTCTTCGCCAGATGCCACTCGGGCACCATCTTCTTCACGTGCTTGACGACCAGATTGGTCAGCATCCGCTTGAACGCCGGGAACATGTCGCCGATCTGGGTCGTGATGACGGTCCGCACCGGCGTGCGCACGATCACCTCCTCCAGCGTGTGCGCAAAGTTCTCCAGTACGACGATCGCGCTGGCACCGGAGTCCTTGAGCTGGTGCTCGAGTTCGCGCGCGCGTGTACAGGGGGTTAGTGTTCACTACCACGATGCCGGCCCGCTGCGCGCCAAACAGCGCGATCGGGTACTGCAGCAGGTTGGGCAGCATGATCGCCGAGCGGTCGCCCTTCTCGAGCGCCGCCACCTTCTGCAGGTAGGCGCCGAAGTCGCGGCTCGAGCTGATCCAGTTCGCGATAGCGTGATCGTCACGCCCATGTTCCCGTAAGCGGGCAGGTCGGCGAAGCGCCGGCAGCTGGTCTCCAGGATGTGCTTGAGCGAGTTGTAGGCCGTTGTGTCCACTTCGGCCGGAATCCCCTCGGGATACAGTTTCAGCCACGGTCTTTGCATGGCATCTCCTTCCGCGTCTGCGAATCTACGATCGTTGTAGGACGATGGCTGCACGACGCGATGTCCAAGGTCAAAGCTTCTTGGCCACGGCGCCAACACTCGCGGCTCCTGCTGGCTAAGGTCAAACCGCAGGCAGTCGCATCCTTTATCAGGCAACAGATCCTCTCGAAGACCTGCGACGCTCCGGCGCGCGGTGCAGCGGTTATCCTCGGCAGCGAGATTCGCGCCCGCGCATCCCCGGAAATCCTTACCGCAGTGCCGATGACTGCTCCCGCCCCGGCGCTGCACTGGCCGCCCGATGAAGACCACGCGGCTGGCGACGATCGAATCGTTCGTGCTGATCGGTCGTCCCGCCGCAGCGGTGTTCGAGTTCGTGACCAATGCATCACTGTGGTCGCACTGGCATCCGGCGACCGTCTCGGTCTTGGCCGCGCCGCGGCCGCTGACGGCCGGCGAGCGGATGACCGAAACGATCCGGGCGGGCCGGCGTAGGTTCACGGCCACGTGGACCGTGCTCGCCTGCGAGCCGCCGTCGCTGTGGGTCATCGCGGCGTCGCCGCCGCAGGGCGACGCGCGCATCGTCTACGAGCTGCGCGACGACGGCGAGCTCACGCGGTTCTTCCGCACGCTGAGTTACCGCTCGCGCCGCTGGCCGTGGACATGGCTCGACCACAACCTGATGCGCTCGACCCTGATCCGGCAGTCGGAACGCGCGCTCGCCAACCTCAAACGCGTACTCGAAGGCCGAGGCCGCGGCTGAGCGCGCACCGAATACGTCAAATGACCCGCGATTCCGATGGCGCAGACGAAAATCGGCTGCAGGCGGTTGCAGTATGCTGCCGTCACCAAGAGCCCACGCCGCGCCCGACGCGATCGAAGGGCCGCATTCTCCGGGGAGACTTCCCGTTCGAACCCACACGACCCGCCGGCCAGCTCTGGTGCGGGTGCAGGTCAGCGGATTGGCAGCATCGATGAACGACAACACGATTGACTCCACGGGCCAGGTGGACCCGGCCCTCGTGCACGAGCTCGCGCAGGAAATGGTTCAGGCGCTGAACCTCGATGTGACCGCAGATGAGATCGACCCGAAGGCGCCGCTGTACGGCGACGGCCTCGGGCTCGATTCGATCGACATCCTCGAGGTGGCGCTGGTCGTATCGCGCAAATACGGCTTCCAGCTGCGCGCCAATGATGAAGGCAACGTCCGCATCTTTTCCTCGCTGGAAAGCCTCGCCCGACACGTTGCCTCGCATCGGACCAAGTGACCGGGTCCCGTGCCGTGATCACGGCGGCGCTGACCGGCGCCGCCTTCCTGGCGCTCGCGTTCCTCGGATCCAGCGGTCGCCTGCCGCCACCGGCCTCGGTTGCACTCGCTCTGTTTCCGCCGCTGGCCGGCGCGGTTGCGGTCTGCTGGCGCACGCGGGCGCGCTGGGTCGCGATCGCCGGCGTCGTCGGCGTGCTGGCTGTCGCGCTCGCGTACAGCTCTTCACTCGCCGCGCACGTCAGCACGTTGTGGTTCGTCGAACATGTCTCGATCCATCTTCTGCTCGCCGCCTTTTTCGGCCGGACGCTGCTGCCGGGCGAGGAGCCGCTGGTCACGCGCATCGCGCGAGCGATGCGGCCGTCGATGCCACCGGAGGTCGTCGAGTACACGCGCGCCGTGACGGTCGCCTGGACAATCTATTTCGTCGGTGATGGCCGCGCTTTCGGTCGCGCTTTACTTCGGCTGCAGCATTGCGGTCTGGTCGGCCTTCGCGACCTTCGTCTCCGGGCCGGCGGTGGCACTGATGTTCTTGCTCGAGTTCGCGCTGCGTCGCCGGCGCATGCCGGGCATCCATCACGCCTCGATCGCGCAGTCGATTGCGGGCTTCCGCGCACTGGTCCAGGCACCCGCGGCCAGCAACAGGCGCCGAGGCACGACCCCACATGCCTGACTGGCAGGCCGCACTGAGTCGCGCGCCCGGCCCGGCCGATGTCTGGCCGCTGGTCGCCGCGGCAGACGCGCGCAGCGAGCGCGTCTTCGCCTGGCGCGACGGCGCTCCGATCAGCGTCGCCGATTTTCTGCGCGACGTGCAGCACGTCGCAACAGAGCTGCCGCCGATCTCGCACGCGCTGAACGCCTGCAACGACCGCTATCTCTTCGCCGTCGCTCTCGGCGCGTGTCTGGCGCGCGACATCGTCACGCTGGTGCCGCCCGCGCGCACGCAGGGCGTGCTCGCGCAGCTGCGCGGCGACGCACCCGATCTCGTGCTGCTGGTCGACCCCGACGACGATGAGCCGGACGGCGGTCTGCCGATGCATCGCGTCGAACTCGGGGCGCGAACGCGCGGCAGCTCCACCACTGCCGCGCTGCCGGGCACACAGCTGGTCGCACGCGTCTACACGTCGGGTTCGACAGGTCAGCCGCAGCCACAGCCAAAGTACTGGGGCCCGCTGGTGCGCGGCGCCGCCGCGCAGTTGCAGCGGCTTGCCGGAGTCGCGCCGCCGAACATCGCGCTGGTCGGCACGGTCCCGCCTCAGCACGCCTATGGCTTCGAGTCGACGGTCATGATCGCGCTGGCCGGCGGCGCTGCGCTGACCGCGTCGAAGCCGTTCTTCCCTGCGGACATCGCCGCAGCGCTCGAAGCGCTGCCACGACCGCGCGGTCTGGTGACGACGCCGTTTCACTTGCGCACGGTGCTCGAAGCCGGCATTGCGCTGCCACCACTGGACCTGCTGCTCTCCGCGACGGCGCCGCTGTCCGTCGGCGCTCGCCTGCGCAGCGGAGTCGGCCTTTCGCGCGCCGCTGATCGAAATCTACGGCGCCACCGAAACTGGACAGCTGGCGACACGCCGCACGAGCCGCGGTGAGCGGTGGATGCCGTATGCCGACGTGCGCGTTAACCAGATCGACGGACAGGCCTGGGCCGAGGGTGGCCATGTGCTGACGCGAACGCCGCTTGCCGATCTGATCGAGACAGCCGCCGACGGCAGCTTCGTGCTGCTCGGACGTCAGGCCGACATGGTGAACATCGCCGGCAAGCGGAGTTCGCTCGCGTACCTGACGCAGGTCCTGCTGCGAGTGCCCGGAGTGGTCGACGGCGCTTTCTTCCTGCCCGAGGACCCCGCCGGCGCCGAGATCACGCGCCTGGCGGCGGCGGTCGTCGCGCCGGGGCTCGGATCGAATGCGCTGATGGCGGCGCTGCGCGAGCAGATCGACCCGGTGTTCCTGCCGCGGCCGCTGCTGCTGGTGCCGGCTTTGCCACGCAGCGCGGTGAGCAAACTGCCGGTGGCGGAACTGCGCGCGCTGCTGCACGCCGCCCGCGAACCATCATGAGCGCGTCATTCGAGTTTCCGCTGCCATTGGCGCCGGACCATCCGGCGCTCGCCGGACACTTTCCGAACCTGCCAATTTATCCGGGCGTCGTGCTGCTCGATCAGCTGATCGGTGCACTCGAGATTGAGTGCGGCGCTCCGGTGCGTACGCTGCAGGTGGTCAAATTCCTCGCGCCGGTTCGGCCCGGCGCCGTCATCACCGCGCGCGCCGAGCGCGGCGGCAACAGCGTGCGATTCGACCTCATTGCCGACGACGGCACGCGAGTTGCGACCGGCACGCTCCAGTTGCAGGAGTCGGGCGCATGAGCACGCGACAGTACGTCACCGCGAGCGAGCGACATTCCTCTGGCAGCGCAGTCTGCAGAGTGCAGGGGCAGCGATGAGCGTGTCGGCGCCGGCGGACTGGGCACAGCGTCAGGAGCGCGGCAGCCGGTCGGCGATGACGCTGATGCGCTGGCTGTCGTTGCGGCTGGGCCGGACGCTGTCGCGCGCAATCCTGCCCTTCATCGCGCTCTACTTCCTGATTGCGGCGCCGGCGGTACGGCGGGCCTCGCGCGATTACCTGACGCGTGCGCTCGGGCGCCGGGCGACCTCGCTCGACGTGCTGCGGCATCTTCATACGTTTGCGTCGACGGTGCACGACCGCGTCTATCTGCTCAACGATCGTCTCGATCTGTTCGACATCACGATCGAGGGCCAGGATGCGGTCGACCGCGCGCTTGTGGCCGGGCGCGGGGCGGTGCTCGTCGGCGCGCACTTTGGCAGCTTCGAGATCCTGCGCGCCGCCACGCGCAGCCCCGCTGCTGAGGGCCGGAACTACGACGCGACGATGGTGATGTACGAGGACAACGCCAGGCGCATCAACGCCACGCTCACGGCGCTGAATCCACAGGCGAAGGCGCGGATCATCGCCCTCGGCCGGCCGGACGCAATGATGCAGGTCCAGCAGGCGCTCGATGACGGCCAACTGGTCGGCTTCCTCGCGGACCGCACGCTGACTGCGCAGCCGACGCTCAGCGTACCGTTTCTCGGCGAACCGGCGCCGTTTCCGCTCGGCGCTTTCCGGCTCGCAGCGGTGCTGCGGCAGCGAGTTGTGCTGATGCAGGGCATCTACCTCGGCGGGCGCCGCTATCACGTGCGCTTTGCGCCGATCGCCGATTTTTCCAATGACGCTGCCGGAGCGCGCGATGCAGCGGTCCGCGACGCGGTCCGCGCCTACGCGCAGGCGCTCGACGAAGGCTGCCGCGCGCATCCGTACAACTGGTTCAACTTCTTCGATTTCTGGCATGAGCATCCGGGGCCTGGCTGAGGCGCTGCTCGCGACCGTGCTCGCGCTGGCGTCGACGGTCTGCCGCGGCACAGTGGTCGCTGAGCGAGCTGATGGCTGCGCTCGCCGCGCGCGGCAGCGGGGAGGCGCAATTCACCGAGCGCCGCTACGTGCCGGTGCTCGACGCACCGGTGCTGTCTTCGGGGACGCTGCGCTTCGTTGCGCCCGATCGCATCGAAAAGCACACGCTTGCGCCGCGTGCCGAATCTCTGATCCTCGCCGGCGATCAGCTGACGCTGCGGCAGGGCACACGCACGCGCAGCCTCGCACTCGGTGACCTGCCGGACCAGGGCCTCGCGATCAACAGCCTGCGCGGGACGATGGCGGGAGACCTGGCCACGCTGCGCCGCGGCTGGAACGTGGAGCTGCGTGGCGAGCGCCGCCAGTGGACGCTCGAACTCACGCCGCTTGCGAGCGCGGTCGGGCGATACATCGAGGCCGTGCAGATCGATGGGCGCCAGGACCAGATCGACCGCATCGAGATCCGACAGGCCGACGGCGTGCGATCGGTGATGCAGGTCACTCCGATCGAGCCGGCCGCCATCGACAAGACGCGATGACGGCGCGCGGCCGCGCAACTTTGCTGGCAGCGCTGGTGCTGGTCGCGCTGGCCTCGTGGCAGACGGCGCGCACGCCGATCCGAACCGATCTTTCGGTGTTCCTGCCGCGCGCACCGGCGCTCGAGCAGCAGATACTGATCGAGCAGCTGCGCTCGGGCGCACTGGCGCGGCTCGTCCTCGTCGCGATCGAGGGCGGCACCGCGGAAATGCGCGGCGAGGCCTCGCGGGCGCTCGCCGAATCGTTACGCGCCGACCCGCAGTTTCCGCAGGTGGCCAACGGCGACGGCGCATCGCTGCAGGCAGACCGCGCCCTCGTGTTCCAGCAGCGCTACCTTCTGAGTCCGGCCGTCGACGCAGCGCGCTTCTCTGTGGACGGCCTGCGACGAGCGATCAGCGCCACGATCGAGGCCGTCGCAGCGCCCACCGGCATGCTGGCGGCCTCGCTGCTGCCGCGCGATCCGACCGGCGAAACGCTGGTGCTGATCGACAGCCTCGCCGGTGCAACGCCGCCGCACCGCGCTGCCGGCGTTTGGGCGTCACGTGACGGCGAGCGGGCGCTGCTGATGGTCGCGCTGCGCGCACCGCTGATCGACTCCGACGGACAGCAGCGGGCACTGGCGACTCTCGAATCCCGCTTCGCTGCACTCGACCGACCCCAACTGCGGCTGCTGACCAGCGGGCCCGCTGTGTTTGCCGCGGAGTCGCGCCAGCGCATCATTTCCGAGGCTGCCGTGCTCAGCGCACTGAGCATCGCGCTGGTGCTGATCCTGCTGTGGCTGGCATACCGCTCGGTGCGCACACTCGCGCTCGGTGCAGTCCCGGTCGCCTGCGGCGTGCTGGCCGGCTTTGCCGCGGTCGGCGCCGGTTTCGGTTTCGTGCACGGCATCACGCTCGCATTCGGCGCAACGATGATCGGCGAAGCTGTCGATTACGCGATTTACTTCTTCGTGCAGGCCGATGGTGCTGACGACGGCGATGGCGGCTGGACTCAGCGGTTATGGCCGACGGTCCGTCTCGGACTCGCGACGTCCGTCGTCGGTTTCGCTGCACTGCTGTTCTCCGGCTTTCCGGGTCTGGCGCAGCTCGGACTGTTCGCGATCGTCGGGCTGGTCGCCGCGGCGCTGGTCACGCGCTACGTCCTTCCGCTGCTGATCCCACGCCCGTTCCATCTGCGCGACCTGTCGGCGATCGGCCTGCGACTGGAGGCCGTCGCCGCGCGACTGCGGCGCGTACGCGCGTGGATCGCGCTGCCCTGCATCGCCGCCACCGTGCTCGTCGCGTGGCACGGCAGCGCACTTTGGCAGCATGAGCTCATCGCGCTGAGCCCGCTGACGCCGCAGGCGCGCCAGCTGGACACCGCGCTGCGCGCCGAGCTCGGAGCACCGGACGTGCGCTGGATCGTTGCGATTCCCGCGCATGATCGCGAGGCTGCGCTGCGCGGAGCCGAAGCGAGCACAGCTCGCCTTGCCCCGCTGGTCGAACAAGGCGTGCTGGCGCATGTCGATACACCGACCCGCTGGCTGCCCAGCACGGCGACCCAGCGCCAGCGTCAGGCCGCTCTGCCGGCGCCCCGCGAGCTGCAGGCGCGTCTGCAGGAAGCGCTGGCCGGCCTGCCATTGCGCGCGGAAAAGCTGCAGGGATTCATCGACGATGTCGCGCGCGCCCGCGACGGCCCGCTGCTGACGCCGGAGTCGTTCGCGGGAACTTCGCTCGGATTCGCGTTGCAGTCGCTGCTGGTCGAACGGGCGACGCCGGCAGTTGGCGAGCCCACCTGGCTTGCGCTGCTGCCGTTGCACGCTCCAGCCGGGCAGCCGATCGATATCGCCCGCGTGCGGAGCGCGCTCGGCGCCGGCGCCGCCGACGGCGCGATGCCGCTGCTGCTCGACATGAAGTCCGCCACCGACACGCTGTACGCCGACTACCTGCAGGAGGCCGCGTGGCTCGCTGGCGCTGCAGCGCTCGTGATCGTGCTGCTGCTTGCCGCGAGCCTGCGCAGCGCGACGCGGCTGCTGCGCGTGATCGTGCCGCTCGCCGCCGCCGTGCTGTGCGTGATCGGTGGACTCGCTGCGGCCGGCGTCCAGATCTCGCTGCTGCACCTGGTGGGCCTGCTGCTGGTGGTCGCGGTCGGTTCGAACTACGCGCTGCTGTTCGACCGGCGCGGCCGTCCCGATGTTGCTGCCGACTCGACGGAGCCGCGGCGCATGCTGGTCTCGGTCGCGCTTGCGGCAGCGACGACCGCGGTCACTTTCGGTGTACTGGGCCTCTCAAGCGTTCCGGTGCTCGGCATGATCGGTAGGACGGTGGCGCCCGGCGTTGTGCTGGCGCTGGTCTTTTCAGCCGCACTGGCGCCGGCACCTGGCTCACGATGAACGACACCGAGTTCGCGTTGCGCGTCGAGCGCGTCGGGTCAGTCGGATGCCGCCGCCGTACCGACGCTGGTGCTGTTGCCGGCGGCCGCGACGACCGCCGACGACTTCGTGCGGGAAGGATTCATCGACGAGCTCGACGCACTCGGCATCGATGCCACCGTCATCAGCTCGGTCGTGCCCGTCGACGTCTACTCCGCCGATCGTGTCGTTGCAATGGTCAAGGCGCAGACCGAGACAACGGCCAGCGCGGTGCCGGCGCCGCTCTGGTTCGTCGGCATATCGCTCGGCGCGATGACAGCGCTCGCCTGTGCCGAAGCGCATCGAAGCGCGGTCGCCGGCGTCATCGCGATCGCCCCCTGGCCCGGACCGCGAGGTCTATGGAGCGACGTTCCTGCGATCGGCCTGGCCGCATGGGCCGCGCGACAGCGCGAAGCGCACTTCGACGACGAGCGCCGCGTGTGGCGCTGGCTCGGCGAAGGCGCGCGCGGCGGGCCGCATGTGCTGATCGGTTACGGCCGCGGCGATCGCTTTGCCGAAGGGCAGCAGCTGCTCGCCTCCGCCGTGCCACCGGCGCGTCGCTTCGTGGTGGACGGCGCGCACGACTGGTCGACGTGGAAGGCGCTGTGGCGCGCGTTCCTGCGCCGGCAGCAGCGACGCTGGCGCAGCGTCGCGCCCGCCTCTGAGCGTCGCGGCGCATCCGACTTCGGTCGGTGAATTCCGGATAATCGTGGCGGTCTCACTGCGCCCGACCCCCGTGCTGCACCTGCAGTCCTACACCGCCGTCACCGGCCTCGGCCGCGGCAACGACGCGCTCGCTGCGGCGCTGGCCGAGCGCCGCTCGGCGCTCGCGCCTTGCCGGTTCGAAACGGTGCGGCTCGACACGATGGTCGCTGAAGTCAGCGGGCTCGAGGACGTCCGGCTGCGGCCGGATCTCGCCGCGTTCGACTGTCGCAACAACCGGCTGGCGCAACTCACACTCGAACAGGATGGACTGGGCGACGCGGTCCGCACGGCACGCGAGCGTTACGGCGCCGACCGCATCGGCGTTTTCGTCGGCACCAGCACCTCGGGGATCCTCGAGACCGAGATCGCCTACCGTCACCGGGACCCGGCCACCGGAGCGCTGCCCGCAGCGCTCGACTACCGGCGCACACACAACAGCTACTCGGTCGCCGACTTCGTGCGCTGTTATTTCGAGCTGCGCGGACCTGCGGCTGCGGTGTGCACCGCATGCTCGTCGGGTGCGAAGGCTTTCGGCTCGGCGCGACGCATGATCGAGGCCGGATTGATCGACGCCGCGGTCGTCGGTGGCGTCGACACGCTCTGCCTCACGACACTGTATGGATTTCACTCGCTCGAAGTCCTGTCGGCCGAGCCCTGCCGTCCATTCGACCCGGAGCGCAGCGGCATCTCGATCGGGGAAGGTGCGGCGTTCGCATTGCTGGCTCGCGGCGATGCGGGCGTCGCGCTGCTCGGCGTCGGCGAGTCGAGCGATGCACATCACATGTCGGCGCCGCATCCGGAAGGGCTGGGGGCCAGGGCCGCGATGCAGGCGGCGCTGCACGACGCTCGACTCGCAGCAGACGCGGTCGACTACATCAACCTGCACGGCACCGCGACGCCCGCCAACGATGCGACCGAGGCCCTCGCGGTCACCGCGCTCTTCGGCAGACCGGTCGCCTGCAGCTCGACCAAGGGCGCGACCGGCCACGCGCTCGGAGCCGCCGGTGCGATCGAGGCCGTGATTGCCGCGCTCGCGCTCGAGCGCGGTCTCATTCCCGGCAGTGCCGGCACGCGGACGGTCGATGCGGCGCTGCTGCCCGGCTATCGGCTGAATCCCGAGCGCGCGCCGCTGCGGCATGTGCTGAGCAACTCGTTCGGCTTCGGCGGCAGCAACTGCACCCTGGTACTCGGGCTCACCTGATGAGCACCGCGCGCGAACTGAACGCCTGGATCGAAGGCATCGGAGTGCTCGGGCCGGGCCTCGATGACTGGCCGCGCACCGCGGCGGTGCTGCGCGGCGAGTCGAACTACGTGCCGGCACGCTGTGCGTTGCCGGTGCCATCGGCCCTGCCTGCCGCCGAGCGTCGTCGCACCGGCGCAGCGGTGCGCGTCGCGATGGCGGTCGCGACCGCGGCCTGCGAGGCCGCTCAGCGCGCACCCTCGTCGCTCGCGACGGTGTTCGCGGCCTCGGGAGGCGACGGCGACAACTGCCACGCGATCTGCGAGGTGCTGGCGACGAGCGAGCGATTCATCTCGCCGACGCGTTTCCACAACTCGGTGCACAACGCGCCTTCCGGCTACTGGAGCATCGCGGCGCAGGCGATGCCGCCATCGACCAGCCTCTCGGCCTATGACGCGAGCTTCGCTGCCGGCCTGCTCGAGGCTGTCGTGCAGTTGCAGGCGAGTGGAGCAGCCGCGGCTGCTGGTCGCCTACGACAGCGGTTATCCCGAGCCGTTGCAGGAGAAACGCCCGGTTCCCGACGCTTTTGCGCTGGCGCTAGTGCTCGCGCCCGCCCGCACCGAGCGGGCATTGGCACGGATCGGCATCGCGTTGGGCAGCGGTGCGGCGCACCGCTGCGACGACGCGGCACTCGAGACGCTGCGCCAAGGCAATCCGGCGGCGCGCGGGCTGCCGCTGCTCGCGGCGATCGCGCGCGGGTCGAACGAATCGGTCATCGTCGACTACCTGACGCCACCGCAGTTGGTAGTGCGCTGCGAGCCCGTGGCATGAACAGCGCAACGATCGACCGCGTGCAGATCGCGGCGCGCATTCCGCACGCCGGAACGATGTGTCTGCTGGACGAGGCGGTTCGGTGGGACGCCAACACGATCGAGTGCCGGGCCGTCTCGCATCGCGACCCGGCGAACCCGCTGCGCGCGCGCGGACAGCTGGCCGCGGTGCACGCGATCGAATACGCGGCGCAGGCGATGGCGCTGCACGGCGCACTGGTCTCCACTGGCGGCAGACCGCCATCGCGTCCCGGCTATATCGGCGCGGTGCGTGCGGTCCAGTTGCACGCTGCGCGGCTCGACGAAGCGGCCGAGGATCTCACGATCCGCGTCGAGCGCCTGGCCGGTGATGCGAGCCACGTGCTCTATGCCTTCACCGTTTGCGCCGGTGAGCGCGCTCCTCGCAGAGGGGCGGATCAGCGTGGCGCTCGGCGCTGCGGCCTAGACGCGCGCGCGTCCAATGCGGACCGTCCCAAGCCGTGGCCGATCGAACATCGAGCCGATCGTTGCGCGCAGTCGCCGAGGTGAAGCTGTTGCGACTCAGCCGGTCTTGCGGGCCTGGAACTCAGCGAAGATCGGCATCGATCGTTGGTCGATGTAGCGGCGCGCGTCTGCGAATCCGGCCGCGCTCAGCGTCGCGACGACTTGCTGCGGCGACGCGCAGGTTTCGATCGTGTCCCAGTAGTAGCGCCAGAGTCGAGCGGTTTCGCTGCCGGCGCCGACGAGCCGCGCCAGCGTCGGGACGATCCCGCGCATATAGGTCTTCAGCAAGACGCGGCCGAACATGGTTTCGGGTTTCGTGATTTCGAGCAGGCAGAGCCGGCCGCCGGGCCTGAGCACGCGATGAAATTCGCGGAACGCCGCTTCGAGGTCACTAATGTGGCGCAGCGCGTAGCCCATCGAAAGGAAGTCGAAGCTTGCATCCGGAAAAGGAATCGCCTCGGCTGTGCCTTCGATCAGATGCACCGCTGCCGGCAGTGCGGCGCGCGCGCGCTCGAGCATGCCGGCGCTGGGGTCGACACCGACCAGCAGGTCGCCATCGCCGATGATCTTCACGGCTTCAACCGCAACCAGTCCGGTGCCGATCCCGACGTCGACGATGCGCTGTCCCGGGCCCAGTCCGGCCCGGCGCAGCGCTTGGCCGCGGTACCAGACCCCGCTGCCAAGGGCGAGGATGCGCTCGATCCGGTCGTAGGTCCCGGCGGTTTGGTCGAACATTCCGCGCACGACGCTGGCCCGTCCGGATTCGTCCGCGTAGTAGTCCGTCAGCGGCCGGTGCGGCGCATGCACGACGTCGGCGGCGGGCGTCGTAGTCTTCATTCGGGGCGCACCGCGAGTGCGCGGCCGGCGCCTCAGAAGCCAAGGCAGCCGGAACACGAATTCGACCATCAGGCGGATGTGCATACCGGTCAGCAGCACGTTGTCGCGCAGGTAGCGAAAGTGCGAAACGCCGCCTTCGCTCGGCGACAGGTAGCGGACCGGCGCCGGCAGATTCAGCGGCGGCACGCCGGCCCAGACGAGTCGCACCGCGGCTTCCGGGTCGAAGTCGAAGCGCCGCATCCAGCGGTGCGACTGCATGATGCCGAGCAAGGGAGCGACCGGATAGACGCGGAAGCCGAACAGCGAATCCTGCACGCCGGCGCCGAGCGTCTCCAAATTGGCCCACCAGTTCGAGATGCGCCGGCCACCCCGCCGCAATGCGGGCGCGCTCGCGTCGAACTGCGGCACGCCGAGGATGACGGCGTGCGGCGCACGTTGCGAAGCCGCCATGAACTCGCGGATTGCGTGCGCCGGATGCTGGCCGTCGGCGTCCATTGTCAGCACATGGCTGTAGCCGCCGGCTTGCGCTGCCTGCAGTCCGTGCAGCACCGCTGCGCCTTTGCCGCTGTTGACCGGCAGGCACAGCACCCGCAAGTTGGGTTCGCTCGCCGCGAGCCGTCGCAGCGACTCGTCGGTGCCGTCGGTGCTGCCGTCGATGACCACCCATACCGGCGCCCATTGCGCGAGCGCCTCGCGCACGGTGCGCAGCACGAGCTCGCCGCTGTTGTAGCTGGGAATCAGCACGAGATGCGTCGGTGAAGGTGTCATTGTGATCAGCCTGGCGGTGCCTCTAGCGGCGGGCGCAGCTCGGAGCGCGCCAGTTCGTCTTCGAAGTGTGCGCGCAGCTCAGTCATGAAGCGCGCGTTGTCCTGCGGCGGTTCGAAGCGTCGACCCAGGCGGACGCGGAAATGCACCGGCAGTCGCGGTGCTTTCAGCAGCGGCCAGCCTTTCGACAGAAACAGCGTATCGGTCTCGATGATGACAGTCTGCACCGGGGCCTGGGCTCTCTGGGCGATGATGGCGAGCGCACCACGCAGCGCGCCGAGCGGCCAGGGGTTCGTGCGCGTGCCTTCGGGGAACACGAGCACCTGCGCGCCTTCGGCCAGCCGGTCGCGTGCGACCCGCACCGCGTCGAGGATGTTGCGGTTGCTGATGTAGCCGGCCAGACGCGCGGGCGCGCCCCAGAATGCGCTCCGTTCGAGATCGGCCTTCATCAGCGGCACGCCGTCGGGCAGGCACGAGAGCAGCATCAGCGCATCGAGCAGACAAGGGTGATTCGCCGCAATGAGGATGCCGCGCTCGCGTGCCAGGGGCTCGAGCGCGTCGAGTTCGATCAGCGCCCCGCCGATCGCGCGCAAATTGGCGAGGTAGAACGCGAAGAAGCGGCGCGCAACCGCACGGCCGACGCGATGGCCCGTGCGCACCGGCAGCACCACCCGCAGCAGCGCGGCAACCGGTGTCCACAACAGCGTCCCGGCGCCGAGCAGCGCGAGACACCACCACAGCAGAAGCCGCGCCCTGGCGCGTTCCCAGACGCCGGGCTGCGTCTTCGCTTTCGATCATCCGACATCGGAAAAGCCGCGCTCAGGCCGGCGCCCCTTCGGCTGCCCCGGCCGCTTCGACTTCGAACAGCAGGTTCTCGCGGCAGATTTCGGCCTGCACCAGCGGCACCGGCGTTTCCGGCAGACGCAGCTGCAGTTGGCGGCGGACGAGGTCGGCGTGACGGCGGTCGCGCACATAGCCCTTCATTTTCAGGCCGGCGACGCTGAATAGCGGCTGCCCCGCCGCGGCATTGGCCGCATCGACGACGGCATCGAGGTTGCGCAGCGACTCATCCACCTGCGCGACAACGTCGCCGACATGCAGAGTCTCGTGTCCGACGATGCTCGCGGTCCCGGAGATCGTCAGCAGCGCATGCGTGCCTCGACGGTACAGCGCGCCCCGCGAAAATGTCGGCGCTTGCGGCCCATATTGCGACGGGTACCGGTACGCGCTGACCTGCCGCGGATTCTCGATCGCGATCGGGGGCGTGCGTCCGGCCAGCACGATGACGGTTATCGCGGTACCGCGACAGCCGAGCGCGCAGGCCGCAGGCGGCGCGGCGTCCGTTGGCCGCTGCGCCTCGACGAAGGCGGCGTGGCGGCCGATGTTGAAGTGGCGATAGCGCTCGAGTCCGTCCTCGTCGAGATTGATGCGCGGCAGATAGTTCCAGAAACGGATCGGGTGCGAAAAGCCGGTGTCCGCGAGCAGTGCGAACAGGCTGCGGTAGGCGGCATGCGCGGCCGGCGCCAGTGCGCAGCGCGTGCCATCGCCGAACGCGCGCTCATCGAGCGTGAGGTGCGCGAACAGCAGCGAACGGTCGACCGACCAGGTCAGGTCGCCGTGCCGGTGCTGCACGACCGGTCCATCGCCCCAGACGCGCCAGAGCTCCGCAAAGCCGTGCGCTGCGCTCAGCGGTGTCATGTCGACCACCGCGCAGCCGGCCGCCGCGCGTGCGCCGATCTGCCGTGTCAGCTGTTCGTTCGTCTGTGTGGCCGGCCCGTAGACGGTCCCGCCGAGCCACTCGCCGCTTGCGCTCGGATGGCTCGCGTCTTCGAGCGGCAGCACGCAGGGTTCGATCCGCTGGGCGTGCCCTGACATCGTTGTCCTCATCAATGGACCGCCGCGGCCTGCCGGAATGCCAGCACCGCGTTGGACCCGCCGAATGCAAACGAACTCGACAGCGCCGCGCGCACCGGCAACTCCTCGCCGCACCCGCGACATGCCGTACGCCGGCGCAGGCAGGATCGACGTGTTCGAGGTGTGCGGTGGGCGGCACCTGTTGCCGCGCGATCGCCATGACGGTGATCAGCGCCTCGATCGCACCTGTGGCGCCCAGCATGTGCCCGTGCATCGACTTCGTCGAACTCACGGCGAGCCGCTCGGCGCGCGTTCCGAACACGGTGCGCAGTGCATCGATCTCGACCGGGTCGCCTTCGACCGTCCCGGTGCCGTGCGCGTTGACGTAGTCGAGCTCGTCCGCGGCGATCCCGCCATCCGTCAACGCCTGGCGCAGTGCCTGCGCCTGTCCGGCAGCGAGCGGCTGCGCCAGGTGATGATGGTCACAGCTCGCGCCATAGCCGGCAAACTCGGCATAGATTCTGGCGCCGCGCTGCTGCGCACGCTCGTACGGCTCGAGCACCAGCGCGGCACCGCCTTCTCCGAGCACCAGCCCGGCGCGATCACGATCGAACGGCCGGCAAGCCGCGGCCGTCGACGCTGGGTCGGCATGCGCAAGGACGCGCATCGCGTCCCATGCGAGCAGCATGCCGGACGTCAGCGGCGCTTCGGAGCCGCCGGCGACGACGACATCGGCCTCGCCGGAGCGGATCAGTCGCAGCGCCTCACCGAGCGCGATCGCCGACGAGGCGCAGGCCACCGAACTTGTGGTCGCCGGGCCGGCGAGGCCGAAACGCATCGCGATGTGCGCTGCGGCGGCGTTGTGCATGCCGAGCACGATGAGCAACGGCGATGCGCGGCTGCGGCCTCGCTGCAGAATGTCGAAGTAGGTCTGTTCGATCGATCGGGTGCCGCCCAGGCCGGTGCCCCAGCAAACGGCGCCGCGCGGCCGCTCCGGCGCGGGCGTCTCGCATGGAAGTCCGGCATCGCGCCAGGCAGCGAGCGCGGCGGCGATGCCGAGTTGAGCGTACCGGTCCGTCAAGCTTGCGGTGGTTCGACCGAGTGCGGCTTCAGCATCGAAGTCATCGCAATACACGGCCGGCACAGGCGCGCTGAGCAATGAAGGTTCCGGGGTAAACGGTCGAATGACCGAGCGTCCGGCCATCAGCCGATCGAAGGCCAACGCCGGATCCGAGCCGAAAGGTGAAACCAGTCCGAGCCCGGTGACCGCGACGCGTGACCGCGTCATGTACCTGTTCTTACCTGCCGAGCCGAGAGTGCTTCGAACAGATCTATGAGTTCAGATATCGTGGCAGGGCGGGTGCTCGCGTCGGGCACCCGCACGTTCAACGACTCTTCAAGTTCGAACATCATGTCGATCAGGATCAGCGAGTCGACGCCGATGTCCTCGAGCCGCGTCTGCGGAACCACTCGCGCCGGCTCGATCGATGCCTTCTTCTGTAGGTAGTCGCGCAGCAGTTCGAGTGTTTGCATGTCCTGCATCAAGCGAAAATTCCTGCAACGGCCAGTTTACCTTACGGCCTCCTGACAGGACGAGCATGCGCGTGTGCCGAAGTGCTCGATCCTCTGGAATGCTGCTGCAAAGCGAGCCAGAACCGTCGATGGAGAGCGGTACTTAGCGGCGTACCGCGCGCGCGGCGATATCGCGTTTGACGAAGAACCGTCCGCCGAACCCGTCGACGTGGCTGCCGAGACCATCCGCTTCGCGTAGCGGTCAGGCGCTCGCCAGCGCGCGGTCAATCGCGCTCCACAGCACTTCAGTCGGCTCGCAGCCGGTCGACACGCGGATGAAACCGTCGGCGACAGCGTCGCCCCAGCGGGCACGCCGTTCCGCGCTGGTGTGCACGCCGCCAAAGCTTGTCGCTTCGCGCATGAATGGGCATGCGCCGATGAACCGCTCGGCCGCCGCCTTGTCGGCAAGCGTCAGTGCGATCAGGCTGCCTCCTGCTCGCATTTGCGAGCGCACGAGCAACGCGCGCGGATGCGAAGCCAGTCCCGGATAGTTGATCGCCTTGACCTTGGGATGCTGGCCAAGCCGCTCGGCGATCACCTGTGCGTTGGTGCACATCCTCGAGAAGCGAACCTCGAGCGTTTCGAGTCCGCGATGCACGAGCCATGCTTCGAACGGTCCGGGAATCGCGCCGGCGACGCGGCGCCAATCGCGCACTCCGCCGATCAGCTTGGCGTCGCGCGAACTGACATGACCAAAGAGTACGTCGGAATGGCCGTTGAGCGCCTTTGTGTCAGCCGCCACGACGATGTCTGCGCCCAATTCGAGCGGACGCTGTCCGAGTGGTGTCATCGTGGTGTTGTCGACAACCACGAGCGCGCCGGCCGCCTTGGCGCGCGCAGCAACGGCGGCAATGTCAGCCATGTCGAGCCCGGGATTCGACGGGGTTTCGATCCACACGAGCCGGTAGCCATCGAGCGCCACCGTTTCAACCGTGCCGGTCGGTGCGCGATCGACAGTGACGCCGAGCGGCACCAGATACGTATCGGCGAAAACGCGAACCGTGTAGTAGCCGTCCGACGGCAGCAGGATCCGATCACCCGGCTTGACGATCGAATACAACACGGCGGCGATCGCGGCCATTCCAGAAGGGAACGTGATCGTCTCGGCGTCCTCGAGGATCGAAAGCGCTTCCTCGAGCGCGGTCCAGGTCGGATTGCCCCAGCGCGCGTACTGGTACGGTCCTGTCGGATCCGCAGCAAGTCGATACACCGACGTGTTGACGATCGGCGGAACGAAGGCTTCGCCGAAGGCGACTTGCTTGCTGGCGTGATGCAGCGAACGCGCGAAGCGTTCGTCGATATCGGACATCGGAACTCCCGGCGTGGATCCGCCGATTATCCGTGACGTCCGCGCCACCTACTTCTTCGCCGCGTACGCCTCCAGCAATAGGTTGCGCTCCGGCATGTCTTGCAGGATGAGGCGCCCAAGGAGGTGTCGGCCTGCAGGCGGCCCGGCGACTGCGGCGATGAGATTCTTCATGTCGACTCCGATTGCTTGTGACGCGAGTTGATGCAAACCAGCGTCGGCTACCCTTGCGGCCGCCACTCCTTCTTCCACAGCGCACTGAGCTCGGTGGCCACTGCCTCCGACGGATCGCCGATCAGTATGGTCTTGCCTTTCTCGTAGATCGTCCCGTAGACGACTTTCTTCTCAGGCGAGTACAGAATCACTGCGCTGTTGTTGTTGCAGTCGTTGTTCTTGCAGAACGCGTTCCTGACGTAGCGCTGGCCGGCGACGGTGACGAACTTGTCCTCGGGCGCTGGACCGTCGCGCTTGGCGATCCACGGCGTGTTGGCCTTCGGCCCGAGCGCCTTCATGTAGGCCGACTTGAACGCGGGCTCCTTCAGGTACTCCCACGCCTCCTTCTGCTTCTGTTGCGCGTGCGACGCGGCCGTCAACGCGACGCCGATCGGCAAGATCAAGGCGGCGCCTATGAATCGATGCAGGTTCATGGTGGATTCCCGTAGGTGTTGCAAAGCTTCGACCGGACCGCTCACCCGGCACGCACCACCGAAACGTTCTTCGGCTGCGTCGTGCGGTCGCGATGGCCCGAGTTGACCTGCGTGATCCAGTCTTTCACGCACAGGCTCAGGTATTCGTATTTCTCGGCGGTGGCGAAGACCGTGATCTTGCCGCGCGAGAAGATCGCCGCTTCGACCAGGCCCGGCGAGTACGGGTTGACGCAGATGACGCCTTCCTCCTCGCCGCCCTTGTGCGGTGCGTTGCCGCTGACGACGAGACTGCCGCCGTCGTAGGCAATCGAGCCGCGCACGTTGGTGTTCTGCATCAGCTTCGGCAGCTGGTTCCCGACCACCCGCTTCAGTTCGGCGCTCACCGCGGGCTCTTTCAGCAGGCCGTCGCTGTCGTCACGGCCAGGCGACGCCGTGTACTTGGCGAGCAGCGCCTTCGCCTGCGCTTCGCGCGCCTTGGCCTGCTCCATGTTCTTCTGCTGTGCCGGGGTCAGTGTCTGAGCGGTCGCGTCACTGCGAGCCCGGAGCGGCGCCGAGCGCGGCGAGGGCGACCGCGGCGAGCCAGCGCGCCGCGCCGCGGCGCCGCTATGTCCAGGGCCGGTGTTGCTTTCATGGACTGTCTCCCTCATCAGGCGCGGCGTAGTACTGCGCGGCGCGGGCAGACGGATCAGAACTTCGGCGCAGGCAGAACGCTGGGATCCACCTTCTGGCAGAGCATGCCGAAGCGCGCCAGTATCTGGTCGTCGCTGTTGCGAATGTCGCCTTCGAGCCTCCCGTTCTGCCGATCGATCGACACCCGGATGTATGCGAGGCGCTTGAGGCTCGGGTCCCAGGCGAACAACTGGCCGCGGTACCAGTCGTAGTAGAGCTGCGTGCGAGTCTGCGGCGATCGGTAGATCATGCTGTACGTCGCCGGCGAGACCTCGTACTTCATCTTGTCGCCGACCGGCAGGATGTTCGATCGCTGGATCACCGCCGACTGGTTGTTGTCGCGCAGCGCCAGATCGAGGTTGGCGCCGGTTTTGCCGGCGCCCGAGGTCACTTCGCCTTCGCACTTGAGGTACAGGCTGAAGTACTCCGCCGACGCGCATCGGTGGCCACGCCCAGCAGCGACGATGGCGACCGCGAGAAACGCCGAGGCCGCCGAATGTTGAGCCGCGCGTGCTCATCGGCTACTGCCTCGGCTTGGAGTCGACTTCGCGCGAGGCGTCGGTGCTGCCGCCCTGCACGCCGAGCCGGCCGCCGGTCCCGAGTCCGCCGCGGACCGTCTGCGCCTTGTAGTTGCGCAGCGCCCGCACCATCTTGTTATATGAGTCGGTGAACGCCGCGAAGATGACCTTGCCCTGCGGCGTGCTGGTGTAGGCACCCGCGCCGCCACCCCCTGCGCCGCCGAAGATGGCGCCCATCCCGGCGAAGTCGACGTTCTTCGAATAGCCCTCCGCGGCCGCGAGCTGAACTGTCGAGCGGTTGTCGATCAGCGTCAGGATCGCGCCCGCCTCGTTGGTCGACATCCCTCCTGCGATGGCGCCGACGACCGCCCCGGCTCCGGTGCGGCCCAGCAGCCCACCCGAGGCCACCGCCGGCGCGCTGTGCCGCCGCGGTCCGACAGCATGACTTCTGGAATCATCGTGTAGTCCGCGGCGGCGATCTGTCCCTTGCCCATGTTGCTGCCGGCACGACCCTCCTCGCCACGGATCAGATCTGCCTCGCGATTACGCGCCGCCAGGCCGCGCCCGCGGTCGACGATGACGAAGCAGTTGGACTGCTGGATGATCAGGCGCAGCGCGGGCACCGTCGAACCCATCTTGTACTGGCTCTGGTAGGCGCTGTACCAGCCGGCGTTGGTCTGCTCGTCGATGCTGATCGTCCCGAGCGTTTCCGAGCAGCTCTCGAGCTGGCTGTTGGCCTCGGTACTCGTTCCGCCGGCCGCTGCGCCCTGCGCCTGTGTTGCGTGTCCGCCGCCCGGCTGCGGCTGTTGCTGGGCCATGCCCGTCGGCCCGTAGGCGGCAGCTCCGACGCCGATCAGCAGCGGAAGCAGCAGCTTGGCGTATGGGCAATTTGGGCGCGATTCTGAGTCTGATTGGCGTTCGCGCGGATCATCTGCATGGTCAACCCTCCCACTGGTAGATCGTTGTCAACTAGCCCACGTCTCGGTCACGCGAAGTTTTGTTCGAATCTCCGTGTGACGCACCGCTCACCCCTCGCTGCCGTGCTGTCTTCCTGGAACGCACCGTAGCTAGGAAGGCGTTACCGGGCCGTTACCGCGCTCGGCTGGCGGCTGCCAGCAAGGCGCGGTTGACCGGATTGCGGTTCAGAAAACTGTCACGGTACGCCTCCGGGACCTGCGGCAGGGCAGTTTTTTGGATCCATTCGACCCCTCGGGCCAGGCAGGCCGCCGCACGATCCGGATCGCGGCGCGCGAGAAAGATGTCGCGCCCGATCGCGGCGGCGGTCGCCGGGTAGAGGTCGGTCGCCTGCTGCGTCACGAGCAGCGGCTCGAGCTCATCCCAGCGCGCCACAGCCGACGCCGGGTCGCCCGCGCGCAGGGCAGCGCGCGCTGCCAGCAGGCGTGCCTTCATCGCGATGCCGCCGTACTCGCGCGCATCGGCGGCGCGCTGCACGGCATCGCACAGGTCGAGCGCCTCGGCGGCGTCGACCACTTCGGCGCGCTCGAGCGCGAGCAGCGCCCCGACGTAGTAATCGTCGCCGCGCGCCAGTTCGTCGATCGCACGCTGAAGGTCGGCCGCCGGCGATGATCCCAGCAGCCGCGCGAGGCGAGCCGCCAGCAAGGCGCCGCGCGCGACGACGTGTGCGACCGTGGGGGTTTCGTAGTCGAGCGCCTTGCGCGCGCGGGCGAACTGGCCCAGGTCGATCAGCGTCATCGCAAGGTTGTTGCTGCAGACCGCCACCCACAGGGTCTGCCCGTCGCGCCGGAAGCAGTCGAGCGCGCGTCGAATGCCTGCAACGCGCTGCCGTAGTGCCCGAGCGCCGCGCCGTAAAGGCCCACGTGGGCCTCGATGACGCCGCCGATCGGCCCTCCGGTCGCACCGAGATCGACCTGCAGTGCACGCGCGCGCAGCGCATGCTCGTAGGCCTGGTCGATATGACCGAGGTTGCCGTGAACGGTCGCGAGGTTGGTCGTCAGCATCGCGAGTTCGGCGAGATCGCCCTGTTCGCGCGCGCACTCGATCGCGCGCGCCAGCGCATCGGCGGTGCGCCGCAGCCGGCGCGCCGAGTTCAGCACGTAGGCCATGTCGGACCAGTAGTGGCCGCGCTGCTCGACCGAGCCTTCGGCCATCACCGTCGGATTCGAACGGCGTCAGCACGGCCTCCGCCTCGTCGGTCCTGCCCTGCTGCGACAGCCCGACCGCGAGCAGGCGCGCGGCTTCGAAGCGCTGCCAGCGCGATCCGAGTGCATCGGCCAGCGCCAGCGCTTCGCGCGCGCTGGCCACGCCGGTGACGTGATCGCCCGCCATCAGCGCCGCCGTCGCGCGCGCCGTCAATGCGGCGGCCCGCTGTGCATCGTTGCGCGCCGCGCCGAGCATGCCCTCGATCACCCGCTGCGCATGCTCGACGCCGCGCACCAGGATCAGGCTTTCGACGCTGGCGCAGCGCGCCTCGAACGCCGCCTCCGCATCGCCGGCGCGGTCGAAGCAGGCCACCGCGGATTCGCGGTGCTCGACTTCCTCGGCGCGTCGCGAGGCCTGCCGCGCATCGCTCGCCGCGCGCAGGTGAAAGTTCGCCGCCTGCTGCCACGCACCGGCCTCGGCGTAGTGCTGCGCGATTCGCGCCGGCGCGACCGACTGCGCTTCGAGGTATTCGGCGATCCCGCGATGAAGCAGTTCGGCAATGGCGCCCGGGACCGCGCGCGCCGCCACGTCGCGCACCAGGTCGTGCACGAAGCCGTCGCCGCGCAGCACGTGAGCCCGTTCGAGTTCGACCCAGGCCTCCGTCAGGTCCAACGGATGAGACTGCAGTGCATGCGCCGCCAGAGCCGCCGAGAAATCGGCTCCTGCCAGCGCAGCGACTCGCGCCAGTCGCAGCGCGGCCGGACTGAGCTGCGCCAGGCGACGTTCGATCAGCGCGCCGACCGTCGGCGTGGTCGGCAGACGGTCGCCGCGCTGCCGGGCTGCGCCGACGAGCGCGCCGAGGGTCTCGAGCACGAAGTACGGATTGCCGCCCGTGTGCCGGGCGAGCGGCGCGGCGAGCCGCGCGGAATCGATTCCCTCGAGCGCCAGCGAATCCAGCAGCTGACGCACGTCGGCTTCGGCTGAGCGGCGGCAACGTCAGTTCGATCAGCGCCGATCCGCCTTCGACACCCTGCCACGCGGCCAGCGCGACCGGCGTCTCGGCGCCGCGCACCGCCAGAGCGAGACGAAACTCGGCTGCCGATCAGCGGCAGCAGTTCGAGCGAGGCCGGATCGGCGAAGTGCAGATCATCCAGGGCCACCCCGGCGAGGCCGGCGGCACGGCGCGCGCCCAGTGCCTGCATCGACCGCCTGGCGGAAGCGCGCCTCGTTCATCGTGCCGGCGGGTGCGGCGCCGAGTTCCGGCAGCACGCGCGCCAGCTCCGATCGCACCTGACCATCGAGCGGCAGGGCTGGCGCGCGTCGGCTCCCGGCCCCAGCACCGCTCGCAGCAGGCGCGCGAGCAGCGCATAGGGCACGCGCTCGTCGCCGGGGCGCGCGCCGATGCAGGCGACGCCGTGCGACTGCGCGAAAGTCGCCGAGCAGCCGCGTCTTGCCCATGCCCGCATCGCCGATCAGCATGACCGGGCGAGCTCTGCTTCCACGCGTCTTCCAGCGCTCGCCACTGGCGTTCGCGCCCGACCAGCTGTGGTGGGCGCGCAATCGCGGGCGGCACGGGCCGCGACACGCCGCCCGGCAACTCGCCCGAGCGTTCGATCAGCTGCGCGAGTTCGCGCGTTTCGATGCTGGGTTCCGCGTCCAGTTCGCGCCCGAGCAACTGCTTGCAGCGCGCATAGGCGGCCAGCGCCGCGGCGCGATCGCCGCGCCGGTAGTGCAGCCGCATCAGCAGCCGGTGCGCCTGCTCGGACAGCGGATCTTCGGCGACCAGCCGCTCGGCGAAGATCAGCGCCCGGGCGACATGTCCGCTCGCTTCCTCCTGCGCCAGCGGCGGCGGCGATCGCATCGCGGCGCAGGACGCGGACCCGCTCGCGCGCGCTGCGGACCCAGTCATCGAATTCCTCGCAGTCCTCGTAGCCGAACGCGCCGAGCAACTCGCCGGCGGCCGCCGACGGATCACTCGCCAGCCGCGCCGGCAGCGCAGCGAGGTCGTGATCGATGCCCTCGGCGCAGCGCGAGCGCCGAATCTTCGACGACGACATCGCACCCGGCGCTGCGCCGCAGGCGGAACAGTCGCTGGCGCAGGCTGTTGCGAGCCTTCTGCGGCTCCGCATCGGGCCACAGCATGGCGGCGGCGCGGGCGCGCGGCGTGGGCCCGTCGACCGCCAGCAGGGCCAGCAGCGCGGCATCCTTGCGTTCGAGCGCGATCGGCACGCCGTTGTCCCGCACCAGTGCCGGCACCGCCAGCAGGCGCAGGTGGATCACCGCCGATGCCGAGGTGTCGTGCACGGCCAGCTCCGCGGGATGCAGCCAGCTCTGCAGCAAGAAGGCTGCAGTCGATGAGCGAACCCCCAGATCGCGCACGCTCGGCCCCGTCGGCGAAATCGACGGAGCAATCGTTCGGCGTGTGCGTTACCGGGACGTTATACAGAGCGGCGTAACGCGTCCATAGACGCCATCTCGAGTCCCTAGGCTGCTTGCGCGCATCGCGAATCGCGCGCCAGACGCGCTCCGGCGTCGCCGGCATCGCGATGTCGGTCACGCCGAGCGGCCGCAGCGCATCGACGATCGCATTGATGACCGTCGGCGTGCGCACCGACGGTGCCGAGTTCGCCGACGCCCTTGGCGCCGAGCGGATTGATCTTGCAGGGCTGGGATTCGTCGGTGTGGGTCGCGAAGCGCGGCAGGTCGTCGGCGCGCGGCATGCCGTAGTCCATGAACGAGCCGGTCAGCAGCTGGCCATCGCCGTCGTAGACCACCCGCTCCATCAGCGCCTGGCCGACGGCCTGCGCGATGCCGCCGTGCACCTGCCCGGCGACGATCATCGGGTTGATCACGCGGCCGACATCGTCATACGTCGTGTAGCGCACGATCTCGACCTGCCCGGTCTCGGGTTCGACCTCGACCTCGCAGACGTGGCAGCCGTTCGGCCAGGACGGTCCGCCGACCTTCTGCACCGTCGTGACCGCGATGCGCCGTTCGGGCTGCCGCTGCGCCAGTGCAGCCAGATCGATGCCGAGGTCGGTGCCGACGACCTGGTAGCGCCCTTCGGTGTAGACAAGATCCGCGGCCGGCGCCTCGAGCGCCCTGGCCGCCAGCGCGCGCCCCTCATCGATCGCCTGCTGTGACGCGGTCTGCATCGCCGAGCCGCCGATGTAGAGCGACCGGCTGCCCATGCTGCCGATGCCCTGCGCGACGTCGCTGTCGCCCTGCACGATCTCGATGCGGTCGGGATCGAGCTGCAGCGTCTCGGCGAGGATCTGCAGGTAGCTGGTCTCGATGCCCTGGCCCATCGCCTGCATCGCGGTGAACACGCGCACACGGCCGTCGCCCTCGACATGCAGCCGCACGGTTTCCTCATGCGCAACGAGCACCAGTCCACTCGAGGAAGGTCGAGACCGCGCGACCGCGCAGCCTGCCGCGCGCCTGTGACGCGCGCTTGCGCGCGTCGAAGCCCGCCCAGTCAGCGGCTGCGAGCGCGCGATCGAGCAGGTTCTGGAAAGTTGCCGCTGTCGTACGTTTCGCCCATCGCGTTGCGATAGGGCATCTGCTCGGGTCGCACCAGGTTGCGCCGGCGCAGCTCGGCCGGGTCCATCTTGAGCTGCGCAGCTGCGCGATCCATCAGCCGCTCGATCAGGTAGATCGCTTCGGGCCGGCCCGCGCCGCGATACGCGCCGATGACATTGGTGTTGGTCAGCACCGCCTTGGCCTGCAGGTCGAGCACCGGCACGTGATAGACGCCGGTGGTGACCATCGGTCCGATCGCCAGATGGATGACTACCCCGGCCGCGTGCCCGTAGGCGCCGATCGAGCCCGTGATGCGCACGCGCAGCGCCAGGATGCGGCCGTCGGTATCGAGCGCGAGCTCGGCCTCGGCGCGCTGATCGCGGCCGTGGCTCGACGCCTGGAATTCCTCGAGGCGGGTCGAGCGCCAGCGCACCGGCCGTGCCAGCTTGCGCGCGGCATGCGCGCAGACGATGTCTTCAGGATGCACGAGCGCCTTCATGCCGAAGCCGCCGCCGACGTCGCCGACGACGACGCGGACCTTTTCGGGCGGAAGGGCGAGCAGCTGCGCGATCGTGGCCTGGAATCCGGCAGGATTCTGCGAGCTCGCGTGAACCGTCAGCCGCCCCGATGCCGCATCGAATTCCGCGACGCAACCGCGCGGTTCGAGCGTCACCGGCGCGAGCCGCTGGTTATCGATCGTGATGGCAACGCGATGCGCTGCTGCGGCGAATGCCTTTTCGCAGGCCGCGCGATCGCCATAGGACGCCTTGCCGACCACGTTGCTCCTGGTGCCCGGCCACACGCATGGCGCCGACGGCGCGAGCGCCGCATCGAGGCTTGCGACGGCACGAAGCGCGTCGTAGTCGACCTGCACGAGGTTCGCCGCGCGCTCGGCTGCTGCGCGCGATTCGGCGAGCACCACCGCGACCGGCTGGCCGACGAAACGCACGACGTCGATAGCGAGGGCAGGAAACGAAACCGGTGTCACCGACTTCTCCGCGTCGGGCTTCAGCATCGGGTTCGGCGGAAACGCACCGACGCCGTCGGCCTTCAGGTCTGCACCGGTGAGCACCGCCGACGACCCCTGCGATCGCCAGCGCCTCGCTGACATCGATCGCGGCGACACGCGCGTGCGCGTGCGGCGAGCGCACGAACATCGCGTGCAATGCACCCGGCGTGCGGACGTCATCGACATAGCAAGCCTTGCCGGTCAGCAGCCGATCGTCCTCACGCCGCGTGATCGCCTGTCCGATGCCGAACTTCACCATGGGATCGCTCGCCTCCGGGAATCAACTGCCGAGATGGCAGCGGAGAGCCAGTCTAGTGCAGCGCGTGGTCGGCCGCGTGCTGGACATCACGACCGGCGCACTAGCGGGCGTCGCGGCGACCGGCGTACCACGCTACAGGATGCGATTGAACCAGAGCAAAGACAGCAGCGCTGCGACCGTCGCAAGCAACGCGCCGACGCCGGCAAAAATCGCCGTGACCTCGGTCGGCCGCTGCTTCTCGAAGGCGAGCTTCGAGCCCAGCGTGCGGTAGATCTTCTTCAGGTCGCCGGCATTCGCGGCGCGAAAGTACTCGCCATGCGTCGTCGACGCGATCTTCTGCAGCGCGTCCTCGTCGAGCCGCGTGCGCATCGACCAGCCGTCGACCTTGACGATGACGCCGTCGGTCGTGCCCATGCCGACCGTGTAGACGCGCACGCCGTACTTAGCCGCGAGCTCGGCCGCCTTCTGCGGATCAGGGCCGACATTGCTCTGGCCATCCGACAGCAGCACGATCGCGACCGCGGTGTTCTCGCCCGGTGCCAGCGACGCGTCCTCGGGCTCCTGCGGCTTCAGCGCCGTCGGCCGATCCCGGCGCGGATTGATGAAGCCGTCGACATCGATCTGCGCCGTCGGCAGCGCCGTGTCGAGCGAAATCACCAGGCCGCTGCCCAGCGCCGTGCCGCGCTGCGGCTCGAGTCGCTCGAGCGCCGCGAGGATGTCCTCGCGCTTCGTCGTCGGCGACTGCACGACCGCAGCGGCCGCCGCGATGCCGACGACGCCGATCTTCACCTGATCGGGCTGCTCGCCGACGAAGGCCGCGGCGGCCTCGCGCGCTGCTGCCATACGCGTCGGCGCGAGGTCGGTCGCCTTCATGCTGCCCGACATGTCGAGCGCGAGAATCACCGTCTCGACGCGCGACGGCAGCGTCAGGGTCGCCTGCGGGCGTGCGACCGCCAGCAGCAGCGCGGCCAATGCGAGCAGCCACAGCAGCGGCGGCAGCCGGCGGCGCGTGCGATCCCCGGCCTCGAGCGCCGACGGTCTCGAGACTCGCGTACTGGCTGGCCGCGCGGCGACGCCGGCGCGTCAACGTCATGTAGAACAGCAGCGCCAGCGGCAGGATCAGCAGCAGCCACAGCAGGCGCGGCCAGAGGAACGTGAGCGCGGTCGATTCCATGCTCAGCTCACGTGCAGCCCGGCAACGATCGCCGGAACACCGCCGGCGGCCAGCTGGCTGCGGCGCTTGCGCAACTGCGTGAAGCGCAGCAACGCCGCGTCGAGCGGCTCGTCGGTCGCGAGTTCGAGGCAGTCGACTCTCGCCTCGGCCAGCGCATCGCGCAGCGCGGCTTCGCGCCGTGCCGCCGCCGCGGCGAAACGCTGCCGGAACGCACGGTCGTGCGTGTCGACCGTGAGCTGCTCGCCGGTCTCGGCGTCCTGCATCACGACGAGTCCGAGATCCGGCAATTCGACTTCCATCGGGTCGTAAACGCGCACGGCGATCACCTCATGCCGCCGTGCCAGCTGGGCGAGGCGACGGCCCCAGCCGGGCGTGCTGATGAAGTCCGAGATGACGAACACGACCGAACGCCGCTTGATCACCGGCTGCGCGAACGCGAGCAGCTCGGCGAGATCGGTGACCTTGCCCTCGCGCCGATTGCGAGCGCGCCATGTTCGGTGGCGACGACGACCAATGCGGTCGAGCACATGCAGCACATGACGGCGTCCATTGCGCGACGGGATCACCTCATGCATGCCCTCGGCATGCAGCACGGCGCCGACGCGGTTGCCGTAGCGCGTGAACAGCCGCGCCAGCACCGCGACGAGCTCGGCCGTCAGCACGCGCTTGCGCACTCCACTCGAGCCGAAGTCGATCGAGCGCGAGAGATCGACCAGGAACCAGGCCGCCACCTCGCGATCCTCCTGGAACTCGCGCACGTGAGGCGTCGCCAGCCGCGCCGTCACGTTCCAGTCGATGTAGCGCACGTCGTCGTGCAACTGGTATTCGCGCAGGTCCGCGAGATCCAGACCGAAGCCGCGAAACAGCGTCCGGTAATCGCCCTGCAGCAGGCCGTCGAGCCGCCGCAGCACGGTCCATTCGAGCCGCCGCAGCAGGCGCTCCGGGTCGATCCGGCGCCCGGGACGCGCGCCGTCGCCGGCCGACTCGTTGGCCGCCGTCGGCGCGCCGGGGGCAACGGCCCCGGCGACCGCCTGCCTAGGCGCCCGCCGCCACGCGAACATGGCTCTCGAGCGGCGCTTCCGGCGCCTGGATCGCCTGCAGCACACGCATGATCAGCGCGTCGGCGGACTGTCCATCGGACAACGCCTCGTAGCTCAGCACCAGCCGGTGCCGCAGCACGTCGGGCACGAGGTCGATCACGTCCTCGGGCAGCGCGTAGGCGCGCGCCCGCAGGAACGCGAGCGCGCGAGCGCCTTCGATCAGGCTGATCGTCGCGCGCGGACTGGCGCCGAAGGTCAGATAGCGCTCCATGTCCTTGAGTCCGTACTGCTCCGGCCGGCGCGTCGCAGCGACCAGCTTGACTGCGTACTGGATCAGGTTCGGATCGACATAGATCTTGCGGCACTGTTGCTGCAGTTCGATGAGCTGCTCGGTCGAACACACCGCCGATACCGTCGTCGCCGGGCCGGTGACGCGCTCGACGATGACGAACTCTTCCTCCTCGTTCGGATAGCCGACCAGCACCTTCATCATGAAGCGGTCGACTTGGGCCTCGGGCAGCGGATAGGTGCCCTCGGTTTCGATCGGGTTCTGCGTGGCCATCACGAGGAAGGGCTCGGGCACCTTGTGCGACTGGCCGGCGATCGTGACCTGGCGCTCCTGCATCACTTCGAGCAGCGCGCTCTGCACCTTGGCCGGCGCGCGGTTGATCTCGTCGGCCAGCAGCAGGTTCGCGAACACCGGGCCCAGCACGGTCGAGAACTCGCCCGACTTCTGGTTGTACATCCGCGTGCCGACGAGGTCGGCCGGCAGCAGGTCCGGCGTGAACTGGATGCGCTTGAAACTGCCGCGCATCGTCTTCGCGAGCGTGTTGACGGTCAGCGTCTTCGCCAGTCCGGGCACGCCCTCGACCAGCAGATGGCCCTGCGACAGGATCGCGACCAGCACGCGCTCGAGAAAGTGGTCCTGGCCGACGACGATGCGCTTCACCTCATACAGCACCCGCTGCATCAGCTCGCCGGTTTCCTTCGCCTTAAGCATTTCAGTCATTGCTGGCCTTCCAATCAGCGCGCGCTCGCACGCCTTTGCAGTTGTGATTAAAAATCGTCTGGCTCCGCCAGCGATTTTTTCTAACTCGATCGCGCAAAAGTAGGGGTGCACTTTTGCGCGCCTAAAACGGCGGTATCCCCACAGCGCCGCCCGCGCTCTCGATCGTCGCCGCGAAACCGATGCCGATGAAGGTGCGTGCCGGAGTCGGGTTCAGGATCGCAGTCACGATGCCGATCACCTCACCGTCCATCGTGATCAGCGGGCCGCCGGAATTTCCGGGGTTGGCCGCCGCATCGAACTGGATCAGCCCGGTCATGACCTGCTTGCCCTCGGGCGAGCGGAAACTGCGGTCGAGCCCTGAGACCACGCCGGCCGAGACCGACGGCCCAATGCCAAACGGATAGCCGACAGCGACCACCTCGTCGCCGGGCCTGAGGTTGCCGGTCGATCCAAGCGTCGCCGATTCGAGGTCGTCCGGCACCTTGCGCGCCTTGATGACCGCCAGATCGTTCTCCGGATAGACGCGCACGAGATCCACGTCGGACTCGCTGCCGTCGAAGAACTTCACCGTGACGCGCCTGGCGCCTGACACGACGTGAAGATTGGTCAGGATGATGCCGCTGTCGACGATCACCACGCCCGAGCCGACCCCTTGCATCTGGATACCGGACCCCGGCTCGTCGTTTTCCTCGCCGTTGTAGCCCTCGACGCGGACCACCGAGGGCAGCACCACCTCGGCGGCCTTGGCGGCGCGCGACGGCAGCGTCTTGGTCTCGAGCGTGTGGAGCACGGCCTTGTCGATGTCGTCCTGCGTCAGCGCCGCAGCGCGGGGCCGCGCCGCGTCGCGACCGATGACAAGTGCGAGCGCGCACGCGAGCCCCAGTGCGAAGATCAGCGCCTTGTCGTGGCGGCGCAGCAGGCGCCGCAGGCGTCCCGGTGGCGCGGCGTCGCGGCCAGCGGTGGGCGCGGCGGCGGTGCGGGCGCGGGCGCGCTCCGGCCGGCGCGTGCCGCTGCATCGGGGCCGATCGGCGCAGTGGCATCGCCGGATGGCGGCACGCGCCGCGGGCGACGCGCGCTGCTATAGAGCACGGGCTTCTTCATCAGCGGAGGGCCGCCCGAGTGTCGGGATAAAAAAGTATCACGTCAGGCGCTCGCCCGGTGCATTCATAAGCGGTCGATCGGCAGTGTCCCTTGCGGCGACCAGACTTCGCCGTTGAAGCACACTTCGCACCTGTCGCGTGCACGCGGTATGCCCTTTGTCGTAGCTGCTGCTCATCGGCTCGCCGCACTTTCGGAGTCGCATGCGGTCAGTGCTAGAGTCATCGCGCGGGTCCTCAAGACTTGGTCCCGCGTCGCGGCGAAAGGTTCTACGAGGACCGTTGATGCGATTTCTCTGGCCGGAAGCGCTCTGGCTGCTGCTGCTGATCCCCGCGCTGGTGGCGGCCTACGTGTTCGCGCTGCGTCGGCGCAAGCGCGGCGCGCTGCGCTACGCCAGCCTGCTGCTGGTGCGCGACTCGATCGGCAAGGCACAGCGGCTGCGACGCCATGTCCCGCCGGCGCTGCTGCTGGTGGCATTGACTGCGGCAATCCTTGCACTGGCCCGGCCGACCGCCTCGGTCGTCCTGCCCTCGCAGTACATGACGATCGCGATGGCGATGGACGTGTCGCTCAGCATGCGCGCCACCGACGTCGAGCCCAGTCGCCTGATCGCCGCGCAGAATGCGGCCAAGGCGTTCATCGACGAGCTGCCGAACAATGTGCGGCTGGGTATCGTCTCGTTCGCCGGCACCGCCGCTGTCGTGCAGACGCCGACCGAGAACAAGCAGGACATGATCCAGGCGATCGACCGCTTCCAGCTGCAGCGGGCGACCGCGACCGGCAGCGGGCTGATCCTCGCGCTCAGCATGCTGTTTCCGGAGGACGGCCTGGACATCGAGTCGGTCGCGATGTCGATGCGGCAATCGGGCGTCTCGCTCGATCACCCGCGCAAGCAGGAGCCGCAGCGGCCGCCGCGCGAGCCGGTCGCGCCGGGCTCGTACACCTCGGGGGTCATCATCCTGCTCTCGGATGGGCGCCGCACCACCGGCCCCGACCCGATCCAGATCGCGAAATTGGCCGCGGACCGCGGCGTGCGCGTCTATACCGTCGGCTTCGGCACGCTGCAGGGCACGACGATCGGGTTCGAGGACTATCAGATCTACGTCCGTCTCGATGAAGACACGCTGAAGGGAATCGCAAAGATTACCGGCGGCGAATATTTCCATGCCGGCACCGCGTCCGACCTGCGCGCGGTCTACCAGAACCTCAATGCGAAGCTCGCGCTGGAGCGCCAGCAGACCGAAATCAGCGCGGTCTTCGGCGGCGTCGCGGCTGCTTTCGCGCTGCTGGCCGCGCTGCTCTCGGTCTGGTGGTTTCATCACCCGACCGGCGTCGCGCCGAAGACTGCTTCGCATTGATCGCCACCCGGTCCCGACCGGGTTCTGCGCGGCGCGCGCGGCGACACTGAACTCAGCGACTACGCCGACGTGACGGCGGCGCGGCGGGAAGCGCGAGACGGAGTGCGGCGGGAGCCGGTTGTCACCCGCTCGCCGCCGAGCTCATCGACCAGTTGCTGCAGGCGCCGCGCGTTGGCTGGCGCATGCAGCTTGTCGGTGTTGTCAAAGTAACAGTAGACATCGCGCGGACGGCGCGGCGGTTCGGCATCGACGACCGAGGTGTCGTCGTCCGGACGTGTCCCTGACCGCCACGCCTGGATCCGACGCGCCCACTTGCGCAGGCTGGCCTCGCTGTAACGGCTCCGGTACAGCTCGGTCGCTCCGTGCAGCCGCAGATACAGAAAGTCCGCCGTCACGTCGGTCGGCGATGGCCACTTGCCGCCGGTGTCCGCGACGACGAGCGCGATGCCGTAGCGCCGCAGCAGCGCGATGAAGTGCGCATCGAGGAAGCTCTCGTGGCGGATCTCGAACGCATGGCGCAGCCGCCGCGGCGCATCGATCGCCAGCCGTGCACGGCCGGTCATGCGCGCGTCGCGCCGCCGTGCGAGCGCCAGCGCGGCAGTCGTGTCGTGGGGCAGCGCGGCCATGAAGGTCTCGAAGCGATCGGGCTCGAAGCGCAGGTTCGGCGGAAACTGCCAGAGCAGCGGACCAAGCTTCTCGCCGAGGTTGAACAGACCCGAAGCGAGGAAGTTGGCGAGCGGTCGTTCGAACTCCTTCAGGCGCAGGATGTGCGTCAGATAGCGCGAGCCCTTGACCGCGAACACGAAGCCGTCGGGCGTCGCCGCACGCCACGCCGCAAAGCTGGCCGGCGACTGCAGCGAATAGAACGTGCCGTTGATCTCGACAGTCGGCAGCTGGCTCGCCAGGTACGAGAGTTCATCGGCCTGCCGCAACGATTTCGGATAGAACTCACCGCGCCACGGGGCGTAGCGCCAGCCCGAAACTCCGATGCGAACCCGGCCTTGTTCCATGCCGCAGAAGGGCAAGCATCCTGCCGGCCGCCACGGCCTCGCCCGCGCGCAGTCGACGCGCGGCGCGCGGAGTCGAGCCCATCGAGGCCCGCTTCGGCGTTGTACTCTCGCCTTCTTCGACGAAAGGAGGAGCGCGATGAGATCGAAACTTGCGGCGGAGTTCCTCGGTACCTTCTGGCTCGTTCTCGGCGGATGCGGCAGCGCCGTGCTGGCGGCGGCGTTCCCGCAGCTCGGCATCGGATTCACCGGCGTCTCACTCGCGTTCGGTCTGACCGTCGTCACCGGCGCTTACGCCCTCGGCCCGATCTCGGGCGGGCATTTCAATCCGGCCGTGTCGATCGGTCTGTGGGCAGGCGGCCGCTTTCCGGCGTCGGACCTACCGGCCTACATCGTCGCGCAGGTTGTCGGCGCGATCGTCGCCGCCGGCGTGCTGTATCTGATCGCCAGCGGCAAGGCCGGCTTCGATCTGAAGGCGGGATTTGCATCCAACGGCTATGGCGAGCATTCGCCCGGGGCGTACAGCTTCGGTGCGGCGGCGGTCTGCGAGATCGTGATGACCTTCATGTTCCTGATCGTCATCCTCGGCGCGACGCACAAGCGCGCGCCGGTCGGCTTCGCGGGACTTGCGATCGGCCTCGCGCTGACGCTGATCCACCTGATCAGCATCCCGGTGACCAACACGTCGGTGAACCCGGCGCGCAGCACCGGGCCGGCGCTTTTCGTCGGCGGTTGGGCGCTGGAGCAACTGTGGCTCTTCTGGGTCGCACCGATCGTCGGCGCCGTGCTCGCGGGCTGGTTCTCGCGCGCGATCTTCGATTCGGCCGCAGAACCGCCGGTAATCGGGAAGTAAGGGCCAGGCGAACGCACGAATGGGTTTCGGCGGCAAAATGAAGGGGACTTGCCGGCTGGGAGAGGCTCGTCAACAACCAACAACAGCGAGGGAAGCGCAATGAATGCTCGGACATATGCTCAATGGCTGATGCGGGGGATCGCCACAGCTGCTTCGACCACCGTCCTGGTGCTCGCACCGGCCGCGCCGGCCATGGCGGCGTCGGCGGCCGAACTCAGCCGCGATGCCAACCAGGCGCTGAAGAACCTCTACGCCAAGGTTCCGGCCGCCAAGGCGCTCGGCGAGAAGGCGAAAGCGATTCTCGTATTCCCGAAGGTCACGAAAGCCGGCTTGGGCGTCGGCGGCCAATACGGCGACGGTGCTCTGCTCAAGGGCGGCAAGGCCGTGGGCTACTACAACACGACCGGCGTTTCGAGCGGCCTGCAGGCCGGGGCGCAGCAATTCGGCTACGCGATGTTCTTCATGAACGACGCCGCGCTGAAGTCGCTCGACACCGCAGCGGGTTTCGAAGTCGGCGTCGGCCCGACCGTAGTCGTGATGGACGAGGGCAAGGCGAAGTCGACGACGACGACGACGATGAAGGACGACATCTACGCCTTCATCTTCAGCCAGCAGGGCCTGATGGCCGGCCTGGGTCTGCAGGGCAACAAGATCACGAAGATCAATCCGAAGTAAGGCGGCAGAGCCGACCGCAAGGTCGGCCTTCGGTGCATTCAGGCCGACGGCGAACGAGATCGCCGTCAGGCTGCTGCTCGCCCGCGCTACGGGCGCGCGGTTCGGCTGCTCGAAGGTCGCATTCGCTGAAGCCTGGGTCCACAGCCAGTGGGCCGTAACATGCGCGGAAGGATTCCGCGCATCCGCAATCTGTCGTTTCTCCGGTGAGCAAGAAGCGCAAGCCCAACCGCCCGACGACCGCTTCGGTCCCCGCGCCGCCTCCTGCTGTCGAGCGCAGCGAGGCGCGCACGTCGCCGCGCTGGGCCTGGGTGCTCGCCGCATTCGCGGCCGGGGTGTTGCTCGCCGCGGTCGCGTGGCAGCTGACGCGCGCACCGACCCCTCCAGCGCCAAGCTCCCTCCGTCGCAACGCCGGTCGTCGCGAGCTTCGCCGGCAGTCCGGCCTGCAAGTCCTGTCACGCGCAGCAGTACGCCGCATGGACCTCGTCGCAGCACGCGCGCGCAATGCAGCACGCGACCGCGGAGACCGTGCGCGGCGACTTCAGCGACGCGAAGTTCACCTACCAAGGCGTCACATCGAACTTCTTCAAGCGCGACGGCAAGTTCTTCGTCCGCACCGACGGCCCCGACGGCAAGCTCGCCGACTTCGAAGTCAAGTACACCTTCGGCGTCGAGCCGCTGCAGCAGTACCTGGTCGAGCTGCCGGGCGGACGCCTGCAGGCGCTCGCGGTGTCCTGGGATACGCGGCCCAAGGATGCCGGCGGCCAGCGCTGGTTCAGGCAGTACCCGGACGAGAAGATCGACTTCCGCGACGAACTGCACTGGACACGGCGTGCGCAGAACTGGAACTTCATGTGCGCGGACTGTCACTCGAGCCAGGTCGCCAAGGGCTACGACGCGACCAAGGACGCCTTCGCGACGCACTGGAACGAGATCTCGGTCGGCTGCGAGTCGTGTCACGGCCCCGGCTCGGCGCACGTCGCGTGGGCCGACAGCAAGTCCGCCGATCCGGGCAAGGGGCTGACGGTGCAGCTCGACGAGCGGCGCGGCGTCAGCTGGAGCATCGACCCGGCGACCGGCAACGCGACGCGCAGCCGCGAGCGCACGAGCGAGCGCGAGATCGAGGTCTGCGCGCAGTGCCATGCGCGGCGCGCGCAGATCGCCGAGGGCTATCGCGCCGGTGCAGCCCTTCATGGACCACTACCTGCCGGCGTTGCTGATGCCGGGGCTGTATCACGTCGACGGCCAGCAGCGCGACGAAGTATTCATCTGGGGCTCGTGGCTGCAGAGCCGGATGCATCGCAGGGGCGTGACCTGCAGCGACTGCCACGAGCCGCACTCGCAGAAGCTGCGGGTCGAAGGCAATGCAGTGTGCGGCCAGTGCCACGCACCGGGGAAATTCGACACGCCGGCGCACCACCATCATCGCGGCGGGCTCCGCGGGCGCGCAGTGCGTCGGCTGCCACATGCCCCAGACGAACTACATGGTCGTCGACGCTCGGCGCGATCACAGCATGCGCGTGCCGCGGCCGGACCAGTCGGCCGCGCTCGGCGTGCCGAACGCCTGCAATTCCTGTCATCGCGACCGCCCAGCGGAGTGGGCTGCGGCCGCGGTGCGCGGCTGGCTCGGCCGCGACGCGCAAGGGTTCCAACGCTTCGCCTCGGCGTTCCACGCGGCCGAGGCCGGGCAGGCCGGTGCCCCCGCTTCGCTGGCCGCGCTGGCGGACGACGTCGGCCAGCCACCGATCGTGCGCGCCTCGGCGCTCGAGCGTCTCGCAGCCGCTGGAACATCGGATGCCGGCATCGCCCAGCGGGCAGCACGCGATGCCCAGCCGTTGTTGCGGCTGGCGGCAGTGCGTCTGGCCGAGTCGCTGCCGCCGCCCGAGCAGGCGCGCGTGCTGGGGCCGCTGCTTTCGGATCCGCTACTCGCGGTGCGCATCGAAGCCGCTCGCGCAGCGGCCGGCTTCGAGGACTCGCTCACCGCCGAGCAGCGCGCCGCCTGGCAGCGCGCTGCGGACGAGTACCTGGCGACGCTTGGCTACACCGCCGATCGGCCCGAAGCGCGGGTCGCGCTCGGCACCTTCCAGTCGCGGCTGCGGCGGCACGACGCGGCCCAGGCGCGCATTCGCGCAGGCGATCGCGCTCGATCCAGCGTTCGTGCCGGCGTATCTGAACGCCGCCGATGACCTGCGCGCCCAGAAGCGCGACGCCGAGGCGCGCCAGCTGCTGCAGCAGGGTCTCGCTCACGCGCCGAAGGACGCGGCGCTGCATTACGCCTTCGGGCTGACGCTGGTCCGCCTCGGCGATCGGTCCGGCCGCGGTATCGGCGCTGGAGCGCGCAGTGCAGCTCGCACCAGGCGAGCCGCGCTACACGTACGTGTATGCAGTGGCCCTGAACTCGACCGGCCGTGCGCGCGAGGCTATCGCGGTGCTCGAACGCGCGGCGCAGCGGTGGCCGGCCAACCGGGATGTACTGATGGCACTGGCCACCATGCAGCGCGACGCCGGCCAGCAGGACGCGGCCCGGCGCACGGCCGGACGCCTTGCGGCCGAATTTCCGAACGAACCTGAAGTCAACGCACTGGTGCAGCAGCTGCGTTAAGCAGTGCGGCTAGGGCATCACTGCCCGGCGCAAGCGCTGGGCCGAATCATGTAACGTCGGCACTGCGGTCGGCGACCGCGGGTCACAAGGGGGACGGATGAAGCAGTCAATACAGCGGATTGCGGTCTGGGTCCTGGCACTGATGGTCGCAGGCGCCAGTTTCGCGCAGCAAAGTCCGACCAAGGTGTTCAGCAACGAGCAGCTCGACCAGATGCTGGCGCCGATCGCGCTGTATCCGGATTCGCTGCTGGCGCAGGTGCTGATGGCATCGACCTATCCGACGCAGGTGAAGTCTGCCGCGGCATGGTCGAAGGCCAATCCAAAGCAGCAGGGTGACGCTGCGGTCACGGCGGCCGAAAAAGAGGGCTGGGACCCCGCCGTCACGTCGCTGGTGGCGTTCCCGTCGCTGATACAGCAGATGGCCGAGCACCCGGATGAGGTGCAAAAGATCGGCGATGCGTTCCTCGCGCAGCCGAGCGATGTGATGGATTCGGTGCAGCGGCTGCGCGCCGCGGCGCAGAAGGCCGGCAACCTCAAGACCAACGAGCAGCAGAAGGTGTCGGTCGAGCAGCAGAAGATCATCATCGAGCCGGCGCAGCCGCAGGCCGTCTACGTGCCGACCTACAACCCGGCCGTCGTCTATGGCCCATGGATGTACCCGAGCTACCCGCCATACTACTGGCCGCCCCCATACGGGTACTACGGCGGCGCGGTACTCGCGACTGGCATTGCGTGGGGTGTGGCGATCGGCGTCGGCAGCGCCCTTTGGGGCGGCTGCAACTGGGGCGGCGGCGACGTCAACGTCAACGTGAACAAGTACAACAACATCAATCGGAACAACCAGATCAGCAACTCCAACTGGCAGCACAACGCCAACAACCGGGGGGGCGCGCCGTACCGCGACCAGGCGAGCCGCGACAAGTTCGACAACCGCAAGGCCGGTGCAGATGGCCGCCAGGACTTCCGCGGAAAGACGATGGACGTGACTCCGACCGGGCGCGCGCCGATCAGGCGCTGCGCGACCGCGGCGTTGACACCGGCGCTGCTTCACGTGACCGGGCCGGTGATCGCGCCGGCGACCGCACCGGTGATCGGGCGGGCGATCGAACCGGTGATCGCGCCGGCGACCGTGCCGGTGACCGAGCGGGTGATCGCGGCGGCCCCAGCGCGAGCACGCGAGACGTGGACCGCGGCGGCGGCGCCGGTGGAGGTGATCGGGGCGGCTTCGGTGGTGGAGGCCCGAGCGCGTCGACGCGAGATATGGATCGCGGCGGCGGCGGTTTCGACCGGTCCTCGCCTTCGGCTGGCAATCGTGACAGCGCCTTTTCGGGTGCCGGTAACTCGGCCCAGACGCGCCAGTCATTCGATCGCGGACAGGCAAGCACCGGTCACAGCGCGGCATCGCGCTCGTCTGCATCCAGCCGTCCGTCCGGCGGCGGAGCGTCCCGCGGTGGTGGCGGTGGCGGCGGACGCGGTGGTGGCGGTGGCGGTGGACGCGGTGGTGGGCGGCGCTAGGAGCGATGACGATGAAATCGATCCGCTTTTCCTTCCCGAGTCCAACCACGAACCACACGGGACTGCCGATGACACTGAGATCCGCCGTTGCCGTTGCAGCGCTCGCGACCTCGCTGCTACTGCCCTCGATGGCCTGCGCGCAGAAAGCCTTCGCGACGCCCGAGGCCGCCGGCACCGCGTTCATTGATGCGGTTGCGACCAACGACGATGACGCGCTCAAGGAACTGCTCGGCGCGGACTTCCGGCGCTTCATCCCGGAACGCGTCGACGACGCAACCCGGACCGCGTTCCTCTACGCCTCGTCCAAGGGCCGCAAGATCCTGACCGGTTCGCCGGACCTTGCAGCCCTGGCCGTCGGGCCTGACGACTGGACCCTGCCTATCCCGATCGTGAAATCGGGTGCCGGTTGGCACTTCGACGTCAGGGCCGGAGCCGAGGAAATGCGCATTCGGCGCATCGGGCGCAACGAACTTGCAGCGATGCAGGCACTGCTCGCCTACTACGATGCGCAAAAGGACTACGCGACGGTCGACCGCAACAGCGACGGCGTGCTCGAGTACGCACAGCGTTTTGCCAGCACGCCGGGCAAGCGCGACGGACTGTACTGGCCGAACGATCCTGCCAGTCCGCTCGGTCCGCTGTACGGCAACGACACGAAGGATGGCGTCTACCACGGCTATCGCTTCCGCATCCTGAAGGCGCAGGGTCCGGCCGCTCGCGGCGGTGCCCGCGACTATGTCGTCAAGGGCCACATGACGCAGGGCTTTGCCGCGGTCGCCTGGCCGGCGAAGTACAACGACACCGGTGTGATGACCTTCATCGTCAATCACGACGGCGATGTCTACCAGAAGGACCTCGGCCCCGGCACCGATGCCGCGGCCCGCGCGATGAACGTGTTCAACCCGGACAAGAGCTGGACCAAGGTGCCCGACAGCACGCTGATCGCCAAGCCGTGAGGTCCTGAATCACTGCGGGACGCGGCTTCGCCTGCCGCGGTACGTCCGTTGCATGATGGCGGCGCGCTTCACGCGCGTCCGCCGCTCATGATTTCCCCGCCCTCGTCACTCGCCGCGCTGCGCGCCCGCTACGGCCCGCGCTACCGCTGGCTGTCGCTCGGCACGGTCATGCTCGGCACGATCGCGTCGATCATGGCCTCGACGATCGTCAACGTCGCGGTGCCGGACATGAGCCAGCACTTCACGCTCGGGCAGGAGCGGGCGCAGTGGCTGGCGGCGGGGTTCATGGCGGCGATGACGGTCGTCGATGCCGCTGACGCCGTGGCTGCTCGAACGGCACGGCTACCGCCGGACTTATGTGGGCGCGGTGCTGGCTGCTGCTCGCCGGCAGCATCGCCGGCGGCCTCTCGAATTCGTATGAGCTGGTGCTGGCGATGCGCGTCACCGAAGGGCTCGCCGCCGGTGTGCTGCAGCCGATCCCCGCGATCATCGTCCTGCGCGGCTTCAAGCCGGAGGAGCAGGGCCGCGCGATGGGACTCTTCGGCTTCGGCGTCGTGCTTGCGCCAGCGCTCGGGCCGAGCATCGGCGGCGTGCTGGTCGAGTGGTTCGGGTGGCGCTCGATCTTCTTCGTCGCCTCGCCGTTCTGCCTGCTCGCGCTGCCGCTGGCGTGGAAGCTGCTCCCGCACAGCGCACCGGGCGGCGCCGAGGTGAATGCCACCGGGGTGCGACTGGACCTGATCGGCCTGGTGCTGGTGACGATCACGATCCTGCTGGGGCTGAACGGGCTGGCGCTGCTGCATGGCGGTTCCGCCGGAGCGGGGCTCGCACTGCTCGGCTGCAGCGCCGGCACGCTCGCGGCCTTCGTCCGGCACCAGCGGCGCACGCCGCATCCGCTGATGCGGCTCGACCTCTTCCGTCACCGCCGCTTCGCGCTCGGCGCGCTGGTCGCGTTCGTCTACGGCGCGGCGCTGTTCGGCTCGACCTACCTGCTGCCGGTGTTCATGCAGATCGCATTGTCGCTGCCGCCGTCGCAGGCCGGCGCGGTGCTGCTGCCTGCCGGCATCGTGCTCGCGATCACGATCCCGCTGGTCGGCCGCAGCTCGACGCCTTCGTCGCGCGCCACCTTCATCTTCTCTGGACTGGTTCTGCTCGCGCTCTCGTTTGTGCTGATGCTCATCGTGGGCCGGGGCACCGCGCTCATGCTGATCACCGCGCTCGCGGTGCGTCGGGCGCATCGGCCTCGGCTGCATCCTGCCGTCGCTGAACCTCGCTGCGATGGAAGGCGTCGAGGCGCCGCTCGTGGCCCAGGGCACCAGCATGATCAACCTGCTGCGCCAGCTCGGCGGAGCCACCGGCGTGGGCCTGATTGGCGTATTCCTCGCGTGGCGACTCGAAGTCGCCGGCAGCCCGACTTCGCTGCGGGCGTTCCACGAAGCTTTTGTCCTGCTCGGCGTTCTGACCGCGGCAGCGGCGGTCGCGGCCCGCGGCATGAAGCGTGCGAGGCGAGCCTAGCGAGCCACGCGCCCGTCCGGCAGGCTCAGCTGAACAGCGGTTTGATCGACCCAGAGCAGCAGCGCGGCGAGGGCGCAGAAGATGCCGATCGCTGCGAGAAATCCGAACGCGACCGAACGCGGCTCATAGCCGGAAAACAGCCGCGCGAACGAACGACGCTCGAACAGCACGAAGGGGTTCGCGACGACCGAGAAGCAGGTAAAGGCGAACGCCAGTTTCAGCGCGACGTCGTGGGCCGGAGCCCAGTCGCCGGCGGACCATGCCGACGAGATCCACATCGCACCGAGGGCGGCCATGCCGGCGGAGATCGCAATTTCGCGCGGATGCCAATTGGTCATGCCGCGTCCGGTATCGGCGATCGCGCACAGGGCCATACCGCGCCCTCACGCACTCCGACACCGCCTCCCTGCACCGCGCCGGTCAACCGGTGCGCGGCCGTCTCCGCTGCTCGTTTCATTCTTGTGAACCTCCGCCGGCGCGAGCGTGCCGACCCGCCCTTAAAGGGGCGTTGCCTGTAGGGTAATTCGAACGCCCGGATCTGGCGAAACGAGTCATTAATACCAAGAATGCGGTACACCGAATGACTGACCCAAGGAGCTAGGTCGGATCCGATTCGGTTTGATTGGGAAGCGCTTACACGCGGCCATTCCCCGATAACGCTTGGCTCGAGCCGAATGAACCGCGGCGTGGCGCTCCGGATGTAACCGTGCCATGGCACGATGAGCGCCCTCATTCGAACGTCCGATGCGCCGAATTCGCTTCCTCGCCTACGCGGTGCTCGGCCTGTTGTCGATGGCCGCCGGCGCCCAGAGCGTCGCTCGTTATGACGGCCGCCTGTTCGACGCGCATCTGCATTTGAACTGGGAAAGCGGTTTTCGTCTTCCGGTTGACGAAGCGCTGGCGCTGATGCGCGCCAACGGCGTCGCGACGATCCTCGCGACGAGTCGCCCGAACGATGGGACGCACGCGCTTGTGAAGGAGGCCGGCAGTACGCGGAGCGTTCGGGTCGTGCCATTCCTGCGGCCGTACCGCGTGCGCGACGATGTGCAGCGCTGGTTCAGCGACCCGACCGTACTGGAACTGCTCGAGCAGGAGTATCGACGCGGCTATTACGTCGGCATTGGCGAGTTCCACCTGAGCGGCGAGGCGGCCGCGAGCGACGTCGTCCGGCGCACGGTGGAATTCGCGCGCCGGCATGCACTCTGGCTGCACGCGCACGTCGACGATGCGGCGCTCGAAATCCTGTACCGCCATGATCCGAACGCGAAGATCATCTGGGCCCACACCGGCTTCTCGACCCCGCCGCAGAAGGTCGCCGCCTATCTGCGTGCACACCCGCAACTCGTCTGCGAACTCTCCTACCGCGCCGGCATCGTCGATGCGGACGGAAAGATCACACCGGAATGGCGCGGGCTGTTCGAGGCATTTCCGGACCGCTTCGTCATCGGCTCGGACACGTGGATTCCGCAGCGCTGGGCGATCTATGGCGAGCTGATAGAAGGCTACCGCGCCTGGCTTAGCCAGCTGCCGCGCGGGATTGCCGATCGCATCGCGCACGGCAACGGCGAGCGGCTGTTTCCGCCGCGCTGATCGGGCCCGGCAGATGTCGGGGCTCAGGCGCGGCCGTAGAGGGTGACGACGCAGGCGCCGCCGAGTCCGAGGTTGTGCTGCAGCCCGAGCCGCGCGCCGTCAACCTGGCGGGCCTCGGCCCGACCGCGCAACTGCTGTGTCAGTTCGAAGCACTGCGCCAGCCCGGTCGCGCCGAGAGGGTGCCCTTTGGACAGCAGGCCGCCCGAAGGATTGGTCACGACCGAGCCACCGTAGGTGTTGTCTCCATCGGCGACGAATCGAGCCGCTTCGCCCGGCGCGCAGAAACCGAGGGCCTCGTAGCTGATCAGTTCGTTGTGCGCGAAGCAGTCGTGCAACTCGCAGACATCGATGTCGGCGGGTCCGATGCCGGCCTGTTCGTAGACCGCATCGGCGGCAGCCTTGGCCATGTCGGCGCCGACCAGGCTGATCATCGACCGGCCGAAGGTGCTCGCCGAATCCGTCGTCATCGCCTGCGCGAGGATCCGGACCTTCGAATCCAGGCCACGGCGGCGGGCATAGTCCTCGGAGACCAGAACTGCCGCGGCAGCTCCGCAGGTCGGCGGGCAGGCCATCAGTCGCGTCATCACGCCGGGCCAGACCTGAACGTCGGCGAGGACCTGTTCGGCCGTCACGACCTTGCGGAACAGCGCGAGCGGATTGTTCTCCGCATGACGGCTCGCCTTGGCCCGGATCTGCGCGAAGGTTTCGAGCGGCGTGCCGTAGCGCTGCATGTGCTCGCGCCCGGCACCGCCGAAATAGCGCAGCGCGAGCGGGATCTGCGGCTCGCCGACGAGCTCGCTCGTGACATCTTCGAAGCGGTCGAACGGTGTCGGCCGGTCGGTGAAGACAGCGCCCAGCGCGCCTGGCTTCATCTGCTCGAAGCCGAGCGCCAGCACGCAGTCAGCGCCGGACTCGATCGCCTGCCGCGCCAGCCACAGCGCAGTGGAGCCGGTCGAGCAGTTGTTGTTGACGTTGACGATCGGGATACCGGTCAACCCGACCTCGTACAGTGCGCGCTGCCCACTGGTCGAATCGCCATAGACATAGCCGACATACGCCTGCTGCACATCGGCGTAGCCGATGCCCGCGTCGGCCAGCGCGAGCCGCGCCGCTTCGGCGCCCATCTCGAAGTACGGCGGGTGGTCGCCCGGCTTGCGGAACGGGATCATGCCGACGCCCGCGACGATGGTCTTGACGGCCATGATTTCTCCTTACAGCGAGCGCGCGATGATCTCTTTCATGATCTCGTTGGTGCCGCCGTAGATCGGCTGCACCCGCGCATCAACGTACATGCGCGCGATCGGGTATTCGAGCATATAGCCGTAGCCTCCGAAGATCTGCACGCACTCGTCGACGACCTTGCACTGCAGATCGGTCAGGTACCACTTGGCCATCGACGCGGTGGCGGTATCCAGCGTCCCGTCGATGACCTGCTCGATGCAGCGGTCGATGAAGGTGCGTGCGACAACGGCCAATGTCTTGATCTCGGCCAGCTTGAAGCGCGTGTTCTGCATCTCGATCAGCTTCTGGCCGAAGGCGCTGCGCTCGCGCGCATACTCAACGGTCAGCCGCAGCGCGCGCTCGATCGCAGCCACCGCGCCGATACCGACCAGCGTGCGCTCGTACGGCAGCTCCGACATCAGCTGCGCGAAGCCCTTGCCCTCGACCCCGCCGAGCATCGCCTCGGCGGGCACGCGCACGTTGTCGAAGAAAAGCTCGCAGGTGTCCTGGCCCTTCTGGCCGACCTTTTCGAGGATGCGGCCGACGCGGAATCCCTGCACGTTGCGTGTCTCGACCAGCATCAGCGACAGTCCGCGCGAGCCGGCCGCCGGCATCGGTCTTCGCGACGACGACGATCAGGTCGGCGAGATAGCCGTTGGAGATGAAGGTCTTCGAGCCGTTGATGACGTACGCGTCGCCGTCACGCTCCGCCCGCGTGCGCACGCCCTGCAGATCGGAGCCGGCCGCCGGCTCGGACATCGCGATCGCACCGATCATCGCGCCGCTCGCGAGCTGCGGCAGCAAGCGGCGCTTCTGCTCCTCGGTGCCGTGATTCAGCAGGTAGTGCGCGACGATGATATGCACGTGCACGCCGAACGAGGTGTCTCCAGCAGCGGCGAGCTCGTCGAACAGCGCGGCCATGTGCGCGAAATTGCCGCCGGCGCCGCCGTATTCCTCGGGGATGTCGGCGCACAGCACGCCGAGCTCGCCGGCCTTCGTCCACAGCGCACGGTCGACATGCTGTTGCTTCGCGAAGCGTTCCTGGTTCGGAACGATCTCGGTTTCGACAAAACGGCGCAATGTGTCGCGATAGACCTCGAGCTCAGGCGACATCCAGGGCGAAACTTGGGAAGTCATGGCGTAGCGAGCGATGGTTACTGAAGATCGTCAACCTATCACGTCCGCGACCGCGACAATGGCCTCACACCGCTACCGGACTAGACGAGAGTCTCGATCTCGCGTCGCAGCTACTCCGCGCGATTGACCGAACGGGCAACGCGGCACCAGTATCCGCGGCTCGGGCTCCGCCAGACTTCGGCTGAGCCTCTAAGACAAGGGGATCCGACCATGCGATTGCTGCTTGCTGCCACACTGATTGCTTCGCTTGGCGCGGCTGTGCTGTTCGGCTGCGCTAGTCACACCAAGCCCATCAATGATGGCGAGGCGGCTCTTCCGGTCGACTATCGGGCCTGGCCGAAGTACCTCACCTCGGTCCAGCGGCCCGATGCGAAGGAAGTGCGTGACATCTACATCAACTCGACAGGAGCTAGCAGCAAGGCGGGCCAATCCTTCGCGAACGGCACGGTGCTCGTCATGGAAAACTTCGCCGCGCAGGTCGACGCCGCTGGCAACCCTGTAACCGGCGCTGACGGCAAGCTGATCAGAGGCAATCTCGTGCGGGTCTTCGTGATGGCCAAGGGAGCCGGTTACGGCGCTACCGTTCCGAAGGAACTGAAGACCGGCGACTGGGTGTACGCCGCATACGACGCCAGCGGCAAGAAGACGGCCGACAGCCTGACTGCCTGCCGCAGCTGCCACATTCCGCTGGCAAGCTCCGATTTCGTATTCCGCGTGGACGAGTACTACGCGACACGCACCACGGGCGGCTACTGATCATCCAGCGCTTGGGCGAGCGGCTCCAGCGCGCCGGCGCGCACCCCCAGCAAACGGATGCGGCGGGTGAAGTCGACGCGCTTGAGGCATTCACCGGCGGCCCGCCGAATCGCCTGCGCATCGTTGACCGCGGCCGGCAACGTCCGGTCCCGAGTCACCGTGCTGAAGTCGTCGAAACGCAGCTTGATGCCGATCGTGCGGCCGGCATAGCGCTTGCGCACGAGGTCGGCAGCGAGCTGGGTGCACAGCGCGGTGAAGATGCGGCTCAGCTGCGAGCGATCGCGCACCGCATGCAGGTCGCGATCGAAGGTCGTTTCCCGGCTGATCGACTTGGGCTCGCTCTCGGTGACGATCGGCCGATCGTCGCGACCTTGCGCCGCCCGCGCGAGCCAGTCGGCATAACTGGCACCGAAGTGCCGGGCCAGCCACTGGTGTTCGGCCTGCGCCAGCTCGCCGATCGTGGCGATACCGAGCCGCGCCAGCTTCGCCGCCGACTTCGGACCGACGCCGTGCAGACGCCGCACCGACAGGGGCCACAGTCGGGTGGCGACCTCCTTGTGCGTTACGACCGTCAGGCCATCGGGCTTGTCGAGCTCCGACGCGATCTTGGCGATCAGCTTGTTCGGGGCCACACCGATCGAGCAGCCGAGGCCGGTCGCGGCGCGTACCGCCTGCTTCAGTTCACCGGCGAGTTCGCGCGCGCACCACCAGACGTTCTGCTCGGCATCGTCGGCGTCGACGGCCTCATCGTCGTCAGGCAGGCGTGCCGCGACCAGTTCGGTCAGATCGAGATAGATCTCGTCGATGCCGCGATCCTCGATCTGCGGCGCCAGTGCGCGCACCGCGGCCTTGAACAGCCGCGAATACTTGCGGTACTCGTCGAAGTCGACCGGCAGCAGCACAGCGTCGGGCGCGAGCGCAGCCGCCTTCATCATGCCCATCGCCGAATTGACACCGAGCGCACGCGCTTCGTAGGTCGCCGTCGTGGCGACCCCGCGGCCGGCATAGCCACGCAGCGTCGAGAACCGTCGATGCTGTGCACCGGTCACCGGGTCGGACTCCCAGACCGGCTGGTGCGCGCGGCCGCCGCCGATGACCACTGGCTGCCCGCGCAACTCCGGGTAGCGCAGCAGTTCGACCGACGCATAGAACGCGTCCATGTCGAGGTGGGCAATGACGCGGGGAGTCTTCATGATGCTGCGGCAAGCCTAGAACCTAACTCAAGCCGCTCCAATGGGCGCGCGCGTTTATCCTGCTGTATTGCATTGCCGCGGCCGGCGCTTTCGATCGGTTCCCGCGGCCGTACATCCGAAGCGCGGGCTCAGCCGTAACTTAGATAGGCATGCTGGACGAAGCGGAAATCAGGCACCTGCTGCTTCAGTCCGCGACCCGCGGGCGGGCAAGTGCTGTGGCTTTCGAGCGGCTCTATCGCCTGACGGCACCGCTGCTGCTCGGGGTGGCGCTGCGGATCGTGCGCCGACGCGAACTGGCCGAGGAAATTCTGCACGACGCCTTTACGCGGATCTGGCATTCGGCGCGGAGTTTCGATCCCGTCGGAGGCGCTCCGGTCGGTTGGATGGCGGCCATCGTTCGACATCGCGCCCTCGATGTCATGGAGAGCCACGACGTGGCGCGTGTCGACTCGTATCACGAGACGCCGGATGCAGACGCCGAAGGGGCGCTCGATCGGCTGTACGACTGGAGCGGCGGCGGCGAGGACGAGCGCCTCGACGACCGGCGCGTGCGCGCTTTCCTGCGCCGCTGCCTGGGCGAATTGGCGGCTCCGGAGCGGCAAGCGCTGGTACTCGCTTACGACCAGGGCCTGAGTCATGCGGACCTTGCGGCGCACCTCGGCAAGCCTCTCGGCACCGTGAAGACCTGGGTTCGGCGCGGCATGGAAAACCTCAAGCGCTGTGTCGAGTCGTGTCTGGAGGCGCCAGCGATGAAACTGTCGCGCCACCGCGCCCTCGACGCGCTGTGCGGCGAGTACCTGATCGGGGACGCTGCGCGGCCGTGCACGCAGACGCTTCGAGCGCGCGATGCGCGATGAGCCGCTGGTCGCGCAACGGCTGGCGCTGCTGACGAATCGCTATGCGCCGCTGCCCGGAGAAGCCTCCGCAGTGGAACCGCGCCCCGGCGGCTGGGAGCGCCTGCAACGCGAACTGAACCTGCGACGTCCGTGGCACGCGCGACTCGGTTGGCCGGCGTGGGCCGCTGTGGCCACCGCGGCGGTGGCCCTCGCGGTCGCGCTGGTCGTTCTGCGGCCGACCGGCGAGACGTTGACCGAGCTGGCGCAGCTCGCGGGCCCCGATGCGCCGACGACGGTGACTGCGCTCGTCACGCAGGACCGAAAGACCCTGGCTCTTCGCGCCGCCCGGCCGTCCGTGCCACCCGGCGGGTCGAGCTATGAACTGTGGCTGCTGCCTGCCGAAGGCGGCGCGCCGATTTCGCTCGGCGTTCTGGCTGCCCTCGATGCACGGCTGACCCTTGCCGAGGCGAACACTGCGCGGCTGCGCGCGGGAGCCAAGCTTGCGGTGTCGGTCGAGCCGCGTGGAGGATCGCCCACCGGTGCCCCCACCGGCCCGGTGATCCTGGTCGGTGCCATCAGCTGAAGTCGACATCCAAGTCACGACCGTCGATCCGTATCGACGATAGCAGCCGTTCGTGGCTGCACCCACGACGGAGAGAAAGATGACGACCTCAGTGCCGCTGGCGCGCCGCCAGTTCCTTTCGCAGTCCACGTCGCTGACGCTGTCGGCCGCTGCCGTCGGCGTGCTCGCCGGCGCTCCGCGCCTCGCACGCGCCGAGGGCGATCCCGCCAAGGACACCGCGATTCTGAACGTTGCGCTCGGCCTCGAGTACGAGGCGATCGCTGCCTATCAGCTTGGCGCGCAAAGCGGCCTGCTGCAGAAGCCGGTACTCGAAACCGCCGTGCTCTTCCAGTCGCACCACAAGGGCCATCGCGATGCGCTCGCCGCGACGATCCAGAAAATGGGTGGCACGCCGGTCGCCGAGAAATCGCTCGACGATTATGCGAAGGCGCTCAACGCCGGCATGCTGAAGAACCAGGCCGACGTGCTCGCGCTGGCCACGCGGCTCGAGCTGGGTGCGACCAATGCATATCTCGGTGTCATTCCGTCGTTCCGCGATCCCGCGCTGGCAAAAATTGCCGGCCGCCTGGCCGCCGACGAGACGATGCACTGGACCGTGCTGTCGAGTTCGCTTGGCCGTGCGCTGCCCGCAGCCCCGCTGTACTTCGGCGCGTGATCTTCGCCGCCGCGCTTCGAGCCCCGCGGCGCACCGGGCGCGACCGCCGTGCTGCGACATTGCTGCGATCATCGGGATGGCCTCGCTGCTGACATTGCCCGTGCGTTCGCGGCCGACTCCGTGCGCGGACGCGAACTCTACGAATCCCGTTGCGGCGCATGTCACTCGGTCGACGCGGATCGCGTCGGACCCCGGCACGCCGGTGTCCTTGGGCGACGTGCCGGTGCAGTGACGACGTACGACTACTCGCTCGCGCTCAGGGCGTCGACGATCATCTGGACTGCGACGACGCTTGACCGCTGGCTCGCCGATCCGGAAGCCGTGATTCCCGGCCAGCGCATGGGATACCGCGTCGACGATGCGCGCGACCGCGCTGACCTGATCGAGTATCTGTCCACTCTGCAGTAATCCGGCGAGCGAACGGCTCGTGCCACGCTTGACGACTGCGCGCTGCGCGGATCGATAATCCGCGCTCGCGGCCGCGGCGTTCCCGCGCGAACGCTTCTGATTTGCCGCGGCTGCCAGCATTTCCGCGCACACGAGGAGGCGGATCATGAGCACGGCGCCCGCAGTCGCCCGTACGGTCGCAGAGTGGATCGCAGAGTTTCTGGTGGCCCGCGGCGTCGACCGCATCTATGGACTGCAGGGCGGCCATATCCAGCCGATCTGGGATTACCTCGGCCGGCGCGGCGTGCGCATCATCGACGTGCGCGACGAGGGCGCTGCCGTGCACATGGCGCACGCGCATGCAGTGCTGTACGGCGGCCTGGGCGTCGCGATGGTCACCGCCGGCCCCGGCGTGACCAACTGCGTGACGGCGATGGCCAATGCGCAGCTCGAGCGCGTCCCGGTCCTGCTGATCGGCGGCTGCGCCCCGGTGCCGCAGGACGATCTCGGTCCGCTGCAGGGCATCGATCACGTCGGCGTGCTGAAGCCGGTCACGCGCAGCGCGCGCACTCTGCGCGTCGCCGACAACCTGCTGCGCGACCTCGACAAGGCGGTCTCCACCGCGCTCGGCGACGGCAATCCGCCGGGGCCCGTCTACGTCGAGATTCCGACCGACGTGCTGCGCCAGACGGTGCCGCCACGGGTCGCGCTGCCCGAGTTTCTCGTGGCGCGACCACCGCGGCGCATTCCGCCCGACGAGGCCGAGGTCGAGCGCGCGGTCGCGCTGATCAAGCAGGCGCGCCGGCCGCTGGTGCTGACCGGACGTGGTGCGCTCGACGCGCGCGCGGCACTGGTCTCGTTCCTCGACGCCAGCGGCGCGCTATACATCGACACGCAGGAAAGCCGCGGCCTGGTGCCCCCGGAGCATGAGTCGGTGGTTGGCGCCGTGCGAGCCCGCGCGATGCAGGACACCGATCTGGCCATCATCGTCGGCCGCAAGCTCGACTATCAGACCGGCTACGGCTCGCCGGCCGTGTGGCCGAACGCGCGCTGGCTGAGGATCGGCGACAACGCCGAGGAGCTGCGTGAAAACCGGCGCGGCGAAGTGGAACTGTTCGCGCATCCCGGCCTGGCGCTGGCGGCGATCACACGCAGCTTTGCCTGGCCGCAGCCCGAATCTCGATACCGCCTGGCGCAGCAGCCTGCGCAGCGAGCACCTGCGGCGCGCCGAAAAGTATGCGGCCGGCCTCGCGCAGACACCGGCCGGCAAGGACGGCAAGATGCATCCGAACCGATCTTCGCGGCACTGCGCGAAGCGCTGCGGCCGGATGCGATCACGATCGCCGACGGCGGCGATCTGCTCAGTTTTGCCCGCATGGGACTGGACGCGCGCACTTACCTCGACGCCGGGGCATTCGGCTGCCTCGGTGTCGGCACGCCGTACGGCATCGCCGCCGCGCTGCTGCATCCGGACCGGCAGGTCGTCGTCGTCACCGGTGACGGCGCCTTCGGCATCAACGCCATGGAGATCGACACCGCACAGCGGCACGGTGCGAAGGTCGTCTTCATCGTCGCCAACAATGCCGCATGGAACATCGAGCGCTACGACCAGGAGGTGAACTACGGCGGACGCATCGTCGGCACCACGCTGGCGTGGAGCGACTATGCGGCGATGGCGCGCGCGTTCGGACTGCACGGCGAACGCGTGACCGAGGCGGCGCGGCTCCCAGGCGCGATACGAGAGGCGTTCGAGCGCGCGCCGGCGCTGATCGACGTCGTCGTCACGCGGGATGCGCCGAGTTCTGATGCCGGCAAGGGCCTCGGCTGGGTGCCTGATTTTCAGGCGCTGACCGCCTGGGACGACGCGGAGCAGGCGCGCCGCCGATGAGCCGCGCCCCAACGCCGAAGAACGCGCGGCTCATCGCGGCGGCCGCCGCGCTGCCGAATCCCGGCGTGCTCAACGTCGGCCAGATTGTCGCCGCGCACGCGCGCCTGCAGCCCGACAAGATCGGTGCGCGCGATTCGAAGCGTGCGTTGACCTTCGCCCAGTGGAACGAGCGCAGCAACAGCCTGGCCAACGCGCTGCTTGGCCTGGGGCTGGTCAAGGGCGACCGCGTTGCGCTGCTCGCCTACAACTGCGTCGAGTGGCTCGAACTGTATGTGGCGCTGGCCAAGGCCGGGCTGGTCGCGGTGCCGGTCAACTTCCGTCTGACACCGGCGGAGATCGAATACATCGTCGCCAACTGCGAGGCGCGCGCGATGGTCGTGCAGGACGCATTGCTCGAAAGCATCGAGCCGGTGCGCGCGAATCTGCCGCTGATCGGCAAGGACGCCTGGGTGCATTTCGGCGGCACGCGGACCCCGCGCGGATGGCGCGGCTACGAAGCGCTGGTGCGCGCCGGCGCGGGCCGCACCCCGGCGGTCGATGTGACGCCGACCGACACCTGGGCGCTGATGTACACGTCGGGCACCACCGGCCGGCCGAAAGGAGCGATCCGCAACCACCAGGGCAGCGCACTGATCTCGCTGGTGACCGCGCTGGACATGGAGCTGTCGCGCCGCGACACCGCACTGCTGGTGATGCCGATGTGCCACGCGAACTCGCTGTACTTCAGCTTCACCTTCACCTATGTCGGTGCGACCTGCGTGGTCGACGATCGACGCAGCTTCGATCCCGAAGCGCTGCTCGACTCGATGGCCCGGCAGCACGTGACCTTCACGTCGCTGGTGCCGACGCACTACATCATGATGCTGGGCCTGTCGCCGGCCGTGAAGGCGCGCCACGACGTGTCGAGCATGCGCAAGCTGATGATCTCGTCGGCGCCGGCGCGCCGCGAAACCAAGCTGGCGATCCTCGAGCACTTCAGCAACTCGCAGCTGTATGAACTGTACGGATCCACCGAAGCCGGCTGGGTCACGCTGCTGCGGCCCGACGAGCAGCTGACCCATCTCGGCTCGGTCGGCCGCGAGTGGACCGGCTCAGGCCCGGTGCGGCTGCTCGATTCCGAAGGCCGCGACGTGCCCGATGGCGCAGTCGGCGAACTTCACTCGCGCACGCCCTACACCTTCGACGGCTATTGGCAGTAACCCGGAGAAGACCGCCGAGGCGCTGCGCCCCGACGGCTACTGCAGTGTCGGCGATCTCGCGCTGCGCGACGGCGAGGGCTACCTGCACCTGGTGGACCGCAAGAGCAACATGATCATCAGCGGTGGCGAGAACGTCTATCCGTCGGAAGTCGAGGAAGTGGTCGGGCGCTGTCCCGGCGTCAAGGACGTCGCAGTCATCGGCCTCCCGCACGACAAGTGGGGCGAGGCGGTCCATGCCGTCATCGTCATCCACCCCGATGCGACGCTGAACGAGGACCAAGTGCTCGACTTCTGTCGCGACCGAATTGCCGGCTACAAGCGGCCGCGCTCGGTCTCGTTCATCGCCGAGGGCGAGATGCCGCGCACCGCGACCGGAAAGATCCTTCACCGCCGGCTGCGCGAGCGCTTTGCCGGCTGAGCCGTCCGCCGCTCATTGCAGGCGACGGCGTCCGGCGCGACATCGCGCGACCCCGGCGTCCGGTTTGCCGAGGAGTATGCGACGGCCGCTGGACTATCCTGCGCGCCGGTGACAAGAACGCGCGCAATGGTTCCGAATTCCTCATCAGTCGCTGCCGCCGAACGCGAAGGCGAATCCTCCGAAGCGCGGAAATTCGGCATCCCGCCAACCGGTTGGCGGCGCCGGTTCTTCGTCGTGATTTTCGAATCGGACACACAGCGCCGGCCGGACCTTCGACATCGCGCTGCTCTTTGTGATCCTGGCCAGCGTCACCGTGGTCATGCTGGACAGCGTGGCAGGGATCTCGGCGCGCTATGGCCGACTCTTCGATTGGCTCGAGTGGGGTTTCACGCTGCTCTTCACCGTCGAATATCTCGCGCGGCTGGCCTGCGTGCAGCGACCGGTTCGGTACGGCCGGAGCTTCTTCGGCATCGTTGACCTGCTGTCGGTGCTGCCGACCTACCTGGCGCTCGTCGTTGCCGGGCGTGCATTCGCTGATCGACATCCGGCTGCTGCGTCTGCTGCGGGTCTTTCGAATTCTCAAGCTCACCGAGTACATCTACGAATACCGCCGGCTCGGGAGTGCGCTGCATGCCAGTCGGCGCAAGATCTTCGTCTTCATCGGCACGGTCTTCATGATGGTCGTGCTGATCGGCACCGTGATGTACCTGGTCGAGGGGCCAGAAAACGGCTTCACCAGCATCCCGATGTCGGTCTACTGGGCGATCACGACGGTGACGACGGTCGGTTTCGGCGACATCACTCCGCAGACCGACCTGGGCCGCGCGATCGCGAGCTTCAGCATGCTGCTCGGCTGGGGCGTGCTGGCAGTGCCGACTGGCATCGTCACGGCGGAAATGACCAGTCAGCGCTTCCGCGAGCGCGAGCCCGCACGTCGCTGCGCCGGCTGCGGAAGCACCGATCATTCCGGGCACGCGCGCTTCTGCCAGGCCTGCGGCCGGTCGCTCGACGCGGCGGCCTGATGTCCACGCGATGCGGCGAGCTTAGCCGAGCGTCATCAGGCTCGCGTTGCCGCCGGCCGCAGCAGTGTTGACCGAGACGCTGCGTTCGACCAGCAGCCATTCGAGCGGGTAAGCGCCGGCTTGCGCTCGCCCGGCGCGCAGGCGTGCAGGGTAACGACCGCCCCGGGCCGGTCGGCCAGCCGCCGACTCCAATCGCGGATCGTGTCGGCGTCGGCCTGCACCAGCGCCAGCTCGAACTCGGCGGCCAGCGGTCCTGAGCCAGATCGATACGGGCGCGCACGTCTGCGGGAAGCTCGCGAGTGCAGTTCGCTGTCGCGCTGCATCCGCGGGCCAGATCGCGCGCGCACCAGCCGCGAGCACATGCGCGAGCTGGAACAGCCGATCATCGGTTTCGTCGGCAACCGCGAGGATCGCCGTGCCGCGGCACCAGCGCATAGGTATTGCGCTCGCCGGTCGGCCCGGCAGCGTATCACCGCGCCGAGCGGCGAATTCTCGAAGCCAGCGCATCACAGACTGCGACCAGCGGATCGGCCGATCCTTCGTCGCGATGCTTGCGCGCAAGGCGACGCAGCGGCGCGAGCAGCGCGCGCGCTGCGGCCGACGCGACCTCGTTCGCCGCCGCGGCGTCATCGCATGCCGCGCGCGCCCGGCGGATCACTCAGCAGCCGCCTGCAGGTAAAGCGGCCCGCCGGCCTTCGGTCCCGTGCCCGACAGTCCGTCGCCGCCGAACGGCTGCACGCCGACCACGGCCCCGATCATGTTGCGATTGACGTACTGGTTGCCGACATGCGCACGCTCGACGATCGCGTCGATCGTCTCGTCGATGCGCGAATGAACCCCGAGCGTCAGGCCGTATCCGGTCGCGTTGATCGCATCGACGAGGTCCTGCTGCGCCGTGCGCCGGTAGCGCAGCAGATGCAAGACCGGTCCGAACACCTCGCGCGTCAACTCGGCGATCGAGTCGATCTCGATCAGCGTCGGCGGAACGAAGCTGCCGTGCGGCCGCATCGCGATCGGCGCGGCGATGGCGGCTGGAACACGCGCCGGCCTCGTGCGCGCATCGCCGCGATATGAGACTCGATATTCGTCCGCGCCTCCTCGTCGATCACGGGCCCCATGTCGGTCGCCAGCCGATCAGGCGTGCCGACCTGCCATTCACGCATCGCGCCCTCGAGCATCGGCACGATGCGATCGGCGATATCGTCCTGGACGCAGAGCACGCGCAGCGCCGAGCAGCGCTGCCCCGCGCTGTCGAACGCCGACGCCATCACGTCCGCGACGACCTGCTCCGGCAGCGCGGAGGAATCGACGACCATCGCGTTCTGCCCGCCGGTTTCGGCGATCAGCGGAATCGGCCGCCCGCGCTCGTCGAGCCGCCCGGCCAGGCTGCGCTGCAGCAGTCGCGCGACGTCGGTTGATCCGGTGAACATCACGCCGCGCACGCGCGCATCGGCAACGAGACGGGCACCGACCACCTCGCCGCGGCCGGGGAGAAACTGCAGCGCGTCCGCGGGCACGCCGGCCGCATGCAGCAGCGCCACGGCCTGGGCCGCGATCAGCGGCGTCTGCTCGGCGGGCTTCGCGAGCACGCTGTTGCCGGCCGCGAGCGCCGCGGCGACCTGTCCGGTGAAGATCGCCAGCGGAAAATTCCACGGGCTGATGCAGACGACCGGCCCCAACGGCGCATGGTCCGACATCTGCGAGTTCGGCGCGCGCCTGCTGCCGCGTAGTAGCGCAGGAAGTCGACGGCTTCGCGCACCTCGCCGACGCTGTTGGCGCAGGTCTTTCCGGCCTCGCGCACGATGAGCCCGAGCAGCGACGGCATCTGCGCCTCCAGCGCGTCGGCCGCACGCTCCAGGACCGCGGCACGCTCCGTCGCGGCACGCGACTCCAGCGCTTCGCGCCGTCGACTGCCGCGGCCATCGCCGCGTCGACATCGGCGGCGTTCGCCTCGACGACCGTGCCGACACGATCGCGCCGGTCGGCCGGATTGCAGACCTCGAGCTACGATCCGCTTCTCCGCAGCGGTACGGGGCCGCGAGCATCGGGCTCGGCGCGCCATGCGCGCGTCGCGCTCGCCTGCAGCGCGGTCGTCAGCAGCGCCAGTTGCTGCTCATTCGCCAGGTCGAGGCCCAGCGAATTGAGCCGCGCAGCGCCGAACAGCCGCGGCGGCAATGCGATCGCCGGATGCGGCAGGCCCAGCATGCCCGTCGGCACGCGCCTGCTGCTCGACGATCGCGACCGGATCGGCCACCAGTTCGTCGATCGGCACCGCCTCGTTGGCGATGCGGTTCACGAACGAACTGTTCGAGCCGTTTTCCAGCAGCCGGCGCACCAGGTACGCGAGCAGCGTCTCGTGCGTGCCGACCGGCGCATAGATCCGGCACGGTCGCGCCAGCCCACCTGCGTCGCGCGCGACGACCTGCTCGTACAGCGGCTCGCCCATGCCGTGCAGGCACTGGAACTCGTACTGGCCGACGCGAAACTCGGGCCCGGCCATCTGATAAATCGCAGCCAGCGTGTGCGCGTTGTGCGTTGCGAACTGCGGGTACACGGCGTCGGGCGCCGCCAGCAGCCTGCGCGCGCAGGCGAGGTAGGCAATGTCCGAATGCACCTTGCGCGTGAAGACCGGAAAATCCTCGAGCCCGTCGACCTGGGCGCGTTTGATCTCCGAGTCCCAGTAGGCGCCCTTGACCAGCCGCACCATGATCCGGTGCCGCGACCGGCGCGCGAGATCGATCACGAAGTCGACCACCGCGGGCGCGCGCTTCATGTAGGCCTGCACGACGAAGCCGATACCGTTCCAGCCGGCCAGCTGCGGCTCATGGCACAGCCGCTCCAGCAGGTCGAGCGAGATCTCGAGGCGGTCGGCTTCCTCGGCGTCGATGTTCAGCCCGATGTCGTAGCGCCGCGCCAGCTGCGTGAGGTGCAGCAGGCGCGGATACAAGTTCGGCCATGACGCGTGCGCGCTGGGCCCGGCTGTAGCGCGGATGCAGCGCCGAGAGCTTCAGCGAAATGCCCGGGCCTTCAAACAAGCCGCGCCCGGCGGCCGCCTGGCCGATCGCGTGGATCGCCTCCTCGTAGGCCACGAAGTAGCGCTGCGCATCCTCGGCGGTGACCGCGGCCTCGCCGAGCATGTCGTAGGAATACGTGAAGCCTTCGGCTTCGCGGCGGCGCGCGTGCGTCAGCGCCGCGCCGATCGTCTCGCCGGTGACGAATTGCTCGCCCATCAGGCGCATCGCCATGTCGACGCCGCGGCGGATCAGCGGCTCGCCGCTGCGCGCAACGATGCGCGTGAGCGCACTCGCCAGTCCGCGCTCGGTGTGCGTCGACACGAGCTTGCCCGTCAGCAGCAGGCCCCAGGTGGCCGCATTGACGAACAGCGATCGACTGCGCCCGACGTGCGATTCCCAGTCCGCATCGCCGATCTTGTCGCGGATCAGCGCGTCGCGCGTGGCCGTGTCCGGGATGCGCAGCAGCGCCTCTGCGAGACACATCAGCGCGACACCTTCCTGCGACGACAGCGAGAATTCCTGCATCAGGCCCTGCACGAGCCCTTCGCGTCCGACGCCGACCTTGCGCGCGCGCAGCCGGCTCGCCAACGTACTCGCCAGCGCATGCGCCGCCGCCGCCTCGCGCTCCGGCAGCCGCGCCGCATCGATCAGCGCGGCAACGCACTCCGGCTCGGGCCGACGCGTCGCAGCCGTGATCGCCGCGCGCAGCGGCGACTGCGTCCTGTGCACCGGCAAAATCCTCGAAAGGCTGTGGCTTAGCCGCGTTCATTTCGGAAGTGGTCCATTGCGTCGGCGATTCTGCGGCGCGGCCCTGTCGGTGGCAAACACTTGGCAAGCACGGTCGAGTTGCTGGCGGGTGACTAGAATTCGCTCATATGTGGGGGCCGGGCGCCGGATTCGCAGCGGCGGCGCTGCGAGACCGCAACTGCAGCACGTGCTGCGCGCAAAGCGGACTCGACGCGCGCTCGTGAGCGCAACAAGAAATAGGAAGGAACTCCATGCACCCAGGGCAGGTCATCGTGAGCTTCGGCGCGGGCCAGGAATTCGAGCTGAAGCTCTCGGCCGCCGATCGCGCCGCGCAGACTCGCGAAGCCGCACGTGATTGGTTTGATCGCGAATTCATCGCGCTGGAATGCGACGTCGCCTCGCCGATCGGCAAGGTGCTGTCGGCGGACCGGGTGCTGAGCGTCGCCAAGTACGCCGGCGCGCGCAGGTTCAGGAACAGTCGCAGTGGGCGCACGAACGCGTTAACGCCGCTGCGTTGCTCGACGCGGACTTGATTCGTGTCGACGTGCGCGAACTACTCGATCGGCTATCAGCCGTTCTGCGTATGCTCGTCCCGCCGGCCACGCCGGAGCTTTCGGCCCGACCGAAGTAGACGACCCATGGGGCCGCTTGGGTCTCTCGAGGGAGCCACCGGGTCGTTGACGAACGCCTTCCATGAGCACTCACTTCCGCCGCTGCCCGCCTCGGCCGGTTGTACGGCACCGAATCCGTGCGAGAGGCTCCGATCGAGCCGAGATTCCAGTCGCATCACGTGCTTGGGGGGTCGTGTGGACAAGTCATGTCACCATAGGCGCAGCCCCGTACGATCCTCGCCGTGCGAACCAAATCCGATCTGCAATCCTGATGCGCTCCGCTGTTGTTCTACCGGCTGGTCGGACCTTTCGTCCGGTCGCGTTTCGCTTCCGCCCGATCCAGCCCCCCGCTGAAGCGGCATTTCCACTGCACGTGTCGGTGGGTCCCTTTCGTGTGGCGATCGTCCACGCGCCGCGTGAGCGGATGCGTGCGCGCCGCCGGCTGATGGAATATGAGCTCAGCCAGGGCATCGTCTGGTTGCACGAATCGCTGACCGGCGAGCGACTCGCCTACCAGTTTCTGAACGCGATCGTGCGCCTGATCCACAAGGCGGCCGGATGCCAGACCGGATGCATCGAGGAGGCGTTCACCCAGAGCCTGGCGGCCGGTCTCGTGTCATTCGCGCAGCAGAATCACGAGGTCTGGATCTGGTTCAATCGCTTGCTCGCAACGGCGGTCAAGCCCGGCGCCCGTTTCGAGTCCGCCGCGTCCGGCAAACACCGGTCGCCGCTGCACGTGCCCAAGGCGGTCCTGGTCGGCCACCGCGTCGCGCGCTTCGCGCCGCTGAGCCATCGGATCGCGACGCGCCACAGCGTCGACGGCTACTTCAGCTCGACCAAGAATGGACATCTGGTCGAACTGTACGAGTGCCTGCATGGTCCGCAGCGAGCCGTCGTCTTCGTCCACGAAGTCACCCACGCAATTCATGCGGACGCGCGGCTGCGCGTGCGCGATACGCGCGAGCGATTCGTCGCGGCGCAGGTCGCCGGCTGGCTGCAGTTCGTGCGGCGCAATCCGAGCGCGTGGATGTGGCTGCTGGCGACGATCCGCGAGCAGGCCAACTTCGAGCCCCTTGCGCTGCTGACTTAACGGCCGCGGCGGCGCGCGCTGCGCCGGCGCAGGCACGCCAAGGAGTCACGAGCAGCACAGCCTGCCGGCACGCAGGCGCGTCAGCTGTGGGCAGGAACAGCAAATCTACTTCTTGCCGCCTGCCTTGAATTCCGGGCTTGAATGATCATTCGCCTGTCCCGGTTTGGGGTCGGGCGACTCATTCTTCGGCGCATTGGGAGGGGGCATCGGCGGCGGCGCAGGCGTCGCCGGTGGAGCATCTTGCGCAGTCTGCGCTGACGGCGCTGCGGTCGGCGCCGGAGGAGGAGTGTTGTCAGGCTTATTACATCCGGCGGCGAAAATCGAGCGCGCTGGAGGTCGCAAGAATGGAAATGAATCGCTTCATTGCATCTCCCAAATCGTGAGCGATAAGGCAGCCAGAACAATGTGCCGACCGATGAACCCGCTACCAACGTCGCACCCAACGATGCCGACGACCGCGCTTTCGGGCACACCGCTGCGATTGAAGCAACTAACTTGCCCGCTGCACTCGTGCGTTCTGTACGGAGCGCTGAGTCCGTTCGCAGTTGCCGGTTTCAGCACGAACACATCAAGGTGATGGCGATCACGGTGTGCGTCGGCCGAGTCGGACAAGTCAGGCGAACCCTGCGAATAGGCAGGACACACCCACGTCGCAGAGGCTCTGTCCGATATTCACGTCGCGAGTGAAGAATCGTCCGGCGCTAAGGTTCGAGCACGCTCCTACAGTCTTGTGAAAGTCTTGGAGCTGGGAACCGCTGGCCGCTTCGACCCGACTGGATCTGGGAGATTCAAATGAACCGAGTTCGGATGTTCTCATTGGCACTCGCTGCAGTTCTGGCCGGACCTGTGCACGCCCAAATGTGTTCGGGCGGCAACGATGGCGGTATCGACGCCACCGGCAACGAGTGCAATTGGCCCAGCGAGGTCGCTGCCCTTATCACCGGTCCAGCGACCAGCCCGCCGGCACAAGTCATCCAACTCGGCAGAGTGCTGGCCTCGGCGAAGCACCCTGCGATTCGTTTGACGCAGGTGTCGGGTCAAAAATCTACGCCTGCCGCAATAGCAGTCCCGGCAAGCAAGAAGGATCGGGCCGCGGCACCGCCGGGCATGTCTGCGAAAACCGCAAAGACCGAAATCGGGTCGGAAGCTTTCTGCTCGGGCGGTGCGAGCGGCGGAATGGATGTCAACGGCGCTGAGTGCGGGGAAGCTTCGGTCGCGGAAATCAGCCTCGTTGCCCAACACAATCTGCGCTAGACAGCGAACCACATAAAACGCGTTCACGCCTGCACGGCGGCACCACGCGCAGATCGCCGGCTGGCCGCAGTTCGTGCGGCGTGATCCAAGCGCCTGGATGTGACTGCTGGCAACGATCCGCGAGCCGGCGAGTTTCGAGCGCCTCGCACTGCTGACTGAAGGCTGCGGCGGAGCCGGTGCGCCGTCGCAGCCGTGCCAACGAATCTATTTCAACTGGCCGCGGATCTCACCGTCGGGGTGTGCCGCACTGTGCACATTGAAATAGAGCTCGCCGGACTTGAACGCCTTCATCTGATCGGCGTTCAACTTGGCGCCGGCGGGGGCTTTGTACGTGTCCCCGTCTTTCGTGAACGGCACCGCAACCGGCCCGTTCTTCCCGGGCGCACCGACATGGATGTGTGCCGCAGTGCCCTGGACTACCCTTTGTTGCGACGCTGCCAGAAACCGCGCCGTCATCCGCGACCATGATCACGCCCTCACCGGTGGCCGACGTGGTCACCGGGGGCACTTCGTTGGCACCTGTCAGCTTGACTTTGACATCCGCGGCGGATGCGACGCCGATGCCGCTTGCGCCGATCGCAAGGACCGCCGCCGCCGCAAGCAAGGATTTACTGGTTTTCGTCATTTCACGATCTCCTCAGCTACCGCCCGAGCCTTCTGGCCGGGGCAAGGCGGAGGTGAATGGAGCAATTTCTACTCCCGGTGCCCCACCGCCGCTGGAGACGGCCTGAGGCGGCGCATGTAATCAGCCCCGACTCTCTCGATGTGGATGAATCGCGCTGACCTTCGACCCGCGCTTGAACACCACGTCATGACTCTCGGCGGGCCTCAGTGGGTACGAATCTGCAGGCCGGCAGGAACGACCCGTTTCTCCAGCAGATCGAATGCGCCCTGTATTGCCAGCGCGAGCACGGCGACCGGTATCGCACCCGCCAACAGCATCGTTTGATCATTCAGCGCCAATCCCGTGACGATGCGCTCGCCGAACCCTCCAGCGCCGATGAACGCGGCGATGGTCGCCGTGCCGACGTTCACGACGGCAGAGGTCTTGATCCCGGCGAGCAAGGTGGGCATCGCGAGTGGCAGCTCAATCTTCCGCATGATGGTCGCGGGTCGAAGCCCGAGGGACTCCGCCGCTTCAATCATTGCGCGCGGGATCTGCGTCAGTCCGACCTGGGTGTTGCGCACGATCGGCAGCAGCGCGTACAGCGTGAGCGCGATGAAAGCCGGCACCAGGCCGATGCGTCCGGTCAACGGAATCAGAAATGCCAGCAGGGCCAGCGACTGGGATCGTCTGGATGACCCCGGTCACACCGAAGACCAGCGGCGCGGTCGGCCGGCGCCGCGCGGCCAGCAGGCCCAGCGGGATGCCGATCGCACAACTCGCCGCCAGCGCGGCGAACACGAGTCCAACATGTTCGAGCGCAAGCCGACCGAGGTCGGGCGCAAACAGTTGTTGCCAAAGCGTCGGTCGCATCGCGGAGTCCGACGCGGACGTCGTGCCTTGAGCCTGCACCGGCCGCGCGCTCAGCCAGTCGACGCGATGGCAGCAATGTCCTTGCCGTCGAGTTCGGCGGCGGCATTCAGGCGCCGCATCGCCGCGTCGTCGAGCCGCCCTCGAGCTGCGCCAGCGCCGCCCACGCCTTGGGAAACCGCGTCGGCACGTCCGCGCGATACAACAGCACGGCGTCGTATCGCGGGAAGAACCCGAGGTCGTCCTCGAGCACGGTCAACTGGTACTTGTCGAGCTTGGCGTCCGTCGTGTAGATGTCGATCACGTCGACCTGGCCGCCGGCGATTGCCTCATAGGCGAGCCCGTGGTCGAGGCCCTTGGGCGGCGGGAAAGCGCAATCCGTAGGCGCGCTGCAGATTGGGCCAACCATCGGCGCGGCCGAGAAACTCCTGCGACAGCCCGAGTCGCAGCTCCGGGTGCTGCTTGAGATCCGAAATGCGGGCGAGGCCCTTTTCCTCGTGCAACGCTCGAGCGCACTGCAAGCGCGTAGCTGTTGTTGAAGCCCAGCGGCACCGCCACGGCCAACCCGCGCGGCGCCAAGCGCGTATTCAGCTCCGCCAGCGGCGGCACGTCGGGCAGCTTGAGGATCTCGCGCGCGATCGTGCCGGTGTATTCGGGATAGACATCGATGCTGCGGCTTTCCAGCGCATTGAGCAGGATGGCTGTGTTGCCCATTCCGCGCTGGTGCGCGGCCGCCGTCGCGCCCGGGCCCCTGTGCCGTCTGCGCAATGATCTCGCCGAGGATGTAGGACTCGGTGAAGCGCTTCGAACCGACCTGCAACGGTGCCTCGGCCGACGCTGTCGCCACGGTCAACGTGCCCAGCAGTAGCGCAAGCAGCTTGTTCGCTGAAGTCATTGTTCGGTCACCGTCCTGGCGTGGACCTCGAGCGCTGCGTTCGCTGGAGGCAGGTATCGCCCGACCCACGCAGCCATGACTTGCGCCGCGTAGCGTGCGTCCTCGGCGCGCAGTAGCAAGTGGTCAGCACCCTCGAGTGCGACGAAACTCTTGGGATGCATCGCCGCCATAAAGATGGCGCTCGCATTGTCGATCCCGACGACCGCATCGGTCGGTCCGTGCATGATCAGAAGAGCCCGTCGAAGTTCGCGAATCCTTTCCGCCTGGCGCTGCGTAGTCAGGTCCAGCAGGAACTCGCGCTTCACCTTGAATGCCCGGCCACCAATGCTGACCGTAGCTTCGCCTTCGCTCTCGATCTGCGCGCGACCATCCCCGAACAGGTTTGTTACATGCTCCGGTGAAAACGGCGCATTCATGGTCACGACTGCGCGCGACTCCGGAATTCCGCCCGCCGCCGCCAACACTGCAGCACCGCCGAAGGAGTGGCCGATGAGGACCGATGGTGCGGCGTACTCGCGCCGCAGCCAATCGGCGGCAGTCACGAGATCCGTGACGTTGGAACTGAAACTCGTATTCTCGAACTCACCCTCGCTGCCTCCGAGACCGGTGAAATCGAATCTGAGCAATGCAATGCCCTGCTCGACCAGGGTCTTGCCAATATGTGCCGGCGCGCGACTGTCCTTCGAGCAGGTGAAACAGTGGGCAAAAAGCGCGAAGGCGCGCGGCGGCGTGTCGGGAAGATCGAGTCGCGCGGCCAAGGGCACGCCGAGGCTTCCCGGAAACTCGATCCTGAGGCTTGGCATCGACGCCTCCTGATTCGGTGCTGCTGTAGTGGCGAGAGTGTCACGCGCCGAGCATCGAATCAACGCCAGCGCCGCCCGCGGCCGAGCACAGAACTGCTGACATGGTGCACTAAAGGAGCAGCCTCGGGAACCCCGAAGGTTGGCTCTCAACCCAATGCGGAAGTTAGCGATCGCGGAAAGCATCTGAGAGTCCGCCGAACAGCGGACATGACCAAGCGATTGGCGACTAGCTCCTGAGCGCCTGCGCCACGCGGCGCACGAAGCCCGCCGAATGCGCCCCGTCGAGCCAGCGCGCAACGACCACCGCTTCGTTGTCCGGATCGATCCACACCATGTGGCCGCCCGCGCCGAACATGAACCAGCTCGAGCGCGAAGCATCGGCGAACAGGCGCCCGTCGCGATTGAGCCATGTGAGCCAGCCGTAGAACGGTGCCACCGCGCAGGGTGCCTGCATGCGCTGCACCCACTCGCGCGGAACGACCTGCCGGCCCTGGTGCACGCCGCCGTCCAGCAGCAACTGGCCGATGCGCGCCTGGTCGCGCGCGCTGATCTTCACGCCGCCGCCCCAGTGCGTGCCGCCGGGAACCGACTGCATGCGCTGGCCGTCGATCTCGACCCAGGCATCGTCGTAGCCCTCCCACCGGAAATCGCGGCCGCCGCCGATCGGCTGCAACACGCTTTCGAGGAACACCTCCGGCAGCGGCCGCTTGAAGAGGTGAAGCAGCGCCAGCGAGAACTGGTTGATGCGCACGTCGTTGTATTCCCAGTAGCTGCCCGGCTCGCGCAGCGGGCGAAGCTCGCCCTTCTTGCCCTCGGGTGGCTTGGGGTCGTGCGACACGCGCCGGTAGTGCTCCACCTGGTCGGGCATGCCGAAGCACTCGCCCTGCCATTCGCTGGTCTGCGTGAGCAGGTGCTCCCACGTGATCGCGCGGTTGTGCGCCGAATCGAAGCCGATGCCCGGCAGCCGGTCGCTCACGCGCTCGCCCGGTTCGAGCAGTCCGCGCGAATGCGCGATGCCCGCGAGCAGCGCGAGGTAGGTCTTCGCGACGCTGAAGGTCTGGTCCGCGCGATCGGGTTCGCCCCAGGCGGCGACTTCCTCGCCGCGCACACGAATGACGCCGGAGACGCCGCCGCGCGGATGCACCGGCCCGCGCAGGCGGTTGAACGGCGGCGGGTCGTCGTGGTGGACGCCCCAATGCGCAGGGTCGGCTGTCGGATCGCGCGGCCACGGAATCTCGTGCGACTGCGCAAAGGCGACCGCTTCGTTGAACTGCTCCATGAAAGTCATGATAGCCAGCGTAGCCGCACGCCGATTTAATCAGCCGTGTCAGGCCAAGAATTCGACCACATCGGCCCACCTGTCGTCCTTGGAAGCCGGCGCAAGTCCGCAGAAATTCAGTCGATTGCCTCACGGCCAACAGAAGCGTTCCCTCTTGGGTACCGTCCGCGCGCTGAAAGGTGACGGATTCGATGATTGACATGCTGTCGCCGCCGCTACCCGATTCACGACGAACTTGTTACTCCCCGCTGCGCTGCCGCTTGGGTAGATTGCTCTCACGGTGCCGTTGCGACGGCACGTAGCTCTACCAAATCGCCGAAGCGCGCATCGACAAGATCGATGGCTTCGCCACCATGTAAGCACTGAAACAACGTCTCGTTCGAGCGCTGCGGTTAACTAAAGGAAGTCGCATGAACATCACGAGCAAGGCGGTCCTGGTGACCGGGGCCAATCGCGGCATCGGGCGGGCGCTGGTCGAGGAAGCCTTCCGGCGGGGCGCGAAGCGGGTGTACGCCGGTACGCGCCAGCCCCTGCCCACCCCGATGAGCGCGTCACGCCCCTGACCCTGGACGTGACCGACGCGGCGCAGATTCAGAGCGAGCCGTCGAGAGAGTCGAAGTCTCTCGACATCCTCATCAACAACGCCGGCGTGCGATCTTTACGATGACCTCAGCGATCGTGCCGCGCTCGAACAGCACCTCGCCGTCAACCTCTTCGGCACGTACGGCGTGACCCAGGCTTTCCTGCCGTTGCTGACTCGTTCTCGGGGAGCCATCGTCAACGTTCTGTCGCTCGCGGCCGTTGCCGCCTTGCCGTTCGATCCGACCTACTCGATCTCCAAGGCGGCCGCGTTCTCCCTGTCGCAATCGCTGCGCGCTCTTTTGGCCGGACGGGGCGTGAGCGTTCATGCCGTCCTGCCCGGCCCCGTGGACACCGATATGACCCGAGGCCTCGACATACCGAAGGCCTCTCCGGAGTCCGTCGCGCGAGCCATCTTCGACGGAGTGGAGAAGGGGGAGGAGGAGATCTTCCCCGATCCCATGTCAGCGTCCATGGCCGAGAGCTGGCGCAGCGGTGCGGCCAAGGCGCTCGAGCGCCAGTTTGCGGCGTACGTAGAAGCATCGCCCGTCACGCCATAAGCGCGCTAACCCGGAGATCAGCAGAAGGATCAACTCGCCAGCTTCGTACGCTTCCGGCTGCTACGAGCCAATAACCACAAGCAATACCGGAAGCAACACACCTGCTGGCGGTGCGACGACGAAACCAAATAATGGCCTCATGAGCCCTAACGTACTCGCGCTGAGCCGCGGCGCGTCAGAATCGCAGCGGCGCCGATGGCTCCAGCGCGGGGTTAGAGGTTCCTGAGCCGATCGCGAGCGGTCGTTACTGACTACAGGCTCCGGACGGTTTCCAGTCAGAGGGTATGCCCCTCTCCTGAGCCGAATCATGGATGACCAGGGCGAACGCACGCCGGAGCGTCGTACCAGTGACGTTCAGTTCCATTGGAATATTCGATCGCACCGTCATGGTTCCTCCGGCCCGAGCCCTGTTGGCGCCAGCCGGAGTCTCCAGACACTGCTCTCCCGCCAGCACGTACCAGCCTTCGGGGCCCGGGTGTGTATGCACCCTCGAATTGTCGCCGGGCCGCATGACAGCGTAAGAGAGAACCGCAGCGTAGCTCTTTGCTGCGGGAAGCTGCAGTGGTCCGACGACGGCGATAGCTTCACCTCCCCGCGGAGCAGTGTTTCGGGGCCCGAATTCGGAGAGCCACACTCGCCCGTCTTCCTCCACCACAATTCCGGTCGCACTCTTGGCCGCCTCCGCAGCCTTCCTGCTTGGAAACGCGCGCAAATGCCAGTAGACGGATGCTTGACTGAAATGAAGTCCGGTTACCGTGCCGATGTTGAAGCAGCCAAACTCCGGTCGCTTCTCGCCCGGCGGCACGTCCACGCAGGCCACTTCGGTCAAGTGCTCGTGTCCGGCGGTGCCGGGCACCTGAGCCCGCAGGTGGCCGATTGGCACGATTTGAAAGGCGACCAGGAACAGTACGAGTACCCCGATGAATGGAGTTCTGGCCATGTCCGATCCTCCCGGGACGGTTTGAAGGCGCTGAAAAAGCCAGTTCAGTTTAGGCACAAAGAGTAAAGCGCGCCGGCGCACCCAATGCAGGCGCCGGATTGGACACGGCTCTTGTCGTGACCCACGGCCGGCCTTGGCTTCCCCGTGGCCAGTGTGCCCGTCCGCTATTTGTCCAATTGATCAATCACCGATGAGGACTGCTCCTGGCCGAACTCAGGCCTACCCAAAGAATAAGGGGCTAGGCGCGCGCAACGCCTAGCCCCTCCGCATCCTGCTTCTGCTTTCTCAGTGGCCGAAATTCGCAACTGTTGAGAAAGTTTGCATCTATTTTGAGAACCTACAAACCTAGACGTCGATGTTGCCGGCGTACAGCGCGTTGGTCTCGATGAACGCGCGGCGCGGCTCGACCTCATCGCCCATCAGCGTCGTGAAGATCTGGTCGGCGCCGATCGCGTCTTCGATCTGTACCTTCAGCATGCGGCGCACCGCCGGATCCATTGTGGTTTCCCACAACTGCTCGGGGTTCATTTCGCCGAGGCCTTTGTAGCGCTGGCGGCTGACTGAAGACTCGGCTTCCTGCATCAGCCAGTCGATCGGCCTCGCGGAAGTCTCCCACTGCCGCGTCCTTCTGCTTGTCGCCGACGCCGCGCCGCACGCGCGCGCCGGGTCCGACCAGGCCCTTGAAGGTCTTGGCCGCGCCTGCGAGCGCGGCGTAGTCGGCACCGTGCACAAAGTCGGCATCGATGAGAGTGGCGCGGATGTTGCCGTGGTGATGGCGCTCGATCCGCAGCCGGTGCTTGTCGGTCTTGTCGTCGTGCTGCGCGTAAACATGGAGCGTCGAGTTGCCGAGTGCTGCGGTGAGCCGCCGCGCCGACGCCTCGGCCGCAACGGCGTCGTCAAGGTTGAGTTCGATGCCGGCCATCAGCACTTGGAGCGTCGGGCGGTCGATCACGCGTGCGAGGCGCTCGACGACCGCGTTGGCGACCAGATACTGGCGCGCCAGTTCCTCGAGTGCCGAGCCCTCGATCGGCAGCGCCTGTTCGCCTGGGACGAGCTGCGCGTCCTTCAGTGCCAGCGTGACCATGTACTGGGCGAGTTCGGCATCGTCCTTGATGTAGCGCTCGTCCTTGCCGTGCTTCACCTTGTACAGCGGCGGCTGCGCGATGAAGATGTGACCGCGCTCGACCAGCTGCGGCATCTGCCGGTAGAAGAGCGTCAGCAGCAGCGTTCGGATGTGCGCGCCGTCGACGTCCGCGTCGGTCATGATGATGATGCGGTGATAGCGCAACTTGTCGAGGTTGAAGCCTTCGTTCTCAGGTCCGGTGCCGATGCCCGTGCCGAGAGCGGTGATCAGCGTGGCGATCTGCTCCGAGCTGATCAGCTTGTCGAACCGCGCCTTCTCGACGTTGAGCACCTTGCCGCGCAAGGGCAGCACCGCCTGGAACTTGCGATCACGTCCCTGCTTCGCCGAGCCGCCGGCCGAGTCCCCTTCGACGATGTAGAGCTCGGCGAGCGCCGGGTCCTTTTCCTGGCAGTCGGCGAGCTTGCCCGGTAGGCCGACGCCGTCGAGCAGGCCCTTGCGACGCGTCATCTCCCGAGCCTTGCGCGCGGCTTCTCGTGCTCGCGCGGCCTCGACGATCTTGCCGCAGATGATCTTCGCATCGGCCGGCCGCTCGAGCAGGAACGCCTCAAGCGCCCTGCCGACGACCTCCTCGACTGCGGGCCGCACCTCGGACGACACCAGCTTGTCCTTGGTCTGCGAACTGAACTTGGGCTCGGGCACCTTTACCGACAGCACGCATGCCAGTCCCTCGCGCATGTCGTCGCCGGTTGTTTCCACCTTCGCCTTCTTGTCGAGTTCGTTGGCCTTGATGTAATTGTTGAGCACGCGCGTCATCGCGGCGCGCAGCCCGGTGATATGCGTGCCGCCGTCCTTCTGCGGGATATTGTTGGTGAACGCGAGCAGGCTTTCGCTGTAGCCGTCGTTCCACTGCATCGCGACCTCGACGCCGATCGGCACCGCGGCGCTGCTGCTGCTCGCCTGGCCGCCGGCCTCACCCACTGCGTGGAACGCGTTCGGATGCAGCACGTTCTTGGTCTTGTTGATGTACTGGACAAAGCCCTTCACGCCACCCGAAAACGCGAAGTCCTCTTCCTTGCCGGTGCGCTGGTCGACCAGGCGGATGCGCACGCCGTTGTTAAGGAAGGAGAGCTCACGCAGCCGCTTGCTCAGCACCTCGTAGTGGAAATCGACAATGCCGAAAATGGCGTCGTCCGGCAGGAAGTGGACCTCGGTGCCGCGCTTGTCGGTGGCGCCGGTGGTCTTCATCGGAGAGACCTCGATCGGTCCTTCGGGCGTCGAAACTGTCTCCACCACGGGGTCCTGCACGACGCCCCCGTGGAACTCGAGTGCATGCACCTTGCCATCGCGCCGGATCGTCAGCCGCAGCCACTTCGACAGCGCGTTGACACACGACACACCGACGCCATGCAGGCCACCAGAGACCTTGTAGCTGTTCTGGTTGAACTTGCCGCCGGCATGAAGCTCGGTCAAAGCGATCTCTGCGGCCGATCGCTTGGGTTCGTGCTTGTCGTCGAACTTGATGCCGGTCGGGATGCCGCGGCCGTTGTCGACAACCGAGATCGAATTGTCGGTATGGATCGTGACGATGATGTCGTCGCAGTAAGCCGCCAGCGCCTCGTCGACCGAGTTGTCGACAACTTCGAACACCATGTGGTGCAAGCCCGTTCCGTCCTGGGTGTCACCGATGTACATCCCCGGTCGCTTGCGCACGGCCTCCAGTCCCTCGAGGATCTGGATGCTGCTGGCGCCGTAGTCGGCTCCGGCGTCGCCGCCGCTGTGATCCGGCTGGTTCATCGGGGGCTGATTTGGGACTGCTGACATCAGTGAGACTCTCGCTATTGACTTGCAGTTGCAATGAAGGTGTGCATCGGATCGCACCGGGACTGCTCAAGGCCGTATTGCTGAGTGCTGAAGACCTCGTCCGACGGCACGCCTTCAGCGAATCAGATCCGCATCGGCATCACGACGTACTTGAACTTGTCCGAGTCCGGCAGCGTCATCAGAGCGCTTCCCAGCGCGTCGCCGAGCGCGAACTTCAGCTGCTCGCCCTTAATATTGAGCAGCACATCGAGTAGATAGTTCACGTTGAACCCGATATCAAGTCCCTCGCCGGAATACTCGATCTCCAACTCTTCCTGGGCATCTTCCTGATCGGCGTTGGTCGAGTTGATTTTCAGGGCGCCAGACGCCAGCACCAGCCGGACGCCCTTGAACTTGTCCGTCGTCAGAATGGCGGCCCGCTGCAGCGCGTGCATCAGGTCCTCGCGGCCGATCGCGAAGACTTTCGAGTTCGCCGCGGGAACGACGCGCTGGTAATCCGGAAACTTGCCTTCGACCAGCTTGGAGATGAGCTCGATCTCGCCGAAGGTGAACTTCACCTGCGTCGCCGCCATCTGCACGCGCACCGAGTCGTCGCTGTCAGGCAGCAGCCGCGCCAGTTCGAGGATCGTCTTGCGCGGAATGATGGCCTCGATCTTCGCGCTCGCGCCGTCCTTCTGCACCTCGCACAACGCCAGCCGATGCCCGTCGGTGGCGACGGCGCGCACCGTCGTGCCGTCGACGACCAGAAGCATGCCGTTGAGGTAGTAGCGTATGTCCTGCTGCGCCATCGCGAAGTGAACCATCGACAGCAGGTATTTCAACGTCGCGGCCGGCAGCGTGAAGTCGGCCGTGAATTCGGCCTGCGCGACGGTTGGAAACTCATCTGCCGACAGCGTCTGCAGATTGAATCGGCTCTTGCCGCTGGCCACCGAGAGCTTCTTGTTCGCCAGAGCCAATTGCACGTCCGCCTCAGGGAGCGCGCGCAGGATATCGACGAGCTTGCGTGCCGCCACGGTCGTCGCCGCGACGTCGTTGCCCGCACCAATCGACGCAGACGTCTGGATCTGCAGTTCGAGGTCGGTCGCCGTGAACGACACCCGCTCGCCATCCTTGCGCACGAGGATGTTGGCAAGGATCGGCAGCGTCTGACGGCGCTCGACGATCCCGCTCACCACCTGCAACGGCTTGAGCAACGCATCGCGATTGGCTTTGACGAGTTGCATTTCAAATTCTTTCTTCTTGATAGATGATTAGTAGATAGATGATTAATAGATAAGCACGCCATCCGCTGGGGACAACTCGAATCGCGGCCGATGAATCAGGCACTTGTGCCCCGCAAATCGTTGTGAGCAGGCTGTTGGCAGCACTGTGGACACAATGTGCAGCGCTGGGACAACACGGAGGGCCCGTCGCGACGGGCGCTCAACTGTCCACAGCTATCCACACGATATCCCGTCGCTGCCCACACCGTATTTCAGCCCTTCAGCGTCTGTTCGAGGACGTGCAGGGCGTGGTTCAGTTCTCCGGGCTTCACGCGTTCACCGCTGATCTTACGCACCGCGTGCAGTACCGTGGTGTGGTCGCGGCCGCCGAACAGTTCGCCGATCTCCGGCAGGCTCTTCTGCGTCAGCTCCTTCGCCAGGTACATCGCGACCTGGCGCGGCAACGCGATGTTGTTCGGCCGCCGCTTGCTGTACATGTCGGCGACCTTGATCTTGTAGTAGTCGGCGACCGTCTTCTGGATCAGCTCGACCGTGACCTGACCGGTGGATGCAGACAGCAGGTCCTTGAGCGCCTCGCGCGCGACCTCGACGGTGACGACGCGGCCGTGAAACGACGAGAATGCGATCACCTTGCGCAGCGCGCCTTCGAGTTCGCGCACATTGCTGCGCAGGTTCTTGGCAATGAAGAAGGCGACGTCCTCCTTCATGTCGACACCTTCGCTCTCGGCCTTTTTAAGCAGGATCGCCACCCGCATCTCGAGCTCGGGCGGCTCAATCGCGACCGTGAGTCCCGAAGCGAAGCGGGACACGAGGCGGTCCTCCATGTCCTTCAGTTCCTTCGGATACGTGTCGCAGGTGATGATGATCTGTTTGCGGCCGACGACGAGCGCCTCGAAGGCGTAGAAGAACTCCTCCTGCGTGCGCGCCTTGCCGGCGAAAAACTGGATGTCGTCGATCAGCAGCAGGTCGAGCGAGTGGTAGTAGCGCTTGAATTCGTCGAAGGCCTTGCGCTGGTAGGCGCGGACGACATCACTGACGTACTGCTCGGCATGGATGTAGCGCACCTTGGCATCGGGCCGGCGCGCCAGGATGTTGTTGCCGACCGCGTGGATCAGGTGGGTCTTGCCGAGACCAACGCCTCCGTAGAGGAACAGCGGGTTGTAAGAGCCGCCCGGGTTTTCGGCAACCTGCATCGCCGCCGCGCGCGCCAGCTGGTTTGCCTTGCCGGTCACGAAGGTATCGAAGCTCAGGTTCGAATTGAGTCGAGCGCGCTCGAAATGCTCTGGGCTGGGCGGGGCGGTCTCGGCATTGCCGGCCAGCGTCGGCATCTCCATCGGCGGGACCGCGGCCGGAAACCGCAGCGACGCGATCGCCGCGCCGTTTTCGACCGCGAATACGACGGCAACCGGGCGCTGCACGATGCGCGATGCGGCCTGCGCGATCTGATCGGAGAACTGCGCCCGGATCGCGTCAAGCTTGAGCCGGTTGGGTGCGCCGATCGTCAGCGTCGCGGTGGACTCGTCGAAGTCCAGCGCCTTCAGTGGCTTGATCCAGGCGGAATACTGTTGTGGTGTTAACTCTGTCTCGAGCAGACGCGAGCAGTCGTGCCAGATGTGGTGCATCGAGTGGGTGTTCCCGCTTTTGTTGTGTTTGCGGAGGTGCCCGCCGGTAGACCGACTTTGCCCCCGCCCCGTCACTCGGAGAGACACAGTCCTCGGCTATGTCGGGCTCCGGCGAAGCTCGGCATTCTAAATCAACCGAACGGGTTATCCACAGGACTGGCCGAGCGTTGACGCATTGAAGCCACTTTCCGCAGCGCCCCATTAGCAGGTCAGGCTAAGACAGTGTCCGCTCACACTTAGGCGCGGTAAACGGCCGCGCGACCAGCTTTTCGATGCTGCTTTGCAGCGACGAGTTATCCACAGGAAGTCCAAGAGGTTATGCAGGTCGGGGTGCCTTCTCGAGGCCGCTTTCGATGGCTTGCGGCTCTCCGGTTTGACACGGCTTTGCGGCATCGCGTCTAATACCGCGCCCTGCGCCGGCGATGGACGGGTGGCCCGAACGAGGGCCGCGAGTCCAGTCGGCGCAGTTCGTTTCCGATGCTGGCCGGTGTCGGTGACCATGCAGACGACGGTCCGACGATGGGACCGCAAACCGCCGACCGGCGACGCGCACGGGAAAGTGCGTTGCTGCCGGATGCCCGACCGACGGGCGCAGACGCCGAACAGGAAATCTTCTTATGTCTACCAAACGCACCTATCAGCCTTCGAAAGTGAAGCGCGCCCGCACGCACGGCTTCCTGGTCCGCATGAAGTCGCGTGGCGGCCGCGCGGTGATCGCCGCGCGTCGCGCCAAGGGCCGCAAGCGCCTCGCGGTCTGACGGCGCGGCACGGCGAGTGCTCTGCATGCCTCGGCGTGAGTGCCGCGGCTGTATCCAAGAGTTCGCGGTTGCGGCTGCCGCGCCGGCGACGGCTGCGCCGGCCGGCCGAGTTCGCTGCGGTTCGGCGGCCGCGCGCGCCGATTCCCTGCGTGCGCAGACGCGCTGGCTGGCGCTGACCGCATATTGGAGCGTGACAGATCCGCCGGGCGCGCGACTCGGTCTGACCATCAGCAAACGAATGGCACGCCGCGCGGTCGACCGCGCATTGGTCAAGCGCATCGCACGCGAAGCCTTCCGCCGCAGGGCCGACGACATCGAGCGAGCAGCAGCGCTAGCGGGCGTGCGGGCCGACCTCAACGTGCGGCTGAAGCGGATGCTGGCGCCTCCCGGAACGCCGCGAACGGCCGAACCTGGTGCTGTTGCGCCATGAACTGCGCGCTGGCGCCGACGAACTGATGAATGCTGTCATCGCACGCCTCGAACGGATTGCGGCCAATGCCGCTTGAACGGCTGTTTGCTGGCGCGCTGTTGCGGCTGATCGCGGCCTATCGGTTCCTGTTGTCGCCCTGGATCGGCAACGCGTGCCGCTACTGGCCGACGTGTTCCGAATATGCGAGCGAGGCGATCGAACGGCACGGCCCGCTGCGTGGCAGTGTCCTCGCAATCTGTCGCATTGGCCGCTGCCATCCATACGGTCGCGGCGGGGTGGATCCGGTGCCGTCGGTGTTCACGTGGCGCTGCCGCTGCCAGGACGGTGCGCTGGCACGCAACCGCTGAGCACCATCGGTAACGCACCCCTCACGGCTATCCCTTCAATCCTCCTACCGCCGAGACCTCTGTCGCATGGGCACTGATTTTCAACGCACGATCCTGTGGGTCTTCTTCGGGATGTCGCTGTTCCTACTGTGGGATCGCTGGCTCGTCTACACAGGGAAGCCGTCGATGTTCGGGACGACGCCGGCGCCGCAGGTGACGGCGCCGCCACAAGCCGCGGCCGGGGAGAGCGCGGCACCTTCCGTGCCAGCGGCACCGGCTGCGCCCACCGCCCCCACCGCGCCGTCGGCCGTCCGCGGTGCCGTCGACTCCGCCCGCGGCGACCGCCAAGCAGCCGCCCGTCGTGGTCGAAACCGACCGGGTGCGCGCCACGATCGATCCGGAAGGCGCTGTGCTGACGCGGGTCGAGTTGCTGCAGGAGAAGGTCGCGCCGGACTGGACTGCCAGTGGCCTGCTCGGACTGGTCACTGGGAAGAAGGAGGAAGCGGACCGGCACGTCGTGCTGCTCGAAGTCAGTCCGCAGCGCGTTTACGTCGCGCAAACCGGAGTGGTCGGTGCGGACTCGTCGTATCCGAATCACCGCACGCCATTTTCCGTCGTCGACGCGCCGCGCCGGCTGGCCGACGGGCAGGACAAGATCGACGTGATGCTGGTGGCCGAATCCGGCGGCGTCAAGCTGGCGAAGACCTACACGTTCTACCGTGGGCGCTACGACGCCGAGGTGCGGCACGAGGTCACCAACGTCGGTGCTGCGCCGATCGCGCCGTCGCTGTACTTGCAGATACTGCGTGACGGCAACAAGCCCGAAGGCGAGTCCTCTTTTTATTACACCTACACGGGGCCGGTCGTTTACACCGAGCAGGACAAGTTCCACAAGATCGAGTTCTCGGCGATCGACAAGAAAAAGGCGGATCTGCCGAAGCCGACGAACAACGGCTGGGTCGGGATGATCCAGCACTACTTCGTCACGGCCTGGGTGCCGAAGGAAGGAGCGAACCGCGAGTTCTACGCGCGCGAGGTCGACAAGAATCTGTACACGATCGGGACGCTGCAGCCGCTGGCCACGCTCGCGCCGCAGTCGAGCGTGACGTCCAATGCGCAGCTTTATGTCGGACCGCAGGATCAGAACGTCCTGGCGAAGATCGCGCCGGGACTGGACCTTGTGGTCGACTACGGTTGGCTGACCTTCCTGGCGAAGCCGATCTACTGGCTGCTGGAGTTCCTGCACCGGATCGTCGGCAACTGGGGCTGGGCCATCGTGTTGCTGACGGTGATCATCAAGGCGGCGTTTTATCCGCTGTCGGCTGCCAGCTACAAGTCGATGGCACGGATGAAGGAAGTCACCCCGCGCATGATGAAGCTGCGCGAACAGTACGGCGACGACAAGCAGAAGCTCAACGCCGCGATGATGGAGCTCTACAAGAACGAGAAGATCAATCCGCTCGGTGGCTGCCTGCCGATTCTCGTGCAGATTCCGGTGTTCATCTCGCTCTACTGGGTGCTGCTCGCCAGTGTCGAGATGCGCAACGCGCCGTGGATCCTCTGGGTGAGAGACCTGGCGACCCCGGACGCCTGGTTCATCCTGCCGGTGGTGATGATGGCCACCATGTGGATTCAGTACAAGTTGAACCCGACGCCGCCCGATCCGGTACAGGCCAAGGTGATGATGTTCATGCCGCTGATTTTCGGCGTGATGTTCTTCTTCTTTCCGGCGGGACTGGTGCTCTACTGGCTGACCAACAACATCCTGTCGATCGCACAGCAGTGGTACGTCACCAAGCAGATCGAGAAGGCGAAGAAGCCGGGCTGAGTGCCGCGCCGCTGCGTCAATTCAGCCGGCGGCTTGTCCTGGCGCCGCGCGAGCGCGCGCAAAGCCAGGGCCGGCCAGAGCCAGATGCTGGCAGTCCATAGCAGCACGCGGCCGACCGAGAGCGTCTTGGTCTCACCGCGGTGGGCGAGCATGAAGACAACGACCGCGCCAACGAGCACCCATAGCACGGCGATCGTGTAGATCCAGGCCCGCGTCGAGTAGTCACCGCCGAGGTTGCCCGCGACGGTCGCTGACACCAGCACTGACAGCACGACGGCCAGCACGACGCCCGCCAGCGGCGAAATCAGCTTCAGCAGCGGATCGTCGTCCATCGGTGTCAGTGTAGGCAGCCTGCGGCCGTGCGCCACCCTCAAGACCGCGCGTGCAATCGACAAGCCTGCCTTCGATCAGAATGTCGGGACGGCGCACCGCATTGCAATCTATGAACTCCGACCGAGACCCCATCGTTGCCATCGCGACCGCTCCAGGTCGTGGCGGGATCGGCATCGTTCGTGTGTCCGGACGCGACATCGCCGACCTGATCCGCGGCGTGACCGGCGCGGCGCTGACAGCCTCGCCGCGCGACCCTGTGTTCTTTCATGGATGAAGCGGGCGCTCCGATCGACCAGGGCATCGCGCTCTATTTCCCGGCGCCGCATTCATATACCGGGGAGAACGTGCTCGAACTGCAGGCGCACGGCGGGCCAGTGGTCCTGCAGCTGCTGCTGCGTCGTTGCCTCGAGGTCGGCGAGACGCTCGGGTTGCGGCTCGCCGAGCCGGGGGAGTTCACGCGACGCGCATTTCTCAACGAGCGGCTCGACCTTGCTCAGGCCGAAGCGGTGGCCGACCTGATCGATGCGTCGACAGAGGCGGCGGCGCGGTCCGCGGTTCGGTCGCTGACCGGCGATTTTTCGCGCGCGATCCAGGGGCTGGCCGCGGAGCTGACCGAACTACGTGCGCTGGTCGAAGCGACGCTCGACTTCCCAGAGGAAGAAATCGATTTCCTGGAGCGGGCCGATGCGAACGGAAGGCTGCAGCGCCTACTCGCCGCGCTCGAAGACGTCGTACGCCGCGCGCGCCAGGGCGCGATGCTGCGCGAGGGGCTGCACGTCGTGCTTGTAGGCGCGCCGAACGTCGGCAAGTCCAGCCTGATGAACGCGCTAGCCGGAGAGGAGGTCGCGATCGTCACCGCGGTGCCCGGGACTACCCGCGACCGGATCGCTCGGCAGATCGAGGTCGACGGATTGCCGCTCGACATCATCGATACCGCGGGCCTGCGCGACACAAGCGACGAGGTCGAATCGATCGGCATCGCGCGCACGCTGGAGGCGGTCGGTCGCGCCGACGCGGTGTTGCACCTCGTCGATGCAGCCGCGCCCAGTGCGGACCGCGGCGCGCTTGCGCGGGTGAGCGAGCGACTGCGGCAGGCGGTACCGCTGATCACCGTCGTGAACAAAATCGACTTGAGCGGCGCAGCCGCGCACAGCGAGGGTGACACGGTGTGGCTGTCCGCCCTGCACGGCAGTGGCATCGACCTGCTGCGTGAGCGACTGCGTCGCCTGGCGGGCTGGGAGCACGCCAGCGACGGCGCAACCGCATTTCTGGCGCGCGAACGGCACCTTGTGGCATTGCGGCGCGCACAGGAGCATCTGCGTCTCGCCGCCGCGCACGCCGCGGCGCGTGCGGCGGCCCTCGATCTGTTTGCGGAGGAGCTGCGGCTGGCACAGCTCGAGCTGTCGCAGATCACCGGCGAATTCAGCGCCGACGACCTGCTCGGCGTGATCTTCAGCCGCTTCTGTATCGGCAAATGAACGACGCGCCCCGGAGAGCGCGGGGTCGTTCCATTAGCATGGCGGTCCGCTTCGCGTCTAGGTCCCATGACTGATTCCACTGCGGCGCCGCCGCTGGCCGCTTGGCTTCGGTATGCTGCCGGAGTACTGTGGCTCGAGTCGATGCCACCGGGTGCTCAGGGCCGCAAGACCCGCCGGACAAGCCGCTAAGGAGACCGCATGAACCGTCGTGAATTCAAACTCGCCGCGATCGCCGCGGCCGTCGCTGTGCAGTGGCCGTGGGCCGCTTCCGCGCAGGCGATTTCGAACGTCAAGATGATGATCCCCGCCAACCCGGGCGGCGGCTGGGATCAGACCGGGCGCGCGCTCGGCGCGGCGATGCAGTCGGCCAAGGCCGTGCAGTCGGTTCAGTTCGACAACAAGGGCGGAGCCGCGGGCACGATCGGCCTGACGCAGTTCGTCAACAGCGCAAAGGGCGATCCGAACGCGATGATGGTCGGCGGCATGGTCATGGTCGGCGGCATCGTGCTGAACAAGTCGCCGGTGGATCTCAACATGGTGACACCGCTGGCGCGTCTGACCAGCGAGTATGAAGTCGTGGTCGTGCCGGCCAGTTCACCGTACAAGTCGATGGGCGATCTGGTGAAGGCGTTCAAGGCCGACCCGGGCAAGATTTCCTGGAACGGCGGATCTGCCGGCGGCACCGACCACATTCTGGCGGGACTGATTGCGCGCGCCGTCGGGGTCGACCCGACGAAGGTCAACTACGTGGCCTCGAAGGGCGGCGGCGACCAGATCGCCAACATCGTCGGCGGCCACGTCAGCGTCGGCGTCGCCGGCCTGGGCGAGTTCGCCGAACACATCAAGAGCGGCCGCATGCGCGGACTCGCGGTGTCGGGTCGCGACGGCGAGCGAAGGCATTCCCTCGCTGAAGGAACAAGGCATCGACGTCGTACTGGGCAACTGGCGCGGCGTCTTCGGCGCGCCCGGCATCACGCCGGCGCAGCGCGACACTTTGATCGCGGCGGTCAAGGCCGGGGTCGATTCGCCCGCGTGGAAGGAGTCGCTCACCAGGTTAGGCTGGGAGTCGGTCTACCTGAGCGGCGACGCGTTCAAGTCCTTCCTCGACGAAGACACGAAGCGCATCCGCGGCATCCTCGACTCCCTCGGCCTCGCCAAGTAGGCACCATGCTGCCGGCGTCGCGCGGCGGGCGCGTCGACCTGATCCTCTCGCTCGCCGTCGTGGCGCTCGGCGTCTTTGCCACGGCGGTCGCGTTCCAGCTGCCCGAGGTCGGTGGCTACGCCCGCATCGGTCCCAACTTCATGCCGAAGTTCGTATCGGCTGGGCTCATCTTCCTCGGCATCTGGCTGCTCGCCGAAGTCTTCACTGGTGGCTGGCGCGAACGCGTCCCCGACGACGCGGTCGAGCGGGGCGAGCATGCGTTCCACGTCGGTGCCTTCGCATGGGTCAGCGCCGGGCTGTTCGCGCAAATGGCGCTGATCCACAGCGCCGGCTTCGTCATCGCCGCAATGGTGCTCTATGCGCTGGTGGCCCGCGGCTTCGGCAGCACGCGCTGGCTGCGCGATCTGGCGATCGGCCTAGTGCTCGGCGTGATTGTTTATCTGTTCTTCGTACGCTTCCTGAACGTCAACCTGCCGGCGGGCTGGCTGCAGCCGCTGCTGGGAGCGGCCGGACTATGAGCGAGACGCTGTCCGCACTGCTGAGCGGCTTCGGCGTCGCACTCGCGCCGATGAACCTGCTTTGGGGTTTCATCGGCGTGACGCTGGGCACGGCGATCGGTGTGCTGCCCGGCGTCGGCCCCGCGCTGACGGTGGCGATGCTGCTGCCGTTGACGGTGAAGCTCGAGCCGACCGGCGCGCTGATCATGTTCGCCGGCATCTACTACGGCGCGATGTACGGCGGCTCGACGACCACAATCCTGCTGAACACGCCCGGCGAGTCGGCCTCGATCGCCACCGCGCTCGAGGGCAACAAGATGGCCAAGCGCGGACGCGCCGGGCCCGCGCTCGCAACCTCGGCCATCGGCTCGTTCGTCGCGGGAACGATCGCAACGATCCTGCTGACCTTGCTTGCGCCACTGGTCGTCGAGGTCGCGCTGCGCTTCGGTCCGCCCGAATACTTTGCGCTGATGGTGTTCGCGTTCGTGACGGTTGCGGCCGTGCTCGGCTCTTCAACGGTCCGCGGTCTGACGATGCTGTTCCTGGGCCTGCTGTTTGGGCTGGTCGGCATCGACGACCAGACCGGTCAGATGCGCTTCGCGTTCGGAGTGCCGGAGCTGATGGACGGGATCGACGTGGTCGTGCTCGCCGTCGGCTTGTTCGCGGTCGGCGAGGCGCTGTATGTCGCGGCCTACCAGAGTCGTCAGGTGGAGCAGATCGAGCATATGTCCGGGTCGATCTGGATGTCGCGCGAGGACTGGAAGCGCTCGTGGCCGGCGTGGCTGCGCGCGACCTTCATCGGCTTCCCGTTCGGCACGATTCCGGCCGGAGGTGCCGAGATTCCGACGTTTCTTTCCTATGCGCTCGAGAAGAAGCTGACGAAGTATCCAGAAGAGTTCGGCAACGGGCGCGATCGAGGGCGTTGCGGGGCCCGAGGCGGCCAACAATGCATCGTCGGCTGGAGTGCTCGTGCCGCTGCTCACGCTCGGCATACCGACCTCCGCGACGGCAGCCATTTTGCTCGCGGCGTTCCAGAACTACGGCATACAGCCGGGCCCACTGCTGTTCCAGACACAGGCCGCGCTGGTGTGGGGGCTGATCGCCAGCATGTACATCGGCAACATTCTGTTGCTGATCCTCAACCTGCCGCTGATCGGGCTCTGGGTCAAGGTGCTGATGATTCCGCGGCCGCTGCTGTATGCCGGCATTCTGGTGTTCGCCACGCTGGGTGCCTACAGCCTGCACCAGTCGGTCGTAGACCTTGCCACGCTCTATGTTTTCGGCCTGCTGGGCTTCATGATGCGCCGCTGGGGCTTTCCGGTGGCGCCGGCAGTGATCGGCCTCATTCTCGGGCCGCTGGCCGAGTCTGCAGTTTCGGCGCGCGCTGGCGATCAGCCAGGGCGATCCGTCGGTGTTCCTGACCCATCCGATATCGGCCTCGATACTGGCACTGACTGCCGCACTGGTAGTGGTGCCGTGGCTGATACGGGTTATCCGTGAAAGGCGCGCCCGCGCACTCGCGTGAAGGACACGCGGGCTGCGACCGAGTCCGAAGCCGCGCTACGAACGTCTACGGTTCGCCGATCGGCGTCGCGGATGCTGCTTGCGGTCGCAGTGGCACTAGTCGGTGCCGGTATCTGCACATGGATCCACACGCCGCTTCCCTGGCTGATCGGCCCGCTGGTCGCCGTGGCGCTGGTCAGCATGTCATATCAGCAACTCGAGCCGCCGCCGGCTGCGCGTCAGGCAGGTCAGTGGGCGATCGGCGTCGCGCTGGGCCTGTACTTTTCTTCCCGAAGTCATGCGCGAGGTGGTCCACCTTGCGCCATGGCTGCTCGCGGCCGTCGCCTTCGCCGTCGCGCTCGGCCTGTTGGGTGCCTGGCTGCTGTCGCGCATGACCGGCGTCGACACGACCACTGCATTTTTTGCGACAGCGATAGGCGGCGCCAGTGAGATGGCCACGCAGGCGCAGCGCCACGGCGGTCGCATCGACCGCGTCGCGGCCGCGCACAGCCTGCGCATCATGCTCGTCGTGCTGATCGTGCCGTTGGCGCTGAACGCGTTCGGCGTCCATGGCGTGGATCCCTACACGCCATTGGCGCGCAGTTTCGACCTCATAGGATTCGCCGTACTCTGTGCGGTGACTCTCGGTGCCGCCGTCGCGATGGCGCGCCTCGGGTCGCCGAACAGCTGGATGATCGGCCCCCTGCTTGCAGCGGCAGCGATCACCGCCACCGGACACACATTTTCGTCGCTGCCGACGCCGGTGATCAACGGCGGTCAGACTGCTGATCGGAATATCACTCGGCGCGCACTTCACGCGCGAATTTTTCCGAGCGGCTCCGCGCTACCTCATCGTCGTTTCGCTCATCACGATCGTGTACCTGCTTTGCAGCGCGGCCTTCGGCTTCGCACTCGGCCGGCTGACCAGCCTGCCGTGGCCGACGGCGGTGGTGGCGACCACGCCCGGCGGTATCGGCGAGATGGCACTCACCGCGCAGGCACTGCAGCTTGGCGTGCCGATCGTGACGGCATTCCATGCAATCCGGATGGCTGCTGTCGTGATTACAGTGGGTAGCCTGTTCCGCGTCTGGCAACGGTGGCAACGATGATCGAGTTGCGACCGCTTGCCCGGGCGAGCGCACCGCCCCCTGAGCGTTTCTTAGCGGCGGTCGAGGAGTCGTCGGTCGCGCTCGCCCGCTGGATGCCGTGGTACCACGCGGGCTACGGCCTGAGCGACGTGGAACGCTGGTACGACGAGGCCGACCGCATGTGGCGCGATCGCAAGGCATTCCCGATGCTGATTGTCGATAGCGTCGATGGCGCTTTGTTCGGCGGCATCGCCCTGCACGACATCCTGCTCTACGGCAAGCGCGAAGCCGAGATGGGCTATTGGGTACGCCGCTCTGCATGCGGTCGTGGCGTCGCGGCCACTGCGATGCGGACGATGGCCGCGTTCGGTTTCAATGAACTCGGGCTGATCCGCGTTTCGATGCGGATCCGCCTCGACAATGGCTCGAGTCGCCGCGCCGCCGAGCGCGCTGGCGCACGCTTCGAAGGCGTGGCCCGCCACGGCCTGCAAGCCGGCGACGCGCGCTTCGATGCCGCGATGTATTCGCTGCTGCCGGCGGACCTCGCGCGTCCGTGGGCCCCGTGATACCGCGGGCCTGCACGATCACGGGTTTCGGCGTCTGGATTTTTGGAAATCGCTGGTGTAGCGTCGACTCGCAGCCGATTCTTCGCTGTGGATTTGGAAAGTGGATTCGAAGCGTGAAGTTCAAGCTTGAGTTCAGTGCCAGCGGCCTTTTGGCCACTCCGGTCGCATTACCTCCTCCCGGTAATCCCAACAGCACCGTCGTTTGCGCGTCGCGGGCGCGTCCCGTGTGAAATGGAGTGAATCGAATGCCGACAGGCACCGTAAAGTGGTTCAACGAAACCAAGGGTTTCGGTTTCATCAAGCCGGATGACGGCGGCGCCGATCTGTTCGCACACTACAGTGGCATCAAGTCCAAAGGATTCCGCACGCTAAAGGAGAACCAGAAAGTGGAGTACCAGGTTCAGCAGGGACAGAAAGGCCCGCAAGCGGTCGAAATCAACGTGCTCGGCGCCTGACGGTCGCCTGACACCACTGCGGGTCCGCAACGCGGGCCTTTTTTTTGTGACGGCCTCTTTTGACGCGTATATGCACTGCAGCGAGGCCCGCGAATTGCACCATCGCCCTGTCTCGAAGCAGCCGTTAAAATGAAAAACTTTCCCGTGGCCGGCGCGACGCACTGTGACCCTGTCGAACCGCCGGACACTCGCGGACACGATCCGCGTTGCGGACAGAACAACGAACGACGCGGCAAGCGGCGAGCAGTGTCATAACAGGAGCATTTGATGAGCGCAGTGCTTGCGAGGCAGCAGGGAAACGTCCCGGCGTATGTGCGAAACCGGAAGCTGATCGCCTGGGTCGCGGAAACCGCCGCACTGACGAAGCCGGATCGGATCGTGTGGTGCGACGGCTCGTTGGAGGAGTACGACCAGCTCTGTGCGCAAATGGTCGCCGCCGGCACGTTGAAACGTCTGAACCCGGCCAAGCGGCCGAACAGTTACCTGGCGCTATCGGATCCAAGCGACGTCGCGCGCGTCGAAGACCGCACGTTCATCTGCAGCAAAGCAGAAGTGGACGCCGGCCCGACGAATAACTGGGTTCCGCCTTCCGAGATGCGCAGCACGCTGAAAGGGCTTTTTGCGAGCTGCATGCGGGGCCGAACGATGTACGTGATCCCATTTTCGATGGGGCCGCTCGGATCGCACATCAGCCAGATCGGCGTCGAGATTTCGGACAGTCCGTACGTCGTCGTCAATATGCGCATCATGACGCGCATGGGGCGCGCGGTCGCCGAACTCCTTGGCACCGACGGCGCCTTTGTCCCCTGCGTGCACTCGGTCGGCAAGCCGCTGACGTCCGGCGGAAAGCGATGTGGCGTGGCCCTGCAGCGCGACGAAGTACATCGTTCATTTCCCGGAGACACGTGAGATCTGGTCGTTTGGCTCCGGTTACGGCGGCAACGCGCTGCTCGGCAAAAAGTGCCTGGCCCTGCGGATCGCCTCGACCATGGGCCGCGACGAAGGCTGGCTGGCGGAGCACATGCTGATTCTCGCCGCCACTTCACCCGAGGGCCGCAAGTATCACGTGGCGGCGGCCTTCCCATCAGCCTGCGGCAAGACGAATTTCGCAATGCTGATCCCGCCGGCGGCGTTCAAGGGCTGGAAGGTCACGACCATCGGCGAAGACATCGCCTGGATCAAGCCGGGCCCCGATGGCCGGCTGCACGCGATCAACCCTGAAGCCGGCTGCTTCGGCGTTGCCCCCGGCACGTCGGAGAAGACCAATTTCAACGCGATGGCGATGCTGCGCGAAAACGTGATCTTCACGAACGTCGCGCAGACCGATGACGGCGACGTCTGGTGGGAGGGGATGAGTCCGGCGCCGGCACATCTGATCGATTGGCAGGGCAAGGACTGGACACCGGAAGACGGCAAGGCAGGGCGCAAGGCCGCACATCCGAATGCGCGCTTCACGGTCGCGGCGGCGCAGTGCCCGGTCATCGATGCCGACTGGGAGGACCCGAAGGGCGTGGCGATCGACGCCTTCCTGTTCGGCGGCCGCCGTTCGACCACGGTGCCGCTCGTGACCGAAGCGCGCAATTGGGTCGAAGGTGTCTATATGGCCGCGACGATGGGTTCCGAGACCACGGCCGCGCAGGCCGGCGCGCAAGGCGTGCTGCGGCGCGACCCGTTCGCGATGCTGCCGTTTTGCGGCTACAACATGGGCGATTACTTCGACCACTGGATCAAGCTGGGACGCGCGCTGCAGGAGACCGGAGCGGTGCTGCCGAAGATCTTTACGGTCAACTGGTTCCGCACCGACGCGGAGGGCAAGTTCGTCTGGCCGGGGTTCGGCGAGAACATGCGCGTGCTGAAGTGGATCGTCGATCGCATCGAAGGTCGCGTCGGTGGCGCCGAGCACCTGTTCGGCATCACGCCGCGATACGACGATCTGCAGTGGACCGGCCTCGAGTTCACGCGCGAGCAGTACGAGCAAATCACGTCGATCCCCGCGGATGACTGGCGCAAAGAGCTGGCGTCCCATGGCCAGCTGTTCAACAAACTGCACTCGCGCCTGCCGCAGGAACTCGAGCGCACGCGCGCCGAACTCGAGCAACGGCTGGCCGCCTAGCGCGACGACGCAAAGCGTGTTGCACGGGCCGCGCAAGCGGCCCGCCGCGTCTCAGGTCGGCCGCAATTGCAAGGTGATGGGCGAGCCGACATACTGTCCGGCCGCATGTCGGGCCGCGCGCCCTCGGGGAGCCTTCAATGGCCCTGATCCAGTACATCACCCAGGTCCAGTTCGACTTCGGAGCGATCCGTCTGGCGGCGGCCGAGTGTGAGCGCAACAACATCCGGCGGCCGCTGATCTGCACCGACAAGGGAGTCGTCGCGGCGGGCTTGCTGGACCGTCTGCGCGAATCGCTGGGCGAGTTGCCGACGGCGGTCTTCGACGGCACACCCTCGAATCCGACCGAAGCGGCCGTCATGATGGCGGTCGAGGCCTATCGCGCGCATCAGGCCGATGGGCTGATCGCGCTGGGCGGCGGCAGCTCGATCGATCTGGCGAAGGGCGTCGCGATCATGGCGACGCATCCCGGCACGCTGTCGGACTACGCGACGATCCTCGGCGGCAGCTCGCGCATCACGCCGGCGGTAGCGCCGCTGATCGCCATCCCGACGACGGCCGGGACTGGCAGCGAGGTCGCGCGCGGCGCCATTGTTGTTCTCGACGACGGGCGCAAGCTGGGTTTTCACTCATGGCATCTGGTCCCGAAGACGGCAATCTGCGACCCGGAGCTGACCTACGGGCTGCCCGCGCGGCTGACCGCCGCCACCGGCATGGACGCGATCGCGCATTGCATAGAAACCTTCCTCTCCACGGCCGTCAATCCGCCGGCCGACGCCATCGCGTTCGATGGTCTCGCGCGCGGACTGAAGTTCATCGAACGGGCGACCCGCGAGCCGCGCGATCCGGCAGCGCGCTGGAACATGATGAGCGCCTCGATGCAGGGCGCGATGGCCTTTCAGAAGGGACTCGGCGCGGTCCATTCGCTGTCACACGCGCTCGGTGGCCTGAAACTCGGCGCGGAGAAGATCGGCCCGCACCACGGCACGCTGAACGCGGTCCTGCTGCCGGAAGTCGTGAAGTTCAATGAGAAGACCGTGCCCGAGCGCGTGCAGTCGATCGCCAGCGTCTTCGGGGTCAGCGGCGGCGAGGAACTGGCCCATGCGATCCGCTCGCTGAACCGCCGGATCGAGCTTCCTTCGGGGCTCAACGAGATGGGCATCACAAGCGATCTTTACGAGCAGGTCGCCGAGGCGGCGCTGAAGGATCACTGCCACGCCACGAATCCGCGCGTTGCCACACACGCGGATTACGTTGCTATGCTCGCCGCCTCCGCATGAGTACACCCGCTGACATCATCCTCGAGACGCGTGGCCTGACGAAGGAATTCAAGGGCTTCGTCGCGGTCAACGACGTCAACCTGAAGGTCGGCCGCGGCACGATCCACGCGCTTATCGGACCCAACGGTGCCGGCAAGACGACCTGCTTCAACCTGCTGACGAAGTTCCTGACGCCGACGCGCGGTGCAATCCTCTTCAACGGCATCGACATCACGCGCGAAACGCCCGAGCACGTCGCGCGCCGGGGCATCGTGCGCTCCTATCAGATCTCCTCGGTGTTCCCGCACCTGACGGTGATCGAGAACGTCCGCATAGCCCTGCAGCGATCGACCGGACTTTCGTTCCAGTTCTGGCGCAGCGAGAGCATCCTCGATTCGATGAACGCACGCGCACTGGAACTGCTCGATCAGGTCGACCTGCGCGGCTTCGCCGGCGTCGAGACTGTTTCGCTGCCGTACGGCCGCAAGCGCGCTCTCGAGATCGCGACCACACTCGCCACTGAACCCGAACTGATGCTGCTTGACGAGCCGACGCAGGGCATGGGACATGAGGACGTCGCGCGCGTCACCGACCTGATCAAGCGGGTGGCTGTGGGCCGCACCGTGCTGATGGTCGAGCACAACATGAGCGTCGTGTCGAGCATCGCCAACACGATCACGGTGCTGGCGCGCGGTTCAGTGCTGGCCGAGGGGCCGTACCAGGCGGTCTCGAACAATCCCGCGGTCAAGGAAGCCTACATGGGCACCAGCGAGACCGAGCTCGAGGGCATGGCGCACTGAGTATGTCCGCGGCCAGCACTGCGCTCGACATCGCCGGCCTGCATGCCTGGTACGGCGAATCGCACATCCTGCACGGAGTCGACCTGCACGTCGCGCGCGGCGAAGTCGTCACCCTGTTGGGACGCAACGGGGCCGGCCGCACGACCACGCTGCGGGCGATCATGGGCCTGACCGGGACGCGCAAGGGTTCGATCAAGCTGGCGGCAGCCGAGACCGTGGGCCTGCCGACCCACAGGATCGCGCACCTGGGAGTCGGCTACTGCCCCGAAGAGCGCGGCATCTTCGCGAGCCTTTCGTGCGAGGAAAACCTGATGCTGCCTCCGCGAGTCAGCGACAGCGGCGGCATGAGCGTCGACGAGATCTATGCGATGTTTCCCAACCTGAAGGAGCGTGCGAAAAGTCCGGGAACGCGGCTTTCGGGCGGCGAGCAGCAGATGCTGGCCGTCGCGCGCATCCTGCGCACCGGCGCGCAACTGCTGCTGCTCGACGAGATCTCCGAGGGCCTCGCGCCGGTGATCGTCAAGAAGCTGGCGGAGATGATCCGCGCGCTGAAGGCACGCGGCTACACGATCGTGATGGTCGAACAGAATTTCCGGTTCGCGGCACCGCTCGCGGACCGGTTTTACGTCATGGAGCATGGGCGCATCGTCGAAAGCTTTGCGGCCGCTGAACTGAAGGCCAAGGAACAGACGCTGCATCAGTTGCTCGGTGTCTAGTAGTGATTACCTCATCGAGAAGGAGACGTCAATGAAGTTGAAGAAAATCGCCTTTGCGCTGGCGGCTTGCGGCCTGGCGCTCGGCTTTTCGAGCGCACAGGCGCAGAAGCTCTCGGGCGACAAGATCGTCATCGGGTTCATCACCGACATGTCCTCGCTGTACTCCGACATCGACGGCACGGGCGGTGTCGAGGCGATCCGCATGGCGATCGCCGACATGGAAAAGCAGTTTCCGGGCAAGAAGATCGAGCTGGTCTACGCCGATCACCAGAACAAGGCCGACATCGCGTCGTCCAAGGTGCGCGAATGGATCGACCAATCCGGCGCCGACGTGATCATCGGCGGCACCAACTCCGCCACTGCGCTGGCGACCGCGAAGGTCGCGGCCGAGAAGAAGCGGCCGTACATCGCCATCGGCGCGGCCAGCTCGCGCCTGACGAACGAAGACTGCACGCCCTATCACGGTCCACTACGCATACGACACCGTGGCGCTGGCCAACGGCACCGGTTCGGCGGTGGTGAAGAGCGGCGGCAAGAGCTGGTTCTTCCTGACTGCGGACTACGCGTTTGGGCACTCGCTGGAGAAGGACACCAGTGACGTCGTCAAGGCCGCGGGCGGCACGGTGGTGGGCGCGGTGCGCGTGCCGCTGAACGCGTCCGACTTCTCGTCATTCATGCTGCAGGCGCAGAACAGCAAGGCGCAGATCCTGGGCCTCGCCAACGCCGGTGGCGACACGATCAACTCGATCAAGGCCGCCAACGAGTTCGGCGTCACCAAGACCATGAAGCTCGCCGGCCTGCTGATGTTCATCAACGACATCCACTCGCTCGGCCTGAAGACGACCGAGGGCATGTACCTCACCGACGGCTGGTACTGGGACCTGAACAACGACACGCGTGCGTGGGGCAAGCGCTTCTTCGACAAGATGAAGCGCATGCCATCGATGCTGCAGGCGGCCGACTTCTCGGCGGTGAACCACTACCTGGCGGCGGTTAAGGCCGTCGGATCCGACGACCCCGATGCGGTGATGGCGCAGATGAAGAAGACGCCGATCAACGACATGTTCGCCAAGGGCGGCAAGATCCTGCCGAACGGCCGCATGGTGCATGACATGTACCTGATGCAAGTGAAGAGCCCGGCGGAGTCGAAGACGCCGTGGGACTACTTCAAGGTGGCGCAGACCATCCCGGGCGATGTCGCCTTCGCCCCGCAGGGCGGCACGAAGTGCACGCTGAAGTAGCCTTGAAAGCTGAGTGATCCGCCGGAGCGCGTACTCGCAAGGGAACGCGCTCCGGCATCAGCGACCGCCGCAATGACTGAACTGTTCGGCATACCGATCCCGGCCTTCCTGAGCCAACTGCTGCTCGGGCTGGTGAACGGCTCGTTCTACGCGATCCTGTCGCTGGGCCTGGCGGTGATCTTCGGCCTGCTCAATGTCATCAACTTCAACCACGGCGCGCTCTACATGATGGGCGCGATCTTCGCGTGGATGGGGTTGACGTACTTCAACGTCAACTACTGGGTCATGCTGATCGTCGCGCCGGTCCTGGTCGGCATCTTCGGCATGATCACCGAACGCCTTCTGCTCAGGCACCTGTACAAGCTCGATCACCTGTATGGCCTGCTGCTGACCTTCGGCCTGACGCTGCTGATCGAGGGCTTCTTCCGCTCGTTCTACGGCGTCTCGGGCCTGCCGTACCAGGTGCCCGAGGCGCTGTCGGGTGCGACCAACCTGGGCTTCATGACCCTGCCCAACTACCGCGCGTGGGTCGTGCTCGCTTCGCTCGTGGTGTGCATGGGCACGTGGTTCGTCATCGAGCGGACGAAGCTCGGCGCGCTGCTGAGGGCGGGTACCGAAAATGCGAAGCTGACCGAGGCTTTCGGCGTGAACGTGCCGCTGATGGTGACGCTCACCTACGGTTTCGGCACGGCGCTGGCGGGCTTTGCCGGCGTGCTCGCGGCCCCGATCCTGCAGGTGCAGCCGCTGATGGGCAGCAATCTGATCATCGTCGTCTTCGCGGTCGTCGTGATCGGAGGCATGGGTTCCATACTGGGCTCGATCGTCACCGGCCTCGGGCTCGGAGTGATCGAAGGCCTTACGCGAGTGTTCTACCCCGAAGCATCGGCCACCGTCGTGTTTCTGCTGATGGTCGTGGTGCTGCTGCTCCGACCGGCGGGTCTGTTCGGCAAGGAAAAGTAGCGTGAAGCGTTCACTGGAATTCCCGATCTACTTTGGCCTGGTGGTGCTGGTCGCGTTGCTGCCCTGGCTCGGCGCCTATCCCGTGTTCGTGATGAAAGTGATGTGCTTCGCGCTGTTCGCGTGCGCCTTCAATTTGCTGATTGGATTTACCGGGCTTCTCTCGTTTGGTCACGCTGCTTTCCTCGGCGGGGCCGCCTACGCGACGGGGCACGCCCTCAAGTTCTGGGGCGTACCGACGGAACTGGGTCTGCTGATTGGCGTGGCTGCCGGTGCTGCGCTTGGATTCGTGATGGGAAGTCTGGCCATCCGGCGCAGCGGCATCTACTTTTCGATGATTACTCTGGCGCTCGCGCAGATGCTGTACTTCTTTTTCCTGCAAGCGCCGTTCACGGGCGGTGAGGATGGGCTGCAATCGGTGCCCCGGGGCAAGTTTCTCGGAATGATCGATCTGGAGTCGGACCTCGCGCTTTACTACGTCGTGCTCGGAGTTTTCGTCATCGGGTTCCTGATCATCTACCGGACTGTTCATTCGCCGTTCGGGCAAGTCCTGAAGGCGATCCGCGAGAATGAGCCGCGCGCGACCTCACTCGGTTACGACACTGCGCGCTTCAAGCTGCTGGCATTCGTCTTGTCTGCCGCGCTCGCGGGGCTCGCCGGATCGACCAAGACGCTGGTCCTTGGCTTCGCGACTTTGAGCGATGCCCACTGGAGTACCTCGGGCCTGGTGATCCTGATGGTGCTGGTCGGTGGCATGGGCACGATGCTCGGGCCGATCCTCGGCGCCTTTATCGTTGTTGCGCTCGAGAACAAGGTCGGTGACATCGGCATGTTTTTGGGCCGCGTCACCGGCATCGAGTGGTTCAACGGACTCGGCGAGGCGGTGACCATCGTCATCGGTCTGATCTTCGTCATCTGCGTGATGGCGTTCCGCCGCGGGGTGGTGGGTGAACTGAACGCGTGGTGGTCGCGCCGGCAGGCGCTCCGCGCGAAGCCGGCCTGACGAGCCCGGCGCACCCGCAACTCACCTTCCGTAGCCCGGCTCAGCCGTGAGTTCGGGGCGCTTATCAACCGAACGCAGGCGTGTGTTTTCCGTCGGGTCGCCGATACAATCGATCGATCAATGACCGCGACTCCGTCCTGACGGAGCCATCCCAACGCTCATGGCGCTGAATGTCTCGATGATCTATCAGCGCACCGATCGCGGTGTGCGCGAGGTCTATGAGAAGTCGCACCAGTTCACCCAGAGCGAGCGGCTCATCCTGATCCTTCTCGACGGCCGCCTGAACGTGGCAGGCCTGAAGACACGCCTGCCCAGCCTCAACGATGAGCGCATCGAGCGTGCGCTGCGCAAGTTGCAGGATGCCGGCCTCGTGGAGCCGATGGGAGGGGGAGATTCATCCCGCACCAACGGGTCCGGAGTGCGGGAGGGCCGGCTCGAACCCGAAGCGGTGGCTCAATTCCTTGAGCAGAGCGACCTCGATCCGATCACGATCTTCGGTGACACCGAAGAGGCTGTGGCCAGCGAGCTTGTTCGCGCGCGAGTCGAACAAGCGGCGGCACAACTCGCGCGTGAGGCCACTCAGCAGTCGGCGCGCCCCACGGCCGCGCGTCGACAAGTCGCATCCGAGCCAGTTGAATCGATAGTGAGCGTACGCTCACATCGGCCGAGCGCAGAGGACCGGACTACGCGTTCGCCGGACTGGGAAGCGGCAACGCATTTCGCGATCACGACGGTCAATGTGCCGGATCGGCTCGACCTGCAGGAGGAAAGGGATCGGGCGGACGTCGACGAACTGGCGGACGAGCGCCGTCGACAGATGCTGCGGACCTGGATGAAGCGGCTGCTGGTGGTCGCAGCCGTCGGCGTTCTTGCTACGGGCTTGTACAGCACCTTGGAGCCGCTGCAGCGCGAAGTCAGTGCACCCAAGGTTGCCGACGGGCTGACCCAGGTGTTTCGCCGGCCGGTCGCGGTCGCGGACACCGAGTTTCGATTCACACCGTCGCCGCGCATGGTGATCCGGGGAATTCAGACGGGGGACGTCAAGATCGACGAGGTCGCGCTGCTGATCAACTGGAAAGACCTGTGGAATGCTCTGCGCGGTGGCCAGTGGGTCTGGGGTGAAGCCACCGTCGCGTCGCTGAATCTGACGACGGCCCAGGCTGAGACGATCGCTCGCTCGTTGCCAAGCGGGGCAAATTCGCTTTCGAACAAGCTGTCGACGATCCGCTTCGATTCGGTGCGCATTTCGGACACGGAACTGCTGCCCGGTCGGTATGAGGCGGTGCTGCGGCGAGGCTCGGACGGCCGCTTCGGTCCGCTGCTGGTTCGGCAGCTCGACACAGATGGAACGATGAAGCTGGCGCTGCGCCCGGCACAGACCAGCGACGGCCGCCCCGTTCTGGACTTCCGCCTAGATGCCGATCGCTGGGCGCTGCCGTTCGGCCCGAAAGTGAAGTGGAACGAGGTTCGCGCGAACGGACGCGTGGATGGCAAGCTGCTCGAGGTTTCGAGCTACTCGCTGGCAGGCTTCTACGGCGTTGCGAGCGGGATGCTGTATGCGGCGAGCGACGTCGAGTGGGTGATCACCGGTCGAGTCGGCGCTACTAATCTCGATATCGAGTCGATCGTCCAGTACCTCCGTAAGGCGCCCGCGAACCAGGAAGCACCCGGCGTCGCCACTGCAGGGGACAGCGTCGCTGGACCTGACCGTGGTCGGACGCGGCACAACGCTGGACGAAGCAGTTCAGCAGGCAGTGTTTGCCGGCCCGTTCCAAGTGCGTTGGGCTGCTTTGAATGGCATCAATCTGGGGCTGGCGGCCACACAAGGCGCGACAGCGGCCGGCATCACACGCTTTACGGAGTTTGACGGGATGCTCGGCGCATCATCCGCCGGGGTCCGTTTCGAAGAGACTGGCGGGCGAGCCGGGGCCTTGGGGGCGCGCGGCGACTTCACTGTCGCCCCCGACCAGGCAGTCGCGGGGACAATTCGCGTCGAACTCGGAGGTTCGCGCATCCAGGCGATGACGTTGCGCGTACGCGGCAACGTCCTGGAACCGCGCTTCGGCCCCTGAAAGGGCTGCCGGTTTCACGTGAAACCTCCTTCATCTGGTTCCACGTGAAACACTGCTCAAGCTTTGACGTGGCGCCTCGGTAATCGCGCCTCTATACTTCTGCGCCTCATCTTGCGGCGCTGCAATGGACTTTCCAGAAGAGTTCGACGTCATCGTGATCGGCGGCGGCCATGCCGGTACCGAAGCGGCGCTTGCCGCGGCGCGGATGGGCGCTCGTACGGTTCTGCTGACGCACAGCATCGAAACCCTTGGTCAGATGTCGTGCAACCCCTCGATCGGCGGGATCGGCAAGGGGCATCTCGTCAAGGAGATCGATGCACTTGGCGGTGCGATGGCCGCCGCTGCCGACGAAGCAGGCATCCAGTTCCGTATCCTCAATCGCTCGAAGGGGCCGGCCGTGCGAGCGACGCGCGCACAGGCCGATCGCGTCTTGTATCGACGGGCGATCCGTGGGCGCCTCGAAAATCAGCCGAATCTTTGGCTGTTCCAGCAGGCCGTGGACGACTTGCTCCTGGATGGCGATCGGGTGAGTGGTGCAGTAACACAGGCTGGGATCCGCTTTCGGGGTCGTGCGGTGATACTGACGGCTGGGACTTTCCTCGACGGGCGCATCCACATCGGGCTGCAGAATTTTGCAGCGGGCCGTGCCGGCGACCCACCGTCACTGTCGCTGGCAGCGCGGCTGAAGGAACTGAAGCTACCGCAGGGCCGGTTGAAGACCGGAACTCCGCCGCGTATCGACGGCCGCACGATCAACTATTCCGTGCTTGAAGCGCAGCCCGGAGACGATCAGCCGGTGCCGGTCTTTTCGTTCCTCGGCACGCCGTCGCAGCACCCGCGCCAGGTGCCGTGCTGGATCACGCACACGAATGGTCGTACGCATGACGTGATCCGGTCGAACCTCGATCGCAGCCCGATGTACTCCGGTGTGATCGAGGGCATCGGTCCGCGCTATTGCCCGTCGATCGAAGACAAGATCCATCGGTTTGCCGACAAGGCCTCGCACCAGGTTTTTCTGGAGCCGGAAGGACTTGAAACGCACGAGATCTATCCGAACGGCATCTCGACCAGCTTGCCGTTCGACGTGCAGGTCGAAATCGTCCGCTCGATGCGCGGCCTCGAATCGGCGCACATTCTGCGACCGGGCTACGCGATCGAATACGACTACTTCGACCCGCGCGCACTAAAGGGATCGCTTGAGACCAAGTCCATCGGCGGGCTGTTTTTCGCGGGTCAGATCAACGGGACGACCGGCTACGAAGAGGCGGCGGCCCAAGGGCTACTTGCAGGCATTAATGCCGCGCTGGCCGTGCGCGGAGAGGGTGCATGGGTGCCGAGGCGAGATCAGGCCTACCTCGGCGTATTGGTTGACGACTTGGTCACGCGCGGGGTGTCGGAGCCCTATCGCATGTTCACGAGCCGCGCCGAGTATCGGCTCAGCCTGCGCGAGGACAACGCCGACTTCCGCCTGACCGAGATCGGCCGCCGCCTCGGATGCGTCGACGAAGTGCGATGGACCGCTTTCGATCGCAAGCGCGATGCGGTGGAGGCCGAACTCGTACGTCTGCGCGGTACGATGGTTAGCGCTCGCTCCGTTCCAGAGGCCGATGCAGTGCGCCTTTTCGGAAAGCCGCTGGAACACGACTACCTGATGTCTGACCTACTGAAGCGCCCGGGAGTCTACTTAGCCGACGTCCAAAAGCTGGGCGACGGCGCGGAAGCGGGTGACTCGGATCCTATGCTCGACCCGCAGGTGACTGAGCAGGTCGAAATCCAAATCAAGTATGCGGGCTACATCGAGCGTCAGCGCGACGAGGTCGCGCGCCAGGAGTCGCACGAATCGACGCGCATTCCGTCCGACATCGACTATGCGGCGGTTCGTGGGCTGTCGATCGAAGTGACGCAAAAGCTGGATCGGCAGCGTCCGGAGACCGTGGGCCAGGCGGCGCGGATATCGGGCATCACTCCGGCGGCGATATCGCTGCTGTTGGTCCACCTGAAGCGGCTTAGCCGTGCTGCCGGTCAGCGCGGGCGTATCGCGGCCTGACGAGTCCTCCTGTCTTCTTCCGAATTCGCCGAACTCGCCGAACTCGCGGGCGCGATTGGCGTCGAGCTGGATCCGCGGCAATGCGAGCAGCTGATGCAGTTCGCCGATCTGCTGCGGCGCTGGAACCGCGTGTACAACCTCACGGCGATCGAGCAGCCGGCCCAAGTGATCAGTCATCATCTGCTGGACTCACTGGCGATCGTTCCGACGGTGCTGGGCCTCGCGGGCGGCGCGCCAGCGCGCGTTCTGGACGTCGGAGCCGGCGGAGGTCTGCCCGGCGTGCCGTTCGCGATCGCCGCTCCGAAGCATCGCGTCACGCTGCTCGATCGCGTGCAGAAAAAGGCGGCGTTCCTGCAGCAGGTCAAAGCCGAACTGCGACTTCAGAACATCGAGGTCGTCCATGGTCGTGTCGAGGACTATCGCGGCGCGGTCTTCGACGTGATCGTTGCGCGCGCCTTTTCGACACTCGCCGATTTCGTGCGCGCGACGCGGCATCTGCTAGCGGCCTCGGGGCACTGGTGTGCGATGAAGGGCATCATGCCGAACGAGGAAATCGTGGAGCTCGAACAGGCGCGCCTCGGGGTTCGCGTCACGCGCGCCGTTAAACTGCGCGTCCCACGCCTGGACGCCGAGCGTCATCTGTTGTTATTGGAGCCGTTGTGATTCTCGGGATTCATGATTTCGTGGCTTTCGTCGCCGCAGTGCTCGTCTTTCTGATGCTGCCGGGACCGGGAACGCTCGCGCTGCTGAACTCGACGGGCAAGGGCGGGTTCCGGGCCGGCGCCGCGGCGACGCTGGGGCTCATCGTGGGAGACCAATTGTTGCTGTGGCTCGCGGTTGCCGGTGTCGCCGCATTGCTGCAGACGAACCCGCTGGTTTTCCGCGCGGTGCAGTACGCAGGTGCGGCGTATCTCGCCTATCTCGGTTTGCGCCTTGTCATTCGCGCGAGAAGCGCCTGCGCGCCCGCCTGCGTCCGCACCGCGAACGACTTCCGGCAGGCGCTGCTGATCACGCTGCTGAATCCGAAGGCCATCGTGTTCTACATGGCGTTTTTTCCGCTCTTCATCGATCCGCAGACGCAGCAGGGGTTCGCGACTTTCGCCGCGATGGCGGTGACGATCGCAGCGCTGACGCTCGTCTACTGCCTGACGCTCGTCGCGCTTGCCGGCTTTTTGGCCGATCGGGTCCGGGCGCATCGCGCACTGGCACGGACGCTCGAGAAGCTGGCGGGCATCGCTCTGGTCGGATTCAGCATCAAGCTCACGCAATGAATTTCGACGTGGGGTCGGCGTCTCCTAGGTCGGTGCAGGGTTGGAAGGCGACCCGTGAGCTGGTGGAACAGGCCGTGGCGAGATCGGGGATCTCGTGATGGCCCGCATCTTCTGCATCGCGAATCAGAAGGGGGGCGTCGGCAAGACAACAACCGCGGTCAACCTCGCTGCGGGGATTGCAGCTCACGGTCCGCGCGTGCTGTTGGTGGACCTCGACCCCCAAGGCAACGCGACGATGGGCAGCGGCATTGACAAGCGCACGCTGCCGTCGTCCGTCTATCAAGTGCTGGTCGGTCTGGCCGACTTGGTAGATGCGCGACGGCGGGCCGAGCAGGGCGGCTACGACGTGCTCGGCGCAAACCGCGAGCTTGCGGGCGCAGAAGTCGAATTGGTCGAACTCGAGGGTCGCGAGACGCGCCTGAAGCAGGCGCTGTCTCTGATCGAGTCCGAATACGACTTCATCTTGATCGACTGCCCACCGTCGTTGTCGCTGCTGACGCTCAACGGCCTGTGCGCCGCGCACGGCGTCATCATTCCGATGCAGTGCGAATATTTCGCGCTCGAGGGCTTGGCCGATCTCGTCAATACGATCAAGCGCGTCGCCGCAAACCTCAATCCCGACCTCACGATCATCGGACTGCTGCGCGTGATGTTCGACCCGCGCATGACGCTGCAGCAGCAGGTGTCAGAACAGCTCGTCGCGAAGTTCGGCGACAAGGTCTTTTCCACCATCATCCCGCGCAATGTGCGCCTCGCCGAAGCTCCGAGCTACGGCATGCCGGGCGTGGCCTACGACCGCGCCTCTAAGGGGGCCCAGGCCTACGTGGCTTTCGGCGCGGAAATGATCGACCGTATTCGCGTGCTGTGATGTTCGATCCATCCGGCGTGCCTGCGGAATTTCAAAGCAGACAAGACACACTGGCGGCGCGCCTGGAAGACGCAGGCCTGACGTGCTCACAGCCGCCGCAGCAGGCGATCTACGACGGCTGGCTCCTCCGCTACTCACCGGGCAAGGCCAAGCGCGCGAAGTCGGTGAATGCGATAGGAGCCGGACAGCTGCCTCTCGACGAGAAGATCGCGTACGTCGATGCCTTCTATCGGGCGCACCGGCTGCCGAGCCTGTATCGGATCACCCCGTTCAGTGAACCGCCGGCACTCGACCGCGTGCTGCAGGACGCCGGATACATCGCATTGGACGAATCGCGCGTGATGGCGGCTGCACTGCCGTCGGAGTCGCCGGCGCGTCCAGCGCGGCCGTTGCGCGAAGTGGGCGCCTCGGAGTTCGCCGGCATCGCAGGGTCGCTGCGAGGTTCGGACGCAGCGACGATCGCGGCCGAAAGGCAGCGCATCGTCGGCATCGCGCTGCCTGTCGCATTTTCTCGTGCTGGACGACGGCGAACGGCCGATAGCCTGCGGCTGCGTGGTGATCGACGGCGATCGTGCGGGAATCTTCAACATGGTGACCGCAGACCATCTGCGCGGCCGAGGCCACGCGAGTGCCCTCGTCAGCGAACTGCTGCATCGGGCAGTAACCGCAGGTGCACGGCACGGCTATCTGCAGGTCGAGGCGGCGAACGCGGCTGCGCGCCACGTGTATGCACGGTTCGGTTTTCGGGATCGCTACGCGTACTGGTACCGCGTCAGGCCGCGCGATGAAGGGACGGGGCAATGATCAAGCGACCCAAGGGGCTGGGCCGAGGGCTCGACGCATTGCTCGGTGGGGACTCGCCGCCGGCGTCCGCGCCGACGACGCTCGCGGTGACACGGCTGCGGCCCGGCAAGTATCAGCCGCGCACAAAGATGGATCCGCAGGCGCTGGCCGAACTCGCCGAATCGATCAAAGTACAGGGCATCATGCAGCCGATCCTCGTGCGGCCGGTCGATGCCGGTCAGTACGAGATCATCGCGGGCGAAAGACGCTTCCGTGCCGCGCAGCTTGCTGGGCTCGACCTGGTACCGGTGCTGGTCAAGCCAGTCGACGACACGGCCGCGCTGGCGATGGCACTGATCGAGAACATCCAGCGCGAGGACCTGAATCCGCTCGAGGAGGCGCAGGGCGTCAATCGCCTGATTCGCGAGTTCGACTTCACGCACGAGCAGGCGGCGCATGCGATCGGTCGCTCGCGCAGTGCGACGACCAACCTGCTGCGACTGCTAAACCTTTCTGCCGCCGGTGCAGGAGTTGCTGCTCGGCGGACAGATCGACATGGGACACGCTCGAGCGCTGCTCGCCACCGACGCGGCGACTCAGATCCAGCTCGCGCACCGGATCGTGGCGCGCGGACTGTCAGTGCGCGAGGCAGAAACGCTCGTCGCGCATCGCGGGCAGCCGCTGACTCGCCGCAAGGTCGCCGCCGGGTGCGCGCAATCGCGACATCGTCCGCCTCGAAGAAGAGCTTTCGGATGCGCTTGGAGCAACCGTCCGCCTCGCGATGAAGGCGAAGGGAGGAGGCCGGCTCATCATCGAGTTCGCCGACCTCGATCAACTCGACGGCATCGCGAGCCGCATTCGAGGCGGCTAGTCCGCCTCATGACGGCGCGTCGCAGCGCAAATTTGACCCAGAGTCGCCGCCGCTCGTAGAATCTCGCGGTTTCGGCGAATACGAACTTGGGACCCCGCCGCAGGGCGCTCGGAGCTGTACCTTGTTCCGGATCGTCCTGCTGCAGATACTTACCACCGCCGTCGTATCGCTGCTGAGCGGGCTCATTGGGGGAACGTCGGCGGCAGTATCTGCGTTGTTGGGGGGCGCAGCCTGCTTCGTTCCGAACGGGCTGTTCGCGCTCAAGTTGGCTGCGGCGAGCCGCCGGCCGCAGGGCACGGATGCGGCGGTGTTTTTGATCGGCGAATTTGTCAAAGTCGTCTCGACCGTCGCGCTGCTCGCGCTGATCGTGGCGACGTACAAGAACCTGGTGTGGCTGGCGATGCTGGCGTCCATCATCGCCGTGCTGAAGAGCTACATGCTGTCCCTGCTGATCAGATAAGGACGGGTTTTCCACCATGGCTGCCTCCGGCCACGCTCCCACCGCGACCGAATACATCGTCCATCACCTGACGCACGGGTCGACAGGCAAGCAGACGTCGATCATCGACTTCTCGGTCTTCAACCTCGACACGATCTTCTTTTCGATATTGGTCGCTTCCGGCGTGTTGCTGGTGCTCTGGCTAGCCGCGCGCAAAGTGACATCCGGTGTCCCGGGGCGCTTCCAGGCCGCAGTCGAGACGCTGGTCGAGTTGGTCGAGGAGCAGAGCAAGTCCATCGTCCATGGCGACCGAACCTTCATCGCGCCGCTGGGACTGACCGTCTTCCTCTGGATCGTCATGATGAACGCGATCGACCTGATCCCGGTCGAATTGCTGCCATGGATCGCTGACAAGTTCGGCATCCACAACCTGCGCCCATTGCCGACCGCCGATCTGAATGGCACGCTCGGCATGTCACTCAGCGTGCTGCTGCTGATGATCTTCTACGGCATCAAGATCAAGGGTGCCGGAGGCTGGGTGCACGAACTCTTCACCGCGCCGTTCGGCGCGCACCCGCTGCTGTGGCCGTTCAATTTCCTGCTGAACCTGATCGAGTACGCGGCCAAGGCCGTATCGCTCGGCATGCGGCTGTTCGGCAACATGTACGCCGGCGAACTGCTGTTCTTCCTGATCGCGCTTGCTCGGTGGCACCTGGGGTGCAGACAGGAGCTGGCCCAATGCGCTCGTTTGGAGTCTCGTGCTTCTTGCCTACTCCTCGGGATCCTCTGGCTCTGGGCTTCTCGGCCGCGGCCAGCCGGCGCTGATCCTTCTGGTCGTTGGCGGATCGTCTTCTTGTTTGGCCAGCCGAGCTTCTTCCTGGCTATCGGCCATGCCGCTCGCTGGCACGGCCTGGTGGCTCTTCCACATCCTGATCGTTCTGCTGCAGGCGTTCATCTTCATGATGCTGACGCTGGTGTACATCGGGCAGGCGCACGAAGGCCATTGATTTCCCGATTCCCAGCCATCACCTTTCGTACTGAGGAGCACTAGAAAATGACGAACGTCGCATTCGTTGCCCTGGCCACCGGCCTGATCATCGGCCTGGGTGCCATCGGCGCCTGCATCGGCATCGGCATCATGGGCGGCAAGTACATCGAGGCCGCGGCGCGCCAGCCCGAGCTGATGAACACGCTGCAGACCAAGATGTTCCTGCTGGCCGGCCTGATCGACGCCGCGTTCCTGATCGGCGTCGGTATCGCGATGATGTTCGCGTTCGCCAACCCGTTCGCGGGTTGATCGCGGAACGCCCGGACTCCGACTGAAGTGGCCGGCGCGCCGTCAGGCGCGCATGGCATTTTCCGAGTTCAAAGTCTATGAACATCAACGCCACGCTGTTCGTCCAGATGGTGGTGTTCTTCATCGGCGCGTGGGTCACGATGAAGTTCATCTGGCCGCCGCTGATCAAGGCGCTCGACGAGCGTCAGAAGAAGATCGCCGACGGCCTTGCCGCAGCCGATCGCGGCAACCGCAGCCTCGACGAGGCCCAGAAGAAAATTGCCCAGCTCGACGCCGACGCGCGCGCCCGTGCGCAAGCGCTGATGGCCGAGACCGAGAAGCGCGCCCAGGCCTTTATCGACGAGGCCAAGGCCCAGGCCAAGGTCGAAGGCGATCGCCTGATCGCCGCGGCGAAGGCCGAGGCCGAGCAGGAGATCGTGCGCGCCAAGGATGCGCTGCGCGATCAGGTTGCCGTTCTCGCGATCGCGGGGGCGGAGCAGATCCTGAAGCGCGAGGTGAATTCGCAGGTCCACGCCGAACTGCTGAACCAGCTCAAGGCGAGGCTGTAGCCATGGCGGAACTGTCGACCGTTGCCCGGCCGTACGCCGAAGCCCTGTTCGCCGTCGCTCGGGACTCGGGCGAAAGCCTCGCCGGCTGGCTCGCGGCCGTCGACGATCTGGCGGCGTTGATGACGCATCCGCAGGTGGCCGAAGTGGTCGCCGACCCGAACCTCGATCATGCGCAGGTGTTCAGCCTGCTGACCGGGATGATGAAAGCGCCGCTGCCGGCTGCGGGCAGCAACTTCCTGAAGCTCCTGATCGAGAATCAGCGGCTCGCGGTGTTGCCGCAAGTCGCATTGCAGTTCCGGCAACTGAAGAACCACGCCGAAGGCGTTGCTGACTGCCTGATCGAATCCGCCTTCCCGATCAGCGACGCGCAGGTGGCCGAACTGCTGGCTTCGCTCGCGAAGAAGTTCGGCCAGCAAGCTCAAGCCGGAAGTTCGGGTGAATGCGAACCTGATCGGCGGTGTCCGCGCCACGGTGGGAGACCAGGTGCTCGACGGTTCGGTGCGCGCGCGCCTCACAGACATGCAGACGGCGCTCACCGCCGCCTGAAATCCTCGGAGTTGAAAGATGCAACTCAATCCCAGTGAAATCAGCGAACTGCTGAAGACCCGCATCAAGGGCCTCGGCGTCTCGACCGAACTGCGCACGCAGGGCTCGGTGGTCACGGTGACCGACGGCATCTGCCGCATCCACGGCCTGTCCGACGTCATGCAGGGCGAGATGCTGGAGTTTCCGGGCAACACGTTCGGTCTTGCGCTGAACCTGGAGCGCGATTCAGTCGGCTCCGTGGTGCTCGGCGACTACGAGAAGATTCGTGAGGGCGATCCGGTCAAGGCCACCGGCCGCATCCTTGAAGTGCCGGTGGGTCCCGAACTGATCGGGCGCGTCGTCAATTCGCTCGGCCAACCGATCGACGGCAAGGGCCCAATCAACGCCAAGATGACCGACGTCATCGAGAAGGTCGCGCCGGGCGTCATCCAACGCCAGTCGGTGTCGCAGCCGGTGCAGACGGGCCTGAAGGCGATCGATGCGATGGTGCCGATCGGCCGCGGTCAGCGCGAGCTGATCATCGGCGACCGCCAGACCGGCAAGACGGCGGTTGCGGTCGACACGATCATCAACCAGAAGGGCAAGGATCTGATCTGCATCTACGTCGCGATCGGACAGAAGGCCTCGAACATCGCCAACGTCCTGCGCAAGCTCGAGGAATTCGGCGCGATGGAGTACACGATCATCGTGGCCGCGACGGCGTCGGAGTCGGCGGCGATGCAGTACATCGCGCCGTATTCCGGCTGCACGATGGGCGAGTACTTCCGCGACCGCGGCCAGGACGCGCTGATCATCTATGACGACCTGACCAAGCAGGCGTGGGCCTACCGCCAGGTGTCGCTGCTGCTGCGTCGACCGCCGGGCCGCGAGGCGTATCCGGGCGACGTGTTCTACCTGCACTCGCGCCTGCTGGAGCGCGCCGCGCGCGTGAACGCCGGCTACGTCGAGAAGTTCACCAAGGGCGCGGTCAAGGGCAAGACCGGCTCGCTGACCGCACTGCCGATCATCGAGACGCAGGCCGGCGACGTGACCGCCTTCGTGCCGACGAACGTGATCTCGATCACCGACGGTCAGATCTTCCTCGAGACCGATCTTTTCAACGCCGGCATCCGACCTGCCATCAACCCGGGCATTTCGGTGTCTCGCGTCGGCGGCGCGGCGCAGACCAAGGTCATCAAGAAGCTCGGCGGCGGCGTGCGCCTCGCCCTGGCGCAGTATCGCGAGCTGGCAGCGTTCGCGCAGTTCGCCTCCGATCTCGACGAAGCGACTCGCAACCAGTTGGAACGCGGTCGTCGCGTGACCGAACTGATGAAGCAGCCGCAGTACCAGCCGCTGCAGGTCTGGGAGATGGCGGTCACGCTGTTCGCGGTCAGTGAGGGCGCGTTCGACAGCATCGATATCAAGGACTGCCTGGCGGCCGAAAAAGCGCTGCGCGATTACGTCAAGACCAAGCACGCCGCACTGGTCGAGCGCATCGAAAGCACGAAGGATCTGTCGAAGGACGACGAGTCCGAACTCAAAAAGGCGATCGAAGGCTTCAAGAAGTCGGGCGGGTATTGATTTTCTTGTAGTTGGAATGTGTTCGAGCGCCGGGCCGTTCCCAAGCTCGAACACCTAACTGGAGCCGGAGGGATGCACGTGCGGCGCGAAGCGCCGCGTACATCCCGACGAGTTAGGACATGGCAGGTACCAAAGAGATCCGCCTGAAGATCAAGAGCGTGCAGAACACGCGCAAGATCACCAAGGCGATGGAAATGGTCGCGGCCTCGAAGATGCGCAAGGCGCAGGACCGGATGCGCCAGTTCCGGCCGTACGGCGACAAGATCCGCAACATCGTCGCGCATCTGGCGCTGGCCAATCCGGAGTACCGCCCGCCATTTCTGCAGAAGCGCGAGTCGATCAAGGCCGTCGGCATCATCCTGGTCACGACCGACAAGGGCCTGTGCGGAGGGCTTAACACCAACATCCAGCGCGCGGTGCTGCAGCGGATCAAGGAACTCGACGCGCAGGGCGTCAAGGTCCAGACGACCGCGATCGGCAACCGGGGCTTCGGCTTCCTGCAGCGGCTCAACGCCAGCATCGTCTCGCACTACGTGCAGATCGGCGACCGTCCGCAGCTCGAGAAGCTGATCGGTCCGGTCAAGGCGCTGGTCGACATGTACGCCGACGGCCGCATCGACGCGGTCTATGTCGCCTACTCCCGCTTCGTCAACACGATGAAGCAGGAGCCGGTGATCGAGCAGCTGCTGCCGCTGTCGTACGAGCACCTGGTGCAGACCGAGGAAGAGAAGCGCGCGTACTCGTGGGACTACATCTACGAGCCCGACGCGCCGGCAGTCATCGACGCGTTGCTGGTCCGTTATGCCGAAGCGCTGATCTACCAGGCGGTTGCCGAAAACATGGCGTCCGAACAGAGCGCGCGCATGGTGGCGATGAAGGCTGCGTCGGACAACGCGAAGAAGCTGATCGAGGAACTTCAGCTGATCTACAACAAGACGCGGCAGGCCGGCATCACCAAGGAAATCTCGGAGATCGTCGGCGGCGCCGCCGCGGTGTCCTGATCGCGAAACGAATCGAAGAGAGAACTGAGGAAATCCTATGAGCACCGGAGCCACCGGAACCATCGTTCAGTGCATTGGCGCAGTCGTGGACATCGAGTTCCCGCGCGACCAGATGCCGGAGATCTACGACGCGCTCATCCTCGAGGCCGATCCGACCAACAAGCTGGTCGAGCAGGGTCTGACGTTCGAGGTGCAGCAGCAGCTCGGCGACGGCATCGTCCGCACGATCGCGATGGGATCTTCCGACGGCCTGCGGCGTGGCATGAAGGCGAAGAACACCGGCGCCGGCATCTCGGTGCCGGTCGGTGCGGGCACGCTCGGCCGCATCATGGACGTGCTCGGCCGCCCGATCGACGAGGCGGGCCCGATCAAGTCCGAGCAGCGCCGGGCGATCCACCAGCCGGCGCCGAAATTCGACGAACTGTCACCGTCGGTCGAGTTGCTCGAGACCGGCATCAAGGTCGTCGACCTGATCTGCCCGTTCGCCAAGGGCGGCAAGATCGGCCTGTTCGGTGGCGCCGGCGTCGGCAAGACCGTGACGATGATGGAACTCATCAACAACATCGCGAAGCAGTACGGCGGCTACTCGGTGTTCGCCGGCGTCGGCGAGCGCACGCGCGAGGGCAACGACTTCTATCACGAGATGAAGGATTCGAACGTCCTCGACAAGGTCGCGATGGTGTTCGGGCAGATGAACGAACCGCCGGGCAACCGCCTGCGCGTCGGGCTGAGCGGCCTGTCGATGGCCGAGGCCTTCCGTGACGAGGGCAAGGACATCCTGCTCTTCATCGACAACATCTACCGCTACACGCTGGCGGGCACCGAGGTGTCGGCGCTGCTCGGGCGCATGCCGTCGGCGGTGGGCTACCAGCCGACGCTTGCCGAGGAGATGGGCAAGCTGCAGGAGCGCATCACGTCGACCAAGACCGGCTCGATCACGTCGATCCAGGCCGTGTACGTGCCGGCGGACGACCTGACCGACCCGAGCCCGGCGACCACATTCGGCCACCTCGACGCCACCGTCGTGCTGAGCCGCGAGATCGCATCGCTGGGCATCTATCCGTCGGTCGACCCGCTCGATTCGACCTCGCGCCAGATCGACCCGAACGTCGTCGGCGAAGATCACTACACGACGACTCGCCGCGTGCAGGCGACGCTGCAGCGCTACAAGGAACTGCGCGACATCATCGCGATCCTCGGCATGGACGAGCTTGTCGCCGGAAGACAAGCTGGCGGTGTCGCGCGCGCGCAAGATCCAGCGCTTTTTGTCGCAGCCGTTCCACGTCGCGGAGGTGTTCACCGGCTCGCCGGGCAAGAACGTGCCGCTGAAAGAGACGATCCGCGGCTTCAAGATGATCGTCGATGGCGAGTGCGACGCCTTCCCGGAACAAGCCTTCTACATGGTCGGCACGATCGACGAGGCGCGCGAGAAGATGGAGAAGATGCGCAAGGAAGAGGAAGCCAGGAAGGTCGCCGCCTGAGCGGACGACTGAGGAGGCATCATGGCCACAACGATCCGGGTCGACGTCGTCAGCGCCGAGGAATCGATCTTCACCGGCGACGCGGAATTCGTGGCGCTTCCCGGTGAGGCGGGCGAACTCGGGATCTATCCTCGGCACACGCCGCTGATCACGCGCATCAAGCCCGGCGTCGTCCGCATCAAGGTTCCTGGCAAGGCCGAAGTCGAGCAGATCTTCGTCGCCGGCGGCATCCTTGAAGTGCAACCGCATGTAGTCACCGTGCTCGCCGACACCGCGATTCGTGGCAAGGATCTTGACGAGGCCAAGGCTCGCGAAGCGCTGCAGCGTGCCGAGGACGCGCGCCGAAATGCGAACAACGACCTTGAAATCGCCAAGGCCGAGGCCGAACTATCATCCATGGCGGCCCAGTTGGCCGCGATTCGCAAGATCCGCGGCAAGTAAGGCGGCCTAGCGCAAAAACGGGGGCGGCTGCGGCTGCCCCTTTTTTTCGCGCTGCCGAATACCACTCAGGAGCGTCGAATGTTCAATGGCAAGGTGCTGGTTGCCACGGACGGCTCCCCACTGTCCGAACGGGCGGTGGAAACCGCCGCCGAGCTGGCTCAGAAGGTCGGTGCAGTACTGACGGCGGTGACGGTGGTCGAGCCCTACCCGTATAGCGGCGTCGGCGAGTCGAGCGCCGTGGCGGGTAGCGATTACCAGTCCAGAGTCGGCGCCGAGGCAAGTGCGCGCCTGGCGCGCGCAAAGGAACTGGCCGGCAAAAACGGCCTCGATTGCAGCACATCGATGCAGGAGGCATCAGAAGTGCACCAAGGAATATTGACAGCGGCGCAGCAGGCAGGCGCGGGGCTCATCGTGATGGCCTCGGGCGGACGGCGCGGTCTAACCGCGCTGCTCCTGGGGTCGGAAACGCAGCGTGTCCTTGCCGGCAGTGCCGTGCCGGTGCTTGTCGTGCGATGAGCAAACTGAGGTAGATCATGAAACCAGCACTGGAACGACGCGTGAGCATCCCGCGGTGGCTGCTGTCACTCGGGACAACAATTCTTGCCGCTTGCGGCGCTCCAGCACCGGCGCCCAGCCGCGAAGTCGCAACGGCGGCTCCGTCGGCCGCCGCGGTTCTACTACGACTGCTGCAGCCGAGACGCCGACTGCGTCGGCCGGCCGAGGACCGGCCGCAGTGAAGCTGGCGCCGCGCGATCCGGCGCTCGAGGCCTGGAAGCGCAGCGTGGCCGAGCGAATTCACGTAGCCAATCAGAAGTCCCTGTTCGAGGGCCGGCCTCATCACCTGCTCCAGGCCGTGATCGTCGTTGAAGCGACGGTAGACAAGAACGGCAATATCGTCGCGTCCAAGGTCACTCGGTCGCCCCGGATCAAGCGCCTGGACGACATGGCGCTGGCGTCCTTGAAGGCCGCCTCGCCGCTGCCGGCGCCTCCGCCGATGCTGCTTGTTCGCGGAAATCTTGTGTTTTCAGAGACTTGGCTGGTCCAGAACGACAACACTTTCCGAGTCCGGACGCTGGCGATGCCTCAGGAGTAGCAAAAAAGCATCAGATCGGTCCATCTTGCGGGTCGGGGCGAGGCATTTCGTCCGGATTTCCGTGATCCGCCCCCGGTTTCGTGTCAACCTTGCCCCCGGCTGCGCGTTACAAGTCGCGGAGCCTGGGTGCCCATTCGGGCCTGGCCCATCCGCTCTCACTTTCGTCAACCGTTCCAGGAACCACTGAAATGAAGAAACTGCTTGCTGCCATGATCGCCGCCTCGTTCGCGTGCGGTGTTGCCTACGCCGCCGATGCTCCTAAGGACGCCAAGAAGCCGACCGCCGACGAGTGCAAGAAAGCTATGGAAGCCAAGAAGGAGTTGGCTGGCTGCGAGAAGCCGAAGGACGCGCCGAAGAAGTAAGAGCGCCCAGCCTTTCTGGCGTCAAGGGCAGGCTTAGCCTGCCCTTTTTATTTGCCCTGCAGCCGGCGAACGATCTCGGCGGCTGTGAGCGCGCCGCGCTCTGCCGCCACGCGCTTAACCCGGCTCGTCGTTCCGGCCGTGATCCGGATCGATGCGGGGGGCTGACCGAGCGCGTTTGCAAGCAGTTCGACAACGGCGGCGTTCGCCTGCCCGTCGCTGGCACGCGCGTGGACTGCAATCTTCAGGCGGTCGCCGTGCTGGCCGATGATGGCCGTTCGCCGTGCTCCGGGCTGCACGTGCAGTGCAATGCTGATCCGCGCGTCGTCCAGTTGAATCCAGGGCGGCAAGGTCGGCGTGACAGAATCGCGCTTTGACTCCAAGTGCCCGCTCCGTGAGACCTGCCAACGATACCTTGCTGCGTGCGCTGATGCGCGAGCCGACCGATTACACGCCGGTCTGGCTGATGCGGCAGGCGGGCCGCTACATGGCGGAATACAACGCCACGCGCAAGCGGGCCGGCAGCTTTTTGAATCTCGCCAAGTCGCCGGCCCTGGCCACAGAGGTCACGCTGCAGCCTGTCGACCGCTTCTCGCTCGACGCCGCGATACTTTTTTCGGACATCCTGACCGTCCCCGATGCGATGGGCCTCGGCCTTTACTTTGCCGACGGCGAAGGGCCGAAGTTCGAGCGGCCGGTGCGCACCGAGGCCGACGTCGCGCGTCTGGGCGTCCCGGATCCCGAACTTAGTCTCGGTTACGTGATGGACGCCGTGCGCGAAATTCGCATCGCGCTGGCCAATCGGATCCCGCTGATCGGTTTTTCCGGAAGCCCATTCACGTTGGCTTGCTACATGGTCGAGGGCGGCGGCTCGGACGACTTCCGCCAAGTAAAGACGATGATGTATGCGCGGCCGGATCTGCTGCACCGAATCCTTGCAGTCAATGCTCGGGCTGTGGCCGACTACCTGAACGCCCAGATCGCCGCCGGTGCCCAGGTCGTCATGCTGTTTGATACCTGGGGCGGCGCTTTGGCCGACGGCGCCTATCAAGAGTTCTCGCTCGGGTATCTGAAGGAAGTCGTCTCGCTGCTGCAGACGGAACATCAAAGCGAGCCAGTGCCGAGCATCGTCTTCACCAAAGGTGGCGGGCTTTGGCTCGAAGAAATCGCGGCGGTCGGCTGCAGTGCCATTGGCCTCGACTGGACCGTGAATCTCGCGCGTGCGCGGCAGCGCATTGACGATCGCTGCGCTCTGCAGGGGAATCTCGACCCGATGGCACTGTTCGCGCCGGAACGCGAGCTGCGCGCGCAGGCGCGCCGGGTTATCGACGATTTCGGCGTGCCGCGGCGGCCGGATGGGAGGCTCGGCGGCCATGTCTTCAATCTGGGCCATGGCATCTCGCAATTCACACCTCCGGAAGCGGTCGCGGTTCTCGTCGACGAAGTCAAAACCTACAGCCGCAAGGTGCGCTGCTGAAGCGCGACACCGCCTGCTCAAAAAGATCAGTCTCGCTTGACTTATTCACAAAAGCGCGCTCAGCCAAGATTCATGCGGCTTCCGGCGGCATGAGCATCCGCGGCGCCCAATTTCGATGTCTAAGTCATTGATTTACTAGAAAGATGTCAATTAGATGGCAATGGCGTGACCGGTGGAGATCCAATTCCGACGAGGGTTTGCGAACGCTTCCCACCGCTTGTCCACAAAGTTGTCCACAGCCAAGCGCATTTGTGCCTCTGATGTAAATGAATCAATCATTTACAGCAGAATTTTCAAGTGCCGAGTGATGTTCTAAGCGCGCCTCGCGAGTGACGCCCAAATTTTTGCAGATCGTCGTCGATCTGCCGGTCGCTTCGCCGCTCGATTATGCGGCGCCTGAGGACAGCGAGTCGCGCGAGTTCGTGGGGCTGCGCTGTGTCGTGCCGCTTGGTCGACGCCGCGCGCTTGGCCTCATCACCGCGACTGCGTCGAGCACATCGGTGGACGCGAGCCGCATCAAGCGCGTGGAAAGAGTCCTCGATGAGATCCCGGCGCTCGACGAGCCCTGGCTTGCGTTCTCGCGCTTTGCTGCCGATTACTACCAGCATGCGTGGGGCGAGGTCGCCATTCCCGCCCTTCCGCCCACGCTGCGGCAGGTGCCCGGACCGCGGTACATGCATTCGCTGTCGCGCCTGCGCAAGTTTTCCTTCTCCGACTCGGCGCTCCCTTCCTCGCCGCCCGTGAAGAACGCCGAGCAGTCCGAAGCCGTCGAGCGAATTGTTCAGTCCCCTGACTTCACTGCGAGCCTGCTGTTTGGAGTGACGGGCAGCGGCAAGACGGAGGTTTACCTGTCGGCGATCGAGCGAATTCTTGCGGGCAAGCCGACCGCACAGGCTTTATTGCTGGTGCCGGAAATCAACCTGACGCCGCAACTCGAGGCACGCGTACGCGCGCGCTTTCCTGCAGAGGGTGTGGTAGCGCTACACAGCGGCCTGGCCGCCGGCGAGCGCACAGGGGCCTGGTTGGCAGCACACGAAGGGCGAGCGCGTGTCGTGATCGGGACGAGGCTCGCAGTCTTCGCTTCGATGCCAAAGCTGGCGGCGATCGTCGTCGACGAGGAACACGATGCGTCCTACAAGGCTGGCGAAGGCGTGCGCTATTCCGCACGCGACCTCGCCGTCAAGCGCGCCCAGATGCTCGGGATTCCGGTCGTGCTCGGATCGGCGACACCATCGCTCGAATCGTGGTCGCACGCGCGCTCCGGCCGTTATCGGCTATTGCTATTGAGAGAGCGCGCGGCGATCGAGGAACGCATGCAGCCGCGCATCGAACTCGTCGATCCAGGCACCGAGCGCAGCACCTCTGGGATTGCACCAGCGATAGAGCAGGCGCTCGCGGAGTGCCTCGAGCGGCGCGAGCAGTCGCTCGTCTTTCTCAATCGACGCGGTTATGCGCCGGTCGTCACCTGCGACGCCTGCGGTTGGCTCTCGCACTGCCCAAATTGCGCCGTCTTTGCGGTGTTTCACAAGCCAGACGGTGCGCTGCACTGCCATCACTGCGGCTGGAGTCGTCCGGTACCGCGATCCTGTCCGACCTGCGGCAACACGGCGCTGCGCGGCGTCGGCCGCGGCACCCAGCGCATCGAGGAATGGCTGCACGAGCGCTGGCCCGCGGCGCGGATCGTGCGTGTAGATCGGGATTCGACGCGCCGCCGCCGCGCGGCAGCAGACGCGTTCGACGCGGTCCATCGCGGCGATGTCGACGTGCTCGTCGGAACGCAGATGATCGCCAAGGGGCACGACTTTCGAAACATCGGTCTCGTCGTCGTGCTGAATGCAGACGCGCAACTGATGGCGCAGGACTTTCGCGCATCCGAGCGGCTCTTTGCGACTCTGGTTCAGGTGATCGGTCGCGCTGGCCGCAGCGGCCGTTCCAGCCGCGCAATGGTGCAGACGCGCTTTATCTCTCATCCGCTGTTTGCAGCGCTGACACGCCTCGATTACGCCGCCTTCGCCGACGCTGTGCTTGCCGAACGCGAACGGGCCGGTATGCCTCCGTTCAGCCATCAGGCGCTGCTGACCGCCGAGGCTCCTCGCCTCGGTGATGCGCTCGCCTTTCTTGCGGAAGCCGCGCGACTCGGCGACCCGCCGCTCGCAGTGCGCGTCTATGACCCGGTTCCGATGGCAGTTGCGCGCCGGGCAGGCATCGAGCGCGCACAATTGCTGATCGAGGCCACGCAGCGTCCGCCGCTGCATCGCTTTTTGCGAAGCTGGCTCGCGCAGCTGCGCGAGCTCGGCAGCCGGGTTCGCTGGCAAATCGACGTCGACCCGGCTGAAATCTGAGCGCGGCACGGAATAATGGGCACTCGGGCGCTGTTAACTTCCTGTTGCAACCATCAGGAGGGGTGGTCCATGAAGAAAGTCGTCGCGGGACTGGCGATGGCGGCCATGTTGGGGCTGGCCGGATGTTCGTCGATGGGCTATGGCGGATCATCCGCGGCTGCGCCAGCGAAGGTCGTGGACGGTGTCTTAACGAACAGCGCCGGCATGACGCTGTACACGTTCGACAAGGACGCTGCAGGCAGCGGCAAGAGCGAATGCAACGGCGCGTGCGCGACCAATTGGCCTCCGCTGTCTGGCGGCGAGCGACGCGAAGGCGGCCGGCGACTACACGGTCATCACTCGCGCCGATGGCGCGAAGCAATGGGCTTACAAGGGCAAGCCGCTGTATCTTTGGATCAAGGACGCGAAGCCGGGCGACAAGAGCGGCGATGGGTTCAACAACGCGTGGCGTGTTGCGCGTGCCTGACGCGTGAAATTGGGTATCGGTTTCAGCGCTGCGGACGCGGAGCGTTGGATCCCGCGCCTGCGGCGCTATGCGCTTGCCTTGGCGGGCACGCGTGAGGCAGCCGATGACCTGACCCAGGACACGCTTGAGCGGGCGTGGCGCAAGCGAGCGCTGTGGCGACCGGACAGCGATCTACGCGCGTGGCTTTTCACTGTGATGCATAACGTATACGTGAACGGCGTGCGCGCAGCGCGCCCGGTCGAGTCGCTTGACGATGAGCGCTTTGGCGCCGATCAGGGCCAGGCGCAAACCGCCGCGACCGCGGCCGAGTCGCAACTGGCACTCGCCGAAATCAGGACTGCGTTCGGACGGCTGTCCGATGAGCATCGCGAGGTGTTGCTGTTGGTCGGAGTCGAGCAGATGAGCTATGCCGAGGCCGCTGCCGTACTCGAGGTGCCGATCGGTACCGTCATGTCGCGCCTGGCTCGCGCGCGGGAGCAGTTGCGCAGGCTGCTGTCGCCCGACGGCTCAGCAGCCGGGATGCCGGCCTTGCGACGGGTGAAGTAGATGAACGAAGACAGGCTGCACGCGTATGTCGATGGTCAGGTCTCGGAAGCCGAGCGTCTCGAGATCGAGGCGGAGTTGTCGCGCGATCCGGAAGCGGCCGCGCTCGTGAACGACTACCGGCGCCAGAACGAAGCACTGCATGCGCTGTTCGATCCAGTTCTAGACCAACCGCATGCACTCGGCATTGCCGCGCGTCGGCGGGCGCGCTGGCAGCGCTGGGGCGGTCTTGCTGCGGCGCTCGCCGTCGGCTTTATCGGCGGCTATCTGGCGCGCGGCGACTTGCTCGAGGGTCCCGATCTCGATCCGATCGCACGACAGGCGATGCTCGCTCACGCGGCCTATGTGCCGGAGGTGCGCCACCCGGTCGAAGTCAGCGCTTCCGAGGAGCAGCATCTGCTGGCCTGGCTTTCAAAACGGCTTTCGACTCCATTGCGAGCGCCGTCGCTGACCGAAGCAGGATACCGCCTGCTCGGCGGACGGCTGCTGCCGCCGACGAACGCCAGTGATCCAGCCCCCATGGCGCTTCTGATGTACGAGAACACGCGCGGTCACCGACTGTCGCTGTTGATCAAGCGCGAGTCGACCAATTCCGAGACGGCGTTCCGTTACGCCGACGATCGCGGCACCTGCGTGTTCTACTGGATTGACGGCCCGCTGGGCTACGCGCTCGCAGGAGACATGGACCGAGAGGAACTGCAGAAGGTGGCGCGCCTCGTTTACAAGCAGCTCAATCCCTGAGTGCCTACTTTGCGGCCGCCAGCATGTACTCGACCGCCGCGCGGATGTCCGCATCTGTCGCCGTCGCAAGGCCACCCTTCGGCGGCATCACGCCCTTGCCTTTGATGACCGAAGCGGCCAGTGCGTCGACCCCAGCTTTGCTGCGCGCGGCCCAGGCGACCTTGTCACCATACTTTGGTGCACCGGCGACGCCGGTCGCGTGACAAGCGTTGCATCCCATCGAGTAGACCTTGGCGCCGTCTGGCTTGGCGGTCGGCGTCGCCGCTGCGGCCGCAGCTGCCGTTGCAGGTGCAGCAGCGGATGCGGTGGCTGCCGTGCTGGCGCCGACCGACCGCGAGAACATGTATTGCACCGCCGACTTGAGTTCCGCGTCGGTGAGATCTGCCATCCCGCCGCGCGCCGGCATGCCACCGTGACCTTTGATCGCCGCGGCGGTGACGGCATCGACTCCATTGGCGACGCGCTTGGTCCACGCGGCCCGGTCACCGATCTTCGGCGCGCCATTTAACCCAGCATTGTGGCAACTGCCGCAGGTCGCCTGAACAATCTGCTCGCCGCTGCGCCCCGAAGATTTCGCGATCGCTACAGCCGGCGCTTCTGGCTCCTTGAACTTCGCACCGGACTGGTTCGCGATGTAGGCGACCGCACGCGCCACTTCGATCGGATCGAGATCGGGATTACCGCCCTTGGCGGGCATCCCTTTGTAGCCTTCAACTGCATGCTTGACCAGCGTGTCAAAGCCCTGCTTGATACGCGGTGCCCACGCAGAGTTATCGCCGGTCTTTGGTGCGCCCGCCGCACCGGTCGCATGGCACGCGCTACACGCGAGTTTGTAGACGGCTTCGCCCCCCTGTGGTGCCCGTGGCCCGGCTGGGGCTCCGGCGAAGGCGACTGCGCCTACCGGGCGCAGTCGCTCGGCGATTGCCTCCGGAGTCATCGCATCCGAACCCGCGCCGCCCACCTTTTGCCCGGCCACAAAGGTCGCCAGCAGAATGATCAGGACCACCGGAACAAGAAACGCCAGGATCACGACGGTGATCAACTGGCGCGGCGTCTTGATCAGCGAGGTGTGTTTATCGCTCGACATAAAACTCCTGGCGACTTTATTGCGCTGCTCGCGGTGTATTTGATGCGTGTGCAGGCAGGAAAACTGCGCGGCACGGCGGCCTCGCAAAGCACGCGAGTATAGACCGCGACCTCATTCAGATCGCGCGGCGAACATGCCTCCGAGCACTGCAGCGGCAGAGGGTGAAACCCGTTACCATCTGCCCTCGTTTGCATGTTCACGCTGATCGCCGCGCAGTCGCCTGCCGCCGCGTGATCGGCGCCGCGTGTCAGGCACGCGCCTGTAGCTCAGTGGATAGAGTACTGGCCTCCGAAGCCAGGGGTCGTGGGTTCGAGTCCCGCCAGGCGCGCCACCAACGCTCAAGCACGTCGAAACGCTTCCTGCTCGTCGGGCCTCAAGCCGTCGAGCCCGCTACCGCTGTGTCGTGGCCAACATCAAGCAGGGGCAGGTTGAAGCTCGCGATGTCGACCAATTCATAGTTGGCGTCGCCGCGCGCCCGTGCACGCTCGAAGACCCACTGCGCCACGGCTTCGTGACGCCCGAGTACAACCACGGGACCTCGGGCGGCTGAAAAATGCATTCGACTTCGTGTACGCGGAATGGAACACAAGGCCGCCGGCTTCGTCGGTTACGGCAGCGCCGGCGGCACGCGCGCTGTCGAGCAGTTGCGGCTGGTCATGGCCGAGTTACAGATCGCCGATGTACGCGCCCAGGTTGCGCTGTCGCTTTATACGGACTTCGAGAACTTCAGCGTGTTCAAACCGGCCGCGCCGCATGATGCGTCGCTGAAGTCGATGCTCGATCAGCTACTCGCCTGGAGCGGTCCGATGAAGGGAATCCGGACGACGCAGGTCTGACCGGGCAGCAGCCCTTAGCCCTACTTCACCGCCCAGATGTTGGCGGCAGCCAGCTTGTTGCTCAAGCCGTCGGGTTCGAGGAAGTTGACCTGCACGCGGTCGCCAGCTTTCAGCTTGGACAGGTCGTAGACGTCCGAGTTGACGTAGACATCGGCCGTCGTTCCATCGGCTCCGCGCAGGCGCACGGTCTGCGCATACGAGTCGGTCGAGACGACCACGAAGATGCCGGGCTGCGGTGCGTAGTTAATTCCACCGCCCTGCATCCGTCGGCCACCCGGGTCACCATCGGCGCGCTGCGCGACTGCCGGAGTCACCGCGCAGAGCGCTGGTGATCGCGACGGCCAGGACCTTCATCAATGCATTCATCGTGCCCTCCATGCCTACATACCTGTCCGGAAAGCGTAGTGCATCGGCCGCTGCGCGCTCGCGCAGGTGCCGGCCGTTCGTCAGTTCAGCAGCACGTTGACGATCGCGTTGCCGATGCCCATCAGCGCCGATCCCGAGATCAGACCGGCGCAGATCGGCTCCAGGCCCTGGACCCAGAACTCGTTGCCGCGCGTTCCCGGTTGCGGATGGCGACGGCCCATCAGCCAGAACACCAGCGCACCGACGAACATGCCCAACGTCGCTTCGGGCGGAAGGACAACACCCAGGCCGATCGACACCGCGGACAGGCCGAAGCGGCCGCGCGTGACGATCTTCGCGATCTCGATCGCGGCCGCGCTGACCGCGGCGACGATCATCGAGACGACTGCCGAATACGGCAACGCGCTGACCCCTTTCGCGATGATCTCGGCAACGCCTTTCCACTGCAGCGCGGCCGGAAACGCGAACTGGTCCGAGACCATCGTGCTGATCGACCGCACGCCGTTGGCGTCCGGCGGCAGGAACAGCAGGAAGAACAGCGGCACACACACGACGGCCCCCGCAACGATGCCGATCACATGGCCGACCGCCTGCTGGCGCGGTTTCGCCGCCGAGCATGTAGCCCGGCTTGATGTCCGACAGCAGGTTGGCCGAGTTGGCGGCGATCTCGGCGGTCATCGCCGCCGGGATCAGGTTGCTGGCCGGATTGGTGCGGTCGATCGCGCCCATCGTGAACTGCGTGATCTTCGACATCGCCCCGGTCGGCGTCCACGAGGTCAGCGCCATCGAGTTGGTGCAGATGATCGACAGCACGAAGATCAGCGGCAGCGAGATGAACGCCAGCAGCCACGGGCACGCCGAAGAACTCGTGCGTGACCGCGGCACCGAGCACGCTGAAAGCGGGGATGCCGACAACCGAGATCCACAGCGGGAATTCGATGTGCTTCACCACATCCACGCCCTGCGACTTCTCGCTTCGCTTGAAGATCCCCTTGAAGATCTCCGGCCGTCCCAGCAGGCTGACCAGCGAACCGACCACCATCATCGTGACGCCCCACCACAGCGACCACTGATTGACGATCTCGGCGCGCGAGATCGGCACTATCGCGCCGGTCGGCCCGACGCGCGCGACGATGTCGCCGGCCTGGATCATGATCGGCGCGAGGATCACGAAATTGATGAAGGCTCCGAGCAGGCAGCTGGTCGCCACCGCGATCCCCATCAGGCCGCCGACGCCCAGCATCGCCGCATCGAGCGTCAGCCGCAGACCCAGCTGGCGGATATCGGTGCCGAGGATCGTCGGGATCCAGCCGTGCGCCTTGGTGGCGACCGCGTAGTAGTAGGTGTCGAGCCGCTCGTGGAAGACCCACGGCTCCTTCAGGCCGGCCCACTGGTCCAGGCGCAGGATCTTGAACTGCAAGAGCTTCATCCAGCCATCGCTGATGATCGACTGGTAGATGCCGGTCAGCACGGCGGTTGCACCGAGCAACCGCGCCTTGTACATGCCGGCATGCGCGGCGCCGGTGTAAAGCGCATCCAGCACGACGCCGCTGGCCTGCCCCTCCGGAAACGGCAGCTGTTCGTAGTTGATGAAGCGGCGCTTCAACGGGAACGCGACCAGCACGCCGAGCACGGACACCACGCACATCCAGACGATCATGTGCCACCACGGGATGATCTTGTCCGTCACCAGCATGTAGGCGGCGAGGCTGGCAATCATCGGTCCGATCATGTAGCCGGCCGCGGTCGCAATCGACTGCGTGCAGTTGTTTTCGAGGATCGTGAAGTCCTGAGCGATCCCCGCGCTCGCCAAGATGCGGTAGATCGCAAATGCCAGGATCACGGCCGTCAGCCCGACGCCGATGCTGATGCCGGTCTTGGCGCCGATATACATCGCGGTCGCCGCCAGCACGCCGCCAAGCAGAAAGCCCGTGGCGCCGGAGCGGATCGTCAGCTGCGGCATGTCGCCGCGATAGACGTTCTTCAGCCACCATTCGTCCTTCTGGGCCCGCGTCCAGGTGCGGATCTCTTCTTCTTGAAGTTGTACGAGGGCCATGGTCGTCGCCAGCCGGAGTTTGGGCGGGCGCTATCTTAGGAGAGCGCAGCAATTCCATGGGGTCGATGCTGGCCGCCGGCTGCGTGCGGCCGCTCGATGGCAGCTGCAGTTCAGTTTCCACTTTGATGGCCGCAAGATTCCATCGATCCGCGGTGTACGATCGAAATCCGCTTTTTCGGTCGCGAACTCATGCCGTCCCCAACACCCTCGCCCACCGATATCGTGCTGCACACCGCGTCGCGCGTGCTCGAAATCGCCTTCGACGATGGCGCGCGCTTCCGCCTGCCGTTCGAGTTCCTGCGCGTGTATTCGCCGTCGGCTGACGTCCGCGGCCACGGCCCGGGACAGGAAACTCTGCAGGAGGGCAAACGTAATGTGACGATTGACGAGCTCGAGCCAGTCGGTCATTACGCGATCAAGCCGACGTTCTCGGACGGCCATGACAGCGGCATCTACGCGTGGGACTACCTGTACGAACTCGGCACGCAGCAGGAGCGGTTGTGGGGCGAGTACCTGCAACGCCTTGAGGCCGCCGGAGCCAGCCGCGACACCGCGGCAGCGCCGACCCCGGCGCGAAGTTGCGGACATCATTGAGCGCGTAACCGCATGAGCGACTCGCGTAAGGCGACGCACTTCGGTTTCGAGCAGGTGGCCGAGGAGGAGAAGCCCATCCGCGTCGCAGGCGTTTTCGACTCGGTTGCCCGGCGTTACGACCTGATGAACGACGTGATGTCGGCCGGACTACACCGCGTGTGGAAGGCTTTCACCGTGCGCCACGCCAATGTACAGCCCGGGATGAAGGTGCTCGACATCGCCGGCGGTACCGGCGACCTCGCGCGCGCCTTTGCCAGGCGTGCCGGCGCGAGCGGCGAAGTATGGCTCACCGACATCAATGGCGCGATGCTTGCCGAAGGTCGTGATCGCCTGCTCGATGCCGGACTCGATCTGCCGCTCGCGCAATGCGACGCCGAGCACCTGCCATTTTCTGACGGTCAGTTTGATCGCGTGTCGGTAGCGTTCGGCCTGCGCAACATGACGCACAAGGACGCCGCGCTGGCCGAAATGGCGCGCGTGCTGCGACCCGGCGGGCGCCTCCTCGTGCTGGAGTTTTCCCGCATATGGCAGCCGCTTGCACCTTTGTACGATGCCTACTCCTTCAACGTGCTGCCCTGGCTCGGCGGCAAGCTTGCCGGAGACAGCGCGAGCTACCGCTACCTGGCGGAATCGATCCGCGTGCACCCTCCGCAGCAGGAACTCGCGCAAATGATGGAACGCGCGGGGCTCGAAGACGTCCAATGGTTCAATCTGACGGCGGGCGTCTGTGCACTGCACGTTGGCACCAAGTACTGAACTGGGAGACAGCATGAACAAGTGGTTTGCCGCGGTGATGATCGGCGCGATGGCCGCGACCTTTGCTTTCGATGCGGATGCGCAGCGCCGATTCGGTGGTGGCCGCAATCTCGGTCGTCAGTCGGCGCCGGTCCAGCAACGTCAGGCCACGCCGCCGGCGCAGTCGCCTCAAGCCGCGCCAGCTCCGAATGCCGCGCAGCAGGCCGCTCCAGGCACACCGCCGGTTGCCGCGCGGCCCGCGAGTCCGTGGCGCGGGGCGCTGATGGGGCTTGCCGCCGGGCTCGGGATCGCCGCGCTGGCGCAGTGGCTCGGCTTCGGCGAGGCGCTGTCGATGTTCCTGACCGTGATGCTGATCGGACTGGCGCTGATGATGCTGGCGACGTTCGTGCTGCGGCGTATGCGAGGTGCGCAGCCTGCGCCGGCAGTCCCGGGTAACCGTGGCCCCGGCACGTACTCGCACATGGGATACGAGACGGCCCCGGCGCCGGTGGCGCGATTGCCGCTGGCGACGACGACGGAGGCGCGGCCCGGCTCCGCGATGGACCAGTTCGCGCGTGGCGGTGCCGATGCGCCGTGGGGCATTCCGGCCGGATTCGACACCGCTGCCTTCCTGGCGCAGGCCAAGAACAATTTCGCGCGCCTGCAGCGGGCCTGGGACAGCAGCAACCTCGACGAGATCGCCGAGTTCACGACGCACGAAATGTTCGTCGCGCTGACGCATGAACTGCGCGCCCGCGCCGGCCATTCGAGAACGGAAGTGGTCGCGATGGATGCCGAACTGCTCGGCATCGAATCCAGCGTTGACGAGCACGTCGCGAGCGTCAAGTTCGACGGCACGCTGCGCGTCGACGGCGAGATCGAACGCGTCTCGGAGGTGTGGAATCTGGTGAAACCGGCGCGCGGCACCGGAGGCTGGCTGCTGGCTGGAATTCAGCAACTGGCCTGAAGCAGCGCCCGACTCTGCGTGCGAGCCCGAGGCGCGTTACCGCGCGTCGGACTCGGCGGCACGCGCCTCGAGCACCGCAACCACCGCTCGCCTGCCGGTCGCGGGCGCGCGACCGGCGCACGAGGGCTGCGTACACTGGCTGCATGATCGAGCAGCTGACCACATCTGCCGCGCTCGCGGTGCTGAATCGGATGCTTTCGCGCGAGGTCTGGGCGCGCGAGCGTCTTGCGCCCTTTGCCGGACGAATCGCCCGCTTCGAGGCGCTGCCGTTTTCTATCACGCTGAAGGTGGCCGAAGATGGTCTGCTGGCCGAGGCCGGAAATGGCCCGCCGGTTGTTACGGTCGGCCTGAGCCTCGCATCACTGCCGCTTGCGTTCGGCGATCCGCAGGCGGCGCTGCGTAACATCTCCCTGCAGGGCGACGCCGATTTCGCACAGTCACTCGGCGACGTGCTGCAGAACCTGCGGCCCGAGCCCGAAGAAGATCTCTCGCGTTTCGTCGGCGACGTCGCGGCACGCCGTATTGTCGGGCTGCTGAAACTGAGCGCGACTCACTGGCGCCAGCTTGCCGAAAACATGATGGAGTCGAGCGCGCATTACCTCGTGACCGAGAATCCGATGCTCGTGTCCAGCCAGGAGGCTGCGGAATTCAGCGCGGCCGTCACCCGTCTGCGCGACGACGTGGCGCGCCTCGAAAAGCGCATCGAACTGCAGGAACGCTCGTAGTTCTCGGGCCGCGGGCGCGCAGCAGGCCCGCTCGTACAATCGCCGCCCATGCGTCTGCTGCGCCTGCTCCGCATCCTCACGGTCGTCTGGCGCTACCGCCTCGACGAGATCGTCGTCGCAAGCCTGAAGAATCCGACTCTGGTCCGGCTGGTGCGCTGGACCACATTCGGGGCGCAGCGCGATGCACGCGGCGTGCGGCTGCGCCGCGCGCTCGAGGACCTCGGGCCGATCTTCGTGAAGTTCGGGCAGCTGCTGTCGACGCGCCGCGACCTGCTGCCGACCGACATCGCGGACGAACTCGCCAAGCTGCAGGACGCCGTGCCGCCGTTCCCATCGCCTGTGGCGCGGCGGGAGATCGAGCGCGGCCTCGGGCGCCCGATCGACGCGGTGTTCACCTCGTTCGAAGACGCGCCGGTGGCGTCAGCCTCGATCGCGCAGGTGCACTTTGCGACGCTGCGCAACGGTCCTCATGCGGGGCGCGAAGTGGCCGTCAAGGTGCTGCGTCCGAACATGCTTGCCGCGATCGACAAAGACCTTTCGCTGCTCGACACCGGCGCAGCGCTCGTCGAGCGGCTGTGGCGCGACGGCAAGCGGCTGCGGCCGCGCGACGTCGTGGCCGAGTTCGACATGGTGCTGCACGACGAGCTCGACCTGATGCGCGAGGCGGCGAACGCATCGCAGCTGCGCCGCAATTTTGCCGGCTCGCCGCTGCTGGTCGTGCCGGAGATGTACTTCGACTATTGCGCCGACAACGTGCTCGTCATGGAGCGCATGCACGGCATCCCGGTGAGCCAGATCGAGCGCCTGAAGGAAGCCGGAATCGACATCAAGAAGCTGTCGCGCGACGGCGTGACACTGTTCTTCACGCAGGTCTTCGATCACGCGTTCTTCCATGCCGACATGCATCCGGGCAACATCCTGGTTGGCCAGCATGGCGATCAGTTCAACAAGTACATTGGCCTGGACTACGGCATCGTCGGCTCGCTGACCGAGACTGACAAGAACTACCTCGCGCAGAACTTCCTTGCCTTCTTTCGGCGGGACTACCGTCGCATCGCCGAGCTGCATGTTGAATCCGGCTGGGTGCCCGAGGGCACGCGCGTCACCGAGCTGGAAAATGCGGTGCGGGCGTGTCTGGAGCCGGTGTTCGACAAGCCGCTGAAGGACATCTCGCTCGGCCTGGTGCTGCTGCGCCTGTTCCAGGCTTCGCGCCGTTTCAACGTCGAGATCCAGCCGCAACTGGTGCTGCTGCAGAAGACGCTGCTCAACGTCGAGGGCCTCGGTCGCCAGCTCGATCCCGACCTCGACCTGTGGAAGACGGCCAAGCCTTTCCTCGAGCGCTGGATGGAGCAGCAACTCGGCATGCGCGGAATGGAGGCGAAGCTGCGGCAGGAGGCCATGCAGTGGAGCTTTCTGTTGCCCCAGCTGCCGCGGCTGCTGCACGGGGCGCTGACTCGGCACAACGACGCCGATCGACTGATCGAAGAAGTCCGGCAGTTGCGCCACCAGCAGCGGCTGACCAACCGCTGGTATGCCGCGGCAACGGCGCTGCTCGTCGTCGTCGTCGGGCTGGCACTATGGGCGACGACGCAGGGTCTAACGCGCCGCTTCGGCGCGAAAAGCCCTGCTTCATTAGGCCATACGCGGCATTGACCCACCGGGGCCTGCGACTATCTTCGCCCATTCTCTGAGCGCCTGCCTCCCATGACTTTTTTCGCGCGTACGTCCCTGTCGGCCGCCCTGTTCGCGAGCGCCCTGCTTGCCGGCTGCGGTGGCGACTCTTCTTCTCCTGCGCCGGCACCTGCTCCGCCACCGCCGCCACCCGGTGACCATCGGGCCGACGCCGACCTGCACCGTCGCCGGGGACACGTTCAGCGTGGTCGCCGACGCGTCGGTTCCGGTGGGGCGGACGGCGGGCGCGGTGATCGCCGGCTGCGGCGGCCCGCTGCAGAACGTGACATGGCAGCAGACCGGCGGTCCGGCGGTAACGCTCCAGTCCGCGCGGTCACAGGCCATCGGCTTCGATCCGACCGCTGCCGGCACCTACAGCTTCAGCGTGTCGTTCGTCGATTCGACCGGTGCGCAGCGCACCGCTGCGGCATCGATCAGCGTCACCTCTGCGACCACCCCGGTCAATGTGGTCGCTCGGGTCGATCAGGCCGTGCGCATGGGCGGCAAGGTGTCGGTGCGCGCATGGCCCGCCGCGGCAGCGGGCGAGACGCTGACGTGGACGCAAATCGCCGGGCCGCAGATCACGCTGGACGCCAGTGATCAGAACCGCATCATCTTCACCGCGCCGACGGTGGCGCAGGACACCGCACTCGTGTTCCGCGTGACGCGTACGGCCGGCGGGGTCAGCGACAGTGACGACGTGCGGGTGCTGGTCGAAGCCTTCGCGCAGGCTCCGTCCGATCCGAGCGGCACCGGCCGTTCGTGTTCAGCGACATTCACGTGTCGCGCGTCTACCCCTACAAGTCCGCGAGCCCGTATGCCGGCGTGCTGATGCCATGCACCTTCAATCCGCCGCTGCAGTACTTCGGTGCGACGGCCAATGCCTGCCCGCTCGCGACGCTGCCATTCCTGCACACGACCACCGGCGGCGGCGTGCCGACTGTCGCGCAGATCATGGACCGGGTACTGGTCTCACATGACTGGATGGGCAAGAACTTCGAGGACCTGCTGACCGCCAACCAGTCGAACGCCGACCTGCTGCGGCTCTTCAACGGCGTCACCGTCGATCGTCATCGGCGCGCACGTGCGGCCGAGCTTCTACTACTCGGCCACCGGCGCGATCTATCTCGATGCCGACAGCTTCTGGCTGACCGCCGAAGAGCGCGACGTGATCGACGAGGCGCCGGATTTCCGCTCGGACTTCGGCCGCGACCTGCAGTACTCGGGCCTGTGGCGCTATGTCGAGGGCACCACCAGCATCTTCTTCCCGTGGTCGGCGACCTCGCGCACGCCGCGCGATCTCGGCTTCGTGCTGAAGGAAGCCGCCTGGCTGCTGTATCACGAGCTCGGGCACTGCCTCGGACTTCGTTCCCGTCGCGGTGCGCGATTCGCTGAACATCGCGCAGTCGGTGTGGGCGAACATCGCACCGCGCTATCAGGCGAGCCAGTTGCCGTCGGACCAGATGTCGATTCACAGTATCCGCTGACCTCGCAGCAGATGAAGGCGCTCGCGCAGATCAAGTTCGTCGACGGGCCCGGTCGCCGACAGCACGCTGGTCAACGGCATTCCGTACAGCACGCTTAGGATGTACACGCCGAACGAGGTCGGCCGGCTTCTTCTCGGCCGACATCGCCACCGACGAGTACGACTACACGACGACGCGCGAAGACATCGCGATGACCTTCGAAGAAACGCTGATGAGCAAGAATCACCAGTGGCGGCGCGACTTCGCGATCACCGACAAGGTTGCTAGCGGCGCCACCGGCAGCTCGATCATCGTGCGCTGGGGTCAGCGTGGCCGTGTTGGTGAGCCGACGATCAAGCCGCGCGCGGAATTCGCGGTGTCGCAGCTCGCGCCGTGGCTCGACGCCGCCGGCGACGCTGGCCGCGATGCCGGCGCCGATAGCGATGCGCCCGGGCGAGTCGTGGACGCGAACCTGACGCTGCCGGCGCCGCCGCCTTCAGCGATGGCCAGCGCCCAGGCGCTGCTCGGCCCGCGGCTGAGTTCCGAGCAGGAGCAACTGCTGGTGCGGCGCGCCTTGAGCCGGCAGGTGATCGGGATCGCCGGTCCCGCGGGGACTCACTTGAGCCTGAACGAGCGCGTGCTGCGCACCGCACGCGCGAGCCGCTGAGAGCTTCGAGAGGCGACGCGGCGGCTCGCCGCCGCGGAGCGACGCTGGCGCGGTGACGTCGCTCGAGCCGGCGCTTTTCTTGCCTCATAATCGCGCGAATTTTTCGCCGGCCACGCCATGACCCTCATCGCCTTCGTCGCCCTTTATCTGCTCGCCTCGGTGGCGATCGGCCTGTACGCGGCCACGCGCGTGAAGAACACGTCGGACTACGCGGTGGCCGGCCGTTCGCTGCCGCTGATCATGATCGTCACCACGACGTTCGCGACGTGGTTCGGCTCCGAGACCGTGCTCGGAATCCCGTCGAAGTTCGTCGAAGGCGGCATGCAGAAGACGGTCGAAGATCCTTTCGGCGCATCGCTGTGCCTGATCCTCGTGGGCCTCTTTTTCGCCCGCAAGCTCTACAACATGAACCTGCTGACGATCGGCGACTTTTACCGGCAGCGCTACGGCAGGGGCGTCGAGATCTTCAGTGCGGCGGTGATCCTGATCTCGTACCTGGGCTGGGTCGCGGCGCAGATCACCGCGCTGGGACTCGTCTTCAACATGCTGTCGGCCGGCGCGATCTCCACATCGACCGGGATGGCGCTCGGCACCGGCATCGTTTTCGTCTACACGGTGTTCGGCGGCATGTGGTCAGTGGCGCTGACCGACTTCCTGCAGATGATCATCATCGTCGTCGGCCTGTCGCTGATCGCGTGGTTCGCCGCCGATCTTGCCGGCGGTGCCGACAAGGTCATCGGCTATGCCGCCTCGAAGGACATGTTCCGGTTCTTTCCCGAGGCCTCGCTGAATGCATGGCTCTTCTGGCTCGGTTCGGCGATCACGATCATGATCGGATCGATCCCGCAGCAGGACGTCTTCCAGCGCGTGATGTCGGCGCGGGACGCGGATACGGCCGTGCGCGGTCCGATACTCGGCGGCCTGTCCTACCTTGCCTTTGCCTTCGTGCCGATTTTCATCGGCGTCGCAGCCTTCATCGTGATGCCGGAGGTGGCCGAGAAGCTGGCGCAGGAAGACACGCAGAAGATCCTGCCGACGCTGGTGATGGAGCGCATGCCGGTGTGGCTGCAGGTGCTGTTCTTCGGCGCGCTGCTGTCGGCCATCATGTCGACGGCCTCGGCGACGCTGCTCGCGCCCTCGACAACCTTCGTCGAGAACATCCTGAAAAACTTCCACACGCTCCCGGACAAGCGCGAACTGCGCGCGATGCGCGTCACCGTGTTCGTGTTCACGCTGTGCGTGCTGGGCTATTCGATCATCATGGAGGGCACGCCGATCTACGAACTGGTGGCGATGGCCTACCAGTTTCCGGTGGTCGGCGCGTTCTGGCCGCTCGTGTGCGGCCTGTACTGGAAGCGTTCGACCACCCAGGGCGCGATCTGGTCGATCGTCCTCGGGATGAGCGGCTGGGCGCTACTCGCCGCAACGCCGCTCGGCCAGGCGTTCCCGTCGGTGCTCGGCGGATTCCTGCTCGCCGGCCTCGGCATGGTCGTCGGCTCGCTGCTGCCGACCCAGGGCAACGTCGCGCATCGCGCGCGCACCGCGACGCACGGCCCGCACTCGCACGCGGGCCACGGGCATCGCTCGACCCAGGTCGGGCCCAGCCACGCGAGCTAGGCCGCGTTTGCGGATCAGCCGGGCGCGTCGTTGGCGCGTGCGCCCGCCAGGGCGAGAAAGTCATCGGCGAAGCCGGCGAGCCGTCGCGACAGTGCCGCCTTCTGCTCGGGCGTCGCGGCGTTGATGAGCTCCGCGACCAGTTGCGCGTTGGTCGCCCGGAACTGCTCCATCGCGCGGCGACGTTCGGGATCCGGCGGGTTCTGCAGCTGCATGAAGTAATCGCGCAGCCATGCGGTCGCGGCCGCTTCGCCCGGCCGTTCCCTCTGAATCCGCTGCAGCACGCTGAGCAGCTCGTGCTGCCGGCGCTCGCGCTCGTCGATCCACCACGCGGCGTTGTCGGGTCGTCGCGCGAGCGCTGACCGGATGAGCTCGAGCTGTTCGCGGCTCACGCTGCCGAACCAGAAGTCCGCGCGATCGGCGTATTTCTTCACGCGCTCGTCGAGCGTCTCCTTGCCGGCAAACTGCACGAGCTCGCGCCGCGCCTTGGAGTTGTCGCTCGCCAGCTTTCGTTCGAGCCGGACCAGCTGATCGGCAGTCAGCGTCAGCGCCAGTTGTGCCAGATCGGGAGCGGCACGCTCGCCGAGCGCCGCCAGCCGCGCGTTCACCGCATGATTGAACTCCAGCACGTCGGTGGCCGTCACCGGCCCGGCGAGCTTGCGCCGGCTCGTCTCGAGCAACTCGGCGTAGTCTCGCAGTTGTGTCGAACGGTGCCACGCGAGAAGCGCGGCCGAGCGTTCCTTGACCAGTTGCTCCTGCTCGGGCGTCAGCCCGACGTAGCCGTTGATCGTGTAGAGCAGTAGCGGTGTCGGCGTAGCCGTAGCCGAGCCGTACACCAGTGCTGCATGCTGACAGGATGACAGCCGCGGCGGCCAGCAGCCAGACCCGGACTACGGCGAACGACTTAGAATCGCGGCGCACCATGACCTCCTGCGCGCTATGAACATCGTGATTCTTGCGGCCGGGCAAGGCAAGCGCATGCGCTCGTCGTTGCCCAAGGTGCTGCATCCCATTGCGGGCCGGCCGATGTTAGCGCACGTGATCGAGACTGCACGTGTCGTTTCCGCACGGCAGCCGAACCCCCGCATCGTCGTCGTGATCGGGTACGGTGCCGAAGACGTGCGCAACGCATTCGCAGCCGAGCGCGATGTCAGTTTCGTGCTGCAGGAACCGCAGCTCGGCACGGGGCACGCAGTGATGCAGGCGCTGCCGCTGCTCGCCGACGACACGCACACGCTGGTGCTTTACGGCGATGTGCCGCTGGTTTCTCCGGCAACGCTCGAGCGGCTGATGGTGAAAGCAGGGCGCGGCGTCGGGCTGCTGACGGTCCTGCTGGACGATCCGCATGGCTACGGCCGCATCGTTCGCGGCGACGGCGGAGTAAACCGCATCGTCGAAGAAAAGGATGCGACACCGGCGGAACGTGCGCTGCGCGAAGTCAACACCGGCATCCTGGTCGCGCCGACGCACCGGCTGCGGCAGTGGCTCGCGCGTCTGTCTGACGACAACGCGCAGCGCGAGTACTACTTGACCGATGTGGTTGCCCATGCCGTCGCCGACGGCGTCGCAGTGAACGCGGCGCAGCCCGACGCAGCGGCGGAAACACTCGGAGTGAATTCGAAGGCACAGCTGGCGCAGCTGGAGCGGCTGTATCAGAGGCGCCACGTCGACTCGCTGCTCGAACGCGGCGCGACCGTGGCTGATCCGGCGCGCGTTGACGTGCGCGGGACGCTCAGCGTCGGCAGCGACGTCTTTATCGACGTGAACTGCGTCTTCGAAGGCCGCGTCGTGCTCGGCGACGGCGTCCGGATCGGTCCGAACAACGTATTGCGCGATGTCAGTATCGGCGCGGGCACCGAGGTGCTCGGGTTCTGCTATCTGGAAGACGCGACGATCGGTGCGCGCGCACGCATTGGCCCCTTCGCGCGCATGCGGCCCACCGCCACGCTGGCAGACGATGTGCACATCGGCAACTTCGTGGAGGTCAAGAATTCGACGATGGGCGCCGCATCGAAGGCGAACCATCTGGCCTACGTCGGCGATGCAACCGTCGGCAGCCGCGTCAATATCGGCGCCGGGACGATCATTGCCAACTACGACGGCGTCAACAAGCACCGGACACTCATCGGCGACGACGTTCAGACGGGTTCCAACTCGGTGCTGGTCGCGCCGATCGAGATCGGTGACGGTGCGACGATTGGCGCCGGCTCGACGATCAGCAAGAACGCCCCGCCCGGCAAGCTCACGGTGGCGCGAGCCAAGCAATTGACCATTGACGGCTGGAAGCGCCCCGCGAAGAAGGGCAAATAAAGGAACAGTTAGCGTAGGGCCGCTCGAAATCGAGCCGCGTCGATCGGAGGCGCCGGAGTCCGAGCGCACGAATTCAGATCGGCAGCACCGGCGCAAACTTGCTGCGGCGGACCGAGAAGAAGCTGCGGACGTTGCGAACGTTGCGCTCCGCCGTCAGCGCGCGATGGACGAAGGCGTGATACGCCGCCATGTCGTTGACGTACACGATCAGCACGAAGTCCGGGCCGCTGGAAACGCGGTAGCACTGCTGCACGGCGTCTTCCAATGCCATCGCGTCTTCGAACGCTGTCAGCGCCTCGGCGCCCTGCAGGTCAAGCGTGATCTCGAGGATCGCTGTCAGCCCCGCACCCAGCAGGTCGGTAGACACGATCGCCATCTGGCGCTCGATGACGCCATCCTCGACCAGGCGGCGGACCCGCCTCAGGCAAGTGGCCGCAGAAACGTGCGCCAGCGCCGCAAGTTCCTGATTGGTCAGGGCGTTGTTGGCCTGAAGCAGCGTCAACAGACGTCGATCGGTGGCGTCGAGATCGGCCATCATTGTGGCGTGGTTCATGAAATACTATTTCATCAGTTCGTTATTGAGCAAGGATATTTCATATTCACATGAATTTCGAAAGCAGCTTGCGCTTATGAGCGCGTACGATGCGCTCGGCTTTTGGAGGGCTGTCCATGTGCGGCATCGTCGGCGCGGTATCACAGCGCAACATCGTCCCGATCCTGATCGAAGGATTGCGTCGCCTGGAATACCGCGGTTATGACTCGTGCGGTGTCGCGGTGCACGCCGACGGCGGGCTGAAGCGGGCGCGCAGCGTGGCGCGTGTCGCTGAACTCGATGGCCAGGCCAATGACCTTGCAGCGTTCACCGGCATCGCGCACACGCGCTGGGCCACGCATGGCGCGCCCAGCACGGCCAACGCGCACCCGCACTTTTCGTCCGGCCCAGTGCAGGCGCGCGGCGGCCTCGACAAGGCGGCTCGCAGCGCGCGAGTCGCCCTGGTGCACAACGGCATCATCGAGAATTTCGAGGAACTGCGCGGGCGTCTGCAGAAGCTCGGCTACGTTTTCGAAAGCCAGACCGACACCGAAGTCGTCGCGCATCTGATCGACAGTCACTATGACGGCGATCTCCTGCCGGCCGTGCAGTCTGCGGTGCGCGAGCTGCGCGGCGCCTATGCGATCGCGGTGTTCTGCCGCGACGAGCCGCATCGCGTCGTCGGGGCCCGGGCAGGATCGCCGCTGGTCGTCGGGCTCGGCAAGGGTGAGAACTTCCTGGCCTCGGACGCGATGGCGCTCGCCGGCACGACGGATCAGATCATCTATCTCGAGGAAGGCGACGTCGTCGACGTTCAGCTCGCGCGCGTGTGGATCCTCGACCGCGACGGCCGCAAGGTGACCCGCGAGGTGAAGACGGTCAATGCCGGCTTGGGCGCGGTCGACCTCGGCCCGTACCGGCACTACATGCAAAAGGAGATCTTCGAGCAGCCGCGGGCGATCGGCGACACGCTCGAACCGGTCACGGCGATCGACGCCGCGCTCTTCGGCGAAGCGGCGCCTGACGTGTTCCCGCGCGTGAGCTCGGTGCTGATCCTCGCCTGCGGCACCAGCTATTACGCCGCTTCAGTCGCACGCTACTGGCTCGAGGCGATCGCGCAGGTTCCGGTCAGTGTCGAGATTGCGAGCGAGTATCGCTACCGCGTGTCCGTTCCGGACGCGAACGCGCTGGTCGTCGTCGTCTCCCAGTCCGGCGAGACGGCCGACACGCTGGCTGCACTCAAGCATGCGAAGGGCCTCGGCATGCATCGAACCCTGGCGGTCTGCAATGTGGCCACAAGCGCGATGGTGCGGGAAACCGCGATGCAGTTCCTGACGCGCGCCGGTGCAGAAATCGGCGTGGCCTCGACCAAGGCGTTCACGACGCAGCTGATCGCGCTCTACCTGCTGGCGCATGCGATCGCCAAGGCGCGCGGGCGGCTGTCGCACGAGCGCGAGCAGTTGGCGATCCGCCGGCTGCGGCACCTGCCTGCCGCCGTGCAGAGCGTGCTCGCGCTCGAACCGCACATCATCGCGTGGAGTGAAACCTTCGCCCGCGTCGAGAACGCGCTTTTCCTCGGCCGCGGCCTGCACTACCCGATCGCGCTCGAAGGCGCGTTGAAACTCAAGGAGATCAGCTACATCCATGCCGAGGCCTATCCGGCAGGGGAACTGAAGCACGGTCCGCTCGCGCTCGTCACCGAGGCGATGCCGGTCGTGACCGTCGCGCCCAACGACGAATTGCTGGAAAAGCTGAAGAGCAACATGCAGGAAGTGCGCGCCCGCGGCGGGCAGCTGTACGTGTTTGCCGACGCCGACACTCAGATCGAGTCGAACGAAGGGCTGCACGTGATCCGCCTGCCCGAACACTATGGCGATCTGTCGCCGATCCTGCACGTCGTGCCGCTGCAGCTGCTCGCCTATCACACCGCGGTGGCCCGCGGCACCGACGTCGACAAGCCTCGCAACCTGGCAAAGTCGGTCACCGTCGAGTAGCAGTGAGAGTCGTCGCATTAGTGGTGATCCGGTCGTCCCAAGGGGATTTACCGGGACTAGGCGATCGACGCCCATACTTGATGCTGGCCGGAGGCATCGCTTCCCTCATCAGAAAACCGGAGACATCCATGGACGAGGAAACCTTCAATCTGAGTATTCGCAAATTCCTGAAAATGGTTGGCGTCAGTTCGCAGCGTGAGATCGAACAAGCGGTGGCAAAAGCGATTGCGGCTCGCGCCATTTCAGGAAGTGAATCCTTTCCGGCAAAGGTGACGCTCGAGGTCGCTGGCCTCAAGTTGAATGTCAGTTTTGACGGCGAAATTAAGCTCCAATGAGCACCAAGGCGTGGGTGGAGCGGCGGAGCGCGGCCGCAACGGGCATCCGCGCCGACCACGTATAGATTTCTGGCTCGTCGATCAACCTGCAGAAGCTCAGCTTGCAGAATGTGCGCTGCCAGAGTGGTTATCCGCTCACCGCACATCGGAACCGGACGAACTTCCATGGTCCACGGAAACGGGGTTGATTGGCGCTGCGGATTGGGTACTCTGCGCGTTTACTGCACCCTGGAGAGCGCTCGGCAAACGGCTCACTGCAGTAAGAACGGGCAAGAACGGGGGGTTCCCATGCTTGATGCACTGAGTGACCGTCGGGCCACGGCCCTGCGGCTATTGCTTGGCAGCGTCGTAGTCGTGGCCGTCGGTGCAGCCCTGATGGCTTGCAGCGACCGCAAGGAGCAGCCTGCCAGTGCCTTCACTAAGACCGGCGGCCAGTTGTTGGTGCGCGCCAAGAACATTCAGTGGAGTCCCGCACCTGCGAGCTTGCCGGCAGGAGCCAAGGCCGCTCTCCTGCAAGGCAATCCCGGCGAGACAGGCCGGTACGTGATCCGCGTGCAGTTCCCGGCCAACTACAAGATCCCGTTTCACTCGTACGCCAACGCGATGGATGTGACGGTGGTCTCCGGCACGCTCTACGTCGCCAACACGCAGACTTTCGACAAGAAGAAAGCCTTTGCGATCAAACCGGGAGATTTCTACCACCTACCAGCTCGTGCCCCGCAATTCACATTCACAAAGGGCGAGACGGTGCTTGAGATCCATGGCGAGGGTCCGTTGAAGTTGACGTACACAAGCTCGACGGACGATCCGCTCAAGGGGGCTGAGCCACCCGCCTACAGCTTCACCGCAGCGTACAAAGACAACGACATGAACGATGCGGAGGCCGACGCAACCATCGACATGACGTACTGATTCGATGGCCGTCATGGCCGCGAGCTATGACGGTGCGGATGGCCAGACCGGAACTGGAGATCTGCCTTCGCGGTTTCCAAGACCGGCCTATCCGCGAAAGTCTCTAGCGAATCACGAGCAAGAGCGCTTGGCATTCCAAATACGCGTCGCGGATCGGCTGCTACGAGACGGGTCAGCTCGAGTTGTTGTGCCACCCGTAGGTCCACCACCGGCTCCGGGGCCGGCGGCTGACGCCCTGCCGCGGCCAGCACCCACAGCAGCGTCTTACCCAAACCTGCCGGAGAGCCTGATGGCTCAGCGCTGCGCGACGACTGCGCGCGAGGCGCTCGCCAGTTGCGACTCGTCGTTGTAGTGGTCGGCCAGGCCCAGGACGGAGCCCACTACCACGGCGCTCGCCAACAGCGACGCGGTCGCGAACAGTGCGCGGGCCAGGATCGAGGACGGGTTGAAATCGCGGTTCATCGGTTGCTCCTTCGGGCTGGTTTCGGATCGGCAGCGACGATGCGTTGTCGATGGCGGCACTGTGCGCGTCGAGCCCCGCTTCAGTCCTTTGGCGGCCTGAAACCGGCCCTTAAACGTTCTGAAATCCGCCGCGCGTGGGCTCGGCTGCCGCGGCTCCGGACCTCGCTTGCCTCGGGCGGGCGCTTTGTCCAGACTGCGGCGGTCGCGAATCGAAAGGGATTGCGCGTGTCCGATTCGCTGCGTTTCGGTCGGATCGAAGTGTGGCCGCGCGAGCGGCAATTGCGGGTCGACGGCGTAGCCGCCAGCGTCGGCGCGCGCGCCTTCGATCTGCTGCTGGCGTTGATCGAGCGGCGCGACCGGCTCGTCACCAAGAGCGAGTTGCTGGAACTGGTCTGGCCGGGCGTGGTGGTCGAGGAAAACAACCTGCAGGTGCAGATCAGCGCGCTGCGCAAGCTGCTCGGCCCGCAGGTCATCGCCACGATCCCCGGGCGCGGATACCGGTTCAGCGCCGCGCTCAACGGCGAAGCGCACGTTGATGCGGTCGCCGCCGCGGACGCGCAGCCGGTCCGCTCCGGGGCTCCGGCGCCGGCGGCGCGTCGCAGCAACCTGCCGACGGAGCTTGCGGTGCTGTACGGCCGCGATGACGAACTGCGAGCGCTGCGCCGGCTGCTGGAAGAACACCGGCTCGTGACCGTCGTCGGTGCCGGGCGGCATCGGCAAGAGCCGGCTGGCGCAGGCCGCCGCGCACGCGTCGATCGAGCGCTATCCGGACGGCGCGTGGATGGTCGAACTCGCCGGTCTGGCCGAGCCTGCGCTGCTTCCGAATACCGTGGCCGGGGCGCTCGACATCGAAATCACCGGCGGCAGCGCGCTCGACGAACTGATCGCCGGCCTCGCGCCGAAGGCGATGCTGCTCGTGCTCGACAACTGCGAACACCTGCTCGACGCCGTCGAGGCGCTGGTGGCGGCGATCGAGCGCGGCGCGCCGAACGTCACGCTGCTGGCGACCAGCCAGGAACCGCTGCGCGCGCCCGAGGAGCAGCAGTACCGGCTGGTCCCGCTGGCCGTGCCGTCGGCGACCGAGGCCAGCGCGGCGCGTGACTTCGGCGCCGTGGCGCTTGTTCGAGGCGCGCGTCCGGGCGGTGGACCCGCGCTTTGCGCTCGACGAAGACACCGCGCCGCTGGCGATCGACATCTGCAGGCGGCTCGACGGCTTGCCACTGGCCATCGAGCTGGCCGCCGCGCGTGTCGGTACGCTCGGACTGCGCGCGGTGCGGGACAAGCTCGATGCGCGCTTCAAGCTGCTCACCGGCGGCTCGCGCGCAACGCTGCGCCGGCATCAGACCTTGCGCGCGGCGCTCGAATGGAGCCATGGACTGCTCACCGATGCAGAGCGAGTCGTGTTCCGCCGCCTGGGCGTCTTTGCCGGGGGCTTCACGATGGAACTGGCGCAGGCCGTGGCGGCAGACGCGCAGCTCGACGACTGGGCCGTGCTCGATCACATGAGCGCACTCGTCGACAAATCGCTGGTGGTCGCGGAGTCGGGCGAGTCACCGCGCTATCGGCTGCTCGAGTCGGCGCGTGCGTTTGCGCTGGAGCAACTGGCCGCCGGGGAAACTGCCGAAACGCTGCGCCGGCACGCGCTGGGCATGCTGGCGTTCATGCAGCGGGTCGATGACGCCAACCTCGACGGCGAACTGCGCACCGACCAGTACGCGGCGCTTGTCCTGCCCGAACTCGACAACCTGCGCGCGGCCTACGCGTGGGCGAGCGGCGAAGACGGCGACCCGAAGCTCGCGATCGCGCTCGCGGCGCACTCCGGATCGCTGATCGACTACGCGGTCGAATGCGCCGAGTGGCTGTTGCCGCACCTGCCGCGCGTCGAAGCCGGCGGCATCGACGAATCGGTCGCCGCGCGCTACTGGCGCGCACTGGCGGCCGGCAACATGATGGGGCGGGTGCCGCTGGACCTGTGCGTGCGTGCGGCGGAACAGGCCCATGCGCTGTACCGGTCGCTCGGCAAGCCGCGGCGAATGTTTTCCAGCCTGATGCGGCTCGTCAGCTACCGGCAATCGCTGCGGCAGCACACGGCCGCGCTGGCCGCGCTTGGCGGAAGCGCGCACGCTGATCCAGCCCTCATGGCCGACCGAATTCCACATCCATATGCTGCGCCGTGAGAGTTCGCTCGCCCGCGGCGAACGCCGCTTTGGCGACGCGCAGGCGCTGTTGCGCGCCGAGATCAAGCTGAGCGAGACGACCGGCGACTGGCGCCTGCAGGTCATCGCTCGCAACAACCTGATCGATCTGCTCTGGCAGGTCGGCCCGATCGAGCAGGCCGCCGCCGAGGCGCAGCGGCTGGGTGAAGAACTGCGCACCCGGCCGGCGGCCATCAGCGACACCGACGTGCTGTACGCCAACCTGATGGGCATTCTCAGCGAGATGGGTCGCATCGACGAGGCATCGCGCGCGGCGCGTGATGCACTGCCGTTCATGCGTCGGTCGCACAACTATTTTCTCGAGGAATGGATCTATCTGTTCTGGCGCCGGGGCCAGCTGGAAGTTGCCGCACTGCTGCTCGGCGCGCTCGATGCGGCGGCCGCGAGGACCGGTCTGCCGCCGCAATCGAATGAACGGCGTCTGATCGTCACCGCACGCAAGGGAATCGAGGACGCGATGGAGCCGGAAACGCTCACGCAGTATCGGAGCGACCGGGGCCTCGATCGACGCCGATCGGCTCTCCGGCGTCCTTGCGGAGGCGCTGGCCGAACCGTTCTCAGCGCCGGGCTGACTCGAGCGTGCGCTTCATCGCGGCTAGCCCCATGTCGATCATCGCTGCGATACCGGGTTCCATCTCATTGGGAAGAAGATCGGCGATCCAGACAATCTGGCAGGTGTCCGCGGTCGCAGGAAAGACCTGTGCTGACGCGTTGTGATGACTCAGCCGGCCGCCGGTCGCGGACCACGCGACGCGCTGCTGCTCATCGTTGACATCGATGATCCGCTCGCGCGCGGTGACGCCATTGGCGAACGTGACGACCCTCGCATCGCCTTCGAGTGTGCAGTCGGTGACGAAGCCCGCAACCAGGCGGGTATGCAGCGCGCCGACGTCGCGTAGCGCGTCCCAGACCTCGGCGGATGGCCTGCGGATGGTGAGGAGGCGGCGGATCGATGCCATGGTTCTTGCGACGTCCAGAAGCGCGATAGCCGGATTCTGCGCCGTGAACGCTCCGACAGCCATCGCGTCGAAGTGCCGGCGTGCCTCCCCGCGAAGGCGGCCGAGCAGCCTTTGAAGAGTGCGAGGAGACTTCGATGCGGCAGATGAATTCCGCCAATGTGACGCGCCCGCGGTCGCCGCGCAATCGGCGTGGCCACAAGCGCACCTGTCGATGAGCAGGCTCCGGTACGGACTGGCATTTGTCTTCGCGTTCGTCGCGATCGGACTGTGGTTCGTCCTGCGCGCGCCTGCAGCGATGCGCATCGACCACGCCGACGCCGCTCTCGTTGCGCGCGGCGAACCGCTCTACCGTCGGCACTGTGCCGCCTGCCACGGCGCGCGCCTCGAGGGTCAGCCCGACTGGACCTCGCGCGACGCGCGCGGCCGATTGCCCGCGCCGCCACATGACGACAGCGGGCACACCTGGCATCACGATGACGACATACTGTTCGAGGTGACCAAGTACGGCATGACGCGCCACGCGCCGCCCGGGTATCAGTCCGACATGCCGGCATTCGAAAAAACCATGAGCGATGACGAGATTGTCGCCACGCTGGCCTATATCAAGAGCCGCTGGTCTCCGGCTGTGCACGAAAAGCGAGCGGCGGCAAAAATGAATTGATCGGGATCGGCCCAGCGCCAACCGGCGGCGAGCCGCTGCGCCGAAGGTAGACAGCGCTCGCGATCAACATGTCTCCGACGGAGCAATGGGCGATCGAATACGCGGTGTAGAACGGAAAGGGCGCCGGCGGCAGCGTGTAAAGGGGCATCTGAGCAATCTCCCACGCCACGTTGAGCGCCAGCATCCAGCCGAGCCAACGGAAGAAGACTGCACTCGGCGACCCGCCACCGGTGGTAGTAGCGAAGCGCTGCTTCACTGCATCACTTCGTCCGCAGCCGCAAGGCATTCCCGACCACGCTGACCGACGACAGGCTCATCGCCAGCGCTGCGATCAGCGGCGAGAGCAGCAGGCCGAAGAATGGATAGAGGACGCCGGCCGCGATCGGCACACCGAGCGCGTTGTAGACGAGCGCAAAGCCAAGGTTCTGCTTCATGTTGGACACCGTCGCCTGCGACAGTTGTCGGGCCCGTGCGATACCGCGCAGGTCGCCCTTGACCAGCGTTACGTGGCCCGGCGGCCATCGCCACGTCGGTGCCCGTGCCCATGGCGATGCCGACGTCGGCAGCGGCCAGCGCCGGCGCATCGTTGATGCCATCGCCGGCCATCGCGACACGGTGCCGCTTTGCCTTGAGCGCGGTGACGAGTTCGACCTTGTCCTGCGGCCGCACCTCGCCGTGAAACTCGTCGATCCCGAGTTGCTTGGCCACAGCGCGCGGCCGTGGTTACGCCGTCGCCGGTAGCCATGACGACATGGATGCCGGCTTCGCGCAGGACGCGCAGCGCTTCCGGTGTCGATGCCTTGATCGGATCCGCCACGGCGATCAGTCCTGCGAGACGATTAGCCACGGCGACGAACACGACGCTCGCGCCCTCCGCACGCAACTGCTCGGCCGACTGGACCAGCGGCGTCGACGTCGATGCCTTGCTGCTGCATCAACACCGTGTTGCCGACGGATGTCGCGAGCGCCCGCGACGGTGCCGCGCACGCCGATGCCGGTGCTCGATTCGAAGTCCGCCACCTTCTCGAGCGCCAGGTCGCGCGCGCGCGCCTCGGCAACGATCGCCTCCGCCAGCGGATGTTCGGAGCCCTGGTCGAGGCTGGCCGCGGCACTGCAGAACCTGCGTCTTCGCGTGAAGCCCGGCGCGGCGATGACGGTGCGGAACGCCGGCTTGCCGACGGTCAGCGTGCCGGTCTTGTCGACGATCAAGGTGTCGATCGTGCGCAGATGCTCGATGGCCTCGGCGTCCTTGAACAGGACTCCGGACGTGGCGGCGCGGCCGGTCGCGACCATCACCGACATCGGTGTCGCCAGTCCCAGTGCGCACGGGCAGGCGATGATCAGCACCGCAATCGCGTTGATCGTGCCGTAGACCCACGACGGGCTGGGGCCGAAGAGTCCCCAGATGAAGAACGTGGCGAGCGCGATCGCGCCCACGGCGAGCACGAACCAGAACGAGACAGCGTCGGCCATGCGCTGCAACGGCGCGCGCGAGCGCTGCGCGAGCGCGACCATCTGGACGATCTGCGCGAGCACGGTCTCGGCGCCGATCTTCTCGGCGCGCATGACGAGGCTGCCGGTACCGTTGATCGTTGCGCCGATCAGCCGCTCGCCCGCCGATTTTTCCACCGGAATCGGCTCGCCGGTGAGCATCGATTCGTCGACGCTCGAGCGGCCGTCGAGCACGACGCCGTCGACCGGCACCTTCTCGCCCGGCCGCACACGCAGACGATCGCCGACGTGCACGTGCGCCAGCGGCACGTCCTCTTCGGTGCCGTCGTCGCGCAGGCGCCGCGCAGTCTTCGGCGCCAGCCCCAGCAGCGCCTTGATCGCGGCCGACGTCGCCGAGCGCGCGCGCAGTTCCAGCACCTGCCCGAGCAGCGTCAGCGACACGATCACCACCGCCGCTTCGAAATACACGCCGACGCGGCCGTGTTCGACGAACGAGGCGGGGAACACCTGCGGCGCCAGCGTCGCCACCGCGCTGTACAGCCAGGCGATGCCGACGCCGGTGCCGATCAGCGTCCACATGTTCGGGCTGCGGTTGGCGATCGACTGCCGCCAGCGCACGAAGAACGGCCAGCCGGCCCACCACACCACCGGCGCCGACAGCACCAGTTCGACCCAGCTTTGCGTCGCCGGCGCGAGCCATTGCAGGCGGTGGCCGGCCATCGCCAGCGTGGTGACGATGATCGTCAGCGGCAGCGTCCACCAGAAGCGCCGACGTGAAGTCGACGAGTTCCGGGCTGGGTCCCTCGTCGAGCGCTCGGCATCAACGGCTCGAGCGCCATGCCGCAGATCGGACAATGGCCAGGTTGTGGCTGGCGGATCTGCGGGTGCATCGGGCACGTGTAGATCGTGCCGGCTGGTGCGGCCGGCGCCGCGACCGCCGCGCGGCGCAGCGCTCTTCGACGTCGACGTACTTGTCCGGCTCTGCCGTGAACTGCTTCACTGGCACTTTGCGCTGCAGAAGTAGTAGCGCTGCCCGGCGTGGTCGAACCTGATGCGGTGATGATTCGGTCACCGTCATGCCGCAGACGGGGTCCTTCAGAGACGTTCGCTCCATCGCTCGGTGTTCAGCACCATGAGCATGCACGTCGTGGCCATGGTGATCGACCGGCACCCCTGACGTCGTGGACCGTGTTCCATCGGATTTCTATGTTGTCGGTGAAGTTGCCGCGAAATGCGGACCGCAGAGCTACTTGCTCACTTCGATTTCCGTGATAACCAGCGTGCCTCCTGTGTTCTGCGCCTTGAACTTCACCTTGTCACCGGGTTTCACCCTGTCCAGCATCGTCGGATCCTTGACCTGAAACACCATGGTCATCGGTGGCATGTCGAGTCCGCTTGAGTTCGCCGTGGCGCAGCGTGATCTTCTTCGCCTCCTTGTCGACCTTGCGCACGTCGCCGTCCGCGATGTCGGACATGGTTTGCGTGCTCGATCCGACCGTGTGATTGGTCGCGCTCGCGTCGCCGGGCAGCCGTGAAGGCGATCCGCTGCGGCCAGAAGGGCGGCGTGGATGAAAAGGATGGCGGCAGAGTCGTGAGCTTTCATCGGATTTCCTTGGCTGAATAGGATTGGTAAACACGCGCGGAGCCGTCGCGCGCAACGAGCACCACGTCATAGGGATCGAATCGATTGCCGTACGCTGGACCGTCCATCCCTGGCGATCCGATCGGCATGGCCGGAACGGCGATTCCAATCGCATCGGGCTTCTCCGACAACAGGCGACGGATCTCGCGCACCGGCACGTGCCCTTCGACCACGTAGCCGCCGATGAGCGCCGTGTGGCACGAGCCGTACATGCCCGGTAAGCCGAACTTCCTGCGCGCGGCGTTGTTGCCGCTTTCGTTGACCTTGACCGTGAAACCGTTGCGCTCGAGGTACGTGATCCAGTCCTGGCAGCAGCCGCACGAAGGCGACTTCCAGACCTCGATCTGCGGGTCCGTGGACTGCGCTCTGGCAATCGGCACCAGTGGTCGACAGCGCCAGCCCGATGCACAGGCGGCGACGTGCTGGCTCTCATTTGGCGGCCACCGTGATCGTTGCCGACCATCCCGGCCTGGTAGTGGCCGGCGATCAGGCAGGCGAAGTTGAAGTCCGCCCGCGTCGGTTGAACGTCCAGATCACAGTCGCCGGTCTTGCCGGGATGCACGTGCGCCATGTAGGGCTGGTCGTGCTCCATGTTCGGGAACTTCTGCATCAGTGCCGCGTGCTCGTCGAGTTCCTCCTTCGTTCCGATGACGAACTCGTGCATCTGCCTGCCGTTATTGACAAGCACGAAGCGAATCGTCTCGCCCTGCTTCACGGCGATGCGGTCGGGTTCGAAGCGCATCGCATCCGTCATGCTGAAGGTGATGGTTCTCTTGACCGCCTTTGCATCTCCGGCGATACCAAAGGGCTTCTGTTCCTTGACGACGGGCGCGGTCTTTTTTGCGTGCGGCGGTTCGCCGTGCGCTCTGGCCGCAGTTGCAGGCATGATCGACAGAGTTGCAGCGAGAGTGGCCGACCAGAGAACGTTCTGAAGAATCAATTTCATCGCTGGCCTTTCCTAGTGGTGAGGGGGCTAGATCAGTGGTGTGAAGCATGACCCGACGGCATGCGAACACGAAGCTCGACCGCCGACGAGTCCCTGTTCTTGAGTGGCATAGACGATCTTCCCTCGGACCTGAAACGCGCCGGCTCGGTCAGAGCCCTGTCCACTCATAGACCTGTGTGCCGGGCGGCTGCGCGTACCAGCCGGGATGCTGTAGTCGCCCGGTTTCTGGTTCCGCCTGACCTTCACGACAGTGAACATGGCAAGCGGCAAATGAGTCCGGATCATCTTTGTCTCCCTGGTGATAGCGCTTGCCCCGCAATGAAGCGGCCAGCGACAGGCGGCCTGCCTCAGGAGGCAAGCCACATCACAATGGGGCGCCTAGCGCCTAGACGAGGGAGAAACGGGGTGGCCGTTCCGGGCCGGGTACGAAGACGTCCGGTACGGAATCGACTCTGGAAAACAGCGGTGAAACGTGAGGCGGAGTGACAACGACTGACCGCGGCGTTACAGGCAAGGCGGCGCCAACGCAACAGGACGCGCAGGCCGAACATTTCGCGGAATCTGTCAGGTCCGCTGCTCCGGCATCGGCAGGACCGGCATGTGCATGCGCCTGACGGGCTGCCTCAGAGCTTCCGGGCCCGTGCGAATGCGAAACGCCATCCGTGTGGTGATGCTCCGCTGACCTGGAATGCCTTGCGTCGGCCCCGCCATGCTGCGGCCCGCAGTGGATCATGACATTCGCCGCCATCGCCTGTACCGGTAAGGCAACGATGAGCAGCCAAGTCAGTGCGACAATGGATTTCCGGTGCATCGGCATATCTTAGCCGCGGCTCAGCCGACTGTTTTCTGCCTGCTGCATCCCGGGCCAGCGTCGCGCGGCGAGCCGCTCTACCGTCGGCACTGTGCCGCCTGCCACGGCGCGCGCCTCGAGGGTCAGCACGGGCCTCGCGTGATTCGCGCGGCCGATTGGCGTGGCCGCGTCGGATCGCTTGACCCCTGTCAAGCGTATGCTGCCGGCGGTGCTCATACTGGCTGCACGATGCTAACGCCTGCTCCGACTGGCCGACGTTCCCGCCGCGCCTCACGCGCACTGGCGGCGCTCTGCGTCCTCATGATGCTCGGCAGCAACGCGCTCGCCGCGATGGGGCTGTGTCTGGTCAAGACGACACCGATCGGCGGCCGCAATGACCGTTGCGGACGAGGCGCCATGCGTGCAGCACGTCGAAGAAAGTAATTTGCGGAGTTCCGGCGAGACCGGCGCGAAGCATTGCCCGCAGGAGGATGCCGGTGCGCAACTGCGCGCAGGCGATGTGCCTGCGGCGGCCTTCATGCCGGCGATCGCCGCTCCGCTGCGCATCGTCCTTGGCGACCCGGCTGCGGCCCTGCTCGAAGCCCGCGCGCCGGAAGACGCGCCGCCCACACCGCTGTACGCGCGCCTGTCGCGCCTTCTGCTGTAGCTCCTCCGGTCGGCGCACGCCGCTGCGCCCTCTTCACCGCGCGCTGTCGCGCGCATCGCCATGACCGGAGGTATTCGTGCAACGACATCCTGGACGTTTGCGTTTTCCGCTGCTGCTCGCGCTACTTGCAGCTGCCGTCTGCGCGCACGCGCAGTCGCTCGGTCCGACCGCCGACGGCGAACTCGGCTCGACACTGAAGGGCGTGCTGGCCTTCGTCGAGTCGCGCAATCCGGAGCTTCGCGCGATGAACTACGAGGCGGAGGCGGCGCAGCAGCGCTTGCACGGCGCCGGGGCGTTGCCGGATCCGGTCGTATCGATGGAACTGCGTGACATCCCGTTTTCCGATCCGACGCTGTCTCCGGCCAACGCCGGCAGCACCACGTACACGCTGCGGCAGATGTATCCACTGGGCGACAAGCGCGGACTTCGTCGCGACGTGGCGGCGGCTGAGGCGACGGTCGCCGCCGCGAGACGTGGAGCGTCAGTCGCAGAAACACGCATGCGAGCCAAAACCGCCTACAGCCAGTACTGGTATGCCGCGCAGGCGCAGCGCGTGACCGAGAGCCTGCGCGCAGTGATGTCGGATCTCGAGCAGATTGCGCGCGCCCGTTACGCCAGCGGACTCGCGCCGCAGCAGGATGTCATCAAGGCGCAGACCGAACTCACCGGGCTTCGCACCGACCTCGTGATGCTCGGATCCGAGCGGCGGCAGGCGGCTGCGAAACTGAACGGCGTAATGGCGCGACCGGCGGACGCACCGCTCGCCCCGCCGCGCGAGCTGCGACCGGTGCCGGCACGCGCATTCGATTTCGCGCTGCTCACCAAGACCGCGACCGAGCGCAGCCCGGCACTGGCGATGAATGCGGCACAGATCACGGCGGCCGAGCGCGGCGCGCAACTGATGCGCGCGAGCCGCACCCCGGATCTCGGCGTCGGCGTCTCGGTGATCCAGCAGGGCACGCGGCTCACCGACTACGAACTGATGCTCGAAGTCAACATCCCGTGGCAGTCCGACATCATCCGCGCGAACGTTAACGAAGCGGTGGCGATGAGCGACGCGGCCGCCGCGCGCCGTGATGCGACCGCCGCGCAACTGCAGTCGGAGCTTGGACAAAACTGGGCTGCGCTCGAAGCACTGCGCGAGCAGGCTGACATCGTGCGCGCCACGCTGCTGCCGCAGGTCCGACCTGACCTACCAGTCGGCGCTGGCGAGCTACCAGACCGGGCGCGTCGACTTCATCACGCTGCTCGACGCGCAGCGACAGATCCGGCGCACGCAACTCGATCTGCTGAAGATCGAACTGGAACAGCAGATGCGTCTCGCCGAGATCG
>CAVPPW010000017.1:0-13247 GCA_963707445.1 uncultured beta proteobacterium | reverse complement strand
GGTGCGGTCTGATGTGCGCAATTGGCCGCGTGTTGCCTCAGACGTCTTCTCTTTTGAGTGCTCGACCCGCTCTTGGCTGAAACCCCGGAGCCCCGCTGCGCCAGAGCGCGAAAGAGTATTCGTCTGCACGTTCGGCGTCGACCTGCTCTCGAGTCGAACCGCGTCCATGACCGGCAGAGAACTCGACTCGCAGCAGTACGGGGTTACGGTCGACGCTTTGAAGCGTGGTCACGACCGCCTGCAGCCGCGCAGCCATCTTGGCGACTTGCCAGGGCTCAACGCGCGGGTCCGTCATGCCGGTTGTGAGCAACATCGCGGGGTAACGAACACCGTCTCGAACCGAGTGATACGCATCCATCTGCTTGAGGCCCAGGAAGCCAACTCGGTCGGTCACGGTGCCGAACTCGACGATGTTCGGTGGGCCGTTCTGCGAGAACTCGGCGCGCAAGGCATTGGACACGCCGACATTGGAAATGACTGCCGCAAAGAGATCCGGCCGCTCAGTGGCGGCCCGCCCGACCGTGATGCCGCCGGCGGAGCCACCCTGGATCGTCAGCCGCGTAGGCCTGGTCCAACCCCTCTTTACCAGTTCTTCGCAGCAGTCGATGAGATCTCGCCAGGTGTTCGGCTTGGCGATTTTCTGGCCCGCCTTCCACCAGCGCTTGCCGTATTCGCCGCCGCCGCGCACATGCGCATAGGCCAGCACGCCGCCCTGCTCGAGAAACGCAATGCCGGGTGCATTGAAGCGCGGAGCGTTGACAACCTGGTACGACCCGTAAGCGTTGATCAATGCCGGGTTACGACCGTTGTGCCTCAGGCCCTTGCGGGCGACGATCGTGAGCGGCACCTTGGTCGAGTCGCGTGCGATCGTGAACGTGCGGATGGCCTCGTATGGAGCGGTGTCGATCGGCGACGGCGGGGCGAGCGGCACCGCAACCGTGCTGTTGGCCGCAGGGTCATGGCGGAAGACAGTGAAGGGCAGGAGCCAGCTGCTACCGAGCAGCCAGGCGCCGTCCTCGAGAGTGCTCATCCTCATCGACAAGATCGAGCCCTCGAACGGCAACTTGACGGCCTGCAGGCGGCTATCGTTGCCGAGGCGACGTAGCGAGGAGTAGCCGCCGTCCATATCTCGCATGTAAATTCCATCGCGCGCCGCAGCTATGGCCTCGAGCACATACTGTCCCTCGGGCACCACGGTCGCCGCCCGCGCGATGTCGGGCGCGGCCATCGATGTTTTCAGCACCTTGGCGTTGGGCGCGTCGCGCGTCGTCTGCAGGTACAACTCGTCGCCACGGAAGGCGAATCCCGTCACTTCATCGGCAACGTCGCAGACCTTGCGCCACTGCGGCTGGTTTGCCACGACGCTCTCCAGGGTGGCGGTGTACAACGGGTTCTCACGCCGCACGCCACCAGCGACGAGCGCGACGACATTGCGCGATGTCGGGTCGGCAAAGATCACCGGAAAGTCCGTGCGCTCGAGTGCGACACCGGGATACTGACCTCGCGATAGCACTTTGACGTCCTGCTTCGGATCGGTGCCGAAACGGTGCAGCCACGCCACCGAATCCAGGTAGTAATCCTGCGCACCGAGCTTCACGCCTTCGGCCAGTCGATTGAAGAAGAAGCCGCTGCTGTCCGGCAGCCAGCTCGGCGATGCGTACTGTGTCCGGTCGATACGTTCCGGCAGGATCTTGTTGCTGTCGACATCAAGAATGTGCGCCACCGTGTTCTCGGAACCGGCCGGCGAGAGTCCATAGACGACGTAGCGGCCGTCCGGCGATGCCGACCACCAGTCGAGCGAAACGTGCACGTCGCCAGGCCCCCGCAGCAAGCTCGGATCGATCAGCAGCCGCTCACGACCCGCGGCGCCCTCGCGAAGGTACAGCTTGAACTGATTCGCGCCCTGAGGCCTCATTTCGTAGAACAGGCGCCCCCCAGCGGTGGGCTGGGGAGTTCTCGCAATGGGCAGATCTCCGGACAGCTTGCTGATTCGTTCGTACAACGCCTTGCGTCCCGGGATCGCATCGAGAACCTTGCGCGTGTAGGCCGCCTGGCCCTTCATGAACGGCTCCCACTCGGCGTCCTTTGGGTTCTCCATCCACCGGTACGGGTCGACGATCTCTTCGCCCCAAAGCGTCTCGCGCACCGGCTCTTTACGTGCAACGGGTGGACCCGCTGGACCTTCGGTGGCTGCTGGAAAGGTACCGGGCAGAAGCAGCGTCGCCGGCAAGGCCCCAATGGCGGTTACGACGCGCCTGCGAGTCAACGTGACAGCCATCGGAACCCCTTCTGGGTCGCGCATAGGAGGCTGAGGCTAGCGGCAAGCCGCTGCTGTTACAAGGTCTTCCAGGTTGCAAAGAAAGGAGGCAACTGACCGCAGTGACTAACCCCGAACCACTGTCGGCACGTGCTCTCAGATCTGGACGTTATGACCGCTCTTCATGTTCAACGCGTCCGCTTCCGGGCGAATCATGATGGGCTAGCTCACGACCGCTTCTGGCCGCGCTCGGCCATCACAAAGAAAGCGGAGCTAGGCACGCGCCGCTCAGTCCCGACTCACACCGGAAGCGGTCGTCAGCAGTTGCCCAAGGGCGCACGGTCGGACGCACTCAGAAGCGGTCACGACCGTGATCGGCAGATGTCGACGCATACCGGCCATCAAGCCCCTTCTCCGAGTTTTCCGCGCTTGGGTGATGGTCGATAAATGGGCGGCCCGCCCCAAGGCGCGATTATTGCGGGAGTGCGGCGGACGCCGTGTTACACAAGCGTGTCGGAACCCGTGAGAGCGGAACGGCTGCTCGCGCAAGCAGTCGGACCGACTGCGTTACGGCAACGACTAGTGGGCCGCGGTCGGGCTCGCTACCATTGCGATCCGCACGGCCAACCGGTCCGAATGCCGACTTCGACTTCGACGTGCTCGACAAGATTATCTTCGGTTCCCGTTTGCATGAGAGCACCGACCCGGCGCGGCGCGTCGAGGGCGTGCAGGCCTTGCCTCCCGACTCGAAGGTGCTCGTGCAGATGCTCGGAGATCCGGCACCTGAGGTCCGCTCCGCTGCCGGCGCACGCTGCAGTGACGCGACTGCACTCGCCGCGGCGCTGAGGTCGGAATCCGAGCAGGCGGTGCGCGTCGCTCACGCAGCATCGCTCGGCAAGCTGCTGGCAGTTTCTGCCGACGATACCCTCGTGCACGCGTTGCTCGCTGCGCCGGAATTCACCGACGCAGTGCGCACGCAGCTCGTGCTGCACACGGCCGACGAAGCGCGCCGCCGCGCGGCGATCGGAGCGATCGGCGACGAGGACGCGCTGGTCGACATCGCGATTGGCGCGGAGCACGCCTCGGTTCGCGCCGCCGCGGCCGAGCGCGTGCACACAGCCGAGCCGCTGCGTCGCCTGCTCAAGGGCGTGCGCGACAAGGACCGCGGCGTCGCCCGGCTCGCGCGCGAGCGGCTCGACTCGATCGAGGGGCGCGCCCGGAACGCCGTGGCGGCCGACCGGATCCTGCAGGAGGCCGAAGCGCTCGTGGATCAGCCCGGCCACATTCTGACCGCCGCAGTCGAGATCGATCGGCGCTGGAAGGCGCTGGCGCTCAGCGACGACGCGGCGCGGCGCGCCCGTTGGGAGGATATCGGCCGGCGGATGCAGCAGCGTTTCGATCGTGAACTCGACGAGCACCGTGCGCACGCGCAGTTCGAGCACCGGCTCGACGCCTGGCTCGCCGCGTTACAGGCCGCGCAGGCGGTCACCGCGCTGCCAGCGTTACGCGAACAGTGGAACACGCTGCGCGCCGAGGCGGCCAGCAGCGAAGACAAACCAGCGCTGGCGCGGCTGGAGCAAGCCGGGCGACAGATAGCGCAATGGGAGCAGGCCGCTCCCGCGCTCGCCGCAGCCGAGGCGCTGGTGCTCGAAGCCGAGCAGCTCGCGTCCGGTACACCGATCGACGACGCGCAACTGCCGGCGCGCTGGCAGGCGATCGAACTCGCCGCGCGCACGCCCGCGCTGACTCGTCGCTTCGAGGCTGCGCTGCTGGTCATAGACCAACGACGGATGGCAGTGATTCGTGCCAACCAGCAGGAGCAGGCCGCGGCGCGCCACGAACTGCACACCGTGCTGCACGAAGCCGAGCAGGCGCTGGCCGGGGGCCACCTGCAGGAGGCGCGTGCCGCAGCCGACAGGACCCGCGCGCTGAAATTGCTCGCGGGCCAGCTGCCGAAGCCCACGGTGCAACGTCTTTCGCGCGCCGTGCAGCAGCTGGTCGAGCTCGAACGCTGGCAGCAGTTCGGCCAGCAGACGGCGCGCGTGCAGCTCTGCGAGCGGGCCGAGGCGCTGCTGCAGCGGGCGTTGCCACCCGCATCTCTGGCACGCGAGGTGCAGCAGTTGCGTGGCGAGTGGAAGAAGCTCGACGAGGCGGTCGAGGAAAAGCGCGGCAGCGTGCCCAAGCCGCGTGGGATCGCTTCGACAGCGCCTGCGAACGGGCCTACGCGCCGGCCGCGCGCCACTTTGCCGAGCAGGCCGAGCTCCACAAGCAGGCGCGCAAGCAGCGCGACGAGTTCATCGCGGCGGCCGCCGCGCACGCCGCGACGCTGGTTGGCGAGACGCCCGACTGGCGCGCGATCGAACGCTGGCTGCGCGAAACCGAGTCGGCCTGGCGCGACAAGGCGCTCGGCAGCGTCGAACCCGTCGCCTGGAAGAAGCTCGACGTGCGACTGCGAGAGGCCGTCGCGCCGGCGCGCGACGCACTACAGGCCGCACGCGCACAGGCACGGCAGACGCGCGAGTCACTGATCGCCGAGGCCGAGGCACTCGGCGCGAAGGCCGCAGAGCGCGACACGCCCACACGGGTGAAGGAGCTGCAGGTGCGCTGGCAGGCCAACGCCAAGTCTTTTGTGCTGCCGCAGCGTGATGAGCGCGCGTTGTGGGAGAAGTTCCGCGGCGCCTGCAGCGCAGTGTTCGAAGCGCGCACCGGCTCGCGCAAGGCCGAGGAGGATCGCCGCCGCACGCAGCGACGTGCGTTCGAAGCGCTTGCCGGCGAACTCGAAAAGCTCGCGCAGTCCACGGACGCCGACGATGCAACGCTGCGCAGCGCGCGTCACGACTTGCAGGAGCAGTGGAAGATGGCCGTCGCCGAACACGGCCCTGCGCCGGGGGCGCTCGAAGCCCGCTTCAGGTCCGCGCGCGTGCAGGCCGATCAGGCCAAGAAAGTGCAGGGTCGCGCCGCCGAAGCCGCGGCGTTGCAGACGCTGCTCGCGAAGGAACGCCTGTGCGAGGAGGCCGACGCGCTCGCCGCCGCCGAGGGCGCGCCGGAACCGGCCGTTGTCGAGTCGCTACGCGAGCGCTGGGCCGCGCTGCCGCCGCTGCCGGCCGAGTGGGAACATAAGCTCGGCGCGCGCCGCGATGCCGCGCTCGAGGTGCACGGCGACGAGGATGCGCTCTACGACCACGCCGAGCGCGTCAAGGAGAGTGTCGCGGTCCGCCGCGACGCGCTGCTCGAACTTGAGTTGACCCTCGGTATGGAGAGTCCTCGTGACCTGCAGCCGCAGCGGCTGGCGGTACAGGTCAAGATCCTGCGCGATCGGTTCAAGCGCACGATAGGCGGAGACAGCGCGCTGCAGATCCTGCTCAACTGGTGCGCCCTGCCGGGATCGGCCGACGCGCGCGACCAGCAGCGCGTAGGGAAGATCGTGGCGAGTCTGCAGCGGCGCCGCTGAGGCGCCGCCGGCGTGTCCAGCCTCATCAAGGTGTGGGCTACAGCCAGCGCGCGACGATGCGCTGGGGCTCACCGGAGGTCTTGGCCAGGTACAGCCACTAGTCGATGTAGTCCTTGATCACGATGACCTGAACAAATAAATTCGGGAGGAGACTCGAAGATGTCGTTTCAAGCGTACCTGGATAACATCCGCGCCAAGACAGGCAAGACCCCCGAAGAGTTCAAGACGTTGGCCGTCAAGGCAGGCGTGTACAAGCCTGACATGAAAGCGAGCGCGCTTGTTGCATGGTTGAAGGAAGAATTCGACCTGGCTCACGGGCACTCTATGGCCATCTGGGCGGTGTTCAAAGACAACGGTTGGGTCGAGACACCGAAGGGCAAGAAATGAGCAGTCAAGCTTCGCTTGCGTTCGTTCTGGCTCGTGCTCGCAATGGCGAACTCACCGATACCCCAAAGCGTCGCCCCAACGTATTTCAATTCAACGAGGAGAGCTTCATTGGCCACCGATTCGAAGAATCCTGCCCAGGCTCTGAGCGAATTTGCTCCAAAGTTCAGCGAACTTACGTCTGAAGTGCTATTTGGAGATGTCTGGGAGCGCCCTGGCCTATCGAAGAGAGACCGCAGCCTGATTACGGTTGCCGCTCTTGTTGCGCTTTACCGAGTCAATGAACTGCCAATCCATCTGAAGCGTGCTGTGGAGAACGGTCTGACAAAGAGCGAAGTGGTGGAAGCAATCACCCAACTTGCTTTCTATACAGGTTGGCCATGCGCCGCAACGGCACTGAACTTGGCCAAATCGGTATATGAACGTGCGGCCTGACCCCGCGGTCAACCGGATGCGCCAGTGGGCGTCAGCGCGGCGCGCATTCAGACAAGCCCTTATCTCGACGGGCAAAGGCGTCCAGCTTCGCCTTGTCGCTGACAGCATCCGGCAGGACTCCCGAACGATGCGACAGCCACCAGCTTTCGCACAACTCCTCGCGAGTCATCTCGTCGTGAGAGCCGAGGTTCCCGAAGCTGCTCCTTTGGTGCACCATGCAGGAGGTTTTCGATCGAGCAACCTGACTCGAATGACCACGACAAACGCACCGGTTTGTGTAAGTTCTCGGTCGCTGATCCGACGATAGAGATTCGCGAGTCGAACGAGCTGGCCATGGCCGCCGCACCAATCACCGCATCTGCGCCTACGGGAACTCTGTACACCCGGCATGCGCTGCCGGTGCGCATCATGCACTGGATCAACGTCGTCGCGCTGACGATCCTGCTGATGAGCGGGCTGCAGATCTTCAACGCGCACCCGGCGCTGTACTGGGGCAAGTCGTCGTACTCGGGCGAGCCACCGCTGCTCGCAGATCGGCGCGCGCGGCAGCGGCAACGGCGAGCGTTACGGGCGTCACCCGCGTCTTCGGACGCGAGTTCGACACGACCGGCGTGCTCGGGCTGTCGACGGCTCCGCGACGGGCGCGACCGACGCGCGGCTTTCCCGCGTGGGCTGACGATTCCGGGCTCGCATTGGCTGGCGATGGCGCGGCGTGGCACTTCTTCTTCGCGTGGGTGTTCGTCATCAACGGTGCTGCTCTACGTGCTGTACTCGATCGCGAGCCGCCACCTGCGCGCGCGATCTGGCGCCGACCGCGCAGGACTCGGCGGCATCGGCCAGTCGATTCGCGACCACCTGCGCTTCCGCCATCCGACCGGCGAAGCGGCGAAGCGCTACAACGTGCTGCAGAAGCTCGCGTACCTCGAGCGTGATCTTCGTGCTGCTGCCGCTGGTCATCCTGATGCGGCTTGGCGATGTCGCCGTGGCTGAACTCGCTCGTCCCGGGCTGGGTCGACCTCGTCGGCGGCCGCCAGTCGGCGCGCACGATCCATTTCATCGCCGCGTGGCTGCTCGTCGCCTTCGTCGCCGTTCACGTGTTCGAGGTGATCGTCACCGGGTTCTGGAACAACCTGCGCTCGATGATCACCGGCCGCTATCGCGATCAAGCCGGAGGCACCCACGATGCCGCCGTGCGACAGCAGTCGCGGCGCCGCTTCATTGCGCGGCGCTGCGGCGTGCCGGCGAGCGCGCTGGCGCTGGCCGGGCTGCGATCAGCTGTCGTCGCACCGCAGTGGTTCCCGAAAGTGCTGCGCGCCGGCGAAGCGCTGAGCCGCGGCGTGCATCGCGTACTCGGCGCGCGGCAAGTCGATGGCGCAGGAGTTCACCGAGGCCGATCTCTCGCCGTACTTCCGCAGCAACGGCACCGCGATGCCCGCCAGCGCCGGCGTACCAGGCGCTGGCCGCGAACGGCTTCGCCGACTGGCGGCTGCAGGTCGACGGACTGGTCGAGCGCGCCGCGCGCGTTTACGCTCGCCGAGCTGCGTGCGCATGCCGAGCCGCACGCAGATCACGCGCCACGACTGCGTCGAGGGCTGGAGCGCGATCGGCAAGTGGAAGGGCGTGCCGCTCGCGACGCTGCTCGACCGTGGTCAGGCCGCAGCCCGAGCGCGCGCTACGTCGTCTTTCACTGCGCCGATCCGATGGCAGGGCCGACGCCCGAGCTCTACTACGAGAGCATCGACATGGACGACGCGTTTCATCCGCAGACGATCCTCGCGTACGAGCTGAACGACGCAGCGCTGCCGATCGCGAACGGCGCGCCGATGCGGCTGCGCGTCGAGCGTCAGCTCGGCTACAAGCACGCGAAGTACGTCATGCGCATCGAGCTCGTCGAGAGCTTCGCGCACATCGGCGGCGGCAAGGGCGGCTACTGGGAAGACCACGGGTACCAGTGGTACGCGGGGATCTGAAGCCCTTAGAGGACGTCGTCAACATTACGCGGACTCCTACTCACAGTTAGGGCGTAACTCAGTCTCGGAGTCGCTACCTGCCGAGCCAGACGCCCGGTCGTTCAATTTGCAGAAGATCGAGGAGCAGATTCGCTCCGGCAGCAGCTCTCGCTGAGGAGGATTCAAACTGCTGGGGCCGGCGGAGGCCCGGATCCAGGCGGACAGTGACGGCCGCTTTCGGATCCTCTGATGGCGGCTATGGGTCGTATCAGCCGACCAGACCGGTCAACGGGATCGCCGCTTTCGGCCGATACCGGCCGTGCTGCCTTGGCTCCAATTTCGCTTGATAGGGGCCTCTGGATCCAGGGCGCAGAGTCGAAATTCGCTCAGGAAGGCACACTCGCGCGGTATTGAGAGGCGATCACGCCTCCCGTCCACCTTCTTCAACCCGCCGGACCCGGCGAAGCAGCCTCGCCCCCACGCCGAATGTCCACCCTTGTCCCGGCGTCACGCCTTATGTGCGCTACCGAACAGACGCCAGTCCCTTGGTTCGCATACGTTTCTGACGGCGAGTTGTTGGCCGACTTTCTGTTGGCCGACTTTTCCGTTCAACGTGTCCAAATGTGCTTCGGGAGCCTGGATGACGACCAGCCATGCTATTCGCGGCCCGCGGGAAAGCACCGCACGGCAAGCGACAATCTCGTACCTGCACAGCGCGGACAAGCAGTCCGCCACCGATGCGGCACACCTGCAACGGCCGAAACGCTCGCACAGGTGGAGCGCCTTAAGCGAGCGCTCGCGTCGAGCCAGCAAGCAGCGATTGCCGCATTGCGACAAGTCGATCTCCTTACAAGGGCGAATGCGCAGGCCATCACGGCTCGGCATGCGCACGAGACCGAACGCAGCGCACCATGCAGTCCGACCTGGAAGCTGACCGATTTCTGCATGACCGCGGGGCCCGAGGCCGGAGCGATGCTCAGCGGGGAGCGAATCCTGACGGTGCCGACACGGTTCCGGAAAGGCGCCGTTCTGTATCGTGTCGGGGACTCCGTTCGATGCGCTTTACGTAATACGCTTTGGTTCGTGCAAGATCGTTTTGCTGGCGGAAAGCGGGCGGGAGCAGGTCGCCGGCTATCACATGGCTGGAGAAATCGTCGGCATTGACGGCATTGCCCGCACTGTTCATAAGTTCGAGGCGACCGCGCTGGAAGACATGGAAGTCTGGCGGCTACCGTTCGACGAAATCGAAAATCTCGCGCGACTCAGTCAACGATTCGGACATGGTTTGCACCAGTTACTGTCACAGGAGAGCGAACGGGCGTATACGCTTGTGCTGGTGCTGGGATCGATGCGTGCCGAAAAGCGGCTCGCGTTCTTTTTGCTCGACTTGTCGCAGCGGCATCAAGCCCTCGGCTATTCGTCGTGCGAGTTCGTACTGCGAATGACACGACAAGAGATCGGGAGCTACCTGGGCCTCAAGTTGGAAACCGTGAGCCGTCTGTTGTCCCGGTTTCAGCGTGAAGGACTGCTCCAGGTCGAAGGGCGCACGGTCAAATTGCTTGACCGGGTTGCGGTGAGCCAACTTGTCGAATACGGCGCCTAGAGAGCCCGGCACTTCGTTCGCTGGCTGCCATACGAGGGTGATGCGCTGGTCGAACACCTGGGCTGGTTCGATGGGCCATCGAATCTTTCTCCGCGACGTTCGATACTCGGATCCCGCCGCGTTTCTTAAGGGCCCGTCCGCGTGGCTCATGCAGGACAAGGCCGAGAAACGCTATCTCGAGATCGCGCGCTCGATCGTCAATAGCACTCGCGTTCCGAACGAGAAGACCTACTTCGCCGTGCCGCTTGAGGTGAGTGCTGTGGTTGCCGCGGCGTTGCACGCACTGGCTGTGGTAGATGAAGCTGAGGTACTCGGTAGAACCGCTCGCCGCCGTGCGGGGCCTGGGAAAGGAGCGCCCTAATGCCGAGTACCACAAAGCCAGTAGGACCTGGCCCGGCCAGTGCATACGACGACCTCATCTGGCTCGACGCCTGGTGGCGCGCAGCAAACTATCTGTCCGTAGGGCAGATCTACCTGCTTGACAACCCGCTGCTCACTGAGCGGCTGACGTCTGATCACGTCAAACCCCGGTTGCTCGGTCACTGGGGTACGACGCCGGGCCTGAACTTCATCTATGCGCACCTGAATCGCGTCATTCGGCAGCGCGACCTCGACATGCTCTACATCGCCGGCCCGGGCCACGGCGGACCGGCGCTGTTCGCCAACACCTGGCTCGAAGGGACCTACAGCGACTTCTACCCCAACGTCACACGTGACGCTGAAGGCATGCTGCGACTGTTTCGGCAGTTTTCGTTTCCGGGCGGGGTGGGCAGCCACGTCACCGCCGAAACGCCCGGCTCGATTCACGAAGGAGGCGAGCTCGGCTACGCACTGTCGCACGCCTTCGGCGCCGCATTCGACAACCCGGGGCTTATCGTCGCCTGTGTCGTGGGAGACGGCGAGGCCGAGACCGGGCCGCTGGCCACGGCCTGGCATTCCAATAAGTTCCTCAACCCAGCCAGCGACGGCGCGGTGCTGCCGATCCTGCACCTCAACGGCTACAAGATCGCCAGTCCCACCGTTCTCGCGCGCATCCCGCACGCCGAACTCGAAGCGCTGCTGGTGGGCAACGGTTACCACCCTCATTTTGTCGAAGGGTCGGACTCGCAGGATATGCATCGCCGGATGGCGGCAACGCTGGACGCCGTGATCGAGGAAATCCACGCGATCCAGAACGCCGCACGCCGCGACGGCGTCGGTGAACGCCCGTGCTGGCCGATGATCGTGCTGCGCACGCCCAAGGGCTGGACTGGGCCGAAGGTGGTGGACGGCAAGCCGAGCGAAGGCAGCTGGCGCTCGCACCAGGTGCCGCTGACCGACACGACTCGCAATCCGCAGCACTTGCACCAGCTTGAGCAGTGGCTGCAGAGCTATCGCCCCGGTGAACTGTTCGACGAACACGGCGCGCCGCGCGCCGAGATCGCCGCACTTGCGCCGCAAGGCACTCGTCGCATGGGCTCCAACCCGCATGGCAATGGCGGCCTTCTGTTGAAGGATCTGCGCTTACCCGACTACCGCGACAGCGCCGTGGCCGTGCCGCAGCCCGGCGCGGTAACCGCCGAGGCCACGCGCGTCATGGGCGGCTACCTGCGCGAGGTGATGAGGCACAACCTCGACGCCCGCAACTTCCGTGTCGTCGGCCCGGACGAGACTGCCTCCAACCGCCTGGACGCGCTGTTCGAGGTTACCGACCGAACCTGGCTCGCGGAGCGCCTGCCCGAGGACGAAGGCCTCGGAGCGGACGGTCGCGTGATGGAAATCCTTTCCGAGCACACCTGCCAGGGCTGGCTCGAGGGCTATCTGCTCACCGGCCGACACGGGCTGTTTTCCTGCTACGAGGCCTTCATCCACATCGTGGACTCGATGTTCAACCAGCACGCCAAATGGTTGAAGGTTTGCAACGAGATACCGTGGCGGCGCCCGATCGCTTCGCTCAACTACCTCCTCACTTCGCACGTCTGGCGGCAGGACCACAACGGCTTCTCGCACCAGGATCCAGGATTCATCGACCACGTGGTGAACAAGAAGTCCGATGTCATCCGCGTGTACCTGCCACCGGATGCCAACACGCTGCTCTGCGTCACCGACTGCTGTCTACGCTCGCGCAACTTCGTCAACGTGATCGTCGCGGGCAAGCAACCGGCGCCGCAGTGGCTGGACATGGACGCCGCGATCCGGCATTGCGCCACGGGCATCGGCATATTCGAATGGGCGAGCAACGATCAGGGTGGCGAGCCGGACGTCGTGATGGCCTGCGCCGGCGACGTACCGACGCTGGAAACCCTGGCGGCCGTCGACCTGCTGCGCCAGCACCTGCCCACGCTGCGAGTGCGAGTCATCAATGTCGTGGACTTGATGACGCTGCAGCCGAAGGACGAGCACCCCCATGGGTTGTCCGACCGGGATTTCGACACGTTGTTCACCACCGATAAGCCGATCATCTTCGCCTACCACGGCTACCCATGGCTGATCCACCGACTGACCTACCGGCGCAGCAACCATGGCAGCCTGCATGTTCGCGGGTACAAGGAGGAAGGCACGACCACCACTCCGTTCGACATGGCCGTGCTCAACGACCTCGACCGTTTCCATCTGGTGGTCGACGTCGTAGACCGCGTGCCCAAGCTCGGCTACCGCGCCGCGTACCTCAAGCAGGCAATGCGCGACAAGCTCATCGAGCACCGCGAGTACATTGAGCGCCACGGTCAAGACATGCCCGAGATTCTCGAGTGGGAGTGGCATAACGAGATCCGGCCGCACGCGCAGCCGTGAAGCCCGACGGAGCTCAATTCAATCACGTGCTAGTAACTACTTCTAATCGCAGTTACGCAAACATTGCTCGACGGGGTGCTCGCAAACCTCTTGCATAGTGCATTAAAGGAGCAGCGAACGACTGCTGGCCACCGGAGCCATGCCAGCATCGCCGTCGAGGACCACCTGCCGCAGTCCAAGCTACTCGAATTGCGTCCGCCGACGTGCGCTACCGCACAGAGTCCACAGCGCGGCACGCATAGATTGAGAAGTGAGTTGAAACGCATCGCACTGCCCGCGCCGCGAGCGACGCTTCGTAGCGCTGAACGTTTTGGCCATGCCGACATCCCGAGAAACCCGCTCGACCTTCCGTGCGGGGCTCGAGCCCCCTTAACTACTACCCCGATAAGGAGTGCG
>CAVPPW010000016.1:0-22221 GCA_963707445.1 uncultured beta proteobacterium | reverse complement strand
GAAGGACTCCTCGTTGAACGCACAGACGATGACAGAGAGGCGATGCGCCATCCGGGTTCACAGACTCCGCCGGCCGTCGCGGGTCCGCTCCTCGGCAACACTATGCGGTGGTCTCGTGACGAACCGGCGTCGACGGCGAGACGACCCGGTAACAGTGCCCCCAGCGACGAAGCCCGGGAGAGAGGCTGAAGACCGACAGACAATTTACAGGGCCGCGACTATATCGACGCACGGTTGTAACGGGCAGTCGATAGAGTGCTCTCAATGCACCGGGACTCGTCGGCCTCGGACGCGGCTCACGCCGGTCTCGAGGTCCGGCGGGTCTGCGGTGTCCGACCACGGGCGCTGGTTGGCGTCGCGTGACGAGGAGAACTCCGGTGTCGAACGAGCCCTCCCTGATCCTGGTGCGTCGCCAAGATCGCCGCATGGACATTCTCTCGACGATTCGACGGGAGTTCGACCGCTGGCCGCGGCTGGCGCTGACCTTTGGACAGGCTTGTCGTCTCTGGAACATCGATGCGACGACGTGCCGCGACCTGCTCGACGTCCTCGTCGAGGACGGCGTGCTGAGCCGACGGGCCGACGGCACGTATGTGTCGCGGTCAGTCGACTTCCGGTCGCTGGCCGCAAGCTAGCCTTCGATTCACGTGATGTTGAGCCCGGCCGAATGCGCGGCGGGATAAGAGGAGCCTTCCGCGGCGACCGCCGGCCTGAGCCCGGCGACGGCAGGCGGAGGGACGAGACTCGCCCTCCGCCCGCCCCGACCCCTTACTGCACCTGCCAGATCGTCGTCGTGCTGCTCACTTCGTTCGACACGATGAGCAGGGCCTTGCCCGTCGGACTCTGCGTTGCCGGGACGAAGCTGAGGCCTTCGGGGCCCAGGTCGCCACAGTCGTTCGAGCTGCACGCCAGCAGGGCGCCCGTCGTCGGATTGCGCGGGAACTTCCGCTTCGTGGCGTAGGTCACGAACGCCGGCGACTCCGGCTGCGACAGGTCGAGCACGACGATGCCGCCATCGCGCTCGAGGCCGACGAACGCGTACGGACGGCCGTTGACGTCGCCGACCACCACCGATTCGGGCTCGACGCCCTTGTCGTCGCTGCGGTTCTCGCGGGAGTTCGCGGAGTTGGTCGTGTTGAAGAGCGTGAGCGTGCCGTCGAATTGGGCCGCGAGGCGTTCGAACATTCGGCCGCTGTCCCACACCAGGCGGCCCTGCTGATCGCGAATCGAGACCGACCGCGCGCCGAACACGTCGATGCGATCGTAGTCGCCGTCGTTGTCGATGTCGCCGCTGGCACGCGACACGTTCAGCCTGCCCAGTGCCGTGTTCGCCTTCAGCGCGGCGGCGTTCGGAAAGGTCGTTGGATCGAGCTGGTAAGCTGAGTTCCCGAGCCGCAGTGCCTCGACGTACCCGGCGTACTCGCGGGCGTCGCCTTCGTTCGCCATCACCAGGTAGGGCCGCCCGTTTGCCGTGAACGCGTGAACAGCGTCGGGCTGATACAGGCCGTGCACCGGCCAGGCAAGGATGTTGATGCCGCCGTCCTGGTCGCTCGCGTCGAGGGCATTGCCCGCGAGCGCGTGGTTCTTGAGTCCCAGCCCGACGATCTTCTCGACCTGGCCGCCCTCGATGTTGATGATGGCGAGCGCGTTGTTCTCCTGCAGGGTGACGTACGCCTTGTTGCGTTCGACCGCGATGTACTCGGGCTCGAGGTCCTGCGAGACACTGGCGCCCGGTCCGAAGATGCGCACGCCTGCCGCCAGCAGCTCGGCCCGCGCTTCCACACCATCGAACCGCTCGAACCCGACGTGGCGGACGGCCCCGCGACCCCCGAGACGTCCCACCTCGATGATCGAGACGGATCCGGCTGGATCGATCGAGTAGTCGGCGTTCGGCTCGCCCTCGTTCGCCGTGAGCACGTGCTCGCCGTCATCTGAGAACGTGATCATGTCTGGCAGCGCGCCCACTTCGACCGCGGCGAGAAAGCGCGGCGCCTCGGTGCCACGCAGCCGGTAGAGGACCGCGTGCCCGTTGGCGGTGCGGACCGGGTTGGCATAGGCGATGGCCATCAGCTGGTCGTGGATCGCCACGCTGTTCGGTTCGCCGCCCGGCAGGAGCGGGCACGCTGTGCCAAGCGCCTGCTGGCAATCATCGACAAGCAGCACAGAGGCGGCCGCTGACGGCGAGGCCGGGTCTGCGACGTCGATGACGTCGAGGCGCGCCTCGAGCGGGTTGACCACGTAGATCCGCCGGCCGTGGGCATCGAACGCGTTGATCTCTGCGACGCGGGGATCTTCGCTCCTGAACGGGCCGGTGGCCAGCGTGCCGAGAGGCGTCAGGGTCAGCGGGGCAGGCAGAGCCGACGGTAGGGGACGTCGCGAGTCAGGCGGCGCGGCGCCTAGCGCGACGACCGACACAGCGAGGGCAATCACGAGCACGGATCTCTTCATTCGAGCGGTCTCCCTGGTTGTCCTGCGGGTTCGAGGAACGGAACTCACCAAGGCTATCGAGTGCGTGTGACGGACGCATGACGTGGAGGCGCCGGCGTGAATCCGACAGTCGCCGTGGTCAGCGTGCTCTGATAAATAAGGCGCGGGCACCGGGCTCGTCGGCGCGCGTGACGCGACTGGTCCGCCGAACTCGTGGTTCAGGGACACGGTCATGAATGCCGTGTTGGCCACGTTCCGGCCCCCTTGGTCGCGCCTCCTGCACGCTCCGCTGAATCGTGGCGGCGAACTGCCGGGCGTGTTCACACCGTCGTCATGCCCCTGCGCCACAATGCGCATTCACTACACAAGGAGATCGCCGTGTCGCACCGAACTCGCCTCTTGATGTTTGCCATCCTGACCGGCCTGGCCGCGTCGCCGTCACTCGTTTCCGCCCAGCCGCTGGTCATCGGCCACCGCGGCGCGTCTGGCTATCGTCCCGAGCACACGCTCGCGTCCTACAGCCTCGCCATCGACCTCGGCGCCGACTACATCGAGCCGGACCTGGTCTCCACGAAGGACGGCGTGCTGATCGCCCGTCACGAACCGATGCTCGGCAGCACGACCGACGTCGCCGCGCGATCCGGAATTCGCGGGCTACAAGTCGACCAAGATGCTCGACGGCGTGCCGGTGACCGACTGGTTCGCCAGCGACTTCACGCTCGCCGAGATCAAGACGCTGCGCGCCATCCAGCCGCACGCCGACCGCGATCAGCGGTACAACGGCCTCTACCAGATTCCCACCTTCGCAGAAGTCCTGGCCCTCGCGAAAGGCCCGCGGCGTCGGCGTCTATCCGGAGACCAAGCACCCCACGTTCCACGACGGCCTCGGCCTGTCGCTCGAAGAGCCGCTGCTCGACGCCCTGTCCGCCGCTGGGTGGAACGACGCCTGCCGCCCCGGTGTTCATCCAGTCGTTCGAGGTCAGCAACCTCCAGGAGCTGAACCAGCTGACCGACGTCAAGCTGGTGCAGCTCATCGACGCCGACGACGTGAAACCGGATGGGTCGATGTCGCTGGTGGCGCCCTACGCGCAGCCGTATGACTTCGTCGTGAGCGGCGATCCGCGCACGTTCGCGGATCTGCTGACGCCGGCCGGCCTCGACTTCGTCAATGACTACGCCGACGGCATCGGTCCGTGGAAGCCGTACCTGCTGCGGACCCGCATCTTCGATCCGAACCACGACGGCATCGCCGACGACCGCAACCTCGACGGCGTGGTCAACATCAGCGACCGCGAAGTCGTCGGCGACACGGGAGTGATCGCGGCGGCGCACGCCGCCGGCCTCGTCGTGCACGGCTTCACGTTCCGCAACGACGCGAGCCTCTACGGCTTCTCCGATCCGATCGCGGAGTACAAGGCCTACTACGCGATCGGCATCGACGGCGTGTTCAGCGACTTCCCGGATACGGCCCTGCAGGCGCAGGCCTTCGAGCGGCTGATGGCGAATGTTGCGGATCTGTCGATCGGCGGCCGCGGCGCCGAGGGCATCCGCCGGAGCCTGGTCATTATGTCCCACAGTGTTTTCATCGCCGGAGCCTATGCGGTGACGCTCCTCATCGTCGCCGGTCTGATCGTGCGCGCCATCGTCGATTTCCGCTTCCAGAAGCGCGCGCTCACTGAGCTGGAGTCGCGCGGGGCAGGCCGCCGTTCCGTGCGCAATCCTGTGTCCACCTCATGACGACGAGCAACCCCGGACCTGCGGCTGCCGAACCGGCAAAGTCACGGCGCTGGCTGTTCCTGCTCCCGGGTCGTCGTGTTCGTCGGTTTGGCGCTGCTGTTCGTCGTCCGTCTCGGGGGGGGCGACCCGTCGCAGGTGCCATCGGCCCTCATCGACAAGCCCGCGCCGAAATTTGCCCTATCGCCCCTCGAAGGGCTGGTGACCGCGAACGGCCAGCCGGTCCCGGGTCTCTCGGACGCCGATCTCAAAGGGCGCGTCACGGTCGTGAATGTGTGGGCCTCCTGGTGCGGACCCTGTCGGCAGGAGCACCCGCTGCTGGTCGAACTGGCGAAGGACCCGGCGATCCGGCTCGTCGGCATCAACCAGCGTGACGACCCTGGGGTGAAAGCGATGGCTGCTTTCGGCGATCGCGAACTTCCGCATTGGGTCGGGAGTTCCGGTTCGCTGACTTCGAGACCAGCCGTTGGGCGGCCATCGTTGACGGCGCATGGCTGTCATCTTCTCAACAACGAGTGAAAGACTGCGCTTTGAGGGCGGATTCAACCGGTCGATGCAACACACTGAACACTGCGTAAGCAGAAGGAGTGTTGCAGATGAAGTACCGCACACGCACCTACTACACGGACGGCCAGAAGGCCTTGATGTGGGAGCGATGGAAGGCAGGCTGGACGCTGCACCAGATTGCGCATCTGTTCAATCGCGCTCATACCTCGGTTCGAGGCGTTCTGGCTCAGACCGGCGGCATTCGACCACCGCAACGGCGCCGTTGCGCGATCGCGTTGACGCTGGCTGAGCGAGAGGAGATCTCACGCGCGGTGGCAGAAGGCCAGTCGATTCGCTCGATCGCCGCACGGCTCGGGCGAGCGCCATCAACAGTCAGCCGTGAGATCAGACGCAATGGCGGTCAAGCGGACTATCGAGCCACCGAAGCAGACAACGCTGCCTGGGATCGTGCGCTTCGTCCCAAGCGCTGCAAACTGGCCGAGGACAGAGCTTTGGCGCGCATCGTGGCCGACAAGCTGCGGCTGCTGTGGTCACCCGAACAAATCGCCGGGTGGCTCAAGCATACTTACCCGCGCGACGAGAGCCATCGCGTGTCACACGAGACCATCTACCGCAGCCTCTTCATTCAGGCGCGTGGCGCCCTGAAGAAGGAGCTCCTGCAGCACTTGAGGCGCACGCGCGGCATGCGTCGGTCTCGGCATCACACGCAGAAGACTGACGTTCACGGGCAGATCGTCGGCGCCGTGTCGATCAGCGAACGGCCTGCGTCTGCCGAGGATCGTGCTGTGCCTGGTCACTGGGAAGGAGATCTGATGTTCGGCGCTCACAACAGCCAGATCGCCACGCTGGTTGAACGCCAAACGCGCTACGTCATGCTCGCCAAGGTGGCGGGCAAAGACACGGAGACGGTGGTCGACGCGTTGATCAAAAACGCGCGCAAGCTGCCCCAGGAGCTGTACAAGTCGCTCACGTGGGATCGAGGTAAGGAGATGGCCGGTCACAAGCGATTCACGCTTGCCACCGACATCCAGGTCTACTTCTGTGATCCACGCAGTCCTTGGCAACGCGGCAGCAACGAGAACACGAACGGCCTGCTCAGGCAGTACCTTCCCAAGGGCATCGATATCTCAAGCTACTCACAAGCCAAGCTCAACGCCGTAGCGAGACAATTGAACGAGAGGCCAAGGAAGACACTTGGCTACCAGACGCCGGCTGAGATGTTCAACCACACCGTTGCGTTGACCGGTTGAATCCGCCACCCACTGCGGACTTTCAGGCCTGCGGATAGCGGTCGTATAGAGTTGAGCTAGAAGCAGTCATTCAGTGGGACGGCGTTACAGGCTTCCCCGCAATAGCCCGGGAACGGTGATGCCTCGCGCCGCGCAAGCCCCGAGCAGGGACCTATAACAATTCACTTTTCAAACCCGTTCTCCGCCGCGTTCAACTCGACCGATGTCTGCCCAATCTCGACCCGCTGCTGCCAGTCCCCCAAGTGTCAGTCGCATCGTCGTTGCGGGAATTGCCGCGCTGGCCGTGGCAATGGGGATCGGACGCTTTGCTTTCACGCCTCTGATGCCGCTGATGCTTCGCGACGGCAGTCTGGACGCGGTCGATCCGGGGTGATCCCTTCCCCGTTTTAGGACCGCTCTGAGGTAGAGATTTCCGGCTCCTTTGTGTCCGTCAGTGCTTGGCGCGCCAAGCACTGACGGGCGTACTCGGCCGGCGTGGCCCAGCCGAGCGAACCGTGGGGACGCGTCTCGTTATAGCCGCCGTCGCCACGCCTCGATCTTCTCGCGTGCGTCGTGCAATGACAAGAACCAGTGTTGGTTCAGACACTCCTGTCGCAGCCGGCCGTTGAAGGCCTCGATGTGCGCGTTGTCGGTCGGCTTGCCGGGCCGCGAGAAGCTCAGTTCGACACCGTGCTCGTAGGCCCAGCGGTCCAGCGCCTTCGACACGAACTCGGGCCCGTTGTCGACCTGGATGCGGTCCGGCTTGCCGCGCGATGCGACGACCGCGCCAAGTGTGCGCACGACGTCATCGCCGCGGATGCCCTGATCGACCCAGATCGCCAGGCATTCGCGCGTGTGCACATCGACCAGCGTCAGCGCGCGCAGCTTCCGGCCGTCGTACAGCTGGTCGGACACGAAATCCATTGCCCAGCATCTGGTTGATCGTCCGTCGTGCGCCGGCGGCGGCGACCGATGCGAGGCCGAGCGATGCCGCCGCGGCCGCCGCTCGAACAGCGACAGGCCGTCCTGCTTGTACAGCCGGTAGACCCGCTTGTGATTGATGCGCCAGCCCTCGCGGCGCAGGACGACGTGGATGCGCTTGTAGCCATAGCGCACCCGCGTCGCCGCGATCTCCCGAATGCGGTGGCGCAGCGGCGTCTGATCGGCCGCCACTGAGCGGTAGTGATACACCGAGCGAGACATCATCATCGCCGCGCACGCCTGGCGGATGCTGGCACCGTACCTCTGGCACAGCTCCCCGACCAGTTCACGCTTGCGTGCCGGCGTCAGGGCTTTCGCCGGACAACGTCCTGCAGCATGGCCTTGTCCAGGCTCAGATCAGCCACCAGCCGCTTGAGCTTGGCGTTCTCCTCCTCGAGCTGCTTCAGCCGCCGCAGCTCCGACGGACCCAGGCCCGAATACTTCTTCTTCCAGTTGTAGAACGTCGCATCCGAGATCCCCAGCTTGCGGCAGATCTCATCGACCGCGACGCCCAGCTCCTGCTGCTTCAGCGCAAACGCTATCTGCTCTTCCGTAAACCGCGATCGCTTCACGGCATGACTCCCTTACCAGGTCGTAAATCATGCCGGAACCTCTACTTCTGAACGGTCCAGGATTCTGGGATGGGATCAGGGGCGGAATGGGCAGCCGCAAACTACATCGGGTATCTGATGGGCGCACTCACTGCATCTCGCTTCGCGCGCAATCCGCTGCGCGGGTTACTCCTGTCCCTGTGGGGGGTGGTCGTCGCCACCTTCCTGGTCGGTACTCTGGTCGGACCCCTGCTTCAGCCTATGGGCGCGTTGCTTCGCTTCGCTGCGGGCGTGCTCAGCGCGTGGACGCTCGTGTGCGCGAGCACTTGGTGCCTGACCGAGTTGGCTCTGCGAGGAGCGGGACATCGGGCGGCTTGGGTGTACACCGGCGTCGGCATTGGAATCTGCCTGGCCGGGCTGTTCGCTTGGCTGGGTGGAGCGCAAGCCGCGCGCATGCTTTGGCTGGAGTTGGGCGCGCTCGCTGCCGCCGGCGCCATGCTGGCGCGTCCGACGCAATCCGCCTCGAGTGAACCATCTCCCGCACGCGCCCCCTCGATCCCAATCAGGAGCCCGCAAGAGTGGGCCTTCGTGTTCTGTTACGGCAGTTTCGGTTTCGGCTACATCATGCCCGCGACGTTTCTTCCGGCCATGGCGCGCGAGCAGGTTTCCGATCCGCTGGTGTTCGGCCTGACGTGGCCACTCTTCGGCTTGGCTGCAGCGCTCTCGGTGGCCGGCGTAGCGCTCTGGCTACGTTCCTCACGACGCCGTACGGTATGGGCGGCGGCGCAGGCCATCATGGCGCTCGGGACCGGCGTTGTTCTGGTGTCGCAATCGATACTGGCCTTGGCGGTGTCGGCCGTGCTGGTGGGCGGCACCTTCATGGTGGCCACCATGGCCGGCCTGCAGCTTGCCCGCGAACTGGCGCCGCAGAATCCAACTCCGTTGCTCGCGCGAATGACAGTGGCGTTCGCCAGCGGACAGATCGCAGGGCCGCTCCTGGTGCGCTGGCTCAGTACCGAACGTGCCGGCGGTCACGACGCGGTCTGGTGGGGCAATCTTGCGGCGACCGTCCTGCTTGCACTCACCGCGGCCTGGCTGGCGCACAGGCCTTCCCATGCCGTCGAACATGAGTGATCCGCGACGTTCTAGGCAGCGGTTGCAACGGCCCGTATTGGCCGGCGGCTGCAAGTCAGGCGTCACGCCGTGCCAGCGCCAAGTAGGTGCCCAGTCCCAGCATCGTGACGCCTGACACCTTGGTAAGTAGTCGAGCGCGCGCGGCGCGGGCGGCGCCTGACTTGAGCAAGCGATCAGCCGCGACAACCGCTATGACGTCGACGAGCGTGTTGAGCGCAACGCAGATGCTTCCGAGGAGCACCAGCTGCGGAACCAAGGGGTCGCTTGGCGAGACAAACTGGGGCAGGAACGCCAGAAAAAACAGTGCAGTCTTGACGTTCAAGGCCTCAACAACAATTCCCTCCGCGAGAGCACGGCGCACACCCTGAGCGGCAACTGGCTTGACCGTGAGCTCCTGGTCTTTACGCAGCAGCAGGCGAATACCGAGATAGACCAGGTAAGCAGCACCGAGGTACTTGACCAGGCTGAAGGCCACGGCAGACTGAGCAATGATCAACGACAGACCGAGCGCCGCCGCGAGAACGTGGAGCATTCCGCCGATCCCGGTGCCGAAACACGAGGCCAAGCCTTCCGAGCGACCGCCGGCGACCGTGCGAGCGACGACGTAGGCAATTCCAGGCCCAGGAGTGATTGCAAGTACGACGGCGGCAAGGACGAAGGCAACGAACGACATGGTCTGGTCACTTTCTGTGGTGGGATTGTGACCGCTTTGGGGCTATGTGGCCGCGGCTCGCCTACGTCGGCTCATGGGCCGGAATGCGTCTTCAATCTTCTGCCAATGCGAGAAGTCTCAATGCTCATTACTTTCCGTGCGCGCTGCGCGGGTCGCCAGCTTGCTGGGGAACTTTGCATCAAGTTGTCTGGTTGCTGGGTACGAGGACGGCATGTAAGTTGCTTTCGGGGTGCGTCATGAGGATTCGCGAGGAATACGTATGTCCAAACTTTTGATGGCGATGTTTGTGAGCGTTGGCCTGGGCTTCGCCGGAGCCGGCTTGGCGCAGACGAATTCGCCAACAAGTAATCCAACGCCGATCTCAAAGGCGAACTATGACCAGGCGGTCAAGGACGCCGACGCGCAGTACAAAGTCGCCAAGCAGACATGCTCGTCGCTTTCCGGAAACGGCAAGGACATCTGTCTCGCCGAGGCCAAGGGCAAGAACAGCGTCGCCAAAGCCGACGCCGAAGCGGCCTACAAGAACACGGCCAAATCTCGCGAAACCGCGCGGGTTGCCCATGCTCAGGCGATCTACAACGTTGCCATTGAGAAGTGCGACGACCTGGCGGGTAACCCCAAGGATGTCTGCGAGAAGGAAGCACAGGCCGAACTGGTGAAGGGCAAGTCAAACGCCAAGGTCGACCGAGTCGCTTCCGATACAAACCGTGAGGCAGCGACGACGCAGGCAGAAGCCCGCAAGGATGCCGGTGTCGACAAACGCGAGGCCGAATACAAGGTCGCCATCGAGAAGTGCGATGCGCTGGCCGGCGCCGCGAAAGACGCCTGCGTCAGCAGCGCGAAGGCGCAATATGGCAAGCGTTGAGCCTGGAGCGTGAATCCGCCGTAATCCCTGCGGTGCCGTTCGAATCAAACTGGAGTCAGCCCAACGAATCTCAACGGCTGCCGAGCCTGACCGGTTTGGGTAACAGAAACCGCAGCCGGTCAGGCGTGTCCCGCACAGTCTTGTTCTGGCCGGATCAGGTCGTCTTTCCCTCGATTTGTGGCTGGCCTTTAGCGCCTAGCCACGCGGCGATCGCCAAACCCGCCAGGACAGCCAACAGGTTCGGAACGGCCCACCAGGACGCGAGTGCAAATTGAAGGACGTAGGACGCGACAGGCAAGGCGGCAAGGAGTCGGCGCCGCATCAATCGAAGATCGCCCTGCTCATCATCGACATGATCTCCGACTTCCAATTCGGAGATGGACAGTCGTTGTTTCGCCATGCGATGCCAGCTGCGCGGAACATCTTGCGCCTCAAACAGCGCGCTCGCGCCGCGCACATCCCGACGATCTACGTAAACGACAACTTCGGCCAATGGCGCTCCGATTTTCGCCAGTTGGTGCATCAGCTGCCTGAATGAGTCGGTGCGCGGAACGCCGATCGTGCGGCTGCTTGCGCCGGCGGAAGAGGACTATTTTGTGTTGAAGCCGGCCAACTCGGGCTTCTTCTCAGACGCCGTTGCGAACTCTATTGCAATTGATCGGCGTAGAAAAGCTTGTGCTGACGGGAGTGTCCAGCAACCAGTGCGTCTTGTTCACCGCCGTCGATGCATATGTCCGCAATTATCAGCTGCTTGTGCCGGGGGACTGCGATTGCAGCCAGCAAGACGAAGGACAACGAACTGGCCCTGAAATACTTCAAGAGCGTTCTGAAAGCGGACGTGCGCCACTCGTCGCGTATCGAGTTTTTCGCGCACCCGTGGTCGGCGCAAGCGTCACGAGCACGTAATGCTATGCCTAACGACGTTTTCTACTCAATACACCGCCAGGGCTTCGTGCGCGTCGCAGCGTGCACGCCGCGCATACACGTCGGCGATCCCAACTCCAACGCCGAGGAGACGCTCGCGCTGATGCGCGACGGCGAAGCGCGCCACGTCGACCTCATGCTCTTCCCCGAGCTCGGCCTGAGCGCCTACGCGATCGACGACCTGTTGCTGCAGGACGCGCTGCTGGACGGCGTGGAGCGCCGCGATCGCCGCCTCGCGAGGCCTCGCGCCCGTTGCGTCCGTCTGCATCGTGGGCGCGCCGGTGCGGCGCAACCGCCGGCTCTACAACTGCGCCGTGGTCATCGCGCGCGGCCGGATCCTCGGCGTGGTGCCGAAGTCGTTCCTGCCCAACTACCGCGAGTACTACGAGAACCGCTGGTTCGCGCCGGGCGCGGGCGTCGTCGGGCCTCGAGGTCGCGCTCGCCGGGCAGCGCGCGCCCTTCGGCACCGACCTCTCTGTTCGCCGCCAGCGATCTGCCCGACTTCACCTTCCACGTCGAGATCTGCGAGGACTTCTGGGCGGCGACGCCGCCGTCGACCCGCGGCGCGCTCGCCGGCGCGCCGATCCTCTGTCAACCTCTCGGCGTCGAACGTCGTGATCGGCAAGGCCGCGGAGCGCGCGATGCTCTGCGCCTCGCAGTCGATGCGCTGCCAGGCGGCGTACGTCTACTCGGCCTCGGGCCCGGGCGAGAGCACCACCGACCTCGCGTGGGACGGGCAGGCGACCGATCCACGAGCTGGGCGCGCTGCTCGCGTGCACCGAGCGCCTTCCCGAGCACGCGGCAGATGGCGGTGGCCGACGTGGACGTGGAGCGCCTGCGCCAGGAGCGCATGCGCACGGCGACCTTCAACGCGCCGCGGCCGCGGCGGGGCACCCCGAGACGGTCGTTCCGGCGCGTCGCCTTCGAGCACGAGCGCGCAGCTCCGCGGACGTGGGGCTCGAGCGCACGATCGACCGCTTTCCCTTCGTGCCCGACGACCCCGCGCGGCTCGACCACGATTGCTACGAGGCCTTCAACATCCAGGTGCAGGGCCTGCGCAAGCGCATGGAGGTCACCAACGGCGAGCGCGTCGTGATCGGCGTGTCCGGCGGCCTCGACTCCACGCACGCGCTGCTCGTCGCGGCGCCACGTTCGACGCGCTCGGCCTGCCGCGCGCGAACATCCTCGGCTTCACGATGCCCGGCTTCGCCACCTCGGAGAGCACCAAGTCCAACGCGTGGAAGCTCATGAAGGCGCTCGGGCGTGACCGGCGAGGAGATCGACATCAAGCCGGCGGCGCGGCAGATGCTCGCGGACCTCGGGCATCCGTTCGCGCGCGGCGAGCCCGTGTACGACGTCACCTTCGAGAACGTGCAGGCGGGACTGCGCACCGACTACCTCTTCCGCCTCGCCAACCAGCGCCAGGCGTTCGTGCTCGGCACGGGCGACCTCTCGGAGCTCGCGCTCGGCTGGTGCACCTACGGCGTGGGCGACCACATGAGCCACTACAACGTGAACGGCTCGGTGGCCAAGACGCTCATCCAGTACCTGGTGCGCTGGGTCGCGCGGACCGGGCAGCTCGACGAGGGCGCCTCGCGCCATCCTGTCGATCCTCGACACCGAGATCTCGCCGGAGCTCGTGCCGCCGGACGCGGAGGGCGCGATCCAGAGCACGCAGTCGATGGTCGGCCCCTACGAGCTGCAGGACTTCCACCTGTACTACATCACGCGCTTCGGCCTGCGCCCTCGAAGGTCGCGTTCCTCGCGTGGCACGCGTGGCGCGACGCGGCGCGCGGCGAATGGCCGCCGGACTTTCCCGAGAAGCGAAGCACGCCTACGCGCTCGCCGACGTGAAGAAATGGCTGCGCGTGTTCCTCTTCCGCTTCTTCGAGATCAGCCAGTTCAAGCGCTCGGCGCTGCCCAACAGCCCGAAGGTGGTCTCCGGCGGCAGCCTCTCGCCGCGCGGCGACTGGCGCGCGCCTTCCGACGGCAACGCGCGCGTGTGGCTCGAGGAGCTGGAGGCGAACGTGCCTGATAAGGTCGACGCGTCCCTGCGCTGCTTCAGGGGCGGAGTCTCTAAAGGCGCAGATGAAACTGATTTCATGGAACGTTGAGAACGCGCTCGGTTGCGTTCCCGCGTTGCCGACGATCGTGGAAGAACTCGGAAGGCCGGAAGTTCTCTGTCTCCAGGAGCTGCGCGTCCGAGAGCGCGATGAGCAGGCGATCAGCGCGCTGGAGCGCGCGCTGACGGGCTACCGTTGTCACTATTCGCTGCCGCGCGACCGGCGCAACGTTACCTTTCGAGGCGGCCGCATGTATGGCGTGGCAACCTTCGTGCACGGTCGCTGGCGTGCCGAGGTGCCTGATTGGGATCTCGAAGGGCGCGTCGTGATCGTTCGTCGGCGGGGCCTTGCCATCGTCAATATTTATGCGGTCAATGGGACGTCCAAGCCGTACTTTGACGATGCGGGTCGCATCGCCGGCGATCGGCACGAGCTGAAGCGTCGCTTTCAGTCGAGCGTCATGGACATCGGCCGCGAGCTGAGGAAGGAAGGTGCCGTGATCATCGCCGGCGATTGGAACGTCTCCAGGACCGCTCAGGACACGCACCCGCGCTTGAGAACCGGGCAGCCGCACGCGCGCGCCAGGGCGGAACTCAACGCGCGCATGGTCGATGAAGGCTTCGTCGACATCTGGCGTGAACTCCACCCGACGGGACGGGCCTACACGTGGTTCAACCGCCGCGCCCGCGGCCTGGATGCGGCACGCGTGGACTACGTAATGGTCTCGAGCGACCTCGTCTCTCGCGTTCGCGCTGCCTACATCTTCGGACTTCTGGAGTGGAGCGACCATGCACCGGTGCTCGTGGAGCTGGGAGATCTGGACTCGACGCGGGATGGGCTTAACCAATAGCGCTCGAAGGCGACATCGCTTTTGGCCGAAACCTGGCGGCTTTACGCTTCGCGCAGTTGAATGACGTTGTCCGGCAATGCGGCTACCAGCTTTAGAACCTCGTCCGGGTCGGCGGGTTTGGTCAGATGCGCCTCAAAGCCCGCCGCTCGTGAGGCTTCGGAGTCTGAGGCCTGCCCCATACCCGTCAGGGCAATGATCCTTAGATGGCTCGCCCAGGGTTCTGCTCGAAGAACCCTGGCGAGTTCTGTGCCGCTTAACCCTGGCATGTGCAGGTCGAGAAATGCGACCTCACGCGCACGACGATTGCCCACCTCGCCGGTCCGTCACCCTCATCCGTCTCGACGGGAGAACCCATGGCCACAGCAAAAAAGTCGCAGTCCGCATCACGATCATCCAAGAAGACCACTTCGAGTTCCAGGTCGACCTCCCGGAACAACGGATCCGATAACGAGGCGATCGCCCAGTTGACGGAAGATCACGCGCGCGTGAAGAAAATGTTCAAGCAGTACGACAAGCTGGCGCAGTCCGAATCCGACGAATCCGAACGTCAGGAACTCGCCTCGATGATCTGCGCTGAACTCACGGCCCATGCGACGGCGGAGGAAGAGATCTTTTACCCGGCCGCACGCAAGGTGCTGGACGAGGTTGACCTGATGGACGAAGCTGAAGTCGAGCATGCGACCGCAAAGGATCTGATCGCCCAAATCCAGGAGGCAAGTCCGGACGACGAACTCTTCGACGCCAAGGTCAAGGTCCTCGGTGAATATATCAATCACCATGTTCAGGAAGAAGAGGGCGAGATGTTTCCGAAGGTGCGGAAAGCCAAACTCGACACCGTCGCGCTTGGCGAGCAAATCGCCGCCCGCAAGGCGGAAATCATGGGCGAACTGGGTATGGAGCTGGCGGCGGCGTGACCCGCCGCATTTGCGCATCATGGCCGCCGATGCATCAAGTGCCGGCGGCTGGTGGTCAACTGCGGAAGGTCGGTCAAGCTAGGCGCCAATGACCTTTGACCTCGCAGAGCATCTTGTCCAATTTAGTGCCGTGTGGCGAGCGCGATAGAAAAGCAAGCTGGACACCGCCGCACTGGGCGCCGCTCTCTACGGCAAGAGGAGCTAGCCTCTGACCCGTTTTCCGAGCGCGGGACATGACAGGTGTCGCTACGGTGCTCGACCGGTTCCTGAGGCTGGCCCGTTGTCGCACGGCCGAACCTGCAGTACGGCTTGAGGAACACGAATGACCAATCCTTGGCTCAAAAAGAACCCGTTCATGAGCATGTGGCTCAGTTCATTCAACACGGCTGCCAACACCGTACGCGGCCATGCGATTTCGCAGACCAAGCGCCAAGCCGCTGCCGCCACTACGCAGGCAACAAAGACTTTCGTTGACGCGTGGCTTGGCGTCCCGCCCAAACCGAAGCCGCGGAAGCGCAAGAAGAAACGGTGATCAGCTGGCATGGTGCGAGCCGACTGGTGAACTGGCATCGACGACAGGCACCGGGGTTGCTCCCATCGCGTTCTCACGAACGGACAAGGGGAAAGACTCCGTGACGGCGCGCACAGGACTGCTCGCAATCCTGACCGTAGCGTCACTGGCCTGCGCCACATCCGGTACGGACGCCGCACAGGCGCATCCGCCGACAGGCGATGCCGCCCGGCTCGTCGACTGGGTTGCCCATTCGCGCGACAACGCAGGGCTGCCGTTCATGATCATCGACAAACGCAACGCGCACCTGTGGGTATTCGATGCTGCGGGACGGCTACAAGGCGACGCGCCGGTGCTGCTCGGCACGGCCCGCGGCGACCATACGGCCCCTGGTGTCGGCGACCTGAAGCTCTCGCAGATTCCGCCCGAAGACCGCACGACGCCTGCAGGTCGCTTTCGTGCGGAAGTCGGTCGCAACGCGCGCGGCGAAGACGTCGTGTGGGTGGACTACGACGCCGGCGTGTCGATGCACCCAGTATTGACGACTCGTCCGGCCGAGCGGCGGCTGGAACGCCTGGCGACGCCGACAGCGAGCGACAACCGCGTCTCGTTCGGCTGCATCAACGTGCCAACTGCGTTCTTCCACTCAACGGTGATGGGTACCGTCAGACAAGGCGAGAGCATGGTCTACATTCTTCCCGAGTCACGTCCGTTAGCCAGCGTGTTCGGGGAGGCCGCCTCAGGCGTCCCGCAGACACAGCGGCCGGGACAGCGAACTGCCGCGCAGGGATTGCAGGCGCGAAACCGGAACACCCAGTAAAAAGAAGCCGGGCCCGCGAAGGGCCCGGCCGAGTTCGGGCGCTCAATGACGAGCGCCGTCCCTCTTTTTCAGCCGCGGTCGGCGCGTGCCGTGCGCGTCGTGCTGGTACCACTGGTCGTGTCGGTCGTGCCCATCGTGCCGCTGCGGTCAGTCGTAGTTCCGGTCGTCGCGCCGCTGCGGTTCGTGGTCGTGCCCATCGTGCCGCGATCCGTCGTTGTGCCGGTCGATCCGGTCGCGCCTGTTGTGCCCGTGTTCCCTGTGGCCCCGGTTGTTCCCGTGGTCCCCGTCGTGCCGGTGCGGTCCGGCGTGGTCCCGGTCGACGGGTTGCGATCGGTCGGTGCCGTGCCGCCGCCGGCAGCGCCCGTACCGCCAGTACCCTGCGCGAAGGCGAGCCCCGCGGCCATTGCCAGTGCCGCGGTCGCCGCGACGATTGCCTGTCTGTTCATAGATGTCTCCGTACAAAAGGTGAAGGTGATGTTCAGCTTGCTTGCACTTATGGCAATGCGTATGCCCGTCGCCTCGATCAACGCACTACAGCCGCCGACTTCGGTCCGCTAGTGGGCTTTGATTGTTCGCTCGGACGCCGTCTAGCCGCACCCACTTGGTTTCGATCCGTCCTGGACGTCTTGGGAGTCGCTCCGTCACTGTCGTAATGCGCGCCGATGCCGAATTGAATTGAGGCTGTGTCGAAAGATTGCACGCACCTCGACGGCCGAAAACGGACCCGGTAGTACCAGTCCGGCGGGTCCTGATGCAGCCGTTCAGCCGCGATGGTCGCTCAGTCGTCGACTGCCCCCGCTGTCACTGGATTCGGTTCTCCTCGACGATGGCGGCGAACGTCAAGTTCCGAAGTAGAACGGCCGCTCGCCCAGAAAAGGTGTGGAGGGCTGCTTTCGGCAGCCGCCGCCACTCCGCAGCGAAGCTCGAGCGACAGCAGCCAGTCTGAAGCGGTCCTACAGTTGCATGAACACGGTGACTGTTCCTGGCCGGGTCCTGACATCGCGACGCGCAACCTAAAAGGCTGCTTTCGGAGCTCAGCGTTCGTTGAAGCTAGTCACTCCGCCGCAAGAAACTTCGCGACCGCCAGCTCGCCAATCTGCTTGCCCATCGCCGTGCCGACTTCCGTGGAGTTGCGGTAGTGCACGCCGTCGTAGATGCGCGCGTTCGCTACCTCCTGCATGAAGTCGTCGATCTTCGTCCAGCTTCGTGCCGCGCCTTTGATGAGATAGCTGGTCGTCGTCAGGGTCGGCAGCGAGCCGGTGCCGATCTCCGCCTGCAGCACCGTACCGACGGCGCCGGCGACGATGCAGTGCGCGCACGGATACTCGGGGTGCATCGGCGTGTCGATGAACGGCGTCCACGAGGCATCGCGCTCGGTCGCGTCGTTGCCGTCGAGGTCGCCGTTGCGGATCGCGGTGACGGGCCGCCAGAAGTTGTAGTGATACTTGGCGTCGAACACCGCAATCAGCGCGTCGTCCGTAGCCTGCGTCACCGCCGCAAACAGGCGGGCGTTCTGCGTGATCTCGCGACCGGGAACATCGGCGACCGAGCGCACGACCCCGTGATAGATCGGCGGCAACGTTGCTTCCCAGAAGCGGGCGATTTCGGTTTGCTCGGCGGTGCGGCGCGAGCTGTTCTTGCCGCCGAGCGCCTTGATCTCGTTGTAGTCGCGCGCCCACACCTCGCTCGTCAAGCGCGGGCGGCGGACCGGGACGGAACTGCGCAGGGTTGGTCATCAGCCACGGCTTGCGCTGCGGCCACTGCGGCACCGCCGGTATGACGGTCGGCACGTAGACACCGGCAGTCGTGTGCGGTCGGTAGGTTTCCGCCGCAGCAGCGCCGTCATCGGCGCGCGCGACCAGGATCGCCGCGGCGGCCTGTTCGCCGACCGCGATGCCGGCGGTCTTGGCCGCACCGTCGGCGATTTTCGCCAGCGCGGCTTGGTAGGCGCTGATCGATCGCACTTTGCTGAGACGGCAGCAGCTTCGGATAGCGTGGTGCGGTTGGCCGCCGCGATCGCGGCGTCGACCGAAGCACCCGGCGCGGCTTCCAGCTTCAGGCGCCGGCGGGATAGCGCTTGGTAATCGCGTTCACGGCTTCGTAGACGGCTGTCTTGACGATGGCCATGGTGCGATTGGCCGGTGGCGGCCCCATCTTCGCGTTGACGACGATCTCGCCGGCCTTTGTGTTCCAGTCGCACACGGCGTCGGCTCTTGCCGTCGTGCAGGCGAGCAGAGAAGTAGCTATGGCCACGAGTGCGATCAAAGGTTGGTTCCTGGTACAAATCATGTGGGTCTCCTGCGAACGTAGTTTGAGATCCAAGGCGGTACGCAAACAGTCAACGGCGGATCGCCCGTGCGCATCGCGCGGGCGTTGCCCATGGGTCGTCCGTGCTCAGTGCGATGGAGTTGCGACTCCTGCGACTGAGTCACGCGGCGTTGTTTGTGCGGCTCGCGCGGGCGGCGCTTTTTGCTCATCGCCGACGAAACGCACGTAGTCGCGCATCTGCAGTCCATAGATCTTCTGCGTGCGTGTGACGAAGCGCCGCAGTGAGTCCGGACCTTGCGTTGCATGGGCGCACGCGGCTGGCGTCCACCCGCGACAGTTGACGCCCGTCGCATTTGAACTCGGCACGGGCAGGGAAAGCGACGGTGGCCCACAGGACCGCGCCGCAGACAGCGACGGGGGACAAGCGGAGTAAGTTTTTCATTTGCACTCCTGTGCTTCGGACATTGGACGTGGTTCGGCGTGCGACCAGTCTGTAGGTGGGCTGCGCTCTTGGGCCGACAGCAGACTATTGATTCAGGCGAGTCCGCCGCTGCTGGCCATGGGTCCCAGCACCATCAGTGCAAACGTGCTGGTCGAAGCAAGCGCGGCAAGCATGATCAGGGCGAAGCGTTCGGTTACGGATTTGCGGTTCATTGGTGGCTCCCTGGGCAGAGTTGACGATGGACGAATCGTCGGGCCTGAACCGCATTCAGGTCTTTGGGCCGCACCCCGGCCGGTCTTAATCGTTCTTAATTGCAGCGTGTCGAGGTCCGTGCAAGGCGATTAAGCTTGAGCACCCGGAGCCGGAAGCCGTCGATGGAAACCGCCACTTCAGATATTCGTTTTGGCGCAGCGCGCTTGGATCTAGCTCAGCGCCGCTTGCTAATCGAGGAAGTGCCCGCCCGGCTTGGTGCGCGCGCGTTCGACGTACTGGTGGCTCTGGTAGAGCGGCGCGACCGTGCGGTCGGCAAGAACGAGCTGTTCGAGCTGGTCTGGCCGGACGTCGTCGTCGAAGAGAACAACCTGCAGGTGCACATCTCGGCGCTGCGCAAGCTGCTGGGGCCGCAGACGATTGCGACAATTCCGGGCGCGGCTATCGCTTTACCGCGACCGTTACGTCGTCGCTCAACGACGCCGCCGCACCAGTTCCGTCGGTGGCATCCAAAGCAGCAACGCAGCCTGAGCCGCTGTACGGTCGTGCCGAGGACCTGCTAGCGGTCAGTGACTTGCTACGGCAACACGCGCTGGTGTCGATCGTCGGCGCCGGGGGTATCGGCAAGACGCGACTGGCACAGGCACTTGCCGTCGCCGCGCGTGAGCACTTTGCCGGCGGCATGTGGTGGGTCGAGCTCTCGCAGCTGAGCGACAGCGCAGCAGTGCCGCGCGGCAATCGGTCAAGTGCTCGGCGTTAGCGGCAGCGATGATCGGCCCGTGCTGCAAACCGTTAGTGCATTGCTGCGCCACGGACGCTCGCTGTTGGTCCTGGATAACTGCGAGCACGTGCTGGATGCTGCCGCGGACAGTGTGCGTGCTCTGCTCGCCGACGTACCCGACCTGCGCGTGATGGTGACCAGCCAGGAGCCATTGCGCCTGCCTGCGGAGCATGTCTATCGGTTGAGCGGCTTGGCCAGCGACAGCCCCACCGAAACACCGGCCGCTGTCGCGCTGTTCGTCGCGCGCGCTCGAGCGGCCGATCCGCGGCTGCAGCCGACGAGCGCGCAACTCGTGACGATCGCAGACATTTGTCGTCGCCTTGACGGCATGCCGCTCGCGATTGAATTGGCGGCGGCGCGCGTTCGATTGCTCGGCATTGATGGTTTGCGGGCGCGACTCGACGAGCGCTTCAACGTCTTGACCGGTGGTACGCGTTCGGTGCTGCGCCGCCATCAAACGTTGCGGGCAACCCTCGAGTGGAGCCATCAATTGCTGTCAGCTGAAGAGCGAGCAGTGTTTCGCCGGCTCGGCGTGTTTGTCGGCGGTTTCTCCCTGGAGTTGGCGCAGGCGGTTGCAGCCGACGAACGCCTTGACCGGTGGACTGTGCTGGATCTGCTCGGTCATCTCGTCGACAAGTCGTTGGTGGTTGCCGACGGCGGCGAAGCACCGCGGTACCGGCTGCTGGAGACAACGCGCGCTTTCGCACTCGAGCAGCTTGCCGCCGCAGGCGAAACGCCGCAGCTGTTGCGCCGACATGCGCGATGCGATGCTTGAATTTGTGCAGCACGTCGAGGCGGGGCATTGGCGTTGGAGTGAGGAAGCGCAGAGGGGCCACAACGCCGAGCTCGACAACGTGCGCGCCGCCATCGATTGGGCTGCCGCCGCAGCGGGCACTCGTGGGCTTGCCTGCGCACTGTTTGCCAACAGCCGGCGACTATGGCTCAACCATGAACTGATGAACGAAGGCATCGACTGTGGCAAGCGCCTGTTGCCGCTGCCCTCGGATCTGGACGTTGAAGTGGAGGCGCAGTTCAACCTCGCGCTTGCGCACCTCGGTTATCAGGGTGGTCCGCAGGAGTGCTTCGACGCCGCCTTGCGCGCAACCGAACTGTTCCGCCGCCTGGGCGACACTTTCAGATTGATCGATTGCCTGATATGGACGGTCATGGTCGCCACTCATCGCGGCGAATCGCAGCATCGTGAGGCCGCGCTGGCCGAAGCCGAAGCACTGATCGACGATGATGCACCGGCTCGTCAGAGAGCGGCCCTGGCGCTCGCGCACGCGCGGCACTTTGCATACGTGGGAGACTTCGAGAGCGCCCAATCATGGGCCGAACGGCAGGCTGCGATCTACCGCCAGAGTGGGCTTGAGCTGGGCGAGCTGATGGGACTGACGACCGCTGCCTGGTACAACTGTGCGCTCGGCAACGTCGACGAAGCCATCGTCTCTCTCTCGAGGCTGCGGTCGCCGCGTTTCGCCGCATCAACGCACCCTACGGCGCCGGCACTGCCGAGCAGGGCCTGGCAAACGCGTACGCGCTTCGTGGCGATCGGGAACCTGCGCTTACCCTTGGCCGGGCGGCGATCCCGTTCCTGCAACGCACGCAGACAGTGGCTTCGTTGGTGCCGTTTATCGCGCTGCTACACGCGCAGCAGTCAGGGTCGGAAGCGGTCGCCGCCATGCTGATCGGATTCTTCGACGTCGAGGTAAAGCGCACCAGGCGCGTTTTGCAGGCGTTCATTACCGACACTCGCGATCGAGTCATGACGCTGGTGCAGACGGCATTGGGAACAGCGTTGGCGCAGCAGTCGGCGGCAGAAGGCGCCCGGCTGACCGAGGAACAGGCGATCGCGCTCATGTTCGATTCGTAACCGACGGGCGATGGCTCGCGTACGCGGCTGTCGCTCAAACGCTGACGCCGCAACGATTAGGGTGCGTTTCCAGCCGACCTTTATCGGCCAATCCCCGCAAGAATCGGCCAGGGCAACTCCCCCGGCCGCACGCAGCACGCTGCATCAGTGCAACAAGCTGGCCAGACCGAGCGGCTTGCGCGCTACGGCAGCCGTCCTGTGGTGGCCTCCTATACTCGGTACCCATGAGCACAGGGTTTGTTCGATTCCTGACATGAGCGACCCGCGGGACTTCGATGTCGCTGTCGTAGGGGCCGGCCTGGCTGGCATGGCCTGCGCTCTCGGGCTGTCGCAGCAGGGACTGCGGGTGGCGCTCGTCGGTCCCCGCATGAAGGCGCATTTGCCGACGGCGACCGCGCCGTTTGACGCGCGCATCTATGCCGTCGCTCCTGCCACCGTTGAATTCCTGCAGCGCCTGTCGGTGT
>CAVPPW010000015.1:0-4429 GCA_963707445.1 uncultured beta proteobacterium | reverse complement strand
CCGGCGCTGCCGAGAAGGATGCGGTCGCGTACGTGGCGTTCCTCGACGCGCAACGCGCAAGTCGACAAGACGAAGAAGATCGGCACGTCAGGGCTACTGCATGGGCGGCGCGCTTGTCGTGCGGACAGCCGCGAGCGTTCCAGAGCGCATCGGCGCCGGCGCGTCGTTCCACGGAGGCGGGCTCGTGACCGACAAGCCGGACAGCCCGCATCTGCTCGCGCCGAAGATCAAGGCGCGCATGTACTTCGGCGTCGCGGCGAACGACGATCAGCGACAGCCCGACGCGAAGGACAAGTTGAAGGAGAGTTTCGCGAAGGCGGGCGTTCCGGCGGAAGTCGAGGTCTATCCGGCGAAGCACGGCTGGTGCGTGCCCGACATGCCGGTCGAGGATGGCGCGCCGATCTACGACAAAGCGCAGGCCGAGCGCGCGTGGAGCAAACTGGTCGCGCTGTACAAGACGCTCGGGTAAGCGTCGCGCGATCGCGCGACGACACAATTACTTCGCAGCACCTTGAAGAGGTTGATCGAAGTCGACTCGACTGCGGCGATGCGTTGGCGATGGCGCCGCCTACAGCAGCCATTCGATGGGGAGGATCGACAGCAGCTCGACGCCCATGCGCGTGGACCAGTCCGTCTCGGGCTCGGTGTCGTAGTGCTTCTCGCCCGATGCAGTTCGCTCGATCCATTCCAGGCTGTTGCCGTCCGCGAGCTAGCCGTACCTCATACGCCAGCATCGGCACTTCGACATCGAAGAATCGGGTCAGACGCTGCGCGAGCACCGGATTGCTGAGCACCAGACCCATTTCGGTGTTGAGCCGCGCCGAGCGCTGGTCGAAATTGAACGAGCCGACGAAGATCCGGCGGCTGTCGACGGCGAGCGTCTTGGCATGCAGGCCGGAGGACGAGCCTGATCCGAACCGGTCTGCGGGATTCGTTCGCTTCTTTCGTCGCGGTCGGCTTGATCTCGTAGAGCCGGACACCGGCCTGGAGCAGGTCGCGGCGGCGCTTCGCGTAGCCCGAATGCACCGACTTCTCGTCGGACGCCGCGAGCGAGTTGGTGAGGATGCGCACGGTCACGCCGCGTTTAGCCAGCGCCGCCAGCAGCTCGGTGCCGCCGTCGCCGGGCACGAAGTACGGCGAGACGATGTCGAGCATCTTTTCGGGCCGGCCCATCTTGCGCACGAGCTCCGGGAAGAGCAGCACGTCCGTCCGCTCCGTGGTGTCGAGCGTCTTGGCCGGGTCGTCGTACACGACCTCGGCGGCCGCCCACTCGAGCGCGAGCTTCCGGTCGAGCAGCTCGCGCACCAGCGGCGTCGCGCGCACCGCCTCGAGATACGCGATCGATTCGGGGTCGGCGCGGTTCGCCACGAATTTGGCCTCGAGATTGGTGGTGCCGTCCGGCATTGGCGGACCGACGAAACCCGACGCCGGGTAGGCGGACGCGCTGTTCCAGTAGACATCGAACTCCTTGGACACCTCGGGCACCGCCGGTCCCACGGCGAGCACGTCCAGGTCGGCGAACGTGAGGCCGGCCCCGGCGCCGAAGTACTCGTCAGCGATGTTGCGTCCGCCTACGACCGTCGCCTGGTTGTCGGCGGTGAACGACTTGTTGTGCATGCGCCGGTTCACGCGGGTGAAATCGGTCACGAAGTTGAGCACGCGGTTGTCGCGAATGACGACCGGGTTGTAGAGGCGCACCTCGATGTTCGGATGCGCGTCGAGCGCGGCGATGGTGGAATCGAGCCCCTTCGTATTCAGGTCGTCGAGCAGCAGGCGCACGCGCACCCCCCGCTCGGCCGCCTGCCAGAGCGCCTGGAACAGCAGGTAGCCGACGTGGTCGCCATTCCAGATGAAGTATTGTGCGTCGAGCGACTTTTCTGCGGCGCCTGCGAGCAGGACGCGCGCGGCGAACGCATCGCGGGGGTCGGGCAGCGCATGGATGCCCGTCTTGCCGGGATTCGCAGCGACGCCGGGCGCAATCGCGCGGCCGAGCCGCGTCCCCGCCGTGTCAGTGAGGGCGGCGGTCTCGACGCGATCCTTTGGAGGGGGCAGCGTGGCACAGCCGGTAACGACCACCACAACTGCGACCAGGAGGTAGGACAGAATGGGTTTCATCTGAGCGTTACCGAAGAACCCGTTCACGCCACAGCCGCGCGCTGACGAGGTGATTCAAATGATACTACGCTGGGCGTCGTCCGCAGTTTTGGGAGACTTGCCTCGCGCTTCCATTCCCCAGATTCGTTGAACGGAAAGAGTTGCGCCGATCAGCGCCAGCGGGCGCCGGGCTGCTTCACGTAGTGGCGATAGACATAGCCCCACGGAATCACGAGCGGCATCAGGATTACGCCAACGCCAACGTTGAAGAAGTCCTCGGCAAAGGTCGGCGGAAGCTGGCCCGAAAACCATTGCGGCAGCCCGTAACCGATCATCCAGACCGCTTTCCAAACGAACTCGAACATCAACAGCGGAAGCATCTGCAGCGGGTACTTGAGGCCGATGAAGGCCAGCAGCCAGACGGCGCCCAAGAGGCTCGCGATGACCCCGCGGCTGATGAGCGGGTGGCTGACGATCTCGGGCACGATCAACCCACCGAGCCCGATCACCAGCAGCAGGTACATAGCGCGCAAGACATAGAGCCGGACGAGCGAGACCTCGTCTTCGGCAGCACTCGCGCGAGGCGATGAGACGGAAGCAGCAGTCGAAGCCATCGTCAAATCTCCTTCTCAGGCGGCGCGCGAATGTTCGTCGGCGCCGGAATCGGCTTGGAATTCGAGCAGGTCGCCGGGCTGGCAGTCGAGCACGTCGCAAATCGCCTCGAGCGTCGAGAAGCGAATCGCGCGTGCCTTGCCCGTCTTGAGGATCGACAGGTTCACGATCGTGATGCCGACGCGCTCGGCCAACTCGGTGAGCGTCATGCACCGCGCGTGCAGCATATCGTCCAGCTTCACGACGATCGCCATCCTCAGACCGTCCCTTCCAGATCTTCGCGCATGCGAGTGCCTGCCGCAAACACACGGGCCAGCACGAATGTGAGAAGAACGACAGCTACCCATCCGGTCACCGAGAATTCCCAGTGGACGTTCGAGCCTGCAGCATTCACGGTTGCCGCCAACACTCCGTAAGCCAGGCCGAACAGTTGAGTGGCGAGCACACACCAGGCGATCGTCTTCAACCGCACGGCGTTCTCCGGCACGAAGGGATCGCCGGAACGAACCGTCTCGACTACGGCCAACAGACGCGAAAGCACGACATGGATCGCTGCGACCATCGGGAGCGCCAGCACTAGCCAGATCCGCAGGACCGGAACGAGCCACGTTGGATCGATACGCGGCGGCCGTTTGCTGAAAAATGCAAAAAACTGCGGCTCGAAGAAGAAGCTGGCCGGGATGGCGACGACCAGGCCTACTCCCATGAGGAGGTTGAGGACGCGCAGGATCTTAAGGAGGACCCGCGAAGCGCTGAGCGCAGTGGAGTGGGGTTGCAAGTTGACTCCTGTTTGTTTTATTGTAAAACGATATCATGCATATCGTATAACAGAAATAATATTATTGTCAAACGATGTGGCGCCCGAGGATCGCTCGGCGACCTCCCACGACTCGTTCTCGGGCCGCGGCGGAAGGGTAGGGTGATCGGCGCTCGCCCAATCAGCGGACGCTCGTCGCGGTATCGATCGCGACGGAATGTTCCTCTATCGCGTCGGTTCCAGCAGTGTCATGTCCACATCGTCGCGTGGGATGTACCGAACCGGCCGCTAGGACGCTTCTCGCAAAATCAACGCCCGTCGTCGCGTGTCGGCGACGACGCGCCCGCTACCATGATCTTGATGCAGTGCGCGCCCTGCCGCAGCTCGTCGCGGGCCGCCTGGATGCACGCATCGACGCCGTCGGCCACGCGGCACGCCCAGTTGACGATGCCGCACGAACACAACTCGTCGTGATGCGATTTCTGCTCCAGCGGACGAAAGTCGCCATGCCCGCCGGTCATCGACAGCACCTTGCCGGCGTAGAAGAAGCGCGGCGCGCGCACCAGTCCATCGGCGATCGCCTTGGCGAGCGAGTAGTCGCCACCGCCGATATCGCGCACCGTCGTGAAGCCGCAGTCGAGCGCATGTCCGAGCATCCGGACCGCATGCGCGGTGCGATACGGCTCGCCGATCGCCTCGACCTTCTGCATCGACACGTCGCTGCAGTACGCGTGCAGGTGCGCGTCGATCAGGCCCGGCATCAGCGTGCGCGCGCCGACGTCGATGACTCGTGCGTTTGTGTCGGTGATCGGCCGCGCGGAGACTTCCTGAATCAGCCCGTCGGCGACGCGCAGATACATGCCCTCGGCGACTTCCGCGTTCGTGCCGTCGAAGATGCGGGCGTTCTTGAACAGCAGCGGGTCATCGGTGTCGGTCCTTGCCCGGAGTTCGAGCGCAAGATGCATC
>CAVPPW010000014.1:0-13321 GCA_963707445.1 uncultured beta proteobacterium | reverse complement strand
CAGCGCTGCATCTGCATCATCCGCTCCATCGGCATCATGTTGTGGTCGAGGTGGGCCATGATCCAGAGCGACCCGAACACGAGCAGCACACGATCAGCACGCCGAAGGCCAGCGCCAGGACGTTGTTGATGTTGTCGGGCCCCGAGGTGATGTGCAGGAAGAAGACGAGATGCACGCCCATCTGCGCGATCGCCAGCACCGAGAGCGCGATCGGGATGCTGGGCTGCCAGACCAGCGTGCTGCGGGCGATGTAGAACGAGACGCAGGTCAGCAGCGTCGCCAGCGCCAGGCCGATGAGATAGCCGCGGATCGCACGGGGGATGTCGGCGGGGCCGAGATCGTCGCCGGGGGCGACGTCGCCGTGGGCTTCGTGAAGGGAGGTGCTCATGCGGTGCCACTCCGACCAGGTAGACGAGCGTGAACAGGGCCACCCAGATGATGTCGAGGGCGTGCCAGAACAGCGCGAAGCACAGCAGCCGGCGCAGGATGTCGGCGCGGTAGCCCTTGGCGATACACCTGCGCCATCATCGTCAGCAGCCACAGCAGGCCGGCGCTGACGTGCAGGCCGTGGCAGCCGACCAGCGCGAAGAACGACGACAGGAAGGCGCTGCGCCGGGGCCGGCGCCCTCGTGGATCATGGTCGCGAACTCGTGCAGCTCGAGCGCGACGAAGGTGGCGCCGAGCACGAAGGTCACCGCCATCGAGCCGTAGTACAGCGCGTTGCGCCGCGCCTGCGCGCCGATGCCGGCGAGGCCGCAGAAGACGGTCGACAGCAGCAGGCACGCGGTCTCGATGGCGACCGTCGGCAGGTCGAACAGGTCGCGGCCGGTCGGGCCGCCGGCGGTGGCGTCGGTCAGCACCGCATAGGTCGCGAACAGCGCCGCGAACAGGATGATGTCGCTGAGCAGGAAGATCCAGAAGCCGTAGGCGACGACGATGCGCTTCGACGGCCGTGCGCCGGCTCCTCGGTGAGCGCCTGGGCGTGGCCGCCGCCGAGCGCCAGTCCGCCGCCGGCCACCCCGCCCGGGTAGGCCTCCGCCGCGGCGCTCACGAGGCCGGCCTCAGCGTCGGCAGCGCGGCCTCGCGTGCGGCGCGATTGGCCCGGTCGACGCGCGCGACGTCGCCGCGGGGATCGTCTCCTCGTGCTCGTCGCGCCAGGCGACGACGACGAACACGGCCCAGGCACCCACGAAGGCCACGGCGACCAGCCACCAGATGTGCCAGATCAGCGCGAAGCCCATGATGGTCGCGAAGAAGGCGCAGATGAAGCCGGCGGAGCTGTTGCGCGGCATGTGGATGTCGTCATAGTCGGGCTCGGGCCGCAGCGCCTGGCGCTCGATCGCGCGCTGCTTGCGCATCCAGTAGGCCTCCACGCCCTCGACGTTCGGCAGCACCGCGAAAGTTGAAGACCGGCGGCGGCGAGGAGGTCGCCCATTCGAGCGTGCGGCCGTCCCACGGATCGCCGGTGACGTCGCGCAGCGCCTCGCGGTGGCGGATGCTGACAGACGAGCTGCACCACCTGGAGCGCGACGCCGATGCCGATGATCAGGCGCGCCGCCGGCGGCGATCAGGAGCCAGGGCTGCCAGCTCGGGCACGTCGTAGTGCTGCATGCGCCGCGTCATGCCCATCAGGCCGAGCACGTAGAGCGGCATGAAGGCGACGTAGAAGCCGATGAGCCAGAACCAGAACGACGCCTTGCCCCAGAACCTCGTGCAGGCGGAAGCCGAACGCCTTGGGGAACCAGTACGTCGTAGCCGGCGAACAGGCCGAACACCACGCCGCCGATGATGACGTTGTGGAAATGCGCGACCAGGAACAGGCTGTTGTGCAGCACGAAGTCGGCCGGCGGCACCGCCAGCAGCACGCCGGTCATGCCGCCGATGACGAAGGTGACCATGAAGCCGATCGACCACAGCATCGGCGTCTCGAAGCGGATGCGGCCGCGGTACATCGTGAACAGCCAGTTGAAGATCTTCACGCCCGTCGGGACCGCGATGATCATCGTGGTGATGCCGAAGAACGCGTTGACGTTGGCGCCCGCGCCCATCGTGAAGAAGTGGTGCAGCCAGACCATGAAGGAGAGGATGCAGATGACCAGCGTGGCGGCGACCATCGAGCGGTAGCCGAACAGCGGCTTGCCGGAGAAGGTGGAGAACACCTCCGAGAAGATGCCGAACGCCGGCAGGACCAGGATGTAGACCTCGGGATGGCCCCAGACCCAGATCAGGTTCATGAACATCATCGGGTTGCCGCCGGCGTCGTTGGTGAAGAAGTGGATGCCGAGGTAGCGGTCGAGCAGCGAGCATCGCGAGGGTGGCGGTCAGGATCGGGAAGGCGGCGACGATCAGCAGGTTGGTGGCGAGCGTGGTCCAGCAGAAGATCGGCATGCGCATGTAGGTCATGCCGGGCGCGCGCATCTTGAGGATGGTGGTCACGAAGTTGATGCCGGTCAGCAGCGTGCCGACGCCGGAGATCTGCAGCGCCCAGAGGTAGTAGTCGACGCCGACGCCGGGCGAGTAGGCGAGCTCCGACAGCGGCGGATAGGCCAGCCAGCCGGTGCGCGCGAACTCGCCGACGAACGAGCGAGATGTTGACCAGCAGCGCGCCGGTCGCGGTCAGCCAGAAGCTGACCGAGTTGAGCACCGGGAAGGCGACGTCGCGCACGCCGAGCTGCAGCGGCACGACGAAGTTCATCAGGCCGATCACGAAGCGGCATGGCGACGAAGAAGATCATGATCGTGCCGTGCGCCGAGAAGATCTGGTCGTAGTGCTCCGGCGGCAGGATAGCCGGCGGCTGCCGAAGGCGACCGCCTGCTGCGAGCGCATCATGATCGCGTCGGCGAAGCCGCGCAGCAGCATCACCAGGCCGAGCACGATGTACATGACGCCGATCCGCTTGTGGTCGACGCTGGTGATCCACTCCTGCCAGAGATAGGGCAGATGTCCCTTGACGATGACCCAGGCGAGCACGGCCGGGATCGCGATCGCCACCACCGCCGACGTCGACCATGACGATCGGCTCGTGGAACGGGATCGCCTCCCAGGTCAGCTTGCCGAACATCGTCAGTGGCTCCTCGGCTCGTTCGGTGACCTCGGCGGCGCCCGCCGCGCTCGGTCGCCGGCCCGGGCCCGGGCGGGAGCTTCTGGCGTCACGACCTGGTCGAACAGGTCCGGCGTCACCGCGCCGATAGGTCGAACGGCGGCACGTTCGTGCTCTGCTGCGCGAGCGCCGTGTAGCGCGGCCGCGTCGAGCGTCGGGCCGGCTCCGCGCGTCGCCTGGACCCAGGCGGCGAACTCGTCGGCGCGCACCGCGCGCACCGGAAGTGCATGTCGGAGAAGCCGTCGCCGCTGAATTGCGCCGACATGCCCGTGGAACGTGCCCGGCTCGTCGGCCTGCAGGTTCAGCTGGGTGACCATGCCGTTCATCGTGTAGATCATGCTGCCGAGCTGCGGCACGAAGAACGATGTTCATGACGCTCGCCGAGGTGAGCGAGAAGTGCAGCGGCACGCCGGCGGGCACGACGAGCTCGTTCACGCTCGCGACGCCCTGCTCGGGATAGATGAACAGCCATTTCCAGTCGAGCGAGACGACCTGGACCTCGACCGGCTGCCTGCGCGCGCCGACGAGTGGGCTTCGAGCCGGGATCGAGCTCGTGCGAGCCGATCCAGGTCACGCCGCCGAGCAGGATGATCACCAGGCCGGGATCGACCAGACGACGAGCTCGATGGCGCCGGAATACTCCCAGTCGGGCCGGTAGCGGGCGCGGGTGTTCGAGGCGCGGAACCACCAGGCGAAGGCGAAGGTCGCGAGGATCGTCGGCACGACGATCGCCAGCATGATGGCCAGCGAGTCGATCAGGATGGTGCGCTCGGCCTGCCCCACCGGGCCGCGCGGATCGAGGAGCGGCCCAGTTGCAGGCCGTCAGCACCAGCGGCAGCGGTGCGACGGCGCACCACCGGAGCGCCGATCGCGACCACGCCACGTTGCTCCCGTGCCGCGCGGCGCGGAGACAGCGACGTTCAGAGATGCCCATGATGCGAATGCCGCCTGGAGCGCCCTCCCGGTCACCGGAAGAGCGCAGCATACGTCCTGATTCGGGCGTTGTCCGGTTCCACTTCGAAGCACCGAGATCACGGCGAGAAGCGATGCCCGACACCTCCTACGCGGGCTGCGGGCCTTCGTACCCTTCGATGATGACCAGATCGGCCGTGGAGATCGGCTGGCGAAGTTTGAGCACTTCCTGGTACTCCGGCGAGTGCCAACAATCGACCGCGGCTTGGTAAGTGGGGAACTCGATCACCGCATTGCGGGCTCTGCTCCCTCCCTCCGGGTTCTCGAACGGGCCCGCACGGACCAGGAAGCGCGCGCCATACTTGGCCAATGGCTTGGCGTTTGCTGTGGTGTAGGCCTTGTATCGCTCAGGATCAGCGATATCAACTCGAACGATCCAGTAGCCCTTTGCCATGGTGTTCTCCAGCGAGATGACACGGCCCCGACTCTTGCCACCTGACGTTTGACACGCGCGGCGGCCGCGGGCAGGCGAAGCTTGCCAGAGGACGTTCGCTCGATGGAAGCTAGGCGGCGCCGTCACGCCGTGTTACAGCACGGCTCTGTCCGCACCGCGGCCTCGCCAAGCAATTGCCGCCCGACGCACGAGGACGTCGGGTCTGAGCAGGTGAATGTGGCTGTTCCAGAAGCCGGCGACGACCGTTGTGCCCCGGCCGTCGATCATCGGCATGCCGTCTGGAACGGGCACGTCGCGCACCGGCCCGACGCGCTCGATGCGTCCGTCACGGACGACGATCGTCGCATCGGTGAGGCGCGCTGCATCGGGCGACCCATAGACCGACGCACCGACGATCGCGAGATCGCGTGCGCAGCCGATCGTCCAACCACAGGACCTAGGGCGAGAGCAGAGCGGAGAACGGTGAGTCGCTTCTTCGCGCGGTCCCGGAACACTCTTGTGTTCTTCAGCGTTAGGACTACGCGTAGCTGCATGCACTCATTCGTCGATGAACTTCCACGTATCGGCGCCGTCGAATCGGCGAACGCGTACGGCAGCTATGAGTTCGGGGTCGAAGTTTCCAAGGTTCACTCCGTGCTTGACACCAGGAACGGGCTCCAAAGGCTCCCAGTGCGTGACGCAGCCACAGGTACGACAGTGAATGGTTCGCAGAGTCCTGTCGCCCCAGATGTACTCAGCAGTGGCTTGCGGATGGCCTTCGATCTTCACCGAGCCAAACTCGAAGTAGACCCACGGTCCGCCGATCCGTCGGCATAGCGAGCAGTTGCAATCGGTGGCCACCTCGGGTGTAGACGGCAAGGTCATTCGAACCGCTTCGCAGTGGCATGAGCCTTCGTGCATTTGCGACTTCCTATTCAAGCTTGCCGACGCGCCATCTCATCGATCCAGATCGGAGCGAACGGCGAGGTGCAGCCCTTCGAGACCGGATAGTCGCGATACAGCCCCAGCGCTCCTCCGATCGCGATTGCGCGCTTGCGATGCTTCGGAAAGTGGATTCCGATTGCTCGCCAAGGCAGAAGTTCATCGTCCACTGCGCTTGCGCGGCGGCGGCCCCATTTCGGACTCGATGCGGTCCAGCAGCGCCGGCAGGTCGAGACCTTCTGGACTCCTTCCGATACGCTCGTTGGCCTGCTCGGTGCGATAGTCTGATGCCCGAGAGGCACACTGGCACCAAATCGTGCCGCTGCTGTGTCCGGGACCTTCCAAGAATCGATGAGCCTGCAGATCACCGGAGCCCGATCCGAACTCGGTCGCATTCTTGCGCGGCAACGTGCAAGCGGCGCGGTTCACATCAATATCGCAGGACAGCAGGCCAATACGCTGCTGCACGATGGACACGCGTGGAAGGGGTTTGCGCGTGTCGCACTGGCCGGTGCGCGGCGCGCGACGCGTTCCGATGCAGACATGCTCGTGCATGCGAGCTTCGCCTTCGTGCTGGGCCAACCGCCGAAGGACCCGATGCGCTCGATCGCGGAGACCATCATCGAGTGCGAGAGTCTCGTTGCTTCGGGGCCGATACCTGCGTGCGTGGTGCGCCTCGGATACCTCTATGGTCCCGAAAGCGGAGATCTGCGCGCCTATCGCACGGCATTCCGCCTCGGGCGGCCGTACTGGGCGGGACCGCGCAACACCCTCCAATATCACCTGCATCAATACGACGCTGCCAGTGCGCTGATCACCGCTGCGAATCCGCGCAACGCCGGACGCATCCTCTATGCAACCGACGCAATGCCGGTCTCGTTCATGCGATTCATGGACGACTTCGCCCGGAGAATCGGCCGCCACTTTCCGTTGCACGCGCCCGCCATTGCCAGGCCGCTGATGAAACTGGTGGTCCGCGAGGAGCATATGCAGCAGGTCGCACTGGCGATGCCGCCCACAGCACCGCGTCCGCGCGTGCCGGGCTGGAAGCCCGGATTCCGGGACTACCGCCTTGGTCTCGCTCAGGTCATCGAGGCGTGGAACGAATGAGCATTGCGCCGATGACGCGTTGAGTGCCGCCGTATAGAGGGAGGGGCGCTCGGCAAGGACCGCCAGTGGCCCGACGCGCTCAGTCGCGACTCGGCCGGGGCAGCCCAGTCGTCGGTCGGCGCGGACTGCATCAGGTGTGGCGAGGGCGGATACGACGGCGTAGCATGCCCGCTCGCTGGCGCGCAAGGCGCCGGCGCCTTCGTTTCCACCAATGCAAGGGGAGGGGAACATGGCTTACCACCTCGAAGGCCGTTTGCTCGAAGTCTGCAACTGCCGCGTCTTGTGTCCGTGCTGGATCGGCGAGGACCCGGACTTCGAAACCTGCGACACGATCGTTGCCTGGCATTTCGACAAGGGCACGGTCGACGGCGTCGACGTCTCCGGCCGCACGCTCGCCATGATCGCGCACGTGCCCGGCAACATTCTGCAGGGCAACTGGACGGCCGCGGTCTATCTCGACGACAAGGTTTCACCCGCAGCAGGAGCAGGCGCTGCTGGACGTCTACACCGGCCAGAAAGGCGGGCCTGTCGCGGACCTCGCCAAGCTCGTCGGCAAGGTGGTGTCCGTGCAGAAGGTGCCGATCACGTTCGAAGTGCAGCGGCGGCAACGGCACGATCAAGGTCGGCAACGCCGGCTACGCCGAGCTCGAGCCCTACAAGAGCGCGACGGGCGAGACGACGACGCTCGCCGACACGGTGTTCTCGACCGTCCCCGGCGCGCCGGTGTTCGTCGGTAAGGCGAAGGAATACTGGACCAAGAACCACGCGGGCATGGGCAAGGACATCAACATCAAGGGCCACAACGCGCTGCAGAGCACGTTCGTCTTCGACGCATGATGTGATTTGCCGGCGCCGGCGTGCGCCGGTGAGCCAGGTCCCGGGTCCGAAGTGGCCATCGAAAATGCACGGCCGCGCCTGTCGTCAGGCGCGTGACCGACCCGCGCGCGCGTGCTGGCGGCTGCTGCTGGCCGCGCTCGCGGCGATGGCGTGGACGGCGCTCTGGCTGTGGAGCCTCAGTCCCTGGAGCCGCTACCTCGGCGACGGTGGCTGGGGCGACGCCGGGGCGCTGGCCGCGCTTGTGTCGCGCCATTCCGCAGGGCGACATCGTCGTGCCGGCGGCTCTGCATGCGATCGCCTGGGTCGCTGATGATCGCGGCGATGATGTTGCCGACGACGCTGCCGCTGCTGCTGATGTTCCGCCGCATCACTGCAGTCGCGCAGCGACGGCGCGCGGCTTGCTCGCGCTGGTCGTGCTCGGGTTCTTCGCGGCCTGGTTCGCATTCGGCGTCGTCGCGCACGTCGCCGACGCAGCGTTGCGCTCCGTCGCGGCCGAGCTCAGCTGGTTCATCGGTCATGGCTGGATGGTCGCCGCGGCGGTCCTGGTCGGCGCGGGGCTGTTCCAGTTCAGCGCGCTCAAGTATCGCTGCCTCGAGCAGTGCCACACGCCGTTCGCCTTCGTGGCTTCGCGCTGGCACGGGCGCGCGCCGTCGCAGCGAGGCGCTGCGGATCGGCTTCGATCACGGCGTGTTCTGCGTCGGCTGCTGCTGGGCGCTGATGCTGCTGATGTTCGTCGTCGGCATGGGCAACCTGGGCTGGATGCTGCTGCTGGCCGCCGTCATGGCCGCCGAAAAGAACCTGCCGTGGGGACGGCGGCTGCGAACCCCGCTCGGCAGTTGCGCTCGTCATCTGGGGCTGCGCAGTCATCGTTCTGAACACCTGAAACCGCAGCGGTCGGGCCGGCCTACGTGGCCGCATACGTCCGTTTCAGAGTGATACTGAGACGCGTCGGCCAAGACCGGACATCGCTCACGGTCCCTCGTCTGACCGGATAGTGGTCTGAACTAACCGCAACTGAGATGACGCCCGCGGTAACCATTCGCCTCGCAACGTATGCGGATGCGGACGCGATTGCATTGCTCTCGCGCAGTGAGATTGAGTATGAGCTGCCCTGGAGCTGGACGCCGTCGCGCGTACGGCAAGCAATCGCTAGCCTTTCGACCAACGTCGCGGTCGCTCACGACGATGGACAGCTTGTGGCTTTCGGCATCATGTCTTACCGGGATGACGTTGCGAGACTACTGTTGCTCGCCGTTCACCCCTCCGTCCGGCGCCGCGGTATTGGCTCGCTTGTTCTCCGCTGGCTCGAAAAGGTCGCGCACGTGGCCGGCATTGCCAGAATCCGCTTGGAGGCCCGGCAGGAAAACGTTGCGGCGATTGCCTTCTATCGCAAGCACGGCTACCGGGTGCGTGGAACAGTTGTCGGAATGTACGATGGGATGGAGAACGGGGTCCGCTTGGAGAAGGTCATCGTGGGCGAGGAGGCGATGCCATGATTCCCGTGCCTCTGTGCTCGGCGCCACGGTACAGGACCAGCCTGTGAATAATCGCGCAACCCATTGTGTCGACGCGATGATCAACGACGGGGAACCATCACACCGAGCCGACGCGCCGCGTCCGCTTCCGCACGCGCTGGATCAAGAGCCCGGCCTGGGATCTCGTTTGGATCCTGAATGCTCTGTGGTTAGCCCCGCTGGTCCTTCTGCTGGCGCGCGGTTATGACGACGTGCGCGCCAGCCCAGTGGACGGTCTCTTTTTCGTGCTTACCGTACCTCTGTGGTTCGGCCACCGCGTCTCGTCAGCCTGGCTGGCCTACGCAACTCCGGCATACCGCCCCCTGCTCGCCAAGCAGCGGCTGCGCTTCATAGTGGCCCCGATGGCGATCGCCGTGGTTTGCTTTGCCCTGCTGTTGGCGCCCGAGAGCGTGCTGCCGATGCCGCTGACCGAGCGCGTGGTCTGGCTCGCTGTCTTCGACTATTTAATGGTGAGTTACCACTTTGCAGCACAGCACTACGGACTCCTCAGCCTCTACCGTGCGCGCGCTGGACGAGCGTCGGAGGCGACCACGCGGCGGCTCGATCGGTGGTTCGCGTTGGTCGTAGGCGGCGGGTTCGTCGTGCTGGCAGAGGCCCTGGCCGGATCGATTTCCTACCAGCACCGCTGGATCGACCCGCTTCTCGGAGCGGTAGGGGCGGACCTCTTCGCGCGCACGCTACGCGATGGCGGCATCGTCCTCGTCGTGATCCTGACCACCCTGATGCTGCGCGTCGAACTGCGATCGCAGCGCCCATCGCTGCCGCGCATAGCTTACGTCGTCGGCGTTTCTGCGATGGTGTTCTTCGCCTTCGTGGCGCGCGATCCCTTCCTGTTCATTGTGCTGTGGAGCGTGCAGCATTGGAGCGCTGCGATGGGGCTCGCATCCCTTGCAGCTTCGGGCGCGAGCCAGAAGTCTGCGACAGGCTGGCAGCGGCTACTGGAGCCCATCAATCGACGCGGCTGGGCGGTGCTGCTGGTGCTCGCCGTCGCTTCCACCTTGCTATTACCGCTATTCGAGGTGGAGGCCGTGGCCGATGAAAACGCCTACGCGGACCGCATCTTTGGCGATGCGGCGTGGTGGCTGCGCTCGTCGCCCTTCGTGCCGGCATTGTTGGCGGCGGGCTTCGCGAGCGGCTTCATCCACTACCTGCTGGATCGCGCTGCCTTCCGCTTCTCCTCGCCAGATGTGAGGCAGGCCGCCCAAGGTCTGCTCGTTCGCCAATAGCGGCCGTCGACCACGCGCCGCTGATTGGAGCACCTACGGAGAAGGCAATAGCAAGCCCACGAATCACTTGCTGCTCTTCAGTCGATGCTTCAGCAGTTGCGCAAGGATTCAACGATCTTTGACCGAACGCCGGGCTCCTTCTTCCGCATGTCCAGAAGATGCCTGTAGTTTCTACGTGGGTGTTAGCCGACGGCGACGATTTCACTTGGATGCGAGTCAGAACGTCACGGGAGCTGGCCAGTGGCGATCAGTACAAGTCCGGCCCAGAATGCCCAATTGCAGCCATGGTTCCTAGGCGGCTTGCATGACTCGGGGGCATCGTGGGGGACGTCACTGATCTGCTGCGGCGTGCGCGCGGAGCGGATCGCGCCGCGATCGATGAGCTTGTAGGGCTCCTCTACCCTGACTTGCATCGGATGGCCCAGGCGCGGCTGGCAGCCAACGACACGATCACGCTTGCTCGACACGACCTCGATGGTCAACGAGGTGTATCTCCGGCTGCATCAGGCGGCGCGTATCGAGGCGGTTTGTCGCGGCCAGTTCCTCGCCTACGCCTCACAGGTGATGCGGTCCGTGATCGTCGACTTTGCTCGCAAGCGTCGGGCGGACCGGCGCGGTGGCGGTGCACCGAACGTCACACTCGCTACCGAGGTACTGGACGGCTGGGCGAGCACGGACGACGACATCGAACGGATCGACGATGCACTGCGGGAGCTCGAAAAGACCGACCCGCGGCTGAAGCAGGTCGTTGAGATGCGCTTCTTCGGCGGCTTCACGGAGCCGGAAATCGCCGAGGCGCTCGGCGTGACCGAGCGCACGGTGCGGCGGGACTGGGAGCGCGCCCGGATGCTCCTGTCGGTGTCGCTGCGGCGTTGAGGCGATGTCCGGATTGGGGACCCCAACGCGTCCTATGGGGTAAGAAATCCTGATCGAATCGGGAGCCGCGCATGCGCGCGATCGCCGAGCTAAGTGTGGCCGACTGGCACCGGTTGAACCGGTTGCTGGAGGCGGCGCTGGGGCTGGAGGGTGAGGCGCGCGCGGCGTGGTTGAGCACGCTGCCGGCGCACCGATGCCGATCTGCGTGCCGCTGCTGGAGCAGCTGCTGGCGCCGCACGGACCTGCACCGAGACCGCCGCAGTTTGCGGTGCCGCTGCCGGGCGCGCCTGGGCCGAGGCCCGGTGGCGAGGAGCAGGCCGGGCCAGCAGCATCGGCCCGTACCGGCTGCTGCAGCGCGACTCGGGCGAAGGCGGCATGGGCACCGTGTGGCTGGCCGCGCGCGCCGACGGCGCCTTCGAGCGCGCAGGTGGCGCTGAAGCTGCCGCACGCCGAGTGGATCGACCGCGGCCTGGCGCAGCGCTTCGCGCGCGAGCGCGCGATGCTGGCCTCGCTCAACCACCCGAACATCGCGCAGCTGTTCGATGCCGGCTGGTCCGAGACGGGCCGGCCGTACCTGGCGCTCGAGTACGTCGAGGGCGAGCCGATCACTGCCTGGTGCGACGCAGCAGGCGCTCGACACCGCAGCGCGGCTGCGGCTCTTCGTCGACGTCGTCCGCGCGGTGGCGCATGCGCACGCGCAGCTGGTCGTGCACCGCGATCTGAAGCCGTCCAACGTGCTGGTCACCGCCGAGGGGCAGGTGAAGCTGCTCGACTTCGGCATCGCCAAGCTGCTGACCGGCGACAGCGACGGCCGCCGAAGAGACCGAGCTCACGCGCCTGGCGGGCCGCGCGCTGACGCCGAGCTACGCCGCGCCCGAGCAGATCCTCGGCCAGCCGATCACCACCGCCACCGACGTCTACGCGCTCGGCGTGATGCTGTTCGAACTGCTGACCGGCGAGCGGCCGTACCGGCTCGGTCGCACCGACGTGCAGCGCGCGCGCTGCGCTGGAGGAGGCGATCGTGCGCGTCGATGCCGCCGACGCCGAGCGCGGTGGCGAAGGACAGGCGGTGCAGCGCGCGCTGCGCGGCGATCTCGATGCGATCGTGCTCAAGGCGCTGAAGAAAGCAACCGGAGCAGCGCTACCGAACCGCCGCCGAACTGGCCGATGACCTCGAGCGCTGGCTCGAGCACCGGCCGGTGCAGGCGCAGCGCGACAGCCGCGCTCTACCGGCTGCGCCGCTACGTCGTGCGCAACCGCGTCGCGGTCTCTGCCGTCTCGGCGATCTTCTTCGCACTTATCGTCGGGCTCGCGGCCACGCTGTGGCAGGCGCGTGAAGCCCGGCAAGAGGCCGAGCATGCGAACACGATCAAGCAGTTTGTCCTCTCCGTCATCCAGGAGGCCGATCCGCAGGCGAGCCAGCGCACGCGCGCGGCGGACATGGCGCTGCTCAAGACCATCGAGCAGCGCATCGAGAAGGAGCTGGAGAAACAGCCCGAGGTCGCGCTGCAGATGCGGCGCGCGATCGGCGCGGCCTATCGCAATCGCGGCGAGTACGCGCGCGCCAGCCAGGTGCTGCGCAAAGGCATCGAGCAGGCCCGCACCACTCTGCCACCGGACAACCTCGAACTGCTCGGCGCCTACGTGCAGATCGCGGAGGACCGGGTCATCGACCAGCGCAGCGCGTTGACCGACCTCGATGCCGCGATCGAGCGTCTGCGCACGCTCGGACCGAGTGGGCAACTGCTGCTGGCCGATGCGCTGATCGGCCGCCTGCTGGCCGTGAGACACGTCGCATCCCCGAAGAGGAGACAGGTAACCGAAAGCGCCGTCATCGAAGCTTATCTAGCCGCACGCGCCACCGGTGAAAACGCGGGAAGAATGCTCGACGCTGCGGCCGACGTGGCTGAAACCCGATGGGCGGCGGAATTGAAGTGGGAACGAGCGCTTCCGGTGCTCGCCGAGGCGCGGGAGTACGCCGCGCGCAGTGGTCAGATCGACTCGACCGACCCGCGCTGGATCGCCGCTATGGCCTGGCACGGCGTCGCGTTGTGCACGGCTGGCAAGCAGACTGAGGGACAGGATCTCGCGACCAGTGCGGTCGCTCTGGCGCGAACACACCACGGCGCGGAGTCGCGGGCGATCGAGGTTGCTTTGCAGTGTCTCGCACAAATGCGACTGGCATGCCTGGGCGATGCGAAGGGTGCGGTCGCGCCGATGCGCGAGTCCCATGCAATCGCCATCAAGCGCGAGCCACCCGGCTCGATCAACCGCGCGTGGCAAACGATGTGGCTCCTAAGCGTGTTGCTTGCTGCGAACCAGCTTGATGAGATCAGGAAGGTGCTGCGG
>CAVPPW010000013.1:0-449637 GCA_963707445.1 uncultured beta proteobacterium | reverse complement strand
ACGAATCAATTCAAAATTGATCAGCGAGTTCGCCGGTAGCCTGCGGCTCACGGCAGCGAAGGTCTACAAAGACGCGATCACCGCCTATGCGGGAGACTGCCGGCTTCGGAACGACTCTGAACGTGATGAACGCATACGCATCGCTGCGGCCTCGCGTCCGTCGCCATCGGGCGGATTGAAATCAACCCCATGCGCGCGATATTGTCCTGAAGAGCCTCAGAATTCCGTATAAGGCCCGCCAGCCAGCGGCAGCGTCGAAGGCACGGAGCAAGCGAAGGTACCGAACGACCCGCAGACACGCGATCTCAATGTTCATGCGCTCAACTGCAGACGATGGCTCGTCGAACGAGAGCGTCTCCTGAAGCCGGTGTTGTTGGATCGCTGACCTTGTAGAACTCCACGTCGGCCGAGAGTATCTTCATGCCGAAGTTGGAGCAACTTCGAAGTTGAACACCCAACCCATTCGCAGGCACGCATCCGGCACGCAAACATCGCTTCCCCGCGCCACCCAGATCCGGAAACGCGGGTCCGAAGGATGGATCCCACCTGCCGATGATGACCACTGCATTAGACGGTGCAACGTAGACCGCCGTCGTCGCGACAATGACGGTAGGAAGACGGCGTTTCCTCAATTTCCAATGATGCGCAGTGACATAAATCCTCCACAGACCCGCGTTGTGGCTTCTTTTTCTCGTCATAACCGCAAGTGATTCTAGGTGCCCTGGTGAGTCGGCGCGTAGCCGCAATCAGAGCCCCTTTGGTCGCCTTGGGACGGCCGTTCGCTGTCGGATTTCTTGACACGTCGACACGCGAGGATGGCCGCGATCGGATAATCCGCGGATTGCCCGCAAGGTCTTCGACGATGAGAGACTCAATGAAGTGCACCATTCCGATGCGCCTGCTTGCACTGATGTCGATCGCCCTGCTCTCTTTCGGCGCAGCAATCGCGCAGTCCGGCAAACCGATCCGCATCCTTGTCGGCTTCCCGGCAGGCGGAGGCACCGACGCCATCGCGCGCACGCTGGCCGAGCACCTGAAGGATCCGCTCGGCGTTCCGGTGATCGTCGAGAACCGCGCCGGGGCCGGCGGGCAGATCGCCGCGCAGGCGCTGAAGGCGGCGGCGCCGGACGGCACGACGTACTTCATCTCGCATGACCACACGATCTCGATCTTGCCGCTGGTGATGAAGAACCCGGGATTCGACCCGGCACGCGACTTTGTCCCGGTCGCCGGCTTCGCGACCTTCGTCAACGCACTCGCGCTCTCGGGCGGCACGCCGCCGAAGACCTTCCGGGACTACGTCGCCTGGGTCCGCGAGCCAGGGCGGCAAGTCGGCGATCGGCGTACCGGCGCCGGCATCGGTGCCAGAGTTCCTGGTCAAGGTCATCGCCGAAAAGTACGGTCTCGACCTCGTCGCCGCGCCGTATCGCGGCAGCGCGCCGATGATCGGCGACATGCTCGGCAACCAGATTCCGGCCGGCATCGCCTCGGTGCCGGAACTCGTCGAAAACCACAAGGCCGGGAAGCTGCGCGTCGTCGCCGTGCTCGGTGCGGGCCGGCAGGCCGCGATGCCCGAGGTGCCGACCTTCGCCGAACTCGGCCTCGCCGGCTTCGAGGACGTGCCGTACTACGCGTTCTTCGCTCCGGCGGGCACGCCGCAGGCGGAGATCGACCGCTTCGCCGCGGCTCTCGGCAAGGTGATCGCGCTGCCCGAGGTGCGCGACAAGTTCACCGCCTGGGGGTTGAACGTCGGACTGATGCCGCAGGCACAACTTGCGGCACGCGAGCGGGCCTACTCGCAGGCCTGGGCCCGCATCATCAAGTCGAGCGGCTTCCAGCCGCAGTAGCGAAGGCGCCCCGCCGTGTTCGCGGACGGGGCGCCCTCGGGCTCAGGCCATCGCGATCTGCTTCACTCGACCGCGATCGCGTTGGCGGCGGCCGCGGTGACCGCGGCAATGCGGCCGACGTCGCGCAGCTGGTCGACGCTCATGCCGGTCTCCTTGAGCAGCGTGTAGTGCGACTGCACGCAGAAGTGACACTTGCCGACGATCGACGCGGCCAGCGCAAACAGTTCGAACAGGCGCTTGTCGACGCCGCCGTGCGTCGCATAGGCCTGCATGCGCAGCTGCGCCGGTCGCGCCTTCAGCTCGGCGTCGCCCGTCATCTCCACGTACGGGTACCAGGCATTGTTCATCGCCATCAGCGCCGCAGCGGTCAGGGCCGCATTGGCCTCGACCTCGGGTAGCGCGGCGCGGAATGCCGTGACCAGGCGCGGACTCTTCGCCGCATACGCCGCGGCCAGCGCGACTCCGAGCGCCTCCTGCGCCGGAAGCGAAGATCGCGCGATCGTGCCGTCGAGGTTGATCCGCACGTCCTTGGCGTAGTCCGGGATCAGCCGCCTTGATCTCGTGTAGTGCTTCCAAGTGCAACTCCTCTCGTGCAATCCGGCGCGGCGGTTCGGCCGCGTCGGGTAGTCGATGTGCATGGGACAGCGGCCGCCCGGCGTTCCCCGCGGGAGCGCCGGTGACCAACCCTCGGCGCCTAGTGCGCCGTTGCCGTTGCCGATTGCAGCGTCGCCTGACCCACTGCGCGATTGCACGGGCACAGCTCGTCGGTCTGCAGACCATCGAGCACGCGCAGCACTTCCTCCGGGTTGCGGCCGACGTTCAGGTTGTTGACCGAGACGTGCTGCACGACGTTGTCCGGGTCGACGATGAAGGTCGCCCGCAGCGCCACGCCTTCCTTGGCGTCGCGGATGCCGAGCATGTCGACCAGCGCGCCCGTCGTGTCGGCGAACATCCAGTGGTTGAGGCGGTCGAGATCCTTGTGGTCGCGCCGCCATGCGAGCTTCACGAACTCGTTGTCGGTCGATCCGGCGAGCAGCACCGCGTCGCGGTCCTCGAAGTCGCCGGCCAGCCTGGCAAAACCGACGATCTCGGTCGGGCAGACGAACGTGAAGTCCTTCGGGTAGAAATAGATGACCTTCCACTTGCCGGGGAAGGATTTCTCCGTGATTTCCTCGAAGGCGCTGACGCCGTTTTCCTCGTGCTGATTGAACCCTGGCTTCACGCCGGTGACGCGGAACGGATCGAGCTTCTGGCCTACGGTCTTCATGCATTGCTCCTGGTTCGTGATCGAAATGGCGGACGCCGGTGCGTCCTGCAGTGCATTAGTTTTGAGCTATTGAAGCTAATTTTCAAATTTGAATTTCAAATACGGACCGATAGGCGCGACTGCGCTCAGGGTGCCGGCAACCCGCGCGTCTGCAAGAATCCGGACGTGAAAGATGCGCGCCCCTTCGACTCCAGCCGCTGGCTGGCGTGGTTTTTCGTCACGGTCTGGGGGTCCGGCTATCTCGCCACCAAGGTCGGCCTGCAGTACGCGCCGCCGTTCACCTTCCTGACGCTGCGCTTCGCCCTCGGCGTCGCGCTCGTCGTGCCGCTGGCCCTCATCTCCCGGCCGGCCTGGCCGCGTGGACGGCTCATCGGGCCATGTCGTCGTCGCCGGCCTTCTGATGCACGCGGTCAACCTGGGCGGCAGCCACTATGCGCAGTACCTCGGGATGTCTGCCGGGATCACCGCATTGATCCTCGCGCTGCAGCCGCTGATCACGGCGCTGATCGCCGCGCCGCTGCTGAACGAGCGCCCGCGGCCGCCGCAATGGCTCGGGATCGGGCTCGGACTGCTCGGGCGTGGCGCTGGTCGTCTGGCACAAGATCGACCTGCGCGCCCTGACGCTTCCAGCGCTGGCCGCGGTATCGATCTCACTGGCGGCCATCACCGCGGGCACGCTGTATCAGCGCATCTTCTGCCCGGCGGTGGATCTGCGCGCGGCCGGCGCGGTGCAGTTCGTCGCGAGCCTCCTCGTGCTCGCACCGCTCGCCGTCCTGGTCGAGGGATTCCCGGTTCAATGGGCCTGGCCGCTCCTCGCCAGCATCGTGTTTCTCGTCGTGCTGGCCTCGATCCTGGCGGTCAACGCGCTGCATACGCTGATGCGCCGCGGCCAGGCGACGCGAGTCACCAGCCTGCTCTACCTGACACCGATCATCGCGGTCGCACTCGAATGGGCGATGTTCGGCGTCCGGCCGACGCTGCTGACGATGGTCGGCATTGCGATCACCTGCGCCGGTGTCGCGCTCGTGGCCTGGCGGCCGGCGCCGCCCGATCGCGCCGGACAGCCGGCATGAAGCTCGGGTTCGGGCGGATCATCGTGTTTGTCGTGCTGACGCACACGGCTTTCGGCGCCGCGCGCGTCACCTCGTCGCTGTACGCGCTGTCGAACCGGGCCTCGGCCTTCACCGTCGGCGTCGTGATCGCGCTGTTTGCGCTGGTGCCGGCGCTGCTCGCGGTGCGCGCAGGCCGCTGGCTCGACCGCGTCGGGCCGCTGCGGCCGATGCTGCTCGGCACGACGCTGATGACAGTCGGTGCGCTGCTGCCGGCCGTCTTCCCGTATGCCACCGCCGACGTCGCGCCGCTGCTCGTCGGTGCAGCGCTGCTCGGCACCGGTTTCATGTACCTGCAGATGACCGCGCAGCACCTGGTCGGGACTTGCTGGCGGATCCGGCGCGCCGCCCGGCCGCGTTCTCGATGCTGGCGCTCGGATTCTCGACGTCCGGGCTGATCGCACCGGTGGCGAGCGGCTTCATGATCGACGCGTTCGGTCACCGCGTCACCTTTGCCGCGGTCTTCGCGCTGCTGGCCGCGACCCTCGTGCTGCTCGTCGCCCAGCGCGGTCGCGTGCCGACGCACGACGCACACGCGCGCCTCGCCGAATCGACGGATCCCTTCGAACTGCTGCGCCATCCCGACGTGCGCGCGATCCTTATCGTCAGCGGCATGATCTCGATGGGCTGGGACATGCAATCGTTCCTGATTCCCGTCTACGGCAACAGCGTCGGCCTCGCCGCATCGCAGATCGGCCTGGTGCTGGGCAGCTTCGCGGCCGCGACCTTCGTGATCCGGCTGGCGATGCCGGCACTGTCGCGCCGCTACCATGAGTGGCAGGTGCTGCTGTTCACGCTGCTTGCATCGGCGGCTGGCGTTCGGACTGATGCCGCTGTTCAGTACCATGGCCCCATTGATGGCCGTCGCTTTCCTGCTCGGACTGGGTCTCGGCTCGGCGCAGCCGAACGTCATGTCACTGCTGCACGACAGGGCGCCGCGCGGTCGTGTCGGCGAGGCGCTGGGCCTGCGAACGACGATCATGAACAGCAGCCACGTCGTGCTGCCGCTGGTCATCGGTGCCTTTGGCTCGGTGCTTGGCGCGGCGGCCGGCTTCTGGCTGATGGCGGCCGCGCTGATCGGAGGGGGATGGAGCGCGCGCCAGCGCCTGCGCGTCGAGCGCCACGCGGCCAGACGGGGAATGAACTCCGACAGCGGCCTGCCGCACCGCCTGAGCTACGAGGAGCTCGAGGTCGCTCTCGAGGGATTTCTTGCCGGCTGGGACGGCACGCAGCCGCTCTGGGTGTTCGGCTACGGTTCGCTGATCTGGAAGCCCGACCTGTCGTTCGATCTCAGATCCCCGGCGCGTGTGCACGGCTACCACCGGCGACTGTGTCTGTGGAGCCGGATCAACCGCGGCACGCCGCAATGCCCGGGACTCGTCGCAGGGCTGGATCGTGGCGGATCGTGCGCCGGCGTCGTCTATCGAGTGCCCGCGGTCGCGGTCGCGCAGCCAGTTTTCGCAGCTCTGGCAGCGCGAAATGATGACCAACTCCTACGAGCCGCGCGCGTCTCGAGTGCCGACTCAGCGACGGCTCCTTCGTCGATGCGGTCGCCTTCGTCGTCCGGCGCGACGCACCGAACTACGCCGGGCGCCTTGATGAGCAGCGCATCCTCGACGTGTTCGAGAGCGGCAGCTGCGGCCGCTACGGCACGAGCCTCGACTACCTCGTCAACACGATCTGCGCGCTGCGTTCGCACGGCATCGTTGACCCGCATCTGGAGCGCCTGGCGCGGCGCGCCGGAATCGATCCAGCCACGTGGCGCAGTCGCCGCGTCTGCCTAGAATCGCGCCATGGACGAAATCGCGCGGCTGCGCAGCGAATACAAGAAGGGCGCGCTCGACGAAGAGCACGCCGACGCCGACCCGATCCGACCAGTTCACGCGCTGGTGGGACGAAGTGACGCTGCGCGCAGCTGCCCGAAGCCCAACGCGATGACACTCGCCACCGCCGATCGCAACGGCGCGCCGTCGGCGCGCGTCGTGCTGCTCAAGGGCTACGACGAACACGGTTTCGTGTTCTTCACCAACTATCAGAGCCGCAAGGGCCGCGAGCTGGCCGCCAATCCGCGGGCCGCACTGCTGTTCTTCTGGGTCGAGCTCGAACGACAGGTGCGGATCGAAGGATGCGTCGATCAGATCGCCGCCACCGAGTCCGACGAGTACTACCGCAGCCGCCCGCTCGCGAGCCGTATCGGAGCGTGGGCCTCACCGCAGAGCGAGCCGATCACCGGCAAGGCGCTGGCTGATGGCGCGCGCAGCGGAAATGGGACTGAGCCACGGCCTGCAATCCGGAACGCCCGCCTCACTGGGGCGGTTACCGGCTGCGTCCGATCACCATGGAGTTCTGGCAGGGTCGGCCTTCGCGGCTGCACGATCGGCTGCGCTACACCCGATCCGCGGCGGGCTGGCAGCGCGAGCGGCTAGCACCCTGATTGACGGTGCGCAAGTGCGCTGCTTTCGGCGCTCGCTTCGATGCATCGCGCCGCACGCCTCAGCGGCTATGATCGGGGTTACGCCAGACCGGGGGGTTGGATGAGCGAGCAGCCGATATCGATCATCATCGTGGAGGACGAGCCGGAGTTCCGACGACGCTTCGTTCAAATCGTCGAAAACGAGCCGAGCATGAACCTGGTCGGCGTCGCCGCCAACAAGCGCGAAGCACAGGCCATCCTGGACCGCGAAACCTTCGACGTCATGCTGATCGACCTCGGCCTGCCCGACGGCAGCGGCATCGAACTGATCCGCCAGGTCAGCCAGAAGAAGCCCGACGTCGACATCATGGTCGTCACCGTCTTCGGCGACGAGCAGCATGTGGTCTCGTCGATCGAGGCCGGCGCGACCGGCTACATCCTCAAGGACTCCGCGCCGGCCGACGTGATCTCCTGCATCCGTCTGCTGCGCGCCGGCGGCTCGCCGGTGAGCCCGGTCGTGGCGCGCAGCGTCCTGCGCGCGATCCGCAACCGCATGGGTACCGCCGCGCCGGCACGCGTACAGGGCGCCGAGCAGAACCCGCTGTCGGCCCGCGAGACCGAGATCCTGCAGCTGCTCGCCAAGGGCATGAGCTTCAACGAAATCGGCGAGATCCTCGGCATTTCTCCGCATACCGTCACCGCCCACATCAAGAAGATCTATCGCAAGCTCGCGGTGCACTCGCGCGGCGAGGCCGTGTACGAGGCCACCCAGATGGGATTACTGCGCACTTGAGCGCGACGACCTCGCGCGCAGGTAACGTTGGAATGAGCGCGCGGCTTGTCCTGCAGTCCGTGGTCGGCCGCAGCGCGGCTTTCCTCGTCGTGCTGTGCCCTGCTGATCCTGGCCGACGGCGGATGCCCGGGCCGACGAGCCGCTTCAGATCCGCAGCATCGAATTCGTCGCCGGCCAGAAGGCCACGTCTGCCGGAACCGAACACCGCCTGGCAATCACACAGCCTGCCGATGCGCTGGTCGTCGTCCAGCGGCGCGCGCCAGGGCCTGTGGCTGCGGCTGGGGTTCGATCTGGCGGAGCCTCCGTCCGAGGGCTGGGGCCTGCTGCTGCAGCGGCTGCCGACCGGCGGCACGGTGTATCTGAACGGCCACATGATCGCCGAACTGCCGGTCGATTCCGAGACCCAGCGCGTCCGGTGGCGCCGTCCGCACCTGATCAATCTGCCGCCCGAGTTCCTGCGCGTCGGCCGCAATGAAGCGCTGATCTACACGTCCTACGGCAACGGTGTGCACGGCGTCGGCGCGATCGAAGTCGGCCCCGCCGCGGACCTGCAGCCGCGCTACGGGCGCGGCTTCTTCGTCAGCCATACGCTGCGCTGGATCTCGCTGCTGCTGACCATGCTGCTTGCAGTCGGCTTTGCCGCGCTGTGGCTGCGTCGCAAGAGCGAAAGCCTGTCAGGCCTGCTGTCGCTGATCGCGACCTTCTGGGCGCTGTCGTTGCTCGACTCGACCTTCGAGGTGCTCTCGGCCGGGGCGTACTCGCTGAGCCGCTGGGGCTTCTACCTCGGCACCGCGGCCTTCACCGCGCTGGCGACGATCACGATGTGGCGGCAGAGTGGACGCGAGCGCGGCCGCGCCGAGGTCGGCGTCGGGGTGCTGGCCGCAATGGGCCCGCTGCTTTATCTGCTTTCGGGCGACAGCTTCGACCTGACGGTGGGCCCGCTCTGGCAGGGCGTCATGCTGGGCACGCTCGCGCTCGGCGTGCTGTCGCTGGCGCGCCGCGCGCTGTCCGAGAACGCGCTGCTGCTGCGCTTCATCGTCGGCGCGCTGGTGGTCGCGCTGGCGGCGGCCGTCCACGACTTTCTCGTCGGCATCGGAGTGCTGCCGTTCGCCAGCCCAGCACTGCTGAACGTTGCGACCCCACTGCTGGTCATCGCGCTCGGCGCCGCGCTGATCGATCGCTTCGTGCGCTCGCTGGCCGAGGTCGAGAAGACCAACAGCGAGCTCGAGTCCCGCATCCATGAGCGCGAGCAGCTGCTGAAGCGCAACTTCGACCGATTGCGTGAGAGCGAGCGTGTCAAGGCAAGCGCACAGGAGCGCCAGCGCATCATGCAGGATATGCACGACGGGCTCGGCTCGCAGCTGCTGTCCTCGCTGATGCTGGTCGAGCGCGGCGCGATGACCAACGAGCAGGTGGCGCAGATCCTGCGCGAGTCCATCGACGACATGCGGCTCGCGATCGACGCGCTCGCGGCCGACGACTCCGACCTGCTGTCCGCGCTCGGCAACATGCGCTTCCGCATGGAGCCGCGGCTGAGGGCAGCCGGCATGGAACTGCAATGGGACGCGCGCACGCTGCCCGAGGAAGTCGACATCGATCACAACGCGGTGCTGCCGGTGCTGCGCATCGCGCAGGAGGCGCTGACCAACGCGATCAAGCACAGCCGCGCGCGTGTTGTTCGAGTCACGCTCGGTATCGATCGCGACGGCGATTCACAGTGGCTGTCGATCCGCGTCACCGACAACGGGCGTGGGTTGGCCGCGACCGAGCAACGTCGCGGGCCGCGGCATGCAGAACATGAAGAGCCGCGCGTCTCGCATCGCCGCGTTCCTGAAGGTCGAGTCGGTGCCGGGTGCCGGCACGATGATCCTGCTGCGACTGCCGCTCGATCCAAGCCCCGGCCCCACCACCCGCGCGATGCAGCTTTCACTCGACACCGAAGCGGTGATCGAGCAACTGAAGCAGAGCTGAGACGGCGTGACCGCTGCGGCCGCAAGCTGCCGCAACGAGCCATCGCGCAGCGGTCGATAACGACTGCACTGCTCCCCCGGTTTGTATTGGCGGCCCGACTGAACCGGCCGCACGACAGGGATCGAAGTCGTGTGCAGCGACTGCGGCGGCGCCCATGCGTACACTTCGCCGCCCATGACGGACTCGCTGTTCGACGACGCGCCCACACCGGATCCGATGGTCGCCCGCGTGCGTCCGGCCGCGGTGGACGAGGCGCTGCAGCGGCTGGGTCGACAACTGCCGCAGGACGTGTATCTCGGCACCTCTTCGTGGAGCTTCCCGGGATGGCAGGGCCTGGTGTACGCCGACGCCTGCAGCGAGTCGCTGCTCGCCCGCGAGGGCCTCGCGGCGTATGCGCAGCATCCGCTGCTGCGGATGGTCGGCATCGACCGCGGCTACTACCAGCCGATGCCGCGCGACGAGTTCGCGCGCTATGCCAGCCAGGTGCCCGAGGCATTCAAGTTCCTGGTGAAGGCACCGGCGCTGGTCACCGATGCAATACAGCGTGGCGAGCGCGGCGCGCCGCTGCTGTCAAACCCGCACTTCCTCCACGCCGGCATTGCCGATGAGCAGTTCGTGCGGCCGGCGCTCGAGGGCCTGGGCCAGCACGCTGGCCCGTTGTTGTTCCAGCTGCCACCATTGCCGCGCGAAATGATCAGTGCCGATGCGGCGCCTGCGACGATCGAGCGCATCGGCGCGTTCCTTGCGGCGCTGCCTCGTCTTGTCGGCGAGCTGCAACCGCTCTACGCGGTCGAGCTGCGCAATCCCGAGCTGCTGACGCCACGCTTCGTGCGCATGCTGCGCGAGACTGGCGCGCGGCTGACGGTCGGCGTGCACGCGCGTATGCCTGCGGCGGCGCGGCAGAGCGCGGCCCTGCGCGGGCTCGATGCGACCGACGATGAAGGCGACGACTGGCGCATGAAAGGTCCGCTCGTTGTGCGCTGGAATTTGCACTCCGGCTTCCGCTACGACGACGCGAAGAGCCGCTATGCGCCGTTCGATCGGCTGATCGATGCCGACATCGCCACGCGCGGCACCCTGGTGCACCTCGTGCACGTCGCGTTAAAAAGCGGTCAGCCGAGCTTTGTCATCGCCAACAACAAGGCCGAAGGCAGTGCACCGCTGACGCTGATCGAACTGGCGAAGTCGATCGTCGGCTGACCCGGCCGGCAGCGGCCGGAACAGCGGGCGCTTGCGCGGCTCGCTAGATCCCGCTCATTGAAACACCTCGAAGCTGCCGCGCCGCGTCCACTGCTGCACCAACACGCGCACCGCCTCGACGAGTTGACCGGGTGCTCTCGAATTGCCGTCGTGCAGCAGCACGACGTCGCCTGCTTGCAGGCGCTCAGCGGCACAGCGCGCTCTGGCGGGTGTGAAGGCGAAGCGCGTGTCGAAGTACCGGCGGTTCCAGTGCACCAAAGGGAGGTCGAGCATCCGCAAGGTCTGGATCAATGGCGGCGTCGTGACCCCCGCGGGCGACCGGAAGCCGAAGCAAGCGCGCCCGGTCAAATCCTCCAGATGTTGCTGCGAGCGACGAATCCAGGCTTCGAGTCGCGGCCGTGCCTGAAAGAAAGGGCCGTACGTGTGATCCCATGAGTGATCGCCGACCGTGTGTCCCGCGGCGAGCATCCGACGCAGAATCGGTCGATGCCGCGCCGCCTTTTCGCCGATGACGAAAAAGGTTGCGCGCACCGCCAACTCGTCGAATAGATCGAGCAGGCGCGGCGTTACGTCCGGATCGGGTCCGTCGTCAAAGGTCAGCAAAATGCCCGGACTGCCGGGCACCCGTCGCACCCATTGGAACACGGTGAGTCTCCGAACGCGCTGAAACCGCTGACCTGGTCGATTGAAGCGAGACGTGCGAGGGTCAGTTTCCCGCAGTCGAGCCTGGTTGTGCGGGATCTTCGCGCGATGCCCGAGCAGGCGAAAGCCAAAGTTGAGCCCGTTGTCGGGCGCACTGCTCCGCAAGGGCGTCGCTACGCTCACGCCGCGTAACGGTTCCCCTCGGCATCGATCGCCAGATACCGAACGCCCTGCGACTGCAGGAACGCGAGCGCCGGCTCGACCGGCTGCAGCATCGCGATCGTGGCGCAGGCCCCCGCCGCGACCGCGAGCGGAGCGACCACCGATATCGACTGCCAGGCACTCACCGGCCAGCCGGTGCGCGGGTCCATCACGTGGCAATAACGACGACCGTCGACGATCATGTAGCGCTCGTAGTCGCCAGAGGTGGCTAGCGCGCCAATCGCCACATCGAGTCGCGCCAGCGTCTCGCCGGGCTCGGCGCGCGGGTTCTGCACCGCGATGCGCCATGGACTGCCGTCGGGCGAGGCACCGATGACGCGCACGTCGCCACCGAGGTTCACGAGCCCGTGTACTGCGCCGCGTTCGAGCAGCACGGCGCCGGCGCGGTCGGCCGCGTACTCCTTGCCGATACCGCCGAAATCGATCTCCATGCCGGTGTGCGGAAGTCGCACGGTGGCGCCATCCCACGCGACCTGCGACCAGCCGATCAGCGGCAGCAACTCGTCGATTTGCTGCTGCGACGGCAACCGCTGCGACTTGAAGTCCCACGCGCGCCGGAGCACACCGCTGGTCAGGTCGAAGCGGCCTTCGCTCTGCGCATGCAGTGCGGCGCCGAAGTCGATCAGGCCGGCCGTCTCCGCGTCGACCGCGATCGGTGCCTGGCCCGCGGCCCGGTTGATCAGCGTGGTAACGCTGTCGTCGCGATAGCGCGAGTACTTCGCTTCGATGCGACGGACCTCGGCGATCGCCGCGTCGGCCCATGCCTGCGCGGTCGCGCTGTCAGGTGCGTGCAGGCGCACCTCGCAGCGCGAGGCCATCGCCTTGAACTCGAAGATGAAGGGAGCGGGCATCACGTCAGACGCGATGCTACTGATCTACGGCAGCATCGCGACAACAGACGCGGACGCGGCTCGATTCCCTCCCTCGCGGAGGGAGGGTCGGGGAGGGAGACCTGCTTTGATATCGGCGGAGCGCACGGCCGCTCCGAAGCGCAGCCGACTGATTTGCCGTTTCGGTCCGAGTGCACGTGCGACCGCGCAGCGGTCGCGTACGCGAGGATCGTCAGAACTTGCGCGTCACACCCACCTGGTACATCTGGGCCTTGAAAGTCTCGAGGCCCGGGCTGCCGTCGCCGCCGATACGCCAGTCGCCGCGTTGCTCGTAGTACTCGGCCTTGCCGTCGATGATCCAGCCTCCGGCAAATGCCTTGGAGACCTTGAGACCGGCGGTGATCGCACCGAAGGCCGACAGGCGCTGGTCGGCGCTGTAGAACGCCGTCGGATTCAGCAGATAGCCCGGCGGGAACGGTGCGCCCAGCAGCGGATCGTAGACGGGGTCGAAGTAGAAATACGCGGCGCTCTGCGTCGTGTAGCGCAGGCCCGGAGTCAGCACCCATCCGTCCGGCAGCGTCTGCGCCCAGTCGAAGGTCAGCGTGTTTGCCCCGACTTCCCAGTCGTCGTGGTAATAGCGATACGACAGTGCGCATCGTCGCATCGGCCCACTCGAAGTAATGGTTCCAGCGCGCCAGCACGGCGGTCTGGTCGCGCTGGGTCGGACGATTATCGATGCCCCAGTAAGCCTTGTACGGATCGGTCAGGTAGCCGCTCTGGTGCGCGTAGTAGACGTTCAGCTGCGCAGTGTCATTGGGCGTGAAGACCTGCGAGATCGCCGACGATCGCATCGTAGGTGCGCTTGAAGTACGTCTGAAACGTCCCGATCTGCGGGAAGATCTCATCCCCGGAGTATCCGCCGCCGAGCGTAAACGTCGTGTTCTGGTCCGGCGTCGCATGCCGGATCGTGACCCCGCCGGCGATCGACCGATAGTCATCCTCGTCCGAGTACGCGGCGCGCACGGCGACCGAGGTGCGATTGGCAAAGTACTTCGTGAACGTGACGTCGGCTGCGATGCGATCGTCCTTGATGCCCTCGCCCGACGCGCCCGACAGCGTCGTGTGGTAGTACGGCGAAGCACCGGAGATGCTGTCGTAAACCGCACCGATCTCGAAGACCCAGTCGTTGGTGATCGGCGTCAGCAGGTAGAGCGCCGGCGACTTGATCGTCATGCGGTCGCCCGACTGCCTGGTAGTCCTTGTAGTACAGGAACTTGAACTGCACCAGCGTCGCGTTCGGCGCCGTCACCTGGGCTTGTGCCGCGCCCGGCAACAGGCCGGGCAAGGCCAGGGCGGCTGCGAGAACGGAGCGCGCCGGAGTACGGGTCTTGTTCTGCATGGTGTTTAGTTGCACCCGCATCCGCCACCACCGACCCCAGCGCCGCCCGATGCCGCTTCCTTGCTGAAGTAGGTGTGATCGGCAAAACGCGCCTCGAGTGTGTCGGGGTCGAATGCCATTTCGGGCTTGGCCAGGTTGCCCTTCTGCCATGGCTGCACCTTCGGCATCGACTCGCAAGCCGTCACGAGCAGGCAGGCGGCCACTATCAGCAACACGCGCTTCATCGTCGTCCCCTTGCCTTACCTGCGACCTGCAAGCGCGCCTGCGATCTGCTTCTCGAGTTCTTCACGATCACTGTCGCGGAATCCGACGTGAATCGCCCGCACCACGCCGTCGGGACCGATCAGGAACGACGTCGGCATGCCTTTTGGCTGATACGCCTCGGCCACCTTTCCGGTGGAGTCGTACGCGACGGTGAACTTCGCCGGCGTGCCATCGAGGAACTTGGCAGCATCCTCGCGCTTCTTGTCGACGTTGACGCCGATGACCGTTAGTCCCTTGGCGCCGTACTTCGCCTGCATGTCGTTCATCCACGGAAACGACTGCTTGCACGGCGCGCACCACGACGCCCAGAAATCAACGTAGACGACGCGCCCCTTCAGATCCGCCAGGCGCACGTTCTGCGCGCTGGAGGACGGCAGGTCGAACGCGGGTGCAGCCTTGCCGACATCCTGTGCCGACGCGAGACCCATGGTCAGTGCGGCACAGACTGCCGCGAGTGACTTTCCGAACCGCATTGCCGACCCTCCCCGTGATTGACCCCGGGGATGGTAACGACCCGCGTCAGCGCTTACATCGCGGATTGCGGCTAATCCCCGGCCGATTTCCTTCGTTTCGCGGCAAACGTCTTCCTGAACTTCACGACCTTGGGCGCGACGACGAACATGCAGTAGCCCTGTGCTGGATTGTTGCGGAAGTACTCCTGGTGGTAGTCCTCGGCTCTCCAGTAGGCGCCGGCATCGGCAACTTCGGTGACGACCGGATGCTTGAGGTGCGACTCGAGTTCGCGAATGACGTCCTGGGCCACGCTACGCTGTTCGGATGAGTGACAGTAGATCGCCGACCGGTACTGGGTGCCGACATCGTTGCCCTGACGATTCAGCGTGGTCGGATCGTGAATCGAGAAAAAGATTTCGAGCAGCTCGCGATAACTGATGCGAGCCGGGTCGAACTCGATGCGAACGACTTCGGCATGCCCGGTCGTGCCTTCGCAGACCTGGCGGTAGCTCGGCTGCTCCACGCTGCCTCCGGTATAACCGGACTCGACGTCGACGACGCCCTCGACATCCTCGAACACGGCTTCGAGGCACCAGAAGCAGCCGCCGGCCAGCGTGGCGAATTCGTTTCCGGGACGCGGCTGCACGGTGAGCGGATGCTGGATCGACATCAGTTTTCCTTTCGGATCTCGGGTCGCTTTGTCGCGCGGCATGCGCGCGCCTTACGGGCAAGCAGCTCCAACCCTTAGAACGGGAACGCGGTCGAGCAGAGGAACAGCGCCGAACTCGCACCCAGCAGCGTGACCGTCACAAACTCGCCGCCCTCGCCGCGCGGCACCTCGAGCAATTCACAGGCCCCTGTCGTCCACCACGCGACGCTGAAGAAGAACGCGACGAAGACCAGCAGGATGCCGGGCAGCAGCACCAGTGACAATCCCGCGACGTAAAGCGGCACCGCGCCGACGACGAAGACGGCCAGCGTTGTCCGCCAGCGGCGCGGGCGTCGATACAGCGGCAGCACCAGAGTGCCGACGACGGCTTGCACGAAGGGCGCGAGCGCCAGCGCCAGCCACAGCAGCCCGACACGCGCTCCCTCGTTATCCGGCCGCGCCGAATAGCCGAGCACTGGATTCCATTCTGTATTGAACAACCGCACACCGACCTCGGCCGCTAGCGCGACACCCAGCGCCCCGGCCAGCGGGATCAGCACGAGAGGCAGAAGCGCCCCGTCATGTTCGCAGTGGCGGCGCACGCGGTCCCACAGACCTTCAGGTTCGATCAGCGACATGGCCAACGCAGCGCCCTCGGCTCCATGCCGTCTGCCTTCCCGGACGCTGGCTGCGCCATTGGTGGATCTAAAGGACCGTCGGATCGTCGGACAGTTCGTTGGGGTTGCGCTCGCCCGCGGCCAGAGGAAAGTGCCGCGACAGCAGGGCCCCGACGGCCTGCACGGCCGCGATCGTGCCGGCCTCGAACGACCGCGTGCGGAAAGCATCACGCATCGCCCCGGCAATCCTGTTCCACTCCTCTGCGGTGACATGCGGTGCCAGGCCCCGATCGGCGACGATCTCGATCTGGTGATCTGCCAGATCCACGTAGATCAGCACGCCATTGTTGCGCTCGGTATCCCAGACGCGCAGCTTCGCGAACATCATCAGCGCGCGTTCGCGTGCCGGCGCGTCGCGATTCAAGTAGCTCGCCGGCAGGGCGCCTTCGACCGCGAAGCGGATCTCGCCGCTGTGCTTGGCTTCACTCTCGACGATCGCCTGCCGTATCGCCTGCAGCACGGCCTCCGGAAAGGCGCGACGGACCGCGCCCGGTGTCGTAAACCAGTGTCGCAGCGTGCGTCCGATGTCCATCTCGCGCTACCAGCTGCTGCCGCCGCCGCCGCCGGCGAAGTCGCCGCCGCCACCCGAGCTCCAGCCCCCTCCTCCGCCACCGCCGCTCCAGCCACCACCGCCGCCACCGCCGCTCCATCCGCCGGGCAGGATGACCGGTCCGCCTCGACGGCCGCCCAGCGCCCGCCCGCCGCCTCCGCCGCCCATGAATGCGGAAAAGAGAAACACCGCGACCGCCGCGACAACACCGATGACGAGCGAGGTCAACAGAAAACCGGCGACTGCACCGACACCCGCGCTGGTCATGCGCTGCACCAGGCGCGCCGAACAGGCGTCGCAACAGGCCGGCGACGATCGTTCCGAAAATGATCAGCGGCACCAGCGCGCCCAGCAGGTCTTTACCCGCATCGACCTTGTGTCGCGGGATGCCGGCCGGAGTCGGCAGCGCCTCGCCTTCAATGCGCTTCATCACGGCATCGACGCCGGCGTTGATGCCGCCGGCGAAATCGCCGCGCGCGAATGCCGGCCCCATCAGCTCGCGCGTGATGCGCGTCGCGGTCACGTCGGGGATCGCGCCTTCGAGCGCGCGTGCGACGCTGATCCAGACCTTGCGGTCCTTTGGCGCCACCGCAATCAGCACACCGTCGCCGACGTCGCGCCGGCCGATCTTCCAGGCGTCTCCGACGCGATTGGTGAAATCGGAGATCGGTTCGGGCTGCGTCGACGGCACCGTGATGACCGCGATCTGCGAACCATGCTGACGCTCGAAATCGATCAGCTTGGCGCGCAGCGCCTGCTCAGCGTCGGGCGGCAGCACGTCGGCCAGATCGGTGACCGGTGCCGCCGGCGGAATCGCGATTCGCCCGAGCTGATCGCGCGGCAACTCGCGCGGGGTCGGCGACGGCGGCGCCGGTGCGGCTTTCGGCTGTTCAGGCGGTGTCGTCGAGGTGGCGGGCGGTGCGCCGCCGGGGAAGATCCCCTTCGGCAGGTCCGGAGACTGCTGCGCACCGGACGGCGCGACGAGCGCCAGCGTCAACGCCGCAAGCAACGCGGCTCGCGTGATCCGGTGCACCGGCAGACCCGTTGGGCGCCGCACCTACTTCTTCGTCGTGCCGAAGTCGACCGTCGGTGGCTTGCTGATCGTGGCTTCGTTTTCGACCGAGAACTGCGCCTTGGGCTTGTAGCCGAACACCATCGCTGTCAGGTTCTGCGGCAGCTGGCGGATGAAGCTGTTGAAATCCTCGACCGCCTTGATGTAGCGATTGCGCGCGATGCCGATGCGGTTCTCGGTGCCCTCGAGCTGGGACCGCAGGTCCTGGAAGGCGGCGTTCGCCTTCAGGTTCGGATAGTTCTCCACGGTTACCAGCAGCCGCGACAGCGCCGAAGTCACTTCGCCCTGCGCCTGCGTGAATTTCCTGAAGGCCTCGGGATCGTTGACCAGCTCCGGCGTCGCCTGGATCGACGTTGCCTTCGCGCGTGCCTCGACCACGTTCTGCAGCGTCGTCTGCTCGAAGTTCGCCTCGCCCTTCACGGTATTGACGATGTTCGGGATCAGGTCCGCGCGCCGCTGGTACTGACTCAGCACTTCGGCCCATGCGGACTTGACCGCCTCGTCCTTCTGCTGGATGGCGTTGTAACCGCAGCCCGCCAGCAGGCTGGTCAGAACGACGGCCAGAAGTCCCCGCAATGCCTTCATCGATGCCTCCGCCAAGATAAAGATGCCGGTTGCCCGGTGCGACGGCCGGTCCCCGGCCGAAGGGCGATCATAGCGGCGGTCGACCGCGCAGAGGTGACACGTAGAATCGCCGCATGCAGGCCTACCACGCGTCCGACTATCGGCGCGCGCTCGCGCAGTTCGCGACTGGAGTGACCGTTGTCACGACCCGCGATGCGCACGGCAAGCCGATCGGGCTCACCGTCAATTCGTTCAACTCCGTTTCGCTCGACCCGCCGCTGGTGCTGTGGTGTCTGGCGTTGAAATCGGGTTCACTCGCGGCCTTTCGGCGCTGCACGCATTACGCGGTGAACATGCTCGCCGGTGACCAGCTCAAGGTCGCCAAACGCTTTGCCACCCGCGGCGGCGACCGCTTCGCCGCGTCCGACTGGCACGAGGTCAGCGGGCTGCCGGTGCTCCACGGCTGCGTGGCGACGCTCGTGGTACGCAACCGCAGCCGCCATTCGGAAGGCGATCACGTGATTCTCGTCGGCGAGGTCGAGGAGTTCACGGCGCCCGGCGGCAGTCCCCTGGTGTTCCACGACGGCAGATATTTCGCCAGCGCAGTCGAGGCGCCACTGCCACCGGCTCTGCGCACACCATGGCGCTGAACAGCGCGCGTGACCCACCCGCGGCCTGCGTTCACCAAATCGCGGTTATGACCGCAAGAAGCGGAGTGGACGAGTCGCCGGCAGCCGCGAAAATGCGGCCATGAAACGACGCGATATTTTCGACCTGGTGCTGCTCGCCGCGCTCTGGGGTGCGAGCTTTCTGTTCACGCGCATGGCCGTGCCTGCATTCGGTGCGCTGGCGATTGCAGAACTGCGCGTCGCGGTGGCTGCGCTGATGCTGTTGCCATTGCTCGCGCTGCGCGGCGACCTTTCTGCACTCCGTGTGCGGCCGTTGCGTTTCGTGCTGCTCGGCGCGGTGAACACCGCGATTCCGTTCGCTCTTTTCGCCTGGGCCGTGCTGTCGATCACCGCGGGACTGGCGGCGATCCTGAACGCGACTGCGCCGCTGTTTACTGCATTGGTGGCCTGGTTCTGGCTGCGCGAACGACTGACGGCGCTGCAGTGGGTCGGCATGGCGATCGGCTTCGCCGGCGTGTTGTGGCTGACCGGCGCGCGAGTCGGCTTTGGCGGCGGCGCCAGTCATTGGGCGGTGGCAGCCGCGCTTGTGGCGACGGTCAGCTACGGCCTCGCGGCGAACGTGGCAAAGCGCTACCTCGGCGATGTGCGGCCGCTCGCCGTCGCCGCCGGCAGCCAGACCGCGGCCGCGGCGCTGCTGCTGCCGTTTGCGATCGCCTCGTGGCCCGACGTCGCGCCCGGCCTGCGCGACTGGAGTGCCGCGATCGCACTCGGCGTGCTCTGCACCGGGATCGCCTACATCCTGTACTTCAGGCTGATCGCACGGGTCGGGCCAGCGACTGCCGATCACGGTGACGTTCCTGATCCCGGCCTTCGCGATGCTTTGGGGCGGCCTGTTCCTCGGCGAAACGGTGTCCGCGACGATGCTGGCCGGCTGCGCGATCATCCTCGCCGGCACCGCACTTGCGAGCGGGTGGCTCAAGTTGCCGCAGTCCACGGGCACACGCAGCACGACGTAGAAATCCACCGGCACCGGCGTGACGCGCCACTAGAATCGCGTCATGCCTCGCCTGTGGGACATCTCTCCGAGCATCGGTCCGGGCTGCCCGGTCTTCCCGGGCGATACCGAATTCGCATTGCGCTGGACCTGGACGCTCGCCGGCGACTGCCCAGTCAATGTTTCAGAGCTGACGCTGTCGCCGCATACCGGCGCGCATACCGACGCGCCGCTGCATTACGACGCCGCCGGCGCCGCGATCGCCGACGTGCCGCTCGAGTTATATCTCGGTCCATGTCGCGTCGTGCATGCGATCGGTGTCGGACCACTCGTCGCTCCCAGGCACCTGGCGTCGTGGCTGGCCGGTACGCCGCTCGCGTTTGCTGCTGCGCACGTGCGAGCGCGCCGCCGTCAAGACCTGGGACCCCGCCTTCACCGCGCTGGCGCCGGACACTGTCGATCTACTGGCCGCGCACGGCGTACGCCTGATCGGCATCGACACGCCGTCGCTCGACCCGGCCGCGAGCAAGTCGCTCGACAGTCACCAGCGCATCCGGGCACACGGCATGGCGATTCTCGAAGGCATCGTGCTCGACGACGTGCCCGCCGGCGACTACGAGCTGATTGCACTGCCGCTGAAGATCGTCGGGTGTGATGCGAGCCCGGTGCGCGCCGTGCTGCGAGAACTGGCATGAGTGCGGACCTGACCAGCGCGCAGGCCGCCGACGCGGCCGATCCGCTCGCGCTTCATCGCCAGGCATTTGCGCTGCCCGAAGGCGTCGTCTACCTGGACGGCAACTCGCTCGGGGCGCTGCCGCGTGCCACAGCGGTGCGGGTGCAGGAGGTGGTTGAACGCGAATGGGGTGAAGGCCTGATCCGCTCGTGGAACAGCGCGCACTGGGTTGACCTGCCGCGCCGGATCGGCGCGAAGGTTGCGCGATTGATCGGCGCCGCTGCGCACGAGGTCGTGTGCGCGGATTCGACTTCGATCAATCTCTTCAAGGTGCTCGCGGCCGCACTTCAACTGCAGGCGGCGCGACCGCAGGTTTCGACCGCGGGACGTCACGTCATCCTGTCGGAAAGCGGCAACTTTCCGACCGACCTCTACGTGGCGCAGGGCGTCGCCCACTGGCTCGGTTCCCGCCACGTGCTGAAGCTGGTCGAGGCGTCGGACCTTGACGCGGCGATCGACGATCATGTCGCCGTCGTCTACCTGACGCACGTGAACTTCAAGACCGGCGCGATGCATGATCTCGCGTCGCTGACACGCCGCGCACACGACGCGGGCGCGCTCGTGGTCTGGGACCTTTCGCATTCGGCAGGCGCCGTGCCGGTCGACCTGACGTCGGCGCAGGCCGACTTCGCAGTCGGATGCGGCTACAAGTACCTGAACGGCGGTCCCGGCGCGCCGGCGTTCGTCTATGCCGCCGAACGTCATCTCGCGGCGCTGAGCGCCGAGCGCTTCGCGCAGCCGCTCGCCGGCTGGTTCGGACACCGCACGCCGTTCGAGTTCGTCACGGAGTTCAGCCCGGCCGCGTCGATCGACCGTTTCACGGTCGGCACGCCGTCGATCATCGCGCTGGCGGCGCTCGAGGTCGGCGTCGACACCGTGCTGGCAGCCGGCATGCCGGCGCTGCGAACAAAGTCGATGGCCCTGACGGACCGATTCATCGCGCGGGTCGACGCACTCTGCGACGGCGTCGAACTGCTGTCGCCTCGCGACGCCGAACGACGCGGCAGCCAGGTCTGCTACTCGCACCCTGCAGGCCTATGCGGTGACGCAGGCGCTGATCGAGCGCGGCGTGATCGGCGACTTCCGCGAGCCCGACGTCCTGCGATTCGGCTTCGCGCCGCTGTACCTGCGCCATGTCGATGTCGAGACGGCGGCGACGACACTCGCCGAGGTCCTGAGCAGCGGCGTCTGGCGCGCCGAGCGCTACCGTCTAAAGGCTGCGGTGACATGAGCGGCCCCTCCGGCGATCCGATGCGCTACGGCGACTATCTGGCGCTCGACACGATCCTTAATGCGCAACGCCCGCGCTCGTCGGATCCGAACGAGCTGCTGTTCATCATTCAGCACCAGACCAGTGAACTCTGGATGAAGCTCGCGCTGCACGAGCTGCGCAGCGCCCGCGCTGCCATCGCGGCCTCCGACCTGCCGCCGGCGTTCAAGATGCTGGCGCGCGTGTCGCGCATCCTCGAGCAGTTGGTGCACGCATGGGACGTGCTGGCGACGATGACGCCGAGCGAGTACAGCGCGATCCGACCGCACCTGGGGTCGAGTTCGGGTTTCCAGTCGTGGCAGTACCGCGAGATCGAATTCCTGCTCGGCAACAAGAACGCCGCGATGCTGCAGCCGCATGATGAGCGCCCGGACTTGAGAGCACGCCTCGAGCAGGCGTTCGGCGAGCCATCGCTCTACGATGAAGCGATCCGGCTACTGGCGCGGCGCGGCTTTGTGCTGAACGCAGCGGTGCTCGGACGCGACCTGACTGGGCGCCACGACTCCGATCCTTCGGTCGAAGCGGCCTGGCTCGCGGTATATCGCTCGCCGCAGCAATACTGGGACCTTTACGAGCTCGCAGAGGAGCTGGTCGACCTCGAGGACGCCTTCCGGCTCTGGCGCTTCCGTCACGTGACGACGGTGGAACGCATCATTGGGTTCAAGCCGGGTACGGGTGGCACCGCGGGTGTTGCCTACCTGCGGCGCATGCTGGATGTCGTGCTCTTTCCCGAGCTTTGGAAGGTCCGGACCGATCTCTGATCTCGCTGCCGGCAGCCCGGGCCTTGCAGCGCGACACGGGCCGACTGACATTGCGCGCAGGGCGCGTGCGCGGCGACTAGAATTTCGCTCCGGCCGGAAAGGACCTTCCGATGAATGCACCCGAACGCTCGCGCACGGCGAAGGCGTCTTTCCAGTGGGACGACCCGCTGCTGCTCGAGCAGCAGCTGACGGCGGATGAGCGCATGGTGCGCGACGCCGCTCGCGCATACGCGCAGGACAAGCTCGCGCCCGCGCATCCTCGAGGCTTTCCGCCACGAGAAGAGCGACCCGTCGATATTCCGCGAGATGGGCGCAATGGGCCTGCTCGGCAGCACGTTGCCGGCCGAGTACGGCGGCGCCGGGCTCAACTATGTCTGCTACGGATTGATCGCGCGCGAGATCGAACGAGTCGACTCGGGATACCGCTCGATGATGAGCGTGCAGAGCTCGCTGGTGATGCTGCCGATCTACGAGTTCGGCTCGGAATCCCAGCGGCGTAAGTACCTGCCGAAGCTTGCGCGCGGCGAGTGGATCGGTTGCTTCGGCCTGACCGAGCCGAACCACGGCTCCGATCCCGGCGGCATGACAACCCGCGCACGACGGGTCGATGGCGGCTTCGCGCTGACGGGCTCGAAGATGTGGATCAGCAACTCGCCAATTGCCGACGTGTTCGTCGTCTGGGCCAAGGACGATGGTGGCGTGATCCGCGGTTACGTCCTCGAGAAAGGCATGAAGGGACTGACGACACCGCCAATCCACGGAAAAATGGGGCTGCGCGCCTCGATCACCGGCGAGGTCGTGATGGACGATGTGTTCGTTCCGGCCGACCATGAGCTGCCGAACGTGCAAGGATTGAAAGGCCCGTTCGCCTGCCTGAACGCCGCCCGCTACGGCATCGCCTGGGGTGCGCTCGGCGCAGCAGAGTCCTGCTGGCACACGGCACGGCAATATGTGATGGATCGCAAGCAATTCGACCGGCCGCTCGCTGCCAACCAGCTGGTGCAGAAGAAGCTCGCCGACATGCAGACCGAGATTGCACTGGCGCTGCAGGGCTGTCTGCGCCTTGGCCGGATGAAGGACGAAGGCACTGCGGCCGTCGAGATCACCAGCATCATGAAGCGCAATTCGTGCGGCAAGGCGCTCGATATCTCGCGCGTCGCGCGTGACATGCTCGGCGGCAACGGCATCAGCGACGAATTCGGAGTCGTGCGCCATATGCTGAACCTCGAAGTCGTCAATACGTACGAAGGTACGCACGACATCCATGCGCTGATCCTCGGTCGCGCGCAGACCGGCATCCAGGCTTTCTTCTGAGCGCCGCGCGCCGGTCGATGCGCGCCTGGCGCTATGCGGCTTTCGGTCCCATCGATAGCGCCCTGCGCCTCGAGGACATCCCGGTGCCGCAGCCGGGCGCGCACGATGTGCTGGTGCGCGCCGAATTTGTCGGCATCAACCCGCTCGACTGGAAGCTGGTCGAGGGACAGTTCAGGTGGCTGGCGAAGAGCCGCCCACCCTGCGGCGTAGCCTCAGAGTTCGCCGGCGAGATCGCGACCGTCGGCACCAAGGTTGAGCGCTTTCGGCCGGGCCAGCGCGTCGCCTGCTGGCTCAATCCATTTAACGAGCCACCGCGGGCGCTCGCCGAGCAGGTCGCAGTACCTGCTGCCCAGTGTGTGCGCGTGCCCGACGGTATCGCGCTGGAGCAGGCCGCCGTGACCCCGGTCGCGGGACTCTCGGCACTGCGGCTTGCCGACATGATCGAGGCGAAGCAGGACCAGCGCGTGCTGGTGCATGGCGCCGCTGGAGGCGTCGGCAGCTTCGTGGTGCCCATCTTGCGCGATCGGGGCGCCTTCGTCGTTGTCACCGGCAGCGCACGCAGCCAGTCGTACCTGCGCCAACTGCAGCCCGACGCGCAGGTCGACTATGCGAACCCGGCCGCATCGTGGCCGGGACCGTTCGACGCAATCATCGACTGTGCGGCGCGGCTCGACCCGCGGGCGTGGCCAGTGCTCTTGCCGCACGGCGGCACCGTGGCGGTCACGCTGCCGTCGTTTCCCGGCGTGCTCACCGACCCGCTGCTGAATCCGTTCCGCCGCATCCGGCGCAGGACGCTGCGTCTCGAGCCGAATGCGGCCCAGCTCGAACAACTGTTCGCACTGATCACCGAAGGACGTGTGTCGATGCCACTGACGCGCTGCCTGCGCTTCGACGACGCGGTCGCTGCATTGGCCGAGTCGCGCGGCGGCAGCGTCCGCGGCAAGCTCGCGGTGGCCGTGCAATAGCGCCGCCGCCGGGCCGCGTTGGCAGGCAGCCAGCGGTATTGCTAGGCTCGTTGTTTGCGGCGGACCCAGGTCGCGATCGCGGAACGGAGGAACATATGGAAGCACTACTCAAACGGACGTGGTGGGCTCTGCTGATCGGCGGCGTGGCGTCGGTGATCTTCGGCGTGCTGGCGTTCGCCTGGCCCGGGCTGACACTGCTGGTGCTGGCACTGTTCTTCGCGGCCTCGGTCCTTGTCGACGGGGTTGCGATGTTGGTCGGCGCGTTCAAAAACCGGGGCAGTGCGAGTCACTGGTGGTTGTGGATGCTCGTCGGGGTGCTCGGTATCGTCGCCGGCGGTATCGGTCTGCTCTCGCCCACCACCGCCGCCGGCGCGCTGCTGCTGCTGATCTCCGCCTACGCGATCGCGGCCGGCGTGCTGATGATCTGGGCAGGCTTCAAGCTGCGCGAGCAGATTGAACGGGAATGGCTGCTATGGCTGCTGGGCGGGCTGTCGGTGCTGTTCGGCGTGCTGCTGGTGGCGCAGCCTGCCGCCGGTGTGCTCGGCCTCGTCTGGGCCATCGCATCGTGGGCGATTGTCAACGGCATCCTCAAGATCATGCTGGCGCTTCAAGGCCCGCAGCTTCGGATCTCGCCTGCAAACTCCGGGGCCGGCCGCGACCTGACCGCGCCGGCATGTCGATCGCCTGGGCGGAGGTCGCCGGAGAGCGGCTCGAAATCCTGCGCATCCGCCCGGAGCGTGCTCGGCCGTGCCTCGTGTTCCTGCACGAGGGACTCGGGTCCGTGGCCGGCTGGCGCGATTTCCCGCGCACGCTGTGCGATCTGCTCGGCGCACCGGGGCTCGTCTATTCGCGCCGCGGCTATGGTCGATCGACGCCGCTCGGACGGTCGCGCGCGACCGACTACCTGCATCGCGAGGCATGGACGGTGCTGCCGGCGCTGCTCGACGACCTGTCGATTGCCGCACCGGTGCTCGTCGGCCACAGCGACGGCGGCTCGATCGCGCTGCTGTACGCAGCGCGTCACGAGCCGCGTGCGATCGCGGTCATGGCGCCGCACGTGTTCGTCGAGGAGGTGACGGTCGAAGGCATTCGCGCCGCACGCGAGGCCTGGCAGGGCGGCAAGCTCAAGACGTCGCTCGCGCGACTGCACGACGATCCCGACGGCGCGTTCTTCGGGTGGAACGACGGCTGGCTCGATCCGGCCTTCCGTCACTGGAACATCGAGGCGGAGTTGCCGAAGATCCGTTGTCCGGTCCTGGCAATCCAGGGTGTCGACGATCAGTACGGCACGATGGCGCAGCTCGACCGCATCGCGGCGGGTCTGCGCTCACCCTGTCGACTGCTGAAGCTGGCCGACTGCGGCCACGCACCGCAGCGCGACCAGCCCGCGGCAGTCGCGGCGGCCATCGCGCAACTCTACGACGAAGCGGCGAGTCTCGCCTGAAAATGAAAACGGCGCCCGCAGGCGCCGCCTTTGCTCATCGATACCCGCAATGTCAGTGGACGCCGATCGCCACGATTGCGCGCTGCGCTCCAAATGAGTGGACCGCTGCGGAAGGATGCAGTTCATCCCAGAACATGTAGGAGTCAGGAGTCGCGCAAACAGGCGCGGTAGGCGCCGAGAAGAACGGATAGCAGGGGGCCGTCGTGTTGGTGATGCCGAAATTTCCCGGGCTAGTCTTGATCTCATTCGACAGCGCGCCAAAATCGACGAGGTAGATATTCAGTCCCGGCGAAACTAGCTCTTACCCCTGGAATGACTTGCGCCGCCAACGCACCGTTGAATCCGGACGACATACCGGTAGCGAGAGCGATCGCATTTGGCCCGAGCGCTGCAATCGCCGGGTGAAGACCCAAGTTCGTTGCGTTCGCTAGAAGAATGTTTCTCGCTCCTGCCGCATACAGCCGATTAAGGATTGCGCCTATATCGGTCGCCGCTTGCGTTACTGCCGCCGTCGGCAGAGTTGCCGCCGCCGCCGGATTGGCCGCTAGCAGTTCCAGAACCCGCCGAATGTTGTTCCCGAAAGTCGTCCCGTCGAGGATGACCAGGTGTCTGCGGATTGACAAGAAAGCCGCTCCGTTGCAAATACTGTTCGAGCTGCAACTGCATGTTCGGAAGCTTCTGGGGGACAGTGTCCGTCGGAATCACGCCGGTCGTGGCACCGCCGATCGCGAAGTCCGTGCCGCCCGCCGACGAAGCGACAAGCGGAGCGCCATAGGCTGCGGCAACGAGTTGCGGATAGAGTTTTCCGTTGGCTGCAATGCTCGGGCCCGCGTAGGGAGGCACCGGGAAGCAAAGCGGATCCGCCGCAGAACCGCAGCGATTGCCAATGTCTGCTCCGCTTGCGCCAAGGACAACTACCGTCTGAGCGAACGGCGGCGGCGCCGGCGTGTCGTCACTGCCGCCGCACGAAATCAGGAACAGCGTCGCGGCCGCGGCCGCGAAATAGCGTGCCGCGTTGCGGCTGAAGTCGCGCATCTTGATCACCCCCTAGTTGGATCGCACTGGCGCGCTCGTCTCCTCCGAGCGGCGAAGCGATCATACGCCGCACAGCGGCGCGCTCATGCTGGCGCTGCCCGCCGAGGCCCGCTGCAGACGGTCCATGACCGCTTCCCATTCGGGCTCGACGGGTGGCGCGGCGACGATGAGCCGCTGAGCGCCGCTCGCATCGAGACGCCGCAGTTCTTCGTACAGCCGGCGCGCATAGTCGGTCGGACCTTCCGCGGCCACCAGGTGCAGCACGAGGTTCGGCTCGGTGGGCACAGCCCAGGCTGGCGCCAGCACTGCGACCGTTGACGGCCGCAGCGAAGCGACGCGCTGCGCGATCGCCGCTGCCGGCACGACCTCCAGTGGAGTGCGCGGTGCGTAGTGCTTCTCGAGGCGTCCGGGCGCGCGTGGAGCGTCGCCATGCGCTGCTGCGACCGGGACCTTCAGCACCGCCTGCAGTTGCTCGCGCGTGATGGCGCCCGGTCGCAGCAGCAGCGGCTGCGGTCCCGAGAGGTCGACGATCGTCGACTCGATACCGACCGGACACGGCCCGCCGTCGAGCACCATGTCGACGGCGCCGGCAGGCTTCAGGCCGAGTTCATCGACAACGTGCTGCGCCGTCGTCGGGCTGATGCGGCCGAAACGGTTTGCGCTCGGCGCCGCAAGCGCACCGCCAAAACGCTGCAGTAGCGCGCGAGCCCACGGATGCGCCGGCGAACGCAGCCCGACGGTGTCCTGACCGCCAGTGATGAGATCAGAGACCCGTACATCGCGCTTCAGCACGAGCGTCAGCGGCCCCGGCCAGAACGCGGCGGTGAGTTCGTGCGCGGCGGTCGGCACCTCGGCGGCCCAGTCGTCGATCGCGCCTGCATCGGCGACGTGCACGATCACCGGATGATCTGCCGGACGTCCTTTGGCCGAGAAAACCGCGCGCACCGCATCTGCATTGCTGGCGTCGGCCGCGAGTCCGTAGACGGTTTCGGTTGGCATTGCGACGAGCCCGCCGCGACGCAAGACGTCCGCCGCGCGAGAGATCGCGTCCCAGTCGAGCGGTGGCGGCTGCATGCAGTTCAGCCCGGCAGCGCAATGCCCAGCACGCCGGCCACATGGCGAGCGCGCAGAAGCGCTTCCTGCAGCGTGGCCGCGATGCAGGTGACGTGCCCCATCTTGCGGCCGCGCCGCGCCTCGCTCTTGCCGTACAGGTGCAGCTTCGCACCCGGCACTGCGAGCACTTCGTGCCATGGCGGTTCGCGCAGCTTTCCATCTGCGAACCAGACGTCGCCAAGCACGTTCAGCATGACCGCCGGGGCCATGAGTACCGTGTCTCCGAGCGGCTGGCCCGCGAGCACGCGCGCCTGCTGGTCGAACTGGCTGCTGACGCAAGCGTCGATCGTGTAGTGCCCGCTGTTGTGCGGCCGCGGAGCGATCTCGTTTGCGAGCAGACGCCCGCCGACGACGAAGAATTCGACGCACAGCACGCCGACGTAGTGCATCGCCGTCGCGATGTCGACCGCGGCCTGCTGCGCCCGCTGCGCAAGATCGCTGTCGATGCGTGCAGGGACGATCGACACCGCAAGGATGCCGCCGCGGTGCTCGTTCTCGGCCACCGGAAAGGTCAGCACCGCACCATCGCGAGTGCGCGCAACGACAACCGACAGTTCGAGGTCGAGTTTCATGCGACGTTCGAGCACGCAGGGCACAGCGCCCATCGACGCGAACGCGGCACGGGCCTCGTCGACGCTGCCGACGCGCGCCTGCCCCTTGCCGTCGTAGCCCAGTCGTGCCGACTTCAGGATGCCGGGCAGCAGCGACGCGTCGGCCCGATCGAAATCGGCCGCGGTTCCGATCACCGCGTGCGGCGCGACCTCGACACCGCTCGCGGCGAGAAAGCGCTTCTCGGCGATGCGGTCCTGCGCGATCGCGACGCTGGTCGCTTCGGGGCTGACGCTGCAGCGCTGCGCCAGGAACTCCAGCGCCGCCGCGGGCACGTTCTCGAACTCGGTCGTCGCCGCGCGGCAGCGCCGTGCCAGTTCGTCAGCGCACGCTGGTCCAGATAGTCGGCGCGCAGATGATCGTCGGCGACCGCGCCGGCCGGGCTGTCGTGACCCGGGTCGAGCACGCAGACCTTGTAGCCGAGCGACTGCGCAGCCATGCAGAACATGCGGCCGAGCTGGCCGCCGCCGAGCAGACCGAGCCAGGCGCCCGGCGCGATCGGTGCAGCAGTCGACGTCGAAGAAGTCACGGTTGCAGGGCGCGCTGCCGCGCGCAGGTCGCTAAAGCGGCAGCGTCATGTTGCGCGCCTTCTCGGTCTGGGTCGCGCGGTACTGGGCCAGCTTCATCGCCAGCCCGGAATCCTCGGTCGCCAGCATCGCGACCGCGAACAGCGCGGCATTGGCTGCGCCCGCCTCGCCGATCGCGAAGGTGGCGACCGGAACGCCGCGCGGCATCTGCACGATCGACAGCAGCGAATCCTCGCCGCGCAGATACTTCGACGGCATCGGCACGCCCGAGCACCGGGATCACGGTCTTCGACGCGATCATGCCCGGCAGGTGCGCCGCGCCGCCGGCGCCGGCGATGATGGCGCGCAGGCCGCGCGGCGCGCGGCCTCGTCGGCGTAGGCGAACATGTCGTCCGGCGTGCGATGCGCCGACACCACGCGCGCCTCGTAGCGCACGCCGAATTCCTTCAGCACGTCGCACGCGTGCTGCATCACGTCCCAGTCGGAGTTGGAACCCATCACGACGCCGACCAGCGGCGCGCTCTGCGAAGGTGCGTTCATGGCTGTCAGCGGCGCGGACCGCCTTCGGCCGCAGCGGCGGCAAAGGCGCGATTGTAGTGACTCAAGCGAGCGTCTTTCCGGTCAGCCGCAGCAGCGCGTCGCGGTACTTCGCCGCGGTGCCGGCGACGATGTCCGCGGGCAGGTCGGGCGGCGGCGGCGCTTCTTGTTCCAGTGCTGCGTCTCGAGCCAGTCGCGCACGAACTGCTTGTCGAACGACGGCGGCGATGATGCCCACCCGGTACTCGTCGGCCGGCCAGAAGCGCGAGGAGTCCGCCGTCAGCACCTCGTCGATCAGGCGCAGCTTGCCATCGCCGTCGATGCCGAACTCGAACTTGGTGTCGGCGATGATGATGCCGCGCGTCAGCGCGTATTCGGCCGCGCTCGGGTAGAGCGCGAGCGACACCGTCGCGCACCTTGTTCGCCAGCTCCGCGCCGATCACCGCCTTGGCCTGATCGAAGGTGATGTTCTCGTCGTGCGCGCCGCGCTCGGCCTTGGTCGCCGGCGTGAAGATCGGCTCGGGCAGCCGGCTCGCCATCTGCAGGCCGGCGCGGCAGCTCGATGCCGCAGACCGCGCCGGTCGCTGATAGTCCTTCCAGCCGGAACCGATCAGGTAGCCGCGCACGACCGCTTCGACGGGTACCGGCGTCAGGCGCAGCGCGACCACGGCGCGGCCGCGCACCTGCTCGCGCTCGTCGGCGGTCACGACGCTTTCCGGATCGATGCCGGTCAGGTGGTTCGGCGACGACGTGGCGCGAGCTTCTCGAACCAGAAATTCGACATCGCGTTGAGCACCCGCCCCTTGTCGGGGATCGGCTCGGTCATCACGACGTCGAAGGCCGACAGTCGGTCGGTGGTGACCAGCAGCAGCTTGTCGTCGCCGAGCGCGTAGCTGTCGCGGACCTTGCCGCGGTACACCAGCGGCAATGAGGCAATGCTCGAATTGAACAGACCGGCACTCATCGATCGGCCTTCCTCCGGCCTGCAAGTTTAAGGCCCCCACAAAAGTGCGCGCGCAGCGACTCACAGGAAGCGCGCACCGATGATCGCGATCCAGGTGCCACCGGCCAGCAGCAACGAGAACATGACCGCGGCGCTGCCGAAGTCCTTCGCGCGCTTGCCGAGCGGATTGATCTCGAAACTGTCGCGGTCGACCGCGGCCTCGATACCGGTGTTCAGCAGCTCGACGATCAGCACCAGCACCACGACGCCGATCAGCAGGATCTTTTCCACCAGCGCGACCGGCAGCAGCACCGCGATCGGAACCAACAGCGCCGCAAGCATCACCTCCTGGCGAAACGCGTCCTCGTGGGCCCATGCGGCGCGCAGGCCATCGAGCGAATAGCCCGTCGCATTCAACATGCGCCGCAGCCCGCGCCGCCCCTTCAACGTGCGGCTGTCAGTCGCCTCGGGCGCGCCGAGCGGTGGTTTGTTCATGCTCATCGGCGCGGATGATACGTCGCAGACGCATAGCCCGATGCAACGGCCGCGTATCATCGCGCACGCTTTTGACCCCTGTCGCCACCATGCCTGTTATCGACTACTCACGCTTCTATCGCTATGACGACCTGATGGCGCTGCTGCGCGCTTTCGTGGCCGAGAATCCGCAATACGTGGCGCTGGAAACCATCGGCACGAGCCACGAAGGGCGCGCGATCCCGCTGCTGACGGTCACCAACACGGCCACCGGCGCTGCGTCCGACAAGCCGGCGTACTGGGTCGACGGCAACATCCACTCGGTGGAACTTTCTGCGTCGAGTGCGTGTTTGTACTTCGTCGACTGGCTGATGAAGGGCAAGGATGCGGACGCCGAGATCAGGCGCGCACTCGACACGCGGACGATCTACGTCTGCCCGCGCATCAATCCCGACGGCGCCGAATGGGCGATGGCCGACCGGCCGAAGTACGTGCGCTCGTCGACACGGCGCTACCCGTACGACGAGGAGCCGGTCGAAGGCCTGATCGCCGAAGACATGGATGGTGACGGCCGCATCCTGCAGATACGAGTCGCCGACCCCAATGGCGCGTGGAAGAAGCATCCACAGCAGCCGCAGTTGCTGGTGCGGCGCGACCCGATGGATGCGCCGGGTGGCGAGTACTACCGGCTGTTCCCCGAGGGCCGGATCGAGAACTACGACGGCAGCTCGATCGGCATCGCCGGCGTCACCGGCAATGCGCAGGGACTGGATCTGAACCGCAACTTCCCGTCGAGCTGGCGGCAGGAGTTCGAGCAACTCGGCGCGGGCCCCTACCCGACGTCCGAGCCCGAGGTGCGCGCGGTGGTCGAGTTTTTCGTCACGCACCCGAACATCTGCGGCGGCACCAGCATCCACACTTTCTCGGGCGTGCTGCTGCGCCCCTTCGGTCACGCGCCCGACGACAAGCTGCCGGCCGAGGACCTGTGGACCTACCAGGCTGTCGGCAAGAAAGGCGAGGAGTTGACCGGCTATCCGGCGATCTCGATCTGGCACGAGTTCCAGTACTACCCGGGCGAGTTCATCAGTGGCGCGTTCGACTGGATCTACGAACACCTCGGCATGTACATCTGGACGATCGAGATCTGGAACCCGAAGAAGGAAGCCGGCATCGACAGCAAGGAATGGATCCACTGGTTCCGCGACCATCCGATCGAGGACGATCTCAAGGTCTACGACTGGGCGCAGCAAATCGCGCCGGGCGAAGGCCATGTCGCATGGAAGCCGTTCGACCATCCGCAACTGGGGAAAGTCGAGATCGGCGGCTGGAACCGCATGGCGATCTTCACGAACCCGCCCCCTGCGCTGCGCGAAAAGGAGATCGCCCGTTTCCCGAAGTGGCTGCTGTGGCAGACGCTGATCTCGCCGAAGCTCGAAGTGCGCGAGGTGGAGGTCACGCCCGCCGGCAACGACACCTGGCGCGTCCGGCTGATCGTGCAGAACACCGGCTGGCTGCCGAGCTACGTCAGCAAGATGGCGACCAAGCGCAACCTGCTGCGCGGCGTGCTGGCCGAGATCGAGCTTGCCCGACGGAGCCCGGCTGCTCTCCGGCAAAGCGCGCGAAGAACTCGGCGAACTCGAGGGCTGGGCCTACCTGCACACCGGCATCTCGTTCTGGCCGACGAAGAACGTCACGGCCGATCGCGTCCATGTTGACTGGGTCGTGCAAGGCAAGGCCGGCAGCACGGTCCGACTGAAGGCCTGGCATGAGCGCGCAGGGCTCGTCGAGGCGACGGCCCGCCTGGTGCTGATCCGTCGGAAGGTGTAGTCCGGCGCGGCCCGGATACCTATACTCGGCCGCATAACAACTCCGGGAGACAACGATGGACCGCCGCACCGTGGTGTTGGCAGGCAGCGCTGCACTCGTGCTGCCTTATCGCGCGCCGCGCGCGCAGGCGTTTCCGTCGCGTCCGATCACGCTGTACTGCGCCTTTCCTGCAGGCGGCCCGACCGACCAGGTGATGCGCGCGCTTTCGCCGAGGTCGCGGCGCGCGAGCTGAAGCAGTCGGTCGTCGTCGAGAACAAGCCAGGGGCCGGCGGCACGCTCGCGCCACTTGCACTGAAGTCCGCGCGACCCGACGGCTACACGCTGTCGCAGATCCCGCTCGGCGTGTTCCGCATACCGCACATGCAGAAGACGCCGCAGCTCGATCCGCTGAAGGACTTCACCTACGTCATCAACCTGACCGGCTACACCTTCGGCCTCGTGGTCCCGGCGGGCGCGCCGTGGAAGACGCTGAAGGACTACGTCGACGACGCGAAGAAGAACCCGGGCAAGATCGACTACGGCTCAACCGGCACCGGGACCACGCCGCACCTGGCGATGGAGGAATTCGCGCAGAAGGCCGGGATCCAGTTGACGCACGTACCGTACAAGGGCAGCGCGGAGCTGATGGCCGCGATCCTCGGCGGGCACCTGATGTCGGTCAGCGACTCGACCGGCTGGGCTCCGCAGGTCGAGGCCGGCAAGCTGCGATTGCTCGCCACGTTCGGATCGAAGCGGACCCGGCGCTGGCCCGACGTGCCGACTCTGAATGAACTCGGCTATGACACGGTGTCGGACTCGCCGTTCGGTATCGCCGGGCCCGCCGGCATGGACCCCGCGACAGTGAAAATGCTGCACGACGCGTTCAAGAAGTCACTCGACGACCCGAAGGTCCTCGGCCTGCTCGAGCGCTACGACCAGCCCGTGATCTACATGAACGCCGACGAATACGCCAAGTTCGCGCGTCAGACCTACGACGTCGAGCGGGGCACGATCGATCGGCTGGGGTTGCGCGGAAGCATGTAGCACTGCTTCGCCGCACACGTACGCGGCCTGCGCATCGCGTGCATCGACAAAGCGACCGCGTCGAGCAGAGCGCGCCGCCGCGCAACAGGCGCAATGCGCGTGATCGTCAGATCCTAAGCTGCTGCCAGCTGCGCCGCCTTGAACGCGTGGGCCAGCGCGGCCGGCGTGTGGCTCTTCAGTTCCTTCAGCGAGTGCAGCTGATCGCGGCCGCAACGGCTGCAATGGCTGACCGGCAGCGTCAGATCAACGCCGAACCTTGGCAGCTCGGGCAGTTCGACATCGACGTGGAAGGTGTGCGAGCGATCATCGTGGGCGACGAGTTCACCGCCGCAACTCGAGCAGCTGTAGTGCTTGAACACCATGCCCTTGGCCTGACTGACCGGAAGTCGTGGCTCGTCCTGTTCCAGCAGGTGATCGAGCAGCAGCAGCGGGAAGTCCGCGAGCGCGAACAGCCGATGTCCCTGCGTGCACTCAAGGACGGGCATGCCCTTGACCGTGACTTCGAGGGACGCATCAGCTCCGCTGGTCGAGACCACCCGTGCAGGGGCCGTGTCGGACTTGCAGATCGGGCATCGACGTGAAGTGGTCGTCATCGTTCGCTCCTCGCTCATGCAATCGGAGAGATATCGATGCTCGACCTGCGGCGGTCAGGTGTCGACCCGGACAACTACTAGGGTCGAGTTCTTTCGCGGCGGAGGTGCCGGCAAGTAGCGCGCCTCCCGCGCGATCGCCTCGAGCGGGGCGTCAATGGACGTGCTGCGACAGCTCGCCGATGCGGTATTTGTGCGCGACGGTGGTGAGCGGCAGCGGCTGAATCTTGCTGCCCTGCCCCTCACAGCCGAACTGAACGTAGCGCTCCTTGCAGATCGCCTTGGCGGCGGCACGTGCAGGCTTCAGGTAGTCGCGCGGGTCAAAATGGCTCGGGTTCTCGTGCAGGAATTTGCGGATCGCGGCCGTCATCGCCAGCCGGATGTCGGTATCGATGTTGATCTTGCGCACGCCGTGCTTGATCGCCTCCTGGATCTCCTCGACCGGAACGCCATAGGTCTCCTTCATCTGGCCGCCGTACTTGCGGATCTCTTCCAGCAGGTTCTGCGGCACGCTCGAGGAGCCGTGCATCACGAGGTGCGTGTTCGGAATGCGCCGGTGAATTTCCTTGATGCGCTCGATCGCGAGGATGTCACCGGTCGGCTTGCGCGTGAACTTGTAGGCGCCGTGCGACGTACCGATCGCGATCGCCAGGGCATCAAGTTGCGTCTTCTTGACGAAGTCAGCCGCCTGGTCGGGATCGGTCAGCAACTGGTCGCGCGTCATCGTCGACTCGGTGCCGTGGCCGTCCTCCTTGTCGCCCTTCATCGTCTCGAGCGATCCGAGGCATCCGAGCTCGCCCTCGACGCTGACGCCGATGCGCATGCGCCATGTCGACGACTCGCTTGGTCACCTGGCAGTTGTAGTCGTAGTCGGCGATCGTCTTGCCGTCTTCGCGCAGCGAACCGTCCATCATCACGCTGGAGAAGCCGAGCTTGATCGCCCCTTCGCACACCGTCGGCGATTGCCCATGGTCCTGGTGCATTGCCACCGGGAGATGCGGGAAGCTCTCGACCGCGGCCTGGATCAGGTGCTTCAGGAAGGTCTCGCCCGCGTATTTACGGGCGCCGGCCGACGCCTGCATGATGACGGGCGCATTGACCTCGTGTGCCGCCTCCATGATCGCCTGCACTTGCTCGAGGTTGTTGACGTTGAACGCCGGCACTCCGTAGCCATTTTCGGCCGCGTGATCCAGCAACTGACGCATCGACACCAACGCCATTGCATCCTCCTTCGATTGTTAACCGCTGATTCTATGCGAGCGTGGAACGCGCGACCAAGCGAGCGATCTGCGCACCGCGGACTGATCGGAATCCCGCTTCGGCCGACACGTAGGGGCGCGCATGAGCCGCGCCGCAGGTCTCCACCCGCGGTCTCAGGCGTGTTCGCCCACGCGCACGATCTTCAACGTGTTGGTTCCGCCGGCCTGCCCCATCGGCTCGCCGACGGTCATCACGATCAGATCACCGCGCTTGACGACGCCCTTGTCGAGCAGCATGCGCTCGGCACTTGCAAGCGCGGCGTCGCGGTCCGCGACCGCGGTGAAGTGCAGCGGGCTGACGTTGCGATAGAGCGCCAGCCGCCGCGCCGTCGCCGCGATCGGCGTCAGCGCGTAAATTGGCACGTCGACGTCGTGGCGGCTCATCCACAGCGTGGTCGAGCCCGATTCAGTCAGCGCGCAGATCGCCGCGCAGCGCAGGTGGAAACGCGGTGAAGAGCGCGCCATACGCGATCGACTGGTCGACGCGCGTAAAAGTCTGGTCGATGAACTGCATGTCGAGCTCGACCGTTTCCGAGCGATCCGCCTCTTCGACGATGCTCGCCACCGCCTCGACGACTTCGACCGGATATTTTCCGGCTGCGGTCTCAGCCGACAGCATCACCGCGTCGGTCCCGTCGAGCACCGCGTTGGCGACATCGCTCACTTCGGCGCGGGTCGGCACCGCGTTGACGATCATCGACTCCATCATCTGGGTGGCCGTGATCGCCAGCTTGTTGGCGGCGCGCGCGAGCTTGATCATCCGCTTCTGCAGCGCCGGAACCGCGGCGTTGCCAACTTCGACGGCGAGATCGCCGCGAGCGACCATGATGCCGTCGGAAGCCTCCAGGATCTCGCGCAGCAGCGGGATCGCTTCGGCGCGCTCGATCTTCGAGATGATCTGCGGTTTCACGCCATGCTTTTCGCCGGCGATCGTCGTGAGCTGTCGTGCCATCTCCACGTCGGTGCGGTTCTTGACGAACGAGACGGCGACGTAATCGGCGCCGCACTGCATCGCGGTCTCGATGTCGCGCACATCCTTGCCGGTCAGCGCCGGCGCCGACAGGCCACCGCCCTGTTTGTTGATGCCCTTGTTGTCCGACAGATCACCGCCGATCCTGACCGTGGTGTGAATCTCGCTGCCTTCGACCCGATGGACGTCGAGCACGATCAGGCCGTCGTTGAGCAACAGCGTATCGCCGCCGCGGACATCTTTCGGCAGATCCTTGTAGTCGAGCCCGGCACGCTGCTCGTCGCCCAGTTCAACACTGGCATCGAGCACGAACGGGGCACCGGCGCGCAGCGCGACGCGGCCACCCTTGAACCGCCCGACCCTGACCTTCGGCCCCTGCAGGTCGGCCATGATCGCGATGTCGCGGCCGATCCGCGCGGCCGCCTCGCGTACATGTCGTGCGCGCTCGAGATGGTCTTCGGCCGAACCGTGCGAGAAATTGAAGCGCACGACGTCGACACCCGCGGCAAGCATGCGCTCGAGCACCAGCGGATCGCTCGACGCGGGTCCGAGCGTGGCAACGATCTTGGTGCTGCGTGGCATGTCGGCTCCGCGGTTCGACTAGGCGCGCAGCGCGAGCCGCGCTGCGATGACGTCGTAGGTGGTCAGCTCCACCGGATTGCCATCGGGATCGCTGAAATACAGCGACAGCGACTGATCGTGATCCTGCAGGCGCGGCGCCGACCGGCGGCGACGCTTGTCGAAAAGCGGCAGCCGCGGCGCGCGCTTCGAGAACGCGAGGAAACCCGCACCGTCGGTTCGCAAGGCAACCGTGGTGCCGTGACCCGCGCGGCGTTCGTCCTCGAACAGCGCGACGTGCGTGATGCCGTCGGCCGCGGTCAGCGTCAGCGGGCCGCCAACTTCGCGCGCCCAGGCGGCAAAGCGCCGGTCGCGCCGCAGCCCGAGCACCGTGCCGTACCAGCGAGCAGCAGCGGCGCGATTGCGCACATAGATGTGTACGTGGTCGATGCCGGCCACGGCGAAGCGGCTCAAAGCATGCCTCCGTGTTCAGCGGTCGTCATGCCGTTGCCCGCCGTCGCAGAACCTCGATCGCCGGCAGTTCCTTGCCTTCGAGAAACTCGAGGAAGGCACCACCGCCGGTCGAGATATAGCTGATGCGATCGGCGATTCCGTAGCGCGTGATCGCAGCGAGCGTATCGCCGCCGCCGGCGATCGAGAACGCACCGTTGGCGGTGGCTTCGGCGATCGCCAGCGCCATCTGGCGCGTGCCTTCGGAAAATTCGTCGAACTCGAACACCCCGATCGGACCGTTCCAGATGATGGTGCCGGCGTCGCGCAGCACATGCGACAGCGCAAGCGCGCTTTGCGGACCGATGTCGAGGATCATCTCGTCCGCATGCACGTCGTCGGCACGGCGGACCGTGGCCGGAGCGGTCGGCGAAAACTCGCGAGCGACGATCACGTCGATCGGCAATGGCAACGTCGCACCCTTCGCGGACAGGGTCGCCAGCACCTTCTTGCACTCAGGCACGAGATCGGGCTCGGCGAGCGACCTGCCGATAGGAAATCCCTCGGCGAGCAGGAACGTGTTGGCAATCCCGCCGCCGACGATCAGCCGATCGACCTTGACCGCGAGATTGTTGAGCAGCGTGAGCTTGGTCGAAACCTTCGACCCGGCAACGATGGCGACCAGCGGGCGCTTCGGATTGCCAAGCGTGCGCCCGAGAGCCTCGATCTCGGCCGCCAGCAGCGGACCGGCACACGCGATCGGTGCGAACTTCGCAACACCGTGCGTCGTCGCTTCCGCCCGGTGAGCCGTACCAAAGGCATCGTTGACATAGACGTCGCACAATGCGGCGATCTTGCGGGCCAGTTCGTCGCTGTTCTTCTTCTCGCCCTTGTTGACGCGGCAGTTCTCGAGCAGCACGACCTCGCCGGGCCGGACGTCGACACCATCGACCCACCCGGTGCGCAGCGGCACCGGGCGCCCGAGCAGCTCGCCGAGTCGCTGCGCGACCGGCAGCAGCGACTCCTCGGGCTTCATTTCCCCTTCCGTCGGACGCCCGAGATGCGACGTCACCATGACCGCCGCGCCCGCATCGAGCGCCATGCGAATCGCGGGGATCGAGGCCCGGATCCGGGTGTCGTCGCTGATGCGGCCGGCATCGTCGAAAGGCACATTGAGGTCCGAACGGATGAACACGCGTCGTCCGGCGACCTGCCCGCCGCGAACGACTTCCTCGAGGGTGCGGACGTGCATGGAGTCGGTCAGGAGGTCTGGAGAGCGTCGGCACGCCCGCAAACGGGCGCGCGCAACGAAAACGAGTTGGGCATTATACGAGCGGTCACCTGCGGAGATCGGATGCGCGTGTTCAGGGTTTCATCGGCAGAGCACGTTGCCGTCGGCGTCGCCGCCGTCGTCATGGTGCTCGTCGCGACCGCGAACGCAGAGCAGTGGGAATACCGACGCGAGTTGCTCGCTTCCGAACCCTGGCGGCTGCTGAGCGGACATCTGGTACACCTCAACTGGCAGCACGCAGTGATCAACGCGGTCGCCTTGCTGATCGTCGCCCGCCTCTTTTCTCCGGACCTGCGCGCCGCGCGTCAGGGCATCGTCCTGGGCACGTGCGCGCTTGCGATCAGTTTTGGTCTGGCGCTGCTGTATCCGACGATCGGCTGGTACCGCGGCCTGTCGGGTGTCGTCCACGGCCTGTTCTTCGCCGGGGCGGCGGCATGGCTCGTCAAGGCGCAGCCGCGCACGCTGCGCACCTTGTGGCTGCCGCTTGCGCTGCTCGCAGGCGGCTGGATCAAGGTGCTGCTCGAACAACCCGCCGGAGACGCGCTTCCGTACGCAGATTGGCTCGGTGCTGCCGTCGTGCCGCAGGCGCACCTGATCGGTGCCGCCTGCGGGACCGTGCTCGGACTAGCGTCAGCGCTTGCGGATCGACGGCACGACGCACAGCGCGCCGAGCAGCAGCAATTGTAGCGTCGGTAGCGCCCCGCCACCTCCACCGCCCCCCGACGACGATGCGATTGGTGGGGTTGAAGCGATTGGTGGGGTTGAAGCGACCGCGCCAGCGGCGACCATCGCATTGCCGGCATCGAGCAGTCCCTTGCCGCACTGGCCGACGAACGTGCCGTTCGGCGCACAGACACTGCCTGCGGGAAATGCGCGGACCGTGCTGAGCAGGTAAGAGCGGATCTCGACAGGCGTCGCGCTGGGAGCTATCGCTTTGATCAGCGCGGCCACGCCGGCCACCTGCGGCGCCGCCGCGCTTGTGCCGACGAATCCCGCGTACGCCGGGCCGCTTTGTCCGGACGAAGTGCTGCTGGTCGGCGTCGTCGGACCGAAGAGCACCGTCGACCAGATGTAGTAACCGTCCCAGTTCGGGTTGTCGGTCGGTCCGCCGGCACCCAGCGTGGTCGGCGTACCACCGCCGGGCGCGCTCAGCATTTCTGCTTTCGGCGACGTGGTGCTGGCGACATTGGCGTAGTCGGCGTTCTCGCCGTTGATCGTGTGGGCGGTGACCGCGATCACGCCGTTGCAGTTGGCCGGCGCGATCAGTCCGATCGACTCCTTCATTGCCCGCCGCGGCGACGATTGTCACGCCGGCAGCCGTCGCCGCGTCGACGGCACTCTGCATGTAGGTGCTGCAGGTGTCGCCGCCGCCGAGGCTCAGACTGATCACGCTCGCCTTGTTCGGATTATCCGGAACGCCGCTCACCGGAAGCCCGGCTGCCCAGCGGATCGCGTCGGCGATGTCGTTGAGATCGCCGCCGCATTTGCCGAGGGCTCGCACCGGCACGATCTTGACGTTCCAGCCGATGCCGGCGATGCCCACCGAATTGTTCGCGGTGGCCGCGAGGATGCCCGCCATGTGCGTGCCGTGCCAGGTGCTGTCGCTCGCGGCATACGGCGGGGTTTCCGACGCACCAGTGCAGTCGTCCGGGTATAGCGTCTTTTCCTGCGCCGTGATCCAGTCGCCGGGGTCGGAGGGATCGGCATCGCGCCCGTCGCCGTCATTGGCGACGAAGTTCGCCGGTGCCATCGATCCGTTGTTCGACGACACGAAATCGTAGCCGGGCAGGAACCGGCCACTCGGCACGTAGGTCGCACCCCCCGCCATACCGTTGAGGTCCGTGTGATTGACGATCCCGGTATCGATGACAGCGACGACAACGTCCTTGCCGATCGAAAAGTCCCAGGCAGGCGGCAGGTTGCCGCCACCGACTGCCGTTGCGGTGACGCTGGTCGCACCGGCAGCTCCGGTGTAGCTCGACGTCGGCGCGAACAGGTTCCACTGCCATTGCGTGTAGCGCACCTCATTTGGAGTCGCGAGCACATGAAAGCGCACGTTGGGCTCGGCGAATTCGACCGTCGGGTCCTGCGCAAGACGGGCGGCGACGGCGCGCGCTTCGGAGACTGTCATTGACCGATCGAGCTGCATCAGATGCGCGCGCCCTTCCAACGGATCGCAGCGCTTTCAGCGTGATGCCGGCCGAGCGTCCCAGCGATTGCACGCGATCTGCGCTGAGCGCCTCGGCGCGGGCCGCGACCGCGGTGCTCCTTCAGCCCGACGATCAGTTTGTCGACGCGCGGCTCGCGCGCATTGCGGGTGACGGTCAGTCCCCTGAGCGCGGCCTGCTTCTGTGTCATGACCGCGGCCGCAGGCGCCGAGTTGGCCGGCCACGAGGTGACAATCACCGCGGCAATCGATGTGGCGAAGGCAACGTGCAAAGGACGCATCACGGATGAACTCCTGGGTCGGACCGGCCGCTTCGCTCGACCATCGGCCCGGCATGGTGGCATCGCAGTAGCGGCTCCGGATGGCCAAAAAGGCAGGCGAAAGCCTCTCGCTGGAGCACGAACACGCAGTAGCCGTGATTCGACTAACGCGCGAGCTGCTGGTTCAGATTACGGCGGCCGATGTAAGTGATTGTTTCCGGCATCCGTCGGACGCCGACCGTCGGTTGGCCCGCCCAACATCTGCCGCAGGGGCCGGCCGGGGCTGTGGATGCGTCAGCTCAGCAGACCGGAGCGGGCCACGCTGCGCAGATCACTTCGCCTGCATCAGCGCGACCGTCGTATCGAGCATCCGGTTGGAGAAGCCCCATTCGTTGTCGTACCAGGACGAAACCTTGACGAGGCGGCCCGAGACCTTGGTCAATGTCGCATCGAAGATCGACGAGCGCGGGTCGTGGTTGAAGTCGCTCGACACCAGCGGATCGGCGTTGTAGCCGAGCAAGCCCGCGAGCGGTCCTGCGGCGGCGGCCGCCCGCATGATCCCGTTGACCTCGTCGACCGTCGTGTCGCGTGCGGCGATGAACGAAAGATCGACGATCGAGACGTTGATCGTCGGCACGCGGATCGCGTAGCCGTCGAGCTTGCCGTTGAGCTCCGGCATCACCAGTCCGACCGCGGCTGCGGCGCCGGTCTTGGTCGGGATCATGTTGTGCCCCGCCGCGCGGGCACGCCGCAAGTCCTCGTGATAGACGTCAGTTGAGCACCTGGTCGTTGGTGAACGCGTGCACGGTCGTCATCAGGCCGTTCACCACACCGATCTTCTCGTGCAGCGGTTTGACGAGCGGCGCCAGGCAGTTGGTCGTGCACGAGGCGTTCGAGATCACCGTGTCGGATGCCTTCAGCACGGCGTGGTTGACGCCGTAGACGATGGTCGCATCGACGTCCTTGCCACCAGGCGCCGAGATGATCACCTTGCGCGCTCCGCCCTTCAGGTGCGCCGAGGCCTTTTCCTTGGTGGTAAAAAGGCCGGTGCACTCGAGCACGACGTCGACGCCGAGTGCGCCCCAGGGCAGCTCGGCCGGATTGCGCTGGGCCAGCACGCGGATACGGTCACCGTCGACGACCATCGAGTCGCCGTCGACGCTGACGCTTCCGGGAAACGTGCCGTGCGCGGTGTCGTACTTCGTCAGGTGCGCATTGGTCTTCGGGTCGCCGAGATCATTGATCGCGACGATCGCGATGTCGTGCTTCTTTCCGCCCTCGTAGTGGGCGCGCAGGATGTTGCGGCCGATGCGGCCATAGCCGTTGATGGCAAGTTTGATCGTCACGTCTTCTTCCCTTTCGCAAGGACCGCGTTCACGGTCGCGACGACATTGTCGACCGTGAATCCGAAATGTTTGAAAAGATCCGCGGCCGGCGCTGATTCACCGAAGCGGTCGATGCCGACCACGGCGCCTTCGGCACGGACGTACTTCCACCAGAAATCGGTCACCCCGGCCTCGATCGCGATCCGCGGCACGCCATCCGGCAGCACGCTCGACTTGTAATCGGCGGCCTGCCGATCGAAGACCGTCGTCGACGGCATCGAAACAACCCGTACCGGCACGCCGGCCGCCTGCAGCGCCTTCTGCGCTCCGACGGCCAGCGGCAATTCCGATCCGGTGGCAATCAGCACGGCCCGTGCGCGCGCAGCGCCGCCGGCAGCCTCCGCCAGCGTATAGCCGCCCCTGCGAATCAGTCCGGCATCGCGTCCGTCGGCGAGAAACGGAACATTCTGTCGCGACAGCAGCAACGCCGTCGGGCCGTCGCGCCGTTCGAGCGCAGCCGCCCAGGCCACGAGCGTTTCGACCGTGTCGGCCGGCCGCCACACATCCAGATGCGGAATCAGTCGCAGGCTGGCGGCGTGCTCGACGGCCTGGTGCGTCGGACCATCCTCGCCGAGTCCGATCGAGTCATGCGTGAAAACGTAGATCACGCGCTGCCGCATCAGCGCCGCCATGCGCACGGCGTTGCGCGCGTAGTCGGAGAACACCAGGAACGTTCCGACGAACGGAATGTAGCCGCCGTGCAGCGCGATGCCGCTGGCGATCGCGCTCATTCCGAACTCGCGCACGCCATAGTGGATGTGCCGGCCGGCGAGCGCGTCGGGCCGCAGCGCCTTGGCAGCGCTCCATTTCGTGAGGTTGCTGCCGGTGAGATCGGCCGACCCGCCGATCAGTTCCGGCAGCACGGGCGCAAGCGCCTCGAGCGCGAGCTGCGACGCCTTGCGGGTGGCGACGGACTCGCGCTTGGCCTCAGCGGCTGCGAGCGCGGCCTGCAATGTCGGCGCGAACTCGGGCGGCAGCTCGTTCGCCAGACGCCGCCGCAGCTCGGCGGCCTCACGCGGAAACGCGCTCGCATACGCTGCGAACGCGCGTTGCCACGCTGCCTCGCGCGCTGCGCCGCGCTCACGCGCGTCCCAGGCAGCGCGGACAGTCGCAGGGACCGAGAACGGTTGGTGTTCCCATCCGATCGCCAGGCGCGTCGCTGCGACTTCGGCGTCGCCGAGTGCTTCGCCATGCGCTTTTTCGCTGCCTGCGCGGCCTGGTGAACCCTTGCCGATCACTGTCCGCGCGATGATCAACGTCGGCCGGTCCTGCTCGGCTTTCGCTTCCGCGATCGCGGCATCCACGGTGTCGATGTCATGGCCGTCAATCGGCCCGATCACGTGCCAACCGTACGCCATGAAGCGCTGGCGCGTGTCATCGTTGAACCAGCCGCTGACGTGCCCATCGATCGAGATGCCGTTGTCGTCATAAACCGCGACGAGCTTGTTAAGTCGCCACGTTCCCGCCAGCGAAGCCGCTTCGTGCGAGATGCCCTCCATCAGGCAGCCGTCGCCGACGAACACCCAGGTGCGGTGATCGATCACCGTATGGCCCGGGCGGTTGAACTCCGCCGCCAGCAGCTTTTCGCTGAGCGCCATGCCGACGGCGTTGGCGAGACCCTGCCCGAGCGGCCCCGTCGTTGTTTCGACACCTGGCGTCAGGCCATGCTCCGGATGTCCCGGCGTGCGGCTTTCCAACTGCCTGAACCGCGTCAGCTCCTCGATCGGCAGCGCGTAGCCAGTCAGGTACAGCAGTGCGTACTGCAGCATCGAGCCGTGCCCGTTGGAGAGCACGAAACGATCCCGATTCGGCCACGCGGGTTCGCCGGATTGTGTGACAGGTGGCCCGCCCAGAGCGCCACGGCGATGTCCGCCATGCCCATCGGCATTCCAGGGTGTCCGGAATTCGCCTTCTGCACCGCGTCCATCGCGAGCGCGCGGATGGCGTTGGCCATCTCCACGCGCGTCGCCGCCGGGATGGCGCCGATCAGGGAGCCGTCATTCATCGTCGCGCCTTGAAGCAGGAGGAGCGGAATCTGGATCGGAATTCGGGGCGCCAGTGTCGCTTGGCGCATCGTCGCGGTCGGCGCGGTAATTGCGAACCGCGACATCGGCAAGCGACAAATTTTAGCAAAGCGAGGCATATCGACTGACTCCAGCAGCCGCGACACTGCGCTGACGCGGCGCAGGCCCGGCTGGAGCGGGCGCTCCAAACTCGGCTCCAGCAGGAGGCAACTCTTTGAGCGCGCTGCGTTTTCCTTTACTATTCGGGGCTTTTCCAAATTCGATCCGGACAACAGAAGGACGCAACGGGCGCCGACTCCGGGACGCCACGCCGCAGACTGACGCGGCATGGCGACCGAACGAAGGCAACGTGCCGTTAGGCAGCATTCCCGCCACAGCCAGCAGGGGCAGCGCAAGCTGCAAGACTCGCGTGCCGCGCCACAGCGCACGAGTCCCGGATCGTGGGGTTGCGACGCGAGTCGCGATTCAGGTCGATATGGGCGGACCTGCTGGGGGACGAAGATGCAAGGCCTTCACCTGACTGGCGATCTGTTCGAATGCGGCTGCAGCGCGGCCACTCTCACGGATCTCGATGCGCTGTCTTCGCTGTGCCGCAACGCTACGCTGGACGCGCGTCTCACCATAGTTGACGAGAAGTGGCACGCCTTTCCCGACTGGAAAGGACAGGCCGGTGGCATCACCGGCACAATTCTTCTCGCGGAGTCTCACCTCGCGATTCACACGTGGCCTGAGAGCCGCGGAGTGACGCTGGATGTTTACGTCTGCAACTTCACCGAAGACAACACGGCAAAGGCCGAGCAGCTCTTCGACGTGCTGACCGTGGCGTTCCGCCCGCAGAAACAGGTGGTGAACCGCATCACGCGCGGTGACGTGGCGGCGGGCGACGGCGACGCCAGTGAAGTTCAGGAGGCGGCGGAAGCGGCGCAGTCGCAGCTCAGCTTCGACTGGCTCAACGCGCACACTGGGTATGGCTTTACCGTCAAGGAGAAGCTCGCGGAGATCGAGTCGGCCTACCAGCGCGTCGAAGTGTTCGACACGCACCAGTTCGGCCGGCTGTTTCGCCTCGACGGTCGCCTGATGACCTCCGAGGGCGACGAGTTCTTCTATCACGAGTGCATGACGCACCCCGCCGCGCTCGCACACCCGAACCCGGAGTCGGTCCTGGTGATCGGTGGCGGCGACGGCGGATCGTCCGAGGAGCTCTTCAAGCACCCGAGCGTCAGGCGCATCGTGATGGCCGAACTCGACCCGGTCGTGATCGAGATCTCGCGCAAGTACCTGGGCTCGATCCATCGCGGTGCACTCGACGATCCGAGGCTCGAGATCCGCATCGGCGACGGCTTCGAGTACGTGCGGTCGACGAGTGAGCGTTTCGACATGATCGTGCTGGATCTGACCGATCCCGACACGCCGGCGTTTCACCTGTATTCAGAGCAATTCTTCCGCATGTGCCAGCGCGTGCTCAAGCCGGGCGGCATGCTGACGCTGCACCTCGGCTCGCCCGTCTATCAGGCGGAAACCGTGCGCAAAAACGCTGCAAATCTGCGCAAGGTGTTCAAGCACGTCGCACCGCTTTCGCTGTTCATTCCGCTGTACGGTTCACAATGGTGCCTCGCGGTCGCCAGCGACACGATCGATCCACGTGCCACGAGCGTCGAGACAATCGCCCAGCGGATGCTCGAGCGTGGCCTCGGCGACCTACGCTTCTACCATCCGGCGATGCATGCGGCGCTGTTCACGCTGCCGAAGTTCGTGCAGGAACTGGTGGGCCAGGGCGGCGGTGCCGGTCGCATTGCTCATCTGCGCGCGGCCTGACGGAATGTCAGGGCTGCAGTTCAGAGGCACGAGGCCGGCGTGAGCCGGCCTCTTTCTTGATGCGCGGCGCTGAACAGCTCCGCTGAGCGCCGTGTCCCGCTTTTACGTCGACGACATCCTCGCGCCAGGGGCTGAAGTCGAACTGCCGGACGCGGTTGCCCACCACGCAGTTCGCGTGCTGAGGCTGCGCGACGGTGCGGCGAGTGACGCTCTTCAACGGACGCGGCGGCGAATACGACGGTCGCTTGCACATCGCTCGGTGCGACGCACCTGGGTCGATCTAGGACGACATATCGCGATCGAACGCGAATCACCGCTGGCGATCACGCTGGTGCAGGCCTGGGTCGCCGCCGACAAGCTCGACTGGCTGGTGGAAAAGGCGGTTGAGCTGGGCGTTGCCGGCCTCATCCTCGTGCCGACCACGCGCAGCGTCGTGCAACTCGATGACGCGCGGCGTGAGCGCCGCGTGCGCCGCCTGCGCGAGATCGCGATCTCGGCCTGCTGCCAGTGCGGTCGGAACATCGTTCCCCAGGTGGCTGCAGCGAACACGCTGCGGGAGGGACTGGAAGCCGCGGCGGAGTCAGACCGCATCGGGCTGCTGCTTGCCCCCGATGCGACCGAGTCGGCGGTTACCGCCGTCGGGGCCGCTGCCTCGATCAGCCTCGTGGTTGGCCCTGAAGGCGGTCTCGAATCCGCCGAGCACTTGCTCGCAACTGATCTGGGCTATCGCCCGGTATCGCTCGGTCCGCGTATCCTGCGTACGGAAACGGCCGGGCTCGCCGCCATCGCCGCCCTGCAGGCCACCTCGGGCGACATGCACTAGCGGCCCACTTCATCGCTCGGCACTGCGCATTTCACCGGGCTCGTTCATGTCTCGCGCGGAGGATCATCGATGAGCTTGCTCGACTCGCTGCTTTCCGGCCTTGCCGGCACTTCGGCCGGCGCGAACTCTCCTGTCGTAAATCCGCTCGTCAACATCGCGATTCAGATGTTGACGAGCCGCGGAGCCACTGGCGGACTGTCGTCGCTGATCGAGCAGTTCCAGCGCGCGGGTCTTGGCCCGCAGATGGATTCCTGGATATCGACCGGACAGAACCTGCCGATCTCTCCGGATCAGTTGCTGCAGGTCTCTCGGGCGCGGCCAGGTGCAACAGATGGCCGCCGGAAGCGGCCTCGATGTCGACCAGTTGTCCGGCGGACTGGCCGGTGTGTTACCGCAGCTGATCGACCGGCTCACTCCAGCCGGCGCGCTCCCGGCGTCCGGCGTTGACGACGCGCTCGCCGAGCTGTCGCAGATGATGCCGCGCTAATCGCGCGCTAGCTGTAGAGCACGCGGAACGGCATCACCGCGCTGCGCATAAGTCTCAGCCACGTCGCGAAATACACCGAGCAGCGCAGCGCGCTGCTCGCGATCGAAGTTCCGAACACGCAGGAGTCGATCGAGCAGCACGATATAGCCCGCTGCCGCGCCGGTGTCCGGGAGGTCGGTGAGCGAGTCATAAAGCGCATCGAGGTTCATGCCGAACCACGACGGCAGGTCGAACGCACGCGCAATCGCCTGCAGGACCTCCGCCTTGCCGGTGCACCGGTCGAGAGCAACTTCAATCACGCTTTGAGAGCGGCGCGAGGCCCAGGCACGCAGCGCCTCGCGCTCAATGCCGCGCAGCGGTCTGACCGTCTGCAGCGGCAGTTTGTCGCAAGGCTCGGCGCTTGCACCGGTCATTCGCGTATCTGGCGGAACGAGGCGTAGTGGTCGTCGGTGTAGTAGTACTCGCGACTCGTCGCCGGATCGCCCGCGGCGCCGCGCCCGGCGACGATACGCCGCGGTCCCCGATCGCGCTCCGTCGGCGTCCGGACCGTGAACTCGAGGTAGTAGCCTCTCGGTCGCGGCGGCAACAACCGCTCTCGATTGCCAAACACCGTACCGTCCTTCCTGTGCGGGAAGGGACCGCCGTTGTGGATCAGGCGCAATGTCTCGCGCGCCTCGATCGGCAGCTGCGCAGCCGGTATTTCCGCGATTGCGCCGGGCGCAGTTTCGCGCGCGACATCCGGCGGGCTGCACGCGAGCAGCGCGACCGCGATGCCGGCGCAAAGTGCGCCGCGCAGACGCTCGAGCAACACGCTAGATCAATTCCGGCTGGCGCAGCGAATTTGCCTCGACCACCGTCAGCGCGGTCATGTTGACGATGCGTCGGACCGTCGCCGACGCGGTCAGGATGTTCACCGGCCGTGCCACCCCGAGCAGGATCGGCCCGATCGCAATGTTGTTGCCGGCCGTGGCCTTCAGCAGGTTGTAGGCGATGTTTGCCGAGTCGATGTTCGGGCAGACGATCAGATTGGCCGCGCGCGTTAGCGTCGAAAACGGCATCAGCGCGCGCCGCATCGCGTCGTCGACCGCGCAGTCGGCATGCATTTCTCCGTCGACCTCGAGCTGTGGCGCCTGTGCACGGATCAGTTCGAGCGCAGCGCGCATCTTCAGCGCCGACGGCGTGTTGAACGAACCGAAATTCGAGTGCGACACCAACGCCACCGCCGGCTCGATACCGAGCCGCCGCAGCTGCTCGGCCGCCAGCACCGTGATCTCGGCGATCTGTTCCGCGGTCGGGTCGAGGTTGACGTGTGTGTCGACCATCGCAAGCTGTCGGCCCGGCAACATCAGCACGTTCATGGCCGCGTAGACGTTGCATCCACGCCGGCGACCGATGACCTGATCGATGTAGCGCAGGTGCAGGTCGTGGGTGCCGTAAGTGCCGCAGATCAAGCCGTCGGCATCGTTCTTCAGGATCGCCATCGAGCCGATCAGCGTGTGCCGGCGGCGCATTTCGATCTTCGCGTACTGCTCGGTCACGCCGCTGCGCGCGGCAAGCCGGTGGTAACTCTCGCAGTAGTCGCGGTAGCGCGCATCCTGCTGCGGGTTGATGAGGTCGAAGTCCTGGCCTGGGCGCATCCGCAGGCCAAAGCGCAGCAGCCGACGCTCGATGACATCCGGCCGCCCGATCAGAATGGGCCGGGCGAGCCGCTCGTCCACCACGACTTGCACCGCGCGCAGCACGCGCTCCTCTTCGCCTTCGGCAAACACGATGCGCGCTCGACCGCCCGCCGCCACCGCGTTCTTCGCGTTCGTAAATATCGGCTTCATGAACGTGCCGGAGTGATAGACGAACTGCTGCAACTGGTCGCGATAGGCGTCGAGATCGGCGATCGGCCGCGTCGCTACGCCGCTTTCCATCGCGGCCTTCGCCACCGCGGGAGCGATGCGGGTGATCAGGCGCGGATCGAACGGCTTCGGAATCAGGTATTCGGGGCCGAACGAGAGATTGGTGATGCCGTAGGCCGACGCGACGATGTCGCTCTGTTCCTCCTGCGCCAGTCGCGGCGATCGCCTGCACCGCCGCAATTTCCATCGCTGCCGTGATCGTCGTCGCGCCGACATCGAGCGCGCCGCGAAAGATGAACGGAAAGCACAGCACGTTGTTCACCTGGTTCGGATAGTCCGAGCGCCCAGTCGCGATGACCGCGTCGTCGCGCACGCGCTTGACCTCCTCCGGCATGATCTCCGGCGTCGGATTGGCCAGCGCCAGCACCAGCGGCCGCGGCGCCATTTTCGCCACCATGTCGGCCTTGAGCACGCCGCCCGCCGAAAGCCCGAGGAACACATCGGCGCCTTCGATGATCTCGGCAAGACGGCGCGCGGACGTCTCCTGCGCAAAGCGCGCCTTGTCATCGTCCATCAGAGCGGTGCGACCGCGATAGACAACGCCTTCGATGTCGCTGACCCAGATGTTCCGGCGCGGCAGACCGAGGCTCGACAAGCAGTTCGAGACATGCAAGCGCCGCGGCGCCCGCGCCGCTGGTGACCAGCTTCACCTGTGTCGATCTGCTTGCCGACCACCTTGAGGCCGTTGAGGATGGCCGCACCGACGATGATCGCGGTGCCGTGCTGATCGTCGTGGAACACCGGAATCTTCAGGCGCGTGCGCAGCTTGCGCTCCACGTGAAAGCATTCGGGCGCCTTGATGTCTTCGAGGTTGATGCCGCCGAACGTCGGCTCGAGCGCGGCGATGACCTCGATCAGCCTGTCGGGATCCGCTTCGTTGAGCTCGATGTCGAAGACGTCGATGCCCGCGAACTTCTTGAACAGCACGGCCTTGCCTTCCATCACGGGCTTGGCGGCGAGCGCGCCGATGTTGCCCAGGCCGAGGACGGCGGTGCCGTTCGTGACGACGCCGACAAGATTGCCGCGCGCGGTGTAGCGAAACGCCGCTGCAGGATCGGCATGGATCTCTTCGCTGGCGGCCGCGACGCCCGGCGAATAGGCGAGCGCGAGATCGCGCTGATTCACCAGCTGCTTTGTCGGAGCGATCGCAATTTTTCCGGGCGTCGGCTTCTCGTGATAGTCGAGCGCGGCACGACGAAGGTCGGCGTGTTCTGTGGTCGGCATGGCGCACCGAAGTGTCTGGGGAAGGCGTCGATTATGCGTTCGCGGCCGGTCGAGAAGAAACGCCGAGGGCCCGACTTGCAGCTTGCCGCACGCCGCCAGTGACTGATGCGGCTTGGTTCGACCGTAGACAAAGCACACCGAGTTTTCGCCGAGTTGGCTTACGTTCTTTCCGTCCCGCCTATTGGTCTGGGCCGGCTCGGCCGCCAGGCCGCGTTTGTCCTCTCTCCCTCCGAGTCGAGTTCGGACGCGTCCGGGCGACGGCTCTCGTCTTGTCTACTGCGAGACCGGCAGTCAACGGCTCAGGAAGGCGCGCCTCGGCAGTCACGCCTTGGCGCGGTTCGACGCGTAGAGGGATCTCCGCGCGTCGACGGTCGATACCGACTGGCGCCGCTCAGACCGAACGCGCAGGGGGCCGTTCCTCGGCCTGTGTCGGCGCCTGGTATTGATGCGCTCGAATCGCTGGGCGGGTCGCCGCAGGTGCTCGGCGGTCGCTGGCTTCTGCTGCGGCTCGACGGCTACCTGGCGCGCAGCGGAGATCGCGGCATCGACTTTGCCGCTTGCGGCGAGTGCGATTCGCGAGCGCTCGCTCAGCACCCGGGCACCGTAGCCGCCGTCGTCGGCCTGGTTGCCGGCGCCGACATAGAGCTGCAGTCCGCGTTCGACCGATCCGCCCCGCGCAATCATGTCGCTGAGGATTGCCGACCCGACCTTCATGTTGGCGACCGGATCCAGCGCCGCCAGCTGGCCTCCGTGGGCCTCGAAGCGCCCGGCGTGAATCCGGGTCATCACCTGCATCAGTCCCTGCGCCCCCATCGCACTTTCGGCATAGGGATTCAGGCTCGATTCGATCGCGACGACCGACAGAATCAGCAGCGGGTCAAGCTTGTATTCCTTCCCGATCTGGTAAGCGGCAGAAACGAGCATCCGCGAGGCCTCCTCGGCAACCCGGTAGCGTCGGGCCAGATACTGGACGATGTGCTTCTGTCGTGGATCGCTGGCCGCCGATGCCGACGGCGTTGGAGCGGCCGCCTCGACCGGCGCCGCGGGCTCCTCGGTAGTCGTCGACCTGCGTGGCCGGTTGGCGGCAGCACGGACTTCAGAGCGCGCCGCGCACGTCGTCGTTGGCGAAAAGAATCACCGCCACGAGCAGGGTCGTGCAGCCGGCGAAAGTCACGACAAGGCGTGCGGTCGCCAAGCGCGCCGTCGCGAATATCGCGGACGAAGTCTGTCCAGGCCCAGTCGGTTGCCGAGTGCAGCGAAGTCGAATTCGTGGCTGCAGACATGTTGCGTGCCTCCTTATGCTGAACGGCCACGGTCACGAGAACCACCGGTCGCCACTCACAGGTTGGTACGTCGATCCGTCAGCCCACGAGCCGATCGGATCCCGGAGATGACCCAGCCGTATCTGGGTCGACGTCTCCGACCGCACGGGAAATGTTCCGTACGGCAAAAGAGCAAACAGCGGGACTGCTTTGTCCCTAGACTCCGGGGCCTTGAGCCGACCTCGGCCGAGTTGCCCGGATAAGCCAAATGGCCGAGCCGGATTTTTAGGGTTTGGACGGAGTTCGGTCAACCGCGCAAAGCGACTCGGACGGTGCGTCGGGCGCGGCGAATTGCACTCCACCGCGGCTAGCCAAAAGTAAACTTTGTTTTATTTCAAAGACATAGAACATGCTTCGTTGGTTAGTGAGCACTTAATTAGAAGTTTGCATTTTATTTTTGCAGTGCAGCGAAAAATCGATGAAATACCGTGATCTGCGCGACTTTCTGACCCGCCTCGAGGAGGCCGGCGAACTGCGCCGGATTCGGCGTGCCGGTCTCTCCGCGGCTTGAAATGACGGAGATCGCCGACCGCACGCTGCGTGCCGGGGGACCGGCGCTCCTGTTCGAGCGCCCTTCCGGATTTCGACGTGCCGGTGCTGGCAAATCTGTTCGGCACGACAGGTCGGGTCGCAAAAGCCATGGGCGCAGCCGACGTCAGTGAACTCCGGGAGGTCGGCGAGCTGCTGGCGAGTCTGAAGGAACCGGAGGCGCCACGCGGATTTCGGGATGCGCTCAGCAAGATCGCCCTACTCAAGGCGGCGCTCTGGGACATGGCGCCGAGGGAGGTGCGCTCCGCCCCGAGCCAGGACATCGTGCTCGAGGGCCAGGACGTCGACCTCGCCAAACTGCCGATTCAGACCTGTTGGCCCGGTGACGCCGGTCCGCTGATCACGTGGGGACTGGTCGTCACCCGGGGTCCGCACAAGAAGCGACAGAACCTCGGCATCTACCGGCAGCAGGTCCTGGCACGAAACAAGGTGATCATGCGGTGGCTCGCTCACCGCGGAGGCGCGCTCGACTTTCGCGACCATGCGCTCGCGCAACCCGGAGCCGGCCGTTTCCGGTCGCCGTAGCGCTCGGCGCCGACCCGGCCACGATACTGGGCGCCGTCACGCCGGTACCCGACACGCTGTCGGAGTACCAGTTCGCGGGACTGCTGCGGGGCGACCGAACCGAAACGGTGAAGTGCCTCGGCAGCGACCTGCAGGTGCCCGCCCGCGCCGAAATCGTCCTCGAAGGTCATATTCGACCCGACCCGATACGGCCTCTGCCGCCGCCCGCCGGTGCGCCGGCGCGGCCGGCATCCGCCTATGAGCTCGCGCTCGAAGGCCCGTTTGGCGACCACACCGGTTACTACAACGAGCGCGACTGGTTCCCGGTGCTCACGATCGATCGCATCACGATGCGGCGCGATCCGATCTATCACTCGACCTACACCGGCAAGCCGCCCGACGAACCGGCGGTGCTCGGCGTCGCCCTGAACGAGGTGTTCGTACCGATTCTGCAGCGCACGTTTCCCGGAGATCGTCGACTTCTACCTGCCGCCGGAAGGGCTGCAGCTATCGAATCGCTGTGGTGTCGATGCGCAAGCAGTACGCCGGCCATGCCAAGCGCGTGATGTTCGGCGTCTGGAGCTTCCTGCGACAGTTCATGTACACCAAGTTCATCATCGTGGTGGACCAGGACGTCGATGCGCGTGACTGGAAAGACGTCGTCTGGGCGTTGACGACACGCGTCGATCCGTCCCGCGACACGGTGCTCGTCGAAAACACGCCGATCGACTATCTCGACTTTGCGTCACCGGTGTCCGGGCTCGGCAGCAAGATGGGCCTCGACGCGACCCACAAGTGGCCCGGTGAGACCACTCGCGAATGGGGTCGCCCGATCACGATGGATACGTCGGTTCGGGCGCGGGTCGACGCGATCTGGAACGAACTCGGTCTTTAGGGAGAACGCGATGGCGATCGAGCGCAAGCCCATCCGCCGCGGCGGCATCAAGTCGGCCGGCTACGACCGCAACTTGCGGGTGCTGGAAATCGAGTTCGACAATGGCCAGGTCATCCAGCACACCGCCGTCGGCGAGGAAATCGCGCGACGTTTCCTGGCCAGCTCTTCGCCCGCCAGTGTCTACAAGGACACGATCCAGGAGGAGTTCACGATCAAGCGAATTCGCTGACGGCACACGTGCGACGTGCGGCGTCACTGCGCGAGCGTTAGCGTCCGCTAACGGAAGAACAGGGTTGCCAGCCCAAGGAAGATGAAGAACCCGCCCGAATCAGTGGTGAAAGTCAGCAGCACCGAGCCTCCCACAGCAGGGTCACGGCCGGAAGCGCGCAGCGCCATCGGCACGGCGAGCCCCACTGCCGCGGCGACCAGCATGTTGAGGATCATCGCGAGGAACATGACGAAGCCGAGCAGCGTTCCGTTCGGCGTCTCGCGGTAGAGCAGCCAGGCCATTAAGCCAGCGATCGCACCCCAGACGGCGCCGTTCAGCACGGCAATGCTGATCTCTTTTAAGACCAGCCGCCGCTGGTTGCCCGAGGTCACCTGCCCGAGTGCGAGCGAGCGCACCAGCAGTGTCAGCGTCTGATTACCCGAATTGCCGGCGATGCCGGCGACGATCGGCATCAGCGCAGCCAGCGCCACCACCTTTTCGATCGTGCCTTCAAAGGCATTGATCACGCGGCTGGCGACGAACGCGGTGCAAAGATTGACCGCAAGCCAGAGCCACCGGTTCTTGGCCGAATTCCACACCGAAGCAAAGATGTCCTCATCCTCGCGCAGGCCGGCCTGCGCCAACGCCGCCTCTTCGCCCTCTTCGCGGATCACGTCGACGACCTCATCGATGGTCAGGCGCCCGACCAGCCGTCCGCCGGCATCGACGACCGGCGCCGAAACAAGGTCGTAACGTTCGAAGGCCTGGGCGGCTTCGCCGCCGTCGTCCAGCGGTGAGAGCGTCAGAAGGTCGGTTCGCATCACCGCCGTGACCTCGGTGTCCGGTTCGTTGATCAGCAGCCGGTCGAGCGGCAGCGCACCCTTCAGGACCTCGTGGCGGTCGACGACGAACACCTGGTCGGTGTGATTCGGCAGCTCGTCGAAACGCCTGAGGTAGCGCAACACGACTTCGAGCGTCACATCCTCGCGGATCGTAATCATCTCGAAGTCCATCAGCGCGCCGACTGACTCCTCGGGATACGACATCGCAGCGCGCAGCTGCGCCCGCTCTTCGCTGTTCAGGCCCTCGCGGACTTCGTCGACGACATCGGCGGGCAGATCGTGCGCGATCGCCGCAATCTCGTCGGTTTCAAGGCTTTCGACCGCATCGACGAGCTCGTCGCGGTTCATCGACGCGATCAGCGTCTCGCGAACCGCGTCGTTGACTTCGATGAGGATCTCGCCGTCGCGGTCCGCCTTGACGCAGTCCCAGACGACGAGGCGATCGTCTATCGGCAGCGCCTCGAGGAGGTAGGCGATATCGGCCGCATGCAGACGGTCGAGGATCGCGCGCAGCTCCTGCAGGTGCTGGCGATGCACCAGTTGCTCGACCAGCGCCTTCTTCTGTTCGGCCGGTGTCTGCTCGCGATGAACCAGTGCCTCGACCCGGCGCTGCTTTTCAAGCAGCTGCTGCACGCGGACAAGCGCCCGCTGCGCGGCCTCCGGGTCGCGCACGGGTGCGTCGCGTGGCGCTTCGCGGTCAGGCAGCTCGTTTTCTTTCACGGTGACTTTCTCGCGCTGCGCGCGGACCGGCGCAGCGGTTCGCGGCCTGCGCAACTGCCTGCAGCTCGTTGCGAGCACGGCAGGGGCGTCTGCAGGCAGCGCGGGATTGTAAGCGCCGCCAGGGCGCGATCATGTGACGAAATCAGGGCACGACAGCGTCCGGCATGTATCGCAGGATCGCGGCCGTGCGACCGTCCAGATACGGGCCGGAACGGATTCGTCCATAGCGCTTGGGGTTCGGGAGGTAGGCCGCGAGCCGTGCCGCCTGCTCGGCACCCAACTGCGCGGCGCTTGTACCGAAGTACTGCCGCGCGGCCGCTTCTGCGCCGAACAAACCTTCGCCCCATTCGACGACATTCAGATAGACCTCGAGGATTCGCCGCTTGTCCCAGAGGCCCTCGATCATGTAGGCGATGACCAGTTCCTGCGCCTTGCGCAGATAGCTGCGGTCCGGTGACAGGAAGAGGTTCTTGGCGAGCTGCTGGGTGATGGTCGAACCGCCGCGCGCCGGCCGCCCCTTCTTGACATTGTCCTTGTATGCCTTCTCGATCGCCTCCCAATCGACGCCCTCGTGCTCGGCGAAACGCGCGTCCTCGGCCGTGATCACGGCCCGCTTCAGATGGGTCGAGATGCGCTCGTACGGTACCCAGCGCTGGCGCAGTTCGGATTTCGGATTGCGCGCTTGCAGGGCGACAAGCTCACGCCGCATGAAAGCGGTTTCGTGCGGATCGTTCCAGCGCCACCACGCGATCCACCCCACATACCAGAGCTGGATCGCTGCCAACGCGACCAGTGCGATCAGCACGAGCCGGATCAACCAGCGACGGACAGTTGTGAGCGAGCTCACCTTCCCACGCGTTCGATGCGAGTGCGCAGGGAGCCGGCAAGCACCGGCGCCCGGGCTAACGGGCAAGCGTGACGCCTTCGGCGGCGCACTCGCCGAGCAGAGCGCGCAGTTCCCGATATACGGCGACGGTATCGGGCCGCACGCCGCGCCACAGCAGGAACGACTCGGCCGCCTGCTCGATCAGCATGCCCAGGCCGTCGCTCACGCCCTTTGCGCCACCTGAGCGCGCGAGCTCCATGAAAGGAGTCGGATCCGCCGCGTACACCAGGTCATAAGCGAGCGTGCAATCGTTGAAAGTCTCCGGATCGATCGGCGGGGCGTCGTTCTTGAGCCCCGTTGAAGTGCCGTTGACGATCAGATCGAAATGCTCCGCGGGAATTTCGTCGAGCTGAATCGCCTCGACCCCGAACTCCTCGGCCAGCTCTTGAGCGCGCTGGTGCGTGCGATTGGCGACCGCGATCCAACGCGTGCTCGCGTCGAGCAGGGAACCGATCACTCCGCGCACCGCGCCGCCCGCGCCAACCACCAGGACCGAGCGATCGCAGGGATCGAACTTCAACCGTTCGCGCACGTCGGTGACGAAGCCGATGCCATCCGTGTTGTCACCAACGATCGTGTCGCCATCGAAAACCAGCGTGTTGACCGCACCGGCCAGTCGGGCGCGCGGCATCAGATCGTCGGCGAGCTTCGCCGCGTCGATCTTGAAAGGCACGGTGACGTTGAGTCCGCGGAAACCGGCATCGCGCAAGGCGAGCGCGCGCTCCTCAAAGGCATCGAGCGGCACCTCGATACGCTCGTAGGAAATGCGCTCGCGCGTCTGGCGGGCGAAGCGCTGATGGATTTCCGGTGACCGGCTGTGCGCGATCGGGTTGCCGACGACTCCGTACTTGTCAGGCGCGGTCATTGTGATGCGCTGCTTCGTGTCGACAATTGATCGTTCGTGAAGACCCAGGTGCGCGTGATCTCGAGGATATCTGTGTCCCGGCCGATTTCCGGTGGAAACGGCGGGAACGGAGCAGCCATGTTAACGATTCGCCGGGCCGCGCGGTCAAGTACCTGCGAGCCGGAGGATTTTTCGATTGCGGCTTCGACCAGCGATCCGTCCTTGCGTACGGCCACCGTCATGCGCAGCGATCCGTAAACTTTACCGCGCGCCTCTTCGGGATAGTGTTCGTTGCCGATTCGCTCCACCCGCGTCCGCCATTCCTCCACGTAGCGAGCGTACCGGTATTCCGAGGTGCTCGGCATGAAGTGGTGTTTGCGCGGACGCTTCTGATAGTCGGAGACCTGCTTCGCGATCTCGGCCTGTGCGCGGGCCAGCTTGTCGCGGGTCTGATCGTCCTGTGATCCCGGCTGGGCAACGTCGGCCGGAGCCTCGCGGTTTGGCAGAGGCCGCATCTGCAGCGAATCGCGCAGGGCTGTCAGCAGCTTCTTCTGCTCCTCTTCAAGCTGCTCGACCATGCGGCGCGCGCTGTCCAACGCATCTCCGTCTTGAACCTGCTGAGTGCTCGGCAGCGGCGAAGAGCGTCGGCCGGCGTCGTGGGGTCCGCCGCCATCGAGATTCGCCTGCGCCATGGCTTCGGCCTTCGTCGGTCGCGCGACGCTGCGCGCATTGACGAGAACAATTTCGAGCGGCGGATCCGTCGAGCGGACCCGCATGAAGTCGGGATCGATGAACCTCACCGCCAGCACCGTCATGTGCAGTCCGATGGACACAGTCACTGCCATCACGAGCACCTTGTCGGCCAGAAAGGCCGCGATGCCGTGCGATGACTCGTCTGCCAGGTTCATGCGTCAGGACGACGTGCGTTAGGAGGTCGATCGATTGTAGCCACGAGGCGCATCGCTCGATCACACGATTACGCGAGTGTCATGCGGATGATTCAGCCGTTGCCGGCCTCGCGCGCTTCCGTTGCGGTGCCTGCAGCGGGCGCCTCCTCAATCTGCCCTGGCGGCCCGTCTGCGGAGGTCGGCTCGTCTTCGAGTTCATCGAGCTGCACGTCCTTTGCATCGAGCAGTCGATGCACTCGCGCCTGCAGCGTGAGGTCAACAAGGTCGGTCGCGACGATGTCGAGCTCGAGTTGCTGGCCGCGCGGCAGTTCGGGCAGACCCGGCAGGCGCGTGACGAAGGGAAGTCCGGCCAGACGCAGCACGTCGCCGCGGATCGTGCTGGCCACAACCCGCTGCAGGCCTTCCTGCTGGAGCCAGCGCAGGCTCCAGTAACGTTCCATGCGCTCCTGGAACTCGGCGTAGGCGCCGTACGCGGCATCGAACGCCGAAACGATCGCAAACAGATCGGCATCGTTGCCGGCGTACGGCACCGCCTCGTTGCGGACGCAGGCAATCAGCTGTCGCTGGTTGACGAGGTCAACGTAGCGCCGCAACGGCGACGTACTCCATGCATAGTGGCTGACCCCCATTCCCTCGTGTGCCGACGGCGTCGTGGACATCCGCACCCGGCCGAGCGACTGCGAGCGATAGATGCCCGCCGTCCCGCGGTCGGCGAGCCAGCGCCCCCAGGTCCGGTTCGCCAGGATCATCAGCTCCGCGACCAGAAGATCGAGCGGCGCGCCACGCTTCCGTGGCTTCAGCCTGACATGCGCGGCTTCGCCCTCGCCGTCGAGCTCGAAAGAAATGTCAACCCGACCGAGCGGCTCGGGCCGGCCGCGCACTGCTTCTCGCTCGGTCAGCAATCTGCGCGCGAAGCGCCACAGCAGCGTGAGTTCGGCGGCGAAAGGCGAGGAAAACGAGGTGTCGGCGATCGTCGAATCGGTAATCACGTCGTCGAGGCGATCGTGGCGCAGATTGGCTTGAACGTGGACACGCTCCAGCCTCGACTCCGTCGCCAGAACATCGAGTCGTTCGCCATCGACATCGACATAGAGTGAAAGCACCGGCACGACCCGACGCTCGGTCAGCGAGTACGCCTCGACCCACGACGGCGGCAGCATCGTGATCTTGTAGCCCGGCGCGTACACCGTAGACATCCGGGTGCGCGCGATGGCGTCGAGCGCATGTTCGCGGCCAAGGGCCAGTGCCGGCGCGGCGATATGAATTCCGATGCGCCAGTTTCCACCTTCGATCGCCGTGACCGAAAATGCGTCGTCGATCTCGGTGGTTGCGCTGTCGTCAATCGAGAACGCTGCGACCTGCGCCAGCGGCAGTTCGTCGCCCGGCGGTGGCAATGGAAGGTCAGGCGAAAACGTCACGCCTCGCGGAAAGTGCTGCGCCAAAAAGCTTTCGACATGCCAGCGATACGGCGATGCGATCGCCCCGGTCGCCAGCATCAGACGCAGCGGCGTGGTGTGCAGCTCGTCCGCTGCCTGCTCCAGCGCTTTCACCTCCACCGTCGAGCGGTCAGGACGCACCAGCATCGTGATCGCATGTTCCGCGAACACCGCGGGTGCACGACCCTGCTTCAGTTCCGACGCATAGCTCTGGCGCAGTTCGTCCTGCAGGCGTCTCCGCTCGACCGCCGCGAGGGCTGCCTTCAGCGTGTCCGGTGGCGCCGGCCGGTAGCGGCCGCGCCCCTTGCGATAGAAATACACGGGGGCCGAGTGCAGCCGCAGCAGCAGCGCCGCCTGCTGCAGAGCTGCTCGGCGCAGCCCCGTAGTATTCGGCCGCCAGATCGGCGAAGCCGAATTCCTGCTGGGGCGCCACCTGCCACAGGAAGTCGATGTCGATCGTGCCCGCCTCGAGTTGCGCCAGTTCCAGCAGACGCGCCGGCGACAGGTCATCGAAATGCAGCAGCACATGTGAAGACTTGACCTTGCTGCGACGGCCGCCGGGAAGCTCGACCTGGTAGGCGCCGTCGGTCGAAGCGAGCACCGCCCCGGCCTTGAACGCCCCATCTTCCTCGAACAGCAGATTCACGACGGCCTCAATGCAGTGTCGCCACGAAAGTGCGCACGCCGCGCAAAAGCAGCTCGACCGCGATCGCAGCGAGCACGAGCCCCATCAGCCGCTCGAAGGCGAGTGTCACACGCTCTCCCAGCAGCGCCTGCAGGCGGCCAGCCGAGACCAGCACCAGGGCGCTGACCGCCATTACGACGGCGATCGCCGCCACCCATTCGAGTGAGCGCGTCGGATCGCGCGATACCAGCAACATCACCGTCGCCAGCGCGGATGGACCGGCCAGTGCCGGCACCGCCAGCGGCACGATGAACGGTTCGCCACCAGGAGACGGGCCGTACACGCCGTCGGCCGAAGGAAACACCATGCGCAGTGAGACCAGCATCAGCACCACGCCGCCACCGATCTGCAGCGAGATCTCCGACAGTCCGAGTGTCTGCAGAAACGGCCGGCCGACGAAGACGAAAACGCTGAGAACCACGAATGCGATCAGGCACTCGCGCAGCACGATCGGCAGCCGACGTTGCGGCGGGACGTCGCGCAGCGCAGACACGAAGATCGGCACGTTGCCGAAGGGATCGGCGACGAGCAGCAGCAGCATCACCGCCGAGAAGAAGGTGTCGTTCATGCGTCCGTCACAGTCTCGGTGCCGCCGCTGATACGCACGAGTTCATCGACGGTGATCGGGAAGACGCAGTGCGGCGTGCCTCCCGCGGCCCATACCGTGCTGAACCGCCGCAGCGAAGCGTCGATAAAGGTGACCATCGGGCGCGCATGCGCGATCGGCGCAACACCACCAATGGCGAAACCCGAATGGTCTCGCACGAACGCCGGTTCCGCACGCTCGATCGGCTCGCCGACGAGGCGCGCGATCCGTTGCTCGTCGACGCGACGATCACCGGCCGCAATCACCAGCACCGCACGCCCGGTCGCGGCGGTTCTGAAGATCAGAGACTTCGCGATCTGGCCGACCACGATGTTCAGTGCGTCCGCGGCCTGCTGAGCGGTGCGCGCGGCGACGGCCAGCTCGATCACCTGTGCAGCCACGCCGGCCGCTTCGAGCGCGCGCTGTACCCGCTCGGCGGAGGCCGGCAAGCTCGCCATGGCTAGACCGTCAGGCCGCCCGAGACTTCGATGACGGCGCCGTTGATGTACGAAGCGTCGTCCGATGCGAGGAAGGCGTACACATTGGCGATGTCTTCGGGCGTGCCAAGCCGCTTCAGGGGCACGCGCTCCTGCATCTGGTGCAGCACCTTTTCCGGGATCGTTGTCAGAATCGATGTCTCGATGAATCCCGGCGCGACCGCATTGCAGCGGATGCCCTTCGGGCCCAGCTCGCGCGCCCAGGTCTTGACGAAGCCGATGACGCCGAATTTGCTGGCGGCGTAGTTGGTCTGGCCGAAGTTGCCGTAGATCCCGACGACGCTGGACGCATTGAGGATCACGCCGCGGCCTTGTCCGACCATCGTATCCACGACCGCGCGTGCGCAGTTAAATGTACCCTTGAGATTCACGTCGATGACACGATCGAACTGCGTATCGTCCATTTTCTGCAGGCGGGCGTCGATTGTGATGCCGGCGTTGTTCACCAGCACGTCGATCGCGCCATGCCGCGCCCGCACCGCTGCGACCATGGCCTCGATCTCGTCGCGGCGCGTGACGTCGACGACATGCCCTTCCGTCGGTCCGATCTGGCCGAGCGCCTCTACGGCTGCATCGACGCTCTCGCGCCGAATGTCACAGACCGCCACCGTGGCGCCATCGTCGAGCAGGCGCCGCGCCGTCGCATAGCCGATCCCCTGCGCCGCGCCGGTCACGATGCATACCCTTCCCTGCAAACGCCTCATTGTTTCCCCTTCCCGGTCTTTATGTCGTCAACGACCTTCCCGTCGCAGAACGCCAATACTTCTTGGATATATTGAGCAAAGTCTGAGAGCTCGTGGTCGCTGCCGGTGACGATATGCTGGCGCGCGCCCGCGTACTTGCGTGTCATGTTGCGATAGTCGATGACCGCGTCCCCGGTCGCCGCGATCAGGAAGTAGCGTTCGGGCCGCGTGATCGACTGGGGTGTCGATCGCCTCGAGTTCGTCGAGATATTCCGGCCGGAAGTCGATGCTGGCGTCGGAGAAGTAAACCGGCTGCTCACCGAGATACCGCGCCAGATCGTCCTGTGGGCGAATTGCAGGATTGAGCAATACCGCTCGACAGCCGACCCGTTCCGCGAGCCAGGTGGCGTAGTAGCCACCGAGCGAAGAGCCAATCAGCACCACATCGCGGGCTGGCCCTGCGTCCAGCAGGCGCAGCATCGTCCTCGATCGCGCGGCGCGGCGATGCCGGCAGCTGTGGACAGCGGTATTCGGCCGCGCGACCGTGCGCCTGCAACGCCTGCTGCAGCAGTACGGCCTTGCGCGAGGCCGGCGACGAGCGGAAGCCGTGCAGATACAAAATCACGCGGCAGCCGTCTGCCGCGCGAGACGGTCGAGCAGGCGCTGGTGGATGCCGCCAAATCCTCCGTTGCTCATCACCAGCACGTGATCTCCTGGACGCGCGGCACTTGCGATTGCTTCGATCAGCAATTCCAGCTCGGCCCGGACCGTCGCCCGCGCACCGAGCGGCGCCAGGGTTTCCTCGAGATTCCAACCGATGCCGCCTGAGTAACCGAACACCTGTTCGGCACCGGCCAGGCTCGCGGCAAGCTCGGCCTTCACCGCACCCTGCTTCATCGTGTTCGACCGCGGTTCCAACACGGCCAGAATCCGCGATACACCTGCCTGGCTGCGCAACCCGGTAATCGTTTCGCGGATCGCGGTCGGGTGATGCGCAAAGTCGTCGAGCACGGTGACGCCCCCGACCGTCCCGCGCACTTCCAGCCGGCGCTTGACGCCAGCGAAGCGCGTGAGGGCCTCGAGTGCAACGCCGGGCTTCGACGCCGACATGAAACGCGGCGGCCACGGCGGCAAGCGCGTTCATGCGGTTATGTGATCCGGGCAACACGATCTGCATTGGTCCGATCGCTTGCCCCGTGGTGCCGAAGCAAATGCGGCGGATCAGGATCGACCGTCCACTGGTCGTTGCCGAAGCGTTCGATTTCGCTCCAGCAGCCCTGCGCCAGCACGCGCGCCAGCGCGTCGTCCTGGCCGTTGACGACCAGCCGCGCATTCGAAGCCAGCGTGCGCACCAAGTGGTGAAACTGCGTCTCAATCGCTGCGAGATCCGCGAAGATGTCCGCGTGATCGAATTCGAGGTTGTTGAGAATGGCGGTATGCGGCCGGTAGTGCAGGAATTTCGAGCGCTTGTCGAAAAACGCAGTGTCGTACTCGTCCGCTTCGATCACGAAGTGCCGCCCCGAGCCTAGCCGCGCCGATACGCCGAAGTCCGTCGGCACTCCCCCGACGAGGAAACCCGGCGCGAGACCCGCGTGCTCAAGGATCATCGTGAGCATCGCAGTGGTCGTCGTCTTGCCATGCGTCCCGGCAACGCCGAGCACGTGGCGCCCCGCAAGCACGTGCTCCGCCAGCCACTGCGGACCCGACACGAACGGCAGCCCGCGGTCCAGGATCGCTTCCATCAGCGGGTTCCCGCGCGTGATGACATTGCCGACGATCCACAGCTCCGGGGCCACGTTCAGCTGGTCGCGCGCATAGCCCTCGATGAGGCGGACGCCGGCCGCTTCGAGCTGCTCGCTCATCGGCGGGTACACGTTGGCATCGCAACCGGAGACGCGGTGTCCGGCCGCCTGCGCGAGTTGCGCCAGGCCGCCCATGAAGGTGCCGCAGATGCCGAGGATGTGGATATGCACGAGGTGTCGAACGCAGCCGCGCGAGTCGGAAAGGCAGCCGGCGCGAAGGCGCGCGATTGTAATGCGGCGCGCAGAATCGGCCGGCCGCTAGACTCTCGGGATGAGCCCGACGACCGATCCGCTGCGCCTGGAAGTCGCTGTGGCCGCTGCGCGGCTGATCGCGGAGGAAGGATGCGGCTACAGCCAGGCCAAGCGGCGCGCGTCGCGCATGGTGCTGGGTGACGATGCCGGTCCGGGGGTGCTGCCCGACAACAGCGAGATCGAGCGGGAACTGCGCCGCTACCTGGGCCTGTTTGCCGCCGATACGCACCCGCCGCTGCTGGCGGCGCTGCGCCGCGTTGCCGCGGCCGTGATGGAACGGCTCGAGGCTTTCAATCCGCATCTGGCAGGTGCGGTGCTCAACGGCACCGCCACCGAGCATTCGGATCTCGAGCTGCAGCTTTATACCGACAGCGCGAAGGACGTCGAGATGTTCTTGCTGAATGCCGGCATCGAATTCGACGCTGAGGCGCCGGACGCCTCGGAGCGTCCGTGTCCGCAGGAACGCTTGTCGTTCCTTTGGCCAGCGCGCGAACCGGGCTTGCCGACGTCGATGCGTCACGTGGGTGTTCGCGTGAGCGTTTACGCGACCGATGCGATGCGAGTCGCGCCAAGACAACGTGCGTCCGAAGACTCAGAATTTGACCTGCACCCAGTGGCCGCCGGCCGGCGCGCGGGACTGGCGGCACTGCGTCAGCTCATCGCCGATTCGACGCCGTGAACCGGAGAACGCGCTCATCGCGGCGGGCGGCTGCGCGGCGCTCTTGGCGGGCGGCGGTCTCGCATGGTTGGTGTTGCGAACGCAAACCGAAACCACCGCGGCGGTCGAGGCTCTTTACCGGGCGAGCTTCGACGATGCGCGCGGCGTTGCGCAGCCGATGGATCAATGGCGGCACCGCTGGTTGGTGCTCAATTTCTGGGCGACCTGGTGTGCCCCCTGTGTCGAAGAGATGCCCGGCCTGCAGCAGGTCGCGCGCGATTACGCTGATCGGCGCGTTGCCGTCGTCGGCCTCGGCATCGATCGTGCGGAAGCGATTCGCCGCTTCCAGGAGGAACTGAAGCTCGAACTTCCGCTGCTGGTCGCGGGCGCGGCAGGTAGCGACATCGCTCGCACTCTCGGCAATCCGACTGGCGCCTTACCGTACACTGTATTGATCAGCCCCACGGGCGAGGTCGTGCAGTCGCACCTCGGCTTGCTCCAGCCCCCGATGCTGCGGTCCTGGCTGGACGCCCGCCTGACTCGCTGAGCGTCGCCGCTGGACAGGCGCCCTGTCCCGGTTCACACTGCGCTCCCTGATTCGTCCGGCCATCTTCCCGCAACTGCGGGCAACGTCGCCGAAAACCCAGACTCGTAAATCCCGTGCAAGCCCCGGTACTCGTTATCAATGGCCCCAACCTCAACCTGCTCGGGACGCGGGAACCCCATATTTACGGCGCGCGCGGCCTCGACGACATCGAGCGCGAACTGCGCGAGATTGCCGGTAGTTGCGGTGCGGATATCGCTTTTTTCCAGAGCAATCACGAAGGCGCGCTGGTCGACCGCATTCACACTGCCCGCGCCGATGGAACCCGTTTCCTGATCATCAACGCGGGCGCCCTGACACACACCAGTGTCGCATTGCGCGATGCGCTCGCCGCGGTCGCGATCCCCTTTATCGAGGTTCACTTGTCCAACATCCATCGTCGCGAAGAGTTTCGGCATCGCTCACTCCTCGCGGACCTCGCGATCGGGACGATCGTCGGACTCGGCGCAGCCGGCTATCGCTATGCGCTCGAATATGCCTTGGCCGACGGCAACGCCTGAGCGGGAGCGTGCATGGACCTCCGCAAACTGAAAACGCTGATCGATCTCGTGGCTGAGTCGGGCATCGCCGAGCTCGAGGTGACCGAGGGCGAAGACAAAGTACGCATCGTGAAGACGCCGTCGATGGGCACCATGGCCGCGGGGCCGGTCACGTATGCGTTGCCGGGACAAGCCGCTGCAGCTTCTGCGACAACTGTGCAAGGAACGGCGAGCGAGCCGGAGGCGCCCCCCGGACATGTCGTCAAGTCGCCCATGGTGGGCACCTTTTATCGATCGCCGAGTCCGGGTTCGCCGCCGTTTATCGAGCAGGGATCGGTGGTCAAGGCAGGTGACACGCTCTGCATTATCGAAGCGATGAAGCTGCTGAATGAGATCGAGGCGGAAGTCGGCGGGACCGTGACCAAGATCCTCGTCGACAACGGGCAGCCGGTCGAGTATGGCCAGCCGCTCTTCCTGATCGAATAGCCGCAATGGCGCCGGACTTTCGCCGACCGCGGGCGATGCTGCGGGCCGCTGAGCTTCGTGCGCGCGCATCCGGCGCCTGGCGCTGAGGGGCGACGTGTTCAAGAAAATCCTTATCGCCAACCGCGGGGAGATCGCGCTGCGCATCCAGCGCGCATGCCGCGAGCTGGGCATCCGCACCGTGGTCGTGCACTCGGAGGCCGACACCGACGCCAAGTACGTGAAGCTCGCCGACGAATCGGTGTGCATCGGTCCGCCGCCGTCGCGTGAGAGCTATCTCAACATCCCGGCGATCATCAGCGCAGCCGAAGTGACCGATGCCGAAGCGATTCATCCCGGCTACGGCTTTCTGTCGGAGAACGCCGACTTCGCGGAGCGCGTCGAGAAGAGCGGCTTTGTCTTCATCGGGCCGCGGCCGGAATCGATCCGCCTGATGGGGGACAAGGTCTCGGCGAAGCAGGCGATGACGGCCGCTACGGTTCCGACGGTGCCAGGATCGCAGGGCGCGCTTCCGGAGGATCCGCGCGAGATCGTGCGGGCGGCGCGAGCGATCGGCTACCCAGTGATCATCAAGGCCTCGGGCGGTGGTGGCGGACGCGGCATGCGCGTCGTCCACACCGAAGCGGCACTTCTAAACGCCGTGACGATGACGCGCCAGGAAGCGCAAGCGGCCTTCAGCAATCCCGCCGTCTACATGGAGAAGTACCTGGAGAACCCCCGGCACATCGAGATTCAGATCCTCGCCGATCAGCATCGCAATGCGGTCTGGCTCGGCGAGCGCGATTGCTCGATGCAGCGGCGCCATCAAAAGATCATCGAGGAGGCGCCGGCGCCCGGCATCAACCGCCGCATGATCGACAAGATCGGCGATCGTTGTGTCGAAGCGTGCAAGAAGATCGGCTATCGCGGCGCCGGAACCTTCGAATTCCTCTACCAGGACAACGAGTTCTACTTCATCGAGATGAACACGCGGGTGCAGGTCGAGCACCCGGTGACCGAAATGGTGACCGGTATCGACATCGTGCAGGAGCAGATCCGCATCGCAGTCGGCGACAAACTGCGTCTTCGGCAGCGCGACGTAGCGCAGCGCGGCCATGCGATCGAATGTCGGATCAACGCAGAAGATCCGTTCAAGTTCACGCCGTCGCCGGGCCGGATCACCGGCTGGCATCCGCCGGGCGGCCCCGGCGTGCGAGTCGACTCACATGCCTATAACGGCTATTTCGTTCCGCCCCACTATGACTCGATGATCGGCAAAGTGATCTGCTACGGCGACACACGCGAACAGGCGCTGGCCCGCATGCGGATCGCCTTGTCGGAGATGGTGGTCGAGGGAATCCAGACCAACATCCCTTTGCATCGGGAACTGCTGATGGACGAGAAGTTCGTCCTGGGCGGGACCAGCATTCATTACCTGGAACAGCGCATCGCCGCCCGCCAGGCGGGGTAAAGCGTGCTGCTCGAGATCACGCTGCGGGCCGACGAGGCGGTGGCCGATCCGCTGGCCGATGCGCTGCTCGAGGCAGGCGCCTTGTCGGTCGCGATCGAGGATGCCGACGCCGAATCGTCGCTGGAGTCACCGCTGTTCGGAGAGCCCGGATACGAGCCGGAGCTTCGGGCCTGGTCACACAGTCGATTGCGCGTGCTGCTGAATCCTGACCGCACGGCCGCGCAGCAACTGGTCGCTGCGGCGGCCGCGACCATCGGTGCAGCGCCCTGCGTGATCGATTCCTTCAGCGATGTCGAGGACACCGACTGGGTCAGCATTTCACAGTCGCAGTTTCCGCCGACGCGCATCAGTGATCGACTGTGGATCGTGCCGAGCTGGTGCGATGCGCCGGACCCTGGCGCGATCGTCGTCCGCCTTGACCCCGGCGTGGCCTTCGGAACCGGAACACATCCGACCACACGGCTTTGCCTGTCCTGGCTCGACCGGCACCTGGGGCCCGGGGACAGCGTGCTCGATTACGGCTGCGGCTCGGGCATTCTCGCGATCGCCGCCGGCCGCCTGGGTGCAGGGACGCTCGTCGGCGTCGACGTCGACGAACAGGCGCTTAGTGCCGCTCGCGCCAACTCCGCGGCCAACGGCGTGTCTGCACGCTACACTGATCCGGCCGGTCTCGGCATCGCACAGTTCGACATCGTGGTGGCGAACATCCTGTCCAGTCCGCTGAAGCTTCTAGCCCCAGCGTTGCTCGCGCGTGTTGCGCCGGCCGGCGCGCTGGTGCTTTCGGGCGTGCTCGAGCGCCAGGCCGCGGAAGTGATCGCGGCCTACCGCGAGGCACGACCCGGGGATCGCGCTCGCAGTTACGGAAGTCTGCGACGGATGGGTCTGTCTCGCGGGGTGGCGCCATGCGTGACGCCGCCGTGCACACGCCGATGAATGGACTTCGGGATCGCTGCTGCCTGGGCCTCGAGGCGCTAGATCATGGCACTGGCGACCAAGTGTCCCCAATGTGGCGCGATGTTCCGCGTCGTCGCGGACCAGTTGAAGCTCCGCGGCGGACTTGTGCGCTGCGGTCAGTGCCGCACGGTCTTCGACGCGATCGGCAGCCTGGCATACGTCGAGGACAGCACCTTGGCGCCAAACTCACCCGGCGCAGAGGCTGCGTCTTCTGCCTCCGTCGAGCGTGACGGTCCGCGCCCGACCGCCGAAGCGCCTGACCGCTGAATCACAGGCTCGGCGCGCCAGGCATCATGCCCGCGAGCGCGTGGAACGCAAGCAGCGCAAGGCGCTCGGTCCCGCGACGACTCTGCGGATTGCGCCGGGCTCGGCGCCGGTCGCGACCGTCTCGCTGCCATTGTCCCCTACCACCGGAGAGGCGCGACCCCGCGCGAGGCCGACCATCGATTTGCGCGACATGGCGGATGCCGGAGGAGTTCCGACGCTGCTCGCTCCGGAGCTCTCGACGCGGCCAGGTGAGGAGTCGGCGCGGGCACCGTTGCAGGGCATCGAGGTGGTCGAAATGGCACCTGTGCCCGATGCGCCCATGGCGGGCGACTCGCTGCTCGACGAGCCCGAGTTCGTACGCGCGGCCGCGACGAGGCCGCGGCGCGGCTTCTCGATCGTGTTCACCGGCGGCTCCCTGCTGATGGCTCTTTTCGCAGCCGCGCAGCTTGCGGTGATCTTCCGGGCGGATCTCTCGACTTCCTGGCCATCGACGCGGCCGATGCTGCTCCACTTCTGCAACGTCTTCGGCTGCACGCTCGGATGGCCGACGCAACCGGAGCAGCTCGCCGTGATCGGCAGCGAACTGCAGTCGATCGCCGGCACCGACGTGCTCGAACTGACCGCGGTAATTCGCAATCGGGCGCCGTTCACCCAAGCCCTGCCCGCGCTCGAAGTGACGCTGAGCGACACGCAGAACCGGCCGGTCGCGCGCAAGGTGTTTACGCCGGCTGACTATCTCGTTGCTTCCGGCGAACCGCGCACGCGGATCGAAGAAGGGCTTGCCCCGGGCGCCGACATGACGATCCGGCTCTTCATCGAGGCACGCGGCCTGCAGGCGGCCGGGTTCCTGGTCTACCCCTTCTACATATAGATCTCACGCCGCATCGGCGCGGCTGCTCCAGGATCCAATGCGCACATTGATCTGCGGTTCGGTCGCGTACGACACGGTGATGGTGTTCCAGGGAAGGTTTGCGGATCACATCCTGCCCGACCAGGTTCACATCCTGAACGTGTCGTTTCTCGTCCCTGAAATGAAGCGGGAGTTCGGTGGCTGCGCCGGCAACATCGCCTACAGCCTCAGATGCCTCGGCGGTGAGCCGTTGCCGATGGCTACTGTCGGCGACGACGCCGGCCCGTATCTCGACCGGCTCGATGCGCTCGGCATCGACCGCCGCTATATCACGCAACTGCCAGGCACCTACACCGCGCAGGCGTTCATCACCACTGACCTCAACGACAATCAACTGACGGCGTTTCATCCGGGCGCGATGGGCCAGTCGCACCTGAACGCGGTGCCCGCTGACGGCGGCATCGGGCTCGGCATCATCGCGCCCGACGGGCGGGAAGGCATGCAGCAGCACGCGCAGCAATTCGCCGAGCAAGGCATTCCGTTCATCTTCGATCTGGGCCAGGCGATGCCGCTGTTCGACGGCGACGACCTGCTGTGGTTCATCGCCCGGGCGAGCTACGTGACGCTCAACGACTATGAGGCCCGCGTCGTGGTCGACCGCACGCGCCAGTCACTGCAGGAGCTGTCGCGGCGGGTAAAGGCGCTCGTCGTGACGCGGGGTGCCCAAGGTTCGGACCTCTACGTCGACGGTGCCATCCTGCATATTCCGGTCGCCGGCGCGCGCAATGTCGTCGATCCGATCGGCTGCGGCGACGCCTACCGGGGCGGCCTGTTGTACGGCATCGCGCATCGTATGGACTGGGAAACCACCGGTCGTCTCGCCGCGGTGATGGGATCGATCAAGATCGAGGCCAGTGGCGCGCAGAACTACATGGCCGACCGTGCTTCGATCGGCGAGCGGTTCTGGCAGGCATTCGGCTACCGACCGTGGTAACGCCGCGGATTCAAAGCGCGATGCGTCCCAGCACCATCTGAACGACGTAGACGGCGATCAGAAGGACCATCGGCGAGAGGTCGATCCCGCCGATCGTGGGCAGGATGCGCCGGATCGGCCCCAGCAGCGGCTGCAGCAGCATCGAAAGCGCCGGTGCGACCGGAGCCATCGGATTGACCCAGCTTATGAGCACGTAGATCAGCGTGACCCAGATGATCAGTGTCAGCGCCCAGTTCAGCACTTGCCGAACCGCCTCGATCAGGACGATATCTGGCGCGAGCGGCAGGCCCACCATCGCGAGCTTGGCCAGCACGATCAGCACGCACACTAGAACGGCCGCGAGCAGAGCCGCCCACTCGATGCGGCCCCGCGCAGGTGTGATGCGCGCGATGCGGCTGCACCAGCCAGTCTGTCAGCGCGCGCGCAAAGTGCGCGAGCGGGTTGCGCGCCGGCATGCCGATCGCTGCGGCCCAGGCACGCAGCAGCAGCAAGCCGACCAGCAGCGAGCCGAGTATGTCGAGTAATGCCCGCGCAATGTCGACAAAAAGCATGGGGCGAGAGTTCGCAGGGAGGCGCGATTGTAGCGGCGCAATGTCGTGACTCGATTGCACTGCTGCGCGCCAAAAAAAACGGGCGCGACAGTCGCGCCCGTTCGGTCCGGCCGTGCGGCGCTAAGGGCGGCTTCCAGTCGGAAACGGCCATGCGGCCGCCGGATTCAACGCCGTCTTTGCGCCAGGTGCCGCAGCGGTCGACGGTGCAGCAGGCGTGGCCGCGGGAGCGGGCTTGGGCGTCGGCTTCGGCGCGACAGCGGCTTTGACCGCCTGCACGGCCTTCGTCACTTTCGCCTTCGCTTTTGCGACCGCCTTTTTCACCTTGACCTTGGCGACAGCCTTCTTGGCTTTCCTGACCGTCTTTTTGGCCGCTTTCTTGACTTTCGCCTTGGCTGCGGTCTTCTTCACCGCGCGCCTAACCTTCTTGACGGCCCGCTTGGCCTTGGCCTTTTTCGCGGTTTTCTTGACGGCGCGCTTCGCCTTGGCCTTTTTCGCGGTCTTTTTGACCTTGGCCTTTTTGGCGGTCTTCTTCACCGCGCGCTTCTTGGCAGCTTTTCTGGTTGCCATGTCGATCTCCTGATAGAGAATCGCTTGAGGTGCTAGCGACGACGCATTCCGGTCCGAGCGCGGCGTGCCGAACGCGGGCTGGAATGCACACACCGGCTGCCCGAGGGCAGCCGGTGAGCGCTATGCAATTCCCGCGATTACTTCTTGGCCTTCTTGGCGGTCTTCTTTGCAGACCTCTTCTTCGCCGTCTTCTTGGCGGACTTCTTCGCCGACTTCTTGGCGGATTTCTTCGCGGACTTCTTAGCAGCTTTCTTCGTGGCCATGATGAGTATCTCCTTCGAGGATCAACGTTGAGGTATTACGGAAGGAAACCCGGCGCGCGGCGGATGCCGCCAGTCGGGCTATTCATCGGCGCACGCAGATGCTCTGTCGCCGCGACACCCCCAGAAATGCGTTTGATCCGCATATCCGAGCTGAGCGCGGAACTAGCAGCGCACTGACCGCTGACGCTGATGAATTCGGCACGGCGCGCGCTTGGCTGCGTTGTGCATTGCGCGCGCAAGAAAAACGCCGGAGCATGTCCGGCGTTCGGGTGTAGTGACGACTTGGATTGCTTCGCAGAGAGTGCCGGTTTTCCAGCGGGAATGGTTCCCCAAGACCGCGGCGTCTCGTCGTGCTTGGGAGCGTGGTCCTCTGCGTTTACGCGTCGACTGTGACTGTCAGTGATCAATTCGTGGCTTGATCGTCGTCTGCCTGAATCATCAGCATCAACTCCGATCGGTCTACCAATGAACGGTTCGCTTTTTACTCGCAATCGAAATCGATCGCAAGAAATTTCTGCATCGATGATCGAATTGTGTGTGATTTGACCCACTTCTTTTTTGATCACATGTCGCATCGACGCGCGCGATCGCTGCGCGAACTCAGTCCCACGACAGCGCACCACCCGATTGGTACTCGATGACGCGCGTCTCGAAGAAGTTGCGCTCCTTTTTCAGATCGATCATCTCGCTCATCCACGGGAACGGGTTCTCCTCGTTCGGGAAAAGCGTCTCGACGCCGATCTGCTGCGCCCGCCGGTTTGCGATGTAGCGCAGGTAGCCCTTGAACATCGGAGCGTTCAGACCGAGCACGCCGCGCGGCATCGTGTCCTCGGCGTAGGCGTACTCCAGATCGACGGCCTTTCTGAAGAGGCCGCGGATCTCATCGCGGAACTGCGGCGTCCACAGGTGCGGGTTCTCGAGCTTGATCTGATTGATCAGGTCGATGCCGAAGTTGCAGTGCGTCGACTCATCGCGCAGGATGTACTGGTACTGCTCGGCAGCGCCGGTCATCTTGTTCTGCCGGCCCGAGCGCCAGGATCTGGGTGAAGCCGACGTAGAAGAACAGGCCCTCCATCAGGCAGGCGAAGACGATCAGGCTTTTTAGCAGTGCCTGGTCGCTCTCCAGCGTGCCGGTCCGGAAATGCGGGTCCGTCAGTGTGTCGATGAACGGGATCAGGAACTCGTCCTTGGCGCGGATCGAGTCGATCTCGTGATAGGCATTGAAGATCTCGCCCTCGTCCAGCCCGAGCGACTCGACGATGTACTGGTAGGCGTGCGTGTGGATCGCCTCTTCGAAGGCCTGACGTAGCAGGAACTGCCGGCACTCAGGCGCCGTGATGTGCCGGTAGGTTCCAAGCACGATGTTGTTGGCGGCGAGCGAATCGGCCGTCACGAAAAAGCCGAGGTTGCGCTTGACGAGCCGCCGCTCGTCCTCGGTCAAACCGTTCGGATCCTTCCACAGCGCGATGTCACGCGACATGTTCACTTCCTGCGGCATCCAGTGATTGGCGCAGGTTGCGAGGTACTTCTCCCAGGCCCACTTGTATTTGAACGGGACCAGTTGGTTGACATCGGTCGCGCCATTGATGATGCGCTTGTCGGCCGCGTTGACGCGGCGCAGCTCGGGTGCTCGTGCATCGCCGCGCAGGTCCGGGAGTTCGGGGCTGACTGCGGTTCGCAGCGGGCTGCGGCCCCGGCAGCGGGGTGGAAGGCGTCGGGGTCTCGTCCCAGGCCAGCATTGGTCTGCTTCTCCTTGATTCGTTATTGGCAGGCTTCGCAGTCGGCGAAACCCGGATCGCCCGCCTTCAGCAGGCAGACCTTGCCTTCAGCCTCCGGCATCGCCGCGGCCGATGGCGCTGCGTCGGTGGCGACCGCATTCAGCTGCCCGGTGCGGGTTGTCGTCGACTTCTCCGCATGGGTCGCGCCGATCGTGCGCAGGTAATACGTGGTCTTCAGGCCGCGCTGCCAGGCGAGCTTGTAGGTCTCGTCCAGCTTCTTGCCCGACACACCCGACATATAGATATTGAGGGACTGCGCCTGGTCGATCCATTTCTGCCGACGCGCCGCGCACTCGATCAGCCAGGTCGGCTCGATCTCGAACGCGGTGGCATAAAGGCTGCGGACTTCCGCCGGCACCCGGTCGATTTTGGCCAGCGACCCGTCGAAGTACTTGAGGTCGGAGACCATGACCTCGTCCCAGAGCCCGAGTCGCTTCAGGTCACGGACCAGGTGCTCATTGACGACCGTAAACTCGCCCGAGAGATTCGACTTGACGAACACGTTCTGGAACGTCGGCTCGATGCAGGCGTCCACCCCGATGATGTTGGAGATCGTCGCCGTCGGCGCGATTGCCACACAGTTGGAGTTGCGCATGCCGTATTGCTTGATGCGCGCGCGCAGCGCGTCCCAGTCCAGGGTCGAACTGAGGTCGACCTCGACATAGCCGCCACGCTGCTCGGCCAGAACCTTGAGCGAGTCCTGCGGCAGGATGCCCCGGTCCCAGAGTGACCCCGCGAACGTCGAGTAACGGCCGCGCTCCGCGGCCAGCTCGGTCGAAGCCCAATAGGCGTAGTAGCAGACCGCTTCCATGCTGCGATCGGAGAAATCGACCGCGCCGTCGGACGCGTACGGCGTCCGCATGATGTGCAGACAGTCCTGGAATCCCATGATCCCGAGGCCGACCGGACGATGGCGCACATTGGAATTGCGCGCCTTTGGCACCGCGTAGTAGTTGATGTCGATGACGTTGTCGAGCATCCGCATCGCTGTGGCGATCGTCCGCTTGAGCTTCACGTGGTCGAGCTCGAAGCCGCCGTTGCCGTCGGCCTTCATGTGCGCCGGCAGGTTGACCGAGCCGAGGTTGCAGACCGCGATCTCCGACGCCGAGGTGTTGAGCGTGATCTCCGTGCACAGGTTCGAGCTGTGGATCGTGCCGATATGCTGCTGCGGCGAGCGCAGGTTGCAGGCGTCCTTGAAGGTGATCCACGGATGCCCGGTCTCGAAGAGCATCGACAGCATCTTGCGCCAGAGCGACAGCGCCGGGATCTTCCTGTAGAGCTTGAGCTCCCCGCGCGCGGCCTTGTCCTCGTAGCGCAGGTACGCCTCCTCGAACGCCCTTCCGGTCTTGTCGTGCAGGTCCGGACAATCGGAAGGCGAGAACAGTGTCCAGTCCGCGCCATCCATCACGCGCTTCATGAACAAGTCCGGAATCCAGTTGGCCGTGTTCATGTCGTGCGTGCGGCGGCGATCGTCGCCGGTGTTCTTGCGTAGCTCCAGGAACTCCTCGATGTCGAGGTGCCAGGTCTCCAGGTAGCAGCACACCGCACCCTTGCGCTTGCCGCCCTGGTTCACGGCCACTGCCGTGTCGTTGACCACCTTCAGGAACGGCACGACGCCTTGGCTCTTGCCGTTTGTGCCCTTGATGTGCGAGCCGAGTGCACGCACCGGCGTCCAGTCGTTGCCCAGCCCGCCGGCATACTTCGCCAGCAGCGCGTTCTCCTTGATCGCCTCGTAGATACCGTCGAGGTCGTCGGAAACCGTCGACAGATAGCAGGATGAAAGCTGCGAATGCCGCGTGCCCGAATTGAACAGCGTCGGCGTCGAACTCATGAAGTCGAACGTCGACAGGACTTCGTAGAACTCGATCGCGCGCGCCTCGCGGTCGACCTCGTTCAGTGCCAGGCCCATCGCCACCCGCATGAAAAATGCCTGCGGCAGCTCGAAGCGCCGGCCCTCGTGATGCAGGAAGTACCGGTCGTACAGCGTCTGCAGGCCGAGATAGTTGAACTGCAGGTCGCGCTCGGGCTTGAGCGCGGCTGCGAGCTTCTTGAGGTCGAAAAGCGCAAGCCTCTCGTCGAGCGAGCTCGGCCTCGATGCCGTAGCGGATGAACTTCGGGAAATACTCGGCGTAGCGCTCGGCCATCGCGGCCTGAGTGACCTCCTCGCCGAGGACCTCGCGACGCATCGTGTGCAGCAGCAGACGCGCCGTGACATACGAATAGGCCGGGTCCTGCTCGATCAGCGCCCGAGCCGCCAGGATCGCCGACTTCAGCACTTCCTCGAGCGGGACTCCGTCGTAGAGGTTCTTGACCGTCTCGGCCAGAATCGATTCCGGCGTCACGAACTCCGACAGGCCCTCGCAGGCGGCGCGAACCAGCCCCTCGATCCGCGGCATGTCGAGCGGCACCCGACGGCCCGCCTCGACCATCGTCAGCGATGCGGCACCGATCTCCGGCTGCGCCGGCCGCGCCGCCGCTCGTTCCTGCGCACGGCGCTCGCGGTACAGCACATAGGAGCGGGCCACGTCGTGGGCGCCGTCGCGCATCAGCGACAACTCGACCTGGTCCTGCACGTCTTCAATATGGAACGTCCCGCCGGCCGGCTGGCGACGCATCAGCGCGGAAACGACGCTGGCGGTCAACTTTTCGACCTGTTCGCGGATCGCCGCCGAAGCCGCGCCCTTGGCCGCCGCGGACGGCGATGAAGGCCTTGGTCATTGCCACCGCGATCTTGGACGGCTCGAAGGCGACGACAGCGCCGTTGCGGCGTATCACCTTGTAATCGCCGTACGACGTGGCCTGCACGCCGGTGACGCCGCCCGGTTCCGCGGCGGATAGATGTACAGCCGCCCCGACGCCCGCCGGGGAGGCGCCCTGCTGATACTGCATGCGACCTCCGATTGCTCCTTGGAACCGCGGCAGTCTTAGCGCAGGCAGCGCGCATGCGCTGCAACCACAAGCTATAGCCGCCTCGGCCTTCGTCTCTGTAATCAGCCTCCGCGCCCGGCGTGCCGCCGTGGCGCATGAGGACCCGCTTTCCGCCGCTTGGCCAGATCCGTACCGCCGCATTGGAGCCACAGGGCCCGCAGTCGCCACCACAATATATTGTGGTGTCACCGCCAACTGGTACTAGTCTTTGTATGTGCGGATCATATGAGAACTTCTTTCGGAGTTCAACAAGCGTCGATGCCGCAGTGCATCGCGAGGGGTCTTTGCGACCGCAGCGCGCGTCAGCGCGCGGTTCGTGCGGCGGGCTTGCGGACTCGATCCCAGCGGAAGAACGGGCCAGGATCGGTCTTGCGTTCGGTCGCGATATCGCTGTGTCCGACGATCGCGTCGATCGGGAAAGCGCGGGCGAGTGCGTCCAGCAGATGGTTCAGCGCAAGGTATTGCGCCTCGGCAAACGGCTCGAAGTCGGTGCCCTCGAGCTCGATGCCGATCGAGTAGTCGTTGCAGCGCGGCCTGCCTCGAAACTCCGATGCGCCCGCATGCCACGCGCGCTGCAGACAGGATACGAACTGCGTGGAGCGGCCGGCGCGGTCGATGAAAAAATGCGTCGACACGCGCGCATCGAGCAGCGTGTCCAGGAACGCATGCTCACCGGCGGTCAGCCGGTTCGTGAACAAGCGCTCGATCTGGTCGCCGCCGTAGCAGCCCGGCGGCAGGCTGATGTTGTGCACGACCACCAGGTCGACCGCGACTGCCGGCGGCCGCGCGTCAAAGTTGGGCGATTCCACCCGCCGGACGCCGGCGAGCCAGCCATCGGGCAACGAAAATGCCCTCACGATCCGATCGGCATGGGCATTGCGGCGGGCGCGCGAACGCGTCTCACTTGATGTCGAGCCGCTGCATCCGATAGCGCAGTTGCCGGAACGTGATGCCAAGCAGCTGAGCGGCCGCAGTGCGGTTGTAGCGTGTCTTGCTGAGCGCGGCCCGGATTGCGTTGCGCTCCTGCTCATCGAGGAAGGCCGGTAGCGACGACGGAACACCGTCGACCACGTCATACACGACCGCGTCGGCTCCGTCCGCGGCAGGGCTTGCCCCGGCAAGGTCTTCGGTCAGCGGTTCTGCCTCGAGGGCCAGGTCGACATCCGGACCGGGCAGCATCAGATCGTCTGCCATCAGTACATCGTCACCCGCCAGCGCCACGGCGCGCTCAAGCATGTTTTCAAGTTCGCGCACGTTGCCGGGAAAGCGATGCCGCCGCAAAGCGGTCAACGCTGCTGGCGACAGGCGCGTGACCGGGCCTCCGGTGCGCTCGGCAATGCGCGCCAGGACCGTGCTGGCCAACAGTTCGATGTCATCAATGCGGTCGCGCAGCGGCGGTACCTTGAGTTCGATCACGTTGAGCCGGTAAAACAGATCCTGGCGAAACCGCCCGGATGCGACCAGCATGCCGAGATCCTGGTGCGTCGCGCTGACGATGCGGACGTCAACCGGCTCCTCGGTCGGTGATCCGATCTTGCGCACGCGACGCTCCTGGATTGCGCGCAGCAGCTTCACCTGCATCGCGAGAGGCAGGTCGGCGACCTCGTCCAGAAAGAGCGTCCCGCCGGCGGCAGCCTGGAAGAAGCCTTCGCGATCGCGATCCGCGCCGCTGAACGCGCCCTTGCGGTAGCCGAAGAACTCGGCCTCCATCAGCGTCTCGGGAATCGCCCCGCAGTTCACGGCGACGAACGGCAGTTCGCGCCGCACCGACAGCTCGTGAATTGCACGTGCAGCCAATTCCTTTCCACTGCCCGATTCGCCACAGATCGCGACCGGTGCCATGCTGCGTGCGAGCCGCTCGATTAGCGAGCGCATCAACTGCATCGCCGGCGTGGTTCCGACCAGCCGCATGAGTGCAGGCGCTTTCTCGGCCAGTGGCACAGCGGCAGTGGTGGCGGTATCGCGCACCGCAGATCGGACCAGCAGGCGGAGCTGGTCGAGGTCAACGGGCTTTGTCAGATAGTCGAACGCGCCGGCCTTCAGAGCGGCAACGGCATTCTCCGCGCTGCCGTAGGCGGTGATCACCGCGATCGGCGGGCCCGCGTTCTGCGCGACTTCGCGCACGAGCTCAAGTCCGGTGCCGTCCGGCAGACGCATATCGGTCAGGCACAGCGCGTAGCGGTTGCGTGTCAGCAATGAGCGCGCGCTCGAAACCGATTCGGCCGTGTCGACATCCAGTCCAAGTCTGACCAGGGTCAGCGACAGCAGCTCGCGCAGATCGGCCTCATCGTCGACGACCAGCACCGCGGGCGAGCGGCGGAGCATCGGACGCGATGGCTCAGTGGCGGCGGACTCGATCATCGGACCGGGATCGTGTCGAGAAAGCCATGCAGGCTCGCATCGGCACGCGAACCCAAACCGAAGCGCAGCAGGAAGCCATCGCGCGAGCTGCCGTCGATTTCGCGGCGCGACGCATAAGTGAGCTCTGCCCGGTTGGTCACGCAGAACTCGCGGGCAAGGTACAGCCCGAGTCCGGTGCCCTGGTTGCGCGTCGTGAAAAACGGCTCGAAGAGCCCGGTTCGAGCCTCGAAGGGAACCCCGGGACCGTCATCGAGCACCCAAAGCTGCGGGCGATCTCCCTCGGGCGCCGGCTCGACGATGACGCAAACGCATCCCGGCCCACCGCTTGCATAGCGCAGGGCATTGTCCACAAGGTTATAGAGCACCTGTCGCAGGTGCGACTGTTCGAACTTCACCCGCTGGTCCGGGACGAAGTCGGCTTCGATCGTCGCCGCAGCCAGCCCCCGATCGCGGACGAACTCGTCGAGGAACTCGCGCGCAAAATCGCCTAGGGCGATTTCGTCGCCCAGCGGCGGCTCGCGCCGCGCGACACGCAGTACGTCCTCGACCAGGCGGTTGAGCCGCTGCGTGTTCTCGCGCACGATCGCCGCGAGCCGCTTGAGAACGGGGTCGCGCGCATCTTCATTCAGCAACTGGCCGGCGTTGCTGATTGCGGCCAGCGGATTGCGGATCTCATGCGCGATCGAGGCGGTCAGCCGCCCCATCGCAGCGAGCTTCAGCTGCTGCGCGCGGTCTTCGACATCCCGCACGTCCTCAATAAAGATCACGAATTCGTCGGACGTCGGCGCGGACGGACGGGCGAAGCGTGCCCGTAGCCGCGACTCGGACAGCGGCGGCGCCGCGCTGCCGGGCGCCGGAACGATCGTGTTGGACCACAGGCCCTCGCTGCGACCGCCTTCGCTCCAGACCGAAAACGCAACCGCGAGTTCACTCGCGGCCGGGATGTCGGCGAGACGCTCGCCAGTCAGTTGCGCGGTGGAGTCGAGGCCCAACATGCGCCGCGCCGCGCGATTATTCGCCCGCACCCGCCCGCCGCGATCGACGACGATCACGCCCTGATCCATCTGCGCGATGACGAGGCGGTTGATCGCCAGCTGGTTCTGCAGGTCGCGACCGCGAGTGCGGGCAAGCCGCTCCTGGCCGGCCAGCCGGGCACTCAACGCACGCAGCAACGCCGACAGGGCGAAAAGCGCGGCGCCGAAAAGGCCGGTCTGAAACAGCAGCGATTCCCCCGCCTCCGGACCGAGGGCGCGCACGCCTGCATCGACGAGGATGGCGAGCACGGCAATCGAGCACACGAAGAAGACCTGGATCGAAGTGAGCAGCATTGATGCGCCCACCAGCGGGAGCAGGTACAGGATCGCCCAGCCCGATGCGACCCCACCTCCGGCGATCACGAGCGCCGTGACGGCTACGAGGTCGAGCGCAAGCTGACCGAACACCTGTAGCAGGAAGCGTCGATGAAAGTAGAGTGCGAGGCCGGCGAAAAGCGCCGCGGCGACGAAATAACCGAGCATCAGTAGCAGGCCGAATCGCGGCGCGCTGGCACTTGCGAGACTGCGGAAGCCGAAGGCGGCGGCACCGAGCACCAGCGCGCTGGCAACGATGACACGTGTCGTGGCGAAATATTCGAGCGTGCGCCACGGCGCGTCTTCCGCCATGCCGGCAGCGGCCTCCTCGACCGTCGGCTCGACCGCGGACATCGGGTCGGGGTCAGGCGGAGGCGTTGAGGCGACGATGTTCATCGCTGCAGAAGTAACGGTCGCCGACGACCAGCGCATCGCTTTGCGGCAGATGCAGCCCGCAATGCGCGCAACTGACCATCGCCTTGGCCGCGGTCGGGGGCGGGCTCGAATCTGGGCCTCGGCCAGCGCGCTGCAGCCACTTCCAGACGAGGTAGGCAGCCACCGCCAGCAACACGAAGAAGACAACTCGTCCCATCAGATCCGCCCCAGCAGCACCTCGAGCACGAAGCGGCTGCCGATATAAGCCAGCACCAGCATCACGAACCCGATCAGCGTCCATCGCAATGCGGTACGTCCCCGCCATCCGAAAAAGCGGCGCCCCGCGAGTAGCCCCGCGAAAACGAGCCAGGCCGCGATCGTGAAGACCGACTTGTGGTCAAAGCGTAATGGACGGCCGAACAGCTGTTCCGAGAAAAAGACCCCGCTCACCAGGGTTGCCGTTAGCAATATGAAGCCGGCGGTGATCAGGCGGAACAGCACCGTCTCCATCGCAAGCAGCGGCGGCAGCCGGTCGAGGAAGCGCGCGAGCGGCGTGCGTTCGGCCAATCCATCGCCATGCAGGCGGCGATCCATGGTCGCCATCAACAGCGCCTGCATCGCGGCGATCGTCAGAAGGCTGTAGGCCAAGATGGCGAGGACCAGGTGCAGCCGAAACACCACCGACGCGGTCGCCGGGCCGACCACGGCACCGGGGAAGACGACCGGCAGACCCGACGCCAGCGCGGCCAGCGGCAGCACCAGCAGCAGCAGACCACGCGAGGCCGAAAAGTAGCTTTCCGCCCACACGATCAGCACCGTCAGCCAAAGCGTTGCCGACAGCGCATAGGCGAAGCCGAAATGGAACTGCTCGGGGCCCATGATGGCCTGCCATAGCAACACACCGTGTAGCACGAACGCTATCGCAAGCAGGCCGCTCGGCCATGCTGGCAGGCGTTCGGCACTGCTCGACAGCGTGCCCCATTCGCGCCAGGCGACGAACAGATAGAGCGCGACGACGGCGCCGTACAATACGAGCCATTCGGAGCGCAGTGGCATGAGAATTTATACCATGCACACGCTCGTCCTCTCGTTGAATTCCCCGTGCTCGAACAACTGACCACCAGGCTTGCACGCGTCGTCAAGACGATGCGCGGTCAGGCGCGACTGACCGAACAGAACATGCAGGACATGCTGCGCGAAGTACGCGTCGCCCTGCTAGAAGCCGATGTCGCGCTGCCGGTCGTGCGTGAATTCATAACGCGCGTGCGCGACCGCGCCCAGGGCGAGGAGGTGGTCGGCAGTCTGACGCCAGGCCAGGCGCTGGTCGGCGTGGTCCAGCGTGAACTCACGCTGCTGATGGGCGGCGACTTGTCGGATGCGCAAGCCGACTTGAATCTCGCGACGCAGCCGCCCGCGGTCGTATTGCTCGCCGGCCTGCAGGGCGCCGGCAAGACGACGACCGCCGGGAAACTAGCGCGCTGGTTGCGCGCGGAGCGCAACAAGAAGGTGCTGCTGGTCTCGACCGACGTGTATCGCCCGGCGGCCATCGAGCAGTTGCGCGCGGTTGCGGCGCAGGCCGACGCACAGTTCTTTCCTTCGGCCGCCGGTGAGGCGCCGCTGGACATCGCGGCACGTGCGCTCGAGCACGCGCGCAGGCAGTTCTTTGACGTGCTGATCGTCGATACGGCCGGACGCCTGGCAATAGACGAGGCCATGATGGAGGAGATCGCCGCGCTGGAGCAGCGACTGCAGCCGATCGAGACGCTGTTCGTGGTCGACGCGATGCTCGGTCAGGACGCGGTGAACACCGCACACGCCTTCGGGGCGCGGCTACCGCTTACCGGGGTGATCCTGACGAAGCTCGACGGTGATTCGCGCGGCGGCGCGGCGCTTTCGGTGCGACACGTCACCGGCCGGCCGATCAAGTTTGTCGGTGTCGGCGAAAAGCTTGCGGGGTTCGAGCGCTTCAATCCGGCCGGCATGGCAGGCCGCATCCTCGGCATGGGCGACATCGTCGCGCTGGTCGAGGATGTCAAGAAGGCGGTCGACGTCGAGAGCGCACAAAAGCTCGCAAGGCGGATGCAGGCGGGGGATCGCTTCGATCTCAATGACTTTCGTGAGCAGGTTGGCCAGATGCGCAAGATGGGCGGAATCGCCAGCCTGGTCGATAAGCTGCCGGCGCAGCTGGCTCAGGCGGCCGGCCAGGTCAGTTCCGCCGACAGCGACAAGCAGATCCGTCGCATCGAAGGGATCATCTCGTCGATGACGCCTGGCGAGCGCGCCAAACCGGATCAGATCAAGGCGTCCCGCAAGCGTCGGATCGCTGCCGGCGCCGGGGTGACGGTGCAGGAAGTCAACCGGCTGCTAAACCAGTTCGAGCAGATGCAGGCGGTAATGAAGCAGATGAAAAAGGGCGGTCTCGCGAAGATGATGCGCGGCCTCGGCGGCACGCGCGGCCTCGCCGGCATGCCCGGCCTGCCCAAGCGCTGACCTATGCCTTCGGCGCGGTCGGCGTCGGCCGCGCCGGTGCATCGTAGTGCCAGCGGCTCTTCCAGGCCGCCAGCACCGCGTTCGGATACTGCGGACGGCCCCGGCTGCCGTTATAGCGACCGAGTGCCATGAAAAGATCGCCCTGCTCGATATCGAGATAATGGCGCAGGATGACACTGCCGTAGCGCAGATTGCTGCGCATCTCGAAAAGGCGGCGAGGTTCACCGTCGCCGATCAGCTGGGTCCAAAACGGCATGACCTGCATGTATCCACGGGCGCCGGCCACTGAGACCGCGTACTTACGGAAATTGCTTTCCACCGTGATCAGCCCAAGCACGAGCTGCCGATCAAGACCCGCACGCGCCGATTCGTAGTCCAGGGTCTTGAGGAACTCGATGCGAGCGCTGTAATCGGAGATGCGGCCCTTGAGGCGTTCTGACATCTCGCCGATCCAGGCCAGGAAAGCCAGGCGCTCATCGACCGTGGCGAAACTTCTCTGCGGCGGACGGCTGTCAGCGATCTGGCCGGCGAGCGCGACTTGCACAGCATCGGCGAGCGGCTCGTACTTCTGCGCGCCGGCATGAGCAAGTTTCGGCAGCAGTGCCAGCGAACCTGCACCGAGCAGAAGGCGCCGGCGGGCAATGCGTGCAGCTCGCATCACGCGCCCGAAAGCCGACCCCGAATGAAGGCATAGGCCTCCGCCACGGGCACTGTGACCGTTTCTTGCGTGCGCCGGTCGTATACCTCGACCGCGCCGTCCTTCAGCGCGCGTTCCCCGACCGTCACACGGTGCGGAATGCCGATCAGCTCCATTTCGGCGAACATGACGCCGGGTCGCTCGTCGCGGTCGTCCAGCAGTACGTCGACGCCGGCGGCACTCAGCTCATGATGGAGCTGGTCGGCGGCCTGCTGCACCGCTTCCGACTTGCGGTATCCGATCGGAGTGATCACGACGGTAAACGGCGCGAGGGCGTCGGGCCAGATGATTCCCTTGGCATCGTGGTTCTGCTCGATGGCCGCGCCGAGCAGACGCGTCACTCCGATCCCGTAGCAGCCCATCACCATCGGCCGCGACCGGCCGTCCTCGTCGACGAACTGCAGATTCATCGTCTTCGGATAGGGTAGGCCCGAGAACACGTGGCCGACCTCGATCCCGCGCTGGATTGCCAGCACACCCTTGCCGTCGGGCGACGGGTCACCCGCGACCACATTGCGCACGTCGGCAACGACCGGCTCGGCCACGTCGCGGCCCCAGTTGACGCCGGTGTAGTGAAAACCGTCGTCGTTTGCGCCGGTGACGAAGTCGCTCATATTCGCCACCGTACGGTCGGCCACGACGCGGACGGGCCGCGAAGTGCCGATCGGCCCGAGGTAGCCGGGATTGCAGCCGAATTGATCGACGATCTCCGCCGGCGTTGCAAAGCGGAATCCGCCATCGAGGCCGGGTATCTTGCTGGCCTTCACTTCATTGAGCTCGTGGTCGCCGCGGACCAGCACGAGCCAGATCTCTGGGCGGGTCGAGTCGCCGGCGTCGGGCCGGTCCACCGCGAGCACGATGGACTTGACCGTGCGCGCCAGTGGAAGCTGTAGCAGCGCGGCCACGTCCTCGCATTTTTCCCGGCCCGGGGTCGGGACCTTGACGAGCGGCTGCGTTGGCGCGCCGCGCTTGGACAGCAGAGGCAGTGCCTCGGCCATCTCGATGTTGGCCGCGTAGTCGGAATCCGGACAGTAGGCGATCGCGTCTTCACCAGTGTCGGCGATCACCTGGAACTCGTGACTCGCATTGCCGCCGATGTTGCCGGTATCGGCAGCCACCGCGCGGAAGCGCAGTCCCATGCGTTCGAAGATACGCACGTAGGCGTCATACATCGCTTGGTAGCTCGCCATGCCACTCGCTTCGTCGCGGTCGAACGAGTAAGCGTCCTTCATCGTGAATTCGCGTCCGCGCATCACGCCGAATCGAGGCCGGCGCTCGTCGCGAAACTTCGTCTGGATGTGATACAGATTGAGCGGAAGCTGCTTGTAGCTGCGCACCTCGTCCCGCACGATGTCGACAACGACCTCCTCGCTGGTCGGCTGCACGATGAAGTCGCGCTCGTGCCGGTCCTTCAGGCGCAGTAGTTCGGGACCCATCTTCTGCCAACGGCCCGATTGCATCCACAACTCGGCCGGCTGTATGACCGGCATCAGCAGTTCGACCGCTCCCGCACGGTTCATCTCCTCGCGAATGATGCGTTCGATGCGGCGGATTACTCTGAGACCCATCGGCATGTACGTGTAGATGCCGGCAGCCAGTTTCTTGATCATGCCGGCGCGCAGCATCAGTGAGTGGCTGATCACCTCGGCATCAGCGGGCGCTTCCTTGAGGGTCGAAATCAGGAATTCTCTGGCACGCATCGGAAAGCGGCGCCTATCTCCGCGCTTATCTTCGTTGTGATCGCGAGAGTGCGACCCCTATAATGGGTCGCAGATTCTAAAGGTTCAGGGGTTGGCATGCTGGACAAGGACGGGTATCGCCCGAACGTCGGCATCATCCTGCTCAACAGCAAGAACGAAGTCTTCTGGGGCAAGCGGGTCAAGCAGCATTCGTGGCAGTTTCCGCAGGGCGGCATCAAGCATGGTGAATCGCCCGAGCAGGCGATGTTGCGAGAACTGTGGGAGGAAGTTGGCCTCAGGCCCGAGCATGTGCGCATCGTCGGCCGGACACGCGAGTGGCTGCGGTACGAGGTGCCCGACCAGTGGGTCCGACGCGACCTGCGCGGAAACTACCGCGGGCAGAAGCAGATCTGGTTTCTGCTGCGCCTGGTTGGCCGCGACTGCGACGTCAGCCTGCGTGCAACGACACATCCCGAATTCGACGCTTGGCGCTGGCACGACTACTGGGTGCCGCTCGACGTCGTGATCGAGTTCAAGCGCGACGTCTATCAGCAGGCACTGCTCGAACTGTCCCGCTTCGTGTTCAAGCCCGGCCGCCCGCACCACAGGGACTCTCGTGATCAGGTCGCGCACCTCGGATGCGGCGAATCGCACGCAGAACGTCGCGAATGCGTTCGAGACCTCGGGCAGCGGCGGCGACGCTTAGGCGCTACAGCAGCACGAGATTGTCGCGGTGAATGAGTTCGGGTTCCTCGATGAAGCCCGAGGATCGATTCGATCTCGCTGGTGGGCTTGCGCGCGATCTGCCGCGCTTCCACGCTGGAGTAGTTGACCAGACCGCGCGCAATCTCCCGCCCGTCCTTCTTCACGCAGCCCACGACATCACCGCGCCGGAACTCACCGATCACATCGACGACACCGATCGGTAGCAGGCTTTTACCGCCTGAGGCCAGCGCGGCGGCCGCACCGTCATCGACCACGACACGCCCCTTGAGCAGCAGGTGGTCCGCGAGCCACTGCTTGCGCGCGGTCAGCACCGGCACCGAAGCGGTGAGTTCGGACCCGATCGACTCACCATCCGCCAATCGGCATAGCACGTTGTCTTCGCGGCCTGAGGCAATCAGCGTGTCGGCGCCACTGCGTGACGCCCGCTTGGCGGCGAGGATCTTGGTCAGCATCCCGCCGCGCGCAATCGCGCTCCCCGCTCCGCCCGCCATCGCTTCGAGCTCGGCCGCACCGGCAATTCCGCTGCGCACCAGCGATGCGGCCGGATCGATGCGCGGATCGGCCGAATACAGCCCGGCCTGATCGGTGAGGATCACCAGGACGTCCGCCTCGACCAGGTTCGTCACCAGCGCGGCGAGCGTGTCGTTATCGCCAAATTTGATTTCGTCGGTCACGACGGTGTCGTTCTCGTTGATGACCGGAACGACACCGAGCTGGAGCAACGTGAACAATGTCGAACGGGCATTGAGATAGCGGGCTCGGTCGGCCAGGTCAGCGTGCGTCAGCAGGACCTGCGCACTCTTCAGCCCGAGTGCGCGGAATTGCGCCTCGTAAGCCTGTGCCAAGCCCATCTGACCGACGGCAGCCGCCGCCTGCAGTTCGTGGATCTGTTGCGGGCGGCGCGACCACCCGAGCCGCTTCATGCCTTCTGCGATGGCCCCGCTGGAGACGACGACGATTTGTTTCCCCGCACTGCGGAGATAGGCGATCTGCTGCGCCCAGCGCGCGATCGCCGCGACATCGAGGCCCCGGCCCTCGTTGGTGACTAGGCTGCTACCGACTTTGATGACCGCGCGCCGCGCGCGTTGCAACGCTGGCATCAGGCGTGGCACTCCGCTCGGCTCGTCCGTCGCGGCGCGCGGCGAGTGTCGACATGCGATTGCACGGCCTGGATCAGTTCAGCGCATCCTTCCCGCGTGACCGCCGAAACCATGAAGACGGGCGCAGTCGTGCGCAGCCGACGCCGGAACTCTGCGACCAGTGCGGACCGATCTTCCCTGGGCACCAGATCGATCTTGTTCAGTACATACCAGCGTGGCTTGCGCGCCAGTTGCGGGCTGTACTTTCGTACCTCTGCCGCGATCACCCGCGCGTCGGCCACAGGCTCGGCCTTGCCGTCCACGCCGGCGCAGTCGATCACGTGCAGCAGCAGCCCGGTGCGGCTCAGGTGCCGCAGGAACTGATGACCGAGCCCCGCTCCTTCGGCGGCGCCTTCGATCAGCCCGGGCACGTCGGCGATCACGAAGCTGCGTTCGGCGCCGACGCGCACGACTCCGAGATGCGGATGCAGCGTCGTGAACGGATAGTCTGCGACCTTGGGTCGCGCGTTTGAAACGGCGCGGATCAATGTTGACTTGCCGGCGTTCGGCATGCCGAGCAGACCGACGTCGGCAAGGACGCGCAATTCGAGCCGCAAACGGCGCTGCTCTCCGGGATCGCCGCGGGTGAACTGCCGCGGCGCGCGATTCGTACTCGACTTGAAATGCAGGTTCCCCAGGCCGCCCCGGCCCCCGGCCGCAAGCAGCGCTCGGTCGCCATCCTGCGCGAGGTCGGCCAATTCCTCACTGGTCTCTTCATCAGAGACTACGGTCCCGACCGGCACACGCAGTTCGATATCCTGACCACCCGCACCATAGCAATCCGCACCGCGGCCGGGCTGACCGTTCGCCGCCCGGTGGACACGTGCGTAGCGGTAATCGATCAGCGTGTTGACGTTGCGGTCGGCACGCGCCCAAACGCTGCCGCCCCGGCCACCGTCGCCGCCATCCGGTCCGCCCTTGGGAATGAACTTTTCTCTGCGGAACGAAGCGCAGCCGTCGCCACCCTTTCCGGCGATCACCTCGATCAGCGCTTCATCGACGAATTTCACGGCTTCACCAATGAAAAAAGGCCCTGCCGGACGGCAGGGCCTCTTGAACCCGAGCGCCGTCCGAGAGGTCAGTGCTTCGGCAGGACGCTCACGACGCGGCGGTTCTGTGCGCCGCTGACTTCAAACTTGACCTGACCATTGGTCGTCGCGTAGAGCGTGTGATCGCGGCCCATGCCGACATTGTCGCCGGCGTGAAATTGCGTTCCGCGCTGGCGCACGATAATCGCCCCCGCTGCAATGCCCTGACCGCCGAAGACCTTGACGCCGAGGCGCTTCGCCTGGGAATCACGACCGTTGCGGGACGAGCCGCCCGCCTTCTTGTGTGCCATGGTGTTCTCGCCTTTTGTCCTGTCGAGCGCGCGCCCTCAGGCAGCGATCGATTCGATCCGCAGTTCGGTGAAATTCTGCCGATGGCCTGCGTGCTTCTGGAAGTGCTTGCGACGCTGCATCTTGAAAATCGTCACCTTGTCGCCGCGACCGTGCGAAAGGACCGTCGCCATGACTGCTGCACCTTGCAGCGGCGAACCGGTTTTCAGAGTGCCGCCGTCGACCACGGCGAGAACTTCTGAAAGCTTGACCTGCTGGCCAACGTCCGCCTCTGAGCGATTCCACCCTGACGGTATCGCCGGTGGCGACCCGATACTGCTTGCCGCCTGTCTTGATCACCGCATACATACCTGACTCCACTGCCCGGCGACTACGCATCGCACGGCAAAATCTCTTCGCACTGGCCGCTGTTGCCCGACGTCGGTAGAACGCGCCGCCCCTTGCAGCCTTGACCCCAGGAAAGCCTTGAATTATCGCCGCTTTCAGCTCAGGTCGTCAAACCGACGTGAGGCTGGGGCGATAGTCGCAAGGCAGCCGGCAGGCGACGCGCGGATACGCGCGGCGTCGACTCCTATAATGGCTCGATGGAGCCCAGCCGCACGCCGAGTTCCCCATTTGAGCGCACCACGCCGGAGCCGTCATTAGTGGCAGCCAGTGAGCTCGGCGCCGTGCCCGACCTGAAGCGGGTCCTGGCGCCGGTTGCGGCCGACATGCAGGCCGTAGATGCGGTGATCCGCGAGCGGCTAGCGTCGGACGTCGCGCTGATCAACTCGATTTCCGAGTACATCGTCGGGGCTGGCGGCAAGCGGCTTCGGCCGGCTGTGCTGCTTCTTGTCGCCCGCGCACTCGACTACCGTGGCACCGCGCATGTCCTGCTTGCCGCCGTGATCGAATTCATCCACACGGCGACGCTGCTACACGACGACGTTGTCGACGAATCCGACCTGCAGGCGCGGACGAGCGACGGCCAATGCGCGCTTCGGTAATGCGGCCAGCGTACTTGGTCGGCGATTTCCTCTATTCGCGTTCGTTCCAGATGATGGTCGACGCCGGAAGCATGCGCGTCATGCGCATCCTCGCCGATGCGACCAACCGGATCGCCGAGGGCGAAGTGCTGCAACTGCTGAACGTGCACGATCCATCGGTGAACGAGGAGAGGTACTTCAGCGTCGTAGAGCGCAAGACGGCGACGCTGTTCGAGGCGGGAGCGCGCATCGCCGCGGTGCTCGCCGGCGCCGACGCGCAGAACCGAGGACAGTTGTGCGCACCTATGGTGCGTCACTGGGCCGGGCGTTCCAGATCGTCGATGACATGCTCGACTACTCGGGCCACACCGAAGACATCGGCAAGCGGCTCGGAGATGATCTGCGCGAAGGCAAGGTCACGCTGCCGTTGATTCACGCATTGCGCAATGCGACTCCCGAACAACGCGAGCTGGTCGTGCAGGCGGTGCGCGATGGTCACGGCGACTTTGACGCGATAGCGCGCATCGTCACCGACAACGGATCGATCGCATACTCGGCTCAGCTGGCCGCCAAGGAAGTGCAGGCCGCGAGAACTGCGCTCGCGGCTCTGCCGGGGTCGGTATATGGTGAATCTTTGTTAGACTTGCTCGCTTTCGCGGTGGGTCGCGATCGATAGCACTCCGAAGGTGATCGGCGCGCTGCCGGCGCGATTGACGTGCACGCAGGCGCCGCACCAATGTCGGGGTGTAGCTCAGCCTGGTAGAGTACTGCGTTCGGGACGCAGGAGTCGGAGGTTCAAATCCTCTCACCCCGACCACTTCCCCCACATCGATTGACCGGCCGGTTGCTCTGCGCGGTCGCAGCAAATCCTCAGCAGTTTCCACATCCGCGCAGCGTCGCGAACACTGCTCGTTCGGCTTGCCTTGTTTGCGGGACGTAAGCTTTACAAATCCGGGCCTTATCGGCAGTATCTTTTTGCTTCGTGAGAAGTGCCTGCCCGCTATAACTTGGGTCTGATCCGACCCATCAGGGACAGCTCCATTCCATGTCTGCAGTAACCCAGGGCCCTGCGGCCGCTGCAGGGGCCCTTACCGGTCTCGCGCGTGCTCTCGTTCAGCAGGGCAAGCTGCGACCGGACCGTGCCGAGAACTTTGCCCGCAAGGCAGCGCAGTCCAACACGCAGTTCATCGATGAACTGATCAACTCGGCCGACGTCACCGGCCTGTCGGCAAGTGGCGTGGCGCGATTCGCGGCCGACACCTTCGGTCACCCGATCCTCGACCTCTCGGCGCTCGATCTGGAGCAACTGCCTCGCGACATCATCGACAAGAAGCTGGTCGCCACGCAGCGCGTGCTCGCGCTGCGCAAGCGCGGCAACCGGCTCGCGATCGCGGTATCCGATCCGACCAACTTCGCGGCACTCGACCAGGTCAAGTTCCAGACGCAGCTGTCGCTGGACGTCATCGTCGTCGAGCACGACAAGCTGCTGCGGCTGGTCGAGGCGCTAGTCGCAGTCGGTCAACCAGAAGCTCGACGACATGGTTGGCAGCGACGACGTCAATTTCGACGATCTGATGACCGATGTCGCCCGAGCAGGCGACCGAAGACTCGGCGTCGGCCGACGTCGACGATGCTCCGGTCGTGCGCTTCCTGCAGAAGCTGCTGCTCGACGCGATCGGCGAAGGCGCGTCCGACCTGCACTTCGAGCCCTACGAGAAGTTCTACCGCGTGCGGTTCCGCATCGATGGTGTGCTGCGCGAAATCGCGCAGCCACCGCTCGCGATCAGGGAGCGGCTGTCGACCCGAATCAAAGTTGTTTCCCGGCTCGACATCTCGGAGAAACGCGTTCCGCAGGACGGCCGCATGAAGCTCGCGCTGTCTGGCCAGCGCGCGATCGATTTCCGCGTCAGCACGCTGCCGACGATGTTCGGCGAGAAAATCGTGATGCGGATCCTGGATCCGTCGCAGGCCAAGCTCGGCGTCGATGCGCTCGGCTACGAACCCGATCAGAAGGTGGTGCTGCTGAACGCCGTGCAGCGGCCTTATGGGATGGTGCTCGTGACCGGTCCGACCGGCTCCGGCAAGACCGTGTCGCTGTATACCTGCCTGAACATCCTCAACCAGCCAGGTATCAACATCTCGACAGCCGAGGATCCGGCCGAAATCCAGATCGCGGGGATCAACCAGGTCAGCCTCAACGAGAAGGCCGGACTTACGTTCGCCAACGCGCTCCGTGCGTTCCTGCGGCAGGATCCGGATGTGATCATGGTCGGCGAGATCCGCGACCTTGAAACCGCCGATATCGCAATCAAGGCGGCGCAGACCGGCCACATGGTGCTGTCGACGCTGCACACGAACGACGCGCCTGCAACCCTGGTGCGCCTGCAGAACATGGGCGTGGCGCCATTTAACGTCGCTTCGAGCGTGATCCTGATTACGGCCCAACGGCTGGCGCGCAAGCTCTGCACCTGCAAGCAGCCGGCCGATATTAAGAAGGACGCACTGGTCACCGCCGGATTCCGCGGTGAGGACCTCGATGGCAACTGGGTGCCGTACAAGCCTGTCGGCTGCGAAAAGTGCAAGGGCAGCGGCTACAAAGGGCGCGTGGGCATCTACCAGGTGATGCCGATCACCGAAACGATGCAGGACATGATCCTGCGCAGCGCAACTGCGCCGGAGATTTCCCGAGAGGCGGCCGCAAATGGCGTGCGTGACCTGCGCCAGTCGGGCCTGATGAAAGCGAAGGCCGGCATGACGTCGATCGACGAAGTGCTTGGCTGCACCAACGAGTGACGTAGGGCAGGAGCACACCGAACATGGCCACCGGAGCGATCGCAAAGACCAAGCCGCGCGTCGAGGTCAAGGAATCGGTCTTCCATTGGGAAGGCCGCGACAAGAACGGGCGGGTGGTCAAGGGCGAGATGCGCGCCGGCGGCGAGTCGGTCGTCGCCGCGTCGCTGCGCCGCCGCGGCGTGATGGTCAGCAAGATCAAGAAGCAGTCGTTTAGGCGCGGCCGCAGGATCACGCGCAAGGACCTCGCGCTCTTCACAAGGCAGCTCTCGACGATGCTGAAGGCCGGCGTGCCGCTGATGCAGTCGTTCGACATCGTCGGACGCGGGCATGCCAATCCGTCGATGGCGCGCCTGATGAACGACATCAAGATGGATGTCGAGACCGGTACCAGCCTGAACCAGGCCTTCCGCAAGTACCCGCTGTACTTCGATCCGCTGTTCTGCAATCTGGTCGCGGCTGGCGAGCAGGCAGGTATTCTGGAAACGCTGCTCGACCGCCTGGCGATGTACCAGGAAAAGACGATCGCGCTGCAGGGCAAGATCAAGAAGGCGATGTTCTATCCGGTGTCGATCATCATGGTTGCGATCCTCGTTACCGCGGTCATCATGATCTTCGTGATCCCGTCGTTCAAGAACGTCTTCACGAGCTTCGGTGCGGACCTGCCGGCGCCTACGCTAGTCGTGATCGCGATGTCGGATTTCTTCGTCAAGTACTGGTACATCATATTCGGACTGCTCTTCGGCGGGATCTATTTTTTGGTGCAGGCGTGGCGGCGGTCTCCGAAGGTACAGGCCGTCGTCGATAGGACTTTGCTCAAGCTGCCGGTGCTGGGTGAGATGCTGCAGAAGGCGTCGATCGCTCGCTGGAGCCGGACGCTGGCAACGACGTTCGCCGCCGGCGTTCCTCTGGTCGAGGCGCTCGATTCGGTCGGGCCGGCGGCTGGCAACTACGTCTACAAGGAAGCGACGAAGTCGGTGCAGACCGAGGTCAACGTCGGTACCAGCCTGGCCCAGGCGATGCAGAACACCGGCGTGTTTCCGAACATGGCGGTGCAGATGACGCAGATCGGCGAGGAGTCCGGCTCGCTCGACTCGATGCTGTCGAAGGTCGCTGACTATTACGAGCGCGAGGTCGACGAGACCGTCGACGCGCTGTCCAGCCTGCTCGAGCCGCTGATCATGGTGATCCTCGGCGTGATCATCGGCGGCATCGTGATCGCGATCTACCTGCCGATCTTCAAGCTCGGCCAGGTCGTTTAAGCGGCGCCAGCAGACGGGCCCTCGGGCCCGTCGTTCTTCGTGCTCGACGCTTCGCTCTTCATTCCCGCGGCTCTGCTGGTCGGTCTGGCGGTCGGCTCGTTCCTGAACGTCGTGATCCACCGTCTTCCGCGGATGATGGAAAGCGAGTGGCGCGCGCAGTGCGCGGAACTGGAAGGCCTTCCGGCGCGCGACGACGAGCACTTCAACCTCGTCGTGCCGCGCTCCCGCTGCCCAGCATGCGGGACGCCGATACGTGCGCGTGACAACATCCCGGTGCTCTCGTGGCTGCTGCTCAAGGGCCGGTGTGCCCACTGCGCGGCGCGGATATCGCCGCGCTACCCTATTGTCGAAGCGTTGACCGCCGGACTGTCGGCTCTTGTGGCATGGAAATTTGGCTTCGGATGGACTGCGCTGGCGGTCGGCGTCTTCACTTGGATCCTGGTGGCTCTGACCTTCATCGACGCGGACACGACGCTCTTGCCCGACGACTTGACGATGCCTCTGCTCTGGCTCGGTCTGCTCGCTAATCTGTCGGGATTAGTGCCCGGCGTGACCCTGCGCGACGCGGTCGTTGGTGCAGTCGCGGGCTATGCCGTGCTCTGGGCAATCTACTGGGCCTTCAAACTGAGCACCGGCAAGGAAGGGATGGGCTACGGCGACTTCAAACTGCTAGCGGCGCTCGGGGCTTGGATGGGCTGGCAAGCGCTGCTGCCGGTGCTGCTGCTGTCTTCGATCGTCGGTGCCGTCGTAGGCTTGTTACTGATCGCGCTGAAGCAGCGCGGCCGCGACATCCCGATTCCGTTCGGTCCGTATCTGGCGACCGCCGGCTTCATCGTCATGCTGTTCGGCGAGCGGCTGCCGCCCATCGTTCGGCTTGTCTGATGCCCGGACTTCGGATCGGCCTGACCGGTGGCGTCGGCAGCGGCAAGAGCACGGTGGCGGACATGCTGCAGCGACTCGGTGCCGGGGTCGTCGACGCTGACGTCCTGGTCCACGAACTGATCGGACCCGGAGGCGCGGCGATCGCGGAGTGTCGCGCCACGTTCGGTCCCGAGTCGATTGCTGCAGACGGTGGCCTCGACCGTGCCTGGATGCGCGCGCGGATCTTCACGGATCCGGCCGCGCGCCGAAGGCTCGAAGCGCTGCTGCATCCGCGAGTGCGCGCAGCCGCGGAGTCGCGAGCCTCGGCGCTGGCGCCAGCGGTTCCCTATCTCGTGCTGATGATTCCGCTGCTCGTCGAGTCCGGCGAATGGGCGTCGCGCGTACAGCGGGTCCTGGTTGTCGATTGCACCGAGTCCACTCAGATCGAGCGTGTCTGCCGCAGACCGGGCATGGACCGGGCGACTGCGCTCGGAATTCTTGCCGCACAGGTCACGCGCGCCGCGCGCCTAGCGGCGGCCGATGACCTTCTGTTCAACGAAGCACCGCTCGACGAATTGCGCACGCGCGTCGAGCACCTGCACCGGCATTACCTCGACTCGGCGACCTAAAGGGATGCACGTCATTCGCAGTGGCGTGTGATATCGTCGAAGGCATCCGCGCACACTGCGTCCATGTCGATCGACGACCAGGTCCTGTACGAGTATCCATTCAGCGAGCGTATCCGCACGCTGCTCCGGATCGAAGACCTCTTCGACAAGTTGCTCTTCTTCTGCGGGCAGCAGCACCCGTATTGCCATCACACGGCGCTGCTGACGCTGTTCGAGATCCTCGAAGTCACGTCCCGGGCCGATCTGAAGTCCGATCTGTTGCAGGAGCTGGAGCGACACAAGCAGACCCTCAATGCGCTGCGAAACAACCCGCAGGTGTCCGAGTCAGCGTTGGCCGGCGTTCTCGCCGACATCGATCAGGCACAGCAGGCGCTGAATGCGACCACGGGCAAGGCGGGGCAGCATATCCGCGACAACGAGTGGCTGATGAGCATACGCAGTCGGGCGATCATTCCCGGCGGCACCTGCGAGTTCGACCTGCCCTCCTACCACGCTTGGCTCACGCGTGACGTCGACACCCGACTCCGCGATCTGCAGTCGTGGGTGCAGCCGATGATCCAGTTCCATTCCGCGCTCGGAATCGTGCTCAAGCTGCTGCGCGAAACGGCGCATCGGAGCCGGCAGACCGCCGCGCAGGGCTCGTTTCAGCAGATGCTGCAGGGACGAACCTATGCGCTGCTGCAGGTCCGCGTGGACGGCTCGCTGGCAGCGATTCCGGAGATCAGCGCCAATAAGTACATGCTGTGGATCCGGTTCACGACGCAGGATCGCGATCTCAAGCCACGCTCGGTCGATCGCGACATTCCATTCGATCTGGCGCTCTGTGCCTTCTGACACGGTCGCCACGGTCCCCTGTCGGACCTGCACCGCGCACCCGTGCCCTGGTCGCCGCAGAACCGATACCGGCCGTTCCGCTCCGAGCGCTGCAAGCTGATCGATCTCGGCGCATGGGCCCGGATCGATACGCCATTGACGGTAATGCGGCCGAAGTAGGCGAGGCCGACTCCGAATCGAACCGTCCCTTTAATCGCCGCGTCCACGCCGCACGCTGCGACCGCGATGCCGTGCGCACCGATCGACTGCGCTCGCGCGAGATCCTTTGGACTCAGGCCCCCGATCGCATAGACCGGTATCGACGTGCGCGCCGCGATCGACGCGAAGGCGGGCCAGCCAATGCCTGGCTCGTCGGGATGCGATGCCGTCTTGAGCACCGGACCGAGCACCGCGAAGTCCAGCGCCCAGCGCGGCGGCACGCTCCAATTGCGCCGCATCGTGCGTCGATGCGCAGACCCATGGCGCGTCCGGCCGTCGCGGGCACGCGGCGAGATCGCGTGAGGTCAGGTGAACGCCGTCGGCCGCGACAGCCCATTCCGACGGATGCCGGCTGCTGACGAGCAGGCGACCGCCGCAGGCTCGTACGCGCGCCAGCGTTCCGCGGAATATGGGCTCGGCGCGCGGCCTGTCCAGGTCAGGCTCCCTAAAGAGCACGAGGCGCAGGCCCCGCTCGAGTTGGTGCTCCAGTCGGCGCATAAACTCGGCGAACCCCATCCCCGCAGCGTCCGTGATCGCGTAGTGCGGTGCCAGATCGAGCCAGCGCAGCACCGGCATGGTCGCCGGTAGCAGCGGACCCGCGGGCAGATCGTCGAGGGAACAGAAGCGGAACGCCTGCCCTTCGCGCGCGTGCGGTTCCCCCTGCCAGTCGATGACGCGGCAGAAATGCAGCCTCACGTGAGCATGGGGGTACTCGAATTCCCGCACGACCCAGGGGTTCACGGCCGTGATTTCGACGCCGAGTTCCTCGTGCAGTTCACGCGCCAGTGCGGTGGCGACGGTCTCGCCCGGTTCGAGCTTGCCTCCGGGGAATTCCCAGTAGTGCGCGTACGGTTTGCCCTCTGGCCGGCTGGCGAGGAGAAAACGGCCATCAGGGCGGATCAGCACGCCGACGGCCACATCGACCACCGGCCGGGACGTCATCGCTGCGTGCGCGCTTTCTCGAGCAAATGTCGACCCGCGAAATCGCGGGCGAACTGCGCGGCGACGCGGCCGGAGCGCGAGCCGCGCTGCAGGGCATACTGCAGGGCCTCGAGATGCGCGGCGGAGCCCGCGGCCGGCGGAACGCCGAGTTGAGCCAGCCAGTGATCGACGATGTCGAGAAAGTCGTCCTGGCGAAACGGATAGAACGTCAGCCAAAGCCCGAACCGCTCCGACAGCGAAACCCGCTCTTCGACCGCTTCCCCGGGATGCACCTCGCCGTCGTCCTGATGCTGCGCGGCCAGGTTGTCTCGCATGAACTCGGGCATCAGATGGCGGCGATTCGACGTCGCGTAAATCAGCACATTGTCCGCGCGGCCCGCGATCGATCCGTCGAGCGCAACCTTGAGTTCCTTGAAGCCGGCCTCGCTCGCGTCGAACGAAAGGTCGTCACAGAACACGATGAAGCGCTCGGGCCGGCGGTCGAGCAGCGCAACGAGATCGGCGAAGTCGATCAAATCGCGCTTGTCGACCTCCACCAGGCGCAAGCCCTGCGGCGAAAACGCGTGCAGGCATGCGCGGATCAGCGACGACTTGCCGGTCCCGCGCGCGCCCGTCAGCAGGACGTTGTTCGCCGGCAGTCCCCGCACGAACTGATCGGTGTTCCGCCGTATCGCCTGCTTCTGCGACTCGACGTGCTGCAGGTCATCGAATGCGATCAGAGCTGGATGATCGACGCGCTCGAGCAGGCCGCGCTCGATTCCCAGGTAATGCCGCTTCCGCCAACGAAACGCGATCGAGGCCGCGAAGTCCACGCCCGCGGCAGGCGGCAGTAGCGCCTCGATCCGCTGCAACGCATCGGCAAGGCGCTCGATCGCGCCGCCGGCGGCGGGTTCAGCCGCGGTTGCAGGCACGGTGGAACGGCGATTCACGAGCGGTAATCCGCGTTGATCGACACGTAGTCGTGAGAAAGGTCGGTGGTCCAGACGCAGGTGGAAGCGCTGCCGCGTCCGAGCTGCAGGCGCACCGTGATTTCCGATTGCTTCATTACACGCTGACCGTCGGATTCGCGGTATTCAGGATGCCTTCCGCCGTTCAGCACGACTCGGACATCATCGAGCCACATTTGGACCGTCGCGGGGTCGAGATCGTCGATGCCCGCATTGCCGGCCGCGGCCAGGATGCGCCCGAGGTTAGGGTCGGACGCGAAAAATGCAGTCTTGACCAACGGCGAGTGCGCAACCGCGTAGGCGACCCGCGCCGCCTCGTCCGCAGTGCGGGCCTGCTCGACTCTGACCTCGATGAACTTGGTAGCGCCCTCGCCGTCGCGGACGATGGCGAGCGCAAGTTTCTTTGCCACGTCGCATAGGCCACGCAGGATCGGCGCGTAAGCCTCGTCGTCAGCAGTGCGCACCGCGATGGTCCCGGCACCACTCGCGATGACGACAAACGAATCGTTGGTCGAAGTGTCACCGTCAACAGTGATGCGGTTGAAGGACTGGGCCGCAGCCTCGGTCGTCATCCGCTGCAACAGTGCGCGCGGCACAGAGGCGTCCATCGCAATGAAGCCGAGCATCGTGGCCATGTCGGGCCGAATCATCCCGGCGCCTTTCGCGATGCCGGTGATCGTCACGCTGCGGTCCCCGAATGCAACACGGGTTGAAGCGGCCTTGGGCAGTGTGTCGGTGGTCATGATCGCCTCTGCCGCCTCGAGCCAGTGGTCGGGCGCGAGGCGCTCGACCGCCGCGGGCAGGCCGGCGATCAAGCGATCGACCGGCAAGGGCTCCATGATCACGCCGGTGGAAAATGGCAGCACGGCCGTTGCACTGAATCCCAGTCGTCGTCCGACCGCCTCGCAGCTGGCATATGCCGCGGCGAGGCCGGGCTCGCCGGTCCCCGCGTTGGCATTTCCGGTGTTCACCACCAGCGCACGGATCGGTCCATCGGCCAGATGCCTGCGGCAAACCTGCACTGGCGCCGCCGCAAAGCGGTTCTGCGTGAACACGCCGGCAACACTCGCCGTGTCGGAGAGCCGAATAACCACCAGATCCTTGCGCCCGGGCTTGCGGATGGCCGCCTCGGCCCAGCCCAGTTCGACACCGGGCACGGCAAGCAATTCTTCGCGTCGGGGCGCGGACAGATTGACGGGCATGAGCGGGCGAGCAAAGCCTGAACGTTACCGCAAGCCGAAGCGCGGATACTCTCACCACGAGCTGCAGCGCGGGAAAAGGCGCTTCGCCGTCAGTACCCGCTCACCGACGAACGTCAAACGCACGCGCGCGGCGTGCCGCTCCGGCTACGCCAGCTTGCCGTGGCACTGCTTGTATTTCTTGCCCGATCCGCAAGGACACGGATCGTTGCGCCCGATCTTGTCGCCGAAACGCTTGAATGGCTGCGCCTTGGCGGTCTCGGGCTCGTCTGTCAGCGTAAGCGCCTCCACATCGGTCGGCTCTTCAGCCACCGCGGGTCCGAAGTCGGCATGCTGTGCGCGCGCCATTTCGGCGCGACGTTCACTTTCCGACTCGATCCGTTGCTCGGCCTGCTGCGCCTCCTCCTGCGACTGGATGCGCACATTCATCAGAACGCGAACGACATCGGCACGCACGCGGTCGAGCAGCGAACCGAACAGTTCGAACGCCTCGCGCTTGTATTCCTGCTTCGGTTGCTTCTGCGCGTAACCTCGCAGATGGATGCCCTGGCGCAGGGCATCGAGCGCGGTCAGATGCTCACGCCACGACTGGTCAAGAGTCTGCAGAACAATGGATCGCTCGAACCCGGAAAAGGTTTCGCGTCCGACGATCGCCACCTTCGAGTCGTAGGTTTCGTCCGCCGCCTTCAGCACCCGCTGCAACAGGTCCTCATCGTTCATCGACTCGGACTCGTCGAGGATCTGCTTCAGCGGCACCTCGATTTGCCAGTCCCCCGACAGCGCCGCCTGCAGGCCCTGAACATCCCACTGTTCCTCGACCGAATCGGCCGGAACGAAGCTGCGGAACATATCGGTGAAGTACCCGCGACGCAGGTTTGTCACCATCTCATTCATGTCGCCGGCTTCAAGGATCTCGTTGCGCAGACGATAGATCTCGCGGCGCTGGTCGTTCGAGACGTCGTCATATTCGAGAAGCTGCTTGCGGATGTCGAAGTTGCGAGCCTCGACCTTGCGCTGCGCACTCTCGATCGAGCGCGTCACCATCCCGGCCTCGATCGCCTCACCCTCAGGCAGCTTCAGCCGATCCATGATCGCCTTCATGCGATCGCCTGCGAAGATGCGCAACAGCGGATCTTCCATCGAGAGATAGAAGCGCGACGCTCCCGGGTCACCCTGGCGGCCCGAACGGCCGCGCAGCTGGTTATCGATGCGACGCGATTCGTGGCGCTCTGAGCCGATGATCTTCAGCCCGCCGGCTCCCACGACGTGGTCGTGCAGCGATTGCCACTCGCCGCGCAGCGTCGATACGCGCTCGGTCTTTTCCTCGGCCGACAGCTTGTCGTCGGCCTCGACGAACTGCACCTGCTTCTCGACGTTGCCGCCGAGCACGATATCGGTACCTCGGCCCGCCATGTTGGTCGCGATTGTGATGACCTTGGGTCGGCCGGCCTGCGCGACGATCTCGGCTTCCCGCGCGTGCTGCTTGGCGTTCAGAACCTGGTGCGGCAGCCCTTCCTTCTTCAGCAACCCGGACAACAACTCCGAATTCTCGATCGAAGTCGTGCCAACCAGAACCGGCTGGCCCCGCACGTGGCAGTCAGTGATGTCCTCGATGATCGCGCCGTACTTTTCCTTCAGCGTCCGGTACACCTTGTCCTGCGCATCACCGCGGACCATCGGCCGATGCGTCGGGATGACGACGGTTTCAAGCCGGTAGATTTCCTGGAACTCGTAAGCCTCGGTGTCCGCGGTGCCCGTCATGCCGGCGAGCTTGGTGTACATCCGGAAATAGTTCTGGAACGTGATCGAGGCGTACGTCTGATTTTCGGCCTGGATCTTCACGCCTTCCTTGGCTTCCACAGCCTGATGCAGTCCCTCCGACCAGCGGCGGCCTGGCATCAAGCGGCCGGTGAACTCGTCGACGATGATCACCTCGCCGTTCTGCACGACGTACTGCTGATCGCGGTGGAACAGCGTATGCGCGCGCAGCGCGGCGTTCAGATGGTGCATCAGGATGATGTTGCCAGGCGCATACAGGCTCTCGCCCTCGGTCAGCAAACCGCGCTGCTGCAGGATCTCCTCGAGCTTCTCGTGCCCGGTCTCCGAGATGTGAACCTGGTGTCCCTTTTCGTCGACCCAGTAGTCGCCTTCGTCCTTTTCATCTTTCTGTCGGGTCAGCAGAGGCGGGACGTCGTTGATGCGACGGTAGGTGTCGGTGTGATCCTCGGCAGGCCCCGAAATGATCAGCGGCGTGCGCGCCTCGTCGATCAGGATCGAGTCGACCTCGTCGACGATCGCATAGTTGAGTCCGCGCTGGCGCCGATCCGCAACCGCGTACTCCATGTTGTCACGCAGGTAATCGAAGCCGAACTCGTTGTTGGTGCCGTAAGTGATATCCGCCGCATAAGCGACGCGCTTATCTTCGGTCGACTGCTGCGAGAGGATCACCCCGACCGTCATGCCGAGAAAGGTGTAGACCTTGCCCATCCACTCCGCGTCGCGGCTCGCCAGGTAGTCGTTCACCGTGACGACGTGCACTCCCTTGCCGGTGAGTGCGTTCAGGTAGGCCGGCAGCGTCGCCACCAGCGTCTTGCCTTCACCGGTGCGCATCTCGGCGATCTTGCCGTCGTTGAGCACCATGCCACCCACCAGTTGCACATCGAAGTGGCGCATGCCCAGCGTGCGCGTGGCGGCCTCGCGCACGACCGCGAAGGCCTCGGGCAGCAGGGCCTCGACCGGCTCGCCGGCCGCGACTCTGCCCTTGAACTCGTCGGTCTTGGCGCGCAGCGCCTCGTCGGACAGGCCATGGATCTGCGGCTCGAGCGCGTTGATGCGCTCGACGTTGCGCTGGTAGGTCTTGAGCAGCCGCTCATTGCGACTGCCGAAAATCTTCGTGAGAATTCCGGAGATCATTCAGGATTGGGTCGCGCTTGCGCGTCGACGCCCAGAGGTGACCGCGCAATGGAGTCGGGCTCGCGCCGCCCTGCGCAAAGCGGAAATTATCTCACAGGGCTTTCGCTGCCCCGGACGATGGCACGAGGCTAGTTGCGGGCGTTCGCGGCGTTCGCAAGAGCGGCTCGTCCGCCGCCTCCTCGCCGCGCTGCTGCAGAGGGTTGCCCTCGGCAAACAGGAACTTCGACGGGTTCTGCGCCACGCCGTTGCTGTGAACCTCGAAGTGCAGGTGCGGGCCGGTCGAGCGCCCGGTATTGCCGACTTCGGCGATCTTCTGACCGCGCTTGACCAGCGCGCCGGCGGTGATGGTAAGCCGGCTGGCGTGCGCATAGCGCGTCATCAGTCCCGCGCCGTGATCGATCTCGACGACGTTGCCATAGACCGGATGGTGCTCGGCAAGCACGACGACGCCGCCAGCGGCGGCATGGATCGGCGTTCCGATCGGCGCCGCGAAGTCGATGCCATCGTGGCGTGTCATCTCCCCGGTGAACGGATCGGTACGCCAGCCGAAGCCGGATCCGATGAAGCCGTCGGCCACCGGCTGGCTCTGGGGCAGCAGTGCCTTGCGCACCTGCTGCGATCGCAGCTCCGCCTCGACAACCGAGAGGTAATCCGAGCGCTGTTCCACGCTGCGGGTCAAGCCCTGCAGTTCGGTATCGAGATCATTGAGGTTCATTGGGCTGCCGAGTGCGCCACCGCGCCCCGGCAGCTCGCGGAAGCGGAACTCCTCGGGTCGGATCCCGGCTGCCTTCGCCACCCGTTCGCCGAGCACGTCGAGTCGCAGCAACTGCGCCTGGACTTCGCCCAGCTTGCGCGTCATCGCGAGTACGTTGTCGCGCACATACTGCTCCTTGCGCTCGGCCTGGTCGCGCGTGACCAGCGCAATGACCTCCGAGACGAACGGCAACGGGAATGCGGTCGCGGCCCGCACGGTGATCAGTGAAAAGACCGTCGACAGCACGACGATCGTGAGCGTCACCAGCACGCGCCGCGGCCGCGATATGCTGGCGCCGGATCGTGATGGTGCGCGCGCGCGCCAGCCGACGGTCAACCAGAATGATCTGCAAACCTGCCTCCTGCCCCGCCGCCGCGTACGCCGCAGCGACCCCTTGATGCCCACCACTGCACGCCCGATCGCCGCCGGGCTGCGCGAGTTGCCGGTCCCGCCGCGCTGCTGGAACGGTGGGAAACCGCCCAGGCCATTGGTCGTGTCCTTGCGCCGGTCGCACGTTCGGTGGCGCCCGGCATCGACCTCCTGGCTCCAGGCCGCTGCGACCTGCGCGACGGCGTGCTGTGGATCGCCGTGCAGTCCGCCGCGGAGTCCGCCAAGCTGCGCCAGGCCGCACCGCGGATGCTCGCCGCCTTATCGGTCAATGGCTGGCAAGTGTACGAGATGAAGACGCGCGTACAAGCCGGAGCCACGTCTTACCCCGGACAGGGTACAGACCTCCCCTCAAGTCCGGAAATGCGCTTCGCGGCGGTCAGCGATCGCGGGATCGCAGCGGTCGAATCGGCGGCGCGGCAGCTGCCCGAATCGCCCTTGCAGCGCGCCATCGAACGCCTGGCTGTGACGCTGCGGCGCCGCGAGCGGCGTACGTTAGGCGGCTGCCAGGCGCGGCAGGAACGCGGCCGGCGCCTGACTGTCGTCCTCGAACGTGATGATGTCGTAGGCGGTGCGGTCGGCCATCAGCGCGCGCAGCAGCCGATTGTTGATCGCGTGGCCGGACTTGTGCGCCACGTAGCTGGCGATCAGCGGCCGGCCGAGCGCCGAAAGGTCGCCGATCGCATCGAGGATCTTGTGCTTGGCAAACTCGTCGCCGGCTCGCAGGCCGTCGGTGTTCAGCACGCGATACTCGTCCATCACGATCGCGTTTTCGAAGGTGCCGCCCAGTCGCCAGGCCCGCTGCACGCAGTGCCTCGACCTCGTTGACGAAACCGAACGTGCGCGCGCGCGAGACCTGCTGGATGTAGGAATCCCGCGCGAAATCGACCTCGACCACCTGCTCGGTGGCATCGATCGCCGGATGATCGAAGTCGATCGAGAACCTGAGTCGGTAGCCGAAGTGCGGCTCGAGCCGGGCCCATTTGTCGCCGTCGACGATCTCGACCGGCTTGAGCACGCGCAGGAACCGCTTCGGCGCGTTCTGTTCCTCGATGCCCGCGGCCTGCATCAGGAACACGAAGCTCGACGCGCTGCCGTCCATGATCGGGATCTCGGGCGCGTCGACGTCGATGTAGCAGTTGTCGATACCGAGACCCGCCAGCGCGCTCATCAGGTGCTCGATCGTCGCGATTCGCACATCGTCGCGGCCGATCGTCGTCGCCATGCGCGTATCGACGACAACGTCCGGGCTCAGCGTGATGTCGACCGGGGGCTCCAGGTCGACGCGACGGAACACGATCCCAGTGTCGGCGGCCGCCGGGCGCAGCACCAGTTCAACCTTCGTGCCGCTGTGCAGGCCGATGCCGACGGTCCGGGCCTTCTGCCTGAGCGTGAGCTGCTTCAACATTCCGTCATTGTAACGAGACACTTGTGCGTTGCGGCGAGCGTGCGCGCCGCGGTCGTCACAGAATCTGCCACCTTGCCGCCACTCGATCGGCCATGACGCCCGACGCTCCGGCCCACGAGCCGCCCCCTGCAGCGAAGCCGCTCGCTTCGCCGTTCCCGCCGATCCTGCGGGTTGCGCCGATTGCGCCGTTCGGCTGGCTCGCCCGCGGCGTCGGCGACATGCGCCGCGCCCCGTTCGCGAGCATGGCGTACGGCCTCGTGTTCGCACTGATGGGCTGGCTGAGCGCTTTCGTGTTTCGACACGCCTACGAGTACACCTCGGCGCTGACCGCAGGATTCCTGTTGCTCGGACCATTCCTTGCCACCGGCCTGTACGACATCAGCCGTCGACTGCAGCGCGGCGAGCCGGTGCATTTCGTCGCGACGATGACCGCGTGGCGCGCCAACGTCGGTGCATTCAGCCTGTTCGCCCTGGTTCTGACGATCATCATGCTGGTGTGGGCGCGCGCTTCGCTGGTGACCTTCGCGCTGTTCTTCTCGAGCGGAATGCCGACGCTCGAGAGTTTCGTCGCACGCGTGGTGTCGGTCGAGCACATCGATTTCCTCGTCACCTACCTTGCCGTCGGCGCCATTTTCGCGGCCATCGTCTTTGCGGTGAGCGTCGTGTCGGTGCCGATGATGCTGGACCGCGGCACGGACACCATCGTCGCAGCGCTGACCAGCGTGCGTACCCTCTTCGCCAACCCGTTGCCGCTGCTGCTCTGGGCCCTGCTGATCGTCGTCGTCATCGGCGCGGGGTTCGCAACCTTCTTCGTCGGACTGATCGTCGCCGCTCCGGTCATCGGTCATGCGACATGGCATGCCTACAGATCCCTCGTTGCCGAGGTACGCGATCCTGCGGATCGCACGTGCATCGGCAGCGACCATATCAGTCGACCGCTCCGGAGCCGCGTTTGCCGTTCCGCCGAGGGTGCACGGCGCGACCGCGTCGCGTACACCCGAGGCGCCGTGCCTAATCCGCCTGCTTTCGCAGGAACGCCGGAATGTCATAGCGGTCGCTGTTGCTGTCATCGAGCGCGGATACGCGACTCTGTGCCGACTCGCGGTTGTTGCGCCACACCGCGGGCGTGTCGAGGTGGCTGTAGTCGGAGCCGCCCGCCCCCTCCTTGTGGGGCGCGACCATGACCGGAGCGTTGTCGGTTCCGGTGCGCACGACGGTAAACGGGGTCGACTGCTTCTTCGATGCCGCGCGGCCGAGCCCGGTTGCGACGACCGTGACGCGCAGAGCATCGCCGATCGTTTCGTCGCAGACCGTGCCGAAAATGACCGTCGCATCGTCGGCGGCGAAGGCGCGGATCGTGTTCATCACTTCGCGCGTCTCCTTCATCTTCAACGACGCCGAAGCGGTGATGTTGACCAGCACCCCGCGCGCGCCGGACAGATCCACGCCCTCGAGCAGTGGGCTCGCGACGGCCTGCTCGGCCGCGATGCGCGCGCGGTCGAGTCCCGACGCGGTCGCGGTACCCATCATCGCCTTGCCGTGCTCGCTCATCACGGTCTTGACGTCTTCGAAGTCGACGTTGACCAGACCCGGCACATTGATGATCTCGGCGATGCCGGCGCAGGCGTTATGCAGCACGTCGTCGGCCGCGCGGAAACAGTCGGCCATTTCGGCGTCCTCTCCCATAACCTCCTCGAGCTTGTTGTTGAGGATGACGATCAGCGAGTGCACCGTCGACTCCAGTTCAGCGAGCCCGGTCTCGGCCACCTTCATGCGCCTCGGCCCCTCGAACTCGAACGGCTTCGACACGACCGCGACGGTCAGGAGGCCGAGTTCCTTCGCGATCTCGGCGACGACCGGCGCAGCGCCTGTGCCAGTGCCGCCGCCCATGCCGGCGGTGATGAACACCATGTGCGCTCCGCGCAGTGCATCGGCGATACGGTCTCGCGCTTCCTCGGCGGCCTGGCGCCCCGCTTCGGGTCGGCTGCCTGCGCCGAGCCCCGTCTTGCCGAGCTGCAAGACGTTCTTGGACGCGGACCGTACCAGCGCCTGGTGGTCGGTATTGGCGCAGATGAACTCCACGCCCTGCACGTTGCGGCGGATCATGTGCTCGACCGCGTTGCCGCCGGCGCCGCCGACTCCGACCACCTTGATGATCGTCCCGCGCGTTTCCGTTTCAAGTATCTCGAATGTCATCGTGTTCTCCTGCCTTCCTGGTCTGGTTGCTGCTTCAATGCGAAACGCGCAAGGCCAAAAGCGCAACAGCAACAACGCGCTTGGCATTGCACGCTCCGGGGACGCCCCTCGTGTACGCGAATCCCGGCACTGCCGGGCTTCGCACGTGCACTCGGGGCGAATTTGATCGGCGCGAGCCGCTTGAGGCGGCTCGGCGCGGCTCGCGTCTACAACTGCTACGCACGGACGGCGCTGCACTGACTGCGCTGCAACGCCTGCGACGTACCGCCGCTGCGCGACTCGCGATAGCGAGTCGCGCTTACAGTGACGCGGCCGCCGCCCGGCCGCCCGAAGGCGGCCGCGCTAATTAGCGCGAGCGAGTGCACGTGCGACGCCGCAGCGTCGCGTACACGCTCGCGACGCTTAGAAATTTCCGACAATCCATTCCTTCATCCTCCTGAAGGTCTGCCTGAACGAACCGGTCTGCTGCGCCAGCTTGCGGCCGCGCTGGCGCTGCGAATGCGCTTCGACCAGCAGCCCGATCGCGGTTGCGAAGCGCGGGTTCTTGACGACGTCGGCCAGCGAGCCGTCGTAATGAGGCCAGCCGATGCGCGCCGGCTTCAGGAACACGTCCTCGGCCAGTTCGGTCATGCCGGGCAACAGGCTGGTGCCTCCGGTCAGCACGATTCCCGACGAGAGCAATTCCTCGTAGCCCGACTCGCGGATCACCTGCTGCGTCAGCGTGAAAAGTTCCTCGACGCGCGGCTCGATGACCGCCGCCAGCGCCTGGCGCGACAGCAGCCGCGGGCCGCGGTCGCCGAGGCCGGGGATCTCGATCTTCTCGTTGGGATCGGCCAGCACTTCCTTGGCCACGCCCCAGCGCACCTTGATTTCCTCGGCGTCCGGAATCGGCGTGCGCAGCGCCATCGCGATGTCGTTGGTAATCTGGTCGCCGGCGATCGGAATGATCGCGGTATGGCGGATCGCTCCGCCGGTGAAAATGGCGATGTCACTGGTGCCGCCGCCGACGTCGACCAGCGCGACACCGAGTTCCTTCTCGTCTGCGGTCAGCACCGAAAGCGACGACGCGAGCGGCTGCAGGATCAGGTCCTGCACCTCCAGCCCGCAGCGGCGCACGCACTTGATGATGTTCTGTGCGGCGCTGACCGCGCCGGTCACGATGTGCACGCGCACCTCGAGCCGCACGCCACTCATGCCGATCGGCTCGCGGATGTCCTCCTGGCCGTCGACGATGAACTCCTGCGTCAGCACGTGCAGCACCTGCTGGTCGGTCGGAATGTTGATCGCCTTGGCGGTCTCGATGACGCGCGCCACGTCGCTCGCCGAAACCTCGCGATCCTTGATCGCCACCATGCCGCTCGAGTTGAAGCTCTTGATATGGCTGCCCGCGATGCCGGTGAACGCCTCCTTGATCTGGCACGCGGCCATCAACTCGGCTTCCTCGAGCGCGCGACGGATCGACTGCACGGTCGACTCGATGTTGACGACGACGCCCCTGCGCAGACCCTGCGACGCGGCCTGACCGAGACCGATCACCTGCAAGCGGCCGTCGGGCAGCGCTTCCGCGACCGCGACGACGACCTTTGAGGTGCCAATGTCCAGGCCGACGATCAGATCTTTGGTTTCGGTTCTCATGGATCGCGTTAGCGGGCTTTCGTATCGGAGGATCGTGGCGGTGCCGACGCCGCGATGCCGTTGGCGTAGCGCGCGTCGATCCGCGCGGGCGGTCCTCCGACGCGCGCAGCCACCATCGGGTAGGTGGCCACCACATCGGCCAGGCGGCGCTCGACGGCCCCCGGCGGATCGTCGCGACCGAGCGCGACAGTCGTCGCAGCCACGCCGGGTCCGCTCGCCGTCAGCGACCAGGAACGGCGTTCGGACACATCGATGCTGTCGATGCTGAGCGCGAGCGGCGCGATCGCAACCGCAAATTCGTAGAATCGGCGGGCCATCTGGCGCGCTTCGGACGCCGGGCCGTCGAACGACGGCAACGGGCCGAAGACCTCCGCCTCGGCGACATTCGCGACGAAAAGCTCACCGCGGTCCGAGAGCAGACGCCCATCGGCCCAGGCCCCGAGCGCACGATGTTCGGACAGAGTGATCAGCAACCGGTCGGGCCAGACCCGCCGCACCGACGCCTGCGCAACCCAGGGCACGGTTTCGAGCAGCCGGCGCGTGTCGTCGAGCCGCATCGTGAAGTAGTTGCCCTTGAGGCGGCCGGCGATCGCCGCACGCACCGACGCCGCGGTGACGTGCTGCAGATCGCCGCGCACTTCGATGCGTCGGAACTCGAAGGCCGGACGTTGCGCAACCCAGCGCGCAGCGGCCAGCGCGAGCAGTCCCGCAGCCAGCAGGAGCAGCAAGGCCGCGACGGCGTTCATCAGCCGGGCCGCGCTCATGACGGCTGCCCTGGTGCGTCGAGCGTGGCCATCGACAGAATCCGCAGCACGAGGTCCTCGTAGCTCATGCCGCTCTCGCGCGCGGCCATCGGCACCAGCGAATGCCCGGTCATTCCCGGCGAGGTGTTGAGCTCGAGCAGAAACGGCGCGCCGTCGTCGCGCAGCATCACGTCAACGCGGCCCCAGCCGCGCGCGCCGAGCGCGCGGTAGGCGCGCAGGCACAGTTCGCTGATCCGCGCCGCGGCTGCCGTCTCCACCGGCGCGGGGCACAGGTACTGCGTCTCGTCGCTGAAGTACTTGCTGTGATAGTCGTAGTTGGCGCCGGGCGCGCGGATCTCGATCAGCGGCAGCGCCTCGGCGGCAGCGCCTCGTCCCAGGATTGCGCAGGTCAGCTCGCGCCCGACGATCAGCTGCTCGATCAGCACCGTGTCGTCGTAGCGGGCGGCGGTCTCGAACGCCAGAGCGAGCTCGTTGCGGTCGTGACTCGTCACCTTGGTGATGCCGATGGTCGAGCCCTCGCGCGCAGGCTTGACGATCAGTTGGTCGCCGAGCTCGGCGACGACCTGCATCCAGTCGGTATCGGCGTGACCGACTCGGTGCGCTGGCGTCGGGATTCCCGCTTGGAGCCAGATCTGCTTGGTCGTTTCCTTGTCGATCGCGATCGCAGAGGCCTGCACCCCGCTGCCGGTATAGGGAACCCCGAGCGTTTCGAGTACGCCCTGGATCGTGCCGTCCTCGCCTCCTCGCCCGTGCAGCGCGATGAAGACGCGATCGAAACGCGCGGCCTCCAGTTCGGCGAGCGTCTGGCGGCCCGGATCAAACGCATGTGCGTCGACACCGCGGCTGCGCAAGGCGTTGAGCACGCCAGTGCCCGACATGATCGAGACCTCGCGCTCCGACGAGCGACCGCCGAACAGCACACCGACCTTGCCGAACGATATGGCGTCGATCATTCCGCCCCCGCTCCGGCAAGCCGTGCGGGCACCTGTCCGATCGAGCCCGCGCCCATCGTGATCACCACGTCACCGTCCCGCACGAACTCTTGCAGCGCCGCGGTCAGCTCATCGATCGTCTCGGCGAAGATCGGCTCGACCTTGCCGGCCACACGTAGCGCGCGGGCGAGCGAGCGACCGTCCGCGGCGACGATCGGCGCTTCGCCGGCGGAGTAGACCTCCGCCAGCAGCAAGGCATCCGACGTAGAAAGAACCTTGACGAAATCCTCGAAGCAGTCGCGCGTGCGCGTGTAGCGGTGCGGCTGGAAGGCAAGCACCAGTCGTCGCCCCGGAAACGCACCACGCGCTGCCTCCAGCGTCGCGGCCATCTCGACCGGATGGTGACCGTAGTCGTCGATCAGCGTGTAGTGGCCTCCACCGGGCGCCGGCAGCTCGCCATGACTGGGCGAAGCGTCGACCGACGCCGGTGAATGTGCCGAGCGCCTCGACGATCGCCGCATCGGCCAACGCCGAGTTCGGTGCCCACCGCGATCGCCGCCAGGGCATTGGCGACGTTGTGGCGCCCCGGCAGATTCAGCTTGACCGCGAGCTGCGGCTGGCCTTCGCGCAGTGCCGTAAAGCGCATGCACATTCCATCGGCGACCGCGTCGATCGCGCGCACCTGTGCCTCCGGCGCGAAGCCGTAGCTCATGACCGGCTTCGACACGAAGGGCAGGATGTCACGCACGTGCGGATCGTCGATGCAAAGCACCGCCGATCCGTAGAACGGCAGCCGCCCGAGGAACTCGACGAAAGCCTGCTTCAGGCGCGAAAAATCGTGCGCGTACGTTTCCATGTGGTCGTTGTCGATGTTCGTGACGACCGCGACCACCGGCATCAGATTCAGGAAAGACGCATCGGACTCGTCGGCTTCAACGACGATGTATTCGCCGCTGCCGAGCCGCGCATTCGCGCCGGCAGAGTTCAGTCGACCACCGATCACGAACGTCGGGTCCAGGCCGCCAGCGGCCAGCACGCTGGCCACGAGACTTGTCGTTGTCGTCTTGCCGTGCGTCCCGGCGATGGCGATCCCCTGCTTGAGCCGCATCAGTTCAGCCAGCATCACTGCGCGCGGCACGATCGGGACGCGGTGCGCCCGGGCCGCGATGACTTCCGGGTTGCTCGCCGAAACCGCGGTCGAGACGACGACCGCGTCAGCACCACTGATGTTCTCGGCGGCGTGCCCCTGCGCGACCACGGCTCCCAGCTGCGCCAGGCGGCGCGTCGTCGCGTTGCTCGCGGTGTCCGAGCCGCTGACCCGGTAGCCCAGCGTCAGCAGCACCTCGGCGATGCCGCTCATGCCGCTGCCGCCGATGCCGACGAAGTGGATGTGCTTGACCGCGTGCTTCATCGGCGAACTCTCTGCACGCCTGGCGGCAGCGGCACAGCCGCGCTCGAAAGCGTCGGGCCGGTTGCCCCGACGTGGCCGCCGATACCAGCGAAGCCGATATGCGTCGCCGCGCGCATCATGCGGCCACCTTCTCAATCACCGTGGCGACCGTCTCGGTCGCCTTTGGCTTGCCGACTGCGCGCGCCGCCTCGGCCATGCGCGAGCAGCTTCGCACGTTCGAGGCCGGCGAGCAGTCCGGCCAGGCGTTCCGCCGTCAGATCCGATTGCGGCAGGTGGATCGCGGCGTTGCGCGCCGCCATGAACTCGGCGTTCGTACGCTGGTGGTTGGTCGTCGACACCACCAGCGGCACGAGGATGCTGGGCACGCCGGCTGCGGCGAGTTCGGTCACCGTGATCGCGCCAGCGCGCGCGAGCACGACGTCGGCCGCGGCGTAGCGCGCGCCCATGTCCTCGATGAACGGCACGATCTCCGCCTCCACCCCCGCCGTCCGATAGGCCCGCCTGCACTGCATCGAGATGCGTGGCGCCGCACTGGTGGACAACATACGGACGGTCTACGGCCGGGATACGTGCCAGTGCCAGCGGCACGGTTTCGTTCAGCACCTGCGCGCCGAGACTGCCGCCGATGACGAGCAGATGCAACGGCCCGGACCGGTGCAAAAAGCGCTGTGCAGGCGGCGGCACGGCGGCGATCTCGGGCCGCACCGGATTGCCAGTGACCAGGCCCTTTTCGCCGGCCTTTGCTGCCGCCTCGCCGTCGAACCCGCACAGCACGCCGGACGCCAGCGGCTTCAGCAACGTTGTCGACATCAACGGCGCCGCGTCCGCGTTCAGCAGGACAATCGGAACGCCGAGCGTGCTCGCTGCCATGCCGGCCGGAACGGCGACGTAACCACCGGTTGCGAACACCGCGTCCGGTCGGTCGCGAGCGGATGATCTTGCGGCTCTGCCACAGCGCGCGCAGCAGCAGGAAGCCGCCGAGCAGCAGTGTCTTGAATCCTTTGCCGCGCAGTCCTGAAAAGTCGATCGCGTTGAAGGCGACGCCACGCGGCTCGACCAGGCTCCGCTCCATGCCGGTACGGGTGCCGAGCCAGCTCACCGACCAGCCGCGACGCTGCAGTTCACCGGCGACGGCAAGACCCGGCATCACATGCCCTCCGGTGCCGGCTGCGACCACCATCAGCCGCTTCATGCGCGCCCTCCGCGCATCAGGATCCGATTCTCTCGATCCACGCGCAGCAGGATCGCCAGCGCGACCAGCGTCGACAGCAGCGCCGATCCGCCGTAGCTCATCAACGGCAAGGTCAGGCCTTTGGTCGGCAGCAGGCCCGTGGCCACGCCGACATTGATGAAAGCCTGCACGCCGATCCACAGGCCAATGCCCTGCGCAACGAGACCGGCGAAAGTGCGTTCCAGCGCGATCGCCTGGCGGCCGATCTCGAAGGCGCGCTTTACAAGCCAGTAGAACAGCACGACCACCGTCAGCACGCCGACCAGACCCAGTTCCTCGCCGAGCACCGCGAGGATGAAGTCGGTGTGCGCCTCGGGCAGGTAGTGCAGCTTCTCGACGCTGCCCCCCAGCCCGACGCCGAGCCACTCGCCGCGACCGAACGCAATCAGCGAGTGAGATAGCTGATAGGCCTTGCCGAGGGCATTGGCCTCAGACCACGGATCGAGATACGCGAAGATGCGCTCGCGGCGCCACGGCGAGAGCCAGATCACCGCCATGAAGACGATCGTGAGCGCGCCGCTGATACCGGCGAACAGCTTGCCGTTGACGCCGCCCAGAAACAGAATTCCCATACTGATCGCGACAATCACGCCGAACGCGCCAAGGTCAGGCTGCAACAGCAGCAGCACGCCGATGGCTCCCATCACGATCGCCATCGGCAAAAAACCCTTGGCGAAGTCGTGCATGTAGTCCTGCTTGCGCACCGTGAAGTTGGCCGCATACAGGACGCAAGCGACCTTCATCAGTTCCGATGGCTGCAGGTTCAGCACGCCGAGCGGGATCCAGCGTTTGGCGCCGTTGACACCCTTGCCAATGCCAGGGATCAACACGACCACGAGCAGTGCGAACGCGGCGGCAAACGCCCATGGCGCCAGTCGCTGCCAGGCCTGCATCGGAATCTGGAAAACCAGCACCGCCGCCGTCAAAGCGATGCCGAGCGCCAGCAGATGCCGCACGAGGAAATGCGTCGGAGCGACGTTGAAGCGCGGCGAATCGGCCAGAGAGATTGACGCCGAATACACCATCACCGTGCCGATCAGGATCAGCGCGGAAACGACGCCCACTAGCGTCGCGTCGATTGCCGGCGCGGGGCGGGGACGGCTGGCACCCGCTGAGCCGAGTCCGGCGAGCGTGAGCATCGATCCGCCAGGGCTCGCACGGTGCTTGCCGCGGCGGCTCAGGCCGAAGGTGGCAAGCCAGCGCGTCAGCATGGCTGCCCCGCCAGCGCCGCCTGCTCCCGCACAGCCTCGGTAAACACATCGGCGCGATGACGATAGTCGCGGAACATGTCGAAGCTCGCGCACGCCGGCGAGAGCAGCACCGTGTCGCCGCTTTGCGCCTCCTCAGCGGCGCGCTGCACGGCATGCGGCAGCGAGTCAGCAGCGATCAGCTGAATTCGCGGGCCAAGCGCAGCGAGCGCCGCGCGGATCGTGTCCGCATCGCGGCCGATCAGCACCACGGCGCGCGCATGGCGCGCGAGTGGCGCGGCGAGCGCCGCGAAGTCCTGCCCCTTGCCGTCGCCACCGAGGATCACGACCAGTTTGCGTCCCTCGGCGCCGAGGCCGTCCAGCGCCGCGACCGTGGCGCCGACGTTCGTGCCCTTACTGTCGTCGAAGTACTCGACGCCGCCGATGCGGGCGACGAACTGCATCCGGTGCGGTTCGCCCGCGTATTCGCGCAGGGCGTGCAGCATCGGCGCGAGCGGCAGCCCGAGCGCCTTGACCAGCGCAAGCGCGGCGAGCGCGTTCAACGCGTTGTGTCGACCGCGCACCCGCAACGCATCGACGGGCATGAGCCGGTGCACGTGGACTTCGGCGGGTCCGTCCTCGGCGCCGGCGGCCTTCCGACGACGCCCCGGCAGACTCGCGCCCTCGGCCCAGGCGAGCCACGTCATGCCGCCGTCGTGAATCAGTCCGAAATCGTCCGGCCGCGTCGGCGGTCCGGCGCCGAACGTGACCACGGTCGACTTGCGGCCCGTCATCGCCGCGACGATTGGATCGTCACGGTTGAGGATTCGTACCGTGCGTGGCGCGAAGATGCGCTCCTTCGCCTTAACGTAGGCGTCCATCGAGCCGTGCCAGTCCAGGTGATCCTGGCTGACATTCAGCACGGTCGCCGCGTCGCACTGCGAGGCTCGTCGTCGTCTCCAGCTGGAAGCTCGAAAGCTCGAGAACCCAGACTTGCGGGAGCGAAGCGGCGTCGAGCCGCGCCACCAGTTCTTCGAGCGCCGCCGGACCGATGTTTCCAGCGACCGCGACGCTGTGTCCGCAGCGCTCGACGAACAGGCCGGCGAGGCGCGTTGTCGTGGTCTTGCCGTTCGTCCCCGTAACGCCGATGACGCGTGGCGCGTAATCGTCCTCGGCCTTCAGTCGGGCCAGTTCGCGCGCGAAGAGCTCGAGTTCGCCGAGCACTTCGATCTTGCGCCTGCGCGCTTCCTTCAGCAGCGCCGCTGTCGGCGGCTGCGCCGGCGACAATCCTGGCGACACCGCGACCAGATCCACCTCCTGCAGCAGATCCTCGGCAAGTCCTCCACCGCGAAACTCCGCGTCCGGGCAGTCGCGCGCCAGCGCCTCGAGCTGAGGCGGTGCGGTCCGCGTATCGGCCACGCGCAAAGTCCATCCGCGGCGACGCAGGCAGCGTGCCATCGCGAGCCCGCTGCTGCCCAGACCGAGAATGAGCGCACGCGACATCAGCAGCCTCGCCGCATTGAACGGCCGAGGCGCGACCCCTCGCGCCTCTCGTAAAGAGCCGATCGCGGCACCTTCGTCGCGAGCGTGGGTCGTCATCGGATCTTCAATGTCGACAGACCGACGAGCACCAGCATCATGCTGATGATCCAGAACCGCACGACGACCTGCGTCTCCTTCCACCCCGATAGCTCGAAGTGGTGGTGCAGCGGCGCCATGCGGAAAATGCGGCGACCCTTGGTCCATTTGAAATAGGCCACCTGCATCATCACGGACACGGTCTCGACGACGAATACGCCGCCCATGATGAAGAGCACGATCTCCTGGCGCGTGATGACGGCGATCGTGCCGAGTGCACCGCCGAGCGCGAGCGCGCCGACGTCGCCCATGAAAACTTCAGCCGGATAGGCGTTGAACCAGAGGAATGCCAGCCCCGCGCCGGCAATCGCGCCGCAGATGATCACGAGCTCGCCCGCGCCTGGGATGTAGGGAAACAGCAGGTAGCGCGCGAAGTCCGCTCGACCGACGACATAGGCGAACACACCGAGTGCCGCGCCGATCATGACGGTCGGCATGATCGCGAGGCCGTCCAGGCCGTCGGTGAGATTGACTGCGTTGCTGGTGCCGACAATCACGAGATACGACAGCAGGGCAAAACCGAAGACCCCGAGCGGGTAGGCGACGTTCTTGAAAAACGGGACCAGCAGGTCGGACCGCGGCGGCAGGTCGATAAAGAACCCCTGCTCGACCCATTGCAGCATCAGCGCCCAGATCTTGTCGGTCGATGGCGCCGCGATGGCGAACGCCAGGTAGAACGCGGCGCCCAACCCGATCAGCGACTGCCAGAAGTACTTTTCCTTCGCGCTCATGCCCTTCGGATTGCGGTGCACGACCTTGCGATAGTCGTCGATCCAGCCGATCCAGCCGAACCCGACCGTCACGATCAGCACGACCCAGACGAAGCGGTTGGATAGGTCGGCCCACAGAAGCGTCGTGACGCCGATCGAGATCAGGATCAAGGCGCCACCCATCGTCGGCGTGCCGGTCTTCACCAGATGCGTATGCGGGCCGTCGTCGCGCACGGACTGGCCGATCTTCAGTTCCGTCAGCTTGCGGATGACCCGCGGCCCGGACAGGAGCCCGAGAAGCAGCGCGGTCGCCGCAGCCAGCACCGCGCGCAGTGTCAGGTACGAAAAGACATTGAATGCGCGTATGTCGCGCGCCAGCCATTCGAAGAGCTCCAGCAGCATCAGTGCGACTCCGCCGCGGCAGGCTGGCCTGGCGCTTCCGTCAACGCGCGTACCACGCGCTCCATGCGCATGAAGCGCGACCCTTTCACCAGCACTGTCGCCTCCGGTTCCAGCCGCAAGCGCAGATCGGCCACGAGTGCATCGATGTCGTCGAAGTAACGGCCAGCGGCTCCGAACGTGGCGACCGACTCGCGCGTCAGCGTGCCCACGGCCAACAGCGCCTCCAGACTGCGCTCGCGGGCATACGCACCGATCTCGCGATGAAACTGTGGACCGCTGTCGCCGACTTCGCCCATGTCCCCGAGCACGAGCAGGCGCGGCGCGGGACAGCACGCCAGCAGATCGATCGCCGCTCGCACCGAATCCGGGTTCGCGTTGTAACTGTCGTCGATCAGCCGTGCACCGTTAGCGGTCCGCAACGGCACGCCTCGACCGGCGACCGGCCGGAATGCCCTCAGGCCGGCGGCAATCGCCGCCGGCTCCACACCGGCAGCGATCGCGCACGCCGCAGCGGCCAGTGCGTTGCGTACGTTGTGAACGCCTGGCACCGCGAGCCGCACGTCGAGCACGCCCGCTGGCGTCGCCATCGACACCGTGGCGCCGTCGACGTCCAGTTGGCAGGTCGCTGTCACGACCGCATCGCCTTCGAGCGCAAAGTCCACCACACGGCGCGTGCCGGCCAGCGTGCGCCAGATGCCGCTGCACGGATCGTCGGCCGGAAATACCGCGGCGCCGCTCTCGTCTAGCGGTAGCGAGGCAATGACTTCGCCGTTCTCGTACGCGGTCGCTTCAACCGACTTCATGAACTCCTGATGTTCGCGCTGAGCGTTGTTGACCAGCGCGACCGTCGGCCTCACGAATTCCGCCAGTGTCGCGATCTCGCCCGGATGATTCATGCCCAGTTCGAGCACGGCAGCCTTGTGCTGCCGGCTCAGTTGCCACAGCATCAGCGGCACGCCGATCTCGTTGTTCAGGTTGCCATGCGTTACCAGCCGCTGCCGCTCGCCGTACGCCTGAGCGAAGATCGAACCGATCATTTGCGTGACGGTGGTCTTGCCGTTACTGCCGGTGATCGCGATGACCGGCAACGTGAAGCGCGCGCGCCACTGCGCGGCGCCGACTCCGAGCGCATGCCGGGCATCGGCGACGACGATCTGCGGCACGGCGGATTCGACCGGGTGCTCGACCAGTAGTGCGACGGCGCCGCGCTCGACCGCGGCATCCGCGTAGGCGTGGCCGTCGAAACGTTCGCCACGCAGCGCGACGAAAAGCGCCCCGGGCGCGAGTGTGCGCGTGTCCGTCGACACCCTCGTGAACGTGACCCGCGCGTCGCCGAGTACCTGGCGCGCCCCGACCGCGCGCGCAAGTTCCGACACCGTCATCAGCGCGCTCAAGCGGTCCCCGCTCGATGCAGGATTGCCTGACGTGCGTGCTCGATGTCCGAGAACGGCTGCCGCACGGTGCCGACGATCTGGTAGTCCTCGTGGCCCTTTCCTGCGATCAGCACGACGTCGGCGCGCTCGGCTTCAAGCACGGCGCGCTCGATCGCACGGGCGCGCTCGGGCTCCGTGATCAGCTGCGTCGCGGTTCTCGCGCCCTCGACGATCTGCGCCACGATCGCGCGCGGATCTTCCGTGCGCGGGTTGTCGCTCGTGACCACGACGACATCCGCCGCCGACGCCGCCTGGCCCATCGGTGCGCGCTTTCCCGGATCGCGGTCGCCCCCGGCACCGAAGACGATCCACAGTCGCCCGCCACGCGCACGCGCAAGTGGCCGAACGGCCGCGAGTGCCTGCGCGAGTGCATCCGGGGTATGCGCGTAGTCAACGATGACCAGCGGCTGTGTCGCCTCAGGCACACGCTGCATTCTCCCCGGCGGCGGAACCAGGTCGGGCAGCGCAGCGACCGCCGCATCGGCCGGGATGCCGCAGGCGATCGATACGCCGACGACACCGAGCAGATTGGCGACATTGAAATGCCCGACCAGCGGCACGGCGACCGCGTGCAGGCGACCGTCGACACAAAGCTCGAAGGCGAGCCCGTCAGCCGTCGCTCGCACATCGCGCGCCAACAGTCGCGGAGCAAGCGGCCGCGGGGACTCATCACCCGTCGCGCTGTAGCCGATGACGTCGACGTCGCGGGCAAGCGCGCGGACAGCGATCCGCTGTCCGGCGCCGTCGTCGAGGTTGATGACTGCATGGCGCAGACCGGCCCACTCGAACAGGCGCGTCTTCGCTAGCTTCGTAGCGCTCCATCGTGCCGTGGATATCAAGATGGTCACGCGTAAGGTTGGTGAAGAGCGTCACGTCGAAATGCATGCCGTCGACACGGTGCTGTGCCAGCCCGATCGACGAGACTTCCATCGCCAGCGCCTGCGCACCGGCTTCGAGCAGCGCGCGCACTTCACGCTGCAGCGAGGCCGCATCCGGAGTCGTCAGCTCGCTCGGCCGCAGTGCCCCTGGAAAGCCAATGCCGACGGTACCGATCACGGCGCAGCGCCGTCCGGTACGCGTCAGCAACTGCGCGATCCACTGACTGCACGAGGTCTTGCCGTTGGTCCCGGTCACGCCGACGGACAGCAACCGCTCGCTCGGACGTCCGTAATACCCGGCCGCGATCGGACCCAGCGCCGCCCGCAGGCCGCGGACGCGCAGTACGTTTGCGGATTCGGCGATTCCCGCCGGCCACTCGTCGTCGTCGGCGAGCGCGGCCTTCGCACCGCGGCGGAATGCATCGCCGAGATATCGACGCCCGTCCGCCTTCGCGCCTCCGAGGGCGACGAAGATGTCACCGCGTTGCACGCTGCGGCTGTCGAGCCGCAGGTCGCCGGTGGTAGCGCTGTTCGGCAGCGCTTGCAGCCACCCCAGAGCGTCGCGCACGCTGTCCGCTCGCTGCGCCGGAGTCATCGCGTTTGCCTCAGCGCGAGCAGCTGGCGCGGCGCCTCGAGCGGACCATCAGGTGCGATCTGCAGAGTGCGCAGTGTGGCGCCGGCAATCTGCGCGAACACCGGCGCGGCGACCTGGCCGCCGTAGTAGGCGCCGCCGCTCGGCTCGTCGATCATGACCGCGATGACAACGCGCGGGTCAGAGACCGGAGCGAAGCCGACAAAGGACGCGACGTACTCCTTGACGTACTGCCCGTTCTTCAGCTTGTATGCCGTGCCGGTCTTGCCGGCCACCCGGTAGCCCGCGATACGTGCGGCCGGCGCGGTGCCTTCATCGCCGACTGCCATTTCCAGCATCTTGCGCAGCGCACTGGCCGTCTGCGCACTCAACACGCGCACCGCAACCGGCGACTCTTCGTTCTTGGTCAACGTCAGCGGGACCAGTTCGCCGTCACGCGCGACCGCCGAATAGGCGCGCGCCAGCTGCACCAGCGTGACCGAGACGCCGTGGCCGTAAGAAATCGTGGCCTGTTCGATCGGACGCCAGGTCTTCGCCGGCCGCAGCCGCCCCGCGACTGCTCCCGGAAAGCCGAGACGCGGCGCCTGGCCAAATCCGAGAGCGGTGTACGTGTCCCACAGCGTCTGCGGCGGCAGGTCGAGCGCGATCTTCGCGGTGCCGACGTTGCTCGACTTCGCGACGACCTCTTCCACGGTCAACACGCCATGGGCATGCGCGTCGCCGATCGTGCGATCGCCGATCGTGAGCCGTCCGGGCGCCGTCTGGATTCGCGTGTCAGGCCGCACCTTCCCGCTTCGAGCGCCGCCGCAATCGAGAACGGCTTCATCGTCGAACCCGGCTCGAAGGTATCGGTGATGACCCGGTTGCGTATTGCATCGCCCGAGAGCCGGCCGCGCGCGTTCGGGTCGTAGCTCGGCCAGTTTGCGAGCGCGAGCAATTCGCCACTGCGCACGTCGATGATGACAGCCGCACCCGCGCGGGCCTGGTGCTTCTCGACCGCCGCTTTTAACGCAGAAAACGCGATGTACTGAACGCGGTTATCGATCGACAGTGCGATGTCGCGCCCATCGACCGGCTCGCGCAGCCAGTCGTCCTCGATGACACGACCCAGGCGGTCCTTGATCACCCGCCGGCTTCCGGCCCGCCCGGCGAGCTGTCGCTCATAGGCGAGTTCGATGCCTTCCTGGCCGCGGTCCTCGACGTTGGTGAAGCCAACCACGTGGGCGCTGGTCGGACCCTCGGGATAGTGCCGCTTGAACTCGCGGCTGCTGTGGATCCCGGCAATCTTCAGCGCTGCAATCCGCTCTGCAATCTCGACATCGACCTGGCGGTGCAAATAGACGAAGCTGCGGTCGTCGTTCGCCAGCCTGCGCTTCAGTTCCGGCAGCCCAAGCTGCAATAAACGGGCGAGCTCCGCAAGCTGGGGCGAATTGGCGTCGACGTCGTCCGGGATCGCCCAGATAGCCCGGGCCGGAACGGACGAAGCGAGCACGATGCCGTTGCGATCAGTCACGCGACCGCGCGTCGCCGGCACTTCGAGGGTGCGGGCGTAGCGGGCTTCGCCCTGGCGCTGCAGGAACTCGGTCGACACACCGCCCATCAGATAGAAGGCGCGCCCGCCGAGCGCCACGAAGCCAACGAACAGCATGAAGAGCAGCAGCTTGGAGCGCCACGCCGGCAATGAGACCGTCAACAGTGGATTGGCGTTGAAACCGACGCGCTCGCCGCGAGCGCCACCGTCCGAGCGCATGGACGCCCGTACAGTCGGACGACTTCCCGTTCCGACTCATTTCCGCGGCCCCGGCGCGACCGGCGTCGTCGCGGTCAGTTGCGGCAGGTTCAGGTACACGGTCTGGCTCGGATCAGCCGCGCGGAATCCAAGCCGCACCGCGGCACGCTCGACTGCAGCCGGCTGTGAAAGTCGTGCGAGTTCGATCGTCAGGCGCTCGTAGTCGACGTCCAGTTGTCGCGCGTCCTGCTGGCTGCGTTCGAGATCGACGAACAGCGACCGCGTCCGATGCTGTGCGGTCACGAGTGCGAGTGCGCAGCCGAACAGAAGCAGGACGGCGAGCACGACGAAGCCGCGCGAGATCATGGGTTCGCCCTCGGCCAGGGCGTGCTCGTCCGCTGAGCGACGCGCATGACGGCCGAGCGTGCACGCGGGTTAAGCGCGATCTCGTGTTGATCGGCGCGGACGCGGGCGACGAGTTCCAGCCGCGGCGCCGGCAGCTGATCGCCGCGCAACGGCAGGCGGCGCGCGCCGGCGTCGCCGCGCTCAGGATGCGCATGCCCGTCGAGAAAACGCTTCACGATCCTGTCTTCCAGCGAATGGAACGAGATGACTACGAGGCGACCGCCGCTCACGAGCGCCCTCGCAGCCTGCTCGAGCCCTAGCGCCAATTCTTCAAGCTCTTGATTGATGTGAATCCGTATAGCCTGAAATGTCCGAGTGGCCGGATGCTGTGCCCCGTCCGCGCGGCTCTTGCGGGGAATCGCGGCTGCCACGAGCGCGGCAAGGTCGCCGGTCGTGGCAATCGGCTGCCCAGCCTCGCGGCGAGCCACAATCGCCTTTGCAACCTGTGCAGCAAACCGTTCTTCCCCATAGTCACGAATGACCTGCGTGAGTTCGTCAATCGACGTGCGGGCGAGCCATTCGGCCGCAGTCGCACCGCGTGTCGTGTCCATGCGCATGTCGAGCGGTGCATCGTTGCGCCACGAGAAACCGCGCGCGGCCGTGTCGATCTGGGGCGACGAGATGCCGATGTCGAACAGCGCTCCGTTCAATGCACTGACTCCTGCCACCGCAAGGATCTGCTCGAGGCGTGAAAACGCCGTGTGCTCGATGTGAAAGCGCGGATCCACAATCGAGGCGGCAGCCTCCACCGCCTGCGGATCGCGATCGAGCGCGATCAGACGCCCGTGCGGACCCAACGCCTGCAGCACCAGGCCGGAGTGGCCGCCGCGTCCGAAGGTTGCGTCGAGATAGGTTCCGTCGGGCTCGGTAACGAGGAAGCGCACGGCCGGATCGGCAAGCACCGCGCGGTGCGCCGGCGCATCCGTGAGCGACTTTCGCGTCATTCACGGTCAGAACGTGAAATCCGCGGCGGATTCGGGCAGTCCATCGGCGAGCGCCTGGCGCTCGTGCTCGGCCAGGCGGGACGCGTCCCAGAGTTCCAGGTGTCCACCCATGCCGAGCAGCATCACGTCGCGTTCGAGTCCTGCCGCCGCGCGCAACTCGCTGCCGATCAGAATCCGACCGGCACTGTCGAGTTCCATGTCGACGGCACTGCCGAGCAGCAGGCGCTGCAACGCGCGCGCCGCGTATGGCAATTGCGCGATCTGCTGCCGCCGTGACTCCCAGGTCGGGCGCGGGTAGACCAGCAGACAGCCATCGGGATGCCGCGTAACGGTCAGCCGCCCTTCACATGACGACGCCAAGGCGTCGCGATGCCGAGTCGGCATCGATACGCGGCCCTTGCCGTCCAGCGTCAGCTGCGAAGCACCCTGAAACACGTTGTCCCGGGGGAAGCTGCCAGCGGACTCGCTTTTCGACGAAGCGAACGCTAACTAGCCCACCCTCTCCCACAATTTCACACCGACCGCCACTGTATCCCAGTGCGAATCTGGCGGTCAAGCGATATGAGGGCGTTTTTTCAATCACAACAATGACTTAGCCGACGTCTTTCAAGCAGTTTTTCACGGAAAACCGCTTCCGATATAGGTATTTAGCACCGCATCTGCAAGTGAAGTCTCAGCATGTGTGGCTACAGCCACTCAAGGTCCGCCGACTTGGCATCGCCATTTGCCGTTTCACTCGGTCGACGCTGGCTATCGAACGACAGACAACCAGCGCCGGGCTCGGCTCGCTACGCCGCAGGCGGAAAGAGAAAGAGAAGCAAAGTCCACCTGTAAGCCGGATTCTGTTCGACACCCTCTCGGGCGTCGTGGCGATCATTCATCTGCACCAGCGATCGCTCGCCGGTTCGAGCCACCTACCCGCGGCCTCCCCGAGCAGGATCATCGGCCGCCTATTTGGTGTTGCTCCGCGTAGAGATTGCCCGTTTCACCCGGCTCGATTTTGCAATCTGGCCGACTCGTCTCTGTTGCTCTGATCCTCACCTCACGGTGGGCAGGCGTTACCTGCTACGCCGCTCTGCGGAGTCCGGACTTTCCTCGATGGCGGCACGCCGCCACCGCGATCGCCCGGTGGACTTTGCTACCTGCATTTTAAATCGTGAAGCGCCGCCGCCGCGCGCCAAGGTGCTGCTTTTCGTCCAAGTACCCGGGTTGGTCGCGGCGTAGCGTCCGGCAGACCGGCAGGCAATCCGCCACAATCGCCCCCACCGTGACCGCTGCTGACGCCTCCCCGCGCTTGATCGTCGTCGAGGATTCCGAACTCGACTACGAACTGCTGATCGCGATGTTGATGCGCGAAGGGCTTCGCCCACGCGCTATCCGCGCAGAAGACGAGGCCGGCATGCGGGACGCCTTTGCACAGGGGCCGGTCGACGCGGTGATTACCGATCACAACCTGCCGCGCTTCGATTCGTTCGCCTCGCTGAAGGTGGCAAAGGCCGTCGATCCGGACATCCCGGTCATCGTGCTCTCCGGCGAGATGTCGGAAGAACTGGCGGTCGCATCGCTACACGCGGGCGCTGACGACTTTGTTCTGAAGACTCGGATGTTCCGAGTCGCGGCGGCCCTGCAGCACAGCCTTGCAGCCGCGCGCACGCGCCGCGACGCGCGCAACGCGGCTGTTGCGCTGGTCGAGAGCGAACGCAAGCTGCACGCGCTGACACAGCACCTGGAACGTGCGAAGGAAGAGGAGCGCCGCGCGATAGCGCAGGAGATCCACGACGATGTCGGCGGTGCTCTGACAGCGCTGAAGTTCGAAGTCGTGCGGCTCGCTCGCGAGGTCGGCGCCGAGCAACATGCCGAACGGATGCAGGCGATCCAGCAGTTGCTCGAGTCGGCGGTGGTGGCGACTCATCGCATCCAGCATGCGCTGCGACCTGCGGTGCTCGATGCCGGCTTGGTCGCTGCGCTCGAGTGGCTGACCCGAGGATTCGGCGAGCGCACCGGACTGCCGATCGACTTCCGCAGCAACCGCGATGAGTTCGAGATCGCTCCCGACCGCGCTGCGGCGCTGTATCGCGTGGCGCAGGAGGCACTGACGAATGTGCGCAAGCACGCCGGGGCGCAGGTCGTGCACGTGCAGCTGTTTGCGCTCGACGACGAAGTCACGCTCGAGATCGCCGACGACGGCATCGGCTTCGAGGCGGACAGCCTCGCGGTCACGCCAGGTTTCGGCGTGCGCGGGCTGCTCGAGCGGGCGCGTGGCCTCGACGGCTGGGCGGAAGTGTCTTCCTCGCCGGGCCGCGGCACGACCGTAATGTTCTCGATCCCGCCACGGGCGGCAGCACGGACCACGACAGCCGCGATGCTCGAGGAGAGATCAAGTGCCGGTTAGGCTGATCGTCGTCGACGACCACGCCATCGTTCGGCGGGGCATCGTCCAGGTGCTTTCCGAGCATCCCGATGCACAGATCGTCGCCGAAGCGTCCGACTATGGCCAGCTGCGGAGCGAACTGAAGAAGCACGGCGAGCCCGACGTGCTCGTCATGGACGTCGGTCTGCCCGGTAAAAACGGCATCGAAATCCTGAAGTCGCTGCGCGAGGAATACCCGCGGCTCAAGGTGCTGATGGTCAGCATGTATCCGGAGGACCAATACGCGGTGCGCGCGTTCAAGGCCGGTGCCTTCGGCTATCTCAACAAGGGCAGCGCACCGGACAAGCTGCTCGAGGCGCTGTCGATGGTGATCGCCGGCAAGAAGTACGTTACCCCGGAGATCGCACAGGCGCTGATCGAGAACCTGAACGCGCCCGAAGACACGGTCGCGCCGCACGAGAAATTATCCGACCGCGAATTCCAGACGCTGCGGCTGATGGCGTCCGGCAAGCGTCTGTCGGACATCGCCGACGAACTGGCGCTGAGCCCGAAGACAGTCAGCGTGTACCGCGCACGCATCCTCGAGAAAATGGGGATGTCGAACAACGCCGAACTAACCCACTACGCGATCAAGCACGGCCTCGTCGAGTAACGCGGCCGCCTGGGCGTGACGCCTCAACCGTCACGGCCGATGAAGCGGGTGGCCCATTTGATTGCGCGATCTCGCTGTCCGCCCTGTCCGCCCTCTCCGGTTTCGCCGACTGCGCGCAGCGTTTCCTGCTGTTCGAGTACGGGGCGTGGCGGCCCAACGAGCTCGTTCTCGATGCGGCCGTGATGCCGTCCGCTCGAGTGCTCGTCGAGCGCGCCCTCGGGTCCTGTAACGCCGCGACGCGGCCCGATGTTGACTCGCCAATGTCGTCGTCCGCCAGCGTTCCGGATGAGCCCGTGGAAGTCTGATCCCGGTACGGCCGGCGAAAACAGGAATCCCTGCATCAGCAGGCAACCCTGGTCGAAGAGCCGCGTCATCTGTCCCTGCGTCTCGACGCCCTCGGCAACGACGCGCAATTTCAGGCTCTTGCTCATCGCGATGATGGCCGCGACGATCGCGGCGTTGTCAGCGCTCGTCTCGAGCTCCCGCACGAATGAGCGGTCGATCTTCAGCGTATCGATCGGCAGCTTCTTGAGATAGGAGAGCGACGAGTAGCCGGTGCCGAAATCGTCGACGGAGATCGCGACCCCCAGCTCCTTTAGCGCCTGCAGCAGTGGCAGTGCATGTCCGAGGTTCTGCATCAGCACCGTCTCGGTGAGTTCCAGTTCGAGCAGACGTGCATCGAGCCGGAAACCTGCCAGCGCCGCCTGCACCGGCTCGACGAGGTTGGCGCGCTGGATATGACGGCCAGAGATATTGATCGACACTGGCATCGGTGGCATGCCGTCCTCGGACCATGCCACCATCTGCTTGCAGACTTCGCGCACCGCCCATTCAGTGATCGGCACGATCAGTCCGGACTCTTCGGCCACGGCGATGAATTCGCCCGGCGGCACAAGTTCGCCGCCGCGCTTCCAGCGCATCAGAGCCTCGGCGCCGACGATCGTCCCGTCGATCACGTTGACCTTCGGCTGGTAGTACATCACCAGTTCTTCGCGCTCGAGCGCACGGTGCAGAGCCGTTTCCAGCCGCCAGCGCTCTGCGGTGGCCGTGTTCATCGCCGACGAAAAGCGCATTGCGCCGTTTCGACCACTGTCCTTGACCGCGTACATCGCGATGTCGGCCTTACGCAGCAGCGTGTCGACGTCGCCGCCGTCGAGCGGGTAGGTGGCCACGCCCATCGACGCTGTGACGAAAAGCTCGTGCCCTGAAAACGTGAACGGCCGGCGCATGGTGTCGAGCAGCCGCTGCGCCACGGCCTCGATCGCACCCGGGTCCGGCAGATCGGTAAGCAGGACCGTGAACTCGTCGCCTCCAAGGCGGGCGACACTATTCGTGCTCCCAACCGGCACCGGTGCCGTCTGAGAGCCGGCCGCCAGGGCGCGGGTCGCCGAGCCGATGCTAGGTGGTCTATTGTTGCGCACCGCTGAGCTTTGTTCGGCAGCTCGCGCGACGGTATCGTTCTCGCGAATGCACTGGTGCAGGCGCTTGGCCACTTCGCGCAGAAGCTGGTCTCCGACCTGGTGTCCGAGCGTGTCGTTGATCTGCTTGAAACGATCGAGGTCGAGGAACAGGACGCCGACAGCCGAACCGCTAGTGCGGGCGCGCTCGAGTGCGGCCTGGAACTGGTCGCGGAAGAAACGCCGGTTGGGCAGCCCGGTGAGGCTGTCGTAGTTGGCGAGTTGCCGGATCTGGTCTTCGGCCTGCTTGCGTTCGGTGATGTCCTGGATCACGCCGTGCACCGCGATCGCCCGGCCCGAGTCGTCGCGATCGATCTCGCCCTCGATCTGCACGACGCGCACCTGCCCCGTCGGCCGCGCGAGCCGGCACTCGAAGTTCATCTGACCATTGCTCGCGAGCGCTTCGCGAAACAACATCTCGATGCGCGCGCGTTCATCCTCGACAACGCGCGACCAGACGAACCAGTCCGCCAGTCCGTCCTCCTGCTGCGGCAACCCGGCGATCGCGAAGCACTCCTCGGAAAGCTTCACCCAGCGTGCGGCGATGTCCCATTCCCAGCTGCCCAGCCGCGCGATGCGCTGCGCCTTCGACAACTTGGCCCGGCTTTCCGCGAGCTCTTCGCGCATGCGCGAGGCGCGGATCATGTAGCGCAAGCCGTTCCGAGAGCAGCGTCCACTGCGTGGTGCTCTTGACGAAGAAGTCGGTCGCGCCGGCCTCGTACGCGCGCGCGATCGAGGTCTCGTCGTCGAGGCCGGTCAGCATCAGCACCGGCACGTGTTCGCCGCCCGGAAGCCGCCGCAGCCGCTCGCAGGTAATGAAGCCGTCGACCTCGGGCATCAGCGCATCGAGGACGACGACGTCGGGCTGGTTGTTCGCGAAGAGTTCGAGAGCGCTGGCGCCGCCATCAGCTTCGATAACACGCCAGTTCCGTTCGGCAAGCGCCGACGCGGTCAGCAGCCGCGCAACCGGATCGTCGTCCACCAGCAGCACCAGATCTGCTCTGACGGGTGCTCCGTCACGCGGCTCCTCGGCGCGCGGACTCGATTTCGAACCTTCGGTCTCCATTACACGCACATCACCCTCAGTTCGGAACGACAGCCTCATCGGCCGCCACGATGTCTTGCAGGATCTTCACCGCCCGCTCGTACTCCGCCTGCGCCGCGGCCCACTCCTCGCGCGCGGCGCTCAGTGCGCCGTTGCGTGCGTGGCCCTCGAGCACGGCAAAGCGCCGGGACAACTCGATAGCGCCGAGGTTCGCGCTGGATGATTTCAGCGTGTGGGTCGCATGCTGCAGCGAGGCAACATCACCCGCCTTAAGCGCGTAGGCGGCCTGAGCGACCAGGCGTGCGGCCGTGCTGATATAGGTAGCCACCAGGCGCTCAAGCAAGCGGGTGGCTCCGCGCCGTTCCATGTCGCGGATGAGTTCGATCGCGGCCATGTCGATCGAGCACTCGATCGCGGGCACAGCGGTCTGGTCGACCGGTTCCAGCGGCGGAACCGCCGCCGAAACCACACCCTCTGAAGCTTCGGCCTGCGCTCCGCGCAGCCAGTGCAACAGTGCGGCATCGAGCGCCTCACGTCGCACCGGCTTGGCGAGGTACGCGCTGAAGCCGGCGCGCAGGCAACGCTCCTCGTCACCGGCAAGGGCGTTGGCGGTCAACGCGACGATCGGCACGTCCTGCGCAGTGGCATAGCCGTTCGCCGCCGCACTGCGAAAGCGACGCACAGCCTCGAAACCATCCATCTCCGGCATCTGGCAATCCATGAACACCAGGTCGAACACGTCATCGCGCAGCGCGGCGAGCGCCTCGCGCCCGTCCGCGGCGACCCGCAGCGAGCAGCCGAGTTCGGTCAGCATCGCGCGTGCGACCTCCTGATTGACCACGTTGTCCTCGACGACCAGCACGTGGCCGCGGCGTCCCGGCGCAGAGATGAGCGGCGCCGGCGCGCTGGGCGCCTCGCGCAGCAGCACACGCCCCAGCGCGTCGACCAGTTCGGCCTGTCGCACCGGCTTCGTCAGGTAGGCTTCGATGCCGCTGTCATAGGCGAGGCGGGCTTCGTTGCCACTGCCGAGCGACGTCAACATCACCATACGCACGTCGACCAGCAGCGGATCACGCCGCAGCTCGGTGGCCATCGTCAGTCCATCCATGATCGGCATCTTCATGTCGACGATCGCCGCGTCGAAAGACGTGCCCGCGCGAGCCGCGGCACGCAGCAGCTCCAGAGCGGTGGCCCCGTTGTCGGCCGTTGCCACGTCCATGCCGAATCCCCGCAGCTGCGCTTCAAGGATGCTGCGGTTGGTCGGGTTGTCCTCAACCAGGATCACCCGGCGCCCGCGCAGGGCCGCCGCGCCGCCGGCGGCCGCCGGCGACACCGCAACGCCGGCTTCCAGCGTCACGTCGAAACGGAACACCGAGCCCTCGCCGAACCGGCTGGTCGCGCTGATCTGACCGCCCATCAGTTCGACCAGTTGCTTGCTGATCGCCAGCCCCAGCCCGGTGCCGCCATAGCGCCGTGCCATCGATTGATCGGCCTGCATGAAGACCGTGAAGAGTTTTTCCAGCGCGTCGGCCTTCATGCCGATGCCGCTGTCGCGCACCTCGAAAATCACGCGATGTCCGCCACCGCCCGTCTGCGGTTCGGCAGACACGGTGACGATCACCTCGCCCGCTTCTGTGAACTTGATGGCATTGCCGACCAGATTCGTGAGCACCTGCCTCAGGCGCATCGGGTCGCCGCGTACCGCGGTCGGCACGGTCGGGTCGATGTGCGACGCGAGCTCGAGCCGCTTCTGGTGCGCCCGCGGCGCCAGCAGCTCGAACACGTCCTCAACCACCGTGCGCAGGTTGAAGTCGACCGCCTCCAGCTCCAGCTTGCCGGCCTCGATCTTCGAGAAGTCGAGGATGTCGTTGATGATCTCGAGCAGCGTCTCGCCCGATCGGTAGACGGCTTCCGCGAAGCGGCGTTGCTTATCCGAGAGTGGCGTGCCGAGCAGCAGTTCGGTCATGCCGAGCACGCCGTTCATCGGCGTGCGAATCTCGTGGCTCATGTTGGCGAGGAACTGCGACTTGGCGCGGCTCGCCGTCTCGGCGATCTCCTTGGCTTCGCGCAGCACCTGCTCCACCTGCTTGCTCTCGGTGATGTTTTCGAGAAGCGTGAGCGTGTAGCGTTCGCCGGTGGCGTCGTTGAAGCGCACGGCGTGGCCACGTACCCAGATCGTCCTGCTGTCGCCAGTGAGCATGCGCCGCTCGTAGCTCACCGGACCGCGGTCCGAAAGCGCCAGTGCGCGCCGAGAGGCGTGCGCGGCATCGATGTCGTCGGGATGGTAGAAGCTGACCGGGTCCTTGCCGATCACCTGCTCGCTGCTGTAGCCGAGCATCTTTGAGTGCGCGGCGTTGGCGCGGACGATGCGCATGTCCGGGGCCTGGATCGACGCGGCAACCGGCGACTCATCGAACAGCGCACGGAAGTACTCGGCGCTCTCGCGCAGCGCGGCCTCGGTGCGTTTGCGTTCCGTGATATCCGGACTGATCAGCGCGTACTGGAAATAGCGGCCCTGGTCGTCGCGCAACGGCTGGCCCTCGACCTCGAGCACCCGCAGTTCGCCGTCGCGCGTGTACGCGACGAACTCGACCCGGCACGGCTCGCCGCGCACGACCGACTCGGCGATTGTCGCGATCGCCGCGGCGTCGGTCTGCGGACCCTGCAGAAGCGTCTGCCCCGGCCGACCGCGCACGTCCTGCAGCGAATAGCCGGAAAACCGCGCGCACGCATCGTTGGCCCACTCGATCCGGCCCGAAGTGTCGAGGATCATCACCATCTGATCGGTGCGCGACGCGACCATCGCCAACCGGCTCGCCTCGAGCTCGCGCTCGCGCAGTTCGCGCTCGGCGCGCTGGCGCTCAGCGACGCGTGACAGCTCGGCGCCGATGGACTCGAGCAGCTCCAGCAGTTCGTTGGTCGCCTCGACGCGGTGGTCGCAAAAGAATTCTATGAAGGCCGTGACGTGGCCGCGCGCGATCACCGGAATCACGATTCCGGTCTGCAGTCCGGCGTCGAGCGCCTCGACCAGGCGGTTCCATTCGGACATCCGCGACAAGTCGGAAACCCAGTGCGGTGTGCCGGAAAGATAGGCGCGGCCAATCAGGTGATCGGGCGACGGCATGATCGGCGTGCGGTTGCTGGCGTCGACGAAAACTGCGAAGCGGTCGGCGTCGCGAGAGAACCAGATCGAACGCGGCGGCAGCGCAGAATCGGCAGCGCGCTCCTGCTGGAGCGCGACCCGACCGAGCGGCCAGTCGAGATAGGCACCGATCTCGTGCAGCGCGCGTTCGAGAGTCGATTCGACGGTGCCCCCTTCATTGGCGACTGCGGCCAGTCCGCGCAGCAGACGCATCTGCGCATACTGGTGCTGCAGCTCGAGGCTGTTCTGCAGTTCGCTCTTGTGCGCCCGTGCCAACCGGTCCGAATGCGACAGCAGCGCGGACGTCATCGCCTCGAACGAGGCCACGAGTGAATCCAGCTCGTCGCCGCGGCGCACTGCGGGGCGTCCGGCAAAGCGCAGTGAAAGCTCTTCGGCACGTCCGGTCAGCAACTTGATCGGTTGGATCAGGTAACGCGTCAGATACAGCCCCGCCGCGATCGTCGCCATGATCGTGAACAGAACGACCGCTGCGAAGGAGCCTGTCGAGTCGCTGAGCGCGTGATAGGCGCGGTCGTTGGGCATCATCACGGCGATCGCGATCGGATCTTCGGTCAACGCCAGCGGCAGCAGCGAGACGTCCTGCCGACCCTCGAGGTTCACCGTTCCGCTTGCGCCGTTGAGAAGACTGCCGCCGAGTTTTCTCAGCCAGGCTGTATCGGCCGCCTTGGAGGTCATCACCAGTTCGCGGCCGGACGTGACCAGATTCACGCTTAGACCTACGCGTGATGCGAGCAGCCCAAGGTAATCCGCATCGATTCGCTGTTCGGCGATCACACCGCCGACGATGCGATGGCGCGCGAGCACCGGTGCCGCCGCACGTAGCGTCAGGCCCCCCTCGTTATCGTCCACGACGAGCCCGTCCCGCCCCTGCAACGCGTCGCGCACCAGCTGCGCCTTCGATCGGACCGTCGAGTCGATACTGCGCCGGGTTCCCGACGCGTTCGATCAGTTGTCCGCCGGCGTTGTAAATCTCCACAGCGGCATCGCCACCGAAGCGACGTGAACGCTGTGCCCAGCTGCGCACGGCATCATCGCCCTCCGGGCTATGCAGCGCCGCGACGAGGTCCGGCCGCTCAGCCAGCATGCGCGTCGACAGCTCGAGGTTGCGATAGTCAGCGAGGATCGCGGCACGCACCATCAGAGCCGCGCGCTCAGCCTTCTCGCGTTGCTCGTTGAGGAACAGTTGCTCGGCACTGCGTTGATGGAAGTAGTAGCTGATGCCGACCGTCCAGCTCGCCACGAGCACGAGCACGCCGATCACCGGCAGCCCGACCGAGCGGAAGCGTGCATGGCCTCCCGGCAGATCGATCGGCTCGAACCGCGGGTCGGCCGCACTCGGCGCGGCGCGTCGACGCGCGGCAAGCACGCGACGCAGTCGCTGCAGCAGTTCACGGGAGGGCGCGTACGACATGAATGGGCGCGAACGGTCGCACCGGTCGGATGGTCTGGGCAGGCTAGTCCGTAGGCCGGATCAGAACCGCTCGAAAAGGCATCGGGTGCACGCGCATTTCGGCAGCCGCGCGTCGCAGTGTTCGCTCGGAAAAGAGCGATTCGCGCGGACCTGCGTGTTGCTGCACAATCCGCCGCGGTGGCACACGCTGAACACTCGATAAAGCGCACGAGCTGGGGCCGGCTCTGGCGCGAGCGTGCGCTCGCACGCAACGTTCCGTTCGGCCTCGGCGCGCTGAGTTCAGCGGCGCTCGCGACTCCGATCGGCGGGTCTCAGCCGACAGTCGGCGCATTCTGGCTGATCGGCGCGGCGGGACTCGGTGCGGCGATTGCGCTGGCGAGTGTCGCCGCGATGCGCCAGCGCGACATACGCCGTGAATTGCAGGCTCTGCGGCTCTCGCTGGCGGCGGCCGCGACCTGGTCGTGGCGCACCAACGCCGACGGCAAAGTCGTCGAAGTGGAACCCAGTCATCGCAATATCGAATGGTTCGACAGCCGCTCGCTGCTCGGCCGGCAACCGTGGGAACTGCGGCCGGGCACGGAAGCGCCACGCGGAGTGGCCATCGCGCTCGCGGCGCGCGCTCCATTTTTCGATATCCGGCTCGATGTCCCGGCAGAAGCGGGCCAGCCGGTCCGCGTGCTCAGCCTGTCGGGCGCACCGGTGTTCTCGGGCACGGGCCGCTTCCGCGGCTATGCGGGGGCGGCGCACGATCTCACCGCGCTGATCGGCAGGTCGGAGGATTCAACACCGGCCAGTGACGTCGCACAGTTGCGCGCCGACCTCGAACAGCGCAGCCGCCAGCTCGCCGAGCGCTCGACCGAGCTCGAGAACGCGCTGCGCGAGCTCGACAGCTTTTCGTATTCCGTTTCACATGACCTGCGCGCGCCGCTGCGTGTCGTCGACGGATTCGCGACGATCCTGCTCGAGGACTATGGCGACCGCGGCAAGCCGCTCGACGACCTCGGTCGCGACCATCTGCGGCGCATCGTTGCCGCCAGCCAGCGGATGAACTCGATGATCGAGACACTGCTGTCGCTGTCACGCATGACGAGCAAGGAACTCGCACGTGAGCGCGTCGACCTGACGCAGATCGCCCGCGAACTGACCGACGACCTGCGGGCGCAGGACCACACGCGCGCAATCGAGTTTCTGATCGCGCCCAACCTGCGGGCCGACGGTGACAGCACGCTGCTGAGGCTCGTGCTGCAGAACCTGCTGGGCAACGCCTGGAAGTTTTCGGCGCTCACGCCCCAGGCACGCATCGAATTCGGCACGCACGACGAATCCGGACTGCGAACGTTTTTCGTGCGCGACAACGGCGCCGGCTTCGACATGCGCTTCGCCGAAAAGCTCTTCGGACTATTTCAGCGTTTTCATTCTGCTAACGAGTTCGCCGGCACCGGTGTGGGCCTTGCGACCGTACAGAAGATCGTTCGCCGTCACGGCGGCCGCGTCTGGGCCGAAGCGGTCCCCGCGCCCGGCGAAGGACACGGGGCAACGTTCTACTTCACGCTGTGGGAGTAGCGTCGCTCGGACACGAGCGACGCTTATTCGATTTTCCACTCTCCATCGCATTGCGTGCAACGCACGCGCAGCCAGTGGGGTCGCCCTGCTTCGGGCGGGTCCTCATCAGTTGCCGCTTCCTGGTTCAGCACGCGAAACTTGCCCCAGGACTTGCAGGTCGGACAGGTCGCCGCCTCGGCGAAGCGCTCGGCCCGGCGCAGCAGGGCATTGAAGCGCCACCACGCGACGACGACCAGCAGCCCTCCCGCTGCGGCCGTCATCAGCGTCACTGCCGTAGCTGCCGGCCGACTTCATGTCGCCCAGAACCTCCGCCCCCGCCAGCATCATGATCAGGGCGACGAACCCGAGCGCGAGGTAGGCATGGCTCTCGATCAGCTGACGCTCGTACCAGCGACGGAAGCCGTGGCGCTGGATGTAGTCAGTCGCGCTCAACGGACTACCTGGGGATCGAATTGAGGCGATTCGCGGCAACCACCATGTTGCTCGCGAGCTGCGCCGGTGTCGTGCCTTCTGCGCGGGCCTGAGAACGCAGTGCGTCGAGTGCGCGCTCGAAATCGAGGCGCAACCGTTCCATCAGGATCCCGACCGCGATGTACTCGTCGCGCCCGGGTGCGCCATGGCCGTCGGCTGCGGCCATCGGCGTCGATTGCAGCTCGTCCCAGCGCGCCAGCGCCGCGCGCACTGCCGGGACGATCTGGCGCACATCGAGCGGCTTGACCAGGTAGCCGAGCGCCCCCACGCGGGTCGCCTCCTCGACGATGTCGGCATCGCCGAACGCCGACAGGAACATGAAACCGGTGCCCGTATTGGCCGCCAGATAGCGCGCAACGTCCATACCGGACTTGCCCTGCATGCGCATGTCGAGAATCGCCAGCCGCGGCTTGTACTTGCGTGCGAGCAGGATGCCGTCGTCGCCGTTGTCGGCCTCGATGACCTCGAAGCCCGCCTGTTTGAGGCCCGCGACCAGCGTGGCAAGGACGAGTCGGTCGTCGTCGACGACCAGGATCAGAGGTTGTTGTTCGTTCATATTGAGTGTGGGGTGATGTCCGCGCCGTATCCGTTGCCGCTACAGGTTTTCCTCGCGCACCGCAGGCGGAAACAGCTGCAGCTTTGCCAGTACCCCTGATTCGACCGACTCGATGCTCAGCCGGGCGCCTCGCCGCGGCAGCAGAGCTTTGACGAGGCCAAGACCCGACACGCTCGCCGCGATCTCGGAAAAGCTGAATCCCGCTCGCAGCTGACCGGTGTTCTCGATCGCAAACTCCATACCGTCCGGCCGGCCGGTAACGCGCACGTTAACCGGATCTGAGCGGCTGGCGCGATGCTTGATTGCATTGGTTCCGAGTTCGTTAATCACCAGTGCCAGCGGCACGGCCTCATTCTCGGGCAGGCCGTAGCGCCACAAGTCCGGCGCCGGCGGCTCGAAGCGGACCTCCGCACCGAACATGCTCGCGAGGTTGTGGAAGATGCCCTGCGCCACACCAAGCACCGGCAGCGTTCCGGTCGCCCGGATCTGCAGGCCGTGCACCTGCGCGATCGCCTGGATCTGCGCCGCGGCTTCCTCGAGGGCCGGCGCGACCTCAGGCCGTGCTACGGCCGCTTGCTGAATCAGCCCGGCGACGCCCTGCAGGTTGTTCTTGATCCGGTGATGCACTTCGCGCACGAGGATGTCGCGCTGCTGCACGACCGCCTCCATCCGCTGGCGTTCCGCCGCCTCGCGCTCGGTCGCATCGTCGGCGACGCCAAACACGCGGATTGCACCGTCTTCCATGCGGACCGGGTTGAGCCGGAGCTCGATCAGCCGCACGCCCTGCGTCGGATGGTTGATCCTGACCGAAAACTCCGAGCGCAGCAGGCGACGCATCCGCGCCACCAGGCGCGGCAGGGCCCGCAGCACCCCTTGCGCGTCATCGGCCACGACGTAGCGCAGCGCGCTGCGCGGGTCGCTCACCAGATCGTCGACCTGTGCGCCGATCAGCGATTGATAGCGCGGGTTGACGTACAGGACGCTCGAAAAGTCGCCGGTCATGATGAACACGAGCTGATCGATGTTCTCGGCGAACTGCCTGAAGCGTGCTTCGGTCTCGCGCAGGGCCACCTCGGCCCGCACTTCCTCGGTCAGGTCGTCGATGATCGACATCACGTAGCGCGGATGCGACTCGACGCCGGGACCGGGCTCGAACAGCGGCACGACGCGCTGGTTCACGGTCAGCCGTTTGCCGTCGGCGCGCAGCATGACGTCGCGCGGACGGTCGACCTGCGAGCCGGTCGCAAGCGCCTTGCGATCGAGCTCCGCATACAGGTCGGCGAATTGCCGCGCATACACCTCGCGCCAGGTGCGACCCACGACCTGGTGCCGCGTCAGGCCGGTGATCTGCTCGCCGGCCCGGTTGAGGCTGACGAAGCGGCCGGTCTCCGCCTCGCGCACCGACACCAGCACCGGAAGGTTCTCGACGACGAGGTCGAGGTAATTGCGTACGCGCCGCAACTCCTCCTCGGAGCGTCGCCGTGCATCGACATCCATTAGCGACAGGATAAGTCCGCGATCTGGGGCACCCGGCTCGAGCAGCCGGCCATTGCCCGCGCACCAAAACGTGCTGCCGTCGGCACGCCGCATCAGGAGTTCGAACGAGTAGCGCTCGTCGGGTCCCGCCTCGGCAACCTCGGCGTTGATCTGCTCCCAATCGGCCGGCGCCGCGAAGAGCGACGACACCACCAGTTCCGAATAGTCGCGCGGGTCATATCCGAACAGTCGCTCGGTCGCCGCGTTTGCCTTGAGGATCAAGTCGTTCGACACGTACAGCATCGCGACCAGCGCGTTGTCGAAGATCAGCTGCAGCTCCGTCAGCGTCGAGCGCAGTTCGCGCTCGGAACGCTTGCGCTCATCGATATCGACGAAGGCGAAGATGTAGCCGAGCTCGGGACGCTCGGGATTCACCGCCCGGCCCTGCACCGCGACCCAAATCGGGTCGGCCTTGCGGCGATACATGTAGAGCTCGAACTCGCAGGCGCCGGTATCGCGGATCTGCGCATAGTGCTCGGACAGACTCGCGAGCAGCAGATGGTCCGTCGGATGCGTGAAAAGCTGGATCTGCTTGACCAGGCCACCCGGCTCGCAGGCCAGCAGATCGTCCATCGCGCTGTTGGCGCGCACCGGACGGCCATCGCGCACGAAGAGCAGTCCGACCAGCGCCGTATCGAAGATCAACTGCTGCTGCGCCAGGGCAGTCTGCAACTCCTCTTCCTGCTTCTTGCGCTCCGAAATGTCGAGAATCGAGGCGATCAGGCCGCCCGGCCCGCTGTCCACGCGGCGCAGCGAGACCAGGCCCCAGAAGGTGCCGCCCGGCCCCTTCATCAGCGCCTCGAAGGATGCCGGCGCTCCGCTTGCCAGCTGCGTCCGCAGCGGCGTGATCGCCTCGAAGTAATCCGCCTCGGCTGCGAACAGCGCACCGATCGACGTGCCGACGAGTTCCGCGCCCGGCCGCCCGAACATGCGCTGCGCCTGCGCGTTGCCGCGGACCACGCGGTCATCCTGCAGGTGCATGACGCCGGTTGCCGTCGCGTCCAGCACGACGTTGAGCTCGAGCAGCGAACGACTGAGCGCTTCGCGCTGACGCTTCATCTCCGAGATATTCTGGAAGGTGTAGATCGCCTCGCGCAGCGACTCCAGCCCCGGCGTCTCGGACTGGATCGGACGTGCCTGCACGAGACACCAGATCGGCTCGCCGTCCTTGCGGAACAGCACCACTTCGGCGCTCGTCGTCTGGTGCGCCCGCACGACCGGCATGCCGGAGATCTCGCCCGGCATGCGGTTGTCGCGATCGATCGTCAGGTCCCACAGCGGCATGCCGATGACCTGCCCGTCGACGTAACCGAACATGTCGGCGAACTCGCGGTTGGCCAGCAGGATCTTGCCTGACATCGTCTGCGCGACGCCGACCGACATCGTTTCGAACAACGTCTGCTGGTCGCGCAGCGCGACCTGCAGCTGCTCCTCGAAGATCTTCCGATCGGTGAAGTTCTCCAGCACCAGCAGGTAGTGCCGCAAGCCATCGCCGCCGGCGACCGGCCGCACATGCAGCTTGCTCCATACGAGGCGCCCGTCTCGGTGCACGAACCGGCGCTCGGCGGCCTCGCCCGGAGCGGACCCGGTCGCCAGCTGCTCGCGCAGCCGGTGATAACCGGGCTGGTCTTCCGGGTGCACGAGCGACGCCGGATCGCGCCCCACCAGTTCGTCGATCGCATACCCCAGCGTCTCAACCGCGGCACGGTTGGCGCCGATGACACGGAAGCCCGCATCCAGCAGCAGCGTCGCCACTGGACTCTCGTCGAACAGCGCGCGAAAACGCTCGGCGCTGTCGGTGAGCGCGACCTCCGCGCGCTTGCGCTCGGTACCGTCGCGTGCAAGCAGCAGGATGAACTCGCGGCCGCTCTGCTCCACCCGCTGCGCCACGACCTCGACCGCGAACTCCGAGCCTAAACGCGTCCGGTACGTGGTCTCGCCTTGATACGAGCCGCGGGACAGCAACTGCTCATACAGGCGCTCGAATCCTCCCGCCAGTCCGGCATCAATCGCTGTCAAGCGCCAGTCCGCGCAGCGCCTCGCGCTCGTAGCCGAGCGCGGCGAGCGCGGTGTCGTTGGCGTCGACGACACGGCCGCTGCGATCGATCTCGAACACCATCTCGCCGACGCGCTCGAGCGCGCGGCGCAATGCTGTCAGCGACCCCTCGGCAAAGTGCTCGCGCTCGACGCGCTCGACCGTGACCAGCACCCCATCGAAACGGCCGTTGGCATCGAATACCGGCGTCAGCTTGACGCGCACCCAGGGGCGCTCGCCGTCAGGCGACCGCGCCTCGACCTCGATCGGAGTACGCGCCACCCCGCTGGCGAGACGCTGCAACTCGACCGCGAGTCCGGCCAGCGCCGACAGCCCGGGCGCCTCGTCAAAGGCGCGGCCCAGCACGGCGTTCGCCGGTACGCCGAGCAAGTGTCTCGAGGTGTTCGTTCCATACCCGGTAGACGGCCGTCCCGATCGAGCACCGCAATGCCGATCATCGCGCTCGCCAGCAAATCCTCGACGAAGTCGGCGGCGGCGCGGGTGGCGCGCAGCGCCGACTTCGGCACGGTGATATCGCGCAGCACCGCGGTCACGTGCGCGTGCGCTGGCTCGACTCCGCTCTCGAGCTGCATCCGCACGTCGAAGAGCTTCGCGCCGGTGGGATGCGGAAACGAAAACTTGAACCAGCGCCCCTCATGCGTCTCGAGCACAGCGGCAAGGCTGCCGTTCCACAGTGGCGCGAAGTCGGACAAAGTGTTCGACGTCTTCGAGGCGTTGCCCGATGAAATTCCAGCGCGACACTGCGGTCGCGCGCTCGATCGCGGGATTGGCGTAGACGACCCGGCCCTCGGCATCGAAGCGCAGGATCGCATCCGGCACTCCTCGAAATAGGACAGACCCGGCGCGCACGTGAGGCTCGAATGCGCTGAACGCGGCGTCGCTCTGAGCTGCGCGTCCGCCGTCGGTGCGAGACCCAGCGCAAGCGCGCGGTCGTCTGACATGACGTCGGGCGCGCCCATAGTCACCGAACGCCGCGCGCGCGCAGACGCGGGACGTCGAAGTCGGGTGGTGGTGTCGGACACGCGATCAGTGACGGTGCGCGCTCTAGGTCGATTGGAGAATACTCCACGGCTAAGCGCGAACCGGCCCAAGGTCTGCGCCTCAGCGGCCCGAAGCCGGGGATTGCGTGCCCGGCGCGCCGTTTCGCTAAAGATCGACGGCATCGTGCCGTACTCCGACGAATCGAATCGCTTCCCGGGTACAGATCTGATGAAGATCAGCTTGCCGATGCGTCCAGCAACTGACCGTGTCCCTTCGCCGGGACGTCGCAGAGTCACCTTCGGCGTTGCCGCCAGCGACGGCGCAGGGATCGCATCGACCCTGTATTCCGTTATCGACGCCGGCATCAATAGGACCAAGGTGGCCACGCTGCGCCAGGCGATCGGGCGGGGACTGTATCTCGTCGATTGCGGGCTCGTGGCCGAGGGCGTGCTGGCATCGGTGCGCTTCGGCTGGAGGCACTGAACCATGGGCAGCCATCCCGCCGCACACCTGTTCGCCGAGCTGATCCAGGCGCTGCACGACGAGAGCGATGCGCTGGTTGCGAACGATGCCGCACGGCTGGTCGATGCCGGCAATCGACGCGAGCATCTGCTGCGTCTGCTCGCACCGCAGGCCAATGCGTTGCGTGCGATGCGGCGCGCCGGCAGCGACGAATTCGAGCGCTTTGCCCGCGAGGCAGCCCAGCTTGCGGCGCTGGATGGCGGGCGCGCGGTCAGCGGGTTGAGCTCGGCGAGCAGCAGCACGCTGTCGGCCCGCATCGCGACACTGCGCTCCGCCGAGAGCGACTGATCCAAGGATCAAGCGGGCCGTCATAGGCCCTCCTTCTTGTAATCGGCCGACGCCCTACCAGTTCTTGAGCTTGGAGCGCAGCCGCGCCACGGCCTGGCTGTGCAGCTGGCACACGCGTGACTCGGTGATACCCATCACCGCACCGATCTCTCGCAAATTGAGGTCCTGTTCGTAGTACAGGCTCATCAGCAGCTTCTCGCGCTCCGGAAGCTCCTCGATCGCGGCGACCAGTGCAAAACGGAAGCGCTTGTCGCGCAGCAGTTCTCCGGGCTCGCTGCCTTGAACGACGAAGTGTCGCTCGAGGTAGTCATCGTCGTCGTCGAAACTGCCCAGATCGTCGAGGTACACGAGCTGCGAGCCGCGCGCCCCGTTAAGCATCTCGCGGTAGTCGGCGATCGGCAGGCCGAGCTCCTGCGCAATCTCAGCTTCCTTTGGTGCACGCTTCAGCTTGCCCTCGAGCCGGTGGATTGCGTTCTCGATATCGCGCTGACTCTTGCGCGCAGAACGCGGCAGCCAATCGTTGGCGCGCAGCTCGTCCAGCATGGCGCCGCGCACCCGCTGCGAAGCGTAGACCTCGAACTGCGTGCCCTGCGATTCCTCGTAGCGGCAAATCGCGTCCATCAGCCCCATCATGCCGGCCTGGATCATGTCGTCGAGTTCGACGTTCGCCGGCAGCTTCGCGATCATCTGATGCGCGATACGCCGCACCAGCGGCGTGTACTGCCGCACATAGTCGTGGCGCTCGAAGAGCCGTGGCGCCGTGTAGCTGTACAGGAAGGCTTCGTTCTTCACGACCCACCTCGATGATCCGATGAGTCGCATTCTTCGGGCTCGCGCCGCGCGCGAAGCAGCGAATATCGGCTCGAACTTGGGACATTTAAGGGGCGCGCAACGCGATTTCCATTCGCATAAGTCGTTCGGATGAAAAGCGTCGACCGCTCGTCGGCTCGATGTGAATTGCGGCGTGTTGCATGACCTTTCCGGCAGCCGCATTGCTCAAGGCTCGACGCGGGTCGGCCGATGCTGAGCAGTGACGCCCTCACGAGCCGCCGACATGACACGCGCAGAACTGATGAAGCAACTTGCCGAGATCGCCACTCGACCGCTGATCGACGACGTGCATCAGGCGGCCGTCGCGGAAGCGCCGCCGCCTGCAGTGCGCGAACTCTTTGTCTGGTTCGAAGACACCTCCGCGCGTGCGATCGACGGCCGTCGCGGCATCGCCGGTCTGCCGGAATCGCTGTTGCCCCTGGCCGCCGGCCTGCGCGTGGTCGAGCGCCGGTTCGCCGAGGGCCACATGCATCTGCTGTGTGCGGTTCGCATGACCTGCCGCGGTGACGCCGCCGAACGCATCGCATCGCTCTATACGGCGGCGCTCGCGGTCGGCACGGTGGCCTGGGTCGGCACCGGAGCGCAGTACGAGCGCGCCTGGACCGAGATGTACGGCCCGCGCCTGCTGCCTCGTCCGGCGGCGCACTAGCAGTACGCACGACGCGCTTCGCGCCGGTACACAGCGCCACGCGTGCCGCGCTTCCTTTTCAATACTTGAGTTGGTGCGCCGCTAGGCGCTCGACGCCTAGCCGGCCGCGCGCCGCGCCACGGACTTCTCTGCCGGCAGCGCGACACTTCCGATGAGCTGCTGCAGGCCGTTGCGGACCGCCGCCGTCAGGCCGACGAACTCGCAGCCGATCCGTTCCGCATCGCGATCGCCGACCAGCGCTTCAATGTGGCGCACGCGCAGCGTGACGGTGACCCGGCGCCCGCTGGACGTCTGGATCTGGCAGCCCTCGATAATCCGGTCGACGATGAACAGTGAGCGGTCGCAAGGGCCCTGCAGCGACAGGCCGCCTAGGCCGATGTCGCTGACGCGCAGTGCGACGGTGTGCACCGAACCCGGGGCACGCGGCACGTGGCAGAGCAGCGCAGGCGTCTTCACACGGAGCGAAGACCGCCGTTGCAACCGCAGCATCTCCTGCGGCAACGGTAGACGAAACGCCGCGCCGTTGGGCGTCAGCGCCTGGGCGCGGCCCATGCTGAACTGCAGCTTGACGCTGTCGATGAAGCCCACCATGACCAGCGCGTCGGCGCCCGCTATCGCCTTGCGGCCGACTGCGTCCACGGTCAAATCGACGATCAGCTCATCGGCGCCGGCATGCACATCGAGAACGCTGCCGACCGCGAACGCGGTGTCGCTGCCGTAATACAGAGTCACCAGCAGGTGCTGGTCGCGTAGCTGGCGCAGCGCCGAGACGATTTCCACTCGTGAGCGCACGATGAAACGGGCCAGCGACGGCGATGCGGGTTCCGGAAAGGGCGATGTCATGCCCATCTCGGCTTCGTCCTTTGGAAATTGATAACGACGACGCGCTGCGCCGTCATCGATGCGTGACAGGGCCGGCGCCCCGACCGCCGAGCAGAGTCTGCAGCCGCGCGAGCCACGGTTCCGAAAGCTCGCGGATCTCCGCGTCGTCCGCCAGCATCGCGCGCATCAGCGCCAGCCTCTGGCGGCGGCCGATCGGCGTTTCGCCGGCTGCGTGCGCTCGCTTCAATGCCATGATCAGCGCACGGCAGGCGTCCTCTTCGCGTGCCACTGCATCCCAGTCTTCGCGGCGCGCCGCATCCAGCATGAGGCGGCTGGAGGCCGCGATGGCTTCATAGTGACCGATCGCCGACCAGTGTTCGGCGTTCGCGTCGTGTGCGTCCTCCAGGGGCATCTCTTGCCTTGCTGCGGTGTCCATGGTCACGGCGAGCACTGTAGCGACGGCCTGCCATCGGTCATCGACGAAGTGGGCGGTCAAAAATCTCTCTTTTCAGAGCGGCAGACGCTGCCGATTACCGTCCGTCGACTCGGCGCGCCGCCGGGCTCGCTGGACCCGCCACCCGGGCGGCTGTAGGAAAAAAGCTGACACGGCGACGCGCCCTGCGCCGACGCGGCGACGGGAACTGCTCCGATTCAGCCCAGCCGCGCCCGTTCGCACAATGGCACCACTTCGCAACCAATCACGCCCGCCCAAGCGGGCACCTAGGGGAGGGACCAAATGAGCACCATCGCACCCAGCAACGAACAGCTGCTCGCGGAAATCCGCGAGGCCAATCTCGCCTACCTGGTGCTGGCCCAGCACATGATCCGCGCCGACAAGGCGCAGGCGCTCTACCGCCTCGGCGTCTCGGAAGAGGTTGCAACCATCATCGACCAGCTTTCTCCGGCGCAGCTGATGAAGATCGCCGGCAGCAATCAGCTGATCCTGCGCTTCCGCTTCGATGACGACATGGTCTGGAATCTGCTGACCAGCCACAGCAAGAGCAAGTCAACCGCCGCCGGCGCCGCCGTCGCCGGCCTGCACGCCAACATCGTGATGGCCGGGCAACTGGTCGACGTCACCGCCTGATCACCGCCGCGCGGGGGAGTTAAGTCATGCGCATCAAGAGCATCGTTTCCGAGAGCCGCCAGATTCAGCGCGCGATCGCGCTGATCAAGCTGGGCGCGCGCCTGCAGGTGCTGGAGTCCGAGACCGACCTGTCGTACGAGCGCCTGTTGCGCCTGTACAAGGAAGTCCAGGGCGAATCTCCAGCGCGCGGCATGCTGCCCTTCTCGACCGACTGGTTCATGACCTGGCAGCCGAACATCCATTCGTCGCTGTTCCTGAACATCTACGAATACCTGGACAAGAGCAGCGAGCTGGAAGAGATCGACGCGATCATCAAGGCGTACGAGCTCTACCTCGAGCAGATTCGCGCGCAGGGCCTGGAGCCGTTGCTGTCGGTGACGCGCGCATGGCGCCTGGTGAAGTTCGTTGACGCCGGCATGGTGACGCTGACGTCGTGCTGCAAGTGCGGCGGTAAGTTCGTCACGCACACCTTCGAACTGACGAAGGACTACGTCTGCGGCCTGTGTGAGCCCCCGGCCCGCGCCGGCAAAGGCAAGGCACAGATCACCACTGCCCCCGCCGACGAGACCTTGCACTGATTTTTTTGCCGTCGGGCAACCGACGGGTGCCGGTGGAGGCCACGGCCGCCGGCTAAGTACGAGTGGCATCCTTTCCTCCGCTATTTGGCCCGGGCAACCGGGCCACTTTTTTGGATTCGCTCCTCGTGTACGCGACCGCTGCGCGGTCGCACGTGCACTCGTCGCGTCACGGCTATCGCTTCGCTCAGCCGCTCAAGACTGATCAGTCGGCTGCGCTCCGGAGCGGCCGAGCGCTCCGCCGATCTTCAACCGCACAGCACCCACCCTGCCCTCCCGCCACGCGGGAGGGGTCTGACACCCCTCCCTCGCTCTCCCCGCCTGGCGGGGAGGGAAACGCGAGCGCCCCGCAATGCGAGGCGCATCGCGGGATGGGGTGCTCTGAAGTTAGAAATCGGCGGAGCGCGCGGCCGCCCGGAGCGCAGCCGACTAACTAGTCTTGAGCGGTTCGCGTGGCGCGCGAACCGTTCCGCCGAGGGTGCACGTGCGACGCGCGCAGCGCGTCGCGTACACCCGAGGCGTCAAGCGTAAAGCGGCAACTCGAGTTCGTGCACGAGGGCGGAATTGACGTAGGCGTGCAGCGCCAAGCGCTCGAGGTCGCTGAGATTGACGAACGCCACACCGAGGGTCTGATCGGTCGCGCCGGGCTCGGGCTTGCGCACGGCGCGGGCGCGCGCCTCGATTAGAACCTCCTGGTCGGCGACCTGCACGCGGAACACGACGCGCACTTCGTCATAGAACACGGAAAGTTCGTCCTGCAGCGCAATCGCGGCGCCAGCGGTCGACAGGTCGTGGATGACGCCTTTGGCAAAACGACCGGTGGCGAGCTGTCGCGGATAGACCATGCACTGCAGGTCGGTGCGGACACGGCGCGCCGCGCGCAGGTTGCGTTTCTCGACCTGGCGCGTGCCGGCCCAGCCGATGTGCAGGTAAGCCAAACGGCGCGGTGCAGACTTTAAGCAGCGGTGCGACGAACTCGTAGACGTACTCGCCCGAGAAGCTGCGGAAGCGGTACAGCCGGCCCTCACGCAGATACAGCTGCGTCTCGTCCGGTGAAGTGACCAGCAGCGACTTGCCTTCGTGCACGCCGATCAGCTTGACCGTGACCGCGGTCTGCAGGTTTTCGCCATCCAGCCACATCTTGAGTTGCCGCCATGACGCAATCTCGCGGCTTGCCGCGTGGCGATCCGAAGCCGTTCCGCCGGCGCCGACGACAGTCGGCACGGTAATGCTGGCCAGCGCCGAGGCGCCGGTTGGGCGATTCAGCGCGTTGAGTCCGACGGTCGTGGGTTCAGTGAGGTCCATGGCGCGGTCTCGCTTGTCGAAGTGTCCCAAGTTTGCGGTATTCAGCAGCCGCTGGGTGCGCGGAGAACACCACACTGGGCCGGCCAATTCGTGCCTTGGTGCCGCACCGCCGCCGGAGCCACCGCAGGTCGGCGCAATCGCTTGAAAAGGGCCGGTCCAATCAAGCCGCGCCGTGGTCTGCCGACATCATGAAGGTGGAACCGGTTCGGGCCCGTTGCCTTCTTGGTCCCCGCCGAGCACCGACCCGCTCCGTGTTCCACCCCAATTTCACACAGCCATGACGACGCCCGCGCCCACCCGCTTCCTGATCGTCGACGACTTTCCGACGATGCGACGCATCCTGCGCAATTTGTTGTCGGAACTCGGATTCCGCCAGGTCGACGAAGCCGGCGATGGCCGCGAGGCGCTCGAACTGCTGCGGCAGAACCCCTACGACTTCGTCATCAGCGACATCAACATGCCGCGCGTCAATGGCTACGAGCTGCTGCGTCAGATCCGCGCCGATTCCGCACTCAAGACGCTGCCCGTGCTGCTGATCACCAACGAGGCAAGCAAGGACGACGTCCTGCAGGCGATCCGCCTCGGGGCCAATGGCACGATCCTGAAGCCGCTGACGAAATCGTCGCTCGAAGAAAAAGTCCGCAACATCCAGCTGCGCTCCTCGGCGTGGCCATCCTGCCCGGCAACGCGTCCTGCGACCGCGCCACAACCGCTGGCGCCAGTAGTCCGCACCGTCACACCCCGCAGCGCCTGAGCGGTCCGTCGCCGTCGATAGAATCGACGGCATCATGGGGACGGGGGTGGCGATGAACACCAGAATTTTCACTGCAGCGGCTGTAGCCGCTCTGGCCGCAGCAAGTCTTGGCGGCTGCGCGCCGGACGCGTGGCAGAACTACAAGGCCACCGGTTTCAACGATTACCTGAACGTCGTTCAGGCCGAGTGCCAGCCGCTCTGGATCGGCGATATGTACCTGCAGCCGTTCGAAGCCTCGTCGGTGCCCGGTCAGCCCGGTCGCTTCGACTCGCTGCTCGACATGATGTCCAAGCTTTACTACAACCGCAGCACGCCGGCGGACTTTCGCGCGGGCGTGCAGGCGCTGGTGTTCACGTCCGACGACCCGCGCACCAACCGCTCGATCGACTGCATGATCGCGAAGTTGCCTGCCGACCGGCCGCGTACGCCGGGCGGAATCGCGCGCTGACGCGCTGTCAGTCGTGCCCGAGCACCGGGTGCGGCCGGTACGGTGCCGCGAGCGCGGCGCTTTCGTCGTCCGACAGCGCGACGTCGAGCGCTTTCACCGCCTCTTCGAGCTGCCACACCTGGCTGGCACCGACGATCGGCGCGGTCACACCCGGCCGACCGAGCAGCCACGCGTAGGCGAGCATCGCGCACGACAGGCCTCTCGCCTCAGCCAGTCGCTGCAGTGCGCCCAGCACGGCAAAGTCGCTGTCCTCGTAATAAAGCTTGAGCGCGATCTCGTCCGTACGCGCGCGTGCCGTCGCACCAACACTGCGGTCGTCACGACCGCGGTTACCGGCAAGAAACCCTCGCGCGAGCGGGCTCCACGGAATCAGTCCAACGCCCTGATCGAGCGCGAGCGGGATTCATCTCGCGCTCTTCTTCGCGATAGACCAGGTTGTAGTGGTTCTGCATCGAGACGAAGCGCGTCCAGCCGCGCCGCTCGGCGCTGTGCTGCATCTTGGCGAATTGCCACGCCCACATGCTTGAGGCGCCGATGTAGCGCACCTTGCCGCTGCGCACCAGATCGTTCAGCGCTTCCATGGTTTCCTCAACCGGCGTGGCCCTGTCGAAGCGGTGGATCTGATACAGGTCGATCGTGTCGACCCCGAGGCGCTTCAGGCTCGCATCGGCTGCCGCAAATATCCGCTTGCGCGAAAGTCCGCTCGTGTTCGGGCGCTGCGGCGGCTTGGAGCCGGGACTATTGCCGCCCTTGAAGGCGAGATCGACCGGATGAAAGAGCTTGGTCGCGATCACGACTTCGTCGCGCGGCAGCAGTTCCTTCAACAGGCGCCCGGTGATCTCTTCCGAGACGCCGGCCGAATACATATCGGCGGTGTCGAAGAAGTTGATCCCCAGCTCGACCGCTCGACGCACGATCGGCTTGGCCGCGGCCTCGTCCAGCACCCACGGGCGCCATTGCGGCGTGCCGTAGGTCATCATGCCGAGCGCAATGCGCGAGACCTTGAGGCCGCTCGCGCCGAGGTTGACGTACTTCACGAGCCCGTGGCCAGCCGCATCTAACCGAGCCCGAGGATGCGACCGATGCGGGCGATGTAGTCCGAGCCCTTCAGCGCATCGCCGAGAAGCTCGTCCGAGACCGCTCCGAGGCGATCGCGCACGCCGTGCAGCCCCTCATGCACTTCGACGTGCGGGTCTGCCGCGGCAAGAGCCTCCCGCAGCTGCTCAACTTCCGTCCGCAGCGTGTCCACGCTCGCTCCGCCGGTACGGACGCGTGCGAGGTCACGTTCGAGCTGCTCGACCAGGTGCGCCACCTGTTCGAGATCGACGTGGGGCGGATCGGTATTCGTCGACGGGTTGTCCATCCACATCTCCATCTCGTACGCGAACGAGTCTACCCGTCACGCTGTGGGGTCGCAGGCGACGCCGGCGCATAATTTGCTCGCCTGCTTGCATCGGGTCCTGTGTCGGCGGCTGCAATGGCCGTTGCCGGACCCGCACACGCGTCGATGAACCTGCTGCACGCCGATGCTCCTACGACTCTGCTGATTGCAGGTTGGGTGATCGTGCTGGCAGCGCTCTTGCAGTCGGCGTGGACCGTGCGCCATCGCTTCCTGCCGACGCCGGCAACACAGCACGGCTGGCTCGCCGCGATTGTTGCGGTCTCGCTGCTATGGGCACTGCACGTGCGCTCGCCGGTCGGGCTGGACTTCGGCCTGCTCGGCAGCGCGCTGTTTGCGCTGGTGTTCGGTCGCGCACGCGCAGTGCTGGGGCTGATGGCCGCCGTGGCGCTCTACACGGTGATGGACGACGGCTCGTGGCGCAACATCGGTGTCAACGGGGTCGTGCTGGCCGTCGCGCCGGCCTGGATCGCGACCGCGCTGCAGCGTCAGATCGAGCGTCGCCTGCCGAAAAACCTCTTCGTCTTCATCATCGGCAACGGGCTGTTCGTCACGCTGCTCGCAACCGCCGGCGCCAGCGCACTGATTCTGGGTTTGTCGATCGTCGAGGCGAACGGCCACGCGACGCTGCTGGGGGACCACATCGCCTATTCGCTGCTGCTGGCCTGGGGCGAGGCGGTCATCTCGGGAATGCTGTTCTCTGCGCTGGTCGTGTTCGCGCCGCGTGCGGTGCTGACCTATCGCCAGGACCTGTACCTGCCGCCCAAGCGGCTGCAGTAGCCTGCTCGGGGCGGTCGCCGGCGCGGGCGCTGCTATCCTGCCGCCCTCCTCCTGGCCCCTACCCTCCGCATGGCCACGCGCAGCGGCGCTCGCATCCTCGTCGACCAGTTGCTGATCCAGGGCGTCAACCACGCTTTCTGTGTGCCCGGGGAGAGCTACATCGGCGTGCTCGACGCGCTCTACGACGCGCGCGAGATGATCAAGCTGATCGTCAACCGGCACGAATCCGGCGCGGCCTTCATGGCGGATGCCTATGCGAAGCTGACCGGCCAACCGGGCGTCGCCTTCGTCACGCGCGGTCCCGGCGCGACCAACGCGTCGATTGGCGTTCACACCGCCTACCAGGATTCCACGCCGCTCGTGCTCTTCGTCGGCCAGGTGGGCAACGATTTCGCCGAGCGCGAAGCCTTCCAGGAGATCGACTACCGGCGCATGTTCGGGCCGATGACCAAGTGGGTTGCGCAGATCGACGATCGCCGCGCGTGTGCCAGAGTTCGTTGCGCGTGCGTTCCAGGTCGCCACCAGCGGCCGCCCGGGCCCGGTCGTGCTCGCGTTGCCCGAAGACATGCAATCCCGCCAGGCCGACGTCGCAGACGCGCTCTGCCACCTGCCGGTACAGTCGGCGCCGTCGGACATGCAGATCGCCGGGCTGCGCCGCCTGCTCGGCCGGGCACAGCGGCCGCTCGTGATCGTCGGTGGACCCGGGCTGGACCGACGCCGCGTGCGACAACCTGAAGCGCTTCTGCGAGGCCAACTATCTGCCGGTCGCGTGCGCGTTTCGATCGCAGTCCGTTTTCGATAACCGGCATCCGAACTACGTGGGCGACGTCGGCGTCGGCGTCAATCCGAAGCTGGCCTGCCGGGTGCGCGAGTCCGACCTAATCATCGCGATCGGACCGCGGCTGGGCGAAGCGACGACCTCGGGCTACACGCTGCTTTCAGCGCCGGTGCCGGGCCAGGCCCTGGTGCACGTTCACGCGGGCGCAGAAGAACTCGGTCGTGTCTACCAGGCGAGCCTTGCAATCAACTCCGGCATGCCGCAGTTCGCGGCCCGCCTGGCGATGATGGTGCCGGTCGAAGAGCCGCCGTGGCGTCCGGCGCTCGCGGCTGCACGCGCTGACTACGAAGCGTGGCAGCAGCGTCCCGCGGTCTATGCCAACGCGCATCCCGCGCTCGACCTGTGGGAAGTGATGCAGATCCTGCAGCGCGCCGTGCCGGAGGACGCGATCATCACCAATGGCGCCGGCAACTTCAGCGTGTGGGCGCACCGGTTCTGGCGCTACCCCGGTCCGCGGACGCAGCTCGCACCGACGGCGGGCAGCATGGGCTACGGCGTCCCGGCAGCGATTGCGGCCAAGATCATCGCGCCCGAGCGCTGCGTCATCGCGATGGCCGGCGACGGCGACTTCATGATGACGATGCAGGAACTCGCGACTGCGCTGCAGTACAACGCCGGCGTGCTGATCATCGTCTTCAACAATTCGATGTACGGAACGATCCGCATGCACCAGGAGCGCGAGTTCCCAGGGCGCGATCACGGCACCCGGCTTTCGAACCCGGATTTCGCGCGCCTGGCTCAGTCCTTCGGAGGCTACGGTGCGGCGGTCGGCACGACCGACGAGTTCGGCACCGCGCTGGCCCAGGCGCTCGCATTCATTCGCGAAAAGCGGCTGCCAGCGCTGATCGAACTGCGGACGGATCCGGAGGTGATCACGCCGAACGCAACGTTGTCGGCGATCCGTGCGACCGCGCGGCTGATCTGAGCAAGCTCGATCGGCCCGCTGGCTCAACTCACGTCAAGCAGTTCTACCTCGAAGACCAGCGTCGCGTTCGGAGGTATCACGCCGCCAGCGCCGAATTCGCCATAGCCGAGCCGCGGCGGGATCGTGAGCATACGCAGGCCGCCCACCTGCATGCCGGATACGCCTTCGTCCCAACCTGCGATGACCTGACCCCCGCCGAGGCCGAACGTAAACGGCTGGCCGCGGTCGCGACTCGAGTCGAACTTGCTGCCATCGGTGAGCCAGCCGGTGTAATGCACGACGACGTCCTGCCCGGACTGCGCCGGCGCGCCGGCGCCGACGCGCACGTCTTCATACTGCAGTCCGCTCGCCGTCGTGATCGTGCTCATCGTGCTTCCTTCTCCATGTTCAGTCCGCTGCGCAGCAACTGCTCGACCAGATCAGTGAGCGGGACCTGGCGCTGGCTTGCCCGCGCATGCAGTTGCCGGACCAGGTCTCCGTGCAGCTTGATGGCGAACGGTACCAGCCCCGCGGCGCGTTCGCGTTCACGTTGCATCCGTCGCTCCGCTGCCGGTGCGGCCGTGCCGTAGCGAGTGCCGGCCCGGTGCATCTCGTTTGCGATCTTCAGGCCCTTGCGCTTCTCGAGTTCGGTGCGTTTCATCGTCATCGCGCGTGTTCCTCGGCATAGGCACGCACGATCGTTTCGATGTCGTGGTCGCCCTCGAATCCCAGCGCGAGCGCGCGCGCGGCGCTGAATCGCGCCGGCCAGCCGGACACGAGGTGCGCGATCCTCTCATCGCGCTCGAAGCGCACGCGCTGCACCGCCGGCGTCACCGCCGACGTTGCGCAATGCGTCGAGCATTTCTCGAACCGACACCGTAAGTCCGGGCAGGCTGAGCGCGCGCTGGCTGCCCCATGCCCCGGGGCTCATCTCGTGCGCATGGATCAAGTTGTCCACGGCCCGCTGCGGCGACATGACCCAAACGCGTGTTGTCGCATCGACCGGACAGATCGCCTCCACTCCGGCAAGAGGCTCGCGGATGATGCCGCTCGCAAAGCTCGACGCCGCCGCGTTGGGCTTGCCGGGACGCACGACGATCGTCGGCAGGCGTATCGCGCGGCCGTCGAGGTAACCACGGCGCGAACAATCGCCCAGCAGCAGTTCGCCGATCAGCTTCTGGACGCCGTAGCTCGACTGCGGTGTGGGCGTCGTGCCGTCTTCGATGACCTCGGGCATGTCGCCGCCGAAGACTGCGACCGAGCTTGCGAACACGACGGTCGGCGGCCGCGGCTGCCTGCGACAGGCATCGAGCAGTGCGCGCGTGCCGTCGACGTTGACGCGCAGGCCCAGGTCGTAGTCGGCCTCGGCCGCACCCGATACGACGGCCGCCAGATGGAAGACACTGTCGGCCGCGTCCAGCGCAGCCGCGACAGTCGCGCGATCCGTCAGGTCGCCCTGGATGTAGTGCACACGCGGATCCTGGAATTCCACCGGCGCCCGCGCGGCATCCAGCGCCGCAATCCTGTCGATCATCTGCGGCTGGCCGTCGCGCGCGAGCGTTCCGCGCGCGACGAGCGCGCGGATCAGACGCTGCCCGAGAAATCCTGAACCTCCGGTGACGACGACATTCATGGCTTTGTGCATTCCACGGATCGGGCGAAGTCGGTGCGGCTGCGCTGCCCGTCGTCGGGCAGGTGCCGCGCGCTGCATTGTGCAGGAGTGTCACTATCGCAGTTCGGCCGCACGGTCGGCGACGCGATGCGCGCCGGGCGGAACACCGCGACATCCTCGTAATACGCCGGATCGGCGTTCGCGGCGCACCAGCCAGGCACGCCGAGCACCGGCAGCGGCAGCAGCATCGATGTCCTGAAGCCGTCATCGATCTGAGCCGACATCGCATGGTCCAGCGCTGGCAGCGTGGTGTCCACCGGCAGATCGACCACCCGCAGATGCGCGGTGATGGCCTTGTACGGTGACATGAGCTTCACTATCAGCGCGTGGCCGAAGCACAGCAGGCGCACCGCACTCCAGCCGTGACGCTGCTCAACGAAGGCCTCGCGCCAGCGACGTGCGCGCAGCAGCGCCGGCAGCGTGCCGTCCCGAGTCACCAGCAGCGCACCGTTTTCGTCGAACAGCGTCGCTGCATCTCGCAGCGGCCCGCGATCACCGCCGGCACTCCGTACGATCGCGCCCGCGTGCAACGCATTGAGCCGGGCCTTCGTGCGCGGCATCGCCAGCCACACCAGCGCGTTCATCAGATCGTGCGCATTGAGCCGCGTCGGCACGCGCCCGGTCGCGGCGATATGGACCTCGTAGGCGCGGCCCGCGGGCGCGTCGGCGCCATCGACGAATTCGATCGGCGAGCCCGCGGCGGTCGATACGCGACGGCGCCTCGCCTCGCGGTTCAGCGCAGCGAGCGGATCGGCCGCTGTCACCAGCGCACAGCCGTCCGCTACGGCCGACAGCCACGGCTGCGACCAGTCGGCGCGGCTCAGGCGATCAGCGTCCACCGCAGACTCTCACCGGCGCGCAACGGCACGACGCTCATGGCGCCGAGTGGCACTTCGGCAGGCACCGTTGACGCTCGACGTTGCAATGTGATCGTGCCTAGGTTGCGCGCCATGCCGTAGAAATCGGCCCCATGGTGGCTCGCGAACGCCTCGAGTCGATCGAGTCGCCCGGCGTCCTCGAAGGCTTCGGCATAAAGTTCGAGCGCGACGGGTGCCGTGTAGCACCCGGCACAGCCGCAGGCGGTCTCCTTCTCACCCTTCGGATGCGGCGCCGAATCGGTCCCGAGGAAGTAGCGCGGGTTGCCGCTGCTCGCGGCCTCGACCAGTGCCTGGCGGTGCACTTCGCGCTTCAGCACCGGCAGGCAGTAGTAGTGCGGCCGCACGCCGGCCTTGCCATCCGCGGTCATGAAGATTGCGTTGCGGTTGTAGAGCAGATGGTGCGCTGTGATCGTAGCGGCGATCGGGCCGCTTGCGTCATGCACGTACTGTGCTGCTTCGCGCGTAGTGATGTGCTCGAAGACCACCCGCAGCGCCGGAAAATCGCGTCGCAGCGGTTCCAGCACCTCGTCGATGAAGACTTTTTCGCGGTCGAACACGTCGACGCGCGCGTCCGTGACCTCGCCGTGCACCTGCAACGGCAGCCCGAGCTCCTGCATGGCTTCCAGCGCCGGGCGCACATGGCGAATGTCCGGTGACGCCCGAGTCCGAGTTCGTCGTCGCTCCGGCCGGATAGAGCTTCACCCCGTGCACGAAGCCGCTCGCCGCTGCCCGGCGGATCTCGTCGGCGGGCGTGTTGTCGGTCAGATACAGCGTCATCAGCGGCTCGAAGCTTGAACCCGATGGCCGTGCGGCCAGGATGCGCTCGCGATATGCGAGAGCCTGCGCCGTCGTCGTCACCGGCGGACGCAGGTTTGGCATCACGATGGCACGGGCGAACTGGCGCGCGGTTGCCGGCAGCACTGCAGCCAGCGCCGGCCCGTCTCGCAGGTGCAGGTGCCAGTCGTCGGGACGGAGGATCGTCAGCGTTTGCATGGCAAGCATTATCCCAGCCCGCAGCAGTGATCTTGCTTCTTGGCGGGCGGATAATCCTTGCTCCCTCAGCGTCCTTCCTTTGGGCGTGGAGTTGCCATGAACCTCGACGATCTTGCGAAGTTGATTCCGAATGCAGCGTGGCGTCTGCCCGAGGACGACGGTGACCCGCAGGAAACGCGCGAATGGATCGAGGCGCTCGACGCGCTGATCGCCGCCGAAGGGCCAGCACGCGCGACCTTTCTGCTGAAGCAGTTGCTGCAGCACGCGCGCACGCGGCGCGTGCCACTGCCGCAGGTCCTGAATACGCCGTACCTGAACACGATATCGCTGGCAGAACAGGCGCCGTTCCCCGGCAACCTCGAGATCGAGCAGAGGCTCTCGGCGATCGTGCGCTGGAACGCGCTGGCGATGGTCGTGCGCGCCAACCAGGCGAGCGCCGAACTCGGCGGCCATATCGCGAGCTACGCATCGGCCGCGGATCTCTTCGAGGTCGGTTTCAATCACTTCTTCCGCGCCGGCGGCGATGCGGCCGACGCGCGCGGTGATCTGGTCTACTTTCAGCCGCATTCGGCGCCGGGCGTTTATGCACGTGCCTTTCTCGAAGGGCGGCTGACCGCCGAACAACTGGACAACTATCGACGCGAGACCGCGGGCAAGGGGCTGAGTTCGTATCCGCATCCGTGGTTGATGCCGGGGTTCTGGCAGTTCCCGACCGGCTCGATGGGACTCGGACCGCTGTTTGCGATCTACCAGGCGCGTTTCCTGCGCTATCTGGAACACCGCGGCCTCGCCAGCACCTACGCGCGCAAGGTCTGGGCCTTCGTCGGCGACGGCGAGATGGACGAGCCCGAGTCGCTCGCAGGCCTGTCGATCGCCGCACGCGAAGGACTCGACAACCTGGTGTTCGTCGTCAACTGCAACCTGCAGCGGCTCGACGGACCGGTGCGCGGCAACGGCTCGATCATCCAGGAGCTCGAGGGATTGTTCGCCGGCGCCGGCTGGAATGTGATCAAGTTGCTGTGGGGCAGTGACTGGGATCCGCTGTTCGCGCGCGATACGCAACTGCTGCTGCTGCGCGCCTTCCACGAGACCGTCGACGGCGAGTTCCAGACACTTTCGGCTACCGATGGCCGCTTTAACCGCGAGCACTTCTTCAATAAGTACCCGGAACTGGCGCAGCTCACCGCGCATCTGTCGGACGACGATATCGACCGCCTGCGGCGCGGCGGCCATGACCCGGTGAAGATCCACGCGGCGTACTACGCCGCAGCCCGTCATCGCGGCCAGCCGACCGTCATCCTGGCCAAGACCAAGAAGGGCTATGGCATGGGCAGCGCCGGCCAGGGCCGGATGACGACGCACCAGCAAAAGAAGCTCGACGCCGAAGCGCTGCGTGCGTTCCGCGACGGATTCGGGCTGCCGCTGACTGATGTGCACGTCGAAGGCGTCGAGTTCCACAAACCGGCCGAAGACAGTCCGGAAATGAAGTACCTGCACGCACGGCGCGCGAAGCTCGGCGGCTACCTGCCGGCGCGTTCATCGACCTGCGCGCCGTTGGCCACGCCGACTGCGGAAGCCTTCGCGAAGTTCGCGCTGGAGGCGAACGGCAAGGAGATGTCGACGACGATGGCGCTGGTCCGCATGCTCGGTGCGTTGCTGAAGGACAGTGCAATCGGGCCGCGCGTCGTGCCGATCATCGCCGACGAGGCACGCACCTTCGGCATGGCGGACTTGTTCCGCCTGGTCGGCATCTATTCGCCGTTTGGTCAACTCTACGAGCCGGAGGACAGCGGTCAGATCTCCTACTACAAGGAAGCGAAGAACGGACAGATCCTCGAGGAAGGCATCAACGAGGCCGGCGCAATCGCTTCCTGGGTCGCGGCCGGAACCAGCTATTCGACCAACGGGCTGGCCATGCTGCCGTTTTACATTTTCTACTCGATGTTCGGCTTTCAGCGCGTCGGCGACCCGCTGTGGGCGGCCGCGGACTCGCGCACGCGCGGCTTCCTGCTCGGCGCGACCGCCGGCCGCACGACGCTGTCGGGCGAAGGGCTGCAGCACGAGGACGGCAGCAGCCACCTCGTCGCCTCGACGGTTCCCAATTGCCGGGCGTACGACCCCTGCTACGCCTATGAACTCGCCGTGATTCTCGAGCACGGCATGCGCCGAATGCTGGCCGAGCAGTGCGACGAGTTCTTTTACGTGACGGTGATGAATGAGAACTACGCCCAGCCTTCGGCGCCCGGCACCGGCGCGACGACGGTCGCTGCCAGCGCGCCGGACGGCGAGCCCGCGGCGGACGCGCGCGATGGGATTCTGCGCGGCATGTACCGCGTGCGCAGCACAACTCACGGCCGCGCGCGTGCGCGCCTGCTCGGCGCCGGCACGATCCTGCGCGAGACACTCGCGGCGGCGGAACTGCTTGAAAGCGAGTTCGGGCTCGGCATCGATGTGTACTCCGTGACCAGCTTTACGGAACTGCGGCGCGAGGCGATGGCGCTGACGCGCGCGCAACGCCTAGGTGCGGCCCCGGTGCCCTCCTGGATCGAGCGCCAGCTGCCGGCCGACGGGACGCCGGTCATTGCGGCGTCCGATTACATCAGTGCGGTTGCCGATCTGATCCGGCCATGGATCCGCGATCGCTATCTCGTGCTCGGCACCGACGGCTTCGGCCGATCCGACACTCGGGCCGCATTGCGGGCCTTCTTCGAGGTGGACCGTCGTTCGATCGCATTGGCCGCACTCGCTCAAATCGATCCTGCACTGGCACAGCGCGCGCGCACGCTCTGGGAGATTGCGCCGAGCGCGCCGCCCTGGACGCGCTAGCCCCGTCGCACGTTGGGCTAACTCAGCATGCTCGCGGCCGCGCGGCCACTGCGTGGCCGCCCGAAACTGCATGCGAAAGCACCGGAAAATTCGACATTTCAGCTGCAGCAGACGCCGGCTGCGCGATCCGGCGTGTTCCGTCTCGCGATCCCTGCGATCTCCGTAGCGTGACTGCACGTCGGCACTCGCCGATCGACGGCCTGCCCGCCAGGCGGCGCCGGGTTCAACGCAGTCGTAGGGCCAAGGCCGGCCCGCGGGAGATCCCATGAAACGGCATTCCTTCTTTTCAATCGGTACCGGTGTTCGCGCCGCTGCAATGGTCGCTTCCACGCTGACGGTGCTGGCGCTGGCGCTTGCGCCGGCCGCGTACGCCCAGATACGCCGACGACACCGTTGGGCTCGAGCGGCCGCTGCCGGCGTTTGAGGAGAATTTCCCGGCGGACGAAGCGCCGCAGGCTGCCGCCGAGCCCGACAGCTGGAGCGAGGAGCGCATCGCGCCGGCGGCGCTCGACGGGGACATCGAAGACACGCCGATCATGCTGGCGCAGTTCGACCCGCTCGAAACGCCGTAAGGCGCAGAGGACGGCAGCGAGCGGCGATGACTGACTCGCTGCACGTCGGCATCAGGTGACGAGGATCACCCGATAGTCGTTGACGTTGGTGCGCGTCGGGCCGGTGACGAGCAGGCTGCCCGCGGCGGCGAAGAAGCCGTAGGCGTCGTGCGTATCGAGCGCGCCGCGCGCGCGGACGCCCGCGGCTGCGGCGCGGCTCACCGTTTCTGGAGCGAGCCAGGCGCCGGCGTTGTCTTCGCTGCCATCGATGCCGTCGGTGTCAGCGGCGAGCGCGTAGACGCCGGGCACGTTTTCGAGCTCCACCGCGAGCGACAGCAGGAACTCGCTGCAGCGGCCGCCGCGTCCGCGCGATCCGGCCGGCAGCGTCACCGTGCATTCACCGCCGGAGATCAGTGCGACCGGCGCCGCGAAAGGCGCGGAATGCCTGCGCACCTCGCGCACGAGCGCGGCGTACACCTTCGCGACCTCGCGGGCCTCGCCGGTGACGGTGTCTCCGAGAATGACCGGAGCAATACCGGCGCGCCTGAACACTTCCGCCGCCGCCTCCAGCGAGCCGTGGGCCGTGGCGATCACGCGGTTTTCGACCGCTGCGAAGCGCGGGTCGCCCGGCTTCGGAGTTTCTGGCACCGCACCCCGCACTCCGCGTGCGAGCCAGTCCGCCACGCTTGCGGGAGGCGTGACGCTCCAGCGCTGCAGTACGGCGAGCGCGTCGGCATAGGTGCTCGGATCCGGCGCGCAGGGCCCCGAGGCAATATCGGTCGGCGCGTCGCCGGTGACATCGGACACGATCAGCGCGAGGACGCGCGCGCCACGGTCGACAGCCGCGTCGGCCAAGCGCCCGCCGGCGATCTGCGACAGGTGCTTGCGCACGACGTTCATCTGCTCGATCGGCGCGCCGCTCGCAAGCAAATCGCGCGTCACGCGCTTGAGGTCGTCCATTGACACATCGGGCACCGGCAACGACAACAGGCTCGAGCCGCCGCCGGAAACCAGCGTCAGCAGCAGATCGCCGGCGCGCATCGCGTGCACCCGGTCGAGGATCTCCCGGGACGCCGTTTCACCGGCGGCGTCAGGAACCGGATGGCCCGCTTCGACGACGCGCACCGCGCGGGTCGGCGAGCCATGCGCATAGCGCGTGATGACGAGGCCGTCGAGATTTACCGCCGGCCAGGCGTGCTCGACCGCAGACGCCATGCTGGCTGCCGCCTTGCCTGCGCCGACGACCAGCGCACGATCCGGCGGCGCGGGCAGGTGCGCCGCAAGCATGCGTGCAGGATCGGCCGCCGCGACAGCCGCATCGAAGCTCGCCTTTAGCAGTTCGATGTGCGGGTTCATCCGCTACTTGAGGATGCGGAACAGGTTGTGGTGCGTATCGGTGAACGTCGCGAGGTCGGCGCGGTCGCTGATCGGTGTCACGACGTAGCGCAATGCGTCAGCACCGAACAGCGCGCGATTGCGCGTGACCAGGATTTGGTCGGTCGCCGAGAGCCAGTATTCCGGTCCGATGTCCGAGCCCGACGGGATGTCGGACACCAGTACGGCGTCCATGCCACTTTCCGCAGCCAGGCGTTTCACCACCGGCAGCAGGTCGATGTAGCGATTGGTGGCCTGGAACACGATCACGCCGTTCGGCGTCAGGTGACGCAGATACTGCTCCATCGCCTCGCGCGTCACAAGGTGCATCGGAATCGAGTCGCCGGCGAAGGCGTCGATGCCGAGCACGTCGTAGCGCCGCGGCGGCTCACGCTCCAGCGAGAGTCGGCCGTCGCCCATCACGACTTCAGTCACCGCCGGCGTGTCGCGCAGGAAGCTGAATTCGGATCGCGCCACATCGGCCACGCGCGGCGAGATCTCGTAAAAGGTGAAGCGGTCGCCGCGGCGGCCGTAGGAGGCGACAACCCCGGCGCCGAGTCCGATGATGCCGACCTGCCGCGGCGCCGGATAAAGCTCGTTGAGCGCGGCGAACAGCCGGCCGTAGCCGGATCCGGGGCCGAAATAATCGCTCGGCGTGTTGCGATAGGCGTCGCCGAGCAGCTGCCCGCCGTGGATGATGCCTCCGTGCAGCATCGAGCGATACGGCACCGGCGTAGCGCTGTCGCGCGTACGGACGACGCCATAGAAGTCCCGCTCCATCACACGCAGCCCGCTGGCGTATTCGTAGCCGCCGCGCACGGCAAAGAACGCCGTAGCCGCGACGACGGCCAGCCCGACGATGCGCCGACGGCCCTTCAGCTGCAGCAGCACCAGCAGCGCCAGCAGCACGAGTGCGATGTTGACTTCGAAGTAGCCGTGCAGGGCCATCGGCGCGACGATCGCGACCAGGACGGCGCCGAGGGCGCCGCCGACCGAGATCATCAGGTAAAAACGCGTCAGGAACCGCGGATCGGGCCGCAGACGCGCCAGTTCGCCGTGACAGAACATGCACGCGACGAAGAGCCCTGCGAAGAACACCGAGGAAGCGAGCTTGAGGTCGAGCGACGGGATCAGCCATGCCATCGCCGGGGCAGCGAGTGCGACCGCGGCCACGAACACCGGCTGGCGATACCAGCGCGGGTGGTCGAACGCGAGCACGAAGCTCAACAGGTAGAGCGACAGTGGCATCACCCACAGGAACGGGACACTGGCAACGTTCTGCGTCACGTGGTTGGTTACGGCGAGCAGCATCACCGAACCCATCGCCGCGAACGCGAGCCAGCGCAACTGCGTCGTCAGCGCCGGCCGCGCCTCGGCGACGGACGTAGCACCTGCCGGCGCCTGCCCTGCACCGTCGCCAGCGGCGCGCAACGAGACCCATGCGGTCGCGGCACAGATCAGCACGAACGCCGCGTATAGCGTCGACCAGATCCAGCCGAGTTGGGGCAGCGTCAGCCACGGCTCAAACAGGACCGGAAAGCCGAGCAGCGCCAGCAGCGACGCAAAATTCGAGAGCGCGAACAGGCGATAAGGCACGACCGCGTGGAAGCGCCGCCAGTACCACGCCTGCAGCAACGGCGTGGTCGTCGACAGAAGAAAATATGGCAGTCCGATCGTTGCCGCGAGCAGCAGCAGGATGCGCGCGATCGGTGCCTCGTCCCCGTGCGGTTTCCATTCCGGCGAAGCGACGATCGGCAGCATCAGCAGTGACAGGCCCAGCAGACCGACGTGCAGCAGCGTCGAGCGGCGCGGACCGAGCCGCTGCGCAGCATCGGCATAGGCATAGCCCGCAAGCAGCGTGGTCTGGAAGAAAACCAACGCCGTCGTCCATACCGCCGACGATCCGCCGAACCACGGCAGGATCTGCTTTGCAATGATCGGTTGGACCAGGAACAGCAGGAACGCCGACAGAAAGATCGTCGCTGCGTACGGCAGGACCGTTCCGCGCGCAGCAGGCATCGCCGCTGTTTCACTCGCCGACATCGCGCCGTCTCCGAAAAAGCTGCGATTATGAACAAAAGCGCGCTGCCGCCCTCGCCCGCGCCCGCGTGTCGGATTGTCGACATTAACTGCGCGGTCTTTTCCGTCGCAATCCGCGACCCCGAAACGTAGTGTTCAGACACGCCGCACGCCACATCGCGGTGTGGATTCTCAGAGACCATCCAACCTAGATGAGGTGAACCATGAAACGCAATTCAGTCGATCCGTGCTTCAGTGGCGATCGCAGCGGCGGTCATCGTCGCGGCGCTGTCAGGCTGCGCCAGCCTCGGCGACTGGAACTACTCGAAGGAACAGGCGTCGCTGGCCGACTTCGGCGGCGGTGGCGGCGACGGCGGCAGCGGTGGCGACGGCGGCTCGTCGTCCTGAGTCGTCATCTGCGGGCGTGCATCCGGACTGCTGCACGCCCGCCTCGAACCTCCCTACAAGCAGCGGGCTCACGAGCCGGGTCAGGTTCTGCACCAGCTGCTCGACGAAGGGTCGCTCGCGCCACTTGACCAGCTCGACCTCCTCCGCGCCGCGCATGTAACGCTCCTCGATCGCCTGCAGCTGCCTGGCGATCGTGCGGCTGTAAAAAAGCGCTATGACTTCCTCGTTGAGCTCGAACGACCGCATGTCCATGTTGCACGAGCCGACCCAGGCGATCTCGTCGTCGACCGACACCGACTTGGTGTGCAGGAACGCCTCGCGGTAGGCGTGTATGCGAACGCCCGCCGCCAGCAGCGATTCGTAGTACGAGCGCTGCGCATTGGCGACCATGAACTGGTCCTTGCGGTGGTCGACGATCAGGTGCACCTCGACGCCGCGCTGCGCAGCCGTTTCGAGAGCCTCCTGCAGCGCCTGGCTGGGGATGAAATAGGGCGAGGTGATGACGACCCGCTGGCGCGCGGCGTGCACCAGCTGCACCACCATGCGCTGGGCTCGCTGAGTCGGTGAGGCCGGCCCGTTCGGCAGGATCTGCGCCGGACAGTCACCTGCCGCTTGCGGTGATGGAAATGCCGCTGCTCCGATGTAATGACCGGTCTCGACAAACCAGTCGGCGCCGAACACCAGTTGCAGCTGCAGCGCCGTCGGTCCCTCGATGCGAGCGACCAGTTCGCTGTAGGTGAGACCCGGCTTGAAGTCCGGACCGACCATGTTCTGCGAGCCGGTGTAACTGATGCGACCGTCGATCACGACGATCTTGCGATGGTTGCGCAGGTCGAGGCGCTCGGGCTTGCGCCAGCGGAACGGCAGGGCCACGCGCGCTTCGATGCCGAGCTCGCGCAGGCGCGGCAGCAGTTGCGGGATCATCGGGCGCGAGCCGAAGGCGTCGACCAGGACCCGGCAGTGCACGCCGCGCGCAACTGCGCGGCCGAGCGCAGCGATGACCGGGGCCGTGCTCGGGTCGTCCTTGAAGATGTAGTAGGCGAGATGCGCAGTCTCGCGCGACGACTCAAGATCGGCGACGATGCGGTCCAGGGTCGCCGCGTAGTCGGTCAGCAGTTCGACCGCGTTGCCGCCGAAGTTCGGCAGCTGGGCGAGGCTGGTCGACAGCCGGATGCTCGGCTCGTACTCGGCCGGCACCGGCGGCGGTGCGATGCTCTGGATCGTCAAGTAGCCGGCGCGCAGCGGCTCGACGCGCGCGAGGTATTCGCGCAGGCGCTCGAGCCGCCAGCGCGGCAGCCGCGGCCGCCCGATCAGCACGTAGGCCACGAGGCCGACCCACGGCAGGAAGAAAATCAGCAGCAGCCAGCCCTTTGCAGCCTCGGGCGAGCGCCGCGTCGGCACGATCGGCAGCATCAGCAGGCGGATCACCCAGTCCGCCACGATCGCGATCGTCCCCCAATGCGGCCATGACAGTTCGGGCATCGACATCGCGGCCGCGTGCCGCGCTCGGAACGCGTCCGGCCTAGTGGCCGAGGATCTTCGACAGGAAGTCGCGCGTGCGCTCGCTCTTCGGATGGTCGAAGAAGTCGTGCGGATTGTTCTGTTCGATGATCTGGCCCTGGTCCATGAAGATCACGCGGTCGGCCACCGCCTTCGCGAAGCCCATCTCGTGCGTCACGCACAGCATCGTGATGCCCAGCCCGGCGAGCTCGATCATCACGTCAAGCACTTCCTTGATCATCTCCGGATCGAGCGCCGAGGTCGGCTCATCGAACAGCATCACCTTCGGCGTCAGGCACAGCGCGCGCGCGATCGCCACGCGCTGCTGCTGGCCGCCCGACAGCTGCAGCGGGAACTTCTGCGCCTGCTCGGCGATGCGCACGCGCTTCAGCTGCGTCATCGCGCGCTCCTCGGCTTCGGCCTTCGGCATGCCGGTGACCCACATCGGCGCCAGCGTCAGGTTCTGCATCACCGTCAGGTGCGGGAACAGGTTGAACTGCTGGAACACCATCCCGACCTCGCGTCGGATCTTCTCGATCGCCTTCACGTCATCGGTGAGCTCGATGCCGTCGACCGCCAGCTTGCCCTCCTGGTACTCCTCGAGGCGGTTGATGCAGCGGATCAGCGTCGACTTGCCCGAGCCCGAAGGGCCGCAGATGACGATGCGCTCGCCCTTCTTGACGTGCAGGTCGATGTCGCGCAGCACGTGGAAGTTGTTGCCGTACCACTTGTTGACCTTGTCGAAGGTGATGATGTTCTGGTCGGGTCGTCATGGTCGCGGCTCTCTAGCGCGTCTTGCTGCGGTTGAGCTGCTTCTCCACCCACAGGCTGTAACGCGACATCGCGAAACAGAAGATGAAGTAGATCAGCGTGATGAAAAGGTAGCCCTCGATCTTGAACGGCCGCCAGTTGGCGTCCGAGTTGAGCGCCAGCCCCAGCGAGCCCGTGAGCTCGTACAGCGACACGATCGTCACGAGCGACGTGTCCTTGAAGGTCGAAATGAAGCTGTTGATGATGCCCGGCACCACCATCGCCAATGCCTGCGGCAGCACGATCTTGCGTTGCGTCTGCCAGTACGTGAGGCCGAGCGAGTCGGCCGCCTCGACCTGCCCCTTCGGGATCGCCTGCAGGCCGCCGCGCACGATCTCGGCCAAATAGGCCGCCGCAAACAGCGTGATGCCGACCAGCACGCGCACCAGCACGTCGATGGTGAATCCCTGCGGCATGAACAGCGGGAACATGAAGCGCGCCATGAACAGCACCGAGATCAGCGGCACGCCGCGGATCAGCTCGACATAGATCACGCAGAAGGTGCGGATCGCCGGCAGCTTCGAACGCCGCCCGAGCGCCACCAGCACCGCCAGCGGGAAGGCGAGCACGATCGACAGCGACGCGAGCATGATCGTCAGCGGCAGGCCGCCCCAGCGGTCGGTCGTTACGACGCTGAGGCCGAACACTCCGCCGTACATGAGCCCGAAGAACGCCGCCAGCACCGCCACCCACGCCAGCACCAGCCACCGCTTCCAGAACACGCGCACGCAGCTCGCCATCAGCAGGCCGACCAGCAGGATTGTCGCGATCTGCGGCCGCCACTGCTCCTCGTACGGATAGCGCCCGAAGATGATCAGTCGGTATTTCTCGGCCACCACGCCCCAGCACGCGCCGGTGCCACGCGCCTGCTGGCAGATCTCGGCGTTCGGCTGCAGCACGGCCTGGACGATGGCCCAGTCGAGAAGTCGCGGCAGGTACAGCACCGCCAGTCCGGCGACGATCACCGTCGTCAGCGTGCTCTTCCAGTCGGCGAAGAGGTTCGTGCGCAGCCAGTAGACCAGGCCGGCCTGCTTGATCGGCGGAGCCCGCGACGGGATCGGCTCGAACACCGCGGTCATAGACTCTGTCGCTCTCGTGTACGCGGCGCTGCGCGCCGCACGTGCACTCGAGCGAGAAAAGTCAGTGCGCCGGGCTTCGGGCGGCCGGGCGCCCGGCGCAAGTACAACAGCGGCCAAATGCAGGTCGGCCTCGGCCAACATGATCCGCATCACCTTTCCTTGATCGCCGCGCGCTTGTTGTACCAGCCCATGATCGCCGACGTTGTCAGCGACGTGGTCAGGTACACCGCCATGATGATCGCGATGCACTCGACCGCGCGGCCGGTCTGGTTGATCGCGGTATTCGAGATCGACACCACGTCCGGATAACCAATCGCGACGGCCAGCGACGAGTTCTTCGTGAGATTGAGATACTGGTTGGTCATCGGCGGGATGATCACGCGCATCGCCTGCGGCAGGACTACGAGCCGCATCGACCTGCGAGGCGACAGACCCAGGCTGCTGGCCGCCTCGACCTGCCCGTGCGAAACCGACTGGATGCCGGCGCGCACGACCTCGGCAACGAACGCCGAGGTGTAGAACACCAGGCCGAGCAGCACCGCCATGAACTCCGGCGTGACCGCGGCACCGCCTTCGACCATTCCCTCGCCCTGGTGCGGCACGTTCCAGGCGGTCGGCGCCCCTCCCAGGATCCAGCCCAGCACAGCAGCGGCGACGACGATCGCCAGCGGTACCCAGAACATGCTGCGCACGTGCCCGGTCTGTTCGAATTTGCGCTGCGCCCAGCGCCGGTACAACAGGGCCACCGCCAGGCCGGCCAGCGCGCCAATGGCCGCCAGTCCCTGACCCAGGCCCCAAACCGGCACCGGATACTGGAAACCGCCCTTGCTGAGGTAAAACAAACCGAACGCTTTGACCGGCTCGAACGGGTCGGGCAGCAGTTCGGTGAAGACGAGGTACCACATCAGCAGTTGCAGCAGCACCGGGACGTTGCGGAACAACTCGACGTAGCCGTAGCACAGACCGCGCACCAGCGCGTTGCGCGAGAAGCGGCCGACGCCGAGCAGGGTGCCGAGGATGGTCGTGAAGATGATGCCGATGATCGCGACGCGCAGCGTATTGGCAACACCGACCAGGAACGCCTTCCAGTACGGGTCCAGCGCGTCGTACTCGAACAGCGTCTCGCCGATGTCGAACCCGGCGGGCGTCGTGAGGAAGTCGAAGCCGCTCTGGATGCCGCGCACACGCATGTTCTCCAGCGTGTTGTGCGCAAGGAACCAGACGCCGAGCGCGACCAGCACGATCGCGATGATCTGGTAGACGAGCCCGCGAAATGCCTGGCTGCGCCACGACCAGTCACGTCGCCTGGGCGGAGCACGATTCGGCATTGCCTGCGCCATTGCGAGCCCCTAGATTTTTCTATTGGACACTTCGCCACCCCTCTCTCCCTTGGGAGAGAGGGGACGGGGGAGTGAGGCAAAGCTCATCATGCTCACATCATGCGCATCATTCGCGCATTGCGCGAATGGCGCCGCCGGTGCGCTCTCAGCGCACCGGCGGCGCGTACATGATGCCGCCCTTGTTCCACAGATTGTTCACTCCGCGCGGCAGCTTCAGTGCCGACTTCGGGCCGACGTTGCGCTCGAAGATCTCGCCGTAGTTGCCGGTGGCCTTCAGCGCGTTGACCATCCAGTTCTTGTCGAGGCCCATCAGCTTGCCGGTGTCCTCGGTTTTCCCAACGATCCGCATCACGACCGGGTCCTGGCTGGTCTTGGCCTGCTCATCGACGTTCTTCTGCGTCAGCCCATATTCCTCGGCCTCGATCAAGCCGAAGACGACCCACTTGGCGATCGTGAACCACTCGTCGTCGCCGCGCCGCACCACCGGGCCGAGCGGCTCCTTCGAAATCAGCGTCGGCAGGATCACGTGCTCGTTCGGGTCCTTCGCTTCCTGGTTGCGCACCGAGGCGAGCCCCGATGCGTCGGTCGTGTACGCCTGGCAGCGGCCGGAGAAGTACGCCCCGGTGGCCGCTTCGACCTTCTCGAACACGACCGGCTTGATGGCCAGATTGTTGCGCGCGCGAGTAGTCGGTCAGGTTCTTCTCGGTCGTCGTGCCGGACTGCACGCAGACGGTCGCGCCCTTCAGCTCCTTGGCGCTCTTGATCTTGCCCTTGACCGGGACCATGAAGCCCTGGCCGTCGTAGTACGTCGTCCCCGTGAAGAACATGCCGAGCGATGCGTCGCGCGTCAGCGTCCAGGTCGTGTTGCGCGACAGGATGTCGACCTCGCCCGACTGCAGCGCGGTGAAGCGTTGCTGCGCATTCAGCGGCACGAACTTGACCTTGTTGCCGTCGCCGAGCACCGCTGCCGCGATCGCGCGGCAGATGTCGACGTCGAGCCCGGTCCAGTTGCCCTGGCTGTTGGCCTCCGAAAAGCCCGCCAGCCCCGTGTTCACGCCGCAGACCACCTGTCCGCGGGCCTTGATCGCGTCGAGCGTCTTGCCCGCATGTGCGGGTGCCGACGCCAGCGCCGCTGCCGCCACCAGCCCGCCGGCCACGATCCTGCCTGCACTCTTGATCATCAATTGCTCCTCCTCGTTAGTAAGCCCGCCGCGCGGGTCTGTGCCCCTAGCATCGTTTTCGTGCGCCGCAAAACGCCCGAACGCCTAATCTAGCGTACCCGGCCGCAGTCCGCACCTTCCACCCTCTGCCGGTTGTCCGTCCGACGCGGCGCCGCCTGAAAGTCGCACCGTGCGCCCGGCTCAGCCGGCGACTAGCCGCCGATCTCGTCGCCGACCTTGTCGCTCGGGAAGGTGAACTGCTCGCGCAGCAGCGGACTCACCGGGATCGCCAGCGTCACGCCCTTGGGCGGGATCGGCGCCTGGAACCACTTGCGGTACAGCGTGGGCGCATCACCGTCGATCATCGCGCGCGACAGCACGAAGTCCACGTACTTCTTGAACTCGGGATCGTTGAGCCGCAGCATGATCGCCAGCGGCTCGACGGTCGTGTACTCCCCGACGACGCTCCACTGGCGCGGATCCTTGCTGTTGGCGCGCAGCGCGAACAGGACGATATCGTCGTGCAGGTAGGCATCGGCGCGCTTCGCCTCGAGGTCGGCGAATGCCGCGTCGGCGTCCTTCGCCTCGATGATGCGGCCGCGCGAACAGGCCCTTCTGCTGCGCCTTGTCGAGGAAGGCCGCGTGGGTCGAGCCGGCATTGACGACGATGGTCTTGCCGCGCATGTCGGCAAGGCGCTGGATGCCGGCGTCCGATCTGACGAGCAGCCGCCCGCCCGCGAAATAGTGCGTGATCGTGAACGCCGCCTGCTTGCGGCGCGCCGCGGTGTTGGTCGTGTTGCCGCATTCGAGGTCGGCCTTGCCCTCGACGATCGACGGGATCCGCTGCGCCGGCGTCACCGCGAGGTACTCGACGCGCAGATTCGGCATCTTCAGGTCGCGTTTCAACGCGTCGACAACCCGCATGCAGAGATCGACGGCGTATCCGACCGGACGCTTGTTCGCGTCCAGGTAGGAAAACGGGATCGAGGACTCGCGATGGGCCAGCGTGATGACGCCGGTTTCGCGCACCTTCTGCAGCGTCGGCGGCTGCCGGGGCACCTCCGCCGGTGCCTGCGCCCGCAGCGGCGCGTCCAAGGCACGCCATGACCAGCACCAGTGTTGCGGTCGCCGCGCCGCGGCCCGTGAAGCGCATCCTCATCGTCGACCCTCCTGCCCCGTTGCGTCGACGAGTGTAATCCGGACATCGCTCGTACGGATCACGCGGCGCGCACCTGATCGGCGGCCGCCTCGGCCCGCGCCCGCTCGCGGCTCTGGATCTCCCACATGGCCGCGTATGCGCCGCGCCGCTGCAACAGTTCGGCATGCGTGCCGCGCTCGACGATGCGGCCATGGTCCATCACCAGGATCTGGTCAGCGTGCACGACGGTCGACAGCCGATGCGCGATCACCAGCGTGGTCCGGTCGCGGGCGATGCCTTCGAGTTCCGCCTGGATCACACGCTCGGTGCGCGAGTCCAGTGCCGAAGTCGCCTCGTCGAAGACAAGGATCGCCGGATCCTTCAGCAGCGTGCGTGCGATCGCGACCCGCTGCTTCTCGCCGCCGGACAGCTTCAGACCGCGCTCGCCGACCAGCGTGGCATAGCCGTCGGGCAGCGATTCGATGAAATCGTGGATATGCGCGGCGCGCGCCGCCGCGATCACGTCCTCGCGCGCCGCGCCGGGCCGTCCGTAGGCGATGTTGTATTCGATCGTGTCGTTGAACAGCACCGTGTCCTGCGGCACGATGCCGATCGCCGCCCGCAGGCTCACCTGCGTGACCGTGCGCACGTCCTGGCCGTCGATCAGCACCGCGCCGGAATCGACCTCGTAAAAACGGAACAGCAGCCGCGCCAGCGTCGACTTGCCCGAGCCGGTGGCGCCGACCACCGCAGTCGTCGTCCCGCCCGGGATCGTGAAGTCAACGGCATGCAGCACGCGCCGGCGCGGGTCGTAGCCGAAATCGACGCGCTCGAAGCGAACTTCGGCGCGCCGTATCGCAAGCGGCCGGGCGTCGGGCGCGTCGGCGATCTCGCGGTTCTGGTCGAGCAGCGAGAACATGCGGTCCATGTCGGTCAGGCTCTGCTTGATCTCCCGATAAATCACGCCGAGGAAGTTGAGCGGGATGTAGAGCTGGATCATGAAGGCGTTGACCAGCACGAGATCGCCGATCGTCATGCGGCCCTCGACGACGCCGACCGCCGCGCGCCAGAGGATCAGCGTCAGCGCGATCGCGATGATCAGCTGCTGCCCGGCGTTCAGCACATTGAGCGACTGCTGCGACATCACCGCCGTGCGCTGGCTGGCCGCCAGCGTCTCGTCGTAGCGACGTGCCTCGTAGTCCTCGTTGCCGAAGTACTTGACCGTCTCGAAATTGAGCAGCGAGTCGACCGCGCGCGACTGTGCCTTGGTCTCGAGCTCGTTCCAGCGCCGACGGACGACCGTGCGCCAGTTGGTCACGCTGACCGTGAAGACGATGTAGATCGTCAAGCTCACGCCGACGATCACGGCGAACCAGACTTCGTAGTGCCAGACCAGGTAGGCGACGACCAGCGTGATCTCGATCAGCGTCGGCAGGATCGAATAGAGCGTGAAGCTGATCAGCGACGAGATGCCGCGGATGCCGTGGTCGATCTCGCGGGTCACGGCGCCGGTGCGCCGCTCCAGGTGGTAGCGCAGCGACAGCGAGTGCAGGTGGCGGAAGGTCTTCAGCGCCAGCGTCCGCATCGCCGCCTGCGTCACGTTGACGAAGAAGAACTCGCGCAACTCGGTGAAAAACGACGTCGACAGCCGCAGCAGGCCGTAGCCCACGACCAGGGCGACCGGTACGACCAGCACGCCGGCAACTCCCTGCGTCGTCGGCGACAGCGAGTCGACGATGCTTTTCAGCAGGATCGGAACGCTGACGGTGGCGAGCTTGGCCGCGAGCAGACATGCGAGCGCGAACAGCACGCGGCCCCGGTAGGCCCACAGGTACGGCAGCAGCATGCGCAGCGTCTGCCAGTCGTTGCGGCCGCCGGCGCGAGTCGAAGGCAGAGCTTCGCGGGGAGGGGACCAGCGCATCGTTAGCGGTCCTCGCGTACGCGACGCGCTGCGCGCGTCGCACGTGCGCTCGGACCGGAAATGACCGAGCAGTCGGCTGCGCTTCGGAGCGGCCGCGCGCTCCGCCGAGCAACAACGGCACGGCACCCACCCTGCCCTCCCGCCAAGCGGGAGGGTGAGTCCCGGCAAGCCCTCGCGGCAGCCGATGTACGAGCGACCTCAGTTGCACGCCACCATCCGCGGCGTGCGTACACTTGCCAGGCTTCAGATACGGCATCACGCAATTATCCACGCGCATTCGGATGGACTTCAGCGGCAAGGTTATTGTGATCACCGGCGCCAGCGACGGCATCGGCGCTGAACTGGCTCGGCAGCTGGCGCAGGAGCGGGCGAGACTGGCGTTGGCGGCGCGGCGGGCGGACGCGCTGGACCGCGTGCGCGACGAATGCCGGGCGCTCGGCGGCGAGGCGGTCAGCGTGCCGACCGACGTGACCGAGGAAGACGACTGCCGCCGTCTCGTCGAGCGAACGGCCGAAACCTACGGCGGCATCGATGTGCTGGTCGCCAATGCCGGCGTCTCGATGCACGCGCGCTTCGACGCGATCGAGGACTTTTCGACCTTCGAGCGTCTGTTCCGAATCAATGCGATGGGAACGATCTGGTGCGTGCGCCACGCGTATCCGCACCTCAAGCGCTCGCGCGGCCTGATCGTCGGCGTGTCGTCGCTGGCTGGGCGCACCGGCGTGCCCGAGCGCACGACTTATTGCGCGAGCAAGTTCGCTCAAACCGGCTTTCTCGATGCGCTGCGCGTCGAGGCCGCCGACGATGGCATCGCCGTGATGGTCGCCTACCCGGGGGTCGTGGCCACCGAGATCCGTCGGCGTGGTTGGAACGGGCGGGGCCAGGCTGCCGGCGTTTCCGGCTTGTCCGAAGACCGCGCGATGCCGGTCGCCGAATGCGCCCGCCACATCATTGGCGGCATGCGTGAACGCAAGCGCGAGGTCTTGATGACGACGCGCGATCGTGTTGCACTGTGGCTCAAGTTGTTCGCTCCTGCCCTGGTCGATCGCATGGCAAAGGCGGCACTGGCCCACCCGCCGTCACGCGCTGCTCCCTCGGAGAAAACCTGATGCAAACGATGCTGCCCGCCGACCAGATGCCGACGCTGCGCATGATGCCGATGCCGTCAGATGCGAACGTCCACGGCGACGTGTTCGGCGGCTGGATCATGGCGCATGTCGACATCGCGGGCGCCGTGCCGGCCGCACGCCGCGCGTCAGGACGCGTGGCAACCCTGGCCGTCACCTCGTTTCTCTTCAAGCAGCCGGTCTTCGTCGGCGACCTCGTCAGCTTCTACGGCAAGATCGTGAAGACCGGACGCACCTCGGTAACCGTCGAGGTCGAGGTCTACGCCGAGCGCAACCGGCTGCAGAAGGAAGTGGTCAAGGTCACCGAGGCGACGCTGGTCTACGTCGCGACCGACGAGCGGCGCCAGCCGCGTCCACTGCCGACGCTCTGACCGCATTGCTCGTGGGCGCCCGCGACGCGATCGCGCGGCGCGAGAGTGGGCAATCAGCGGACGATCAGTAGGCGATCTGCGCCGCAGTTCGGCCGGCAAGACGGCCGCCGACCACCGCAGCCAGCAGGCCGTTGCCCTCGAGATAGCCGCCACCACCGTCGCCCGACAGTCCGCGTGCGGCACCGCCCGCGGCGAGCAGGTTCGGCAGCGCGCTCCCGTCCGGCCGCAGTACGCGGCCGTCCACGTCGATCGCCAGCCCGCCTTCGCTGCCAAGCAGCGCGCCGGTGATCTGGACTCCGTAATACGGCCCGAGCAGCATCTGCGACGCGTGAAACTGGCGGCCGAAATCGTCGACGTCGTCCTCGAACGCCAGTGCGTTGACCAGGGCGACGGTGTGCTCGAGGCCGGTGCGATCGATCCCCAGCGACTCGGCAAGATCGCGCAGCGCGGGACCGCGCTTGATCAGCCCTTGTGCCACGGCCTCCGGATAGTTGGGCATCGCGAGGCCCACTTCGTGTACGCGCTCGTCGTAGATGTTGAAGGCAATCCCCTCCGGTTGCGCCAGCACGAACAGCGCGCTCTCCGAATAGCCCTCGTGCTCGTTGCCGAAGCGTTCGCCTTGCCGGTTTACCTGGATTGCGCCCTCGGTCATCAGCGCCCACGGCAGCTGCAGCCGCTGCGGCATCACGACCGAACTGTGCGCAAGAAAGCCATCGATGTCATCGATCGCTGCGCCGAGTTCTTCGCCCCACGCCAATGCGTCACCCTGGCTGCCCTCGTGCCCCGCGAACGGCAACGCACGCACATCCGGAAGGTGGCGCTTAACGCAGTCGTCGTTGCCGGCGAAGCCGTTGGTTGCGAGCACGAGCGCCGAGCAACCGATGTCCACCGCGTCACGTTCGCCACGGACGTAGCGCACGCCAAGGACCCGCTGCTCGCCGTCGACGTACAGATCGGTGACGCGCGCCGCGGGCTGCATGCGTACCCCGCGCGCGGCGAGCGTACGGTATAGCGCCGCAAGAAGCGCCGTGCCCCCGCGTTCGGCCAGTGCATGCATGCGGCTGATGCGATGTCCGGGCGCAACACCATCGACCAGTTCGAAGTGAACGCCGCACCCAGTTTCGAGCCAGTCCAGCGTCTCTGCCGAAGCACGCGTGTAGGCATCGACCAGATGCGCAGCGGACCGACCGTTGGATTTCGCCTGGATGTCCTGAGCGAAGTTCTCGGCCGAATCCTCGATCTCGCGCGCCGTCTGCGCGCGCGTGCCTGCGGCCGGGATCATTCCGGAAGATGCGGCCGTAGCGCCTGCCGGCGAGGCGTCGCGATCGAGGACCAGCACCTTCGCCCCGGTGTCGCGCGCCGCAAGCGCAGCGACCGCGCCCGCGGCGCCGGCGCCGATCACGACGACGGGCACTGAGGTCGAGAAGGTCGGCAGGCGATCGCGGATGACAGGCACGGCGGCGGATCAGTAGGCGGCCAGCTGCGACTCGATCCAGGCCGCGGCCGCCAGCGCGCGCGCGTCGTCGCCCGGTCGCGCGACCACCTGCAGTCCGAGCGGCAGCCCGCTTTCGCCGTGCGCCACGGCGTGCGGGAGCGGCACATTGATCTGCGGGCCGCCGAGGTAATGCCAGGCGCGATTGAACTGCGGATCCCCAGTCGCGTCGATGCCATGCGGCGCCTCGCCTGGCGCGCTCGGCGTCAGCACCACGTCGGCATCGCCGAACAGGTCGTCGAGCGCGGCGACGCACTGGCGGCCGACCTCGAGCGCCTCGACGTAGTGTGGCGCACTGACCGCGCGTCCCTCGTCGATCAGGGCCGCCAGCCGCGCCGACAGCAGCTCGCGGCGATACTGCGCCTCGGGTCCCAGTGCGCGCGCCGTCTCGAAGAGCTGCACCGTGCGCTGCGCGTCAGCAAGCCGCGTGAACGGCACGCGCTGTTGGTCTGATTCGTAGGGCCAGGCGATCTCGTGGACGTTCGCACCGCGCGCGGCAAGCAGCTTGGCAACTCGTTCGAGCGCGGCCAGCATCGACGGCGCGAGCTGTGTCGACCACGGCGTGGCGGTCCACCCGATCGCCGGCGGCTGCGCCTGACTTGGTGCGTGCTGCCATTGCGGCTGCAGCGCGAGGATCGCCGACACCAGCGCGACGTCTTCGACCGTGCGCGCAAACGCGCCGACGATGTCGAGCGTGTCGGAAATCGCCTTCACGCCGGAGCGCGGCACCACGCCGCGCGTTGGAACGAAGCCGACGACGCCACAGAACGACGCGGGACGAATCACCGAGCCTGCCGTCTGGGTCCCAAGTGCGAACGGTGCCATGTGCGCCGCGACCGCCGCCGCGGAGCCGCTCGACGAACCCCCCGGCGTGTGGTCGAGTCCGCGCGGGTTGCGTGTCGGGCCCGGCGTGAAGTTCGCGAGCTCCGCCGTCACCGTCTTGCCGAACACATAGGCGCCGGCACTGCGCAACGCGGCGACGCACGCGGAGTCGGCCAGTGGCACATGGCCGATGAACACCGCGGAACCGTATTCGCTCGGGATGTCTGCGGTGTCGATATTGTCCTTCACCGCGACCGGCAGCCCGTGCAGCGCGCCGCGCCATTCGACCCGATCGAATTCGCGCGCGACCTCGAGCGCGCGGCCGGCGTCGAACCAGGCGAATGCACGGACCTCCCGTTCGCGCTCCCGCACGGCGTCGATGAATGAATGCGTGACCGCCTCGCAGCTCACCTCGTGCGCGGCGATCATGCGTGCAAGCTGCGCGGCTGGCAGTCGGTTCAGTGGCGTCTTCATTGCGGTCCCCAGCTGCGGAATCTACCGCAGGCCTTCGGCTTCACGCCGTGCGGGCGGTCGACAAAAAAAGCTGGCCGCGACCGCGCTTATGCGAGCGCCGTCGCGACGGCGGCCCGGTGCCGGCCGCTTCCCGGACGCGCGTCGCCAGCAACAGGCCCGCCCGTTCAGAGGAACAGATCGGGCAACAACTGCCGGCTGCCGGGAACGACCGAGTACTTTTCCAGGTCCGTAACACCGGCCCGCTTCAGCACCTCGTCGTCGATGAAGAAGTTGCCGGTGGTCGTCGCGGCGTCGGAAGTCAGCACCGCGTACGCGGCATCGGCCATGATCTCCGGCGTGCGGCAGTGCTCGGGGCGACGCCCGGGATCATCTGCAGCGCCGCGGTCTGGATCACTGTCCGGGGCCACAGTGCGTTGACGCCGATGCCGTACGACCGGAACTCCTCGGCATGGCCCAGCACACACATGCTCATGCCGTACTTGGCCATCGTGTAGGCGACATGAGGCGCGAACCAGCGCGGCTCCATGTTGAGCGGCGGCGACAAGGTCAGGATATGCGGATTGCGCTTGCGTTCGGCCGATTGCTTCAGATACGGCAGGCAGGCCTGCGTGCACAGAAAGGTGCCGCGCACGTTCACGCCGAACATCAGGTCGAAGCGCTTGATCGGCGTCGACTCGGTCGGGGTCAGGTTGATCGCGCTGGCGTTGTTGATCAGGATGTCGATGCCGCCGAACGCGTTCGACGGCCTGGCGTGCGGCTTCGACCACCTGCTGCTCGTCGCGGATGTCGCACTGGATCGGCAGTGCCTTGCCTCCGGCGGCCTCGATTTCTGCCGCCGCGGTATGGATCGTTCCCGGCAGCTTCGGGATTGGGTTCGACTGTCTTGGCCGCGATGACGACGTTGGCGCCGTCGCGCGCGGCGCGCTTGACGATCGCCAGGCCGATGCCGCGCGACGCGCCGGAAATGAACAGCGTCTTTGCCCTTCAGATTCATGGAGCCTCCATCGGTGGACGCGCCGCCGCGCGCGAGTTCGATGATGTGCAGCGCGAGGCGCTCGGCGACACGCGCGTACAGCGCCGCCGCCGGATGAAAGCCGTCCTCGCAAAACAGTTCGGGATGCGCCACGCCCTGCATCGGCAGATGAGTAACTCCGAGATGCCGCCGAGCCCAGCGCGCCTGCGCGCGATTGTTGCGGCGCGCAGCCTGTCCGACGTACCACGCCAGCGGCTTCGGTACGGCAGGAAACAGCTCCATTTCAGGCAGCGCGGGAAAAATCAGGTGGCGTACCTGCGCATGCACCTGCAGCCAATGTGCGATGTGGCTACGGTGGCGCAGCGCAACCGCCAGCGGCACGTCCGTCGTGATGTCGTTGACGCCGACGATGACGACCGCGACGTCGGCCGCGGCCGGCCGCTCGCGCATCAGACGCTGCAGCACGCCTTCGGATGTGAGCCCGGATGCAGCGACGAGCTGCCAGCGCACGCTGCCATCGAGGCGCCGAGCGAGCGTCCGTGCAAGCGGTTGCGCGAGCGCCTCGCGCTGCGTGCTCGCACCGACGCCGGCCGCACTCGAGTCCCCGACGACCAGCAGGCGCATGACAATGCGGCCGCGCCCTTCAATGCCGCGGCGGGGGCCGCCCGGCTCCGGCAGGCTGGGTGCAGTGCGTCGCAGTCGCGCGGCCTGCGCCAGCAGCACCGGACCCAGCGCCAGCCGCGTGGCGATATCCAGCATGGAGCCGCCCGATTCAGCCCTTGGGCCAGAGGATCATCTGGGTGCAGCGGAAGAGCGCGATCGTCTTGCCGCTTTCCAGATGCGAGACCACGGCGTCCCACACCTGCGTGGTGCGCCCCTGGTGCGCCGAAGTCGCCACCGAACGCAGCGTGCCTTCGGTCGCCGTGCCGATGAAGTTGGACTTCAGTTCGATGGTCGTGAAGTTGGTCGCGCCTTCAGGCAGGTGGGCTATCGTCGCGTAGCCGGCCGACGTGTCGGCGAGCGCGATCACCGAGGCCGCGTGCAAGAAGCCGTTGGGCGCGAGGTATTGCGGGCGGATCACGTATTCCATCGTGAGGCTGCCCTCGCGCACCTCGATCACCTTCATGCTGAACCAGCCGGGCAGGCTGTCGCCCGAACGGCTGTTCAGTTTCTCGATCGACAACTCGCGGCGCAGCGGCATGTCGGCTCCTAGCTGAAACGCGAGAAGTCCGGCTTGCGGCGTTCGAAGAAGGCCGAGAACGCTTCCTTGGCCTCGTCGCTGCGCAACAACTTCTCGAACGACTTCGCTTCCTCGGCGATCAGTTTCTCCGTCATCGAGCGCCACGAAAGCTTCATCAGGCGCTTGGTCTCGCGCACCGACGTCGGCGGCAGCGCATTGAAGCGCTCGGCCTGCCTCACCGCATGGTCCAGCACCTCGCCGGGCGGCAGGATGCGATTGACGATCCCCATTTCGAGCGCTTCTTCCGCGCTGATCGGGTCGGCCAGCAGCAGCTTTTCCGCGGCCTTGTGATAGCCCGCAGCGAGCGGGATCGTCAGGCTCGACGCGAATTCCGGGCACAAGCCCAGCGACACGAACGGCATCGAGAACATCGCGTTATCGGCGCAGTAGACGAGGTCGCAGTGCATCAGCATCGTCGTGCCGATGCCGACCGCCGCCCCGTTGACCGCGGCCACGACCGGCTTTTCCGCACAGGCCGAGCGCCTGCATGAACCGGAATACCGGCGCGTCCATCCCGGTCGGCGGATTCTTCATGAAGTCTTCGAGATCGTTGCCGGCGGTGAAGATGTCCTTGTCACCGTAGATCAGGATCGCGCGCACCCGGCCGTCGTCATGCGCCGCAGCGATCGCGTCGGCCATCGCCTGGTACATCGCGACCGTGATCGCGTTCTTCTTCTCGGGTCGTGCAATGCCGATGTGCGCGACACCGTTGCGGGTTTCGACTGCGATGCTCACGGTTTCTCCTGAACGCTATGTCTTGCCTTCGCGGCTGGTCAGCGCGACAAACTGGGCGAATTCCGTCAGCGACCTGGCCGCCTGCCGCTGCACCTTGTCGCGCACCAGCGGCGTATAGCCGAGCAGCCAGCCCTTCCATCCCAGCGCCTGCCCGGACCAGCGCCAGAAGCTGAAGCTCGTCGACCTGCTGCACGATCTTGCCGGCGGCGACGACCATTTCGGTGTGGACGCGATTGACGACCACGCGCTTCGTCGGCGTGAACGTGTAGCGCGCGGTCCAGTCGACTCGGCGCGCGCTCCGCGGAGTCTTCAACAATACGGGGTTCGATCTCGAGGTCCTCGGCCTCCGACAGCAGCATCTGCCACATCAGCCGCGCGCCCTGTGCCGTGAGCCGCGGAAAGACCGGGTCGCGAAAGGTGGCGTGGTTGGCGTACAAAAGGCCCATCGTGTAATGGTCCCGCACCATGAACGCCTCGTAAAAGCGGCTCGCAACTCCCATCACAACCTCACTGCGCCGAGCGCTGGGCGAGCCAGTCGCCGGCCAGCGGCCACAAGGTGTCAGCATGACGGCGCCGGAAGAAGCCGAAATGCCCGATCCTCTCGACGCCAGCATCGCGCGGAGCGATGCGGCGCAGTTCGCGCGCAGCACCCGAGTAAAACGAATGCAGCGATTCGATGTTGCGAGCCGACATGTATTCGTCGTCCGTGAACGAAAGCGAGAGGATAGGCTGCCCGAGCGCGGCGTAGGTGCTTCGCAGTTCTGGTGCTTCGACGCCAAATAGGTAGTCAGGGTGCAGGCACCACGAGCGCCATTGACGCATCACGCCTTCGGGCACGTCGCCGATCATCCCCAGCCGCCGCCCGGGGAAATAGCCGAACGTCGTCAGCATCGTCGGTACGATGCCATACCAGAGCAGCGGTGCGAGCCGGCGCAGCCCGGGCGCGTAATCGCGCCAGTAGCCGCTGCCCGCCGCGATTGTCAGCACCGCCGCGATGCGCATGCGCTGCGGCACCAGGCCGAGGATCTGCCCGCCGAGACTATGGCCGACCCACAGCAGCGGTCGGTCGCCGATCTGCCGCGCCACGAAGTCGACCATTGCGCCAGTGTCCTCGCGCGCCCAGGTCACGACATCGGCGGCGACGCGTCGCAGCGGACCCCGGCGCGACCGACCGATGCCGCGATAGTCGAACGTCGCCACGAAGTGGTCGCGCTCGGCAAGCCACTGCGCGAACGGCTCGTAATAGTCCTGCTCGACTGCCATCGCCGACACGATCAGCACGCCGGCGCGGCAGTCGTTCGCATCGCCAAACGTCGTCGCTGCGATTTCGGCACCGTCGCCGGTGCGGACCGTCGCGTGATTCAAGTCGAACCCGGCAGGCCGCCGGTCAGACGCGTTCGAAGATACCTGCCGCACCCATGCCGGTACCTACGCACATCGTCACCATGCCGTATTTCAGATTGCGACGACGCAGCGCATGCACCAGGGTGGCCGATCGGATTGCGCCGGTCGCGCCGAGCGGATGGCCAAGCGCAATCGCACCTCCCATCGGATTGACCTTCGTTCGATCGAGTCCTAGATCGTTGATCACGGCCACGGCCTGCGCCGCGAAGGCTTCATTGAGTTCGATCCAGCCCATGTCGTCGGCTTTCAGGCCCGCGATCGCCAACGCCGCCGGGATCGCGAACTTCGGGCCGATTCCCATGATCTCGGGGGGCACGCCTTTCACGGCGAAGCTGACGAAGCGCGCCAGTGGCGTCAGGTTGTACTGCTTGAGCGCCCGCTCCGACGCAACGATCAGTGCGCCGGCGCCGTCGGACGTCTGCGAGCTGTTACCTGCGGTCACGCTGCCCTTGGCCGCGAACACGGGGCGCAGCTTGGCCAGTGCCTCGGCATTGGTATCGGCGCGCGGGCCTTCGTCGAGGCTCACGGTCCGGGTCTTGACCGCGAGTTCGTGCCGTGCCAGATCCGGAATCTTCTCGACCACCTCGATCGGCGTCATCTCGTCGGTGAACTCACCGGCCTTCTGCGCCGCGATCGCTTTCTGGTGCGACTCCATCGCGAACTGGTCCTGCATCTCGCGCGTCACCTTCCACTGCGCGGCGACCTTCTCGGCGGTCATGCCCATGCCGTAGGCGATGCCGACGTTCTCGTCCTTCTCGAAGACGTGCGCGTTGAACGACGGCTTGTTGCCGCTCATCGGCACCATGCTCATCGATTCGGCGCCACCGGCCAGCATCACGTCGGCCTCGCCGACGCGGATGCGGTCGGCCGCAATCGCCACCGCGTTCAGGCCTGACGAACAGAAGCGGTTGATCGTCATGCCACCGGTGGTGTTCGGCAGGCCGGCGAGCAGCACCGCAACGCGCGCCACGTTCAGGCCCTGCTCGGCCTCGGGCATCGCGCAGCCGATGATCGCGTCCTCGACCGCCGCCGGATCGAGGCTGGGCACCTGCTTCATCACCGAGCGGATTGCCGCCACCAGCAGGTCGTCCGGCCGCGTGTTGCGGAATGCGCCCTTGGGCGCCTTGCCGATCGGCGTGCGCGTCGCGGCGACGATGTATGCATCTTGAACTTGACGGGTCATATTTAGCTCCTGACCTTGATTCAGTTGCCGGGGAGATCCAAGAGGGGCTGGCAAGCCCCTCTTGCATCCCTATAGACCGATGTCGCAGGCAAGCCGGTCAGTTCCGGACCGGCTTGCCGGTTGACATCATTCCCATCATGCGTTCCTGCGATTTCGGGTGACCGACGAGCTGCATGAAGAACTTGCGTTCCAGGTCGAGCAGCCACTGTTCGTCGGCCAGTGAACCGGCCTCGACGTCGCCACCGCACATCACATCGGCAATGCCGCTCGAAATGAAGAAGTCGTGCGCGCTGATGAAGCCGCCGTCGCGCATGTTGGCGAGCTGCGCCTTGATGGTGGCCACGCCGGTGCGCCCGGCGACCGGGAAGCCGAGTGGCTTCAGCGGCGGCCGGTAACCGGTGGCGTGCAGCGCGAACGCCTCGCCGATTGCCGTCCACAGCAGTTCGTGGCTGTTGAAGACGATGGTGTCGGTCGGCCGCAGGTAGCCCATCTGCTTCGCTTCCAGCGCCGACTTCGACACGTTGGCCGTCGCCACGTTCATGAACCAGCCGCGCATGAACGGGAACACGTCGTTGATGCCGGCCGCCTGCGCGGCCTGCGCGGCACGCAATGCGCCTTCTTTCAGGCCGCCCGCACCGGGAATCAGGCCGACGCCGACTTCGACCAGCCCGATGTAGCTTTCCAGCGAGGCGACCGCCTTCGTGCTGTGCAGGATCAATTCGCAACCACCGCCGAGCGCCATGCCGCTGACGGCGGCAACCACCGGGACCTGCGCGTACTTCAGGCGCATGTAGGCGTCCTGCATCTTCTGCTCTTCGGCACCGATGGCCTTGACGCCACCGGACATGAACACCGGCATCATCGCCTGCAGGTCGGCACCGAACGAAAATGGCTCGTCCGGCGACCAGATGACGAGGCCGCGATACTGCGACTCCGCGAGCTCGACCGCCTTCAGCAGGCCGTTGATCACACCCGGACCGATGGCGTGGACCTTGGTCTTGATCGACAGCACCAGTACCTCGGCGCCCTGGCCGGATTCCAGTGTCCACAGCCGCACGGCGTCGTCCTCGAAGACCGTCTTGCCGCCGTTGGCGCCGGTCGGCGCGCGTTCTCCGAGCAGCGGCGCACGGAAGATCTGGCGCGCGTACACGGGCAGCGTCGAACGAGCGACGAATTTTTTCTTCGAGGCCGACCACGAGCCCTCCGGGGTATGAACGCCGCCCGCCTTGGCGACCGGCCCATCGAAGACCCACTTCGGTAGCGGCGCCTTGGAGAGCGCCTCGCCGGCATCGATGTCGGCCTGCACCCACTCGGCGATCTGCTTCCAGCCGGCGGCCTGCCAGGTCTCGAACGGCCCGGTTGCCCAGCCGAAGCCCCAGCGCAGCGCGAAGTCGACGTCACGCGCGGTGTCGGCGATCGACTCCAGGTGGACCGCGATGTAATGGAATGCGTCGCGGAATATCGCCCACAGGAATTTCGCCTGTGGGTGATCGGTCTCGCGCAGCAGCTTGAGCCGCTCCGCCGGATCCTTCTTCTTCAGGATGCGCACGATCAGTTCGTCGGCCTTACCGGCGGCCGTCGACGTATTCCTTCTTCTTCGGATCGAGCACCTTGATGCTCTTGCCTTCCTTGCGATAGAAGCCGGCGCCGGCTTTCTGTCCCAGTGCACCTTTGTCCACCAGCGCCTTCAGCACCGGCCGGCGTGGCGAAATGTGCGGCAAACGGATCGATCGACGCAGGCAGCGTGTCCTGCATCGTCTTGATCACGTGCGCCATCGTGTCGAGACCGACGACGTCCGCGGTACGGAACGTCGCGCTCTTCGCGCGGCCGAGCTTGCTGCCGGTCAGGTCGTCGACGACGTCGTAGGCGAGGCCGTACTTTTCCGCTTCCTTGATCGTCGCCAGCATGCCGAAGACGCCGACCCGGTTGGCGATGAAGTTCGGCGTGTCCTTGGCGCGCACGACTCCCTTGCCGAGCGTCGAAGTGAGGAAGGTTTCCAGATCGTCCAGGATCTGCGGACGCGTCGCCGGCGTCGGGATCAGCTCGACCAGGTGCATGTAGCGCGGCGGGTTGAAGAAGTGCACGCCGCAGAAGCGTGCCTTCAGCCCAGCATCCATCGCCTCGGAGAGCTTCGCGATCGGCAGTCCCGACGTGTTCGAGGCGAAGATCGCATCGTCGCGGACAAACGGCGCGACCTTTCTGTACAGATCGTGCTTCCAGTCCATGCGCTCGGCGATCGCCTCGATGATGACGTCGCAGCCTCTGAGCAGCTCGAGGTTCTCCTCGTAGTTCGCAGCCTGGATGTACTGAGCGTCGTCCTTGATGCCGAGCGGCGCCGGACTGAGCTTCTTGAGGTTCTCGATCGCCTTCAGCACGATGCCGTTCTTCGGGCCCTCCTTGGCCGGCAGGTCGAAGAGGACGACCGGCACGCGCGCGTTCACGCAGTGCGCGGCGATCTGCGCGCCCATCACGCCGGCGCCGAGCACGGCGACCTTGCGTACGACGAAATTGCTCATCTGTCTCTCCGATTCAATCTGTTGTCCTTGTCGGCCGGTTCAGAACGCCTCGGCGGGAAGTTCCATCAGCGTCGTCGGGCCCGCGGCCACGCTGCGGATCAGTGCCGCGGTCTCCGGCAGCAGCCGCTGAAAGTAGAAGCGCGCGACCATCAGCTTGTTCCTGTAGAACGGATCCACGCTACCGCCATCGGCGCGGACGCGCTCGACCGCGACCTTGGCCATGCGCGCCCAGAAGTATGAATAGACAAGATGACCGACGACGCGCAGGTAGGGCACGGCGGCCGCGCCGACCTCGTCGCGGTTGGCCATCGCCTTCATGCCGAGGTCCATCGTCAGCCGCTGCACCTTGTTGCCGATGTCGGCGAGCGGGGTGACGAACTCATCCATGTCGGGATGAGTGCCATTTTCCTCGATGAACTCGGTGACCATCTTGCCGAACGCGCGCAGCTTCGCGCCGTTGTCCATCAGTATCTTGCGGCCGATCAGGTCGAGCGACTGGATCGTGTTCGTGCCCTCGTAGATCATGTTGATGCGGGCGTCGCGCACGAACTGCTCCATGCCATTTTCGCGGACGTAGCCATGCCCGCCGAAGACCTGCAGGCACTCCGACGCGCACAGGAAGCCGTTGTCGGTCATGAACGCCTTCACGATCGGCGTCATCAGCGACATCATGTCGGCGCCGAACTTGCGCTGCTCGTCGTCGGGGTGTGACAGCTGCGTGTCCGCCATCAGCGCGACCCAGTAGGCGAATGCGCGTCCGCCTTCCGCGTAGGCGCGCGCCGTCAGCAGCATGCGGCGCACGTCCGGATGCACGATGATCGGATCGGCAGGCTTCTCCGGGTTCGTCGGGCCGGCGAGCGAGCGGCCCTGGATGCGGTCCTTCGCATACGCCGCCGCGTTCTGGTAGGCGACCTCGGTCAGTCCCAGTCCCTGGACCCCGACGCCGAGACGCGCGCCGTTCATCATCACGAACATCGCGTTGAGCCCCTTGTTGGGCTCGCCGACCAACCAGCCGGTGGCGCGGTCGAGGATCATCTGGCAGGTGGCGTTGCCGTGGATGCCCATCTTGTGCTCGATGCCACCGCAGTACAGCCCGTTACGCGCGCCGATCGCTGCGCTCGCGCCTGCTCCGGTGGGCACGAACTTCGGCACGATGAAGAGCGAGATTCCTTTCGTCCCGTGCGGCGCGTCCGGCAGGCGCGCCAGCACGAGGTGCACGATGTTCTCCGCCATGTCGTGCTCGCCGGAAGAAATGAAGATCTTCTCTCCGGTCAGCCGGTAGCTGCCATCGGGCTGCGGCTCGGCCTTCGTGCGCAGCATGCCGAGATCGGTTCCGCAGTGAGGCTCGGTCAGGCACATCGTGCCGGTCCACTGTCCCGAGGTGAGCTTCGGCAGGATAGAGGTCCTTCTGCTCGTCGGAGGCATGCTTCAGCAGGCACTCGTACGCGCCGATCGTCAGTCCCGGGTACATCGCCCAGGCCTGGTTGGTCGAGTACTGCATCTCGTAGAACGCGATCTGCAGCAGGTGCGGCAGTCCCTGGCCGCCGTACTCGGTCTCGGCTGCGAGGCCCTGCCAGCCGGCCTCGCGAAAGGCGTCGTAGGCCTCCTTGAAGCCGCGCGGCGTCTTGACCGTGCGGCTCGCCGCATCGTAGGTGCAGCCTTCTTCGTCGCCGCTGCGATTGATCGGCAACAACTGGTCCTCGCAGAACTTGCCGGCCTCCTCGATGACCTGGTTCACCGTGTCGGCGTCGAGGTCAGCGTAGCGCGGCATCTGCCTGAGCACGTCGACCGCACCGAGCACTTCGTGCAGAACGAACTGCTGGTCGCGTAACGGGGCCTTGTAGGACGGCATTGCTTCGTCTCCTTACTTCGTGGCGCGAACCGCCACCCCGCGGGGTGCACGGCGTTTCGAAACCCGGGTCTTGTCGTTCGGCGCCGCGCGCGCATCGTCGAACAGTCGGCGCAGTCCGGCGCGCGCGCGCTTGGCACTGTCGGCCGAGCGCAGCAGCCGCGCATCCTGATGCATCGCGAGCATCAGGCCGTACATCTCGAAAGCCATCTGCCGTGCATCGACATCGCGTCGCAGATGGCCGGCAGCGATCGCCTGGCGGATAGCCTTCAGCAGTTCGGCGTTCCAGCCGGCGATGATCTCGACCATCGCGTCGCGCTGCGGGCCGGGGCGGTCGTCGTACTCGACGGCCCCGGCGATCATGATGCAGCCGCGCGTCAGTTCGCGCGCGAGAAATGCGACCCAGCGATCCGCGATGGCCTCGAGGCGCGGCAGTCCGCGCGGCTTTCTTCACCGCGGGACGCAGCACCTCGTCGACGAAGCGCCGCACGTACTCCTTCAGCACCGCAAGCTGCAGGTCCTCGCGCGAGCCGAAGTGCGCGAACACGCCGCTCTTGCTCATCTGCATGTGGTCGGCCAGCGTGCCGATCGTCAGGCCTTCGAGCCCTTCGCGGCTCGCCATCGCGAGCGCCACGTCGACGATCGCCGCGCGCGTCTGGTCGCCCTTGCGGGGACGCAGGGCCGTCGCGATCGAACTCAGCGCGCTGGAAATCGGCATTCGGGGAGTGCGGCGCGCGCAGTTGCGGCCGCCGCAGAAAAAACGAACGTTCGTACTATTTCCGAGTTGACCGCACCCGAGTCAACCCGAGTTTCTAGAGGGTGCGGACTATTGCTGCGGCGCAGAAGACGTCGCTGAGGCGGCGAAAGACGCGCGCGATGTGATCGACGAACAGCCGCACCTTCAGCGACAGGTGCCGGCGGCTGGGGTAAACCGCCCAGATCTCGCCGCCGCCGCTCTCGAAGTCCGGCAGCAGCCGCACCAGCTCGCCGCGCTCGACGGCATCCTGCAGCAGAAAATCGGGCTCGTTGATGATGCCGAGCCCACCGACGGCAGCCGAACGCAATGCATCGCCGCTATTGGCGTGCAGCGTGCCGCCGACGCGCACTTCGTGCGACCTGCCCGCGCTGGTCCGGTGAAGCGCCACTGGCGGGGCGCGCGTGGCATAGGCGTAAGTCAGCGCGTTGAAGCGCGCCGAGATCCGCCGGCGCCGACGGCGTTCCGTGCTGCGCGAGATACGACGGCGCGGCACAGAGCAGCAGCCGCATCGAGCCGAGCCGACGCGCGACCAGCCGGTCGCTGCCGACCGCTCCGACGCGGATCGCGAGGTCGAAGCCCTCCTCGACGAGATCGATCACGCGGTCAGACACGACGAGTTCGAATTTGACCTGGGCATGCGCTTCGGCAAAGGCCGCGATGGCCGGAGCGACTCGCTGCTCCGCCATGCTGTACGAACAGGTCAGCCGGATCGTGCCGCGCGGTTCTGCCGCGGCCTGGCCCGCGATCGCCTCGGCTTCCGCGAGATCGGCGAGCAGCGTGACGCAGCGCTCGTAGTACGACTGACCGCTCTCGGTCAGCGAAAGCCGACGTGTCGTGCGATTCAGCAGCCTCGCCCCGAGGTGCTGCTCGAGTTCGGCGACCAGCCGGGACAGCGACGAGGTCGACAGCCCGAGGCGTTCGGCCGCACCGACGAAGCTGCCGGATTCGACGATCCGGACAAAGGCTTCCATCGCCAGCCAGCGGTCCACGATTGATTATGCCGTATTTCAGGACAATGTTTTGCGTAAGGACGCCTTTATCTCTGTTTTCAGGGACCTCTACAGTTCATTCAGTCCGGCGCCTGCCGGAACCGCAACCTCAAGGAGATACGCATGATCGATACGAGAACCGCCCCTTACGCCGCGCTGATGCTGCGGCTCGCGCTCGGCACGATGTTCGTCGCCCACGCGCTGTTGAAGCTATTCGTCTTCACGCTGCCCGGCACCGTGCAGTTTTTCGAGTCGCTCGGCCTGCCCGGCGTGCTGGCCTACGCGACCTTCGCCGCCGAACTCGCCGGCGGCGTGCTGCTGATTGCCGGCGTCGGCACGCGCTGGGTTGCTGCGGCGCTGGTTCCGGTGCTGCTCGGTGCGGCATGGGTGCACTCGGGCAACGGCTGGCTGTTCAGCGCTCCGAACGGCGGTTGGGAGTACCCGGTCTTCCTGACATTGGCCGCGGTGGCCCAAGCCTTGCTCGGTGATGGTGCCTATGCGCTCGGTGGCCGCTTCGCCCGCCGCACGCCGCAACGCCTGCAGGCCGCCTGATCCACGAAACGATGACAGGAACCACGATGAAGCTCTATTACTCCCCCGGCGCCTGCTCGCTGTCGCCGCACATCGTGGCGCGCGAAGCCGGGCTGCCGCTCAACCTCGTGCGCGTCGACACGAAGGGCAAGAAGACGATCACCGGCGACGACTACTGGTCGATCAACGGCAAGGGCTATGTGCCGCTGCTCGAACTCGACGACGGCACGCGGCTGACCGAAGGCCCGGCGATCGTCCAGTACCTCGCGGACCGCGCTCCGCAGAAGAAGCTCGCGCCGGCCAATGGCACGATCGCGCGCTACCAGCTGCAGGAGTGGCTCAACTTCATCACGTCCGAGCTGCACAAGCAGTTCTCGCCGCTGTTCGACCCGTCGATGCCGGACGAAGCCAAGGAGAAGTTCCGCGACAAGATCGCGCGGCCGGTTCGAGTGGATCGTCGAGCAGCTGGGCGACAAGCCATTCCTGATGGGTGACGACTTCACGGTCGCCGACGCCTATTTGTTCACGGTGGCGAACTGGTCGAAGCACACCGGCATCGATCTGGCCCGCTGGCCGAAATTGCAGGCGTACCTTGCGCGAGTCGCGGCACGGCCCGACGTGCAGACCGCCCTGAAGGAAGAAGGACTGCTGAAGTAACCTGAGCGCAATGCCGCGGGCTCGAGTCTCCGGCCCGCGGCGTGACGCTGCCATCATGACTCCGCTGCCCACCCTGTTCATCTCGCACGGCTCGCCGATGCACGCGGTGGCTGCCGGTCGCGCCGGCGATGCCTGGGAGGCGCTGGGCCGGCGTCTGCCGCGGCCCGCAGTCGATCCTCGTCGCTTCGGCGCACTGGGAAACCGAGCTGCCGATGGTGGCGACGTCGAAGCAGCCGGAAACGATCCACGACTTCGGCGGATTTCCCGGACGAGCTGTACCGGATCCGCTATCCGGCCCCGGGCGCGACCGCTGCCGCGCAACGCGCCGCTGCAGCTGCTGAACGACGCCGGCATCAGCGCGACCGCCAACGGCTGCCGCGGCCTCGATCACGGCGCGTGGGTGCCGCTGCTGCGGCTGTATCCCGACGCGGAGGTGCCGGTCGCGCAGATGTCGATCCAGCCGTCGCTCGGTGCCGACCATCATCTGCGCGTCGGCGCTGCGCTCGCGCCGCTGGCGAGCGAAGGCGTGCTGCTGATCGGCTCGGGACACCTGACGCACAACCTGCGCGAATGGATCACCGACGCGCGACGGCGCGGTTCGATGACGATCGACGAACGCGAGCCCGAGCAATACGTCCGCGAATTCACCAGCTGGGTCGATCACGCACTGCGCAGCGATGACCGCGCGGCGCTTGCCGCGTGGCTCGAGCGCGCGCCGCACGCGCGTCGTGCGCATCCGACGTCGGAGCATTTCCTGCCGCTGATGTTCGCCTTCGGCGCGGCCGGCGCGAACCCACGCGTCGAACACATCGACGCCGGGGTCGACAGCGGCGTGCTGGCGATGGACGCGTACCTGTTTTGGCCCGCCGCGTAACGGCAGTCGCCTATGCCGCTGTATCCAGCGGCGGCAGCTCGAACAGCTGGTCCTCGGCGAGGGCGACGACGCGGTCGCCGCCGCGACCCGATCGACCGACGCGCGCGCATCAAGCGATCACAACGCGGTTACCGTGTAGCCGCGTGCGCGCAACATCGCGACCAGACCCTCGGGCCCGGCCAGATGCAATGATCCGACCGCGATCAGGTTGTTGCGGCCCTCGGCCATCAACGCCTCGATACGCTTGACCATCGCCGGGTGGCGCCAATCAGGATCGTGTCGACCGTGAAGCGCGCGCCGACGCTGGTCTGCGCGCGCATCTCCGCCATCAGTCGGTCGAGCGCCGCTGCGTCACCGGTCTCCCAGGCCTGCGCGATGCGGTTGATCTCGCGTCGTGCCGCATTGGTCTCCACCGCCTTGACGGCATCCTCGAGAAACGCGACCTGCGTTGCAAACGGCGCGCGTTCGAAGAGTTCGAACTGCTGCTCGATGCTTTCCAGTTCCAGCACCGGCTTGCCATTCTGCTTCGCGATGCGCGTCAGGTAAGCCTCGACCGACAGCGCCGGCATGTATCCGGCCTGCGCCGCCTCGAACAACGCCAGCACGTTGCCGAGCATCCATGGCTTCATGCGCCATAGTGGCGTCGTTTCGAGCTGATTGCGCTCGGCGATGGTTTCGATCCGCGCCTTCAATGCCGGCGGCAGGCGCGTGTCCAGTCCCGGCTCGCCCGCGCCATACACCGCGTACTTCTGCGTGGCTGCAATCGCGCGACTCGTGTCGCTTACATCGGCTTCGAGGACGATAGCGTCGGCGCGCTCGATGCGAGCCATTGTCGACGCCGGCAGCGGATAGAACTCCGGCCTTCCGACATGGATTGTTCCGAGCAGCAGCGCGCTCTGGTTGCCCTTGCGCACTTCGTAGACAAAACCGCGTCGCACATCGGACTGCGCCTGCGCGGCGCCGAACAACACGCAGGCGATGCAGCCGACCAGCCACAGGCGGCGGCCGCGGAGGAACTTATACATGGGGGTCCGCAACAGGAGAGGAAGTCGAAACGGATTGTAAGAGCGGCCGCAGCGCGCGCGGCGCAGGCGGCGTTCAGGCCGGCTCGACAGCTTCGAGCGGGCCGGGCGTCGACTCGATCAGTGGCTTGATGTAGCGGAGCACGCCGGGATCCTCTTCATCGCGATGCGGCACATAGCCGCGCTTGCGCATCATCTCGCCCATCTCGTCGTTTTCCTTGAGGACGAGCCCGATCAGTTCCGCCAGGCCGCGCGCGCGTGCCGTCTCTTCCAGCGCCTGCATCAGCACGTGGCCGACCCCTCGCCCCTGCCACGCGTCCTCGACGATGACGCCGAACTCCGCGCTATGTCCGTCCGGGTTGCAGGTGTAGCGCGAGATGCCGCGGATCTCGTGCTGCTCGGCTGTCGTATCGATCGCGACGAAGGCCATCTCGCGGTCGTAGTCGATCTGCGTGTAGCGCACCAGCCGCTCCATCGTCAGTTCGCGGACCGGCGCGTGGAAGCGCAGGTACGAGGTGCGGGGCGACAGCCGGCTGATGAAGCGCTTCTCGGCTTCGGCGTCCTCGGGGCGGATTGGCCGCAGCAGGATGCGGCCGTTCTTGACACTGACCTCGCGCACCAGCGCGCGCGGGTACGGATGGATCGCCAGATGTGAATAGGTGGCGTCGGCCGCCAGCGGTGCATCGGACACGAGCACGCGCGCATCGAGTGCGATGACACCGTGCTCGTCGGCCAGCAGCGGATTGATGTCGAGTTCGCGCACGGCCGGAATCTCGCAGGCGAGCTCGGACACGCGCAGCAGCACCTCGATCAGCTTGTCGAGGTCGACGGCAGGCGCTCCGCGGAAGGCGTCGAGCATCCGCGCGACGCGGGTGCGCGAGATCAGATCGCGCGCCAGAAAGGCATTGAGCGGTGGCAGCGCCAGCGCCGAGTCCTTGAAGATCTCGACGGCGGTTCCCCCCATGCCGAAATTGACGACCGGCCCGAAATTCGGGTCGCGCGCGAGTCCGACGATCAGCTCGCGCCCCTGCGGCCGCACCACCATTTTCTGCACCAGTACGCCGACGAAGCGCGCGCTCGGCGCGCGCTCGGCCAGCCGCTGAGCGATCGCCTCGAAGCCGCGCTCGACCTCGTCCGCCGACTGGACTCCGAGGACCACGCCGCCGACGTCGCTCTTGTGCGTGATTCCGTCGGCGCGCACCTTCAGCACCACCGGAAAGCCCAACTGCTGCGCAGCCTGGCGCGCCTCCATCGCGCTGCGCGCGATGAGCCCCATCGCGGTCTCGATGCCGAACGATGCCAGCAGCGCCTTTGAATCCTGTTCGTCGAGCATGTGGCGCCCGGCACTGCGGGCAGCGTCGATGATGCGCCGTGCCGCCTGCACGTCGAACTTGAGCTCGTCGATCCGCGGCGGCGGCACCTGCAGCCGCAGTTCGCGGTTGCGGATGTACTGCGCCAGATAGCCAAAGCACTCGACGCCACGCTCAGGATTTTGCAGCGCCGGCAGTGACGCCGCCTTGAATGCAGCCCGTCCGCGGCCGGCGTCCTTTTCGCCGAGCCAGGCGCTGACCACCGGCTTCTCGGCTGCGGCTGCGATCGGCAGCATCGCGCGGGCCGCCTGCTCGGCGCCGAGGCGAGGCGTTGGCGCAAAGAGCACCAGCACGCCATCGTTGGCGCGATCATCGATCAGCAGCTGCAGCGCGGCGGCCATTCGGTTCGCGTCGCCATCGGCTCGCACGTCCACCGGATTGGCATGCGACCAGGTGGGCGGCAGGACCGCGTCGAGCGCATCGCGCGTTTCATCGGAAAGCCGCGCCAACTCGACCCGGTTGTCCTCGGTAGCATCGGCGGCCAGGGCTCCGGGGCCGGTGCCGTTCGACAAGATGGCGAGGCGATTGCCGCGCGGCAGCCGGCCGTTGGCAAACGCTTCGGCCGCCGCGAAAAGGTGGCCAATCTTTGGCACGCGGACCGCACCGACCCGCCGCAGTGCCGCGTCGAACACTGCATCGTTGCCGACGAGCGCGCCGGTATGGCTCATCACGACGCGCGCGCCCGCCGCGTGGCGGCCGGCCTTCAGAACGATCACCGGCTTGACGCTTGCAGCGACCCGGATGCTGGACATCAGCGGCCGCGCGTCGTGGATGCCCTCGAGGTAAAGCAAGATCGAGCGCGTCGCGGCGTCGCCGGCCAGGAAGTCCAGGATTTCCGCGATAGTGACGTCCGATTCGGCGCCGGTGGCGACGACCGAGGAAAAGCCAAAGCCCGCGGTCCACGCGTAATCCAGCAGCGACGTCGTGACCGCGCCCGACTGCGAAACAAGCGCTGTTGTTCCCGGCCGAGCGACGGTCTTGGCCCAGCTGGCATTGAGCCCGATGTCGGGCCGCATCAGCCCGAGACAGTTGGGTCCGAGCACCCGCACTTTGGCGGCGCGCGCCCGCGCGATGACCTCGCGTTCGAGTGTGCGGCGCTCCGGCCCCTCTTCGCACAGGCCAGGCGACAGCACCAGCATGGCCGGTATGCCCTTCCTGCCGGCGTCGTCGACGATGCCCGGCACATGTTGCGCGCCGGTCACAACGATCGCGAGATCGACCTTGGTGGGGAGCGCCGCGAGCGAGGACAGACAGGGGCGGCCTTCGATAGTGCGATGGCGCGGATTAACCGCATGGATATCGCCCTTGAAACCGGCGGCCATCACGTTGGTCCACACGAACCGCCCAAGCGACTGAGGGCGCGGACTGGCGCCGACAACGGCAATCGAGCGGGGGACCATCGCGGGCCTGAGGTAATGGACCGAGTCCATGCTCATCGGCGGTGTCTCCGTGGGGCGACCCTGCGGTCCGCATCGATGCGGCAACGCAACATGCTGCTTACGTTATCAGATTCGAGTCTGGCGTCGATGGATGGAAGGCTCGAATCGGCCGTTGACAAGCGTCAACGCGACCAAAGGCACGATACGTAGGCTCGCGCCGAGGGGAGACAAATATGACTTTGTCTGCGCAAGAACTCGAGACGCTGCGGGCGCGACTGCGCGCGCTGCGTGCGCAGGTCGGCGGCTCAGTTTCCGACCGGTTGCACCGTCACGGACTCGATCAACACGAAGACGCCGCGCTGCCAAACCGTCGTCTCGACACCGACGACGACGCCGCGGCGGAATCGGCGACCACGATGGACATCGCCCATGTCGCGCGCGATGCGGAGGAGCTGGCAATCGTCGACGCTGCGCTGGCGCGAGTCGAGGCCGGGGACTACGGCCGCTGCCTTGACTGCGGCGACGACATTGCGCGGGGCCGCCTTGCGGCCAACCCGGCCGCAGCTCGCTGTACCGACTGCCAGGAACGCACCGAGCGGGCCGCCCTGGTCGCGCGTCGCACGCGTGCCTGAGACCGACTGACAAGCAAGTTGGTCACACCGTCGCGACTGCAACGCCGCTCCCCGGCGGGCCGCGCATTTCGCGCCCGTAGAATCGGCATATGAAGGTTAACGGCGAGCCGATGCGCTCGATCTGGTCGATCGACGACGTCGCGGTCGGCGTGATCGATCAGAGCGTGCTGCCGTATCGCGTCGAGACGCGCCGCATCGATTCTGCCGCAGCGGCCGAGCAGGCGATCCGCACGATGGTGGTGCGCGGGGCTCCGCTGATCGGCGTCACCGGCGCCTATGGCCTCGCGCTCGCGCTGCGCTCCGACCCCTCGGACGCGTCGCTGGCTGCGAACCATGCACGACTGGTCGCCGCGCGCCCGACCGCAGTCAACCTGCGTTGGGCGCTCGACAGAATCCGTACCCACGTCGCCGGACTTCCGCCCGAACGGCGCGCCGCTGCCGCCTGGGACGAAGCACACCGCATGGCCGAGGAAGACGTCGAGCTGAATCGCGCGATCGGCCACCACGGTGCTGAACTTCTGCGGGCGCTGCACCAGCGCCTGCGCCGGCCGATCAATGTCCTGACCCATTGCAATACAGGCTGGCTTGCGGCCGTGGACCACGGCACTGCACTGTCCGCCGTCTATACGCGCGCATGACAGCGGCGTGCCGGTGCATGTATGGGTGGACGAAACGCGCCCGCGTAACCAGGGCCTGCTCACTGTTTGGGAGCTTGACGCACACGGCGTGCCGCATGCGCTGATCGTCGACAACGCCGGCGGACATCTGATGCAGCGCGGCCAGGTCGACGTGGTGATTGTCGGCGCCGATCGCGTATCGGCGCGGGGCGACGTCGCGAACAAGATCGGGACTTACCTGAAGGCGCTCGCGGCGCGGGACTGCGGGATTCCGTTCTACGCGGCGGTGCCGTCACCGACCATCGACTGGCGGATCGGGGACGGATTGAGCTCGGTTCCCATTGAAGAGCGCGCGTCGAGCGAAGTGCTGCAAGTGACAGGCCTCGACGCGAACGGCGCGTTAGCCCGGGTCCAGCTGATGCCAGATTCAACTCCGGTCGCAAATCCGGCGTTCGACGTCACGCCGGCTCGTCTGGTCACCGGGATTCTTACCGAGCGCGGCGTGGCGGAGCCCGATCGGCTGGGCGAACTCTTTCCGGAGCATCGACGGGCTGCCGCATGACGACGACGTTCAAGCGGACTGCGGCCAACGCCTGCACAGCACGACACTCACTGGTCGACGTCGGGCCGTCACGATGACTTCTCTCCCGGACGACGGTCCCGAACTTCGGGCCGCCGTGATCGAAACGGCCCTGGCGATGAACACGGCCGGGATCAACGTCAACAAGTCCGGCAACGTGTCGGCGCGCTGTGCGCGGGGCGCGCTGCATGGATTCGTTGTCACTCCGACGGCGCTCCCCTACCGGACGCTCGAACCTGGCGACCTCGTTTTCGTCAGCGGAGCCGGCGACGCCTCGGGAACGCAGGCGCCGTCGTCAGAATGGCGCTTTCACCGCGACATCTACGCCGCCCGTCCGGAGTTCGCCGCTATCGTGCATACGCACTCGGCGCATGCGACTGCGCTCGCGTGCCATGGTCGCGGCCTGCCGGCGTTCCACTACATGGTCGCGAGCGCGGGCGGCGAGGTCCGCTGCGCTCCGTATGCCACATTCGGTACACAGACGCTGTCAGACCATGCGGTACGAGCACTGGAGGATCGTCGAGCCTGCCTGCTCGCCCATCACGGCGTGATTGCCTGCGGGTCGAGCCTTGACGACGCACTGGCGCTTGCGATCGAGGTCGAGCATCTGGCGCACATGTATCTCGTGGCCTGCGCGCTCGGCGAACCGCCGCGGCTGGACCCGGACGAGATGACTCGGGTATTGGACCGCTTCGAGAGCTATGGCGGTCCGCCAGGACCGAGGTCGCGCTGATGACCGCCCAGCGCCGCGGCGCGCCCGGCCGAACGGACGGTGTGGTGGTTCTCGCAACAGATCCCGCGTTGATGGCATGCTTGTGAAATGACTCCGCAAAGCGCACCCGCAACAGGACATGCCGAGAGCGTCGGCAACTTCCGTGGTGCCGTGCGGGCCACGCTGTGGCCCACCCGCTCGCTGGTGTCGAGTGAGCGCTGGTTCGACGAGTTGTATATCTGGACCGAGGGCGGCGCGGCAACGACGACGCAGCGCGCGAGAATCCAGATCGAAGCGATGAGCAATGCGTTCAAGTGGCTGGAGTACGACCTGGTCGAGACAATTGGCATGACGCTTTCGTTCGGCACCATCGAGCGCGCGCTCGATCCGCTGACCGAGCTCTTCGAGAAGAACGTGCTGACGGGGCACCGCATGTTCGTCCTGCTGCGCGGCACGCCGCAGCGGCTGCGCTCGCGGTATCGGTTGCGCGCCTTTGCCGACATGCTGAGGGAACTCAGGATCGCCGTCGGTTACCGGCTGACAGCGGCGCGCGTCAGCATGGAACTGAGCGGCGTTGACATCGTGCAACCGATCTTCGCCAAGGTACTCGCGCCGGCGGCGACCCGGCCGGAAGCCTGGAGCGACCTCGCGCTCGAGATCCGCGCGCTCGGCCTCGACACTCGCACGACGATCGTCGGTGCGATCGAGACCCGTTATCAGCTCGACTGTGCCGTAAAGGCGGGGTTCGAGCTGGGCCAGGGACGCGCGGTGCGCCTGCCTTATCCTCCGCCGCCGCTGCCGGTCAGGAGCTAATGCTTGGCTGCAGTCAGGGATTTGCCTGAGAATTCAACCGATGTTCGCGCAGGTACGCGCCCAAAGAAGCGCGACCATGTCATGGCCAACACGGAATCTCCTCTCGAATTGAGCACGCCGCAGATCGAGCTCGACCCCACCGCGGATCCGCTGAGTCGTTTCGGCTCGCGGGTGCGTGCGCTCGTGTGGCCGACGCGAACGCTCGTCGGTTCGCAGCGCTGGTTCGACGAGCTCTATGTCTGGACCGCGGACTTCGAGCCAGACCGTTCGCTGCGCGCACAGATCCAGCTGGCTGCGCTCGAGCACGCCTTCATGATGATCGAGCACGAGCGCGTCGAGCGCATCGCGGTGACGGTCTCGTTCGGCTCGATCGAGCGATCGCTCGAGGCGCTCGTGCGCACGCTCGATTCGCACCGGCTGACCACGCACCGGCTTTCGATCCTGCTGCGTGGCGCGATGGAGCGGCTGCGCTGGCCGTACCGCGTGCGCGAGTTCATCGACCTGCTGCGCAGCTATCAGGTCCCGGTCGGATACCGCTTCGCGGAGCCGCGCGCCAGCATGGAAATGAGCGCGATCGACTTCGTCGCGCCGGACTTCGCGAAGATGCTCGCGCCGATCTCGGTGCGCGAAGAGACCTGGTTCGAGATGTCGCGCGAAGTCAACGCGCTCGGCCTGACGCGCGAAACCTTCGTGCTGGCCGGCATCGAGCGCGAGGAGCAGCTGCGGCTGGCGCGTCAGACCGGCTTCGTGCTGGGCCAGGGACGCGCGCTGAAGAAGCCGTACTTCCCGCCGCGGGTGATGCGGCCGCGCTGAGCGCCCGTTCGGTCGCTGCCCAGGCGCCGCACGTCCGCACGTAAGGCAATTTCCTACGAGGCTCGCGGACGTTTCCGTACGCCCGTGCTGAATTGCGCATCGCACTCGGCGCAATTTGGCCAATCCATATACCGCGTATTCGGTAGCGTTGACCTCAGCATCAACGCGGGATCCCGCCGAATTTCGCGGGCCGGCGCAACCGAAGCGCAACCGTTCGAGGAAACATGATGAAAGCAATGAAGCTGATTCGAGCAACATTGGCCGCCGCGGTGGCCGCCGCGACCGCGTTGCCGCTCGGCGCCGAGGCGGCGTCCAGTTCGAACATCGGCCCAGCCCTTATCACCACACCGGTCAACCTGAACTTCAGCGTGGCGGTCCCGCGGTTCGTCTTTCTCCGCGTGGGCAGTGCCGTTCCGGCCACGGTCAATACGCTTGCGTACGCGCCGACCCCGACGGAGATCGTCAACAACACGGGCGTGCTCGCATCCGGCGGCGACACCGGCGCCGGCAACTCGGATGTCACTGTGCAGGTGGTCGGCAACGGCGGCGGCAGTATCACGCTGACCGCGGTATACCGGTGCACCGAACCTTGTTAGCGGTGGCAACACCATGCCCTGGACGACGCTGACCGCCACCAATCCTACGGGGAGCGTGACTGCGCCACCGTTCAACCTCGGCAACTCGGTGGTCCCGGCGGCGAGCGGCGTGGTGCAACAGACCGGTCGTGGCGCACACGTGGAACAACGGGGCAACGATCTATCCGTCCGGCGCCTACACGGGCACCGTGACGTACACGGCGTCGATGCCCTGACTCGGCGCACGGGCGCCGTATGACGTGGCCGTGCGCACCGGCGTCCTTCGCGCGGTAGACGCACAGAAGATCGACCGGAGCGCTTTCACGACCGAATCCCTTTGCGGCGTGGGAGCCAACGAGACACGTGGTGGGACCGCACGTGATGAACGAGCACTTATCGCGATTCGCGGCTCGCCGCGCTCGTGATGACGCTTTGCGTAGACGTCTGCGCGCAGTTGCGTCGAACTTCGATTTGTCCGGAGAATGTCGGGCACGCTGACGACGAGCAGTTCAATCTCAACTTCAGCATCACGATCCCGCGCTTCGTCTTCCTGCGCGTCAGCAGCGCCGCATCGGTGAACACGCTCGCATACGCGCCGACCGTGACGCAGATCGTCAACGACGCCGGCGTGCTCGCCACGCGGCGGCGACACGGTGCGGGAAGCTCGGATGTCACGGTGCAGGTGCATCGACGGCGACGGCGGCGCAACGTCACGCTGACCGCGTCACCGGCGCCGCGAACCTGGCCGGTACGCGCCGGCAACAACATGCGTGGACGAACACTGACCGCCACGAGTCCGACCGGCGCGGTGACCGCGCCCGCGACCCACGCGGCAGGCACGGTGCTCGCGCGGCGAGCGGCGTCGTCAACCAGTCCAGTTCCTGGCGCTACACGTCGAACTCCAGCGAAGTCATCTTCCTCGGCACCTACACCGGCACGGTCACCTACACGGTGTCCATGCCCTAAGCGGCCGGCCGATGAAGCGCTGAAAACGACGCACCCGTGCGCACGCGCGTGCGGCAGCCTCTCTTGCGCTCGGATCGTGCTGCTCACGATCGCCGCGCACGGATTTACTACCGTCAACGTCCCCACCGGCACCGCGGACAATCTACCTGCAGGTCGGCGCCGGAACCTTCACGGGCAGCGCTACAAGGAAACGGCAGTCCCAGCGTCAACGCCACCGTGAACGCCGTCTGTACGGTCACGGTTCCGGCGGCACGAGTCGAAGCGGCACCGCGCAGGCGATGACCACCAAAGCACGACGGCCAACAGCTCTCGGACGGCTCGCGTCTGCAACCCGCCGGCGCAGCTTTACGTCGGCGGCTTTTACCGAAGGCGGACAACGGTGCGCCACATCACCCACGACGCTACGTCGCCCGGTCCCGGCGTCGCTGAGCAAGGCGCAGCGGAACGATCTCGTTCGGCCAGATTTCCTGGACGAGCAGCGAGCAACAGTGACGGCGCCACTGCGCCAGCGTTTCCAGCGGCGACGTGTCGTCAGCCGGATCTCGGCGGACGATCGGCGCGATCCAGCGCGACATGGGCCGAAAGCTGCTGACCTTTCCTGTGCGAACGCTCGGTCGTGCCAGCCCGCACCTACACCGGCACGGTGGTTTACACGCTGAGTGCGCCATGACCCGGAGCCGCACTGCTACTGGCGCTGGTGCTGGCGACGACGAGCGCGACCGCCGCCACCTACCGTGTCGACGAGGCGGGAACCTTTCCGCAGCAGTCGAGCGCGCCGATGCGCTGGCGTCAGGTCGCGCCGGGGCGCGGCGGCGACAACGACGATTGAAGGCTCGGTGACCATCAATGTCCGCCTGAACCTCGCGCCGTGGCTCAACCGCAAGGGCCGACTCTTCCTGGTTCTGCCGGAGCAGCCGATCACCCCCGTGCGGCGAGCTGGACTACGCAGGTCGTCTGAATCCGGGCCAGCTGGTTTCCGGTCAACGCGCGCTGGTCTACGCGGGCCCGATCACTTCGGCGCTGCTCGCCGACACGCTGGTGCTGAAGCTCGAAACCGACGGCGCCCGCATGACGAGCGCGCAGCAGCTCAACTTCTACTTCGAGATCGACGTCGACTGACATGGGGCCACTTCGCAGCTGTCACTGGAAATTCGTTCTGCCGCTCGCACTGTCGCTGATCGCGACGACGGCCTGCGCGCAGCGGCTTGGCGGCGCTGATTTCACCGCCGCGCTTTGAGCTCAAGGCAAAACCCGGTGAGCGCGTCCGCGAGGTGCTGGAGATCACCAACGGCGCGCAGCTTCCGCGACGTACGTGTTCCGCACGGCCGACTGGACCCTCACGGAGCAGGGCCAGATCTCGATCTTCGACGAGCTGCAGCCGAACAGTTGCCGGCCGTCGGTCGCAATCGAGCGCAGCAAAGCCACGCTGCCCGGTGGCGCGGCTGCGCTATCGCTTCGAAGTCACGCCGCCGGCCGATGCGCCCGTCGGCGAATGCCGCTTCGCGTTGCTCGTCGAAGGCGACGAACCGGCCGTCACCTCGGCGAAGGCTTTCGCCTGCCGGTCAAGGGACGCATCGCCATCGTCGTGTACCTCGCCGTGGGTGACGCCAGCCCTCGACTCGAGGTCGTCAAGAGTGGTTTCGCCCAGATCGACGGTCGTCGCGTGCCCGCCGTGTTGTTCGCAACAGCGGCAACGCCCACGGGCGCGTCTCCGGTTTCCTCAACGGCACCAACGCCAGTGGCCGCAGACTCGACTTCACGCCCTCGTCATTCCCGATACTTCCGAGCGAAACGCGCGCCGTCGCGCTGATCGCGAGCGACAATCGCGATGCGCAGGCGAACGTTCAGCTGCCAGTCACGATCCGCGGGACGCTCGAGTGGGAAGGTGGCCGCTTGCCGTTCGAGCATCGGTTCGACTGACGAACCGATGCGAGCGCCGGCCATGGCGAAGCTGCTCGCCATAGTCCTCGCACTGGTCAGCGCGCCCGGCTTCGCTCAGAGCAACAGCGCGACGAACGGCGGCCGCGCAGGCGGCGGTAACGGCAGCCAGAACGGCAACGGCACCGCCAACGACAACGCTCCGGTGTATGAGGACCGCCTGATCGAAGACGGCGAGCTTCGAGCCGGATTTGTCGGAGGCGGGTTGACGCCGCTCGACGACGCCGAGGGTCTCCGCGCGAACTGCAGCTCGATGGCCTCTGGTCGCAGCAACGGCGCGATGACCTGACGCCCCAGCCAATCGGGGCGTCGGCGTTGGTGGGTTCCTCGGCACACCGCAGTACGGCTCGTTCTCGTTCGATGGCCTATTCACGAACGGCAACGACCACGTCCCTTGCGACGCTTTGGCAGCGCGACATGCCGTTCGACGATGGCTGGCGCGCGAGCGATGCGCTTGGAATGCTCAATACGCCCGCGATCGATCTCGTGCGTTTTCAGCCGCGCATCTTTTGCCCACCACGCCGATGGTCGGCGCGTTGACCGAGTGGCGCGGCCCTCAGGGCATGATGCTCGCTGCGGGTTATGGGGAACCGGGCGTATATGTCGGCGCATACGTTCCGGAGTTCCGCAGGCTCGGTCGCGCGATCACGAACCTCGGCGCGCAGTGGACCGATGGCGGCCTGGTGACCGCGGGATTCCAGTATGCGGGCGCGAGCGATGTGACCAGCGCGTTCCAGAACTCGCCTGACGCGCAGCAGTTCAGCACGCGGTCGTTCGCGTTCGCCACGTCGCGCCAGTGCGGCCAGCCGCTATCGGTTCAATGTGCTTCAAACGGAGAGCACACTGACGCCGTCACACCGCGGCGCCTGGTTCGACGGCCTCGTGCAGTCGGGCCGCTACGCGCAATCGTTCGGGCTGTACTGGCTCGAGCAGGGCCTGCGCGTGGGGCGACCAGCCGTGGCGAACGACGCACGCGGCGGTTACTACCGCGTGTTCTATTCGGGTCCGCGATGGCTCTGGAACGCCGGTGCCGAGTACACGGCTCCGGTGAACAGCGATGCCGCACAGCCGTCGACGTATCTCAACGGCGGCGTGCGCTACCAGTTCTATCGCGACCTCGGCGCCGGCGTCGGCGCAAACGTGCTGCTCACCGATTCAACGGCCTGGCAGGGCTTGACCTACGTCGAGAACACATGGCGCGTGCTGACCGAGCGTACGCAGCTCAACTACGCCGAAGCGGCGAGCGGCAGGAGACACTGCTCAACTTCAACCAGACCTGGAACACGCCGGCGGGCACGCGGCTCGACGCGACGATCGGCGTCGGCCGCTTCACGACGACCGCATCGGCGACTCAAGGCAGCTGCTTCTTTCCGTCTACGGCGGCGGCGATATCGCGCGCAATCTCGCGCTCGATCTCGACCTGCAGTATCTGCGTACCTACGATGACGCGCGGCCAACGAGCACGACCGGCAGCATCGTGCTTACGTGGGCGATCCTTCCGCAGTTGCAGCTGATCGCCACCGCTTACCGCAGCCTGGCGTCGACCCGCGAGCCGCTGACGATCTCATCGCCGCTCGACCAACTAGTGCCGACACGGCGCTTCGACGACACCGGTGCGTTTCTCATCCTTCGATTCGCGACGCGTGCAGGCAGCCTCGGTGCGCCGCTCGGCGGCCCGCCAGGGACGGGTGCGGGGCGCATTGCCGGAATGGTGTTCCTCGACGCCAACGACAGCGGTCGATTCGAGGCCGGCGAGCTGGGCGCAGCCAACGTCACCGTGTTGCTGGACGGACGCTATTCCACGCGCACCGACGCTCAGGGGAGATTCGAATTTCCCGCCGTGGCCTCCGGCCCTCACGTCATCACGGTGATGTCCGACAACCTGCCGCTGCCCTGGACGCTCGCAGGCGACGGGCGCGCCGAGTTCGAGGTGCCCGTGCGCGGGACTGTGAACGTCGATGTGGGTGCGCAGCGCATGCGCTGAAACACTCAACTCAGTCCCACGGCACCTTGCTTTCCGCGAGCGCCAGCAGGCGTCTCTCGGCCTCAACCAGGAGGTTACGCTCGCGCCGCTCGATCGGGTCACTCAGGCTGCGTTCCAGCGCGTCGCTGCCGGAAAGAGATGCCAGTGATGTACGCGCGACCGCAAGATCGTTCATTTCGCCGAGCACGTCCTGAAGATTCGGAGAGCGCGTCGGTATAGCTTTCGGTCGCCTTCGCGGGCAGCGCGACTGAGAACACATCGAGCGCGTAGCGCAGGCGCTTGGCCAGGATTCGGACCTGGTGCCGCCTCTCGGGCGGAAGCGCCGCGAAGAAGCTTGCCTGCTCGAACAGGCGCCGGTGCGCCTTGTCGAGCATCTTTGCGGCCAGTTGCCGCAACGTGCGTCCGTCGGGCGGTGCACTCAAGGTCCAGGCCTGCAGCCGCAGCGTCAGCTGCGCATAGCGCGGCTTGCGTAGCGCGGCAAGGACCGTGGCATGGGTCGCTTCGCGTCGCATGTCGGCGCGTGTCACGAGCGTCGAAAGCGCGCCTCGCTGTGCCGTCGGTGTTGCTGCCACGAGCGCCGGCAGCGTGCTGTGCGCAGCACATCGGCATCGCGCGCGGCGCCGAGCACGGTCCCGACCCAGCGCAGCTCTTCGGCCAGCGCCTGCGGGAAGTCGTCGTGCTTGCGATCGAGCAGCCGCAGCGCCGATCGCATCCGGCGCAGCGCAACGCGGGCCTGGTGGATGTACTCATCGTCCGGACTGCGCTGCATCGCTTCGGTGTTGGCAAGCAGCACCGACAGGCCGTGCGCCATGATCACGCGCAACGCGGTGCCGGCAGACTGATCTGCGGCGAGCCCGGCCACAAAGCCGCGGGCAGCGGCCTTCTGCGGAGCTACCTTTTTCGTCGTCGGCGAGCAGATACCCGCGCTCGGCCTTGCTGAGCGGCAACGGAATGAGCGGCAGCGCATTTCGACCCCGGCCCACCAGTCGCAAGCGCGAGCGCGAAGAGGTCCTGCGCCCGCCCCTGCTTCAATTCGAGCTCGACTTCGCTCAACTCGTCGTAGCGACGTGGCCGCGCGTTCAACGCCTCGATACGCCCGCGATCAATTGCGACTTCGATCAGACTGCGACCGCGAGTCAGCGTTAGAGCGTCCCGGGTGAAGCGCGTGCGGAACACGGGGACCAGAGCGCGGGCGCCACGTCGCCCACTGAGCAACGCGGGCAGCGGCGTGTCGGCCAGCGCTGCGAGGTCGACGTGCGGCCGACCGCCGCGCATTCTGGCCGGCGTTTCCCACTCACCGCGCACGGAGAGTCCGCCGGCGGCTTTACCGTCGGACTTCAGCGTCTGCACCCACCGGCGACCGGAGCGCCGCAGGCGCAGCGCCATTGCATTTCGCTGCAGCAGGCGATCGGCCGTATCAAGGTAAATCGCGTCGAGTCTTTGCCTGCGAGCAACGGCGGAGCCAAGGGGCTTGCGCTGCGCGAGCGCGTCTACCGCCGTCGCAGGAAGATGGAGCTTCAGTTCGGTTTCGTCGGCCATTGCGGCAGTCTATCGACGCGCCGGCAGGAGCCCGCAGTACTGACCGGCGCTCAGCGCGGCAGCCGATCGACCGCACCGTCGATCCGCACCGAGCCCTCGCGCTTGCGCTCCCACATCAGGCAATAGGTATCTGACAGCGGCGCCTTGAATTCCCCATCCGCCACGACTGTCGACGGGGTTCGAACCGGATAAAGAACTTCGCTGCCGCGGTGATAGTGGATGTTGAAGTCGACTTCGCCGCTGGCGCGGAAGCGGTAGTGCACGGCCTCGCCGGATTCCAGCTTGACGCAGTGCTCCTCGAAACCACGCGCCGGCACATCGACCCGAAAAGGGCCGAACAGCGCACCCGCGGCAAGCGCAATCGTGGGCGGGCCGGCAAACGCGAGCACAAGGCGCTTCATCCACTCATCATCGCACGCGCGGCACGACTGACTCGTGCGCGCGCCGGCACACGCGTCACGCGCCGGAGCGACGGCCGCTCAGCATCAGCACCGAAGCGACAACCGCAGAAACGACCGCCGCAGCGAGAAAGCAGGTGGCGTAGCTGCCAGTCGACCGCTGCAGCCAGCCAAACAGGAACGGCAGCACGACCACGCCGACAAACGTGAAGAACAGACAGCCTCCAGTGGCGCGCCCGGCTTCTCCCGGCGGCGCGAGCCGAGCCACTTCGGACAGGTAGACACCGTTCCATCCGATCGCGGTCGCGCCGAGCGCCGCGGACACTGCGAGCAGCGCAAACATCGGCCAGGCGGCAGTGAAGAAAGCCGCTGCCGCCGATGCTGCCGCCATCAGGTAGCCAATCCAGGCGAGTGTGGCACGCGGCGCACCGGACCGATCGGATATCGAACCCCAGCTGATACGGGCGATTACGCCGGCGACATTTGCAACCGTCAACGCGGTGCCGGCCGCGACCAGCCCGAGTCCGACTTCGCCGTGCAGATAGCTGACGATGAATCCGGACACTGACATCTGCATTCCGGCATAAACGAACGAGACGAGTGCCATCGTGCGCAATGCCGGCGATTGCGCGACCAGTGCGAGCCCGCTAACCAGGGCCGCCGGCGACAAGCGCGCGCTGCGATCTCGATCTGCATCGAGTGGAGCGCGCAGTGGCTGGGCTGCGAACGCGACGGCGATACATCCGACCGCAAGCAGGGCGACCGCGCTGTGCCAGCCGAACGCGATTGTCAGCGGTGGCACCAGCAAGCCGGCGAGCGCGGTGCCCGCGGGCACACCGGTCTGCTTGATCGAGAACACCAGTGCCATGTTCTCGGGCGAGGTCGTTTTGGCGAGCACGTGGCTCGATGCCGGCGTGATTGGGCCATAGCCGACGCCGATTACGAGCGCCGACAAGGCGATCGTGGTGAATCCGAGCGCCCCGGCATCGCGGCCGACCGCCAGCATCAGCACGAGCCCGGCCGCGCAGGCGAGCAGGCACGCTTGTGATAATCGCAGCGCGCCGTAGCGCAGGACCACGCCACCACCGGCAAGCGCGGCGGTGGAGGCGCCGACATACAGCAGTGAGATGTAGGTACCGACCATCGAGGCCGGCACACCGAGGTCAGCGGCGACGACAGGTGCAATCGCCGGAATCGTCAGCGCTGCGCACGCTGCGGCCGCCTGGATCGCGGTCGTCGTGACCAGCGCCCGCGTCGCAAGGGTCATCATTGTGCGCGGCGGTCGGCGAGGGGTCGTTCCGCCGCGGACAGAGCGCGCCGCATCAACTCCGTTCGGCCAATGCCTTCAGGTTGCGCAGTCCGGCCTCGAAGTCGGGGCCGATCATCGGGTCCATGACGAGGCCGAAATAGCGGTTAATTGGACTGCTCCCCATATCGCCCTCGTTCGTCCAGGTGACGCGCGTGCCGCCGCCATCGGGAGCGAGCAGCAGAACTCCACGCGAGGACATGCCGACATCGGGAAACGAGAGCGCGTAGTCGACGTGCTTGTGCGGCACGGCGGCGGTGAACTCCATCGCGCCGTTGCCCTCGGTCTTGCTCTGCCAGCTCCATTTCGCGCCGGTGCCTTCCGCCGCACCCGAATACTGGATCTGCATTGCGGGGTCACGCTGATTCCATATCGCCCAACGCTTCCACTCGCGCGGATCGGCGAGCAGCGGATAGATCTTTTCCGCGGGAGCTGCGACCGTGATCGAGCGCTGAACCTTGAATCCTGAAGGCAGCATCATGCCGACGATCAACACCAGTGCCACCAGCGCGACAAGGGTTAAAACGACGCGCTTGAGCCATTTCATCGCGGCCTCCCTTTACGTAAAATTGCGCCAGCGTAGTCGTAGCGATAGGAGTTGTGCAGATGGTCCCTCGCGTCCTGCTCATCACCACACTTCTTTTCGCACTCAGCCGCCTGCGGCACGCCTGGCGGGGTCCGTCAAACCGGGCGACGCGGAGTCCGCGGTCCTGTCGTCGGCAGGTCGGCCGACCGCCGTCGTATCCGCTGCCCGACTGGCGGCAAGCGGCTGCAGTACTCGGGCCAGCCGTTCAACCAGTCCGTCTGGAACATCGACGTCAATCCGCAGGGACGCGTCGTCCGCGTCCGAGCAGATGATGAGCGACACGGCGTTCGCGCAAATCCGCAGCGGCGCCGACACGCGCGCCGACGTGCTGCGCGAGTTTCGGCCCGCCGGCGTACGTCTATGCGTTTCCGATGAAGGACGAGACCGCCTTCATGTATCGCTACTTCGACTCGGCCGGCTGGTACGCGGCGATGTTCGTTTATTTCGATCCGGCCGGCACCGTGAAGCGCACTGAAACCGGAATGGATCCCTGGCGCCTGCGCGACGGCAGTGACCGCGGGCGCTGAAACCGCGCCCCGGGTTTGACCGAATTCCGCGCCTGTGGCGGCGCGCCGACAATGCGGCGACGTCTTGGCCGCACGATGGATCCCGCAGCACCCCAGTCCGGCACACCACTGTCCCTGCAGGACAAACTGGACCGCATCTCGCACGAGCGCAAGGTTCTGGACGTGCTGCGCGAGTTGATGCGGCTCGGACTGCACGAGGGCGACGAGTTGCAGCATCGCAGCGACGGCGCGCCGGGCCGCCTGACGGTGCTGCGCACCTCCACCGAACCCGGTCCGGTGGTCGTCCTGGGCGACGGCAGCCAGATTCCATTCCGGCCCGGCGACTGGAGGCCGCGACCGTAGGCGCAGCGGCCCGACAGGGCGCGTGGCACAATCCGTGCCACCATGGCTTATGCGCCGGAGTACGTACCGAAGATCCTGATCGTCGACTCCCAGGGCCAACCGGTCCGCTGGGCGTTGATGCAGCGCGCTGCACGCTACTACGCGTCCGGCAAGGTCGTCACTGAGCTTGGCGACAACCTCTTCGGCATGGCCGGTGGCACGCAAGAAAGAACCGGCCTGCGGTCCGAATTCATCACGAGTTCGATTGTGATGATCCGCGGCAAGCACCGCATTCCGTTTGGTCACGCGCACGTCGGTCTCACCAAGCATCGACTGTTCGTGCGCGACCGCAATGTCTGCGCCTACTGCGGCAGCCACTTCGTGGAACTCGACCTGACCGTCGAGCACATCCTGCCGGTGTCGCGCGGCGGGCGTCACGACTGGACCAATGTCGTCACCGCCTGTCGTTCGTGCAACACGCGCAAGGGCAACCGGCGACCCGAGGAAGCGCACATGCCGCTGCTGTACGTCCCCTATGCGGTGTGCCGCAACGAAGGCTTCATCCTCAGCAACCGCCGCATCCTGGCCGATCAGATGGCATTCCTGCAGGCCAGTTTGCCCCGGTACTCGCGCTGGGCACATCACTAGGCGGCGCAGTTCTGCTCGCGCTGTCGAATAATCGACAACGCAGGCACTGCATCCTCCGTCGGCGCCGACTGCGGTCTTCCATAAAGTCCGGATCGTTCGATGCATTGCGCATCGATGCCCGGCCGGGTGCCGGGCTGATCAGGGGATCCGAAATGAGTCACGAACCTGAAATGCCCCGGCCGGACGAAGGTCGTCCGGCAGCCAGACGCGCGATCGGGACCGCGCTCTTCGGCGCATTCGTCATCACGATCGCCATCGCGGGGGCGTTTGCGATCGCCGAAGCACCGCGTCAGCTGACTGACGTAGCGCTGACGCTCGCGTCTACCGAAGTCTTCGAGCTGATGCCGGCGCCGGTTGAAGTCGACGCGCAGCCAGCCCAGGCGCTCGCTCCGCCCAGCGGAAGCTACGAGGATCCTAGCCCGCAGGTGACGTTCGACGTGATTGGGTAAAGTCGGCCGGCGCGCGTGTCGGCTCAGTGCCCGCGCAGCCGGCCGAAAAGCGCGGGTGCACATCGCAGCGACACGGTGCGTACGTACCGGCCGTGCATGAACGCCACTTGCACCGCAGCCCCGCGCAGCAGGCAGTCGTGGTGCATGCTGTCTTCGTCGACCGCCCAGACGAGTGCACCCGAAACGCCGTCGAGCTCTGGCGTGTGGATGTCGAGCCCGTCAATGCGCGTCGCCGTCCGCGCGTAGGCCAGGCATTCGTCGTCGACCGCGCGTGGTGAACAGCACCACCGGCTTCATGTAGATCGAGCCCTCGAAGCGGCGGGCCTGCGATACCGGATAGCCGGCCACGACGTACAGCCGCGTTGCGCGGTCATCACGGGGTTCGAAGTGCAGCTGCGACGGCTCGACCGGCGTCCAGTTCGCGCGCAGGCGACGCGCGACCGCGGCATCGCCGATGATGATCAGCGCGATGTCGCGGTCCGGATCTGCGATGACCCGCGCCCGCGCTGATCGCAGGCAGGCCCAGGCACCCTCGCGCGGTAGCGGCACGACCAGATCGCCCGTTGCGACATGTTCGAAAACGTGCGCCGCCGTCAAGAGCGCCAGCGTCGCGCCATCGGCAACCAGCGACGCTGTCGCCAAAGGCTCGGCACGGCCATAGACCATGCGCGCCAGCGGCAGAGCGCGGTTGAGCAGCGCGGCGCGCACCGCATCGGCACGCTGTGGCGCGATCGACGCTGCGACGCTGATCGGGATCGTCTCTACGGTCTGCCAGGCCATGAAAACTCCGGACGCTGCTTGAGCATGCCAGCGTCCCACCGACGTGTCGACGGCGCATTGCGACGCCATTGCCGCGCAATTCGGCCTTGAGTTGCGCGCTGAGCGAAGCTCGATAACGCGGCATCCCGTCGCCGCGCCTGAGCGCAGGATGATCCGCGGCCAGCAGATCAGCCGTTTGTCATCCTCGCTGGGCGAGCGACCGATACCCGCCTAGCCTGGCTCGACAGATGAGCGTGCGAAATCTCCGGCTGCCTGCCGGTAACTGGACTGCAAGCGATGAACGGCCAATGTCCTGCACTTCTGGGCCGGCCGTGCCGATCGTTGCGGCACACCACATGCTGCATTACGGAGATCTCACGCCACCACAGCCAGCGACCATGCTGGCCCGATGATCTCGCGGAACCCGGATGCTGCTGCACTTCGACGACGAACACGACTACGCGGCACGACTCGGGCTGGCCGCGGGTCTGCGTCCGGCGCTGATCGACCGCCATCGCTTTCCGGACGGAGAACTTAAGCTGCGCCTGCCGGTCGCGCTGCCCGCGCGCGTCGTTCTGCTGCGTTCGCTGTATCGGCCGAACGAGAAACTGGTGGAGCTGTTGCTGGCGGCACGCTGTGCGCGTGACCTCGGTGTGCGTCACCTCACGCTGGTGGCGCCCTACCTCGGTTACATGCGGCAGGACGCGGCCTTCGCGCCAGGCGAGGCGGTCAGCCAGCGCATCATCGGAGACTGGCTCGCCGGACTTTTCGACGCGGTGCTGACGATCGATCCTCACTTGCATCGTGTCCGTGCGCTGCACCAAGCCGTTCCGGTGCAGGCCGCGGTCGCGCTGTCAGCCGCGCCGCTGATCGGCCGCGCAATGCGCGGCGCCTGCACGCTGATGCTCGGTCCCGATGCCGAGTCCGAACCGTGGGTGCGCGCTGCGGCCGACGCGGCAGGCTGCCCGGCGAGCACCTGCCGCAAGTGCCGCCACGGCGACCACGACGTCGATGTGGAACTGCCGCGCATATCGCTGGCGGGCGAGCGTGTCGTCATCGTCGACGACGTCGCGAGCACCGGCCACACGATCGCCGCGGTGGCGCGTGCAGCGCTCGCCGCCGGTGCGCAAAGGGTCGACGTCGCGGTGACGCACGCGCTGCTGGTCGGCGACGCAGGGTCACTGATCGAGAAGTCCGGAGTCACCAGCTTTATCAGCTCCGATACGGTGCCGCATCGGACCAACCGGATTGAAACGGCACCGCTTGTCGCGGAGGCGCTGACCCGCATCGGGCCCTAACGAAAATCGCCCGGGGCCGACCGTGCGGCACCGGGCGATCAAATCGGCCGCGGGCGAAGCCCGCGTGGCGACTACTTCAGGTGCTTGCTGACGTACTTGGTCAGCTCGAACATCGAGGCCTGGGCCTTGCCGAACAGCGCCTTGAGCTTGTCGTCGGCGTTGATCATGCGACGATTGACGGCGTCTTGTAGCTTGTTCTTCTTGATGTACGCCCAGATCTTGCTCGTCACTTCGGTGCGCGGCATCGGCGTCGAGCCGACGATCGCGGCGAGCGGGCCGGTCGGCATCAGCGGCCTCATGAATGCCGCATTCGGCTTACGCGCGACCTTCTTCTTCGCGGCCTTTTTCGGGGCAGCTTTCTTCGCGGTCTTCTTCGCGGTCTTCTTCGCGGCCTTCTTGGCCGGCGCCTTCTTGGCCGACTTCTTCGCAGCTTTCTTCGCCTTCTTCATTGCCATCGACTTCTCCTCAGAGGTTTTCGGATGCCACAGCGACAGCGTTCTCGAGGAAATCACAAGAGCGCTCTCGTTGGGTGAGCGCGATCCTAGAGGAAACGCGCCGAATTACAAGAGGAAATATCAAGTTTTCAGAGGGAAATTGCACCATCACAACGCTGTTTTCCCTCTGAGGACGTGCTGTATGACCGTCAGCGCGCCCCACGAAAGGTGTACTAGATGTGGGCAACGCGCCGCTTGAGACACAACATCTGGTGTCACTTAGCGCGCCGCCGCCTCGAGTTCGGCGAGCATGCGCTCGATCCTCGCCGAGAGCTTCTCGGTGGTCACCTGTTCACGGAGCCGCTCGACCATCAGCGGGAAGGCGAACGGCGTCGGGCGGGCCAGCAGGCGGTAGACGCTGCTCGGCGCGCGCTGTCAGTATCGGCCCGGCCGCGTCCGCTTCGGCGGCGAGGCGTGCCTTCGCTTCGCGTGCGAGTCGGGCGCGCCGTGCGCGCAGCTGCGTGCCGACATTGGAGCCTGGAGGAAGGCCGCGGAAGCGCTCGTTCACCGAGGAGCGACTTGTCGTTCGGTAGGAATCGAAGGATTCAGCGAAAACACCGGCGCAGGCGCGGACAACGCGAACCAAAAAAGAAACGCCGCCCGCAGGCGGCGTATCGGTGCGAAGCAGAACTACTGGACGTTGAGGATCTTCATCGCCTTGCCGAGAGTGTCGACCGACTCCTGGTGCTTGCCGGCCTTGTGCAGCGCTTCGCCTTCGGCCCGGTATTTCTTGACGTCGGCCATCTGCGCCTCGGTCAGCTTGGGGTTCTTGGCCAGCGCGTCGTCGATCTTTTTCATGTCGGCCGGACAGTGCATGGCCCACGCACCGGCCGCGAAGAGCAGCGTGGCAACAGCAACGATGATGCGTTTCATCGGCTCGTCTCCAGGAAATTGAGAAGCGCTTTGCGGAAAGGCAAAGCAGCGCGCAGTTTACCCGCGACAGCGCGAACGGGCGCGCCCCTGGTTTGCCGCCCGTCCGGCGCCGGATGCAGCCACCTGCCGGGTATCTCGCGGCGGCCGCGACCCGGCCGAAGCATCTTCACATAAACGGGTATTGGCTGCTCCGTCACCGAATATCCGGGTTCAATGGCTCGCCCGGTTCGAGCAATCCCTCGAGCGCAGCAAGCGTGTCGGCCTCATGCAGCGGTTTGTCGCTGCGCCAGCGCAGCATGCGAGGAAATCGGACCGCGATTCCGCTGCGGTGGCGCGGACTTCGCTGGATACCTTCGAAGCCGAGTTCAAAAACCATCGAGGGCACCAAGCTGCGGACCGGCCCGAAGCGCTCGATCGTGCTGTGACGGACGGTCGCATCCACCTGGCGGATCTCCGCATCGGTCAGACCCGAATAAGCCTTGGCGAACGGCACGAGCACCGGCAGTCCGCGGGACTGCGCGTCGGCGGGCGACTCGCCCGCGAGCAGTGCGCCGATGTAGGCCTGCGCCTCGGCCGCACCGTTTGGCGGACGGTCCCACACCGCGAACGTGTAGTCGGTGAAGAGGCTGGCGCGCCGGCCATGGCCCGGCTGCGCATAGACCAGCACCGCGTCGACGGCATAGGGGTCGATCTTCCATTTCCACCAATGCGCGCCGCCCGGATCCCGGGTCCGGCCGACGCGATAGATCGCATCGCGGTGTTTCAGCATCAGCCCTTCGACGGCGCGCACCCGGGACTCGCCACGCAGGCGCGCCAGCTCGTCCCAGCTCGAGCCGCTGACCAAGGGCGCCACGGTGAAGCCATGACGACCCGCCAAAGCCTCGAGCGCCGCGCGCCGTTCGTGCTGCGGCCGACCGCGCCAGTCCGCGCCGCCGAACTCGATCAGGTCGAATGCGATCAGGCGCGCCGGCGCGTCCTGCAGCAACTTTGCCGTGAGTCGCTTGCGAGCGATCCTGCGCTGCAGCTGCGCGAACGGTGCCGGACGGTCCTCGCGCCATACGACGACCTCGCCGTCCAGTACCGTACCGTCGTCGAGGCCTGCGAAGGCATCGACCACATCGGGAAAGGCTTCGCCGATCAGCTCTTCGCCGCGCGACCACAGCCAGCTGCGGCCGTCGCGCCGGACCAGCTGCGCGCGAATGCCGTCGTACTTCCATTCGATCTGCCAGTGGTCCGGAGTGCCGAGCTCGCGCTCGAATTCCGACAGCGGAATCTGCAGCGGGTGCGCGAGGAAGAACGGAAACGGATGTGCCGCCGCGGCACCGGCGTCATCGCGCGCGATCAGTGCGCGATAGCGCGCCGGTTCCGGACGCACCGTATTGTCGGTGTAGCCCATCATCCGCTGGGCGATGATCTTGGCGTCGAGCTGCGCATGTTCGGCCAGCGCGCGGATCACCAGCAGTTTCGACACGCCAACGCGGAAGCCGCCGCCGATCAGCTTGACAAAGACGAAGCGCTCGCGCGTGTCGAGCTGATCGAAAGCGGCGTGCAGCGCTGCGGCGACCTCGTCGGGAGGCCGTCCGCGCAGCGGCAGCAGCCGCTCCTCGATCCACTCGGCCAGCGGGCCGCTCGATGTGCGCGTCGGTGGTGGCAGCAACAGAGCGATTGTTTCGGCCAGATCGCCGACCGCGTCGTAAGACTCGTCGAAGAGCCACTCCGGCACACCGCTCGCTGCGATCGCGTAATCGCGCAGCGCACGTGATCCGACCGATTGTCGCGGCTTGCCGCCGGCGAGGAAATACACGGCCCAAGCGGCGTCACGGTCGCTGGCGGCCGCCAGGTAACGACGCAGCGCGGCGACCTTCGCTGCGGTGGAGGTCGAGGTATCGAGTGCATTGAACAGCTCGACGAACTCGCGCATCCGACCTCTACCGGGCGAACCGCGTCAGCAGCGTCTGCACGATCAGCGCATTTGCCGTGTCCGTAAAGAGCGAGGCGGCGAGCGTGATCACGAGGAAAGCGCGCGGCGCGTCGCCGTACCTCAGCACCAGCCGCTTCATCGCCGCCAGCCCCACCGGCATCGCCCCCAGCCCGAAGCCGACGAAGCCGGCCGCGCCGATCGCGCCGTCGCGACCCTTCAGCAGCGGGTATACCAACAGCGTCGCGATCAGGGTCGCCGTCAGCGCGATCTGTGCGGCCGCCGCCGCGGCGATCAGTCCGAGCGCGTCGCCGACCGTCGGCCAGGTGCAGGCCGAGCATCGCGATCGCCAGAAACACGCGCAGCGCCAGAGTGCCGACTAGGTCCGCGCCGACGAGATCGATCCGCAGCCGCGCGAACAGATCGCAGACGTTGGTCACCATGACCGCAGCCAGCAGCACGGCGAGGAACGCCGGAATCGTCGTCCCCAAGCGCAGCACTGGCGATCGGTCGCGCGGCGAGTCCGAGCCCGATCGCTAAGCGCCAGCCACAGCAGCACCGATGATCCAGCGATCCGAATCGAACGGTTCCTGCGGCCACTCGGCTCGTCGATCCGTGTTGCGCGATTGCTGCGCCCGGCGTGCGCCCGCGCGTGCGCTGCGCGAGCCAGCGTCCCGACGACGCCCGAAACCAGCGCGCCGCCGACCAGTCCGAACGTCGCGCAGACCATGCCGATTTCCAGTGCATGCGGCAGGTGCACCGCTTGCTTCCGCCTCGCCCATGCAACCGTCGTGCCGTGCCCGCCGAGGAAAGGCACGCTGCCGAGAAAGACGCCGAGCGCAGGCGGCTGGCCGAACGCCGTCGCGATCGCGCACGCCGGCTGCCGACTGCAGCGAACCGCCAGCAGCGCCGATCAGCGCACACATCGGCCGACCACCGCACCCGCCGGACTTCAACGCGCCGACGAATCTGCGCCGTCAGCCCGAGCGCGGCAAAGAAGATCAGCAGCAACGCATTGCGCAGCGTATCGGCGAACGTCACCTTGAAACCGAATGCCGGCGCTCACGTATGGCGAGCGTGATCGCGATCGTCAGGCCGCCGCTCACCGCCGGCGGGATGCTGTACGGCGCCAGCACCGGGCACCGCGCGATTGATGCGCACGCCGAGCAGGATCGTTATCAGTGCGGCGACACCGGTCCACAGTTCATTCAGTGCGATCGTCATCCCCCTGACCCCCTTCGTTGCTCGTGTCGTGTTCTTGGCCGGATGGCGCCGCTTCCATCGCCTCCTCGGCATTCTCGTCGCCGAATTCGGTGGCGAATGCCTCGGCCTCGAGGCCGCGCTCACGCAGCCAGCGCACCATCGGCGCGATCTGCCCGTGCGTGACGATCACGCGCCGGGCAGCGGTCGCATCGATCGCGGACTGCAGTCCCGGCCAGTCCGCGTGATCGGACAGCACGAACCCGCGATCGAGCGCGCGGCGCCGGCGCGCGCCGCGGACCTGCATCCAGCCGGACGCGAACCCGTCGGAATAGTCGCCGAAGCGGCGCAGCCACGGCGAACCCGCCGCCGACGGCGGCGCCAGCACCAGCGCGCGCGCGAGGTCGGCGCGCGGCGTCTCGGCCACGAGCCGGGTGGCCGGCAGCGCGACGCCGCTCGCGCGATAGGCGCGGTTCAGCGGGTCGACCGCGCCGTGCACGACGATCGGACCGATCGACGCATCGACGCCGCTGAGGATGCGCTGCGCCTTGCCGAAGGCGTAGCAGAAGAGCACCGAGGTTCGCGCCTCGGCTGCATTGCCGGCCCACCAGCCATTGATCTCGGCGAAGACATCTTCCTGCGGCGCCCAGCGGTAGATCGGCAGGCCGAACGTCGACTCGCTGATGAACACATCGCAGCGCACCGGCTCGAACGCGGCGCAGGTCGCATCCGGGCCGGTCTTGTAGTCGCCGCTGACGACCCAAGTGCTGCCCCGGTGTTCGATGCGCACCTGTGCCGAACCCAGCACGTGGCCGGCCGGATGCAGCGAGACGCGGACGCCGTTGACGTCGAGCGCCTCGCCGTAGCGAACCGTCTGCAGGCGGATCGCGCCAAGGCGCGTGCGCAGCACTTCGCGCGCATCCTCGGCGGCGAGGTAGTCCGCGTGGCCCGGGCGGGCGTGATCGCCGTGGGCATGCGTGATCACCGCCTTCGCAACGGGTTTCCACGGATCGATGTAGAAGTCGCCGGCCGGGCAGTACAGACCCTCCGGACGGCGACAGACGAGATCCCCGTTCGCGATCATGGTGCAGTCATGGGGTCAAACGTTGCCGACAACAGTACGAGACCGGCAACAGCCTGGACAACAACCGGATAGAAGAGGTAAGCGTCCAGATGCAGCTCCATGCTCATCGCGCCTGCAGCCGTCGCTGCACCGGCGATCTGCAGCGGCACGTCATTGTCGCCGCAGTCGCAGACTGCCGTGCCTGCGAGGCAGTCAGCACGCCGCTCACGCGACGGCCGCGTCCGCTTCAGTAGTCGCGTCCGCCGGCGAGCGCGATGGCGCCGAAGCGCACGAAGCCGTACGCGAACCAGTTGAGCACACGCCGCAAGACGCCGCGACCGGCGAAATCCTCAGGATGCACCCGACTCGAGTGCAGTGCGATCGCGCGCTGCAAGGCATCGTGCAGTTTTCGTGCAAAGCGTGCGTCGAACACGACCAGATTGGCTTCACGCGCGAGCAGCAGACTGTACGGATCGATGTTGCTCGAGCCGACCGTGGCCCAGGTTTCATCGACGACAGCCACCTTCGCATGCAGGTAGCTGCTCGCGTATTCGTAGATCTCGATGCCGGCTTCCAGCAGCTGGGCATACAGTGCCTGCTGCGCATAGTGCTGGATCGCATACTCGACGCGGCCCTGCACCAGCAGCGAGACGTGCACGCCGCGGCGCGCGCAGTCGACGAGCGCACGGCGGAACGCGCGGCCCGGCAGGAAGTAGGCGCAGGCCACGACCACCCGTTGGCGTGCCGATCCGATCGCCTCGAGGTAGGCGCTCTCGATCGTGCGGCGGTTGCGCAGGTTGTCCCGCAGCAGCAGTGCAGCGCGCGCGCCGTCGTGAAACGGCGGCGGCATCTCGTCGTAGGCGCTGCCCGGCTGGGCTTCCGGCCGTTCGGGGCCATGCCGCGGGTCGAGCGTCCACCACAGCCGCTTCATCGCGAGTCCGATCGGAGCGACCACCGGCCCTTCGGCAGAGCACCGCGAAGTCGAAGCGCGGGCCGAGCAGCGCCGGCTCGGGATCCGGATGATGGTGGTCGTCGATGATGTTGATGCCGCCGACGAACGCGATGCTGGTCATCGACCAGCGTCAGCTTGCGATGCAGCCGGCGCAGCAGCCGACGTTCGAGCCGCCACCAACGGGCCGGGCGGAAGAGCATCAGTTCGGCGCCGGCAGCATCGAGCCGGGCCTCTGAGCTCCGCGGCCCAGGGACCGGTGCCGTAAGCGTCGACGACGACGCGCACCGCCACGCCGCGGGCCGCCGCGGCCGCCAGCGCATCGGCCACGCGCACGCCGATGTTGTCCTCGGCGAAGATGTAGGTCTCGAGCCGCACCGACTTCGCCGCGGAATCGATCGCCGATAGCAGCAGCGGAAAAAATTCGTCGCCGCCTTCGAGCAGCCGCAGGCGATTGCCGCCGTAGATCAGCGGACGGGTGGTGATCGGCAGTTGCGGGCGCCGGCGCAGGGGTCGCGCCCGCTGGGTCATGCCACCTCGAGATCTGCGATCAGCGGCATGTGATCGGAGCGCTGCGCCCATTCGATGCCTTTGGGCACGCGCACGTCGCGCACACGGAAGCCGCGCACGTAGATGCGGTCGAGGCGTCAACCACGGCAGCATGCTCGGGTACGTGCGCGCGACCAGCGGCCGGTCGCCGTTGCGCCACGGCAGCAGTCGATCGAAGCGCCGCCGCAGCTGCTGGCGACGGTTGAAGTCCGCTGCCGCCTCGACCACGTCGAGATCCCGATGCAGAACCACGTCGACGCCGTGCTGCCAGTCGTTGAAGTCACCCGCGATGATCAGCGGCGCATCGGCGGGCACCTCGCCGCGGACGAAATCGATCAGGAATTCCGCCTGCCGCACGCGGCTGCGCTTGATCAGACCGAAGTGCGTGTTGATCAGATGGATGTCCCGCGGGCCGCGTGACGTCTCGATGTGCGATATCGCGTGCAGCATGCCCCGGCTCTCGAGCACGTGATCCGAGATATCGTGGTTCAGGTACTGGCCGATCGTGTGCCGCGAGACGATCGCATTGCCGTGATGTCCATGGGGATAGACCGCGTTCATGCCGTAGGCGCGATGCAGGTAGCTGCCGGTGCAGAGCACGTCGAGCTGCGTGCCGTTGTGGTGACCCGGGCGCCGCGCCAGCCGTTCATTGCGTTCCTGCACTTCCTGCAGGAAGCAGATGTCGGCATCGATCGCGTGCAGCGCCAGCCGCAGGTCGTGGATGCGCGAGCGCTTGCGCAGGCCCATCACGCCCTTGTGGATGTTGTAGGTCGCCACGCGCAACTTCATCGCCGCCACTATGCCTAGTCGAGCGCCGGAGCAAGCGTGAAATAACGGTCGATCAGCCGCGGATCGTCGAAATGCCGACGGCCGACAAATGCGGTCGCATGGTGTCCCCATTGACGCATCTGCCCGGCCGACGGCACACCCATCGGCCAGAAGACGAAGCGTTCGGCGCGCTCGGAGCCCGGGACCAGCCCGTCAGGCCCGTAGATGCTGCGCGTTCCGCCGCCGGCCGCGGCCGGCAGCGGCAGCGCACGCACGCGGTTTTCGTCCAGCAGGCTGTAGGCAACGCCCGGCGCCGGCGTCGTGGTGTCGACCGCAACCCGCTCGATGTTGTGATCGTGCGCGCCGACGTAGATGATGATGCGTTCCGCCGGCGCCGGCGAGTGCACGACCTGCGGCGAGAACATCGTCTCGTCCAGCGCCGACTCGTGCTCGAACGGACCCGGGCGTTCACGCACGTTTTCGGTCGGGAAGAACATGTGGAAGCAGCCGCAGGCGTGGATCGAGTCGTACAGCAGTGGCCGGCCGGCGCTGTCGAGCGTCACGCGCCAGACGATCGCATCCAGCCGGCCAGCGACCCAGTCCAGCGGATGGCTGGCCGGACGAGCCGCGAACCAGAACGTATAGACGAGCTGCGGCACCGCCGCCCCATTGATCTCGGTCCAGGCCATACGGACATAGGCAGATCGGCGTGCCGGTATCGACAGCGACGAACAGATCGCCGCCGCTCATCCGCCACGCCAGCGTCCCGATCTGATCATCGTCGTCTGCCGTCTCGACGACCACGACCGGCGCATGCTGGCGGACCAGCTGCCAGGCGCGCTCGGCCGACAACGCCGGCTGACGCAGCGACTGCAGTTGCTCCGCGGCGACATCGGCAACCAGCCGGCGAGGCCCGGGCCGGCCTCCGCCGCACCCGGCACGTAGCGGACGCGCTGGCCGTTCAGCGGCAGTTCGGGAAACGGGGTCGCGTAGATGTCGCGCGTGGTCTGCTGCCACGACGCCACGCCCCAGGAAAAGGGAATGCGCGTCAGCGGATACAGACCGAAAACACGCAACGCATCGTCGTAGGCGGCCGGAGCGTGTGCCCGCGCAACGGCGCTCTCGGCCTGCGGGCGCGCGGCCGCGAGCAATTGGTCGCGACAGCGGTCGATCGCCGCGACTTCATCGGTGTCGGCTCGCACATTTGCGGCCTCATAGCGTCGCGCCTCCGCGTCCAGAGCGGCCATGCGTTCGATCTTGGCCTGCGCCAGCGCGCGCGTGTCGGATCCGGCAGGCGCGCTGAGCACCGTGTAGCGATCGGCACGCAGGAACGGAAAGCCGTCGACCCGCTGCGCCTGCGCGTCGCGCACGCCCGCGCCGTCGACGCGCGCGTCCATGGCCTGCAGCCGCCGCAGGCAACCGCCCTGCGCATCGTCCGCGTTCAATTGGCTGCGGGCCGGGGCCGCTCGCATAAGGATCGCCCGGCGTTGCACAAGCGGCCAGCAGGATCGGTGGCGACGCTAGCGGCGAGCGCGCTGCCCGAGTTCACGTATCGCCGCCGCATTGGTCCACGAGAAGCACGCGTCGGCGGCGTCGCGCCACGGCAGCCAGCGGCTGGCGCGATGTTCGCGCGGCGCCAGTGTGGGCGTGTAGCGCTCGTCGACACAAAGTCCGAACACATGCTCCGTATTATGCGTAACGCCGGCCGCGTAGCGATGCAGCCACTCGGCATAGATTGGATAGCGATGCTATAGATTCCAGTCGACGAAGCGTTGCGGCGCCGCGTCGTATCCGGTTTCCTCTGCGACCTCGCGCGCGCAGGCGGCGCGCAGGTCTTCGTCCGGAGCGTCGAGGCTGCCGGTCACCGACTGCCAGAACCCCGGATGATCCGCGCGTTCCAGCAGCAGCACATCCAGTGCCGGCGTGTGGATCACGACCAGCACCGACTGCGGGATCTTGTGTGCCGGCGTTCAACTCCGGCCGACAGTTTGCGCCGGGCTCGCGGTCTGGCCGGGCGGCCGGAAAGCGACATCGCGATGCCAACTCGTCGATCGCCGTCGCCCACAGCCGCGGCGCTTCAGCACGACGACCTCGCCGCGTCCTATTTCTGCCGCAGCTCACCGGCGTGTGGCGCTGACTGGGCCGAAGACGCCATCGCCGGTGCGCTCGGCGCGGACGTTGCCGCGAACGCGGATGTGCAGTTCGCGCAGCTGCTTCTCGTCCACCGGTGACGGCGCCTTCGTCAGCAGGCACTGGGCGCGCTGGGTCTTCGGGAACGCGATGACGTCGCGGATCGACTCGGCGCCGGTCATCATCGTCACGATCCGGTCGAGGCCGAACGCGATGCCACCGTGCGGCGGTGCGCCGTACTGCAGCGCATCCAGCAGGAAGCCGAACTTCTCGCGCGCCTCCGTTTCGCCGATCTTCAGCGCGCGGAACACCTTGCTCTGCACGTCCTCGCGGTGGATCCGCACCGAACCGCCGCCGATCTCCCAGCCGTTCAGCGCCATGTCATAGGCCTTGGCGAGCGCCTTCGACGGGTCGGTCTGCAGGAAGTCCTCGTGGCCGTCCTTCGGGCTCGTGAACGGGTGGTGCGCGGCGACGTAGCGCTGCTCGTCCTCGTCGAACTCGAACATCGGAAAGTCGACGACCCAGAGCGGCTTCCAGCCCTGCGGCCGAAAGCCCATGCGTGCGACCGAACTCGCTGTGGCCGATCTTGGTGCGCAGCGCGCCGAGCGAGTCGTAGACGATCTTCGCGCGGTCAGCGCCGAAGAAGATGACGTCACCGTCGACGGCGCCCGTTTTCTGCAGCACGGCCGCCAAGCGCCGCATCGTGCAGGTTCTTCACGATCGGACTCTGCAGTCCGTCGCGCCCCTTCGCCTTCTCGTTGACCTTGATGTAGGCGAGCCCCTTCGCGCCGTAGATCTTGACGAACTCGGTGTAGCCGTCGATCTCCGAGCGCGGCATCTCGCCGCCCCCGGGTACGCGCAGCGCGACGACCCTGCCGTCCTTCATCTCGGTCGCGCCCTTGAACACCTTGAACTCGACGTCGCGCATCAGGTCGGTGACGTCGGTCAGTTCGAGCGTCACGCGCAGGTCGGGCTTGTCGGAGCCGTAGCGCGTCATCGCCTCGGCGTGGGTCATCACCGGGAACGGGTTCGGCAGCTTCACACCGAGCACCTCGTCGAACACGGTGCGGATCATGTCCTCCATCATCGCCCGGATCTCGGTTTCGTCGAGAAACGAGGTCTCGACGTCGATCTGCGTGAACTCCGGCTGGCGGTCGGCCCTGAGGTCCTCGTCGCGGAAGCATTTGACGATCTGGTAGTAGCGGTCGAAGCCGGCGACCATCAGCAGCTGCTTGAAGAGCTGCGGCGACTGCGGCAGCGCGAAGAACTCACCCGGGTGCACGCGCGACGGCACGAGGTAGTCGCGCGCGCCCTCCGGCGTGCTCTTCGTCAGCATCGGCGTCTCGATGTCGACGAAGCCCGCAGCGTCGAGGTAGCGGCGCACCGCCATCGCCACCTTGTAGCGCAGCATCAGGTTCTTCTGCATCGGCACGCGCCGCAGGTCGAGCACGCGGTGCGTCAGCCGCGTCGTTTCCGACAGGTTGTCGTCATCGAGCTGGAACGGCACCGGCACCGAGGCGTTGAGGATTGTCAGTTCCGTGCACAACACCTCGACGCGGCCGGACACCAGCCCTTCGTTGATCGTGCCCTCCGGCCGCCGCCGCACCTGGCCCATCAGCCTCAGGCAGTACTCGTTGCGCACCTTTTCGGCGGTCGCAAAGACTTCTGGGCGGTCCGGGTCGCAGACGACCTGGACCAGGCCTTCACGGTCGCGCAAATCGATGAAGATCACGCCGCCGTGGTCGCGGCGACGATGTACCCAGCCAAAGAGAGTGACGGTCTGCCCGATGAACTTTTCGTCCACCCGGCCGGCATATTCGGTACGCATGAAAGCTCCGCAGTTGTTCGCGGCGCACGCCGCGCTGTTGCTGTTCGTTCTGATCGTCAGCGCTGTCCGTCGGGCTCATCCGACGGCGGGGCCGCACGGTCGCCAGCCGCCGGCCCTAGCGGTTTCGGGGCGAGTTCCGGTTGCCGGCGTGTCCCGCAAGACGTGCGGGTTCGGACCGCGGCAAACAGTGCGCGGGCCGGGCCGATTCCGAAGACGAATGTGGGCATGCCCGAAGGATAAAGGGGATGGGCTCGAGCCTCAACCGGCGGGGCCCGGGGACTCGCTCGTCAGGACCGAGCGGCTGAGAGCGCACGCTCGGCGTGACAACGCCGAGCGACACGTGGAACTTGAGCGCGTCATCGACGCTGATATCGATTTCTCTCAATTCCTCGGCGAGGCACCATCAGCACGTAGCCGGAGGTCGGGTTGGGCGCGGTCGGGACGTACACCGTGACCAGTGACGTCAGGACCTTCGATTCAACCTGCGCGCCGGGCGCGCCGACGACGAATCCCATCGTCCACTGCCCTCGCTGCGGAAACTCGATCAGCACGACCTGGCGGAACGACTGGCCCTTCTGCGAAAACAGCGTGTCCGACACCTGCTTCACGCTCGAATAGATCGAGCGCACGATCGGAATGCGGTTCAGCAGTGTTTCCCAGCCGCGCAGCAGCTGCGCCCCGAGGAAGTTGGCGGCGAGCACGCCGGTCAGCAGCAGCACCGTGACCGAAAGCACCAGGCCGAAGCCCGGGATGTGGACCCCAAAGAGCGCATCGGGCCGCCAGCCTTGGGGCAGCAGCAGCAGTGTGCGATCCATCGTCGAGACGATGAAGTCGAGCACCCACAGCGTGGCCGCGAGCGGCAGCCAGATCAGCAGGCCGGCAACGAAATACTTTTTCAGCATGGGTCGCGCGCAGGATCTCGGTGAATTGTGCGCTTGCGCGCGGAATCGTTCGGGACGTCGGCTCGCGACAGCGGCCAACGCGCGGAGGTGCTAACTGTCGGAGGACGGGGCGCGGCGGCGGCGTCGGAGTCGGAGCTGGGGCCGGCGCGGCCGCGGGGTCGACGCGGATTCTGCGGGCTTCGGCGCGGCTTCGGTGGCCGGTTTGGCGTCGGCCTTCGCTTCGCTGCTGCCGGTGGCGTCTGCCTTCGCGTCCTTCTTCGAAGCCTTGTCCCGGAAGTCGGTCACGTACCAGCCGCTGCCCTTCAACTGAAAACCGGCGGCGGTGAGCTTCTTCGTCAGCGCCGGACGATGACAGGCCGGGCAGTCGGTCAGCGGCGCCTCGGAGATTTTCTGCAGGACGTCGAGTTCGTGGCCGCATTCGGTACAACGGTAGGCATAGATCGGCATGGCGGTCTCAAAAGCTAATTGCTTGAATTGTAAGGGAGCGGCTCGCAGGCGCGAGCCATGAGATAGGGCCGGATGTCCGCCCGATCAAGGGCTTGCCGCTTGGACTTTGTGCATCGCTGTTGCACACTGCCGCGGCTTCGGAGGACACGGGCATGGGCCAGAGGAAGAAGATCGCGCACCGGATCCGCGCGCGGCGCTGACCGCGCTCGGCGCCGGCGACGCCACCAAGGTCAAGGTGGCCGTGACCGACATCGACGGCGTGCTGCGCGGCAAGTACCTGCACACCGACAAGTTCGCTTCAGCGGTCGAGGGCGGATTCGGGTTCTGCGACGTCGTGTTCGGCTGGGACATGACTGATTCGGTCTACGACAACACGACGGTGATCGGCTGGCAGCACGGCTTTCCGGATGCGCTGGCGCGCCTCGATCTCGGCACCGCGCGGCGCGTGCCCTGGGACGACCATGTGCCGTTCTTTCTCGGCGACTTCGTCACCGCCGACGGCAAGCCGTATCCGATCTGCCCGCGCCAGACGCTGAAGCGCGTGCTGGCGCGCGCCGAGAAACTCGGCTTCGCGCCGATGTGCGGGCTCGAGTTCGAGTGGTTCAACTTCGCCGAGACGCCGCATTCCTGGGCGCAGAAGAAGGGCGTCGATCCGACACCGCTGACGCCGGGCATGTTCGGCTACTCGCTGCTGCGCGCGAACGCCAACCGCGGCTTCTTCAGCGCGCTGATAGATCAGATGCTCGCGTTCCGCGTTCCGATCGAGGGCCTGCACACAGAGACCGGGCCCGGCGTCTACGAAGCCGCGATCCAGTTTTCCGGCGCGCTCGAGTGCGCCGATCGCGGCGTGCTGTTCAAGACCGGCGCCAAGGAGATTGGCGCTCAGTTCGGGATCATGCCGAGCTTCATGGCAAAGTGGAGCCAGCACTATCCGGGCTGCAGCGGGCACCTGCACCAGTCGCTCTCGGATGGCAAGAGAAATCTGTTCTACGACGCCAAGGGCCGCGCCGGCATGAGCAAGCTCTTCGAGAGCTATCTCGCGGGGCAGGTCGCCGCGCTGATGCAGTTCGCGCCGATGTTCTGGCCGACGATCAACAGCTACAAACGGCTGGTCGACGGCTTCTGGGCACCGGTGAAGCCAACCTGGGCGATCGACAACCGAACGGCGAGCTTCCGGGTGATCCCAGGGTCGCCGAAGAGCACCCGGCTCGAGACACGCTGCCCTGGTGCCGACATCAATCCTTACCTCGCGGTCGCGGCACTGCTGGCCGCGGGGCTGCACGGCATCGAGAAGAATCTGAAACTGACAGCCAAACCGATCACCGGCACCAACCGGGGCTCGGACGACATCCCGCGTGCGCCGCGCTCGCTGAAGGAGACGACCGAGATCTTCCGACGTTCCGATCTCGCACGGGATTGGTTCGGCGATCTCTTCGTCGATCACTTCGCCGCGACGCGAGAGTGGGAGTGGCGCCAGTGGCAGGACGGTGTCACCGACTGGGAGCTGAAGCGCTACTTCGAGATCATCTGAACCGCCGCAGTCGCCCCGGCGGTGCGCGGCTGCACCGCTGATTACCCTATCCACGCTCGCCCTTCGGCGGCAGTGCCGCTTGCGGTAAATTTCGTTCGGCACTGGACAAGGCGCGAGCCGGGGGCGACGCGACGCTCCAGTTCCCTCCCGCGTCGTTCGGCATACAGTGACTGACGAACTCCCGCGCGACCTCGACGCGCGCTACTTCGAGGACTACCCGCAGGGCCTGGCCGTGCAGGTCGGGCCGATTGCGGTCGACGAAGCCGACATCATCGCGTTCGGCCGCCAGTTCGACCCGCAGCCGTTCCACGTCGACCCGCAGAGCAACGCGGCGCGCGCGCTCGGTGGCGTGATTGCCAGCGGATGGCACACCGCCAGCCTGATGATGCGACTGCTCGTCGATCGCTTCCTGCCGCGAGTGGCCGGACTCGCTTCACCGGGTATCGACGATCTGCGCTGGCTCGCCCCGGTTCGCCCGGGCGACCAACTCTCGCTGCGTATCACCGTGACCGAGGCCCGGCGGTCCCGCTCGAAGCCCGATCGAGGCCTGGTGCAGACCTTCAACGAGTTCGTGAACCAGCGCGGCGAGGCAGGTCATGACGGTCAGGGCGATGACGCTGATGCGCTGTCGCGCGGCAACGGAACGCGACTGATGCGTCTGCCTGCCTGCGCTGCTCGCGCTCGGTGCCGGTCTAGCGGCGATGCTCGCCGCCTTGCCAAGCGGCGCGGGTGAGAGCCCACAGACGGCGGGGTACCCGGACCACCCGATCCACCTCGTCGTGCCCGTTCCCGGCCGGCGGCGGCGCCGACAGCCTGGCGCGGCTCATCATGCCAAAGGTCGCTCATGCGCTCGGCCAGCCGATCGTGATCGAGAACAAGGCGGGGGCCGGGGGCAATGTCGGTGCAGAACTCGTCGCGCATGCGACGCCCGACGGCTATACGCTGCTTTACGGTACCAACGGTACACACGCAATCAATCCGAGCCTGTACCGCAACCTGACCTTCGATCCGGTCAGAGACTTCATCCCGGTGTCGCGGATGACCGAGATCGCCGCGATGCTGATCGTGAACCCCAAGTTGCCGGTGAACTCGACTGCAGAGCTGATCGAATACGCCCGCGCTCATCCGGGCAAGCTCAATTTCGCGTCGGCCGGCAATGGCACAACGTCGCATCTGGCCGGCGAACTCTTCAAAACGCAAGCCGGGATCGACATCGTCCACATCCCCTACCGCGGCGGCGCGTTGGCGATGACCGATCTGATCGGCGGTCAGGTCGACATGATGATCGAGGTGATGCCGAACGCGAGTCCGCAGGTCGCAGCCGGCCGGGTGCGCGGTCTCGCAGTGTCGACCGCAAAGCGCTTTCCCGGCGCGCCCGACGTGCCGACGATTGCTGAATCCGGCCTGCCGAGTTTCGAGGCGAGCGCCTGGGACGGCGTCTTCGTACCCGCCGGCACGCCGCAGCCCATCGTGCAGCGCCTCAATGCGGCGATCCGACAGGCGCTCGAAGACCCCGAACTCGCGGCGGCACTGCTGGCGCGGGGCGCTCAGCCGGTAACCGCCACCACGCCGGAGTCGTTCGCGCGCTTCATTGCCACGAGCGCCGAACGCTGGGGACTGGCGGTGCGTGCTTCCGGCGCCAAGGTGGATTGAGCCGTAAACCCGATGACGCGCCGCTTGCCCGACGCGTCGAACTCAGCAGAGACGACAATGAAGAGCACCGCCCTGCCGCCTGTTCCTGCGTGGACCGCGATTCCCGGCTTCAGCGACATCATCTACGAGAAGTGCGATGAAGGCATCGCGAAGATCACGATCAACCGGCCCGAAGTGCGCAACGCCTTCCGACCGGAGACGGTGAAAGAGCTGCAACGGGCGTTCGACGATGCCCGCGATGACGCAGGCATCGGCGTGATCATCCTCACCGGACAGGGCAAGGAAGCGTTCTGCTCGGGCGGCGACCAGCGCGTGCGCGGCCAGGGCGGCTACGTCGGCGGCGACAAGATCCCGCGTCTTAACGTGCTCGACCTGCAGCGCCAGATCCGCACGCTGCCGAAGCCGGTCGTCGCAATGGTTGCCGGCTATGCGATCGGCGGCGGTCACGTGCTGCACATGATCTGCGATCTGACGATCGCCGCCGACAACGCCCGCTTCGGCCAGACCGGTCCGAAAGTCGGCAGCTTCGACGGCGGCTACGGTGCGTCCTACATGGCGCGCATCGTCGGCCAGAAAAAAGCGCGCGAAATCTGGTTCCTGTGCCGGCAGTACGACGCGAAGCAGGCGCTGCAAATGGGGCTGGTCAACACGGTGGTGCCGTACGAACAGCTCGAAGCCGAGACCGTGCAGTGGTGTCGCGAGATGCTCGCCATGAGCCCGATCGCGCTGCGCTGCCTGAAGGCCGCGCTGAATGCCGACTGTGACGGCCAGGCCGGATTGCAGGAACTCGCAGGCAATGCGACGCTGCTGTTCTATCTCACCGAGGAAGGCCAGGAAGGCCGAAATGCCTATGTCGAGAAGCGCCGGCCCGACTTCCGCAGATTTCCGCGCCTGCCCTGAGCGCACGCGCCGCCATTCCGAAGCCGCGGCCGAGTGAACGACCCGCTGTCGATCTGCGGGGCCGCACAAGATGCAGGCGAACGCATAGCGCTGCGTGTCGACGGTCGCTGCTACAGCTTCGCCGAGCTCGCCGCGCAGGTCGTGCCGCGCATCGACGCGCTGCCGGCCGGCTCTGGACCGGTGCCGGTTGCCGGCGTCAACACGCTCGAAACACTGCTGACCATTTATGCGCTGCTGGAATCTCGGCGTGCCGCACTGCTGCTGCATCCGAAACTCACGCCGATCGAGCAGGCCGACCAGATCGAACACATGCGCGGCGCCAGTGCCGGATTGCCGCAGGATGCCGCAGCGATCCTGTACACGTCGGGGACAACGGGTCGCGCGCGCGGCGCGGTGCTGACGCGCCGCGCGCTACTCGCTTCGGCGCAGGCGAGCGCCGCGAATCTCGGCTGGCACGACGACGACTGCTGGTTGCTCGCCCTGCCGCTGGCGCGCGTCGGCGGCCTGTCAATCGTGACCCGCTGCCTGATCGCACGTTGCGCTGTCGCGCTGATGCCAGCGTTCGATGCCGCAGCGCTGCCGCACTGGATCGAGGAACATCGGGTCACGCTGCTATCGCTGGTGCCGACGATGCTCGCGAAGCTCCTGGACCTGCATGCGAACTGGCGGCCGCCGCCGCAACTGCGCGCGCTCCTGCTCGGCGGTGCGACCGCGTCGCCGAAGCTGCTCGCGCGTGCGGCCGATCGTGGCATTCCGCTCGTAATCACCTACGGCTGCACCGAAACCTGCTCGCAGGTGGCGGCCACACCCTTTGCGCAGCGCTTCGACCCGCTCTCCGCCGGCGCGGGACGGCCTCTGGCTGGCGCAGAGATACGCGTCGACGACGGACGCATCCTGGTGCGCGGAGCGATGTGCATGTCCGGGTATCTCGGCGAGAAGCCGCTGGCGCGAGATGCCTGGTTCGATACCGGCGACCTCGGCGGGTTCGACGCCGCGGGATACCTGCACCTGCACGCGCGGCGCACCGACCTGATCGTCAGCGGCGGCGAGAACGTCTACCCGGCCGAAGTCGAGCGCGTTCTCGAGGACTGTCCGGGCATCGAAGCCGCTGCCGTGTTTGGCGTTCCCGACGAAACCTGGGGCCAGCTCGTGGCGGCCGTGCTTGTCGCCTCGGCTCCTCACGAGCATGCACTCGACGCCGAGCGCGAGAGCCAGTTGCTTCAGTTCTTGGCGGGCCGGCTGGCCGTCTACAAGCGGCCGCGGCGGGTTGTCTGGGTGCCGGCGTTGCCGCTCACGTCGTCCGGCAAGCTCGACCGAGCGATGCTCGAGACACTCGGGCCGGCCTTGCGGCCGCTGCGTCAGAGAAGCTAGCGGCCTTTCCGCCGCAGCTCGTAGCTCGGGCCGTCATAGCCCGTCGACTTCTTGACCTGACTACGGTTCGAGCCCTTTTTTTGACTCCACGCTAGCGCTGTCGTTCGAGATAATGCGGCGATCCGATACCGCCTGAACGAGCATGACCACGTCTGCCGCTTCGCCGCCTGCCATTGCACCCGGTTCACTGGCTGCCTGGGGCATTGCCTGTCGGCTGCCCAGTTTGCTGGTGGCAATCAGTCCGGTTCTCGTCGGCACCGCACTCGCCTGGGATCGCACCGGGCTATTCGATGCAGCGACGATGCTGCTGGCGCTCGGCTGCGCCGTGCTGCTGCAGGTGATCTCCAACCTGCAAAACGATGTCGGCTACACGGTGCGTGGCGCGGAACGTTCCGGCAATCGCACCGGATTGCCGCGGGCGACGGCCAACGGCTGGCTCGCCGTCGGCCAGGTGCGTACGGCCATCGTCGTGTGCTGCGGAGTGACCATTGCGCTGGGACTGCCGCTGGTCGCTGCGCATGGTGTGCCGGTCCTCGCCATCGGTCTCGGCTCGCTGGTCGCCGCGCTCGCCTACATGGGCGGCCCCCGGCCGATCGCCTACACACCGTTCGGCGAACTGGTCGTCTTCGTCTTCTTCGGTCTCGCCGCGGTGGCAGGCTCCGATTTCGTGCAGACGGGCAGTGTCGGGACGATCACCTGGCTCGCGGCCGTCGCGCTCGGTGCACTCGCCGCTTCGGCACTGGCAGTGAACAACCACCGCGACATCGCGCACGATCTCAGTGTCGGCCGGCGTACTTTCGCGGTGGTCTTCGGAACCCGCGCCTCGCTCGGCATGTACACGCTGAGCCTCGCAGGCGCCTTTGCACTGCTGCTGCCGATGGCGTGGCTCGGATCGCCTGGCGTGCTCGCTCCGGTCGTACTGGCCCCCGTGGCATTGCGCCTGCAGCGCGACTTCGCACATAGCGCGCCGGGGCTCGCGTACAACCGCATCCTTGTCCGCACCTTCAAGCTCGAACTGGCCTACGCGGCGCTACTTGCCGCCGGCGTGGTGTTCGGTCGACTGCTGGGCTAATCGGTCAGCTTCGACCGCGGGCCGCAGCCGGCGCAGGTATCAGCGCGAAGTGTCGACCGGGGCCGCGGCCAGCGAAGTGAGTGTCCCCGCGAAAGCCAGTGAAGGTCCGAGCGCCCCGGCCGGAATCTGTACCACCGCGATGTCCCAGCCGGCCTTGACGACCTTGGTGACCGCTCGCCGCTTCATCGAGGCGGTGCGCACGAAATAGAAGCGGCGGCCTTCGAGCGTGGCTAGCCGGGCCAGCGCTCGTCGCATCTGTGCATCGATCACACCGACCGGCTCCTCGAGCGCGTTGACTTCGGCACAAACGCGGATCGTCTCGCCTGCCTTGCCGAGGAGGTCCGGTCCGCCATTTTCGCCACCGCGTCGCGGATTCCAGAGCCAGCGCGTGTCCGTCGGCGCGATGCCGTGCTGCACGAGCCATTCGGCGGCGCGGACGATCATCTGTTCGTGCTGGATCTGGTTAAGGTGCTCATGCGCCTGCTTACGCAGGCTCGAAAGCAGCGCGACGCCGGTTTCGACCGAGTCGACCGGCTCGGCAACGACGCGCTTGACCGCGAGCAGCATGCGTTCCGCGTTGGCGAGCACCTTGCTGCGGGCGTCTTCAAACGTTCCGAGTTCGAGCATCAGTTTCGGCAGATGGAGTGAATTGCGGTGGGCTTCGAGGCGCGCGGCCAGCCTCGATCACCGGTCGGACGCAAGTTAATGATGTTTTCGGTGCCTGCGAAGCGTTAAGCCTCGCCTGTCTTGGGTGGTTTCGCATCGACCGAGTGGACGGTGTCGCGCACCATTCGTCGGAATGCATGGGATGCATTCCCATTTCGCCCAGCTGCGAGGTCCGGCCGCGTGGGCACCCTATGATGCAAGGGATGTTGACCGTTCATCACCTCGAAGCATCCCGATCGCAACGCGTGCTATGGCTGCTCGAGGAACTCGGCGTCGAGTACGAATTGAAGGTCTATCGGCGCAACCCGAAGACACGCCTCGCCCCGCCCGAGCTGAAGCGGATCCATCCGCTCGGCAAGTCCCCGGTCGTGACCGAAGACGGCGCAGTGCTCGCCGAGTCGGGCGCGATCATCGAATACCTGGCCGAACGCCATGCCGATCGGGCTCGCGGCGACCTCGCCGACTTGCGGCCGGAGGCTGGCACTCCGGCGCACCTGCAGTGCCGCTTCTGGATGCACTATGCGGAAGGCTCGCTGATGAACTGGCTGCTGATGAAGCTCGTGTTCGTGACCATTCCAAGGCAGCGGATGCCATTTTTCGCCCGCCCGGTCGCCCGCGCGATTGCAGACAAAGTTCAGAGCCGCCTGATCGACCCGAACCTCGCCACCGCGCGCGAGTTCATCGATGCCCACCTGGCACGTCATCGCTGGATAGCCGGCGATGCGATCACGATCGCCGATTTCCAGATGTGCTATCCGGTCGAGATGCTGCTAACCCGTGGAGGATCAAGCGAGATGCCGCACATCGCCGCCTACCGGGAACGGATGGTCGCGCGTCCCGCGTACCGGCGTGCCCTCGAAAAGGGCGGTCCGGTCACTGCGGCGTTCTGACACGGGCTGGCCCGCGATATGCCTGCCCGGCTTTTAACAGTCGGTCCGGGAGTTCGACAAATGAGGCCCGTGCACCGCTAGCAGATCGCCACCGATCCACGCGATTACGCTGAAACGCCCAGTTACACACTTTACGGCTCCGCGGCGGCTTTCCGGTCTGCCACGCTTACACTCGGAATCGCGGTGCGCCTTAGCATCGTTGCATGCCTTCCACGAGCCCTGCGCGCGTGACCATTCGTGCAATTCTTCTGCTGTTGTTGCTGGCCACCGCCGACGACGCATCGGCCGGAGCGCTCGGCCAGGAACGCGCACGGCAATTACTCACGCGCGCCGGCTTTGCGCCATCGGCGACTGAACTCAGCGTCTTCGCGCCGCTGACACAGGCCCAGGCGGTTGACCGGCTGCTGGCGGGAGCGCGGACAACCGCCGCGACGCCGCCTCCGGAATGGATCGACGAGCCGGTGATCGGTCCGCGCGAGTTCCGAACATTGTCCGAAGAGCGCCAGAAGGCCGAGCGTCAACGCAATCTGCGGCAGGGTCTCGACCTGCGGCGCTGGTGGCTTGCCGAAATGGTGGCAACACCCTCGCCGCTCACCGAGCGCATGACGCTCTTCTGGCACAACCACTTCGTCTCGGCACAACCGAAGGTGCGCTGGGCGCAGCTGATGTACCGCCAGAACGTGCTGCTGCGCCAGCATGCCGTCGGCAATTTCCGGGTGCTGCTGCACGCGATCGCGCGCGACCCGGCAATGGTGGTCTATCTCGATTCAGCGACGAGCCGGCGCGGCAAGCCGAACGAAAACTTCGCGCGAGAAGTGATGGAGCTCTTCACGCTCGGACAGGGCCACTACACCGAGATCGACATCAAGGAGTCCGCCCGCGCCTTCACTGGATTCAGCCTCGATCCCGAAACATTGGCCTTTGTCTACCGCCCGGGTTTCCACGACGAAGGGAGCAAGACCGTGCTCGGCGTCACGGGTCTGCACACAGGCGACGACGTGCTCGACATCCTGCTGGCGCAGCCTGCGGCGGCGGATTTCATCGTCGCCAAGCTGTGGCGCGAGTTCGTTTCGCCGACGCCGGATCCGGCGCGCATCGGCCGGATTGCGCGCCGATTCCGCGATAGCGGCTACGACATCGCGGTCGCCCTGCGGGAAGTTCTGAACCAGCCCGAGGTCGTCAATGCGAAGCGAGGACTTTGCCCTGGTGAAGTCCCCGGTCGAACTCTTCGTCGGCCTCGTGCGCCAGACTGGCGGGCGCATCGGCAACGGCACAGGTGCGGCCGCCGCCGTCGCGGCGATGGGACAGAACCTCTTTTCGCCGCCCAACGTTCGCGGCTGGCCCGGCGGCGAGGCGTGGATCAACACGCAGACGCTGCTCGTGCGCAAGCAGTTCATCGAACGAGCGCTGATGAGCCCGGCCATTTCCGCGAGCGAAGCGCGCGCGATGATGAGCGGCACGGAAGCGCCGAACGCCGAGAATCTGCGCCGGCGCCTGGAGGTCGCGCAGCTCAACGCGGCTTACGTGGATCCTGCGGTGGTGCTGAAAGCAAGCGGCGGACTGGCTCCCGAGCGCCCGCTGACTTCCTCCGAGATCGAACGAGTGTCCGAAACGCTGCTGGTGATCCGGCCGGTTGCTGTACCGGCTGCCGGGACGCTCGCGTTCGATGCGTTGCGCGCGTTGTTGCTCGACCCCGCGTACCAGCTGAAGTGAGCGCGATGAACCGCCGACGCTTCTTGCTGACGAGTGCCGGTGTCGCCGCTGCGACATTCAGCGGATGGGCACGTGCCGCAGACGGCAGAAGCGCCGCAGCGGCTGCTGATCCTGATCGAACTGCGCGGTGGCAACGACGGCCTGAATACCGTGGTGCCGATCGAGGACGGGCGTTATTACGATCTGCGGCCGCGGCTCGCGCTGCGCGGTGACGCGGTCGTGCCGCTCGCGCCGGGAGCCGCCCTGCACGCGTCGCTGGCGCCGTGGCTGCCGCTATGGAAAGCCGGCGAGATGGCGGTGCTGCAAGGCGTCGGCTATCCGCAGCCTGATCTTTCGCACTTTCGCTCGATCGAGATCTGGGACACCGCATCGTCCAGCAACGAAATCGTGCAGACCGGGTGGCTCACGCGTGTCGCGGATGTCTCGGCGATTTTCAAGGCGGCGCCGGCCGACGGCGTCATCCTGGGTGCCGCCGACCTCGGCCCGTTTTCCGGTGGTGCGCGTGCGGTGGCGCTGGCGGACGCGCAGCGGTTTTCCAATCAGGCGCGCCTTGCCTCGGGCGCGGAGCGGTCGGCGAGCGGCGCGCTCGCGCACATCGTGCGGGTGGAAAACGACGTCGTGCGTGCTGGCGCCGAGCTGGCATCGACGCGGCCGTTGTCGACCGAGTTTCCGCGCACACCATTTGGCCAGGCGGTACGTCAGGCCGCGATGATTGCTGCCACGCGCCGCGTCCCGGTCATCCGGGTCACGCAGAGCGGCTTCGACACCCACCAGAAGCAGCTTGCGGTACAGGCCAACCTGCTGCGGCAGGTCGCCGATGGCGTGGTCGCCCTGCGCGGCGCGCTGCAGGAAGCCCGCGTCTGGGATGACACAATCGTCCTCACCTACTCCGAGTTCGGGCGCAGGCCACGCGAGAACGGCAGCGGCGGCACCGACCATGGCACTGCAGGCGTGCACTTCGCGTTCGGACCGAGAGTCAAGGGCGCTATCTACGGCGACCGGCCCGCACTCGACCGACTGGATGCCGACGGCAATCCGCAGTACACGCTCGACTTTCGCGCGGTCTACGCCGCGATCATCAGCCAGTGGTGGAAGCTGGATCCGCAGCGCGCGCTGCGCGGCCGCTTCGACGCGGTGCCCTTTCTCGACGCCTGAGAGGCATCGCGCGGCCCTAGTGCCGCGGCGCCTTATCGCCCCACAACTCCTTCAGTCGCGCATCGCGCCCGCAGTTACGGCGATAGAACGCGTACCTGACCGGGTTCTTCAAGTAGTAGTCCTGGTGGTACTCCTCGGCTGGATAGAACGTGCCGGCCATCACGATCTCCGTGACGATCGGCTGGCGGAAAGGCTTCGTCTTTTCGAGCGCCGCCTTCGACGCCGTCGCTGCCTTCAGCTGCTGCTCGTTCAGAGGATAGATCCCGCTGCGGTACTGCGAGCCGACATCGCAAAACTGCTGGTCCTTCATCGTCGGGTCGATCGTCGGCCAGAACTTCTCGAGCAACTGCGCGTAGCTGATGCGCGCCGGATCGAACTCGACCCGGACCGCCTCGGTGTGCCCAGTCCCACCGGCCGATACCTCCCGGTACGTCGGATTCGCCGTGCGCCCGCCGACGTAGCCCGACGTCGTCGACAGCACGCCGTCGACCTTGTCGAAATCAGACTCAACGCACCAGAAGCAGCCACCGGCAAAAATGGCCGTTTCGGTTTGCTGCGCCGGCTTCGGTTGCGACCATGCCGCTGGCGCGATCAGCAAGGGCCAGCGCGAGCCACCGACTCCAGCGATTCATCAGGCGTTCTCCGGTTCGAATTTCAGGCAAACCCCGTTGTTGCAGTAGCGCTTGCCTGTCGGCGCAGGGCCGTCGTCGAAAACATGTCCATGGTGTCCCCCGCAGCGCGTGCAGTGATACTCGGTGCGCGGCAGGATCAACTTGTAATCGGTCGCTGAAGCCGAAGGCCCCGGGCAGCGTCTCGAAGAAACTCGGCCAGCCGGTGCCGCTGTCGAACTTCGTCGAGCTGGAAAAAAGCGGCAAGTCGCAGGCGACGCAGCGGAACACGCCGCGTCGCTTTTCGGCGTTGAGCGCGCTCGAAAACGGTGACTCGGTGCCTTCGCGCCGCAGGACGCGGTACTGCTCCGCGGTCAGACGCTTGCGCCACTCCTCGTCGGTCAGCTTCAGTTCTCCCTTTGATCCGCGGGGTGTTTCAGCCTTGCCCGGTGCGATCCAGGCGGCGATACCCCCGAGTGCGATCTTGGAAAGCAGTGTGCGTCGTGTCATTGTCATCGTGGCTCCTGTGCAGTCCGGCGTTGGTCGAGCCAGCGCCTCACTTCTTACCGGGCAGACGCCATGCCCTATAGTGATTATCCGTCGACGTGGCTCCGTCCGTACCGCTGATGAAGGGCTCCGTGGGTTTGACCGTGTTGCGGCGCATCGCGTTCGCGGCAGCACCGGCCGCTCGTCCCCGCCGAACGCCACGCTCAGAACTGCGCTGGCTGCGCATCCGCGACTCCCGATAGTCCGATGTCGATCCACCACTTTTCCTTCCCAACCACCATTCACTTCGGCGCCGGTGCGCGCAAGCTCGTCGGCGGGACACCTGCGCGACCTCGGACTGCGACGGCCGCTGATCGTGACCGACCGCGGTCTGGCTGCATTGCCGGTGCTGTCCGAGTTCAGGCAGCACCTCGACGGCGGGCTCGATGCCGGCATGTATGCCGGCGTGCACGGCAACCCGACCGCATCGCAGGTCAAAGAAGGCGTCGCCGCGTTCAAGGCGCACGGGGCTGACTGCGTGATCGGCTTCGGCGGCGGCGCCGCGCTCGACATCGCCAAGGTCGTCGCGGCGATGGCAGTGCACGCCGGCGACGTCATCGAATACGCATGGGACCATCCCGCGGGTGCGGCCGCTGGATCATCCGCTGCCGCCGATTTTCGCGCTGCCGACGACCAGCGGCACCGGCTCCGAGGTCGGCCGCTCGAGCGTCGTCAGCGAGGACGACACGCACGTCAAGCGCGTGATCTTTTCGCCGCGACTGCTGGCGCGCGCGGTCTTTGCCGACCCGGAACTCACGCTCGGGCTGCCGCCCGCCGTTACCGCGGCGACCGGCATGGACGCGCTGACGCACAACATCGAAAGCTATCTGTCGCCGGCGTACCACCCGCTGTGCGACGGCATCGCGCTCGAAGGCGTGCGCATCGCCGCGCGCGCGCTGCCGGTCGCGGTGCGAGACGGCCGCAACCTGCAGGCCCGCACCGACATGATGATGGCGTCGATGATGGGCGCCATCGCATTCCAGAAGGATCTGGGCGCAGTGCATTCCTGTGCCCACGCTCTTGGCGCCGTCTGCGACCTGCACCACGGACTGGCGAATGCGCTGATGCTGGAACCGGTGATGCGCTTCAACGCCGAGGCGGTCCCGGACAAGTTCGCGGAACTCGAGCATGCCGCCGGGCTTGCGCCGGGCGACTTCGTGCCCTGGCTGGGCCGGCTGAAGCGGGAGATCGGCATCACCTCTTCGCTTGCCGCCGTCGGCGTCCGGCGCGAACAGTTCCCGAAGCTCATCGACCTGGCGGTCAAGGATGTCTGCCACCAGACCAATCCGCGCCAGTGTCGCGGCGGCGGACTTCGAGCGATTCTTCGAGCAGGCGTACTGATGAGCGATCGTTTGCGGCGCAAGCCGCTGTTCACGCGAGCGCCGATCGAGCCTGCGCGTTGCGAGGGTGCGGAGCAATGACCTCACGGCCGAAGATCGGGATTTCCGCGTGCTTTTTTCACGCCGATCCTGCGCGTCCGGTCTTCACCGGCAAGACGCTGCAGTATGTCGAGCAGTCGATCGTCCACTGGGTGCAGTCCTCGGGAGCGCTCGCGTTCGTGATCCCGTCGCCTGACGGCCCGACGCAGCGCGGCGACGTGACGCTGGCCGACTACGCAGGGTGGCTCGACGGACTCGTGCTCGAAGGCGGGTCCGACATGTGGCCCGGCAGCTACGGCGAAGAGCCGCTGCGGCCTGAGTGGCGCGGCGATCGGATCCGCGACGAGTACGAGATCGCACTTCTGCGCGCGTTCGTCGACGCCGGCAAGCCGGTACTTGGGATCTGTCGCGGCCTGCAGGTGATCAACGTCGCTTTCGGCGGCACGCTGTACCAGGACATCGCGACGCAACTGCCGGGTTCGATCGAGCATCGCAACGCGCGGCTGTACGACCAGAACTTCCACACGATCGAAGTCGTTCCGGGCACCCGACTGGCGGAGCTGTATCCGCATCCCGGCTTCACAGGCGCCGGACCGTCCGCTGCCGCATCACGTCGTCAACAGCGTGCACCATCAGGGCATCAAGGACCTTGCGCCCTACTTCATCGTCGAGGCGCGCTGCCCGAACGACGGCGTCATCGAAGCGATCCGTTACGACCGCGCACGTGGGCCCGTGCAGTCCTACCTGGCGGCCGTGCAATGGCATCCGGAGTTCCACGACTGGAAGAACGCGTCGATCCTGTCCGGCGACGCGCTGCTCAGCGACTTCCTCAACGCCGCGCGCGCCGCCCGCCGCGAGTCTGCTTCCGCATGCTGACCGTTCATCAATCCCGCGAACGGCCGCGTCATTGCCGAACTGCCCGACGACACCGCCGAGTCGGTCTCTGCGGCCTACGCGCGCGCCCGCGCCGCGCAGCCGCGCTGGGCCGACCAGCCACTGGCCGGTCGCATCGAGGTCATCCGCCGCTTCCGCGCCGAACTGGTCCGCGAGATCGAGCGGCTTGCGGCACGTGCTGACGTCGGAAGTCGGCAAGCCGATCCGCCAGTCGCGCAACGAGATCAACGGCCTGCTCGGGCGCATCGACTTCTTCCTGAGCCGAGTCCGAGCGCACGCTGGCGCCGCGCGAGGTCTTCGAGCAGGACGGCCTGCGCGAGCTGATCACGCACGAGCCGCTGGGCGTCGTCGCCAACATCTCGGCGTGGAACTACCCCTACTTCGTCGGTGCCAACGTCTTCGTTCCGGCGCTGATCGCGGGCAACGCGGTGCTTTACAAGCCGTCGGAGTTCGCGACGCTGACGGGGCTCGAGATCGGCAAGCTGCTGCATCTTGCGGGCGTTCCGCAGGACGTGTTCCAGGTGCTGGTCGGCGCCGGCGCGGTCGGCGCGGCGCTGGTCGAGCAACCGGTGGACGGCGTGTTCTTCACCGGCTCGTACGCGACCGGCGCGCGCATCGCCCGCGCGGTCGGGTCCGCGCATGGTGAAGCTGCAGCTCGAACTCGGCGGCAAGGATCCGGCGTATGTCTGCGACGACGTCGACGTCCCGTCCGCGGCCGCCTCGCTCGCCGATGGCGCGATGTACAACACCGGGCAAAGCTGCTGCTCGGTGGAGCGCATCTATGTTCACGCCGCGATCCACGATGCCTTCGTCGAGGCCTTCGTCCGGGAGGTGCGCGGCTTCACGATCAGCGACCCGACCGACGAGGCCGCTTACATCGGTCCGCTGACGCGGGCGCCTCAGCTCGACGTCCTCGAGCAGCAGGTGGCCGACGCTCAGGCGAAGGGGGCAAAGCTGCTGTTGGGCGGGCAGCGCCTCGCCGGACCCGGCAACTGGTTCGCGCCGACCGTGTTCTCGCAGGTCGACCACTCGATGGCACTGATGCGCGAAGAAAGCTTCGGTCCGATCATCGGCATCCAGAAGGTCGACGACGATGACGACGCGGTGCGTCTGATGAACGACACCGACTATGGCCTGACCGCCGGCGTCTACACGCACGACGAAGCGCGCGCGCGCCGGCTCCTGGCCCGGGTGCATGCCGGGTCGGTCTACTGGAACTGCTGCGACCGCGTCAGCCCGCGGCTGCCCTGGAGCGGCCTCGGACATTCGGGCATCGGACTCACGCTGTCGACCTACGGCATCGAGACCTTCACGCGGCCGAAAGCGTGGCACCTGCGAAGTGCGTGAAGCGATGTACGCGACCCTGCGGGTCGCACGTGCATCGCTTCACGCGACGGCCGCGCTGCGGCCGCTCAAGACTGATTTGAGGGGCGGGCTTCGGAGCGGCCGGGCGCCCGCCCTAATCAAAGAACAAGCAGGACGGGGGAGACCGCGGTGGCGGACGAGGCACTGACGACGCAGGTGCGGCCGCCGCAGGCGGCGCGGATCGTGGTGATCGGCGGCGGCATCATGGGGTGCTCGGTCGCCTACCACCTGAGTGCGGCGGGCGAGACCGATGTCGTGCTGCTCGAACAGGGAAGGCTGACATCCGGCACGACGTGGCACGCGGCCGGGCTCGTCGGGCAGCTGCGCAACCACGAGAGCATGACGCGGCTGATCCGCTACTCGACCGAGCTTTATTCGCGGCTCGAAGCCGAAACGGGGCTTTCGACCGGCTGGAAGCAGTGCGGCTCGCTGGCCGTGGCACGCACGGCCGACCGCATGGTGCAGCTGAAGCGTACGGCGGCGGTCGCACAGGCGTTCGGCGTCGCCTGCGACGTGATCACCGCCGACCGAGGCGGGCGAGCGCTATCCGATCATGGCGACCGCCGACCTTGAGGGCGGCGTGTGGCTTCCGGGCGATGGCAAGGCGAATCCCACCGACCTGACGCTGGCGCTCGCGAAAGGCGCGCGCAACCGCGGCGTGCGGATCTGCGAAGGCGTGCGCGTCAGCGGCGCGGTGACGCACGCGGCTGGGCGGCGCATCGCGCAGCTGGAGTGGACCGACAAGGCCGGCAGCAGCGGACAGATTGCGGCCGACATCGTCGTGCTCTGCGGCGGCCAGTGGTCGCGCGCGCTGGGGCGCCGGCTCGGCGTCACGGTGCCGCTGTTTTCCTGCGAGCACTTCTACATCGTCACCGACGTGATCCCCGGCGTGCATCGCGACCTGCCGGTCCTGCGCGATCCCGATGGCTACATCTACTTCAAGGAAGAAGTCGGCGGGCTGCTGATGGGCGGGTTCGAGCCGCACGCGACGCCATGGCTGCAGAGCGCGGAACACCGCGGTGGCATTCCCGAAAACTTCGAGTTCCAACTCTTGCGCGACAACTGGGACGCGTTCCAGATCCTGCTCGACAACGCGATGATCCGCGTGCCGGCGCTCGAGACCGCGCGGCTGAAGCAGTTCTACAACGGCCCCGAGTCGTTCACTGCCGACAACAACTTCATCCTCGGCCCGGCGCCGGGCGATCGACAACCTCTATGTCGGCTGCGGCTTCAATTCGATGGGAATCGCGTCCGCGCGGTGGCGCCGGCAAGGCGCTCGCCGAATGGATCATCGCCGGCGAGCCGACGCTCGATCTATGGCCGGTCGACATCCGCCGCTTCGCGCGCTTCAACGGCAACGAGAGCTGGCTGCCCGACCGGATCGCCGAGGTGCTCGGCATGCACTACAAGATGCCGTGGCCAAACCGCGAACTCGAGAGCGCGCGGCCGTTTCGCCGCTCGCCGCTGTACTCGCAACTGCAGCAGCGTGGCGCCTGCTTCGGTTCGAAGATGGGCTGGGAGCGCGCCAACTTCTTCGCGCCTTCGCCAGACGCAGGCGCGCATCGAGTACGGCTGGGGCCACCAGAACTGGCACGCCTGGGTCGCGGCCGAGCATCGCGCGTGCCGCGAAGCGGTTGCGGTGTTCGACATGAGCTCCTTCGCCAAGCTGCTGCTGCAAGGGCCCGGACGCGCACGCCGCGCTGCAGTGGCTGGTCGCCAACGACGTGCCGACGACGCCCGGTGCAACGGTCTACACCGGAATGCTGAACGAACGCGGCGGCTACGAGAGCGACTTCACGATCACCTGCCTCGAGCCGGAGCAGTTCATGATCGTCACGAGTTCCGGGCTCCGCGGTCCGCGACCGCGACGTCATCGAGCGCGCGCTGCGCAGCCGTAGCCTGCGCTGCTCGGTGACCGACATCACGCCGATGTATTCGATGCTCGCGGTCATGGGGCCGCGCTCGCGCGAGCTGCTGCAGCGGGTGTCGACCGCGCGCTTCGACAGCGCGTCGTTCCCCTTCGGCACATCGCAGGAGATCGACGTCGGCTATGCGACGGTGCGCGCGACGCGCCTGACCTACGTCGGCGAGCTGGGCTGGGAGCTTTACGTGCCGGTCGAGTTCAGCGTCGGAGTCTATGAGCAGCTGCACGCGGCGGGTCGCGACCTGGGCTGATGGACGCTGGCTATTACGCGATCGATTCGCTGCGGCTGGAAAAGGGCTATCGCGCCTGGGGACGTGAACTGACTCCCGACGTCAACCCATACGAAGCCGGCCTGGCGTTCGCGGTCCGGCTGGACAAGCCGGACTTCCGCGGCAAGCGCGTGCTGCAGGAGTTGAAAAATGCCGGCGGAGCGGCGGCCGTATCACGGCGCGTGGTGTCGCTGGTCGTCGATGCCGCGCATACAAACCTCTGGGGCGGCGAGCTGATCCTGCGCAACGACGCGCCCGCTGGCTTCGTCACTTCCGCGGCGTTCGGTCACTCGATCGGCAAGCCGGTGGCGCTTGGGCTGCTCAGCAACGCGCACGGTGCAGTCGATGCGACGTGGATCGACGAAGGCCGCTACACGATCGATCTGGCCGGCGAACGCTATCGCGGCGGTCGGTCTCGCTGAAAGCGCCGTACGATCCCGCCTCGTCGAGAACGAAGGCCTAGGAGAACCCATGCTCGTCGGCGTTCCGAAGGAGATCAAGGTCCACGAATACCGCGTCGGACTGACGCCGTCGTCGGTGCGCGAGATGGTGGCGCACGGTCACGAGGTGCTGGTCCAGACGGATGCCGGCACCGGCATCGGTGCCAGCGACGAAGACTATCGACGCGCCGGGTGCGCAGATCGCCGCAAGCGCCGATGATGTCTTCCAGCGCGCCGAGATGATCATCAAGGTCAAGGAGCCGCAGGCGATCGAGCGCGCGATGTTGCGCGAGGGCCAGATCCTGTTCACCTACCTGCACCTGGCGCCGGATCCCGAGCAGGCGGCCGATCTGGTGAAGAGCGGCGCGATCTGCATCGCGTACGAGACCGTGACCGCGCCAGCGGCGGCCTGCCGCTGCTGGCGCCGATGTCAGAGGTCGCGGGTCGGCTGGCGGTGCAGGCCGGCGCGCGCTGCCTCGAGAAGTCGGCCGGCGGCATGGGCATGCTGCTCGGCGGTGTCGCCGGCGTCGCGCCGGGCCGCATCGTGATCCTCGGCGCCGGCGTCGTCGGCACGAACGCGGCGCAAATGGCCGTCGGCACCGGTGCGCAGGTGGTCGTCATCGACAAGTCGATCGACGCGCTGCGCCGGATCGATGCGATGTTCAACGGTCGCGCGATCACCGTGTTCTCGAACCGCGACAACGTCGAGCGCGAAGTGCTGCGCGCCGACCTCGTGATCTCCGGCGTGCTGATCCCGGGCGCGGAAGCGCCCGAAGCTGATCACGAAGGCGATGCTGCCGGCAATGAAGCCCGGGTCGGTCATCGTCGACGTCGCGATCGACCAGGGCGGCAGCGTCGAGACCAGCCGGCCGACGACGCACGCCGAGCCGACCTACGTCATCGACGGCGTCGTGCACTACATGGTCGCCAACATGCCGGGCGCTGTGCCGCGCACGTCCACCTATGCGCTGAACAACGCGACGCTGCCGTTCGCGCTGCAGATCGCGGACAAGGGCTGGCGCCGAGCGCTGTCGGAAAATCCGCACCTGAAAGAAGGCCTGAACATCGCCCTTGGCAAGGTGACCTACCGGGCCGTCGCGAAGGCGCTCAAGCTGCCCTACGCGCCGGCCGACTCCGTGCTTCCGCTCTGAGGTCGCCTTCCGTGCGAGCCGCGCCGGCCGCGCGCCGGTGCGCCGCGAGATCGATGAGGCAGTGAAGTGACGCTCGAAGTCTCGTTCGCGGTGCTGCTGGCCGCGCTGCTGCACGCGTCGTGGAACGCGATGATCAAGGGCGGCAGCGACGTGCTGATGGACACGGCCGCGATCGTCGTCGGCGCCGGCGTCATCGCTCTGCCCTGCCTATTCCTGGTGCCGCTGCCGGCTCCGGCGAGCTGGCCCTACATCATCGCCTCGATCGTCACGCACCTCGCCTATTACTTCTTCATGGTGAGCGCGTACCGCTCGGGCGACCTGTCGCTGGTGTATCCGCTGATGCGCGGCGTGGCGCCGCTGCTGACGGGTGTGCTTGCGATCGTCTGGATGCACGAGTGGCCGGGGCCACTGGGCTGGACCGGCATGCTGCTGATCTCGCTCGGCGTCGTCGCGCTGGCGTTTCGGCCGCCGCGACTCGGACCCGCGCTGCACGGGCATGGCCGCGCGGTCGGCTACGCGCTGGCCAATGCCGTCGTCATCGCCGTCTACACGATCATCGACGGCAGCGGCGCACGGCTCTCCGGCAACGCCTGGTCGTACATCGTCTGGCTGTTCGTCCTCGACGCCCTGCCCTTCACGCGTCTACATGCTCGTGACGCGGCGCGGCGAATTTCTGTCGGCGCTGGCCGCAGCGGCGGCGGCGCGGGCTGATCGGCGGCGGCCTGTCGGCCGCGGCCTACGCGATCTCGGTGTGGGCAATGACCAAGGCGCCGGTCGCGCTGGTCGCGTCGCTGCGCGAAACCTCGGTGCTGTTCGCCACCCTGATCGGTGCCCGCCTGCTGAAGGAGCACCTGACGCCGCGGCGCTGGGCCGGCGTCGCCGCGGTCGTCGCTTGGCGTCATTCGCCTCAAGGCGGGCTGATGCGAGCACGCTGACGTGCAGCTTGGTGCGACCCATGTCCTTGCGAGCTAGGCAGAGCTCCGCCGAAGGGATGAGGGGAGTCGAAGCTGTCGAGATCCCTTACACACGGGATAGCCTGAAGCCGAACGACCATAATCAAGTCGCGGATTACATGAAGAAATCCTGAACTGGCACGACCTCTGCTCAAGGGGTCCCGAGGGCCATTGCATCCTCGGCCTGGGGTTCGCAGCAGTACCTTTTGAGTGAGGGGATCATGAGGGGACCAATGGGGATCACAGCGCGCGCGAAAGCGTCTGCGCTTGCAGTGGCACTGGCTGTCGGCGGGACGGCGCAGTCGGCCGAGGTCTATTTCGATTTCAACAAGAACACGATCGGAAACACGGCCAACGCCTCTGTGTTCCTGTTCGGCGCCCCGGGGCAGACCGCGACAGTATCCAACCTTGCCGGGTTCAGCCAGAACGTCGTGCTCGGAGCGGACGGTTTCTTCAACCTGCCGATCGCGAACACCTTCCAGCAGAGTGGGACAGGAGTCAAGAACACCGGCTTCAAGGTCGTTTCCCCCAATCAAGATCGCCGGCTACTTCGTCAACCGGGCGGGCTTCTCTACCGACATGACATACCTGTTCGACAGCGCCACGCTCGGCACCAGTTACGTGGTCGCCAGCCAGGGCGGAGGCTTTGGCGAGGGCAGCCAGGTCATGGTCCATGCGCAATCAGGACAACACCAACGTCACGTTCACTCCGAAGGGCGGCGCACCGACAAACGTGGTGCTGAATGCCGGCGAAACCTACAAGTACGCGGGCGGGACGACCAACCTGACCGGCTCGCTGGTCAGTACCAGTAAACCGGTTGCAGTCTTCGGTGGCCATGAATGCGCGCAGGTGCCGGTCGGCACGACGTTCTGCGACACGCTGGTCGAGCAGATGATTCCGACCAACAAGCTGTCGAAGTCCTATCTGCTGACGGCGTCGAAGGGTGCGGAAGTCGCGCCTGCGAAGAGCGACCTCGTGCGAGTGATCGGGACGGTCGACGGCACGGAAGTCAAGGTTGACGGCCTCGTCGTGGCCAACCTGAACAAGGGCGACGTTCACGAGTTCTCCCTGCCCGCAGAGGCCGGCGCCAGGGTCGACGCCTCGCAACCCGTGATGGTGGCGCAGTACCTGAAGGGCGGCCAGCGGCGCAAACACAGACCCGGCAATGTCAATGGTGCCGGGCGTAGACACATGGCTCGACGAGTACCGGCTCGCGACACCGTCGGGCACCCAGAATTTCGTTGTCGACTACGCGTCGCTGGTCCTTCTGACGGCGGATCTTGGATCGCTGCTCCTGAATGGCGCGGCCGTCAATACAGCGAGCTTTACGGCGATCGCCGGCACGTCCTTCAGCCGCGGCATCGTCGATCTTCCTAACGGGCTGTTTACGCTGGACGCTGCGCACGACTTCCTCGTGATGCTCGGCGGCGGCAGCAGCGCGGACAGCTACTTCACGTTCGGCGGGTCCACCTTCGCGCCGGGCATATCGCCACCTGAACCTCCGGTGACGCCGGTCCCGGAACCGGCAGGCTTGGCTTTGCTCGGCCTTTCACTGGTCGGTCTGGCGATGACCCGTCACCGGCGGCGCGACGCCTGATCGCGTTACCGCGGCATTCTGACGAGGGCCCGACAGACACTTTCGGGCCCTCTGCTTTTGCGCTGCACCCAAGGGGCGCGATGCGCCGTTACGCCACTGCGGTCAAGGCGGTCCGCTGTCCGGGAACGTCAGGCCGCCCGGTGCATCGGTGGCGCGACCGTCTTGATGCCCAGGTCCTTCAGTGTCATGCCGACCGCCGAGACGACATTGCGCATCTCGTTGGCGTCGATCGCGCCGATGCAGCCGACGCGGAACGTTTCGACCTGCGTCAGCTTGCCCGGATACAGGATGTAGCCGCGGTCGCGCACGGCCGCGTAGAACGATCTTGAAGTCGTACGCCGGATCCGCCGGCGCATGGAAGGTGACGATGATCGGCGCCTGCACGTCGGGCTTCAGATAGGGCCGGAAGCCCAGGCCTCGCCATGCCGGCGACCAGCGTTTCGCAGTTTGCGGTGTAGCGCGCGAGCCGGGCCGGCTGCCCGCCCTCGGCCGCGAACTGGTCGACGGCGGCCCGCAGCGCGGCGACGACGTGGGTCGGCGGCGTATAGCGCCACTGCGTCGTCTTCTCCATATAAACGTACTGGTCGTGCAGATCCATCGCCAGCGAATGGGCGTTGCCTGCCCGCGCCTCGAGCACCGCCTTGCGCACGATCACGAAGCCCATGCCCGGTACACCCTCGAGGCACTTGCCGCTCGCTGCGACCAGCGCGTCAAATGGCACCTTGGCGACGTCGATCGGTAGCGCGGCGAACGAACTCATTGCGTCGACGATCAGACTTTTTCCTCGCCGCGCGCACACCTGCGCGATGCCGGCGAGATCGTTGAGCACACCGGCGCCGGTTTCGCAGTGCACCTGCGCGACATGCGTGATCGACGGGTCGGCCACGAGCGCCGCTTCGACCATCGCAGCCGTGGCCGGCTGGTCTTCGGGTACCGGCAACTCGACGACCGCGCGGCCGAGGTAGCCGCAGATCCGGACGATGCGGGCGCAGTACGCGCCGTTGTTCGGCACCAGCACTTTGCCGTCGCGCGGCACGAGAGTGCCGATCGCCGCCTCGACCGAAAAGGTCCCGCTGCCCTGCAGCGGCACGCAGGTGAAGTCGCTGCCGCCGCCGACGATGTCAACGAGGTCCTTGCGCAGGCTGGCCGTCACCGAATTGAAGGCGGCATCCCACGAGCCCCAGTCGCGCAGCATCGCCTGCTTGGTCGCGAGCGAAGTCGTCAGCGGCCCCGGCGTCAGCAGGATCGGATCGTTTCCGACGATCATGGAGTCTCCCGTCAAGGTCTTGCGGTGTTGCGCCAGGACTGCGTGCGCCGGATCAGCCACCATTCGACCGCGAACAGCAGGCCGGTGACGACTGCAGACGTCAGCACGATCAACGTCGCCATCGCGGCCGCAGAACCGATCGCGCCCGCCTCGTCGAGTTGCAGTATCGAGATCGACGCGAGCGTGGTCTTCGGCGAATACAGGAACACGACCGCCGAAATCGTCGTCATCGCATTGACGAAATAGTAGCGGCCGATGTCGAGGATCGACGGCAGGCACACGGGCACGGTGACGCGCCAGAACGTCTTGTAAAACGGCACCTTCAGCGAGGCCGACACCGACTCGAACTCGCCGTCGATCTGTTTCAGCGCGGTGACCGCCGTCAGATGGCTCGACGAGTAGAAGTGCACCAGGGTCGAGAGCACCAAGATCGCCATCGTGCCGTACAGCACGTTGAGCGGGATTCGCCGGCGCGTTGAAGAACAGGATGTAGCCGATGCCGAGCACCATGCCCGGCACCGCCATCGGCAGCATCGCCTGGAATCGGATGATCGGCCGCAGCGCATCCGCTCCGCGCGTCTTTTCCAGCCAGTAGGCACCGGCGAACGTGATGACTGCGCCGAGCACCGCGCACCACGCAGCCATCGACGAGGCTGTTGCGGTACGCATGCTCGAGGCCTGCCTCCTCGATGCCGTAGGTGTAGTGATTCAGCGTCAGCGACAGGTTGTACGGCCAGAACTTGACGACTGAGCCGAAGGCCGCCATGCCGACGACCGCGAGCATCAGCGTCGACATCAGCACGACCATTAACAACAGTGCGAAATCGCGCGCGCGCACCGGTCGCGCCTGGTACGGCACGCTGCGCGCGGTCAGCAGCCCCTGCTGCCGTCGCCGGACCAAACTGTCGATGACGAAGGCGAACACCGCCGGCAGAAGCAGCACCAGGCCGACGACGGCACCCATCGAGAAGTTCTGCTGGCCGATCACCTGCTTGTAAATGTCGACCGCCAGCACATTCGTGTTGCCGCCGATCACTTTCGGCACGCCAAATTCCGACACCGCCATCGTGAAGACCACCATGCTGGCCGAAATCAGTCCGTACTTCGCGCCGGGCAGCGTGATCGTCATGAATTTGCGGGTCTCGCTGGTGCCGAGAGAATCCGCCGCCTCGTAGAGTCGCGCATCGGAAAGCGCGAGCGCAGCCATCAGGATCATCGCCGCGTGCGGGAACGACGCGAAGGTCATCGCCAGCACCATGCCCGGCATGCCGTAGATCGAGCTCAACCCGACCCAGCCGAGCATGAACTTCAGCGCACCCTGATTTCCGAACAGGTAGATGAACGAGATCGCCGCGAGCAGCGACGGCGCGAGGATCGGGATCATCGCGATGTTGCGGAACAGACCCTTGAACGGTACGCAGCTGCGCTGCATCGCGTAGGCGAAGAGAAACGCGAAAGGTACGGTGACCAGCGTCGTCAGGCACGCGAATGTCAGCGTGTTCCAGGTCGACTGTGCGAGCGCCGGTGACTGCACGTACTGAACGAAATTGGCGATTCCGACGAACTCGCCGGCGCGTCCTTCGACGCTGCGCACGAGGATCATCGCCAGCGGCACCGTCAGGAAAACGAGCAGCGCAACCGCCAGCAGCAGCAGCCCGCCGCGTGCTGCAAGCGACTCGGCGGCCAGCGCCAGTCGCGACGGCGAGCCCCCGTGCGGCGCAGGCAAGGCCGCCGCGTTCACACAGGCCCCGGCCGCGCCATCAGCTGCGAGCCTCCTGTGCGAACACCCGCACGCGGTCGACGCGAAGCGCGATTTCGACCTCACCGCCTTCGCGCACGCCGAGATCGTGCAGCTGATTGAGCGAGTACGAAATCAGCATCGGCTGGCCCAGCGCTTCGCAGCGCAGCTCGGCCAGGCAGAAGGTGCCGAGATAGTCGATGCGGGCGATCCGTCCGCGCAGTCGGTTCGGCAGCGCCGCGACATCGCCTTCGACATGGCGGTCCTCGGGCCTAACATAGATGCGCACATCCTGGCCGTCGCGGTGATCAGCGACCGGCAGGAGGAGTTCAGTGGCGCCGACGCGGTAACGGCCTCCGCCAAGCGCGACCCCCTTCAGCACGTTGACCTTGCCAAGGAAATCGGCGACGAACGGCGTGGCGGGACGCTCATAGACGTCGCTGGGCGATCCGACCTGTTCGATCCGGCCCTCGTTCATGACGACGACGCGGTCGGCCATCGACAGCGCCTCTTCCTGGTCGTGCGTGACCATGATCGTCGTCACTCGGAGGCGCCGCTGCAACTGACGGATCTCGCCGCGCAACCGCTCGCGGACCTTCGCATCCAGGGCCGAGAGCGGCTCATCGAGCAGCAGCAAGTTGGGTGATGTTGCCAGCGCGCGCGCGAGTGCCACGCGCTGCTGTTGGCCGCCCGACATCTGGCTCGGATATTTCGCGCCGGCGTCCGGCAGCCCGACCAGCGTCAGCAGTTCGCGCACGCGCACCGCGATGTCTGCGCGCGACTTGCGGCGGTTCACCAGTCCGTAGGCGACGTTTTCGGTGATCGTCAGATTAGGGAAGAGCGCGTACGACTGGAACACGATGCCGTAGTCGCGAGCGGCCGGCGGGGCGCGGGACACATCGCGGCCGCCCTGCAGGATGCGGCCGTGTGTCTGCTGTTCCAGTCCGGCGATGATCCGCAGCAGCGTCGTCTTGCCGCACCCCGACGGGCCTAGGAAGCACACCAGCTCGCCCGGCGGCACGACAAGGTCGATCGACTTCAGCGCGACGAAGTTACCGAACGCCTTGTGCACGCCCTCGAGGCGCAGTGCTTCGGCTGCGACCGCCTCTGTGCTCATCGATGCCCCAAAAAAAATACGCCGGGTCGAACGCGGAGCGCTCGTACCCGGCGGAGCAGCGCCTTCCGCGGCCTACTTGGGTGCGGCCTTCGATTCGTAGCGCTTGCTCCACTCCGCGAGAATCTTGTCACGGTTGTTGGCAGCCCAGGCGAAGTCGTTCTTCACCAGGCGGCTGGCGTAATCCGCCGGCACATTGGGCAGCGGCTTCGACAGCGCCGGCACGGCGACGATCGCAAAGTTGTTCGCATACAGCGCCATAGCGTCGTCGGACACGACCCAGTCCTGCAACTTCTTCGCCGCATCCAAGTTCTTCGTGCCCTTGACGATGCCGCTCGCCTCGAGATCCCAGCCGAGACCCTCCTTCGGGAACACGAGATCGATCGGGGCGCCGCGCGCCTTCTCGCGATTCGCGCGATATTCGAACGAGATGCCGACGACGTATTCGCCGGCGGCTGCCGCCGCGCACGGACGCGAACCCGAATGCATGTACTGCGCGATGTTCTCGTGCAGCCCGTCCATATAGACCCAGCCGTCCTTCTCGCCCCACAACTGCAGCCAGGCGCTGACGTCGAAGAATCCGGTGCCCGACGACGCCGGGTGCGGCATCACGATCTGCCCCTTGTAAACCGGCTTGGTCAGGTCCTTCCAGGTTTCCGGCTTCGGGATGTTGCGCTTCGCGGCCTCGGCTGTGTTGAAGCAGATCGTCGCACCCCAGACGTCCATGCCGACCCAACTCGGCGGATTCTTCGGATCGCGATACTGCGGCGCGATGCGGGCCAGGCCCGCCGGCGCATACGGCGTAAGCATGCCCTCCTTCTCGAAGATTGCCAGGCTGGTCGCGGCCAATCCCATGATGACGTCGGCCTTCGGATTCGCCTTCTCGGCCAGCAGCTTGGCCGTGATGATTCCGGTGGAGTCGCGCACCCAGGTGATCTCGATGTTCGGATTGGCCTTCTCGAAACCGGCCTGATAGGCCTTCAACTGATCGGTCTCGAGCGCCGTGTAGACCGTCAACTGGGTCTTCTGCGCGCTGGCGCCAAACGCAAGTGCGGCCAGCACGCCACCGGCCAATGTCCGGACGGCGAGGGATAGCAGTTTCATCGACTCCTCCTTAGAGCCCCGTACAAGAATGGAATAGCCGTTCGTCACAGGACGGAAACGAACAACCGGCGAAACTAGCGCACGCGCTTGACGCTCGAGTGACTGATCTGGTGCCCGTCCGCCCCACGCCAGCCCGGGCGCGGGCAGTCTACGCAGCGCCAAAAACGGGTGTCAATTGTTTTTTGTAGATTGTCGACAATCTGCTAGGATTGCTCGCATGCCGCATTCGAACGTCATTCCCCACCCGACGATCGCGCTGCTGCGGTCGAAGTCGCTCGCGACAGCGGCGCAGCAGGAGATCGAGCGAATGATCCTGGCCGGCGAGATCGGCGCCGGCGCCAAGCTCACGGAGGCGTGGCTGTCGGAACGGCTCGGCGTGTCACGCGGCCCGATCCGCGAGGCGTTCAGGATGCTCGAGGAGGCCGGCCTCGTGCGACAAGAGAAGAACCGCGGCGTGTTCGTGCGGGACATCCCGCACGACGAGGCGGCGGAAATCTACGACCTGCGCGCGGTGATGGACGAGCTCGTCGGCCGCAGGCTCGCCGAATCGATCACGCCGGCGCAGCTGAAGTCGCTGCGTGCGATCGTCGAGCGGATGGAACAGGCGGTCAAGGCCGACGACCGCGACGAATATCACCTGCTGAACCTGCAGTTCCACGATCACCTCGTCGAGTTCGCCGGCAACCGGAAGATGGCGGCCATCTACCGCAAGCTCGTCAAGGAACTGGCGCTGTACCGCCGCCGCAATCTCGTCGACGGCGCGGTGCTGCCGCATTCCGCCGCCGAGCACCGGGCGATATTGAAGGCGATCGCCTCGGGCGACGCCGAGCTGGCCGGCAAGGCGATGTACGACCACGTCATCGAGAGCCGCGAGCGCGCCCTCAGCCCGGCACACTTTCCACAACCGGCGCGCGCGCGGGCCGGACGCAAGGCATGAGCACGATCGAAGTGAACGGCCGCCGCTACGCGAGCCCGAAGCAGCCGACCGTCGTCGTCTGCGTCGACGGCTGCGAGCCCGACTACATCGCTCAGGCAGTTGCTGCCGGCCACATGCCGACGACGAAGCGCTTCCTGGCCGAAGGTACCGCGCTGATCGGTGACTGCGTGGTTCCGAGCTTCACGAACCCGAACAACCTGTCGATTGTCACCGGTGCCCCGCCGTCCGTGCACGGCATCTGTGGCAACTATCTGTACGACGTTGCCAGCGGCTCGGAAGTGATGATGAACGACCCGAAGTGGCTGCGCGCGCCGAGCATCCTTGCGGGCCTCGCCGATGCGGGCGCCAGCGTCGCCGTCGTCACGGCCAAGGACAAGCTGCGCCGGCTGCTGGGCCACGGCATGAACGGGATCTGCTTTTCATCGGAAAAGGCCGACCAGACGACAGTCGCCGAAAACGGCATCGACAACGTTCTGCCGCTGGTCGGCATGCCGGTGCCCGATGTCTACAGCGCTGAACTGTCGGAATTCATCTTCGCGGCCGGCGTGCGCCTGCTCGAGACCCGGCGGCCGGACGTCATGTACCTCTCGACGACCGATTACGTGCAGCACAAGCACGCACCGGGCGACCCCGAGGCCAACCGCTTCTACGCGATGCTCGACCGCTATCTGACGCGGCTGGACAAGCTCGGCGCCGTAATCGCGCTGACCGCGGACCATGGGATGAACGCCAAGACGCGGCTCGATGCGAGTCCGAACGTGATCTTCCTGCAGGATCTGCTGGACGACTGGCTCGGGCGCGAGCGGGCGCGCGTGATCCTGCCGATCACGGATCCCTACGTCGTCCACCACGGTGCGCTCGGCTCCTTTGCGACCGTCTACCTGCCGGCCGCCGCGATCGCGGATGTCGCCGCGCGGCTGCGCGGACTGCTGGGCATCGAGGTCGTGCTGACGCGAGACGAGGCGGCTGCGCGCTTCGAACTGCCGGCCGACCGTATCGGTGACCTCGTCGTCGTATCCGAGCGCAGCGTCGTGCTTGGCACCGGCCGCGCGCGCCACGACCTGTCGCAGCTCGAACTGCCGCTGCGTTCGCACGGCGGCATCTCCGAGCAGCGGGTGCCGATCGTGCTGAACCGGCCGATCGCGAACATCGATCCGAACCGTCGCTGGCGCAACTTCGATGTCTTCGATCTCGCGCTCAATCACGCCCAGTGAGCCCCGGATGAACGCGCCCGCCGGCCCGATCCGTAACGAGACACTGCGCATCGCCGGCGAGCGCGTGGCGACCAAGCGCGCGCTGGAAGTGCGCTACCCGTACAACGGAGAAGTCATCGCGACGGCGCCGATGGCGACGGTGGACGACGTGCGGCGGGCGATCACTGCGGCCCGCGCCCATCGCGCCCGGCTGACACGCCACGAGCGCTATCGCATCCTGATGAAGGCGGGCGAGATCATCGCCGGGCGCCGCGACGAGATCGCTCGACTGATCACGCTGGAATCGGGGCTGTGCCTGAAGGACACGTTGTACGAAGTCGGCCGCGCCAGCGACGTGCTGCTGTTCGCCGCCAACCAGGCCTTGGTCGACGACGGGCAGGTGTTCTCCTGCGACCTGACTCCGCATGGCAAGAGCCGCAAGGTCTACACGCTGCGCGAACCGCTGCAGGGCGTGATTGCCGCCATCACGCCATTTAATCATCCGCTGAACCAGGTCATCCACAAGGTGGCGCCGGCGGTCGCCACCAACAATCGCGTCGTGCTCAAGCCCAGCGAAAAGACGCCTCTGGCCGCCTTCCTGCTGGCCGACGTGCTCTACGAGGCCGGGCTGCCGCCACCGATGCTGTCCGTCGTGACCGGCGATCCGCGCGAGATCGCCGACGAGATGCTGACGCATCGTGACGTCGACCTGGTCACCTTCACCGGCGGAGTCGCGGTCGGCAAGTACATCGCTGCCAAGGCCGTCTACAAGCGGCAGGTGCTCGAGCTCGGCGGCAACGATCCGATCATCGTGATGGACGATGCCGACCTCGACGAAGCCGCGACGCTGGCCGCCAGCGGCTCGTACAAGAACTCCGGACAGCGCTGCACCGCGGTCAAGCGGATGCTGGTCCACCGCGCCGTCGCCGAACCGTTCGTCGAAAAGCTCGTCGCGCTGACGCGCGCGGTGAAGTACGGCGATCCGCTCGACCCGGCCACCGACATGGGCACCGTCATCGATGAGCCCGCGGCCCGGGAATTCGAACGCCGCGTTCTGGACGCGGTCTCCGCCGGTGCGCGGCTGCTCATCGGCAACCAGCGCCGCGGCGCGCTCTACGCGCCGACCGTCCTCGACCAGGTGCAGTCCGGAATTGCAACTGGTGAAGGAGGAGACGTTTGGCCCGGTGTCCCCTGTCATCCGTTTCGATTCCCTCGACGAAGCGATCGCGATCGCGAATTCGACCGCGTACGGTCTGTCGTCTTCGTTGTGCACCAACCGGCTCGACGTCATCACCCGCTGCATCGCAGAGCTCAACGTCGGCAGCGTGAATGTGCGCGAAGTCCCGGGTTACCGGCTGGAAGTGACGCCTTTCGGCGGAATCAAGGACTCCGGTCTCGGGTACAAGGAAGGCGTGCAGGAGGCGATGAAGAGCTTCACGAACGTGAAGACCTATTCGTTGCCATGGTGACGCCACGGGTCCCGAATTTGCCGCCGTGGCCTTTCCTACTTACGGCCAGGCAGCCTGGAGGTAACGGCCGGAATTGACGACCTTGCTGAATCTCATCGCGGCGATTGCGCTGCTGGTCTGGGGCACGCACATCGTGCGCACTGGCGTGCTGCGCGTCTACGGCGCGGGGTTGAGGCAGGTGCTCAGGCGCAGCATGAACGGCCAGGGCACGGCGTTCCTGGCCGGGCTCGGCGTCACCGGGTTGCTGCAAAGTTCGACCGCCACCGCGCTGCTCACGTCGTCCTTCGTGGCCCAGGGGCTGCTGACGACCGCGGCAGCGCTCGCGGTGATGCTCGGCGCCGATGTCGGCACTGCGGTGATGGTCCAGGTGCTTTCGCTGAATCTCACGTGGCTCGCGCCGCTGGCGATCACGGTCGGAGTCGTCGTCTACCTGTCACGACGCAACGAACGCGCCGGTCAGATCGGCCGGATCATCCTCGGCTTCGGCGTGATGATCCTCGCGCTGCAGCTGATCAGCGCCGCCACGGCACCGCTGGCGCACGGCGCTGGCGTGAAGACGCTGTTCGCCCAGATCTCGGGCGACATGTTGCTCGACGTCGTGATCGGGGCAGTCTTCGCGGTTCTGTGCTACTCGAGCCTGGCGGTCGTGCTGCTGGTCGCGACGCTGGCCGGCTCCAGCGTGCTGCCGGCGCACGTCGCGATCCCGCTGGTCCTGGGTGCCAATCTCGGCGGTGGCGTCCTGGCGATGCTGACCACCTGGCGGTCCGACGCCGTCACGCGCCGAGTCCCACTCGGCAACTTCGTCTTCAAGGCGGCCGGAGTCACGCTCGCGTTGGCGCTGCTGCCATTCGCGAGTCCCTGGCTCAAGCAGCTCGACATGAACCCGCGTGACCTCGTGGTCGCGTTCCACCTCGGGTTCAATATCGCGCTGGCGCTCGTCTTCATGCATTTCACCGGCCGCGTCGCCGACCTTACGGAAAAATGGCTCCCGGACGGCCGCTCCAAGGAAAATGGCGCGCAGCCGCGTTATCTGGACCCGCTCGCGCTCGGCACGCCGGCTCTGGCGCTCGGTAACGCGGCGCGCGAAACGATCCGGCTCGCTGATACGGTGCAGGACATGCTGGCCGGGCTGCTGACTGTCCTGCGCACCAACGACGCGCATTTGGCCGAAGCTCTGCGCCGACGCGACGATGAGATCGACCGGCTGTACTCCGCGATCAAGCGCTACCTGGCGCAGGTGAGCCGCGAAGCGCTCGACGCCGGCGAGTCGCGGCGCTGGACCGAGGTGATCCAGTTCACGATCAACATGGAGCACGTCGGCGACATCGTCGAGCGCGGACTGCTCGACGTGGCCGAGCGCAAGATCCGACACGGTCTGTCGTTCTCCGATGCCGGAATCGCCGAGATCACCGACCTGCACGCGCGCCTGGTGGCCAATCTGCAGCTTGCGGTGGCGGTCTTCCTCAACGGTGACCTGAAGTCAGCGCAGTCTCTGATGACCGAAAAGGTCGCATTCCGCGAACTCGAAATGCGCTACGCCAACCAGCACCTGCTTCGCCTGTCGGACAACACGCGCCAGTCGATCGAGACCAGTTCGCTGCATCTGGACCTGCTCGCCGACTTCAAGCGGATCAACTCGCTGTTCTGCTCGGTGGCCTACCCGATCCTGGAATCCGCCGGTGTCCTCTCGAAGACACGGCTGATGGGAGAGCAGGCGGCCGTCTTCCCGACCAACGAAGCGCGCACCATCTAATGGGGCTTTCACTCGACGAGATCGCCGCACTCTTTGCCGCCAGGGGCGAACGCATGTACAGCGGCGAGCCGGTCACCCAACTGCAGCACGCACTGCAATGCGGTCAGCTCGCGGAGCAAGATGGCGCCTCGGACGAGCTGGTCGTCGCCGCGTTCCTGCACGACCTCGGGCACCTGATCAACGACCAGGGCGAAACGCCGACGCTGCGCGGCGTCGACGACCGTCACGAGTACGTCGCTCTGCCATTCTTGCGCGACCTTTTCGGTGATGCGGTGCTCCAGCCGATCCGCCTGCATGTCGATGCCAAGCGCTACCTCTGCGCCCGCGGAAACGACCGCACGAGCGGGGTCGAGTACTGGGCGGCGCTTTCCGCCGACTCCAAGCGCAGCCTCGAACTGCAGGGCGGGATCTTCACTGACGCCGAGGCCACGGCCTTCATCGCGCAGCCTCGCGCCGAAGATGCGGTCCGCGTACGCCTATGGGACGACCTGGCCAAGTCGGCCGACGCTGCGACACCCGGCCTGGACCACTATCTCGCGATTGCCAGGCGGCTGCGGCGATAATCGCAGGGGGCGCGAAGTTGGGCGTCCGGCGCGAAGGTCCCGATGACTAGATTCACACTTGCTGCCGCGTGGCTGGTTCTGCTGGCCGCCTGCACGAAGGCGCCCGAGGCGCCCGTCGCGCCTCCGGTAGCGCCAGCGCAAATCGAGTGGATACATCCGGCAGCGGCGTCCGACATCGACGGTGCGTTCGCGCGCGCACGGCAGGAGAACCGACCGCTCTACCTGTTCTGGACCGCGGCTTGGTGTCCACCGTGCAGCCAGGTGAAGAGCACGATCTTCGTCCGACCTGACTTCATCGAGAAGTCCCGCTCGTTTGTTCCGGTCTACGTCGACGGCGACTCGACCAATGGACAATTGCTGGGTCGGCGCTTCAGCGTCACCGGCTATCCGACGATGGTGCTGCTGCGCCCGGACGGAAGCGAGATCACGCGTCTTGCAGGATCAATAGACGCGGACAAGTACATGCAGTTGCTCGACCAGGGGCTCGCCGGCGGCTCGTCGGCACGGCAGGCACTGGCAGCGGTGCTTGCCGGAGAGAGCGTCGGCGCCGAGGACTGGCGGATGCTCGCTTACTACTCCTGGGAAGTCGATGACCAGCAACTGGTCAAGACCGACGCGTTGCCGGCGACGATGATGCAGCTGGCACAGCGTTGCCCGCCACAACAGCGGGAATCTGCGTCGCGGCTGACACTTGCAGGCGATCGCTGCGGCGGCCAAGGCCCCGAATAAGGCGACGCCGCTAGTCGCGAAGGCCGATGCGCTGGCCAGCCTGCGGAGCATCCTGGCGAGCCCGGACCTGGCACGCGTGCACTACGACCTGATCGTGCAGCATGCCGCCACCTTCGTCGAATTCACGACAGCCGCGAAGTCTGGCGAGCGCCGAAAACTGGAGGAAGAGCTGAACGCGGTGCTGGATCGGCTGGCGGCGGATGCATCGTTGTCCAATGCCGCGCGCGTCTGGGCGGTGTCGGCCAAGGTTGATATCGCCCGGGTCGATCAGAAGACGGGCACGCTGCCGCAGCCGCTGCTGGCGCAAGTGCGTGAGCAGGCGGCCTGGGCCGATCACGCGACCCCGGATGTCGAGGAGCGCCAATCGGTCATCACCGCCGCCGGTGCAATGCTGGCCGACGCCGGGCTGCTCGACGAATCGGACGCATTGCTGAGCGCCGAGCTCACGCGATCGCATTCGCCGTATTACTACATGCTCGGACTGGCATCCAATGCGCGTCAACGCAAGACGCCGGCCGGCAACGCCGCCGCGATCGACTGGACACGGCAGGCCTACGAGACCTCCAAGGGTCCGGCGACGCGGCTGCAGTGGGGCGGCGCCTACGTCAACGCGCTCATCGAACTGGCACCGACCGACACAGCGGGCATCGAGGCCGCATCAGCCGGCATCATTGACGAGGCAGCACGTACGCCCGACGCCTACTCGGGACGCAGCCGCCGGTCGCTTGAGCGCCTCAGCCAGCGCCTGCAGAAGTGGAACCGCAACGGCTCGCACGACGCGATACTCGCGCGGCTGCACGTGAAAATGGCGGACATCTGCGCGTCGTCCGTCGTCGAACCCGCGGATCGCAGCGACTGCACGCAGCTGTTCGCGCCGGGCAAGCACGCGTGACGCGCCAGTATCGGCGCTACAGCGCTCCGCTCGCAGCTGCCGAGGCCCGCGAGTTCGTGCCGTTCGCACACGAACTCATCGGCGCCGCTTCAGCAACGATTCGAAGCTATTTCATGTCGGGCACTGCAGTCTCAACGAAGTCCGACGCCTCTCCCGTTACGCTGGCCGATCGTCACGCCGAGGAGCAGATGCGCGCACTGATCGAGCGGCGCTATCCCGGGCACGGCGTCATCGGCGAGGAGCACGGCAGCAAGGCCGGCGAGCGTTACCGCTGGGTGCTCGATCCGGTTGACGGCACGCGTGCCTTCATCACGAACTGCTTCCTGTTCGGCACGCTGATCGCGCTCGAGCGAGATGACGGCGGCGGCTACCGGCCGGTGCTAGGCGTCATCGCTCACCCAGTTCCAGGTCTCGCGCTGGTCGGTCACGGCGACGCCTGCACGCTGCACGCAGTTGACGGCAGCACGCGCAGCACGCGCGTGCGAAGCTGTGATCGGCTCGAAGACGCCACCGTGCTCGCGACGACACACTGGAGCACCGGCGAGCAGTACGGCCGCAACCATCGAGCTCACCGAGCGCATCGTCCGTCGCGCGCGGCTGTACCGCACCTGGGGCGACTGCTTCGGCTACTTCGCACTCGCAACGGCAGGAGCCGATCTGATGCTCGATCCGACCCTGGCGCACTGGGATGTGGCCGCCATCGTGCCGGTGATCGAATCGGCGGGCGGCGTGGTGACCAGCTGGAGCGGCGGCGACCCCCTGGTCGAGCTGTCACTGATCGCGAGCGCCGGTGCGCTGCATGACGAGGTGCTCCAACTGCTCGACCCGAGTCACGGCGCGTAAGCCGACAGCGGGCGCGACGAGCCGACCGCCGCTGCCCCGCGCCAGCGCTCGCCAGACTCGAGCACGAGCTGCGCGAGCGAATGGTGTCGCTGCATCGTCTCGCGTTGCCAGCGCGCATCGTTGCCGGAGGCACGCACCCAGCGCTCGATCTCGTCGAGCGCATCACCGGCACCGAGCTCGCGCGCGTACGGCCGGCAGGCATCGAGGGTCCTTAATACCGCAATGTGCAGCGGAGTCGATTCGCCGGTGATGCTGTCCAGCACCTGCCCCTCGAGGCCGAAGCGGGACGCCTGGAAGCGGTTGTAGTTGTAGGCGAGATAGACCTCCTCGCTGATCTCGTCGCGGCTTTGCAGCAACATCGCACAGATGGATTGCAGGTAGGCAGCCAGTGCCGCCGCACGCTCGACCGTCAGCGGCGTGTCGAACACGCGCACTTCGATCGTGCCGTACTCGGGCTTCGGACGAATGTCCCAGTAAAAATCCTTCATGCTCTCCACGACACCGAGCCGGCGCAGCTTGTTGAAGAAGCCCTCGAACGCCGGCCAGTCGGTCAGAAACGGCGCCCGGCCGGACAGCGGAAACGCAGTGATGCTGTTGAGGCGCGAGCAGTCGAACGACGTGTCAACGCCCTGGTAGTACGGGCTGCTCGCCGACAGCGCGATGAACTGCGGGACGTACACCGAAAGCCGATGCAGCAGCCGCATCGCCTGTGTGCCGTTTTCGCAGCCGATATGCACGTGCTGGCCGAACACGGTGAACTGCTTGGCGAGGTAGCCGTAAAGGCCCGCGACATGCCGGAACCGCGGGCGATCGTAGATCTGACGGTCGTACCAGCGCTGAAACGGATGCGCGCCTCCGCCCAGCACTTCGATGTCGAGCCGGTCGGCGCCGGCGACCAGCTTGTCACGCATCGCCATCAGCTGGTCGCGCAGCGGCAAGTAGCCCGTGTGCACATCGGTGCTCACCTCGAGCATGCTTTCGGTGATTTCCGGCTTGATGTCGCCTGGAAAGGGCTTGCGCGTCACCAGCGCGATCAGGTCCGATGCCGCACGCGTCAGATCACCGCCGCGCCGTTCGACCAGCTGCAGCTCCAGTTCGGTACCCATCGTCAGCAGCGCCGACTTCTTGAATTCGAGCGAATCGTTGCTCATGCCTGTTCCCTCGCTTCGCCGCTCGCCCGCAATGCGTACAAAAGCGCCAGTGCGCCGACGACCTGGAACACGACGACGTTCGCCAGTACCACCGCGCCCGCCTGCGCGCCGAGCCTGGGGCTCATCTCCGTCACCTGGTGCGTCAGCATCAGGGCAATTGCGGACATCGGCAGCAGACCGATGCCGGCATATACGCCCTTGCGCCAGCCGATTCCGGTCAGCGGCGCCAGTGCACCGACCGCCGCAACCTTGCAGATGGTCCGGACCAGCGCCAGCGCCAGCGCGGGGACGCCGGCGCCGAGCAGCAGACCCCATTCGACCGTCGCCGCAGACAGGGCAAAGAACAGCACCAAAGCCAGCGCCGAGATCAATCCGACATCGCTGCTCGCCAGGCGCCGGCCGTGATCGAAGGTACGCACGAACGCGCCGCAGGCGAGCAGCGCAAGCAGCGGTGACAGCCGCAGCGCGCTCGACAGCGTGAACACGATCGAGATGATCGCGAGCATCAGGATCAGCTGCACCGCGCGCTCGTGATGGACGAAACCAGCGACCCAGTGAAACAGGCGCGCACCGAGCGCAGCAAGGGCCAGCGAGCCGAACACCAGGTAGGCGGGATGCAGCAGGTAGTCGTCCAGCAGTCCGCGTGTGTCCAGTCTGGCCCATGCCAGCAACAGCGTCGAGAACACCACCGCATAGATCGAATTCAGCGCAGTCAGCAGCAAGATGCGCTCGGTGACCTGACCCTGGGCGCGCACCTCGCGCGTCAGCGAGAGCACGACCGCTGGCGACGTCGACATGCTGATGGTCGCAATCAACGCCGCCGGCAGCGGCGTGATCTCGAGCACGCGCATCGCCACAAAAACCGCAACGAAGGTAACACCGGCCTCGACCGCACTTGCGCCGAGCAGCGCCGGGTTGCGTCGCAGCCACCCGAACGACACGCGCTGCCCCAGATCGAACAGGATGAACGACGCCGCGAAGTCGAGCGCACCATAGAGCGTCGGCGCCGGCAGCGGCTGCAGGTTCAGCCATTCCACGAGATGTCCGCCAGCGCCGAACACGACACCTGCGGCAAGGTAGCCGAGCATCCTTGGCAGATGCAACCAGCGCGCGGCGATCTCGCCCGCAAAGGACGCGACCAGTGCCAGCGCGGCGACGGCGAGAGCAGGCGAGAACGCAGGTGGCCAGTCCGGCAGGAAGCTCAGGTCCATTTTTCGAGTTTGTACGCGGAAGCGGCACAGAGCCGGCCCGCGGAGCGCGGAAGGTGCAGCCCTGGAGCAAAAACCGCTCTCAAGGCCGTCGCGGACAATCCCGGCAGAACGGCAGCGATCGCAAGCCGCCCGGGTTTACCGCTTGATGCCCGAAGAGCTCAGTCGTGCGCCGCGGCGTCAGAACGGAATGTCGTCGTCCATGTCGGCGACGTTGGTCGCCGGTTTCTGGGTCGCCGGTCGACCACCCGCCGAGCGGGCAGGAACCGGAGCACGCGACTCCTCGCCGCCGTCGACGTCAGCACCGCCGCCCATGCCCTCGCGCGAGCCCAGCATCTGCATGTTCTCCGCGACGATCTCGGTCGAATAGCGGTCCTGACCGGTTTCTTTGTCCTGGTATTTGCGCGTGCGGATGCGGCCCTCCACGTACACGGGACGGCCCTTGCGCAGATATTCACCCGCGATTTCGGCCAGTCGGCCGAAGAATGAGACGCGGTGCCACTCGGTTTCCTCCTGCTGCTGGCCTGACGAATCCTTGTAGCGGCGCGTGGTAGCAAGCGAGATGTTGGTGATGGCGGCACCATCGGCCGTGTAGCGCGTCTCGGGATCGCGCCCGAGGTTGCCGATCAAAATGACCTTGTTCACCGATGCCATGTCTCGTCCTCCGTTCGGCGGGCGGCTCGCGCCGCGTTATCGCCTGCGCCGCGGCACTCACAAGGTCGCGACGACGTTTGTCGCTATAGTAACAAGTTCGCCTTTTGCAGCTGCCCTCGTCGATGGATGAAATCCGCATCCGCGGAGCCCGCACCCACAACCTGAAAAGTGTCGATCTCGACCTGCCTCGCGAGCGGCTCGTTGTGATCACCGGTCTGTCCGGGTCCGGCAAGTCCTCGCTCGCATTCGACACGCTCTACGCCGAAGGCCAGCGCCGCTACGTTGAGTCGCTATCGGCGTACGCGCGCCAGTTCCTGCAGCTGATGGAAAAGCCCGACGTCGACCTGATCGAAGGACTGTCGCCGGCGATCGCGATCGAGCAGAAAGCCGCCTCGCACAATCCGCGCTCGACTGTCGGCACCGTCACCGAGATCCACGATTACCTGCGGCTGATGTTCGCCCGCGTCGGCACGCCGTATTGTCCGGAACACAAGGTGCCGCTGCAGTCGCAGAGCGTGTCGCAGATGGTCGACGCGACGCTGGCGCTGCCTGAGGACACCAAGATCCTTCTGGTTGCGCCAGTGGTTCGGGATCGAAAGGGCGAATTCGTCGAGTTCTTCGACGACATGCAGACCCAGGGCTTCGTGCGCTTCCGTGTCGACGGAGCGATCGTCGAAGCTGACAACCTGCCGCCGCTTGCCAAGGCGGAGAAGCACTCGATCGACGTCGTCGTCGATCGGCTGAAGGTGCGCGGCCGACGCCAAGCAGCGCCTCGCCGAGTCGTTCGAGACCGCGCTGCGACTGGCAGACGGCCGCGCGCTGCTGCTCGACCTCGACAACGGCCAGGAGCTCGGTTTCTCGAGCCGTTACGCCTGCCCCGTCTGCAGCTACTCGCTCGCCGAACTCGAGCCGCGCCTGTTTTCCTTCAACAATCCGATGGGCGCATGCGAAGCCTGCGACGGCATCGGCACCGTCGAGTACTTCGACGAGTCGCGCGTCGTGGCACATCCCGAGCTGGCGCTGGCGAGCGGTGCGATCAAGGGCTGGGACGCGCGCAACCAGTACTACCACCAGATGCTGGTCGCCGTGGCGCAGCACTATGGCTTCGACCTCAACCAGCCCTTCGACCAGCTGCCCGAGTCCGCTCAGCGCGTGATCCTGCACGGCTCCGGCGAAGTCGAGATCCCGTTCACCTACGCCAACGAACGCGGCCGCAAAATGGTGCGGCGACATCCATTCGAAGGCGTGATTCCCAGCCTCGAGCGCCGCCTGAAGGAAACCGACTCGCTGGTCGTGCGCGAAGAGCTCGCCAAGCTGCGCAGCCAGCGCCCGTGCCCGGTCTGCGAAGGCTCGCGGCTGCGGCGCGAGGCGCGCAACGTCTTCATCGGCGAGGGTGAACAGCAGCGCGGGATCTGGCAGATTTCCGCGGCACCGCTGGCGGAAGCGTCACGCTACTTCGAGGCCGTGAAGTTCACCGGCGCGAAGAAGGAGATCGCGGCGAAGATCGTCAAGGAGATCGATTCGCGACTGCGCTTCCTAGTCAACGTCGGCCTCGACTACCTCTCGCTCGACCGCTCGGCCGACACGCTGTCGGGCGGCGAGTCGCAGCGCATCCGCCTCGCTTCGCAGATCGGCTCGGGACTTACCGGCGTGATGTATGTCCTCGACGAACCGTCGATCGGTCTGCACCAGCGCGACAACGACCGGCTGATCGGCACGCTGAAGCATCTGCGCGACCTGGGTAACAGCGTGATCGTCGTCGAGCACGACGCGGACGCGATCCGGGCAGCCGACTTCGTCGTCGACATGGGGCCCGGTGCCGGCGCGCACGGAGGCGAGGTCGTCGCACTCGGGACTCTGGCGGAGATCGAGGCGAACAAGAAGTCGCTGACGGGCCAATACATGGCGGGCCGCCGACAGATCGAGATTCCCTCCGATCGCACGCCGCCGTTTACCCACTGGCTCAAGCTCGTCGGTGCGCAGGGCAACAACCTGAAGAGCGTCACGCTCGACCTGCCGATCGGTCTGCTCACCTGCATCACCGGCGTTTCCGGTTCGGGCAAGTCGACGCTGATCAACGACACGCTGTACGCCGCGGTCGCGCGCCACCTTTACGGATCGGCCGCCGAACCGGCGCCGTACACGATGCTCGAAGGGCTGGAACACGTCGACAAAGTCATCAATGTCGACCAGAGCCCGATCGGCCGTACGCCGCGCAGCAACCCGGCCACCTACACGGGACTGTTCACACCGATCCGCGAACTGTTCGCGGAAACGCCGACCGCGCGAGAACGCGGCTACGAGGCCGGCCGCTTCTCGTTCAACGTCAAAGGCGGGCGCTGCGAGTCCTGCCAGGGCGACGGCGTGATCAAGGTCGAGATGCACTTCTTGCCGGACGTCTACGTGCCGTGCGACGTCTGCCACGGCAAGCGCTACAACCGCGAAACGCTCGAGGTCCATTACAAGGGTAAGAGCATCGCCGACGTGCTGGACATGACGGTCGAAGACGCCTTCGAATTCTTCAACGCGGTCCCGGCGATTGCGCGCAAGCTCCAGACCTTGCTCGATGTCGGCCTCGGTTACGTGCGTCTCGGACAGAGCGCGACGACGCTGTCGGGTGGCGAAGCGCAGCGCGTCAAGCTCTCGCTCGAGCTATCCAAGCGTGACACCGGGCGCACGCTGTACATCCTGGACGAGCCGACGACCGGCCTGCACTTCCACGACATTGCACTGCTGCTGAAAGTGCTGCACCAGTTGCGCAACGCGGGCAACACGGTGGTCGTGATCGAGCACAACCTCGATGTGATCAAGACGGCGGACTGGGTGATCGATCTCGGCCCCGAGGGCGGCGACGGCGGTGGCCGCATCATTGCGACCGGGCCTCCCGAGAAAGATCGCGGCGAGTCCCGACAGCTATACCGGCACTTATCTCGCGCCGGTGCTAGCGCGGCAGCGGCGACGACGCGCCGCCTGACGCTCGCCGGCGCTAGAAGCGCACCGACCCAACGACCCGGAAGCCGTCAGCCTCGGGCCGCAACACGACCCCTCGCCCGCTGCCACCGCTTGTCCGGTCAGCGCAGTGATGTTCACCTGATGGCTCACGAGGACCAGGACGCCCGGCCCTTGCCATTCGCGCACGCGGTTACGCAGCACAGAGGTCTGCGCGGGTCCCGCCGCACGGTCCGCAAAGAACGAGTCAAGCACGGCCAGCGGCTGCACTTGCAGCTGCGGAAAAGCGAGCCGCGCGGTCTCGAGGCAGCGGCACCATCGACTCGACTCAACGCGTACGACGCTGACTCCTTGCTCCCGCAAAGAGCGCCCGATTGCCGCTGCCTGCTCCCGGCCCTGTGCGGACAAGTTGCGCTGCGTAGAGCAATCGTCGATACGGAATCCCGGCGGATCGCCGGTGCCGGGCACGGTGGCGGCATGCCGCAGGACCAGCACCGCGCCACTCTCGCGCAGCGCGTTCCAGGCAGCTTCTTCTGCGGCCATGCCCGCGATCGGACCTGCCGATGCGAAAAACGCCGTCGCCAGCAGCAGTGCTCTCATCGCTGCAACAGCCGTTCCTCGGCCAGCTCGAGCGCTTCGGTAAGACCCCGCAGAACCAGTACATCGCCGGCATGCAGCACCATGTCCGGACTCGGCTCTGCACCGCGGATGCCACGGCGACGTACCGCGGTGACATCGGCACCGATCACTGCCAGGTCCAGGTCGCCAATGCGCTTGCCGACCGCGCTCGAGCCGGCATCAAGCGTCACTGAATGCAGTCGCTCGTGCACTTCGTCCTCCAGCGCGTCGTCGTCATCGCCGGCGCCGTGGAAATAGCCGCGCAGCAGGCGATAGCGCTGGTCACGGGCCTCGCGAACACGACGCACAACGCGCGTCATCGGCACGCCGAACAGGCCGAAGCGTGGGATCCCAGCATCAGGCTGCCCTCGAACACCTCCGGCACGACCTCGGTAGCGCCGGCCTGCATCAGCTTGTCGAGGTCATGATCGTCCTGCGTGCGGACGATGACGGCAAGATTGGGACGCAAGCTGATGCGCGTTGATGCATCACCTTGAGCACGACTTGCCGAGTCGGCGTAGGTAATGACGAGGGCCGCCGCACGGCGAATTCCCGCGGCCACCAGCGTCTCGCGCCGCGCGGCGTCGCCATAGACGACCGATTCGCCTGCGGCGGCAGCCTCGCGCACCAGATCGGGGTCGACATCGAGAGCGACATAGCCGATGCCCTCCTGTTCCAGCATCTTCGCGAGATGCTGGCCGCTGCGGCCGAAGCCGCAGATGACGACGTGCCGGTCGGTCGCCATCGCGCGTTGGGCGATCTTCGCGATCTCGACCGACTTCAACATCCACTCTCCCGACGCGAGCCGCATCACGATCCGGTCCGCATGCTGGATCAGCAGCGGCGCGGCCAACATCGAAAGCAGCATCGCGGCCAGCACCACCTGCAGCACGTCGCCCGCGAGCACGCTGTACTGTCCGGCAAGGCCGAGCAGCACGAATCCGAATTCTCCGGCGGTACAAAGGGCCAGCGCCGTGCGGATCGCGGTACCGGCACTCGCCTTGAAGATCCGCCCAAGGGCGTAGATCAACCCGAACTTGAAGCCGACCGGGACGACCAGCGCCAAGTGTCACCCAACCGAAGTTGCTCGAGCACAAGGCTCGGGTTGAGCAGCATTCCGATCGTGACGAAGAAAAGGCCGAGCAGCACGTCGCGAAAGGGTTTGATGTCTTCCTCGACCTGGTGGCGGTATTCGGTCTCGGCGATCAGCATCCCTGCAACGAATGCGCCGAGCGCGAAGCGAAAGTCCCGCTTCTTCGGTCAGCCAAGCGAGCCCCAGCGTCACGAGCAGCACGTTCAGCGTGAACAGTTCGTGCGACTTGCGCCGTGCGACCAGGTGCAGCCACCAGCGCAGCACCTGCTGGCCCCCGGCCAGCAGGATCACCAACAGCGCTGCCGCCTTGAGCATCGCGACCCCAAGCATCCGGCCGAGCTCCGACGGATCGGCCGAAAGTGCAGGGATCACCACGAGCAGCGGGACGACGGCGAGATCCTGGAAAAGCAGCACGCCAACGATCCGCTTGCCGTGCTCCGTGTCGAGCTGAAGGCGCTCGGAGATCATCTTCATCACGATCGCCGTCGACGACATCGCGAGCGCTGCGCCCAGCGCGAACGTGCCCGCGAGACCGACGCCGAGGCGTGGTCCGAGCAGCCAGCCGACGGCAAGGGTGGCTCCGATCGTCAGGGCGACCTGCGCACCACCGAACCCGAACACGATGCGCCGCATGGATCGCAGGCGCGGCAGCGAGAACTCGAGTCCGATCGAGAACATCAGGAAGACGACCCCGAACTCCGCGAGGTAGCGGGTCTGCCGCGTGTCGGGCACGAGGCCGAACGCATGCGGGCCGATCAGGATGCCGACGGCGAGGTACGCGAGCAGCGGCGGCAACGACAGCAGCCGGAACACGACGATTCCGAGGACCACCGAAGCGAGCAGAACCAGCGTGACTTCGAGCCCGGAGGCCATGGGCGTGATCAAGTTAGGAACGACGTGTGAAGGTGGCGCGGCGAAAGCAAGGCCCATGCCAGCGTGTGTCGCGAGTGTATTATCGCCTCACCGCTTCCGTGTCGCCGCGCAGTGCGCGATCGGCTGATCCAGCAGCGCTCGCATGTCCGCACATCCACTCCCAGTCCAGCCCACGCCCGAGCGCGCTCGCGCTGGCGCGCGAGGTGATCGAGATCGAGGCGGACGCTGTCGCGGCGTTGGCCTCGCGCATTGACCACGACTTCGAACGCGCCGTCGGCCTGCTGCTCGCCTGCCGCGGCCGGGTGGTGGTCACCGGTGTCGGCAAGAGCGGCCACATCGGCCGCAAGCTCGCGTCGACACTGGCGTCGACCGGCACGCCTGCGATGTTCGTTCATGCTGCCGAGGCGGCTCACGGCGATCTCGGCATGATCACGCGCGACGACGTGTTGCTCGCGCTGTCCTATTCGGGTGAAGGCGACGAGCTGCTAACGATGGTTCCGATCGCGAAGCGGGTAGGCACCCCGCTGATCGCGATGACCGGCAACGCGGACTCGTCGCTGGCGCGCCTGGCCGAGGTTCACCTCGACGTGCATGTCGAAAAGGAAGCCTGTCCGCTGAACCTCGCGCCGACGTCGTCGACCACCGCGATGCTGGTTCTCGGCGATGCGCTCGCGATAGCCTGTCTGGACGCACGCGGCTTCGGTCGCGAAGACTTCGCGCGCTCGCATCCCGCCGGTGCGCTGGGCCGGCGCCTGCTGACGCACGTTCGCGACGTGATGCGGACCGGCGAGGCGATTCCGTCGGTGCCGGACACCGCAAGCGTGATGGATGCCCTGCACGAGATCACGATCAAGCAGCTCGGGATGACGGCAGTGCTCGACGCCAACTCGGCGCTGGCCGGCATCTTCACTGACGGCGACCTGCGGCGGCTGCTCGAACGCGTTGGCGACGTCCGCAGCCTGATGGTGGCCGAAGTCATGACGCGCTCGCCACTGACGATCGCGCCGGATGCGCTCGCGGTTGAAGCGGCGCAACTGATGGACCGTCGGCGCCGCAATCAACTGCTGGTCGTCGATGCACAGGGTCACCTGGTCGGCGCGCTGAACAACCTGGACCTCATGAACGCGAAGGTGATCTGATGACGCCAGAGCAGCGCGCTGCGCGCGTTCGCCTGGTCGTGCTCGACGTCGACGGCGTGCTGACCGACGGACGGCTGTACTACGGGCCGGAGGGCGAAGCGCTCAAGGTCTTCGACGTGCGCGACGGACACGGGGTGAAGATGCTGCTGGCGCGCGGCATCGACGTTGCGATTCTCTCCGCGCGCGATTCGGCCATTGTCGAGCACCGCGCCCGCGAACTCGGCATCAGTCGTGTTCTACAGGGACGAGGCGACAAAGCGGCAGCATTCGGCGAACTGCTGAGCGAGGCACGGTTGACCGCCGACGACGCCGCGTTCATTGGCGACGACCTGCCCGACCTGCCGGTGCTGCGCAGCGCGGGATTCGCGATGACCGTGGAGGACGCTCGCGACGAAGTGAAGCGCGCCGCGCACTGGATCGCGCCGTGTGCCGGTGGCCGCGCCGCTGTCCGCGCCTGCGCCGAGTTCATCCTGCGCGCGCAGGGCATCGACATCGCTGCAATGGTGGCTGGATGAACGTGGTGCGATCGCCCGTGCCGCCTTCGCTTCCGCACCGCCGTCCGGCCGCCGGAAAGGCGGCGCGCCGACCCGAGCGCAGCGGATGCACGCGCGATGCGCAGCGTCGCGCACACCCGCTGCAAACAGCCATGCGTGACCGCATCACTGCGATCGTCGCGATCCTGCTGCTCGCGCTGCTGGCGGGCAGCACCTACTGGTATTCGCAGACAAGCCGCCTGGACGGGCTCGCCAGTCCCGTGTCGCGCGAGGGGCCCGACATCGTGGTCGACGGCGCGGCGCTGACGCAGTTCGATACAGAGGGGCGCGCGATCAACCGTTTGATCGGGGAACGCGTCACTCACTATCCGAGCGACGATCGCGTCGAAGTCACCCGGCCGCGAATGGTGAGCCTGCGCGCAGACCAGCCCCAGATCGATGCCAAGGCCGAGCACGCACGCGTCGAGGACAGCGGGGCGCGAGTGATCTTGACCGGTGACGTCACGTTGATCCGCGCGCCGGGCAGCAACGGCGAGCCACCGATGCGCCTGAGCACGGAACGCCTGGTGGCGCTGCCGGATACCGAACAGTTCTCCACCGATGCGCCGGTGGAAATCGAACGCGGCGGCTCGCGCATCAGCGCGATCGGGATGGACTACGACAACATAAAGAGGACGGTCAAGCTGCGGTCCAAGGTGCGCGGCACGATCGAGCCGGCCGCGGGCTCGAGTGGAGTCGGTGTTCGATGACGCGCTGGCTACTACTCGCGATCGCACTTTTCGCAGCGCCGGCCTTTGGCGAGCGCGCCGACCGTGAAAAGCCGCTGAATTACGAGGCCGACACCGGGGAATGCGACGATTTACAGCAGGTCTGCGTGCTCGCCGGCAACGTCGTGCTGGTCAAGGGCACCATACGTGCGACCGGTGACCGCGTGCAGATACGCAAGGATCCTGAGGGCTACCAGTACGGCCTGATCCAGGGCGCGCCCGGCAAGGTGGCGACCTTCCGCCAGAAGCGCGACAACACCCAGCCGGGGACGGAGGAGTACGTCGACGGCGCGGCTGAGCGGATCGAATACGACGAGAAGGCCGATACGGTGAAGCTGATCACCCGGGCCCGCGTGCGCCTGCTCGAAAACGACCTGCCGCGCGATGAGCTCAGAGGCGACTCGATCACCTATGACCAGCGCAATTCGAAATACTTTGTCACCGGCGGAAAGTCGGCCGCAGACGCAAATAATCCGGACGGCCGTGTTCGCGGCACGATCGCGCCGCGGTCCACCGGACCGAAGTCGGGTTCACCCGCGCCGCTGCGACCGGACGGTCAGATTGCCAACCCCCGCACCGACTAGAACCCGTGTCCGTACTTCGATGGATCAAACTGGGTACGGCTTCGCTGCCGCAGCAGCTGCGCGGAATGAGCAGACTCCGCAGAGCGTGCCGCTGCAGCATCGGCATCACGGCGAATAGGCGCCGCAACACACACGGTCATGGAAGCCCGCACGCGCGCCGCCGAAATCGCCACCCCGCTCGCGCTGACGCGCAGCACGCTCAGTGTCGAGAACCTGCAGAAGCGCTACGGCAGCCGTGCGGTCGTGAAAGACGTCTCGCTGACCGTGGAGAGCGGCGAGGTCGTGGGCCTGCTCGGCCCGAACGGCGCCGGCAAGACGACCTGCTTCTACATGGTGGTCGGCCTGGTGCCGCTGGACGACGGTGACATCATGGTCGATGGCAAATCGATATCGCATCTGCCGATTCACCGGCGCGCGCGACTCGGCCTGTCCTACCTGCCGCAGGAAGCTTCGGTCTTCCGCAAGCTCACGGTCGAGGAAAACATCCGTGCCGTCCTCGAACTGCAGTTGGATGACGAGAAGCGTCCGCTGCCGAGGGTAGTCATCGAGGACCGCCTGTCCGAGCTGCTCGACGACCTGCAGATCGCTCATCTGCGCACCAACACTGCACTGTCGTCTATCGGGCGGCGAGCGCCGGCGGGTCGAGATCGCACGCGCGCTGGGGGCACGCCCGCGCTTCATCCTGCTCGACGAGCCGTTCGCCGGCGTCGACCCGATCGCCGTGCTCGAAATCCAGCGCATCGTGCGCTTCCTGAAGGAGCGCGGCATCGGCGTGCTGATCACCGACCACAACGTGCGCGAGACCCTCGGCATCTGCGACCACGCCTACATCATCAACGAAGGGCGTTGTGCTCGCCGCCGGGCGCCCGGAGGAGATCGTCGGTAACGAGACCGTGCGCCGCGTCTACCTCGGCGAGCACTTCCGGATGTAGTGATGCGGCGTCGTCTTCCCCGATCGCAGTTCTGCCGACGCCCGGGCCGCGAGAATCCCGAGCAGCGTCACCGCGCCTGCACCTACGAGGCGCCGCGTCGCCCGCAGCGCTGCTCATGAAACCTTCGCTGCAGCTGCGCCTGTCGCAGCACCTTGCGCTGACGCCTCAGCTACAGCAGTCGATCCGGCTGCTGCAGCTGTCGACCCTAGAGCTGAACCAGGAAATCGACCAGGCGATGGCAGACAATCCACTGCTCGAGCGCGACGACGACCCGCAGGCGGGAACGCTGCATCTGCGTTCCGATGGCTCGATTGGAGAGGCGGCGACCCCCGCCAGCGGCGAGGCGCAGACCGATGCGACGCCTGCTGCGGACAGCGGTGACGGGGCGACGGAATTTACGCTCGAGTGGAGCCGCAACGAGGCGCGTTCCGATGACGACGAATCGACCGCCGTCGACTGGGCCTGGACCCGCCCTAGCCTGCGGGAGCATCTTCGGAGCCAGCTGGCCTGCACGCAGGCGGGCGCACGCGATCGCGCGCTGGTCGATCTGCTGATCGAGGCGCTCGACGACGATGGCTACCTGCAGCACTCGCTCGAAGAACTCCTGTCGCTGTGCCCCGCTGAGGCGGAGATCGATCCCGACGAACTGCGCGCGGCACTCAAGCTGCTGCAGAGTTTCGATCCGCCCGGTGTGGGTGCGCGCAACACCGCCGAATGCCTGCAGCTTCAGCTTGCCATCGTCGCGCGCGGAGAAGCAGCGCCGGCCGGGCTGGAACTTGGCGCGCCGGATAGTGAGCGAGCACTTGCCGCTACTGGCCGCGCGGGATTTCCCCAAGCTGAAACGCACGCTGGGGTGCGGCGACGATGCCCTGCGCGCCGCACACCAGCTGATCCGCGCACTTAACCCGAGACCCGGAGTAGCCTTTGGTGACACACGCGCCGATTACGTCGTGCCCGATGTCTTTGTTCGGCGGATCAAGAGTCGTTGGACCGCAGTACTAAATGCGGGAGTCATGCCGCGGCTCCGGGTGAACCAGGCCTATGCCGACATACTCAAACGGGGACGGAACGACCGTAGCGTCGACCCCGCGCAACGCGGACAATGGACAACGCGCGTACAGGAAGCCCGGTGGCTGATTCGCAACATCCAGCAGCGCTTCGACACCATACTGCGGGTATCGCAAGCCATAGTGGATCGGCAGCACAATTTCTTCACCCACGGCGAGATCGCGATGCGACCGTTGGTGCTGCGCGAGATCGCCGACACCGTCGGCCTGCACGAATCGACGATTTCGCGGGTCACAGCGAACAAGTACATGGCGACGCCATTCGGCGTGTTCGAACTGAAGCATTTCTTCGGCAGCCACGTGGCGACCGAAACGGGCGGCGCGGCGTCTTCGACGGCAATTCGCGCCTTGATCAAGACAACTGATAGGAGCCGAGGACACCCGCAATCCACTTTCTGACAGCAAGCTCGCCGAATTGCTGGGGGAGCAGGGCATCGTGGTCGCGCGCCGCACGGTGGCGAAGTACCGCGAGGCCATGAAAATCCCGGCGGTGGCGATGCGCAAGTCGTTGTAAGCGCGCCGCGGCCGGTCCGCGGCAGTGTTCGAACCGACTGACTCCAGCAGGAGGCTGCATGAATCTGTTGATCCACGGTAACCACGTCGAGGTCACGCCGGCACTGCGAGACTACGTGCAGGGCAAGCTGACTCGAGTCGAGCGGCACTTCGACCAGGTCATAGACGCCAACGTGCAATTGACCGTCGAGAAGCTGCGCCAACGGGCCGAAATCACCCTGCGGCTGCGCGGCAACAACATTCACGTGGAATCGGTGGACAACGACATGTACGCGGCGATCGACATGTTGGTCGACAAGCTGGATCGTCAGGTGCTGCGCCACAAGGACCGCCTGAAAGACCACACTGTCGATGCAATCAAGCGGCAGCAGTCGGTGCAGCAGTCGCAGTGACTCGCCCGCACCGCCGCGATTAGCTTTGAATCGCGAGCGGTCCCTACCGGAGCGGGCGCGCCGGATGCTTGCCTGCCATTTCTCCGTCTCTGGAGTTCCGTCGCTATCGACGCGAAGGACCGTCCGTGTGCAGCACCAGGTGTATGATCCGCGCCTTCGTTTTTCGAGGGGCCGCGCCCGCGGCAGGCTGGAAAAGAATCCCGATCGTTGCGCTTCCCGACCGATAGGCCGCAGCGAACTCGCCTAGCCTGAGAAAACCCGACCCGCCGTCCCTACCACCATGAGTCATCTGTCACGGCTGTTGCCTGCGTCAAACGTACTGCTGGATTTTCCGGCGTCGAGCAAGAAGCGGGTATTCGAACAGGCCGGCCTGATCTTCGAGAACCAGCAAGGCATCGCCCGCGCCAAGGTCTTCGACAGCCTGTTCGCGCGCGAAAGACTCGGCTCGACGGGCCTTGGCCAGGGCGTCGCGATTCCGCATGGTCGCATCAAGGGACTGAAAGAGGCGGTTGCGGCGTTCATCCGCGTCGCCGAGCCGATTCCGTTCGACGCGCCTGACGGCCAGCCGGTCGCCCTGATGGTGTTCCTGCTGGTGCCGGAACAGGCCACGCAGCAGCACCTCGACATTCTGTCCGAACTGGCGCAGATGCTGTCGGACAGATCCTTCCGCGACACATTGCTGACCGCGTCCGACGCAGACGCCGTACACGCGGCGCTGACCACGTGGGAGCCGATCCGGCCGGCCGCCTGAGGCAGGGCGCTTTCCGCGGCCGCGGCCGATGCTTTAGCCTCGCACCGAGTGCCGCCGCCCGGCGCGCACAAGGAATGCCCGATGCCGACCTTCCAGTCGCTGTTCGACGACAACCGCGAGGCGCTGAAACTTTCCTGGATCGCGGGCCAGGCCGCGGCGGACCGTCCACTCGACACGCCGGCGACCGCGGGCCTCGCCAGCGCGGATCTGGTCGGTCACCTGAACCTGATCCACCCCAATCGACTGCACGTGCTGGGTGAGGCCGAGGTCCGCTACTACAGCATGATGGAGTCGGCGCGGCGTCTGCACTACGCCAACGAACTGATCTCCGGCAGCCCGATCGGACTGGTCATCGGTGAGGGGCTGACGCCGCCGGCAGAACTCGTTGAAACTGCCGAGCGCGCGGCGCTGCCGACGCTGGCTTCGCCGCAGCCGGCGGCCGAAATTATCGAAGTGCTGCGCATCTACTTCGCGAAGGTCCTCGCGGCCCATTGCACGATGCATGGCGTGCTCATGGACGTGCTCGGCATGGGCGTCCTAGTCGCCGGCGAATCCGGTGTCGGCAAGAGCGAGCTCGGACTCGAACTGATCAGCCGCGGTCACGGGCTGGTAGCCGACGACGTCGTCGATTTCTCGCGCGTCGCCCCCGACACGATCGAAGGCCGCTGCCCGCCGCTGCTCGCCAATCTGCTGGAGGTGCGCGGGCTCGGCCTGCTCGATATCAAGTCGATCTTCGGCGAGACCGCGGTGCGCCGGAAGATGAAACTGCGATTGATCGTCGAACTGCGCCGCTATGGCACGTCCGAGACGATGGAGCGACTGCCGCTCGAGGGACAGAGTCAGGACGTCCTCGGCATCCCGGTCCGCAAGGTTCTGATCCCGGTCGCCTCTGGCCGCAATCTCGCGGTGCTGACCGAGGCGGCTGTGCGCAACACGATCCTGCAGTTGCGTGGCATCGACACGATGCGCGACTTCCTGCAGCGTCATCAGCAGCACATGGGCGGCGGCTAGGGTCTCTGTCGGCTGAGTTCTGAGAGCGCCGGACGCTCCCTTTTCATGGATTGAGCCGCACGCTTCGCGTGCAACAATTCGGTCACTCTCCGTCCAGCAATGCGCATCGTCCTCGTCACCGGCATGTCGGGCTCGGGCAAGTCGGTCGCCATCCGACTGCTCGAGGACGCCGGGTACTACTGCATCGACAACCTGCCGGCGCGCTTCCTCGGGGACATCTGTGCTTTCCTCGAGGGCACCGGTCACGCTGATGTCGCGGTCGCCGTCGACTCGCGCAGCGAGGCCGCGCTCGGTGACGTGCCGGCCATCATCGCAATGCTGCGCGCGGCCGGGCACGATGTGCGCGTGCTGTTCCTGACGGCGTCGAGCGCCGAGCTCGTGCGGCGCTACTCCGAGACGCGGCGGCGCCATCCAATGTCGCTGCGCGTCCAGCAGCAGGGGGCCGAGTCGACGCTGACCGAGGCGATCCACCTCGAGCGCGAGCTGCTGGCGCCGCTGGTGAACATCGGCCACGTGATCGACACCAGCGAGCTGCATCCGAACACGCTGCGCCAGTGGGTACGCCAATTCACCGACCTGCCCCCGGCGGCACTCGTTCTGGCTTTCGAATCGTTCGCCTTCAAGCAGGGCGTTCCGGTCGCCGCGGATTTCGTCTTCGACGTGCGCAACCTGCCGAATCCGCACTACGACCCGCTGTTGCGACCGCTGACCGGACGCGATCCGCTGGTGATCGCCTATCTTCAGCGCGTGCCACAGGCCGGGGAGATGCTCGACGACATATCCGGCTTCCTCGCCAAGTGGTTGCCAAGCTACGTGGCGGACAATCGTCACTACGTGACGGTCGCCATCGGTTGCACCGGCGGCCGTCACCGCTCGGTCTTTATGGTCGAGGAGCTGGCGCGGCGATTCGGCACGCAGCGCAGCGTGCTGGTGCGTCACCGCGGCATCGAGTTCGGCTGATCGGAACCGATGGATCGCATTGACCGCACGCGCGTGCCATTACCGCGCGCCATCGAAAAATCCGAAACCCCGCGCGACGACGAGCTGCGGTGACCGATGCGTCTGCCGATCTTCCCGCTTTCGACCGTCCTGTTTCCCGGAGGCGTGCTGCCGCTGCGGATCTTCGAGGCGCGCTACATGGACATGGCGCGCGACTGCCTGCGCGACGAGCTCAGCTTCGGCGTCTGCAGGATCACCGATCCGAAGGCGCGCGAAATCAGCCGCGAGGCGCGCGTCGCCGAGGTCGGCTGCAGCGCGTCGATCGCCGCCTGGGACATGCGGCAGCTCGGCCTGCTGCACGTCCGTGCGATCGGCGGACAGCCGGTTCCGCATCGTCGATTCCGCGATTGAAGGCAACGGGCTGCGGGTCGCGGAGGTCGAGTGGATCGAAGACGACACCGACGCGCCGGTGCCGCCGGAACACGTGCCCTGCGTCGACCTTCTGCGGCGGATCATCGACGACCTGCGCGCGCAGTCGGCCGAGCGGCGGCGCGAAGCGGTCGAGGATGATGATGTGCTGACCCAGCTGCCGTTCGCAGAGCCGTTTCGCATGGAATCCAGCAGCTGGGTATCGAACCGCCTGTGCGAAGTCCTGCCCGTGCCTCTGAAAGCCAAGCAGAAGTTGATGGAGCTCGGTGACGGCGGTGCGAGACTGGAAATCGTCCACACCTACCTGAAGCAGCATTCGGTCTTCAGGTGACTGGCGGCCGCTGAGCCGCGGCGCGCGAGCGCCAGCACGATGCGGCGCATCGGTGCCGGCAGCGGTGCGGTTCCCAACTCCACGTCGGCACACCAGATTGCCCCGCCCTCGCTGACCGCCGCGCTGCCCACGACTCTGACGAGGCGCGGATGAATCACGAGCGTGAAATGCGTGAAGTCGTGCCGCACCGCTTCGACTCGTCCCTCGGTTTCGACCTCGCACGCCGTAGCGCTGCTCAATCGCACGCTCCAGTTCGGCATCGGTTAGCGCGACATCGAATTCGGGGGCGCTCAGGAGTCCGCCCCAGACGCCGGTCGGCGCCCGTCGTTCAAACAGCACCGAGCCCGCAGGGTCGCGAATCACAGCGACAGCGGCCTCGCGCACCGGACGCGCACGCGCCGGACGCGGTTTCGGCAGTTCGGCAACGCGGCCATCGCGCAGTGCTACGCAGCTGCGCACGCACGGGACAGGCGTCACAGCGAGGTGCCCGACGCGTGCACACCATCGCTCCGAGATCCATCAGCCCCTGCGTGTAGGCACCGACGTCCGCGTCCGGCAACTGCGACTCTGCCAGCCGCCAGAGCTGGCGCTCGACGACGCTCTCGCCCGGATAGCCGTCGATGCCGAAATGTCGCGCCATGACACGCTTCACGTTTCCGTCGAGGATCGCAGCGCGCGTCCCATGAGCAAACGCGGCGATCGCGGCCGCGGTGGAGCGCCCGATTCCGGGCAGTTGCGCCAGCGCCTCGGCCGAGTCGGGAAAGCGGCCGCCGTGCCGCGCAACGATGAGCTGCGCACAGCGATGCAGGTTGCGTGCGCGCGAGTAGTAGCCGAGCCCGGCCCAAGCAGTCATCACCGCGTCGAGCGATGCCGCGGCGAGCGACTCAACGTCCGGAAAGCGCTCGATGAAGCGCCCACAGTACGGCAACACGGTCGCCACCTGCGTCTGCTGCAGCATGACTTCCGCGAGCCAGATGCGGTACGGATCGCGCGTGCGCCTGCCACGGCAGATCGTGTCGGCCGTGGGCGGCCTGCCAGGCGATTAGTTTCGACGCAAATTGAGACGGCATGGCGCGGCGGAGGGATCGAACACCAGCGTAACCGCCCCGACGCGGCGCGGACCGCAGATCAGGCCGCGAGCGCTTCCTGCGCCAGTGTCCCCTCGTCCGGGATGCGGGCGCCAATCTCGTTGACGCGATCGGACAGCCGCTTCAGTGCGGCAAGGCGCGCCTGTGTGTCCTCGAGCGCCTGCTCGAGCTCGGTAATGCGCTCGTCCAGCGAACCCTGCGCATCGCGAATCTTGGAGATCGATTCGGCGCGTTTGCGCAACTGGGCGCGCTGCTCGCGCACCTGCAGTTCGATCGGCGGCAGCAGGGACTTGACCCAGGCCTCGGTATCGCGTTCCGCCGCTGCGAAGATCTCGCGCGACTTGGCGACGACGGTCTCGAAGAATCGCTCCATCAGCGTCCAGCGGTCCCGCGTCAGTACCGCGAGGGCACCGAACTGCGAGCGGTACGCCTGCTCCGCCCGCTCGAGCTCCGCGATGTAAGTGTCAAGCGAGAACTGCATCGGCGGGCTCAGGCTCCAGCCCAGTTCCTCGGCGAAGCGGCGCTGCACGCCGAGGACCATCTGCTCGACCTCGAGCGCCTTGGCATTGGCGTCGCGCAGAAGATCGCGCAGGCTGAAAAAGTACTCCCGCACGGCCGCGGTGATCGTCGGCGAAAGTTGCGTTTTCTTCATCGTGTTGCGCGTGGCGAGGACCTGCGCGCGCAGTGTAGTGACGCGCAGTGGCACAAACAGCTTTTCGGAAAGCTTGTGCAGCACCACGCGCGCGGCGACGATCTTGCGTACGACCTCCTCGAACTCGCGCTGTTCGGCGAGCGCCCGGCGCGTCATGCGCTCGATCGAGCTCTGATTCTTGCCCTGCAGACCGCGCAGTTCGTACAGCTGTTCCATCACGCCGCGCTCGCGCGCGCCGAGCATCTGGCGCGCCTCGGAGGCGACGCGCTCGACTTGCGCGACGGTCTGGTCACGCACGATCTGCTGTTTGGCGGGCACCAGCAGATCGATCAGCGCCTCTTCGAGCAGCGGCAACCGGCTCGCCTCCAGCAGCACCGGGTCGTTCTGCACCTTGGCGACGAGGCCCTTTTGCGCGCTGACCGGAAAGACTCGCATCGGCTCCAGCCCGAGCGTTGCGGCTACGCCGGCGCACTGGCGCCGAACCTCGAGCTCGATCTCGCCCGGCGTCTTCAGCGCATCCCACAGGCCGTCGATCTTGTTGAGTACCGCGATGTGGTTCCTGTGTCCGGCGTCGCCGACGACGTGGCGCCAGACGTCGAGGTCACTCTTGGTGACGCCGGTGTCGGCGGCCAGCACGAACAGCACCGCGTGCGCATTCGGGACCAGCGACAGCGTCAGTTCCGGCTCGGTGCCGATCGCGTTCAGCCCCGGTGTGTCCAGGATCACCAGACCGTGCCGCAGCAGCGGATGCGGAAAATTGATGATTGCGTGGCGCCACTTCGAGATCTCGACCATGCCGTGCTTGTCGAGCGCGACCGCCTGATCGGGATCGTCCGCGTCGAACAGGCCATAGCTGCGCGCCTCGTCAACCGGCACCCGGGTCGTCTCTGCGACGATCTTGAAGGCGTTCAGCATTCCATCGGCCGAGCTCGTATCGAGCGGAAAGACCTGCCACTCCTCGTTGAGCCGCTTGAAGTCGGAAGTGGAGCCGTGCCGGCTCCGCGTCTCGATCGGCAACGCGCGGATGCATGGGGGAAGCGACTCGTCGTAGAGCAGTTCGGTCGGGCACATCGTGGTGCGCCCGGCCGACGACGGCAGGATACGTTTGCCGTAGTCCGCGAAGAAAATGGCGTTGATCAGCTCGGACTTGCCGCGCGAGAACTCCGCGACGAAGGCGATGACGAGCTTGTCCTCGGCCAGCCGGTCGAGCGCAACGTCGACCCTTCGAGCCGCATCGGCATCCAGCATGTCGCCTTCGACCAACCATTGCCGCAACTGCGCAATGGCATGTGCCAGCGTGTCGCGCCACTGGCCGTATTCCTCGAAGCTCGAAGCTAGCTGGGCCATGGGCCACGCCGGAAGCAGGGTCGTTTCAATCTATCACAGGCCCCCGCCGGCGAGTCCCATGACCATGACATGAAAACGCACCGACATCCGGTGCAAATCGATGCACGACAGCCCACTGTCGCGCTGTCAGCGCCGCTGGCAGGACGGGCAGTAGTAACTCGCGCGCTGTCCCTGGACCAGTCGGCGCACGCGCGTACCACAGAGGCGGCACGGCTCCCCGGCCCGCTCGTAGACTGCGGCGTCCAGCATGAAATAGCCCTCTTCGCCTGCCGTCGAGTAGAAGTCGCGCAAGGTACTGCCGCCCGCGCCGATCGCGTCGTTCAGAACTTCGCGAACGGCAAGCGCAAGGCGTTCGCAGCGCATCCGGCTCAAGCGTGACGCGCGCGTCGCCGGGTGAATCCCCGCACGAAACAGGGCCTCGGATGCGTAGATGTTGCCGACGCCGACGACGACCTGGCCCGCGAGCAGGACCTGCTTGATCGACGCCGTGCGGCCTCGCGTGCCGGCGTAAACAACCGCTCCGTCGAAACGCACGTCAAATGGTTCGATACCGAGTTGCGCCAGCAGCGGATGCTGTGTCACGGGGCCTGCGGCCGCCGGATGCCACAGCAGGGCACCAAAGCGGCGCGGGTCGGTCAGTCGGATCAGATGCTCTTCGAACGCAAGGTCAACATGGTCGTGCGCACGCGGCGGCGGTGCGCCGCCGTGGGGCCAGACGCGCCACGCGCCCGACATGCCGAGGTGCGAGATCAGCGTGCCATGCGCGAATTCCCACAACAGGTACTTGCCTCTGCGCGCCAGGCGTTCGACGCGCCGACCCAGCAGCACCGAAAGGTCGGCAACCGGCCATCGCAGGCGGTGCTCGCGCACCTCGGTCGCGAGCACCGTGCGGCGCTCGACTGCCGGCGCGAGCGCGCGACGTGTCACTTCGACTTCAGGCAGTTCCGGCATTGGACTTCGGAAAACGGATCAGGCCCGTTCTGATAATGTGAGGACGATCCCGCTCGCAGCGTGCTTTGACGCACGCGCCTCCCTCATGCTGCTGTCATTCGCTCGTCGCGCGACCGAACTCGCGCGGCTGATCCCGCTCCTGACCACGGTTGCGATTCTAGGGTGCGCAACGCGTCCGGCCGAGACCGGTCCCGCGCCCACAGCTACGCCGACCGCTGCATCCGCGCAAGCCTCGGCCGCGACGGCAGCCGGCACGGCAGGCGCGAGCGCCAAACCGGGCGACCCCGAAGCGCTTCCCGAAGTGCCAATCACCGGCGCGCTGTTGTATCAGCTGATGGCGGCGGAACTCGCGGCCCAGCAGGGCGAGCTGGGCGCCGCCTATTCGATCTATCTGAAGCTCGCGCGCGAGACGCGCGATCCGCGCTTGGCGCGCCGCGCGACGGAACTCGCGTTGCAAGGCCGTGCGCTGCAGCAGAGTGTCGAGGCGGCCGAATTGTGGCGTCAGCTCGCGCCGACCTCGAAGGAGGCGCGGCAGGCGCTCGCTCTGCTGTTTGCCAGCAGCGGCCGCTTCGACGATGCCTACGCCCTGCTTGTTACCGAAATGAAGGACGCCGCCAATCCGGCGCTCGAGCTCGGTCGGCTCCAGAGGCAACTGGGTCGCGCGCAGGACCGAGCCGGCGCGTTCGGCCTGCTCGAGCGTCTGGCGCAGCCCTACCTCGCGAATGCCGGCGTCCATCTCGTGCTTGCGGCAGGGGCGCAGGCCGCAGGAATGCCGGAGCGCGCCACCGAAGAGGCGCGCGCTGCGCTGGCGCTGCAGCCGGACTCCGACGCCACGGTGCTGGCGGCCGTGGTGTTCCTGCAGACCACGGACCGCGCAACAGCTCTCGAGTTGCTGCGAAAGATGCTGGCGCGGCCGAACCCTTCGCCCGAGGTACGGTTGGCATACGCGCGGATGCTGGTGGCCGACAAGCAGTATCCGGCGGCACGCGCGCAGTTCGAGGAATTGCTGAAGGCCGAGCCGAACAATCCGGACCTCCTGTATTCGCTGGCCTTGCTCTCGCTGCAGGGCAATCTTCGCAGCGAAGCACGCACATATTTCACGCGCTATCTGGAACTGGTCGCAAACCAGTCCGGCGAGGAGCGCGATCTCGACCAGGTCTATCTGTACCTCGCGCAAATCGCCGAGGATGAGAAGCAGTACGGCGAGGCGCTCCAGTGGCTGCACCGCGTGGAAGGCGGCGACGAGTATGTGCCGGCGCGCGTGCGCGAGGCCCTGGTGCTCACGAAGATGCAGCGCCCCGAGGACGCCCGCAAAATGCTGCGCGGCGTGTCAGCCGGTTCTGCCGACGAGCGGATTCAGCTGGTGCTCGCCGAAGCCCAGGTGCTGCGCGAAACGCGCCGCTACGAAGAGGCGCTCAATCTGCTGACGCAGGCACTGGAAAAGTCGCCGGACAACGTGGCACTGCTCTACGACACTGCGATGACTGCAGAAAAGCTGGGCCGCATCGAGGCGATGGAGCGCCAGCTGCGGCGCGTGATCGAATTGCGGCCGGATTATGCGCATGCGTACAACGCGCTCGGCTACACCTTTGCCGACCGCAGCATCCGGCTGCCCGAGGCGCTGCAGCTCATCGAGAAGGCGCACCAACTCGCACCAGACGACGCATTTATCCTCGATTCGATGGGCTGGGTCTACTACCGGATGGGCGATCTTGCCAACGCCCGCAAGTATCTCGAGCTCGCCTACGAGGCGCGGCCGGACGCCGAGGTCGGCATCCATCTCGCCGAGGTGCTGTGGACCCAGGGCGACCAGACGCGTGCGCGCGTGCTGCTGCGCGAGGCGAAGGCCAAGGAACCGAGCAACGAATTGCTGAAGTCGACGATCGCGCGACTGCGTATCGGCCTGTGATGTCGCGTTTTCGGGCGGGCATCGCCATCATCGCGATCGCGCTGAGTGCGTGTGCGACCACGCCGCCATCCGCACCCGAACGCAGCTACGCGGGTCGCTTCGTCGCGACTGCCGACTCCGGTGAGCGTCGCGACAGCGTCAGCGGCCGCTTTCTGATCGAAATGCGTGGTCAACAGCAATTGATCGAGCTCGCGACGCCGGTGGGTACGACCCTCGCGCGCATCGAGATTGAGCCCGGACACGCGACCGTCACCGACGGCAAGCTGCAGGGAATTAGCGGTCCAGACGCAGACGAACTTCTGCAGCAGGCGCTTGGGTGGCGCCTGCCGGTCGCCGGCCTGTCGCACTGGCTCGAGGGTCAGCCCGATCCGGCACGTAAAGCGAGCATCAGTCGCGAGGGCGAGCGCATTAGCGAAATCCGGCAGGACGGCTGGATCATTCGAATTACCGAAGTGTCGGGCCCGGCCCAGCGGCCGCGCCGGCTGCAGTTCGATCGCGCGGCATCGGCGGCCGAGCCCGGTGTTTCGGTGCGGCTGATCATCGAGTCCCCTGATTAAGGGCACTGAGACTCCTGCTCCCGTGGAACGCGCCCTCGCCCTGCCGGCACCGGCCAAGCTGAACCTTTTTCTGCATGTACTGGGACGCCGCGCTGACGGCCACCACGAGCTGCAGAGTGCTTTCGCGCTGATTGATCTTGCCGACTGGATCGACGTCGAATTGCGCGCGGACGGCGACCTGCGCCGCTCGGGCGATCTCGTCGGCGACGCGGCAGAGGATCTGCCGCTGCGCGCCGCACGCCTGCTGCGCGAGCGCACCGGCGGCCGCACCGGCGCCGATATCCGTGTGACCAAGCGCATCCCGGCTGGCGCTGGCCTCGGCGGCGGCTCGTCCGATGCGGCGACGACGCTGCTTGCATTGAACCGTATTTGGGCCACGCAACTGGACCGCGAACGACTCTGCGACATCGCGCTGGAAATTGGCGCCGACGTTCCGTTCTTCGTGCGCGGATATAACGCCTTTGCCGAAGGCCGCGGGGAGCGCCTGAGCCCACTCGCTCTGCAGGCCCGCACACTACGCACTGATCTGGCCTCAAGTTCATGTTTCGACACAGGAAATCTTCGCCGATCGCGGTTTGACACGAAATACCAAAGCCACGAAAATGTCAGACTTTTCTGCGGCCGCTGCTCCTGGGTCGCAGATAGGTGCAGAAGACCGCGAATCCGGCGGTGGCGGGATGCTGGCGCAATCGCTGGCGAGCTTCGGCGCGAACGATCTGGAAGCAGTCGTGCGGCGCCGATACCCCGTCGTTGCGGAGGTGATCGAGCATCTGGCGCGCTTCGGACCGGCCCGCATGACAGGGTCCGGCTCCGCGGCCTTTGCAGTCGTCCCCGACGATGCAACGGCTCGCGCGGCGGTCGCGGAATTGCCGCCGGGATGGCGCGGTTGGGCCGTCAAAGGCCTCAGCGAGCATCCGCTCGCGGCCTGGTAGTACTGAGCCCGGTGCGCGGCCCGGCCGCGAAAGGGTTCGAGCAGTACAGCGCCGTTTCAAAGAATTCGGTTTCGCGCTGGGGAGTCGCCAAGCTGGTTAAGGCAGCGGATTTTGATTCCGCCATTCGAGGGTTCGAATCCTTCCTCCCCAGCCATTTCGCCGCATCGTCGTGATGCACGACTGCGCCGCGTGCCATGCATCGCGGCGTTGCTTTGCGGACCAGCAGCGCGGTCCATGAACTGAACGCAGTTGCATGACAGGCACTGAGCCATGGCCCTAATGGTCCCCGAAAACCTGATGGTGTTCACGGGCAACGCGAACCCCAAGCTCGCGCAGGCCGTGGCGCACCACATCAATATTCCTCTCGGCAAAGCGCAGGTGTCGCGCTTCTCCGACGGCGAGGTCATGGTCGAGCTGTTCGAGAACGTGCGCGGCAAAGACGTGTTCATCCTGCAGCCGACCTGCGCTCCGACCAACGACAACCTGATGGAGATCATGATCATGGCCGACGCGCTGAAGCGCGGATCGGCCGGTCGTATCACCGCGGCGATTCCGTACTTCGGCTATGCCCGTCAGGATCGCCGTCCGCGCAGCGCGCGCGTGGCCATCAGCGCCAAGGTCATCGCCAACATGCTGCAGGTGGCCGGCGTCAACCGCGTGCTGGTCATGGATCTGCATGCCGACCAGATCCAGGGCTTCTTCGACATCCCGGTGGACAACATCTACGCGAGCCCGATCCTGCTCGGTGACCTGTGGAAGCACAACTACGACAACCTCGTCGTCGTCTCACCGGACGTCGGCGGCGTCGTGCGCGCTCGTGCACTGGCCAAGCGAATGGAGGCCGACCTCGCGATCATCGATAAGCGGCGGCCGCGCGCCAATGTCGCCGAAGTCATGCACATCATCGGCGAGGTCGAGGGCCGCAACTGCGTGATCATGGACGACATGGTCGACACCGCGAACACGCTGTGCCAGGCGGCGCAGGCGTTGCGCGACAACGGCGCACTCCGCGTCATGGCCTATGCCACCCACCCGGTGCTGTCGGGCAAGGCCGTGGAGCGGCTGACCCAATCGGTGATTGACGAGCTCGTCGTCACCGACACGATCCCGCTGAGTCCGGCAGCGGCGGCATGTCCGAAGATCCGACCGCTCTCGTGCGCGGCGCTGCTGGGCGAAACGATCTGGCGCATTGCGCGCGAAGACTCGGTGAGTAGTCTGTTCATCGAGTGAGCGCGCGAAAGTACAAACCTACTTTCGCGCGATTGGTTTGAAAAAGATCGGTGGCGAAGCCACACGATCTTCTTGAGGTAACTGCGACGCAGGCAATCCGCACTGCGTCGCGGTCGGATGCAGCAGCTGCTGCATCGCAACTCGCAGTGGTGACTGGTCGCGGTCCGCTGCCTACAACTGGAGAAGCAAATGAAAGTCGTAGCAAGCAAACGAGACGCGCAGGGCACGAGTGCGAGCCGCCGCCTGCGCCACGCCGGCAAGGTGCCGGGCGTGCTCTATGGCGGTGACGGTGCCGCGCAGGCGATCGAGGTGGAGCACAACCCGCTCTTCCACGCGCTGCGCAAGGAAAAGTTCCACGCGTCGATCCTCGACATGGAACTGGACGGGAAGTCGGAGCGCGTGCTGCTGCGCGACTTCCAGATGCACCCGTACAGGCCGCTGGTACTGCACATCGATTTCCAGCGCGTGTCGGAGAACCAGAAGATCCACATGCGCGTTCCGCTGCACTTCTTCGGCCAGGAGAATTCGCCTGCGGTGAAGCTCGGCGCCGGCCTCATCAACCACGTGCTGTCCGAAGTCAACGTGGCGTGCCTGCCGAAGGACCTGCCCGAGTACATCGAAGTCGACCTGTCGGGCCTGCAGGCCCACGAGACCGTGCGCGTCCTCGATCTCAAATTGCCGGCCGGCGTGGTTCCAGTGCTGAAGGGCAAGGAAAACCCGGTGATCGCTGCAGTATCGACACACGGCGAACAGGTCGAGGAGGAGGAAGTCGTGGCGGCGGCAGCACCTGTCGCTGCGGCGGACGTTCCTGCCACCGCGCAGAAGGCTCCCGTCGCGGCTCCGGCCCCTGCTGCCGGCAAGGGCGGCAAGGAAGAAAAGGGCGACAAGAAGAAGTAATCGCCTGGCACCGGTCCGAGTGGGCCGGTGGCGTCCGGCACAATCGGGCCCGCTGCCATGACGGCTGCGGGCCCGTTTTCTTGCCCGCCCAGCCCGCACCGCCCTTATCGTCACGCTGATCGTGGAATCGCTCGAACACCCTCGCGGCATCCGCCTCGTCGTCGGCCTCGGCAATGTCGGCGCCGAGTACCAGGCGACACGGCACAACGCGGGCTACTGGCTGGTCGATTCCATTGCGCGTCGCGAGGGCGCGCGCTTCGGCTCGGAACGCAAGTTCCAGGGTGATGTCGCGCGCGTCCGCCTGGGCGGGCACGACGTCTGGCTGCTAAAGCCGACCACGTACATGAACCGCTCCGGCCAGTCGGTGGTCGCACTCGCGCTGTTCTACCGGATCCTGCCGACCGAAATCCTCGTCGTGCACGACGAACTCGACCTACCGCCGGGGACCGTCAAGCTGAAGCGCGGGGGCGGCACCGCCGGCCACAACGGACTGAAGGACACCCAAGCCCGGCTCACAACCGCCGATTTCTGGCGACTGCGCATCGGCATCGGGCACCCGCGTCCTCTGCAACTCGAACAGGATGTCGCCGACTTCGTTCTCCACCCGCCGCGCCGCGACGAACAGGCGCTGATCGACGAGGCGATCGACCGAGGCGAAGGCATCATCGAACTGCTTGCCTGCGGCAAGTTCGAAGCGGCGATGAAGAAGCTGCATACCGGCTGAAACCAATCGCGTACTCCGCGCGACGTCAAGCCCCTCGCATGTGATGCAGACGCAGTCGGCACTTCCTTCCTCGCCGCAAGATCCTTCCTCCCTTGTCCCTGCTCGAGATCCGACTCGGACGCGAAGCCTGGCGTCACATTGAGGCCCGTGGCCTCGCGCCCCGCGACATCGGCTGCATACCCGGCCGCGGCCGGCGGACCCAAGGGCATGGCGCTGTTGCCGTTCGACCGGCTGTTCGCGCGTGAGTGGCTGCCGCAGATCGGCCGCCTGGAACTGATCGGCGCATCGATCGGCGCGTGGCGCATGGCAGCGCTGGCCCAGTCAGATGCGCTGGCTGCACTGGATCGGCTGCAGCAGGTCTACGTTCACGAGCAGAACTATCCGCCCCGCCCGTCGCGGGCTCAGGTCGCCGCCACCTGCCGAGCGGTGGCACATGCCGTGACCGACGGCGCGAGCCTGACGTCGCGCGATGGCGTCTCGCTATCCGTGATCACCGCTCTGTCCCGCGGCCCCCTGCTGAGCGGAAGCCGCAGCGCGTTCGCACGTGCCGCCGTTGACAACGCGATCGGGCGGCATCGCCTGGCCGCACATATGCGTCGAGTCGTGTTCCACACGGGCGAGCGATCGGCACTCCGCGTCGACGATCCGTTCGGCTACGAAGCGGTCGCGATGGTCGATGCCAACCGCGAGGACGCGCTGCTCGCGTCGGGTTCGATACCGCTGATTTGCGAGCCCGTGCGCAACATCAGCGGCGCTCCACCAGGCGACTACTGGGATGGCGGCCTGATCGACTACCACCTGCTCTGGCCGTACGGGCCGACATCCGGGCTGGTGCTGTATCCGCACTTCGTGCCCTGGGTAACGCCGGGGTGGCTCGACAAATCCCTGCGCTGGCGATCGCGGCCGCGCCAGCACGACTGGCTCGCCAAAGTCATTCTGATCGCGCCGTCCGCCGCGATGCTGGCGCGGCTGCCGCATGGCAAGTTGCCCGATCGCAGCGATTTCTACCGCTTCGGCCAGGATCACGCGGTTCGTATCGCCTCGTGGCAGCGTGTAATCGCCGAATGCGAGCGATTTGCGGAGGCCGCATTCCAGTGGCTGCAGTCCCCGGACCTTTCGCTCGCGCGACCTCTTTAACCAGGACGGTCGCGCGGCACCGCAAGCAGGAAATCGGCCAGCGTATTGGGAGGGACCGGCTTCACCATCACGATCAGCTGATGCGTGAGCGAGCCGAGCGCGTAACCCTCGCGGCGTCTGACTTCGATGTATCCCTGTCGCCGCCAGAATGCTTCGGCGCGCTTATTCGCCGCGACGACGCCGAGCCGCAGCCAGCGCGCACCCTGAGCCAGTGCCCAGGCTTCGTAGGCCGCATGCACCTCTCCGGCGAGACCGCTGCCCTGGCGCGCGGATTCGATGATGAAAAAGCCGAGGTGGAAGACGCCGCGCGCGAGCAGATCGATCCCGACTGACAACTCGCCGACGATTTGGCGTGATGTCCGGTCGCGTATCAACCAGATCTGCCAGTCGCGGTACGGCATCTCCGCCGGCGGCCTGAAGTCGAAACCCTGGGCGGCCTCTCCGGGCGGCGGTGCGTGACCGTGGGTGATGCGCCAGTATTCGGGATTCGCCTCGTAGAACGCCTGCACTTCGTCCGCGCTGCTGCGCTCCGCCAAAACCGCCAACCAGCCAGCGTCCGCGTGCAGCGGAATCATTTGAGCTTGCGCTCCATCACGAGTTCGCCGTCGGACTCCGCGCCGGTGTAATGGAAGTCGGCCGACTGATAGAAGCGCGCCAGACGCTCGGCGCTCTTCACGTGCGACACGAGCAGGCGCTGGGCGCCGGGGCGGGTCCTGACGTGTTCGACCAGCCGCTCGATGGCCGCATGGCCATAGCCCCGGCCCTGATGCGCGCGATCGATCATCAGTCGCCAGAGAAAAAAGTCCGGCTCGTCGGGCCGCTCGACTAGAGTCGGGTCGTTCAGCATCACGAAGCCGACCAGCTCATCGCCCGCGTGGATCGCGCGGAACCATGCCTCCTTCTGAAAGTACGCCTGGGCAATCGATACTGCATTGGGAGCGACCTGGGTTCGGTCGTCGCCAGCATCGAGCTTGACGATCGAGATCACGGTGTCCTTGGTGATCTCACGCAACTGCACGGCCATGGCGGCTCCGGACGGAACGTCGGGCTTGCGATAATCCCATCTTTGCGCCGCGTCCGGCGCATCGCTCAAGGTTTCCCCCATGGCATTGAAATGCGGCATCGTCGGCCTGCCGAACGTCGGCAAGTCGACGCTATTCAACGCGCTGACCAAGGCCGGCATCGCGGCCGAGAACTATCCGTTCTGCACGATCGAGCCGAACGTCGGCATCGTCGAAGTGCCGGACCCGCGCCTGCGCGCGCTCGCCGCGATCGCCAAGCCCGAAAAGGTAATTCCCGCCGCGGTCGAGTTCGTCGACATCGCCGGCCTCGTCGCCGGCGCCAGCAAGGGCGAGGGGCTGGGCAACCAGTTCCTCGCCAACATCCGTGAGTGCGACGCGATCGCGCACATCGTCCGCTGCTTCGAGGATCCGAATGTCGTGCACGTCGCGGGCCGCATCGATCCGGTGTCGGACATCGAGGTGATCAACACCGAGCTTGCGCTGGCCGATCTGCAGACGGTCGACAAGCAGCTGGCGCGCTACAGCAAGGTCGCGAAGTCGGGGGGCGACAAGGAGGCCAAACGGCTGGTCGACGTGCTCGAGAAGATCCAGCCGGCCCTGAACGAAGGCCGGCCCGTGCGCAGCATCGACCTCTATCCGGAGGAGCGAGCGGTGCTGCAGCCGCTGTTCCTGCTGACGGCGAAACCAACGATGTACGTCGCCAACGTCGAGGAGCACGGCTTCGAGGGCAACCCGCTGCTCGAACGCGTGCGCGAACTGGCGGCAGGCGAAGCGGCGCCGGTCGTGGCCGTGTGCGCGAAGGTCGAAGCCGAGATCGCCGACCTGTCCGACGAGGACAAGATCGTGTTCCTGGAAGACATGGGCATGCACGAGCCCGGGCTCGACCGCGTGATCCGCGCCGCCTACCAGTTGCTGGGCTTGCAGACCTACTTCACCGCTGGCCCGAAGGAAGTCCGCGCGTGGACCGTGCGGGCCGGCGCGACCGCTCCACAGGCTGCCGGCGTGATCCATACCGACTTCGAGAAGGGCTTCATCCGCGCCGAAACGATCGGGTTCGACGACTACGTCCGCTACAAGGGCGAGGGCGGCGCCAAGGAAGCCGGCCGCATGCGGCTCGAAGGGCGGGATTACGTCGTTCACGACGGCGACGTGATGCATTTCCGCTTCAACGTCTGATCGATATGGCGACGATCGCTCAGCTGTTTCTGTACCCGGTCAAGGGTTGCCGCGGGATCGCGGTCGAGCGAGCAACACTGGTTGAGACCGGGCTCGAGGTCGACGGCATCGGCGATCGCGAATGGGTCGTCGTGGATGACGATGGCGTTTTCCTCAGCCAGCGCGAGTTGCCGAAAATGGCTTTGATCGAAACTCGACTGACGGCAGGCACGCTGAGACTGAAGGCGCCCGGCATGCTGCAACTTGAGGTGCCGATCGAGAGCGAAGGCGACGTCGTCAAGGTCCGGGTCTGGAACGACGAGATCGCGGCGGTCACGCAGGGCGAGATCGCCGATGCGTGGTTCTCGCGCTTCCTTGGCCTCACGGCCCGACTGCGGCGATTCGACCCGGAGGCGCAGCGCCTGTCGAACGCTCGTTTTACCGGCGCGGCTGAAGCGCCCTACAAGTTCGCCGACGCCTTTGCGCTGCTTGTCGCCTCATCGGCCTCGATCGATGAGCTGAATCGTCGGCTCGCGCAGCGAGACATTGCCGCGGTCGGCATCGAGCGCTTTCGCCCGAACATTGTCTTGGGCGGCACGGACGCGTTCGAAGAGGACTACGTCGCGCACCTCACGATCGGTGCGAGCGAACTGCGGCTGGTCAAGCCCTGCGTCAGGTGCGCGGTACCCAACGTCGATCCCAGCACCGGCGAAAGTTCCAGCGAACCGGGCGATACGCTGGCACTGTTTCGCGACAACGCACGCGCCGGCGGCGTGACGTTCGGCATGAATGCGATCGTGGCGAGCGGTGCCGGTGCCGACATCGCGCGCGGTGCGGCCGTCGAAATGAGCCTGGCGCTCTAGTTCGTGACCCGGCTCGGGTCGACGCGCGGAGCCGCGCCGCGGTAGGTCCACCAACGCCACAAAGCTTCCAGCGGCCCCTGCGCATGGACCGCGAGCCAGGCCCGACTCGCGATGACCTGCACGACGAAGATCGCCGCTGCCGTCACACTCAGTTGAGCGTAGCTGAGGCGGGTCCCCAGGCCGAAGCCCCAGCCGGTCAGCAGCACGCCCATCGCGATCGATTGCAGCAGGTAGTTCGTCAGCGGCATCCGCCCGGCCGGCGCCAGCCATTCGATCAGCGCTCGCGGCGCCGATTGCAGTAGCAGTGCCGCGTAAGCGAACGAAAGCACGACGCTGGTCGCGTGACAGACGATGACCCAGGCCGGCATCGCCTGGTTGGCTACCGGGTCGGCATTGAGCACCGACCATGTGCTGAACGTCACTGCCGCCGGCAGGCCGATGCCGATGCCAATTCGGCGGGCCCGGCGCCAAATCGGTGCCGTCAGATCCTGCAGCCAGCCGGCCCGATGGGCCAGAGCGCCGGTCAGCATCAGCGCAATAACCAGCGGCAGTCCGAGCAAATTGGCCTGCAGTTGCCACGCGAACAGCCCCGCGCGCAACGACCACTGCGCAAAGTAGCCGAGCGTTGCCGTCGTCACGGATTGAGTTTCGATCCCCTCGACGATCTCGCGCGCGGTCTCAGGCGTGCCGGACAGCGGCACGATCGCGAACAACAGCCAGGCGGCGGCGACTAACCACCAGAATCTGGTTGCGCGCGCCAGGCCGGCCGCATCCGACTCGGCATAGCGCAGCAGAACGAATCCGGCGACCGCGTAGGCCTGTGTGATGTCGCCGAAGTACAGCAGCGATCCGTGCAGCAGGCCGAATATCAGCAGGAAGACGAGTCGGCGCCGGTATACGCGGCGGGGATCGGCGAAGCGTGTCTTGAGCTTGTCATAGAGCAGGCTGAATCCGGCACCGAACAACATGCCGAACAGCGGCATGAACTTGCCGACGACGAAGGTAGCGACAAAGAAATACGCGGCCTTGTCGGCCAATCCGGCATCGGGCTCGAGGTATCCGAGCGGGTTCGGGCCACCGCAAAGAAACGACTCGATGTTGACCAGCAGGATGCCCAGCAGCGCGAGGCCACGCAGCGCATCAAGCCGCGGGTCGCGGCCGGGTGAATTCACGCGCTCAGGCGGTGCCGCCCATCTGCGTGATCTTGGCCTTCAGCCACTTCTCGACCGAAGGGAAAGACGAACTTGCTGACGTCTCCGCCGAGCTGGGCAATTTCACGCACGATGGTCCCGGAGATGAACTGGTACTGGTCCGATGGGGTCAGGAACATCGTCTCGACGTCGGGGAGTAGGTACCGGTTCATCCCGGCCATCTGGAACTCGTACTCGAAATCGGACACCGCACGCAGGCCGCGGACGATGACGCGAGCGCTCTGCTCGCGCACGAAATCCTTCAGCAGGCCGCGGAAACCGGCGACCTCGACGTTCGGATAATGCGAGAGCACTTCGCGCGCGATCGCGATCCGCTCGTCGAGCACGAAGAACGGCTGCTTGTTGCGGCTGTCGGCGACTCCAACAACCAGCTTGGCAAAGAGGCCGGCCGCGCGCCGCACCAGATCCTCATGACCGCGCGTCAGCGGATCGAACGTGCCGGGATAGACAGCGATCACCATGGTCCACCTCTCTGCGCGCGGGCCGCGACGCCGCGGCGATTATTCATGCACTCGTCGATCGCAGCAAATGGAAGGCCACGCGGCCCGCGCGGGCCTGGCGCACGATCTCGAGGCCGTGTCCCAGCGCCGAGTCATCGTCGAGCGGCGCCGGCGCTTCGAGATAGAGCAACCCGTCGCTCGCGAGCAGCGAGCGGGCGGCCTCAAGCTGCCGCGTCCTGCAGCCCAGTAGCAAACGGCGGATCGAGAAAGACGAGATCAAACGCACTCCGCGGCAGGCGCGCCGCCACGGCTAAGGCGTCTCCGGCGATGATCTCAATCTGCGGCGCCGCCAGCCGTTCGCGCAGCGCGCGCAGCTGAGCCAGCGCTGCGTGGTCTGGACTCGACCAAAGTGACAGAACGCGCACCGCGGGAGGCCAGTTCGAACCCGAGTGCTCCCGTGCCGGCGAACAGATCGAGACCTGCCACGTCGTCGAGATTCGGACGCAGATGGTGCAGCCAGTTGAAAACCGTTTCGCGGACGCGATCCGGCGTCGGACGCAGGCCTGTCACGTTGGCCACGGTGCAGCGGAGTGCGTTTCCAGACGCCGCCGATGATGCGCACCTGCCGCGGCGCGCCGTGCAGGGTGCGGCTCGTTGTCATCGGCGTGCGACCCTGCTTTGTTACACTCGAACGAGACATGGATGCCGGCGCCCGCGTGTCTTTCCATCTGCAGCGCGCCCCAATCGCTTCCCCCGCATCGCTTGCATGATAAGCCCCGCTCAAGCGGACACCGTCAATGGCGGGTGGCTCTCGAAGCTGAGGCGCGGCCTCACCAAGACGCGCGTCAACATCGTCGGTCTCTTCTCCGGCGGCGTCGTCGATGAAGCCTTTCTTGAAGAGCTCGAAGCGGCATTGATTTCGGCCGATGTCGGTGTAACCGTCTCGGCGCAGCTGATCGAATCGCTGCGCTCCGACATCAAGCTGAAGGGCCTGAAGACTCAGGACGAAGTGCGGCTCGCGCTGCGCGACGAACTCGCACGGCGGCTCGGCCCGGCCGAGGGCCGTTTAGACGTGGCGCGGGCTCGGCCTTTTATCGTGATGGTGTGCGGCGTGAACGGTTCGGGCAAGACGACCTCCATCGGCAAGCTCGCCAAGTGGTTGGCCGAGCGCAAGCACTCGGTGCTGCTCGCTGCCGGGGATACGTTTCGGGCTGCCGCGCGCGAACAGCTCGCGGTCTGGGGAGCGCGCAATCAGGTCGAGGTCGTCGCGCAAAGCGGCGGCGATCCTGCCGCGGTGGTTTTTGATGCGGTTTCAGCCGCAAAGGCGCGCGGCGTCGATGTTCTGATTGCCGACACTGCGGGCCGCCTGCCGACGCAGGCGCATCTGATGGAAGAGCTGAAGCGCGTCAAGCGCGCGCAGGACAAGGCGATGCCGGGCGCTCCCCACGAGATCGTGCTGATCGTCGATGGGACGACCGGACAGAACGCGCTGGCGCAGGTCCAGGCCTTCGACGCGGCGGTCGGCCTCACCGGTCTGGTTATCACCAAACTGGACGGCACCGCCAAGGGTGGCGTCCTCGCGGCAATCGCAGCCGCGCGCGGTGATCGTCCGTTGCCGATCCTGTTCATCGGCGTCGGCGAAGGCATCGACGACCTGCAGCCGTTTTCCGCCCGGGAGTTCGCCGACGCGCTTGTCGGCACAGGAGGCGTCGCGTGAACCTGGCCGCGGTCGACCTCGGGTCGAACAGCTTCCGGCTCGAGATCGGTCGCGTCGAAGGCGCGCACATCGTGCGCGAGGGCTACTGGAAGGAGACCGTGCGGCTGGCGGCCGGCCTCGACGCGAGCAACAAACTCTCGAAGAAGTCGATCGAGACTGCGCTCGAGACGGTGGCACGCATGAACGAGCGGTTGCGCGGGATGCCGGGCGAGCAGGTGCGCGCGGTCGGCACCCAGACGCTGCGCCTCGCGCGCAACGTCAACGAGTTCCTGCTCGAGGCGCAGGCTGCGCTCGGCTATCCGATCGAGGTCATTTCAGGGCGCGAAGAGGCGCGTCTGGTTTTCGAAGGCTGCATGCACACGCTGCCGCCATCGAACCTGCGCCGCCTGGTCGTCGACATCGGCGGAGCATCGACGGAAATCATCGTCGGCCGCGGCTTCACTGCCGACAAGACCGAATCCTTCAAGGTCGGCTGCGTCAACACGTCGATCCGTTTCTTCAAGGACGGCCGCATCGATCGGGCATCGCTGAAGAAGGCTCAGGTTGCCGCCGGCGCCGAGTTCGAGGAAGCGATCGCGGACTTCTCGCGTGCGCAATGGGAGGAGGCCTTCGGGTCGAGCGGAACGGTCGGCGCGGTGTCCGAGATCCTGCGTGCCAACGGCTGGTCGGACGGCGTGATCTCCGCCGAGGGACTGCAGAAGCTGCGGCATGCGCTGCTCGACGCCGGCGAGATACGCCGCATCCGTCTCGCCGGGCTGAAACCCGACCGGCAGGAAGTGCTCGCCGGCGGCGTGGCGGTGCTGTCGGCGGTCTTCGACACGCTCGGCATCGACGAGATGCGTCCCGCCCGGGGGGCGCTGCGCATCGGCGTGCTCTACGACCTGCTCGGTCGTCGTGAACAGCACGATCTGCGCGACTCGACCGTCGAGCGGATGCTGGATCGCTTCGGCGTTGACCGCGCGCAGGCGCAGCGCGTCGCGCAGACCGCGCTTCGGCTCTACCAGGATATGATGCCGAAGGCGAGCGAAGAGATGAGCAAGCGGCTCGGCTGGGCGGCGCTGCTGCACGAAATCGGTTTCGCGATTTCACACGGCGACTATCACAAGCACTCGGCGTATCTGGTGCAGAACGCCGATCTCGCCGGCTTCTCGACGTCAGACCAGGAGCACATCGCGATGCTCGTGCTCGCGCAGCGCGGCAACCTGCGCAAGGTGAACCAGAGCCTCGGAGACCGCGAGCGTGCGGCCAAGGTCCTGGCGCTGAGGCTCGCGGTGATCTTCACTCACGCCCGCCGCAGCGAGACGCTGCCGCGCCTGACGCTGAAGGCGGGCCGATCGATGGACCTGGCGCTCGACGGCGACTGGCTATCGCGCCATCCGCTGACTCAGTACCTGCTCGAGGAAGAAGCGGCGCACTGGGCGCGCATCGGCATGACGTTCAGTGTCCGTGCGCTGCAGGCGGCCTAGATCGTCTCGGGACTGACGACCGCGCGCAGCAGCACTTGCGCCTCGCCGTCGCGCTGGCGAGTCGTTATCCACCACAGCCCGCCCTTGCGTATCGACCAGTCCTGGATCTCTCCGGCGAGCAGCAGGCTCGCGACATGGCCCAGCGTCGGCTGATGGCCGACAACCAACACCGGAAACTTCGCCTCGGGCCAGCCCGTGGCTTCGAGCACGTCGCGCGCGCGCGGCGTCAGGGGCGATCGCGTCCACGGTGCGCAGTTTCCGGTGCGAGATCTCAGCCAGCGCCGACGCGGTCTGCTGTGCGCGGATCGCCGGGCTCACGAGAATCCGAGTGCGGTCGGGCAGATGCCGATCGAGCCATTCGGCCGCGCGACGCGCCTGCTTCTTGCCGCGTGGAGTGAGCTTACGGGCGAGGTCGGGCTCGCCATCTTCCGCTTCGGCGTGACGCCAGAGTATTAGCTCCATCTTCAGGTCCCGACGCTGACGGTCAGCGCGTTGAGCAGTTGCTGCTGCGCCGATACGGCGCCTGCGCCACTGCGCGGCGGCCGTAGTCGCCGTCGGCGCCGTCAAGCGCCCACGCGTCCCGGCGGTCGTCCAGATACGGCTTCAGACCTTCGTCGATCACGCGTCGTGCGAGCTTCGGATCGATCACCGGCCACGCGACCTCGATGCGGCGGAACAGGTTGCGGCCCATCCAGTCGGCGCTCGACAGGTAGACAAGAGGCTTGCCGCCGTTGCGGAAGTAGATAGATGCGGTGATGCTCGAGGAAGCGCCCGACGATCGAGCGCACGCGGATATGGTCCGATAGGCCCCGCACTCCCGGCCGCAATGCACACGCCCCGCGCACGATGAGGTCGATCTTCACGCCGGCCTGTGAAGCCGCATACAACGCCAGGATCGTCGCCTCGTCGGTCAGCGCATTCATCTTTGCGATGATGCGCGCGGGCTTGCCGGCCTTTGCCAGTTGCACTTCGGCCGCGAGCGCCGTCAGCAGGTTCTTGTGCAGCGTGAACGGCGCCAGCCACAGCTCCTTCAGTTTCTCGACCTTCGTCAGGCTGGTCAGATGCATGAAGACCTTCTCGACGTCCTCGCAGATGTCCGCCCGCGCCGTCAGCATGCCGAAGTCTGTGTAGAGCTTGGTCGTGATCGTGTGGTAGTTGCCGGTCCCGAGGTGCGCATACGGCACGAGCCGCTGCTTGCCGCGAACATCCTCGCGCCGCAGCACCAGCGTCAGCTTGCCGTGGATCTTCAGCCCGACGACCCCATAGACGACCTGGGCGCCGACCGCCTCGAGGCGCTCCGCGAGATTGATGTTCGCTTCCTCGTCGAAGCGAGCCTTCAGCTCGACGATCACCGTCACCTCCTTGCCGCGCCGTGCCGCTTCCTCGAGCAGGTCGACCACGACCGAACTGATGCCGGTGCGATACAGCGTCATGCGGATCGCGACGACCTTCGGATCAACTGCGGCCTGGCGCAGGAACTCGATGACCGGTTCGAAGCTCTCGAAGGGATGATGCAGCAGGATGTCGTTGCGACGCATCGCCTCGAAGATGTCGGATCCGGTTGTGAGCTTCGCCGGCCAGGCCGGCTGATACGACGGCCAGCGCAGCGCCGGCAGAACCAGCTGGTCCACCAACTGGTTAAGCCGGACCAGATTGACCGGTCCGTCGACGCGGAACACGGCCCGCTCGAGGCAGCTGAAACTGTTCCTGCAGCAGCGACTGCAGATCCGGCGGGCAGGTCGCCAGTACCTCGAGCCGCACGGCATTGCCGAAGTGGCGCTGGGTCAGTTCCATCCGCATCGCCTGCCGCAGATTGTGAACCTCGCGCTCGTCGACCGAGAGGTCGGAGTCGCGCGTGACCCGGAACTGCGAGAAACCTCCGATCTGCCGGCCTGGAAAGACGTCCTGCAGATGCGCACGGATCACAGACGAGAGCATGACGAACGCCTGCCGCCCCGGCACCATGCCTTTCGGCAGCGTGATCACCCGCGGCAGCACACGTGGAACCTTGAGAATCGCGATGGCCGACGGCCGGCCGAAGGCATCCTTGCCCTCGAGATGCAGGATGAAGTTCAGCGACTTGTTCAGCACCTGCGGGAACGGGTGCGACGGATCGAGGCCGATCGGCGCGAGCAGCGGCCGCACCTCGCGCATGAAATACTCGCGCACCCAGGCGCGCTGATCGTCGTTGCGCTGCGCGTTGTTCAGCACAACGATATTCCGGCGCTCCAGCGCCGGCATGATCGTCTGATTGAACAGCCCGTATTGCTGCGGCGACGAGCCGGTGCGCGCGATCCATGATGGCGACATACGCCGGCGCCTGTGGAGAGGCCCCGCCGGACTCGCGGATCTCCTCGGTCAGGTCGGACATGCGAACTTCGAAGAATTCGTCCATGTTCGACGAGACGATGCAGATGTAGCGCAGGCGCTCGGCCAGCGGCACCGAAGTGCGGGCAGCCATCGCGAGCACGCGTTCGTTGAACGCGAGCACTGATAGCTCCCGGTTCAAGTAGAGCTCGGGACTGGGCTGCACGGCGGGGAGCAGCGGACGCGACTTGTCTCTGTTTTTGCGCACCATAGCGGGCAGCGATGACGCGACCATGACCCCGTAGAATTTGCCTCAGCCATGGACATCAGCGCTCGGACCATTCTAAGCGGCACCCCTCTTGCCGACTGGCGCCGAGTGACTGACGCTCCCGCATCCGCCGCACCGCTGCTCGAATTCAGGCGAGTCGGCAAACGCTTACGGCGACCGGGTCGTGCTGAACGACCTGAGTTTCGAGGTCGCACGCAACGAGTTCGTCGTGCTGCTGGGCCCGTCCGGTGCCGGGAAGACGACCGTGCTGCGCCTGATCGCGGCGCTCGAGGCGCCGACCGAGGGCGAGATCACCGTCGCAGGCCAGCCGCTTTCACGAATACGCCGGCGCGGACTGCCGATGCTGCGCCGCTCGATCGGCCTGGTGCTGCACGACGCGATGCTGCTCGACGATCGAAACGTGCTGCAGAACGTGGCGTTGCCGCTGATCGTAGCGGGCGTCGCCTGGCGCGACTCGTTGCAGCGCGCTGCGGCAGCATTGCAGCGCGTCGGCCTCGCCGAGACCGACGGGCATGCATTTCCCGGCCACCTGTCGCGCAGCGCGCGCCAGCGCGCTGCGCTCGCGCGCGCGGTCGTCAACAAGCCAGCGCTGCTGCTGGTCGATGAACCGACCGCGCATCTGGATCATGCGTCGGCAAGCAGCGTCATGCGCCTGCTGGAGCAGTTCGTCGCCGCCGGGGTCACCGTGGTCTGCACCTCGGAAGCGACAATTGCGCGCGCGCCTGAGGCCGCGCGTGCAATCGCCATTGAGCCTGCGGAAGGGCAATGAGCGCCTTCGGACATCGTGCCTATGCCCTGCGGCGCGCGCTCGCGATGCTGGGCCAGCGACCGGGTCGCTTTCTGCTGGGTCTGCTGCTCGGCCACTGCCGCTCTGGCGCTGCCGTTGCTGATCCTCGCGATGGCGTATACGGCGGCGCCATGGATCACCCGCGTCCAGGTCGGTCCCGAGGCTGAGCGTATTCGTCACGCCGGGCACCGCGCCCACCGAGATCGAAGCACTGCGTGCGCAGCTCGCCGCATCGCCTGGCGTCACGGGCGTGCGCGCTGATTCCCGCGCGATCAGGCCTATGCCGAACTCGTGCGCCGCTCGAGCATCGCCAGCCGCCGGCGAGAACGCCAATCCGCTGCCCGACGTCCTGGTCGCCCGCTTCGAATGGACGCGGGATCCCGCCACGATCGAACGCGCCGCTGCCACTGCGCGTCAATGGCCCGGTGTCGATGCGGTGCAGGCGGACCTGCAGTGGTATCGCCGCCTGATCGCCGGCGGGCACGCGGTTGCGATGCCGATGCTGGCGCTCGCCGCTCTAAGCCTTGGCCTTGGTGTTTCTCGCGCTCACGGCAGCCGCAGCGACGCAGGTCGAACTGCGCCGCGACGAGATGGACTTGCTGACGATGCTCGGCGCCCGTCGTGCGTTCATCGTGCGTCCCTATGCCTACGCCAGCGCCTTGACGCTTGCTCTGGCCGCGGTACTGGCGCTTGCGCTCGCGACGATCACACTCGCGACGACCGAACCCGCGCTCGCCGGGCTCGCCCAGACTTCGGGGGAGCCGTTCCGATGGCGCGAAGTTCCGGCTTGGGCTCTTGGCCTCGCCGTTCTCGGGGCGACGGTGTTTGGCGGACTCGTTGGCGACCTTCACCTTGCGCCGCCGCATCCGGCGCGGACCGCCTAAGTTAGCGAGCGCTCGCCTTCGGTGAGATCCATGGCTGACGCTTTCCCGACGGAATCGCTCGGGATTGAACTTTTGGCGGCAGGGAGCCTTCTAATCGCTTAGCACTCACCGATGGAGAGTGCTAGGATTTCGCCGAAAGGAGGTGCCCTGAGTGACGAAGACCCGTGCCCATGACGCAGTGACTGCGCTGATTCCTGCGAACTCGCGCGCCCTTGTTTTGCATCCGGGCAGCGTCGGGAGCATCGATGCGTACATCCAGGCGGTCAACCGCGTGCCGCTGCTGACCCCCGATGAGGAGGTCCGGCTCGCGCGTCAGTTTCGCCAGGACGACGATCTCGAAGCGGCTGGCCGGCTCGTGACGTCGCACCTGCGCCTCGTCGTCGCAGTCGCGCGCAATTACCTCGGCTATGGGCTGCCGCATGCCGACCTGATCCAGGAAGGCAACATCGGTCTGATGAAGGCCGTGAAGCGCTTCGATCCGGAGCGCGGCGTGCGCTTGGTGTCCTTCGCCCTGCATTGGATCAAGGCCGAGATCCACGAGTTCATCCTGCGCAACTGGCGTCTGGTGAAGGTTGCGACGACCAAGGCGCAGCGCAAGCTCTTTTTCAACCTGCGCAGCATGAAGCAGGGGCTCGGAACGATGAGCCCGGACGAGATCGAAGGCGTCGCCCGCGAACTCAACGTGAAGCCGGCAGAGGTCTCCGAGATGGAGACGCGCTTGTCTGGCGGCGACGTGGCGCTCGAGGGCCGCATCGAAGACGGCGAGGAGGAGTTCGCCCCGATCGCGTACCTCGCCGACGAGAACTCGGAACCGACCGAAGTTTTGCAGCGTCGGCAGCACGACGTTGCTGCAAACCGAGGGCGTACGCGAAGCCATCGCAAGACCTGGATCCTCGCAGCCGCCGCATCATCGAAGCGCGCTGGCTGGATGAGGATGCCGACGGTCGGGTCGGAACGGCCACTCTGCATGAACTGGCCGACGAATTCGGGGTCTCCGCGGAACGAATCCGGCAGATCGAGGCCAAAGCCCTGCAGAAGATGCGTATGTCGCTCGCGGCGTATGCCTGAATCGATATCGATGCAGTAGCGAACCGAGCAGTATCCGCCTCCGCTCCTCCCCCTCTCCTCCGACGAGGCGGACATACGCCCCAGCAACTGCTGGGGCTTTTTTTGTTCGCCGATAATCGTCCGGTGGAATACCTTGACCTTGCTCGCCGAGCCGCTGCTGGCACGCGCTGGACCGACGCTGCGCCAGCTGGCGAGGCGCTTCGCGGTCGGCTTCCGCGCCGTCCCGGCCGACCTGCATCGCGAAAGCGAGCGGCGTGTATCGCGCAGCCTCAGTCCGGCCGGGTCGAATCGGCGGGCACATGGAGCGACGAGGCGCTCCGCGCCGAACTCGCGTCCGCCCTCGGTGACCTCGGCTCCGCGCTGCGGCCGAGCTTCGAGTGGTACGTGTGCCGCGGAGCATTCTTCCATACCGACGCGCACTACGCCGATGTGATGTTCGGCGTCTGGGCAGTGGCCGGCGCGCCGGTCGACATCGTCTTCGCACGCAGCTCCCAACGAGTCGAGGTCGAGGCGGGCACGATCGTCATCTTCGATCCGTTCGAAGTGCACGGAGTGCTGATGCGCGGTGCGGTTCGCTACGACGCCGCCGACTATCCGAGTCCCGAGCATGCCGGCCAGCGTCTTCGCAGGCTTCGAGCTCGACCTGAACGAGGCGGTCCGCGCGCGCTTTGCTGTCGGCGAGGCGCTGCCGACGCGCGGATCATCTCCAGCACGACACGCGTTTCGGCGGAAACCGGCCGACTCGACGATTGACCGCTAGAGCAGCCGACGGATGTCGGCTGCGATGTCGCTCGGAGCTCGTGCCGTGGCGCACGAAGAGTCGCAGCCGGCCTTCACGGTCGAACACAAAGGCACCGGCGGTGTGATCGATCGTGTACGAGCTCGGGGTCTTGCCGGGAACCTTCTGGTAGAACACCTTGAAGTCTTTGGCAGTGGCCGCCGTCTGCTCGAGCGAGCCGTAAAGCGCAACGAAGCTCGGATCAAAGGCCGGAACGTACTGCTGCAGCAGTGCCGGGCTGTCGCGCTCCGGATCGAGAGTGATGAAGACGACCTGAAGCTTGTCGCTGTCAGTTCCGAGGTCTTTTTTTGCCGCCGCGAAGTCCGACAAGGTCGTCGGACACACGTCCGGGCACTGCGTGAATCCGAAGAAGACGGCAACGACCTTGCCGCGAAAATCGGCGAGCGACCGCTTCCCGCCGGACGCCGATTCGAGCGAGAAGTCGCGCGCGTAATCGGCACCCGTGATGTCCACGGATTTGAAAGCCGCGCGGGGAGCAGGCCGCCAGAAGAGCGACGGCAGCCGAAGCGAGCCGCACCGGCCACCAGAGTCGGTGCGGCCTTCCGAGGATTGCAGAGGTCACTGCGTCAGACGTAGTGGTCGGCGAGCAGCGCCGCGAACAGCGCCGCCAGGTAGACGATCGAGTAGTTGAACGTCGCGCGTGCGACTGCGGCATCCGGCGCGCGGTACAGCCGCCATGCGTAGCCGATGAAGACCGCGCCCAGCGCGAGCGCGGCGACGAGGTAAAGCGGGCCAGACATCTGGACAGCGAACGGCAGCAGCGTCGTGCCGACCAGGCCGATCGTATAGAGCAGGATATGCAGCCGCGTCAGCGGCTCGCCATGCGTGACCGGAAGCATCGGCCAGCCGGCACGGCGGTAGTCATCGATCCGGTAAAGCGCGAGCGCCCAGAAGTGCGGCGGCGTCCAGACGAAGATGATCAGCGCGAGCAGCCACGCTTCCGGCGGCGCGCTGTTGGTGACCGCAGCCCAGCCAAGGACCGGTGGCATCGCGCCACTCATGCCGCCGATGACGATGTTCTGCGGTGTGTGCGGCTTTAGCAGCACCGTATACACGACGGCGTAGCCGACAAAGGTCGCGAAAGTGAGCCACATCGTCAGCGGATTGACCTGGGTGTACAGCACCCACATGCCGGCGCCGCCGATGAAACCCGAGAACACCATCGCCTGCAGCGGCGTGAGTTCGCCCTGCGGCAGCGGCCTCATGCGTGTACGCGCCATGCGCGCATCGATGTGCTGTTCGATCAGCGAGTTGACGGCAAAAGCCGCCCCGGCCAGGAGCCAGATGCCGAGTGTGGCCATCGCGACGATTCGCGCCGACGGCATGCCCGGCGTCGCCAGGAACATGCCGATGACAGCGCAGAAGATTGCGAGCTGCGTGACGCGCGGCTTGGTCAGTGCCCAGTACTGCGACGCCAGCTGGCTCAGCGAACGCTGGGTGGAGATGATCTGGCCGCGCATCGAGTCGGTCGGGTCGCTTGCGGAATTCGGGCTTGCAGATTCGCCAGCTTAACGCCCGGTGAGCGCCTGCTGGCCGCGCCCGCAGATTCAACGCCGACAGCAGGGCCACCAGCACGGCGGCACCGCCGCTATGGAGGACTGCGGCCAGCAGCGGCCACTCGAGCACGACATTTGAAAGGCCGGTCGCCAACTGCAGGCACAAGGACGGCAACTATCCAGCGCGAAATCGGCGTCGGTCCTTCGAGCCGCCGCATCTGCACGAACCAGCGCGACCAGCACGCCGGTCGCGACCACCGCGAAGCTCCGGTGCACCCAATGGATCGCGACCAGCGCCGGAAACGGGATCATGTCGCCGCCACCGGTGCGGCCGAGGCCGCGCCAGATCGTAAAGCCATGCTCGAAAGTCCATCGTCGGCAGCCAGGCGCCCTGGCATCGCGGAAAGTCGGGACAGGCAAGCACCGCATAGTTGCTGCTGACCCAACCACCGAGCGCGATTTGCACGATGACAACGAGCAGGGCAAGGCGCTTCAGATTGCGCAGACTCCGCGTTTCGTTCGCGAGAATGGCCGGCCCGCGCTTCGCGCACCGCCAGCGCGACCAGCAACGCGAGCAGCACCATGCCCCCGAGCAGATGCGCGGTCACGATGATCGGCTGCAGTTTCATCGTGACGGTCAGAGCTCCGAATGCGCCCTGCACGCAGACCCACGCCAGTGCGGCCGTCGCAAGCCAGGGCGAAGGCAGGCCATCACGGCGCGGTCGGCGCCACGCCTGCACCGTCAGGATGATGATCAGGAAGCCGACTCCCATCGCGAAGTAGCGATGCAGCATCTCGATCCAGGCCTTGGTCATCGTCACCGGTCCCGTGGGCTGGGCGGTCTCGGCGGCGCGGATCGGCTCGCCCGCCGAGATCGGATTCGAGTGTCCATAGCAGCCCGGCCAGTCAGGACAGCCGAGTCCCGAGTCGGTCAGCCGCGTGAAGCTGCCGAACATGATCAGATCAAGCGTCAGGAAAGCGGTGACCCAGGCCAGCTTGCGGAACTTGGCCGGATCGCGCGAGAAAAACACATAGGCGAGCGGCAGCGCGGCGACAGACGCACCCTTGAGCCCAAGCCAGCCGAGCGCGGCCGCGTCCATCAGTCCTTGCGCTCGACCCGAACCCAGTGGCTCGACGCCGTCAGCAGGCGCTCAATATCCTGCTTGACACGTTCGGGTCTCGGGTCGCGCGGCCAGCGCAGCATCACGTTGCCCATCGGATCCACGAGCCAGATCTGTCCGGCCAGTTCATCAGCGTCGGAAGGCAGCAGGGTCCGCGCCGTTTCCGCCGACGCGCGCAGAAGATGCGTCCCATCGTAGTCACGCTGCAATCGCCTCGCGACGGGCGCATCATCGGTGATCAGCCAGACGCGCTCGAGGCGGTCGCGGTCCTTGCCTGTCATCAGCCGCTGCTGGCGCATCTGCAGCAGGGCGCCCTCGCAGTGCGGATCGCACGCTCCGTCGGCCGCGGTCACCATGACCCACTGTCCGGCGAGAGAAGCGAACGAAAACGGGCGACCCTCCGAGGTTTGCAGGGCAACGTGCGGCAGCTGGCGCGGCGCGAGCAGTTCGCCGTAGTTGGTGCGCCCGCTCGGCGGCATCACGTAGTACGCGAAGTACGAGGCGATCACCGGTGCAGCGCAGACCGCGAGTACCGCGTACAAGCACGCGGTAGCGTCGCCAGTGGCCGGACGCTCGAGCGCCGATGGCTGACATCATCCGCCACCCTTGCGCAGCCACGCGCGGCCGCCGAAGAACGAGCGTAAGGCCCGCGCTCAGCGCGGCCAGTCCGTACCACTGGAGCGCGTAGCCCCAATGCTTTTCCACGCCGGCCGCGGGCGGTGTCCAGGCACGGCGCAGGCCGTCTCCGGTCGGCTGTCGTCTGCTGCACGACGAAGCGCGCGAGCCGCAGCCCGGTCGCCCGTTCGACGTCTTCGAGCTCCAGGTTGGGCCAGATGGCCGGCGGCCGCGCCAGCGGCGTTGCTGCGAGCTCCAGCAGGCGTGGAACGCGCGCCACCGCGAGTCCCTCGACCTGCACCACGCCGTGCGGTGTTTCGAGCAGACGGCAGGCGTGCAGGATCCGCAGGGTCGCGCGCCAGCCAGCCGCGGTTGATCAACACCGCGGTCCCGCTCGCCAGCCGCAGCGGCGTCACGACCTGGAAGCCGGCGATGCCGTCGAGCGGACGATTGTCGACAAAGACCGTTGCGCGCGGCTCGAATTCGCCACGCAATGCCACCCGCAGCGGCAATTGCCCGGCCGCGGCATCGAGCTCCGAATCGGTCTGCAAGCTGACGGGCTTTGCATTGCCGGCGCGTTCCCACTGGATCAGACGCAGTTCCTTCTCATCGCCGCGGCGGGTCTGCCAATTGCCGAGCAGGATTGCGACGGCCGTGAGTGCGATGCCGGTCGCGATCGCAAGCCAGAATCGGCGGACGGGATCGCGGGTCACTCCGCACTCCGATGGGATAATGCCGCGGCCGCCGGCGTGTCCGACATGCGCGTCATCATCATCCTCGCCTTCATCGGCATCATCGTCTCGCTCGGTTCGGCGCTCGTCTTCCTGGTCCGGGACCGCGGCGGCAGCAGCCGGACAGTCCATGCACTGACGGTGCGAGTTGGTCTTTCGGTCGCGCTGTTTCTGTTCATCCTTTTCAGCTACTGGATGGGCTGGATCGAGCCGCGTTCCTACTAGGTGTTGGCAGAAAAAGCTGCGGCGCCCGCAGGCGCCGCTGTCGCCAACCGTCCGCCGCTACAACCAGTAGACCACGATGTAAAGCCCGATCCACACGACGTCGACGAAGTGCCAGTACCAGGCTGCGCCTTCGAACGCGAAGTGCTGTTCGGGCTTGAAATGACCATTTATCAGCCGCAGCAGCACGACGCTCAGCATGACCGCGCCGACGAAGACATGGAAGCCGTGGAATCCCGTCAGCATGAAGAACGTCGAGCCGAAGATCCCCGACGACAGCCGCAGGTTCAGCTCCGAATACGCATGGCCATATTCCGAGATCTGCACGCCGAGGAAGGTGACACCCAGCAGCACCGTCAACGCCAGCCAGACGATCGCGCTCTTCCGATGGTTCGACCGCAACGCATGATGCGAGACGGTGAGCGTGACGCCGGACGTGAGCAGCAATGCCGTATTGATCGTCGGCAGCCAGAACGGTCCAATTTTGGTGAACGCATCGACGATGCCCGCCGGCCCGTTGTGCGGCCACGCCGGGCTGAAGTCCGGCCACAGCAGCTTGTGGTCGAAATCCCCGAGCATCGGCGCCGTGACGATCCGCGCATAAAACAGCGCGCCAAAAAAGGAGGCGAAGAACATCACCTCGGAAAAGATGAACCAGCCCATGCCCCACCGGAAGGAGGCGTCGACCTTGCGGTTGTACCTGCCATGTTCGGATTCGCTCGAGACCGTCGAGAACCAGCCGAACATCATGTAGGCCAGGATCGCAAGTCCGATCGCGAGCGGGACGAAGCCCAGGCTGGCGTGATTGACCACGAGCCCTGCGCCGACGCCGACGAAGGCCATCGCGATCATGCCGACCATCGGCCACCGCGACGGCGACGGCACGTAGTAGTCCGGCGCTGTCGTCCCGTGAGTATTGGCCATTTTCCCGCCCCTCTCCTATCTCAACTCACCACGATTCTGACCACCAGCAGCAGCACGATCACGAAGATCACCGCTGCAATGATGCCCGCAATGATCACGTGGACCGGATTCAGCTGTTGCGCATCCTGCTCATATCCCGACTGCTTGCGTACGCCGAAGAACGACCATGCAACCGCCCGCATCGTCTGCAGGAAGCTCGCGCGACGAGTTGGCTGCACGGCACGCTCCGCCTGCGCACCATCCTGGTCATTGCGATCACCCCGGCCCGTCGTCATTGTCAGCCGTTTGGCCGGGACCGCGGCCCGGGATCAGCGACTGCGCCCGCCACCTCGAAAAATGTGTACGACAGAGTGATCGTCCGCACATCAGCCGGCAGTGTCGGATCGATGAAGAACACGACCGGAAACCGCCGCGTTTCGCCGGCCGCCAGCGTCTGTTGCGTAAAGCAGAAGCACTCGAGTTTGCGGAAAGTGCTGCGCCGACTGCAGCGGCGCGTAGCTCGGGATCGCCTGGCCAGCCACACTGCGGTCCTGCAGGTTGACGAGATCGTAGGTCACCTGGACCAGTTCGCCCGGGTGGACCTGTAGGTGGCTCACATGAGGCCGGAAACTCCACGCGCCGCGCGTGTTCGCATCGAACTCCACCGTGACCGTGCGGGACAGGTCGACCTGCGTATTGCGCGCCGCGCTGCCGGCGTCGGCATCGCGCAGCGTCACGACATTGATGCCGGTGACCTCGCAGATCTTTCCGGTATAGCGGCACCAGCGCCCAGCCGAAGCCGAACATCAGCACAGAAACGATGACGAGCTTGCGCAGGATCGAGCGATTGCTGCTCGCTGCCGCTCCCGCCGGTGTCGTATCGTCCTCGACTCATCGCCGCTGCACCTCAGCCGCCAAAGAGCCAGTGCCGTGCAACGACGCCGATGAAGAAGACGAGCGCGATGGACGCCAGGATCAGCGCGGTCCGGCGGTTCCGCCGGCGTCGTTCGGCCTCGGAGTCCATCGCGGCTGCCATTCCTACTTGACGACCGGCGGATGCTCGAACGTGTGGAAATGGCGCCGGCGACGGCACGGTCCATTCGAGCCCGCCGTCTTCCGCGCCCCAGGTGTTAGCGGCAGCCTTTGGGCCGCCCCTGATGCACTTGATGACGGCGTACACGAACAGCAGCTGCGTCAGTCCGAATCCGAAGGCGCCGAGCGATGCGACGAAGTTGAAATCGGCAAACTGCAGCGGATAGTCGGCATAGCGGCGCGGCATACCTGCGAGGCCGAGAAAGTGCATCGGGAAGAACGTGACGTTGAAGAAGATCACCGACAGCCAGAAATGCCACTTGCCGATCTTCTCGTCGTACATGTGGCCGGTCCACTTCGGCAGCCAGTAATAAGTGCCCGCGAACAGCGCGAACAGCGATCCAGCCACCAGCACGTAGTGGAAGTGCGCGACCACGTAGTAGCTGTCCTGCAGCTGGATGTCGATCGGTGCCATCGCCAGGATCAGCCCGGTGAATCCGCCCATCGTGAACACGAAGATGAATCCCACGGCGAACAGCATCGGCGTCTCGAAGGTCATCGAGCCCTTGTACATCGTCGCGACCCAGTTGAAGACCTTCACTCCGGTCGGGACCGATATCAGCATCGTCGCGTACATGAAGAAGAGCTGACCGGTCAGCGGCATCCCGGTCGTGAACATGTGATGCGCCCAGACGATGAAGCTGAGGATCGCGATTGAGGCCGTCGCGTAGACCATCGACGCATAGCCGAACAGCGGCTTGCGCGAGAACACCGGGATGATCTGGCTGACGATGCCGAACGCGGGCAGGATCATGATGTACACCTCCGGGTGCCCGAAGAACCAGAAGATGTGCTGGTACATCACCGGGTCACCGCCGCCGGCCGCGTTGAAGAACGAGGTGCCGAAGTGCCGGTCGGTCAGCGTCATCGTGATCGCCCCCGCCAGCACCGGCATCACCGCGATCAGCAGGTACGCGGTGATGAGCCAGGTCCAGACGAACATCGGCATCCGCATCAGCGTCATGCCGGGCGCGCGCATGTTCAGGATCGTCGTGATGATGTTGATCGAACCCATGATCGACGACGCGCCGAGGATGTGCAGCGCGAAGATCGCGAGGTCCATGCCCGGGCCCATCTGCACCGTCAGCGGCGCGTAGAGCGTCCAGCCGGCGGCGGTCGCACCGCCCGGTACGAAGAACGAAATGACGATCAGCAGCGCCGCGGGCGGCAGCAGCCAGAAGCTGAAGTTGTTCATGCGCGCGAACGCCATGTCCGGCGCGCCGATCTGCAGCGGAATCATCCAGTTCGCGAAACCGACGAACGCCGGCATGATCGCGCCGAACACCATGATGACGCCGTGCATCGTCGTCAGCTGGTTGAAGAATTCCGGCTTCCAGAACTGCAGGCCCGGCTGGAACAGTTCCAACCGGATGCCGAGAGCCAGCACACCGCCAAAGAGGAACATCGTCATGCTGAACCACAGGTACATCGTGCCGATGTCCTTGTGATTCGTCGCGAACAGCCACCGCCGCCACCCATGAGGGTGATCGTGGGCATGATCGGCGTGGCCGGCCGTCGGAGAGTGAACGACTGCGCTCATTGCTGCTCCTGATCGATTCTTGACCGCGGGCGTCTACTTGCGCGCCGCCTTGAACTCCGCCGGCTGGACGTCGCCTGCGCTGTTGCCCCACGAGTTCTTCGTGTAGGTCGCAACGGCGGCCAGTTCCACGTCCGACAGCCCCTTCCATGAGGGCATCGCGTTACGGCCGTTCAGCAGCAGCGCGATCTGTTCGGGGGTGTTGGCGACGACCTTGCTGCCGGCCAACGCCGGGAACGTGCCCGGCACGCCCTGACCGGTCGGCTGGTGGCACACCTGACAGTTGGCCTGATAGACCTTGGCGCCGCGTGCCATCAGGTCCGCGTGCGTCCAGGTCTTGCCCGGATCGTCGGCCAGCGCAGCCATCTGCGTGCGCCTTTCGGCGACCCACTTGGCGTAATCCTCCGCGGAGACCACGTTGACCACGATCGGCATGAACGCGTGGTCCTTGCCGCACAGTTCCGCGCACTGGCCGCGGAAGGTGCCGATCTTGTCGGCCCGGAACCAGATATCGCGGGCGAATCCCGGAATCGCGTCCTGCTTGACCGCAAAAGCGGGAACCCACCACGCGTGGATCACGTCGCTTGCCGTCAAGATGACGCGAACCTTCTTGTTCACCGGAACCACGAGCGGGTTGTCGACCTCGAGCAAGTAGGTCGCGCTCTTCGGCTCGCGGTTCTCGATCTGCGCAACAGGCGTGGCCAGCTGCGACAGGAAGGAGATGCCCTCGCCCTCGCCGCGCAGGTAGTCGTAGCCCCATTTCCACTGATAGCCGGTGACCTTGATCGTGAGATCGGCGTTGCTCGTGTCCTTCATCGCGACGACCGTGCGCGTCGCCGGCAGCGCCATCACGAGGATGATGATGAAGGGGATGACAGTCCAGATGACCTCGACGGTGGTGCTCTCGTGCCAGTTGGCCGCGACCGCACCCTTCGACTTCCGGTGCTTCCAGATCGAATAGAACATGACGCTGAACACGGCGATGAAAATGACCGTGCAGATCAGCAGCATCATGTTGTGCAGGCTATAGACCTCGTTCGCGACCCGTGTCATCGGCGGCGCCAGGTTGTACCGGCTCTGCACGGCGAGGGCCGCGCCGCCGACCCCGGACAACAGCGCCGCGAGCACCGTGCGCACGACCGTGAATCGAGAGAAACCTGTCATGACTGTTACCTGTCCGCTAAACGGATTTCGAATGCCTCACCCGCCGGTCCGCGCGGCCGCCGCGAGCGCCTCCCTGGTCTCGTAGCCAGCTCAGCGTGCCTGCTGTCAGAGGCCGTGCGCCGCAAACGCAATTCCGAAGGCAAATGCAACGGCCGCGAACGAAACAAAGACCAGCGCAAGCTGCCTCGGGCTGGTCTAACGGTTCCGCTTGATCAACCAGATCGATGGAGCGGCCACGCGCTGCGCACATTCGCGTCGACCGGGTCGCGCAAAACTGCCGGATTATAGGCAAACCACGTTGCCAAAGCGGTCGGCGATGCCTCCTGCGCGAGGCAATCCGCGGCGCGCGCTATTCGGCCGGGATGCGCAGGTTTTGCCCAGGGTAGATCTTGTCCGGATGAGTCAGCATCGGCTTGTTCGCCTCGAAGATCTTCATGTAGTCGTTGGCGTTGCCGTAGAACTCCTTGGCGATCTTCGACAGCGTGTCGCCCTTGACTACCGTATAGAACTTGGCGGCCGGCTGCGAAAGATCGACGGTCATGTTGTCCTCGACACCGCTGACACCATGCACATTGCCGGCCGCGAGGATTGCCTTTTCCTTGGTCGCCTGGTCCTTGGCCACCCCGTAAACCTTGGCGACGCGCAGTGGCGCCGTCGAAGGTCACCGTCAGCGCCGTGATCGTCAGTCCGAGCGTGTTGATATGGTTCTCGATCGCGGTCGCCGCCTCGCGATTGGCCGCGTCGAGCGCGGCCGAATCCGCCTTGGCGGGCGCCGCGTAGGTCTCCTGGACCTTCTTGCCGAACAGCTTTTCCCCTGCTTCCTTCATGAACGAGATCAGGCTCATCTTTCCTCCGGTGGGTTCGCCGCGCCGCCGAAGGAAGGCCGGAGCGGCAGGTGATCGGCACTTACTGGCTGAGTTACTTCCTTTCGTGCGAGACGCGCTCGTGTAGCCGCTCGAGGCTCACAGTACTGACGCGCGAACCTCGAGCCGCGGGTTTCCATGCATGACCGTACGCAATCTCGAAGGTCAGCGGAATGCGGCCCTCGGCGTTGCGCTGCGCGTCCAGCGCCCGGAGCAAGCTCCTCGCCTGACGTCCCGAAGGCAACGCCGCCGGGCGATCATCGCGCGGATTGCCGCCCAGCGCCCGCACCTCGGCCAGCAGCTGCGGTCGCGCTGGCGAAAGTCAGTGTCAGGCGTTCGACGTCCATCACCGGCGTCGCAAAGCCACTCGCGACCATCATGTCGCCGAAATCGTGCATGTCGACGAAGGGCATCGGCGAGGCGCGAGGCAAGGTCGCCGCCACCGCGGTCCGCAGTTCAACCAGAGTGTCGGGCCCGAAGCAGCTGAACATCAGCAGGCCGTCGACCCGCAGCACGCGCTTCCACTCCGGGAGCACGAGATGCGGCGCCGGATGCCAATGCAGCATCAGGTTCGAAAAGACGAGATCAACGCTGTCGTCCGCGACCGGCAGCCGCGCGCCGTCGGCCACGATCCAGCGCGGCATTTCGCGCCAGAGTCGCGCGATGCCCAGGCCGCGGCGCTGCTCCTTTCGTCCCGCGCGCGCGAGCGACTCGGACAGTTCGATGCCGGTCCATGACGCAGCCCGGTAGCGCTCCAGCAGACCCTGCGCGGGAGCGCCCGAGCCCGCAACCGACGTCGAGAATCCGTCGTGGCGCAAGCCGGATGTAGTCGAGCCGGTCGAGCATGCGTCGCGCAGATTCCCGCAGCAGCGCGTCGTGCGAGCCGAGCCGACCGCAGCGATGGTCGAACTGACGCGCGACCGTTTCGACCCGGGCCGCCAGCCGCGACTGGGCACCGGACCGCAGATCGGATTCGGAAGACGAAAGCATGCTGCGGGCCAGTATAGGTGTGGCGAATTCATCGGGGCCTGCAGCGCCGCGACCCGGTGAAACGCGCGATCTCTCGCCTCGTCCGGTGCTCGCTGCGACCGAGCGCCGCTAAGCTCCCTGCATGCCGAGGCGCTCGCAAAACGAGTCAAAGCAACGAGCGCCGGCCTCGGATGGCGGCGCTGCGTCGGTATGCGCGGTCGAGCCGGGGGCACCGATCTGCGCCGGCTGCGCGGCCGACTTCTTTCCGGCCGACGCGTTCCGATGCAGCGTTTGCGCAGAACGCATCGTCTCGGACGCGCCGGTATGCGGGGCCTGCCTGGCGCATCCACCGCATTTCGACGGCACGACCGCACTCGCGGACTATCGGGCCCCGGTGGACGGCATGATCGCCGCGCTGAAGTTCGGCGGCCGTATCGATCTCGCCGGCTGCTTTGCCCGCCTGCTGGCCGCACGCGATGCAGGCCGCGGGCCTGACGACCTCGTCATCGCGGTGCCGCTGTCATTCGAGCGCGAGAGCGAGCGGGGTTTCAACCAGTCGCGCGAGATCGCGCGGTCTTACGCGCGCCTCGCCGACCTGCCACTGGGCGAGGATGTGCTGTGGCGGGTGCGGCACACGCCGCCGCAGCAGTCGCTGGCGCGCGATGCCCGCCAGCGCAATGTGCGCGGCGCGTTCGGCGTGAAAGCCGACCTCGGCGGACGTCGCGTCGTCGTCGTCGATGATGTGATGACGACCGGCTCGACGCTCGACGAAATCGCGCGCGTGCTGAAGGCCGCGGGCGCTGTACGCGTCGAGAATCTGGTGGTGGCCAGGACACCCTGACAGGGTCACGATGTTCAACGTGGTGCTGGTCGCCCCGGAAATTCCGCCGAATGCCGGCAACGTCATCCGCTTGTGCGCGAACAGCGGCTCGCGGCTGCACCTGGTGCAGCCGCTCGGCTTCGACCTCACGGACAAGCAGCTGCGGCGCGCCGGTCTCGATTATCACGAGTACGCCGAGGTCCGGCTGCACGATGACTTCGAGGCACTCTTGCGACAGGAAGCCCCACCGCCGTCGCGCCTGTTCTGCTGCACGACGCATGGCGCTCGGCCGTACACGGCGACTGGCCTACGCGGCGGGCGACTGGCTGGTCTTCGGCAGCGAATCGCGCGGACTCGATCCGTCGGTGCGAGACCGCTTCGACGCGAGCGCATCGGCTGCGCCTGCCGATGCGACCGGGCAACCGCAGCCTCAACCTGTCGAATGCGGTCGCGATCGTCGTCTATGAGGCGTGGCGCCAGCTCGATTTCGCTGGCGGGCGATAGCGACCGATCAGCTGTGCCGCGAGCTCACCGATGCCGGATGCGTGCGGCCCATCTGGCGTGCATGCAACTCGAGCCGGTCGATCAGCAGCTCCGGCGTGTGGTCGACGATAAGCAGATCCCAGTGCTCCGGCCGGATGAACTCCTCCTGCGCCGCATGCCGCAGGAACTGGAGCAGATGATCGAAGTAGCCCTCGATGTTGAGGATGCCGACCGGTTTCGACTGCAGTTGCAGCTGCAGCCAGGTAACCATCTCGAACATTTCTTCGAGCGTGCCGTAGCCGCCCGGCAGCACGATGAACGCATCGCTGCGGTCGGCCATCGCGCGCTTGCGCTGATGCATCGACTCGACGACCTGCAGCTCGGTGAGGCCGCGGTGCGCAACCTCGGGCCGCATCAGGTGCCGCGGGATGATGCCGACGACATTGCCGCCGTGCGCGAGCATCTCGTCGGCGAGCGCGCCCATCATGCCGACATGGCCGCCACCATAGACCGCCGTCAGCCCGCGACCCGCGAGCACCTGCGCGAGTTCGCGCGCGGCGGCCAGGTATTCCGGGCGGGCGCCTGACTGCGATCCGCAGAAGATGCTCAACGCGGCGAAGCTCACGACAGCACGCTTTCGGGCTTGGGATCGCGCGCCAGCAGGCTCTCGAGCGCCTCGCGCGGCGTCGACGCGCCGGCCAGCACCGCGCACACGGCCTCGGTGATCGGCATCTGCACGTTGAGCGCGCGGCCGCGGGCCAACACCGCCGGCGCCGAGCGCACGCCTTCGGCCACGTGGCCCAGCTGATCGACGACATCTGCGATCGAGCGCCCCTGGCCCAGTCCCAGGCCCACTTGTCGGTTGCGCGAAAGGTCGCCGGTGGCGGTGAGAATCAGGTCGCCGACGCCGGTCAGTCCCATGAAGGTGTCGGGACGCGCACCGAGTGCCACCCCGAGTCGGGTCATTTCCGCCAGGCCGCGGGTGATCAGTGCTGCGCGCGCGTTGTGTCCCAGCTTCAGCGCGTCGCTGATACCGGTCGCGATCGCGAGCACATTTTTCACCGTGCCGCCGACCTCGACACCGACGACGTCCGGGGACGAATAGATCCGCAGCGGCCCCTCGTGCAATATTGCCGTCACGGCCGCACAAAACTCGGCGCTGCCGGCCACTGTCAGCGCCGTCGGCAAGCCCTGCGCGACCTCGAGCGCGAAGCTCGGACCCGAAAGCGGTCCGCTGCGCCCGATGGCCTCGGGCCAGACGCGCTCTACCACTTCATGGCCCAGCAGATGGCGCTCCTCCTCGAAGCCCTTGCAGAGCCACGCGATCGCACCGTGCGTCCGAGTCGTGGCCAGCCTTGCGCAAATGTCGCCAAGGGCACGTGTCGGCGTCGCGATGACCAGCAGTCCGGAACCGGCATGACGCACCGCCGCCTCGAAGTCATCAACGACGATCAGTTCATGCGGCAGCCGCACGCCGCGCAGGTAGCGCTCGTTGGCGCCGGTGTCCCGCATGTCCTGAGCCTGCCGCGGATCGCGCGCGTACAGCACGACGCGATGGCGCGCTGCCAACGCGCATGCGATCGCCGTGCCCCACGCGCCTGCGCCGAGCACCGCGACATTTGTCATCGGATCCTCAGGCGTTCGCCGCGCCGTTGCCGTTGGCCGCAGGTGCAGCGACCGCCTGCGCGCGCTGCTGCGCGACCGCAGCCATCCGCTGCTGAAAGAACGCCTCGAAGTTGATTTCCGCGAGGTTGATCGGAGGCAAGCCCGTGCGCGTGATCAGATCGGCGATATTGGCGCGCAGGTATGGATAGACGATGCCGGGACAGACGATGCCGATCACTCCCGTCTTCTGCTCGGCCGGCACGTTGCGTATCTCGAAGATGCCGGCCTGCTTGCCTTCGACGAGGAAAAGCACCTTGTCCTTGACCTTCGCCGTCACGGTCACGCGTACGACCACTTCGTGCAGCGCCTCGATGACAGGAGAGTCAGACACTTCGAGCTGCACATCGACCTTCGGGTTCTCGCTTTCGAGGAAGATCGACGGCGCGTTCGGCATCTCCAGTGACGCGTCCTTCAGATAGATGCGTTGAATCTGGAACACTGGCTGATTTGGCGCTGCTGCGGCGGGGGAAGTGTCGGTCATGGGTCGTCCTGGTCTGTCCGGCGGCTGAACCGCATCGGCGCGGGTTGAAATGGTTAGTCAGAGAGCAGAGGCGTCAGCTTGCCTTCGCGATCGAGTGCCGACAGCTCGTCGAAGCCGCCGACATGGGTGCTGCCGATGAAGATCTGCGGCACCGTGCGTCGGCCAGTGCGCGCGATCATCTCGTCGCGCCGGACCGGATCGAGATCGATGCGCACCTTCTCGATCGACTCGACGCCGCGCGCCTTCAGCAGAGCTTCGGCGCGCTGGCAGTACGGGCATACGCCCGAGCTGTACATCAAGACTGCGTTCATGCCGATTGCCGCATCATCAGCTGCGCAGCGGCAGGCCGGCCTCACGCCACGCCGCAAGGCCGCCGCCGAGGACGAAGACCTCTGCAAATCCCTGGCTGCGCAGCATCGCCGCGATTCGTCCGGCCGCCGTGCCGGTCGCACAGATGAGCAGGACCGGCTTGTCTTTCTTCAGTTCGGCGAGCCGGGTCGTGAGCTTGTCGGACGGCAGATTGCGCGCGTTGGGCAGCGATCCCTTGGTGAAGTCCTCCGCGTTGCGCAGGTCGACGATCTGGGGATTGCGCGTGTTGATCAGTTGCGTCGCCTGCAGCGTGGTGAGTGTCGGGCCGCCCGCGCGGCTGCGGATCAGCGGCCAGACGAGCATTGCGCCGCTGGCGAATGCGACGGCGATCAGAACAATGTTGTCGATGAAGAACTGCACGGAAGGTCCGGAAGGTTGCTCGGCATATCGCTTCTCGCTCGCCGACCCGACCGGCCTCTGGCGGTCCGAACTGCGGATGCAAATGAAGCGGGATGCGTGGAGGGCGGAAACGGCGGTCGGAAAAGCTGTGAATTATAGAATAGGCACCTGCCGAACCCGGTCTGACTATGTACAAACTCGTACTGCTGCGCCATGGCGAGAGCCAGTGGAACCTCGAAAACCGTTTCACCGGATGGACTGACGTCGATCTGACCGAAAATGGCTGCAAGGAAGCGCGCGCCGCCGGCGAGCTCCTTCGCGACGAAGGCTACGATTTCGACATCGCGTACACCTCGGTGCTTAGGCGTGCGATCCGGACGCTCTGGATCGCGCTGGACGTGATGGATCGGATGTGGCTGCCGGTCGTGCACAGCTGGCGTTTGAACGAGCGTCATTACGGCGCGCTGCAGGGTCTGAACAAGGCCGAGACTGCGGCGCGCTTCGGCGAGCAGCAGGTCCACATCTGGCGGCGCGCCTACGCTGTGGCGCCGGACCCGCTGAGCCCGGATGATCCGCGCTCGGCGGGACGCGAACCGCGCTACCGGCACCTTGCGCCCTCCGACATCCCCGCAACGGAGTCTCTGCGCGACACCGTCGCACGCGTGCTGCCATTTTGGAAGGATTCGATTGCCCCTGCGATACAGCGCGGTCGTCGAGTCATCGTCGCGGCACACGGCAACTCGTTGCGCGCGCTGATCAAGTATCTCGACGATATTTCTGACGACGACATCGTCGGACTCAACGTTCCGACGGCGAGGCCGCTGGTTTACGAACTCGACGCCGACCTGAAGCCGCTGCGTCATTACTACCTGGGTGATGCCGAGGAGATCGCGCGCGCGACGGCTGCGGTCGCCGCACAGGGCAAGTCCCGGCCGGGCGCTTGAGCGCAACACGCGCCCGGCGCCTGGCGGCGCTCGCACTTTTCTCGAGCATGTTCGCTCCGCTCTCGACGCACGCCGCCGACGATCGCAAGCCGGCGCCGGCACCGCCCGGCGCCGCCGCATCGAAGCCGGGAGTTGCGACCAAGCCGAGTGCGCCCGCGAAAGCGTCGGATCCCCAAAAGCAGCAAAGCGAACTGCGCCGCGAACAACAAGCGTTGCAGCTCGAACTGGGCAAATTGAAACGCCAACTGGCCGCGACTGAGACCACACGCTCCACAACCACCGACGCACTGGCAAAGGCCGAGATCGCAATCTCGAACGTTAGTCGACGACTACGAGAACTCGGCGCCGAGCGCCAGCGGGTGGAACGGCAGATCGCTGCGCTTGCGGCGCGTGAACATGACGCGTCGAGCCGCCAGGACGAGCAGCAGCAGCGCCGCGACGCGCTGCTCCGCCAGATGCAGCGGCTCACATTGCGCGACCCTCTGCACCTGCTGGTCGAAGGCGATGATCCGAATGCGCTGAGTCGCGATGAGCAGTACCTCGCCTACCTCGGCCGACATGCGCAGGAGTCGGTCGGCCAGCTCCAGATGCGGCGTGCGGAACTTGCGGATCTTCAGCAACAATCGGAGCAGAAGCGCTCAGAACTTGCTCTTATCGAGGAAGATGAGTCCGGAAACAGGCAATTGCTGCGACAGGAACAACAGCAGCGGAAGCGAACTCTGGACCAGCTTGCCAAGCAGGCTGAAGGTCAGCGGCAGTCGATCGCAAGGCTCGAGCGCGACGACGCGCGACTGTCGACACTCATCGATCGCATCACGGCGCTGCTGGCGGAGCAGCGTCGCAAGGAAGAAGCGGCCCGGCAGCGCGCCGAGCGCGAGTCGGCCCGCGCGGCCCACCCAGCGAAGACACCGAAACCTGGTGGCGCGCCGCCGCCATCCGTCGCCGTAGTGGGCACGGGCTTTGCGCAGCAGCGCGGTAGGCTGGCACTTCCGGTTCAAGGCAGCATCGCAGCTCGGTTCGGTGCGCCGCGCACGGGCGATGGCGGACTGCCGTCGTCGAAAGGCATCTTCATCCGTGCGGCCGAGGGCGCCGACGTCAGGTCCGTTGGCGACGGTCAGATCGTCTTCGCCGACTGGCTGCGCGGTTTCGGCAACCTGCTGGTGATCGACCATGGCGAGGGTTACCTTTCGATCTACGGAAATAATGAGGCGCTACTGCGGAACGTTGGCGATAAGGTTGCTGTCGGAGAAGTCGTAGCGTCGGTCGGAAATACGGGTGGCAACGAGGCCCCCGGCCTATACTTCGAACTACGTTTCCAGGGCCGCCCTTTTGACCCGCTTACCTGGGTTGCGGCGCGCTAAGGTGGCCTTAAGGATCGCGACTTAAGTTCGCGTCCCGCTCCCGGAGGTGAAATGGCTGGCAGGCTTCGCAGTGTTGGGCTCATTGGGACTGGCGTCATCGCCGGCGTCCTGGTCAGCCTCGGAATTTCCGCGTACGCGTTCCGCGACAACCGCGGCCAAATTCCGCTGGAGGAAATCCGTCAGTTCACCGAGGTCTTCGGCGCGGTCAAGCAGAACTACGTCGAGCCGGTCGACGACAAGAAGCTAATGCAGGAGGCGATCTCCGGGATGCTCTCGGGGCTCGATCCGCATTCGGCTTTCCTCGACGCAGACGCATTCAAGGACATGCAGTCCAGCACGCAGGGCGAATTCGGCGGACTGGGCATTGAGGTCGGCGCCGAAGACGGCGTGATCAAAGTGATCGCACCGATCGACGACACGCCGGCCGCCCGCGCCGGGGTCAAGGCCGGCGACCTGATCATCAAGATCGACGACAAGCTGACCCGCGGCATGACGCTGCCTGAAGCAGTCAAGCTGATGCGCGGCAAGCCGCGCACTTCGATCACCCTGTCAGTCGCGCGCAAGGGCGAGGACAAGCCGCTCGAGTTCAAGCTGATGCGCGACGTGATCCGCGTGCAGTCGGTGCGCGCGAAGATGATCGAGCCGGGCTACGCTTTCATCCGCATCGCCCAGTTCCAGGAGCGCACCGTAGATGACTTGGTCCGCCAGGTCGGCGAACTCTACAAGCAGGCGCCGCTGAAGGGCCTCGTGCTCGATCTGCGCAATGACCCGGGCGGCCTGCTGCACTCGGCGGTCGGCGTCTCGGCGGCCTTCCTGCCGCCGCGCGCGCTGGTCGTTTCCACCGACGGACGCAATGAGGACTCCCGCCGCCGCTTCGTCGCGTCACCCGAGGACTACCTGCGCGGCCGCGGCGAGGACGTGCTGCAGAAGCTGCCGCCGCAGATCAAGAGCGTGCCGATGGTCGTCCTGGTCAACGGCGCTTCGGCGTCGGCGTCCGAGATCGTTGCCGGCGCGCTGCAGGATCACAAGCGTGCCAGCGTGATCGGTACGCAGACCTTCGGCAAGGGCTCGGTGCAGACCATCATTCCGCTGCGGCTCGAAGGTGAAGGTCCGGCAGCCATCAAGCTGACGACCGCGCGCTACTTCACCCCTAACGGTCGCTCGATCCAGGCCAAGGGCATCGTTCCGGATCTCGCCGTCGAGGACACACCGGAAGGCAATTTCTCGGGATTCAACGTGCGCGAGGCGGATCTGATGCGCCATCTCGAGGCCAGCAAGGCCGAGGATGCCGCGCGCAAAGCCACCACTCCGCCGGGTGCGACGACGCAGCCTGCTCCAGTTGACGCGCCAGCGGAAAAGGCGGCACCAACGCGACGCTACGAATTCGGCAGCACCGATGATTATCAATTGCAGCAGGCCTTGAACGCGCTCAAGGGCAAGCCGGTCGAGACGGCCAAGCCCAAGGCCGAAAACGTCGCCAAGGCGCCGCGCTAAGCACGAGGCATCTCACGAGAAAGGGCCGCGTAGCGGCCCTTTCTTTTGGGAGCGGACGAATCGCGTCGTCTTTGCACGACCTAAGCGTGGGCCGAGCCTCAGCACTGTCACTTCCGCTGTGACTCCTAACGGCCGCATGCATCGAACGCCGCTGTTGGCGTTGGCGTTGCGGATTCTGGGATAGTCTTTCCGCCGTGGACGATAACCAGTTGCTGCGCTATTCGCGCCATATCCTGCTGAACGAGATCGGCGTCGAAGGCCAGGAAAGACTGCGCGCGGCGCACATGCTCGTCATCGGGGCGGGCGGGCTGGGTTCACCGGCAGCTTTCTATCTGGCATCGGCCGGGGTCGGCACACTAACGGTGGTCGATGGAGACCGTGTCGACCTCACCAACCTGCAGCGTCAGATTCTGCACACCACCGAGCGCATCGGCATCGCGAAAGCGGAGTCCGGCCGCACCACGCTCGCGGCGCTGAACCCCGAGGTCCGCGTGGTCGCCGTCGGCCAGCGCGCCGACGATGCGGCGCTGGACGCGCTCGCGGCGCAGGCGACCGTCGTGCTCGACTGCTCCGATAACTTCGCCACGCGCCACGCGCTCAACCGCGCCTGTGTCAAGCACCGCCGGCCGCTCGTATCTGGTGCCGCCATCCGCTTCGACGGGCAGATTGCATCGTTCGACGTCAGGCGAGACGACTCGCCCTGCTACGCGTGCCTCTTTCCGCCGGGCGATGGCGAGGACGAACTGTGCTCGGTCATGGGCGTGTTTGCGCCGCTGACGGGAATCATCGGCACGATGCAGGCAGCCGAGGCGCTGAAGCTCGCCGCCGACGCGGGGACCGCACTGGTCGGTCGGTTGCTGATGCTCGATGCGCTTGCGATGCAGTGGCACGCGGTGCGTGTGCCGCGTGACCCGCCTGTCCGGTCTGCGCTCAGCGATGAGCGCATGGTGCACGACACGTCCTGCTGATCGTGCTGCTCGCCGCCGACTGCGGCGGCATGATTGTCGCTGCATCCGGACTGGCGTGTTGACCGGCACCGCCCTGGTGCTGGCGGGGCAGCGACGGCCATTGCCGGCCGCGGAAGCCTAGGCGACCAGGGCCGGCAACTGCGCTTCGAGCGTTTCGGCCGGCGCCTTGCGGAAACCGCTCTTTGCGAAGCGGTGCCAGCGACCGACGACAAACGCGACGATCAGGGCGGCGCGCGCGCTTGAGTCGAAGCCGTCGGCGAGTTCGCCTTCGGTCGCCGCCACGCGGAAGCTCTGCTTCAGCGACGCCTCGATGCGCTCGATCAGCTGGTTGATGCGCTCCTGCAGCCGCTCATTCTCATTGACAAGAGCGTCACCGATCAGCACGCGCGTCATGCCCTTGTTGGTCTGCGCGAACTCCAGCAGCATCGCGATGATCGAGCGCACCTGACGGAGGCCAGAGGTTTCACGCGCGCTGATCTCGTTGATCAGGCCGAACACTGTGGTCTCGATGAACTCGATCAGCCCTTCGAACATCTGGGCCTTGCTGGCGAAGTGGCGGTACAGCGCGGCCTCCGACACGCCGAGGCGCGCCGCCAGCGCAGCGGTAGTGACCTTTTCCCCTTTCGGGTCTTCAAGCATCGTCGCGAGCGTCTGCAGAATCTGCAGCTTGCGCGCGCCCGGCTTGCGCGCGCCGGTCGGACTCGGGGTTTCCATGGCGGGTGGCATGTCGACGAGGGTCCGGACGACCCAGACGTGAAGGCATACTACCCCGGAAAGCCGCAGCCGCGAACACTCTTCCGGATGACCGGCAGGTGCACGACCGCTTAAATTGACGCCTTCGCGGGCGCCTTACCGATCGATCGAATCAGCGCAGATCGCAAAAACAATAGGCGAGCGCCCGGGTCGGATGTTCGCGAGCCTCGAGCAGAAGCCCTAGCTGCCGCGGCGCCGGCGCCGGGAGCGACTCGGCCAGCGTCCGTGCCAGTCCGTCCCAACCGAGGTCGTCCCGCAATGCAGCGCCGAGCTGGCCCATAAAGAACGACAGGTACCGGTCGAGACCGCGCCGCTCGGGTTCGACGTACTGCACCCGCGCGCCGTCGGGCAGGCCCGCTCGACGAGCCGCGGCCTTCACCGACTCGTTGAGGCCGCCGAGGCCATCGACCAGACTGCGCTCCTTGGCCTGGGTCCCGGTCCAGACGCGACCTTGCGCGACTTCATTGACCTTCTCCGGCGTGGATTTGCGGTTGGCCGCGACGATCTCGAGAAACTCGCGATAGGTGTGACCGATGCCGAGATCGACCACCTCTGCGAGCCGCTTATCGAGCGGCCGGGCGAGATTGGTGGCATCCGCGACCCAGGTGGTCCCGTTGGAAACGTTTTGGACTCCGAGCTTTTCCATCGTGCCGGCAAAGGTCGGCACCAGCGCGAAAACACCGATCGATCCGGTGATCGTCGCCGCATCGGCAAGGACCTCGTCGCCGCCCATCGCGATCCAGTAGCCGCCGGAGGCGGCCACGTCACCCATCGAGACCACCACCGGCTTGCCGGCCTTGCGCGTCAGGTCGAGCTGCTCGCGGATCAGTTCCGACGCGAACGCGCTTCCGCCCGGCGAGTCGATCCGTACCACTAGCGCCTTGATCGCACTGTCCTCACGCGCGCGCTGAATCAGCTCGGCTGCCGCGCGGGCGCCGACGGTGCCCTTGCGGGCATCGCCGTCGACGATCTCGCCCTGGGTCACGACCACGCCGACCGCATCGCCGAGCGCCGGCTTGGACACATACCGTAGATACGGATACATCGAAATCTGCCGAAACGTGGCGGCGTCCTGCTCACTGCGGGGCGCACCACGGTCGATCATCAGCGCCCTGAACTCATCCCGGCGCAGCAGGCCGTCGACCATTTTTTCCTTCAGCGCGAGGCCGGCAATGTCACCGCCGGTTGCCTGCAGCCGCTGCGGCAGATCGTTGAGGGCTGCCATCACCGTCCCCGGCTTGAGCTTGCGCGCGCGCTCGACGTCGGCGAGCCAGGTGGACCACAGTCCGTTCAGCAGGTAGGCCTCCGCCTCCTGCGCTTCGGGCGACGGGCCGGTGCGGGTAAACGGTTCACCGAAGCTCTTGTAGCGACCGGCCTGGAAGGTATTGACCTTCACGCCAACCTTTTCGAGCAGGTCCTTGTAGTAGCCGCGGCTTCCACCAATGCCCCGCAACAGCAGCGCGCCCGACGGATGCAGATAGACCTCGTCGGCGTGGGAGGCGAGAAAGTACTGTCCCTGCGTGTATGACTCGGCCCAGGCCACGACCGGCTTGCCGGCTCCGCGGACCCGCTCGACCGCCGCCGCCATCTCCCTAAGCGTCGCCAGGCCCGCCTTGTCCATGTCGTCGAGCACGAGCACCACACGCGTGATCTGCGGGTCACGGGCCGCACCGTCGAGCGCCGCCAGCACATCACGCAGCCGCGTCTCGAATCGGTCGCGCCCCAGGGCCTCGGCCAGCGCCGCCTCCTGCGCCCCGACCGTGTACTCCTCGACGACGTCGCCCTGGATGTTCACCACCAGCGCGGTATCCGGCGCCAGCCGTGGCGGCGTGTCAGAAGAGAGCCAGCCAAACAGGATCAGGCCGACAATCAGCAGGAAGATCAGGTTGAACACCAGCCGCCGCGAGAAATCGATCGCCGACCAGAGTCCGCGAAAGAACCTGCGTATCAAACCGGGACGTGCCATAGCGGGAACCTGCCTTGGGAGAAGGAACGCGAGCTTAGCGCTTCCGCCGCCGGCGTCAGCGACGTGGGGTCCGACGCATCAACTCGTGCAGCGAAGCAATCCTCAGCCCTGCAGCACCAAAGTGACGGTGTCGACCGCCGCGGCCATGGCGTGTGATCCATACCGTCCGCAGCCCCAGCGCGCGCGCCGACTTGATGTTGGCGAGCGAATCCTCGACCAGGATTGCGCGCTGCGGCGGCACCCTTTCGCGCGCCAGCAGTGTGCGCAACATCAGGCGCGACGGCTTCGGCCGGAAGGTGCCGTGCACGCGCATCGATTCGATCGTGTAGCGACCGTGAATATGGCGATGCAATGCCAGGCCGCGGAGGACCGAGCCCGCGTAGGCAAGCGGCGCGTTGGTCAGCAGCACCTTGCGGCCCGCGAGACGTGCGAACAAGCGCCCCAGTCCGCGTTCGGCGCGTAATAGTCCGGCGACGCTGAAGTCATGGGTCTCGCGCAGAAAGTGCCCGGCATCGACGCCGTGGTGGCGCACAAGTCCGCGCAGCGTCGCGCCATAGCGGCGCCAATAGAGCGTGCGCAAACGATTCGCTTCGGCGCGGTCGACGCCCAGCACGCGTTCGACGTAGTCAGTCATGCGACGGTCGATCGCATCGAAAATCGCGTGCGATGCGTCGTGCAACGTATCGTCAAGGTCGAACAGCCAGACCGGCGCCCGCGGCGCCGCCGGAAGTCGCACCTCAGTCGGATTGCTTCGGCGGCTCTGCAGCCGGCGACCGCCTGCGGCCGGGTTTCGGTGCACCGGCGCGTTCAGTGACTCTTGATCATCGTGCCGACGCCCTGGTCCGTAAGGATCTCGAGCAGCAGGCAATGGTCGACGCGGCCGTCGATGATGTGAACCGCGTTGACTCCGCTCTTCGCTGCCTCGAGCGCGGACGAGATCTTCGGCAGCATGCCTCCGGAAATCGTGCCATCGGCAAACAGATCGTCGATCTCGCGCGCCGTAAGTCCGGTCAGCAGTCTGCCACCCTTGTCGAGCACGCCGGGCGTGTTGGTCAGCATGACCAGTTTCTCGGCCTTCAAAATCTCGGCGATCTTTCCGGCCACGACATCTGCATTGATGTTGTAGGACAGTCCATCCTCGCCGAAGCCGATCGGCGAGATCACCGGGATAAACGCATCATCCTGCAGCGCCTTCACGACTGCCGGGTTGATCGCTTCGATCTCACCGACCTGGCCGATGTCGTGACTCTTGGCAGGATCGTCTTTATCCGGCATTCGCAGCCGGCGCGCGCGGATCAAACCGCCGTCCTTGCCGGTGAGCCCGACCGCCTGGCCGCCGAACGCGTTGATCAGCATCACGAGTTCGCCCTGCACTTCGCCGGCGAGTACCCATTCGACCACTTCCATCGTCTCGGCATCGGTGACGCGCATGCCCTGAACGAAGGTGGATTTCTTGCCGACGCGCTCGAGCGCCTCGTCGATCTGCGGGCCGCCGCCGTGTACGACGACCGGATTCATGCCAACCAGCTTCAGCAGAACAACGTCGTGCGCGAAGGCTTCCTTCAGGTTCTGGTCGACCATCGCGTTGCCGCCGTACTTGACGACGATCGTCTTGCCATGAAACCGTCGGATATACGGCAGCGCCTCGGAAAGTATGTCGGCCTTGAGCTGCGGTGACATGAGCGCGGTGTCCATGGCGTTCCGGTGGACGGTGGCGTGAATCGGCGTACGGCCGGTCGCGACGTCAGAGCAACGCCTCTTCCGGCACCGGATGTTAACTCGATCGATCGCACAGACGCCGCCGCCGTGACCATCGCGGATCGCCGAGCGGCGTAGCATGTCGACGAGGCACTGGGGCGCGTAGAATGCAGCAAACCTTTCGCATCGATGGCATGCACTGCGGCGGCTGTGTCGCGCGGGTGACTCGCGCGCTCAAGACGGTGGCCGACGACGCGACCGTGACGCTCGATCCGCCAGAGGCGACGGTGGAAACGCCGGCGCCACTGTCCATCGAAGACGTCCAGGCCGCGCTGTCGCAGGCAGGCGATTACAAGGCGAGCCCAAGCGGGCCGCGCTAGCGGTCCAGGCGTCGTCCGGACGCTTCTTCAGTTTGACTTTCGACGCTGCGCGCTGCGCCTTGCGCGTCGCACCGTGCGGCCCGGGCGCACTGGCGCACGACGAGCGCAAGCGGATTGCGCCGCCGCGTGGCCGTCGCACCGACGACGGACTTGCCTGGCGCGCGCATTCGACCTGCGGACCATGCACCTATCAGTGCTTGTGCGCGCTACCCGTGGCGGTCGCGCCGCCACTGTGGTTCGCGACAGCGGCCTCGACCGGTTGCGTGACGAGCCGCTTGTCGCGGGTCTCGAGCCGCAGTTCGAGGCGCACCTTTTCACCGACCGCGAGCGGCCGCTTCAGGTCCATCAGCATCACGTGGTAGCCGCCAGGCTTCAGCTCGACCGCCTTTCCGGCGGGCAGCTCGAGCGCCGGCACCGGGCGCATCCTCATCACGTTGCCGTCCATCACCATTTCGTGGACTTCGACCACGCCGGCGACTGGGCTCGACACGCCGAGCAGGCGCGCGCCGTCGGCGGACAGCAGTGACATGAACGCGCCGGTAGCGTTCTGACCCGGTAACGCGGGCCGCACCCACGCATCCCTCACCTGCACCTGACCAAAAGCCGTAGCGCATGCCGAAAGCAGCGCGGCGGCCGTGAAGATTCGAATCATCATCGGACTCCTGCGGTCATTGATTCTATCGACCAGTAGCCGGCTTCGTCCCCGGCCTTCCAGTCGGAGCTCGCGGCGAGCGTCGATCGCCTAGAGCACGTAACGCGCAAGGTCCTCGTTGCGCGCCAGTTCGGCAAGGCGCGCATCGACGTACGTCGAGTCGATCGTGATCGCTCCTTTGCCTGCGCTGCCGGCCTCGAACGACACCTCCTCCAGCAACTTTTCTAACACGGTGTAGAGGCGGCGGGCGCCGATATTTTCGGTCTTCTCGTTGACCGCAAAGGCGATCTCGGCAATCCGGTGGATACCTTCGTCCGTGAACTTCAACTCGCAGCCGTCGGTGCCTAACAGCGCGCGGTACTGCTCGGTGAGGCTCGCGTCGGTGTTCTTCAGGATGCGCTCGAAGTCTTCGACCGTCAGCGAATCGAGCTCGACGCGGATCGGAAAGCGCCCTTGCAGTTCCGGGATCAGATCCGATGGCCGCGCCAGATGGAACGCACCCGAGGCAATGAACAGGATGTGGTCGGTCTTCACCATGCCGTACTTGGTATTTACCGTCGTGCCCTCGACCAGCGGCAGCAGGTCGCGCTGAACGCCCTGTCGCGACACGTCGGCGCCCTGCAGTTCCGCGCGCGAAGCGATCTTGTCGATCTCATCGATGAACACGATTCCGTTGGATTCGGCGTTGGCCAGCGCACGCGTCTTCAGATCCTCGTCGTTGATCAGCCGGGCGGCCTCTTCATCGGTGAGTGCCTTGATGGCGTCAGCAATGCGCATGCGGCGCGACTTGCGTCGTTCCCGGCCCATGTTTGCGAACATCGACTGGAGCTGCTGCGTGAGTTCCTCCATGCCGGGGGGTGCCATCACCTCGAAAGGCTGCGCAACTGCGCTCACCTCGATGTCGATCTCCTTGTCATCGAGTTCGCCTTCGCGCAGCTTCTTGCGGAACTTCTGCCTGCGTCGCGTTCTGGTCCTCGCGCCCGGACGAGGCGAAGCCGACGTCGCGCGCGGGTGGCACCAAGGTGTCGAGGATGCGGTCCTCGGCGGCGTCCTGCGCGCGCGTCGCGACTTTGCGCATCTCATTCTCGCGCGTCTGCTTGACCGAGATGTCGACGAGGTCACGGATGATCGTGTCGACATCGCGTCCGACGTAGCCGACTTCCGTGAACTTCGTCGCTTCGACCTTGATGAACGGAGCATCGGCGAGCCGGGCGAGGCGGCGCGCGATCTCGGTCTTGCCGACTCCGGTCGGACCGATCATCAGGATGTTCTTCGGCGTGATTTCGGAGCGCAGCGGATCGGCCACTTGCTGACGGCGCCAGCGGTTGCGCAACGCGACGGCGACCGCGCGCTTGGCACGGTCCTGGCCGACGATGTTCTTGTTCAGTTCGTGGACGATTTCTCGGGGAGTCATCATGGCAAGTTCACTGCTCGTGTACGCGACCGCTGCGCGGTCGCACGTGCACTCGCAGTGCTCAAGTTAGGCGCCCGCCCTTCGGAGCGGCCGGGCGGGCGGGCGCGGTTCAACAGCAACGAGGTCGTTCTCGCTCGGCGCCGCATCACCTCGTCAATCGAGCGACTCGATCGTGTGGCTCTGGTTGGTGTAGATGCAGAGGTCGCCGGCGATCGTCAATGCCTTCTTGACGATTTCCGCCGGCGCCATCTCGGTGTGGTCGAGCAAGGCGCGGGCCGCGGCCTGCGCATACGGGCCGCCGGAGCCGATCGCGATCAGGCCGAATTCGGGCTCGAGAACATCGCCGTTGCCGGTGATGATCAGCGAAGACTCGCGGTCCGCCACCGCGAGCATCGCCTCGAGCCGGCGCAGGATGCGGTCGGTGCGCCAGTCCTTGGCCAGCTCGACTGCCGACCGAACCAGGTTGCCCTGATGCTTCTCCAGCTTGCCCTCGAAACGCTCGAACAGCGTGAAGGCGTCCGCGGTCGCCCCGGCGAAACCGGCGAGGATCCGATCGTGGTACAGCCGCCGCACCTTGCGGGCGGTCTGCTTGACGACGATATTGCCGAGCGTGACCTGTCCATCGCCGCCCAGCGCGACGGCAGCGCCGCGGCGGACGGACACGATGGTCGTTCCGTGAAAGGCTTCCATTGTCGACTCCGGCCGAAGCGACGGCCCGCGAGTCTAGTTGGGGTCGATTAAAGCCGTCGCAACTGCACGTCAGCCACCATATCGACGCCGAGCAGCGAGAACAAGGCGGCGACCAGGGTGTTGACGTTACGGAATTCGACGGTCACGCCGCCCTGCCGCAGTTTGGTCAGCTGCGACAGCAGCGAGGTCGCAGTCGCGAACTCGACCCGCTTCAGATAGGTGCAGTCTACGGTGAGCCGCTTTTCGGTCTTGGCCGCAGTCAGAAGGCGCCCAAACTGTGGTTCGCCATCGCCGCGGATCAGACCACGCCAATGCAGGCCATCCTCGCTCTCGACCGGACGATCGGCCGGCGTGGCCGCGCGCGTCTTCAGGCTCGGCGGAGGCGGCTCCCACGACGGCGGTGACACTTCATAGGTAATGCAATACTGAATGCCGGTTTCCTCGAAGTCGTGCTGACGCTGCAGCAGCCGGAACACTTCGAGCAGCAGCATCCACCCGGCGTCGCTCTGGTCGCGGCGGCCGGGCTCGACCGCAGCTCGCAGCGGCGTGATCAGCTGGTCGGCGCCGAGTACCAGCAGTTCGTGGCTCGCGCGACGGAACGCATTGATGACCCGCAGCAGAAGCTCAGCACCAACCAGGTCGATTTCGCGTACCGAGGAGGTGTCGAGTGACAACGACTGATGCTGGGCCGAGTAGTTCTTCAGACTGCTTCGAGCACCTTGACGACATTGGCGTCGACGATCTCGGGCAGTCGGACGATCGGCGCACCGCCGGCCGTCTTGCCCGATAGCGCCGGCCCGTCGTCCTTGTAGTCGATCCATGCCGGCGGCGAGCTTTCGAAGCGCAGCACGTACTCGATCGTCAGGTTGTCGAAGCCCGCCTTGTCGCCACGCTGCTGGAACAATTCGAACAGCATCAGCCAGGCGCGTTGCGCCGAGTCGCCGAGCGAGTCCGAATGGATCGCCGTCCGCAGGCCAGCCTCGGCCGGTTCAATCAGGCCGTTGGCGAAAAGAATTGCCGCCTCGTCGATCGCCGAACCCGAGCCCTCGGCGTGGATCTCGATGGCGTTGGCATTGCCCTGCCATTCTTCGACACTGAGATCCATGAGCTCGGCCGCTGCCCCCTTGCCGGTCGGAAGGGACGTCGGGATCGGCTGCTCGACCGGTTGCTGCGACAGACGCCCGAGCGTGGAGTTGGCCGCGGAATTCGAAAACACGGGTCCGCCGCCCGACGGGCGCATGAAGTCGCGCGCCATCTCGGATTCGATCGCGTCGATCTTCGCGGCCGTTTCCATCGCCAGCGTGCGGGCGAGATCTTTGTCCGGCAGCGTGCTTTCGGTATTCGGGGACTTCGGCAGCGTCGCCGAAGCGTTGCGGTTGACCGGCGCAGCCAGCGGACGACCTGGCTTGGCAGGAGGACGTGACGTCACCTTGCCCGAGGGCGCGTCTGCGTCCTTCTGATCCTTTTTGAAGAAGGAAAAAACCACGCTGCCCGCTTGTCTCGTTAGCCCGGAACCGTCTGTTGAGTTGCTGCGCCGCCTACACCGGGTTACGGCAGCCCCGGCATCTCCGGGAGATCAGACCCATACCCCTTACGCGCGAGCACAGCGGTCGGCTCTTCCCGCCCTCGCCGCATCCTGCGGCGCATGACCAAGCCGCGGCGCGACGTGCCGCCGAAGCCCAGGTTCGGCCGATAGTAACAACATTCGTTCCCTGCCAAACCGTTGATCTGAGGGACTATCCCGCCTGTCGGCTACCTCTGTACCAGCCGGCTGGATTACTTTCTTCGCGCAATGCGGCGCTGCGCGCGTCCGCGTCAGAACACCCGTCCACGCTATCGACCGCTTGAGTTCCGGCAAGGAAAGCGCCCAGGCTTCAACCGCTGGACGTGCGCAGCGGACGCGCTCGCGGCGCCGGTCTCGATCGCAACTGCTATTTCCGCTCGAAGAGGGAAAGCGGAAGCGTCGCGCATCTCAGTCGCCGTACATCTTCTGCTTGATCTCGCGGCGCTGCTGCGCTTCGAGCGAAAGCGTCGCCGTCGGTCGGGCGAGCAATCGGGGAATGCCGATCGGTTCGCCCGTTTCCTCGCAGTACCCATAATCGCCGCTTTCGATCCGGGCGAGTGCCTGCTGCACCTTTTTCAGAAGCTTGCGCTCGCGATCGCGCGTTCGAAGTTCGAGGGCGTGCTCTTCCTCGATCGTCGCGCGGTCAGCCGGATCCGGAACGATGACCGTTTCCCGCAGGTGCTCGGTCGTTTCATCGGCGTTCTGCAACAGCTCCCGTTCCATTTCCTGCAGGCGATACTTGAAGAACGCGAGCTGCCGTTCGTTCATGTAGTCGGACTCAGGCATCTTCAGCAGCTCGCCCTCGGTCGGCAGGCGCTTGCCATTGACCGAGCACCGGCTCCTCGCTGCGCGTGGCCGAACGGGCGAGCAGGTACTCGTGAGCTGCCGCGAGGTCCTTCGGACTCGGCGCCGGCGCGACTTTCGCCGCGACCGGAGCCGGCGCAACACTGACAGCCGGCATCGACACCGGCGCCGCGCGCACGCGCTCGGGCCGCGCCGAGCGTGCCGGCGCGCTCTTTACCGGGGCCTTCACCGGCTTCATCGGCTTCACGGGCTTCAAGACCGCTGGGCGGGCGGCAGCTGGCCTGGCGGCGGCAGGCTTCTGCACAGCCTTGACCGGTCGCACCGGCGCCTTGGCTTTCGGCGTAGCGGCCTTCTTCGCCGGCTTGGCCTTCGGCGCAATTTTCTTCGCGACGACTTTCTTGACTGCGACCTTCTTGTGAGCGGTCTTCGCCGCTTTGCGGGCCGGCGCCTTCTTTGCTGCAGGCATCTTGTGTCTACCTCGTTGAGTCTGGGAGTGGCGGACCGGAATCAGCGCGCGAGGCACGCCTCGAGGCCCTTGAGTATCGTGTCCTTCGGCAAGTTGCGCCCGATGAACACCATCTTGGTCGACGGCTTCTCGTCCTTGCCCCACGGCCGTCCCACGTCAGCTCCCATGAGCATGTGCACGCCCTGGAAGATCATGCGACGGTTGGTCCCGTTGATGAAAAGCACGCCTTTATACCGGAGCATGTCAGGGCCGTAAACCTGAGTCAGAGCGCCCATGTATTCCTCGAGCTTCGCCGAGTCGAACGGTCGGTTCGACTGGAACACGAAGGCCTTGATCGCATCGTCATGATGGTGGTGCGCTTGATGATGTTCATGCTCATGATCATGGCCGCAGTGTTCGTCGTGGACGTGGTCGTCGGCGTGATCATCGCCCGCATGGCCGTTGCCCGGGCGTGACTTCTTGGCATCCGGATGCTCGGCGGCCAGGAACTCCGGATCGATGTCGAGAATAGCGTTCAGGTTGAATCCGCGCAGGTCCAGCACCTCCTTCAGCGGAACCTGACCGAAATTGACCGGTTTGATCGGCGCGCGCGGGTTCATCCGCACGATCCGCTCGCGCAGCGACGCCAGTTCAGCGGCGTCGACCAGATCGGTCTTCGACAGCAGGATGCGATCGGCGAAGCCCACCTGGTTCTGGGCCTCGACCTGGGCATCGAGCGTCTCGTGCCCGTGCTTGGCGTCGACCACCGTGATCACGCTGTCGAGCAGGTAATACGATGCAATGTCCTCCTCGATGAAGAACGTCTGCGTCACGGGACCGGGATTGGCCATGCCGGTCGTCTCGATGATGACGCGCTCGAAGGCGAGTTCCTTTGCCTCGCGCCTGCGCTTGAGGTCGGCGAGGATCCGCACCAGGTCGCCGCGCACGGTGCAGCAGATGCAGCCGTTGTTCATCTCGACGATCTGCTCTTTGGTCTCGGTGACCAGCAATTCGTTGTCGACGTTTTCAGGGCCGAATTCGTTCTCGATGACAGCGATCTTCTGGCCGTGCTGTTCTGACAGGATGCGGTTGAGCAGTGTCGTCTTGCCCGCACCGAGAAATCCGGTCAAGACCGTCACGGGGACCAGAGGCTCGCTTTGTGATTCATGCATTGACTCCTGCGGGTTGCGGTGGGGCCTGCGCGGCAGCCTTGACCCTGTATCAGGTCCACTACCGGCGCTCGCCGGACTCGGGGGGACGTCCCGGCCCGCCGACCGGGTCGGGCCGCAAAAAGAGGGGCGCAAGTGTAGAGGATCGGGCGACCGTAGGCATTCCGCGGTCCCGGTGGCCCTAGCCGGTGCGTATCAGGTGCAGACCCTTCAGATATTCGGACTCCGGCACGGTCATCAGCAGCGGGTGATCCGCGCTGGCGCCGAGGCGGTCCACCATCCAGGTGTCGATGCCGGAATCGATCACTGCCCCGGCAACGATCTTCTGGAAAAGGTCGGTATCGATCGCGCCCGAACACGAAAAGGTCAGCAACGACCCGCCCGGAGCCAGCAGCCGCAATGCGTTCAGGTTGATGTCCTTGTAGGCGCGTGCCGCCCGATCGACATGATGATGGCTGGACGCGAACTTGGGTGGATCCAGCACGATCACATCAAACTGCGCTCCGTCGTTCCTAAGCGCACGCAGCGCCGAGAAGACGTCGGCGTCCTCCCAGCGACATCGCTCGGGCGTGATGCCGTTGATCCGGGCGTGTTCTTCGGCCAGGCGCAGCGCGTCCGCCGACGAGTCGATCGAATGCACATGCTCGGCGCCGCCGGCCAGCATCGCGATCGAAAAGCCGCCGGTGTAACAGAAGCAGTTGAGCGCGCGCAGCGTGCGGCCGCCTAGTTGCGTCTGGCGCTCGACCAGGCCACGCGCCCGCCGGCGGTTGTCGCGCTGATCAATGTAGTAGCCGGTCTTGTGGCCGCGCCGCACGTCGACGAGAAAGCGCAGGCCATGTTCGACGACTTCGATCTGCGACGGCGGCTCGGCGCCCGCCAGCACGCCGGTCGACGGTCCGAGCCCCTCGCGCGCGCGCGTAGCGCCGTCGCTGCGGTCGAAGACGGCGGCGCAGCCGCTCGCCTCAATCAGTGCCGCAATCAGCGGCTCGCGCCAGGCGTCGACGCCCGCAGACTGGAACTGCGTCACCAGCTGGTCTGCATACCGATCGACGATGAGACCCGGCAGGCCGTCCGCCTCGCCGAAGACGAGGCGCACTGCGTTGGTCTCGTGGCCGATCGCCGCGCGCCGCTCGACTGCGGCGCGGACGCGTCCCGCCAGCATGCCGGCATCGACCCGTGCTGACTCGGAAAACGACCACGCGCGCGCCCGGATCGTCGATGCCGGCGAATAGGCGGCCCAGGCGAGAAAGCGCCCGTCCGCGCTGCGCACTTCGATCGTCGCGCCGCTCGGCAGGTCACCCTCGACACGCGCAACCGCGCTGGCGTAGACCCAGGGATGGCGCCGCAGCAGCGACTTTTCCTTGCCGGGTCGCAGCACCAGCCGGCTCATCGTGTCAGCGCGATCGTCGCAGCGTCAACTGCGACGCTTTGCGCGCGGATGAGCGGCGTCGTAGGCCTTGGCGAGATGCTGCCAGTCCAGCCGCGTATAGATCTGCGTCGTTGCGATGTTCGCGTGGCCCAGCAGTTCCTGAACCGCGCGCAGGTCGCCGCTCGACTGCAGCAGGTGCGACGCAAACGAGTGCCGCAACACGTGGGGATGCACATGGACGCCGAGCCCGAGCCGGCGGGCGACCTGAGCGAGCCGCGCCTGCACGCTGCGCGCGGTCAGGCGCCGACCGCGCGCGGACAGAAACAGCGCGCGCGGGTCGGCCCTCGCGATCGAACGATGCTCGAGCCAGCGCGCCAGCGCGCTGCGCGCATGCGTGCCGATCGGCACCGTGCGCGTCTTGCCGCCCTTGCCGAGCACCGTCGCCTCGCCGGTGTCGAGATCCACCCAGCTGGACGACGCCGCCAGGCCCGGCTCGGGCGCGAAGTAGCGCCAGTCGAGCGACACCAGCTCGGAGAGCCGCAGACCGCTGGAATACAGCAGTTCGATGAACGCATGGTCGCGCATTGCCAACCAGGAATCGTCCCCGGCATCCGCCGCCAGGCGTGACCGCCTGGTCTGCCGACAGCGCCTTGGGCAGCCGCCGTTCGCGCCGCGGCGGACGGATGCCCGACACCGGATTCGCAGCGAGTTCACCGCGCTCGGTCAGCCAGCCGAAGTAAGAGCGCCACGCCGACAACATCCGCGCCAATGTCGAGGCCGACAGGCCGCCGGCGTGCAGCCTCGCGACGAAGCTGCGGATCTCGTGCGCATGCAGCTGTGCTGGACCGCGCCCCGCGGCCAGCTGCTCGAGCTTGGTGAGGTCGCGGCGGTACGCGGCAAGCGTGTGCGGCGACGCGCGTCGCTGGCGGCCGAGGTCGTCGAGAAAGCGCTGGATCGCTGGAGCTTCAGCCACCGCGACCGTCCGTCCGCATGGCCGACGGCATATCTGCGCGCTCGGTCGCAGCGCGATTGCATCCTAGGCGCGCAGCCGCGCCAGCGCGGCGCTCGCGAGCTCCGCGATCCGCTCGAGGAACGTCGTGCCCATCGTGATGTGGAAACGGTCCTTGTCGGCCGACCCGAGCACGAGCAGACCGAAGGTGGCCGGGATCCGCGCCGACCCGCAGCGGCAGCATCGCGAGACTCTGCACGGACGTCGCATCCTCGAACCACGTCGCCGCCTCGAAGCCGACGTTGGACCCGCAAAACGGGACCCGCATGCTGTTGGCGAGCGATACCGTGTCCGCAGTCACGGGCCTGGCGCACTCCAGCGCGGCGTACTGCGGCCTGACCGACCACAGACGGAGCGCGCAATGCGGCACGCTGAAGACGTTCTTCATCGTCGCGACCACCGTCTCGGGCAGCCGCGACGCATCCTCCTGCAGCAGCAGAGCCCGGGTCCACGTCACGAGCTGTGACGAAATCGCGTCGTTTTCCTGGGCATTGCGCACCATTTCCGCAACGCGCGACTCGAGTGCCTTGATGCGTTCGCGCAGCATCAGCGACTGCCGTTCGACAGCGAGATCGCCTGGCCGTTCTGTGGATGCGGTAACTGCAGGGCCGCCAGCAGTTCCGGGTGCTGGTCGAAGAAATCCGGATGACTGGTCAGGTAGTTCGCGATGTCCTGGACTTGCATTGGCTTCCCGTGATTAGAGGTCGATCTCGCCTTCAAAGACCGGAGTCGCCGGCCCGGTCATCCACACCGGCCCGCCGTCCCACGCGATCGAAAGCGTACCGCCGCGGGTCGACACCGCGACCGGTGATTGCAGAATTCCGCGACGGATGCCGCTGACGACTGCGGCGCACGCTCCGGTGCCGCACGCCAGCGTCTCACCGGCGCCACGTTCCCACACGCGCAGGCGCACGGCGTGCGAATCGACGATCTGCATGAAACCGGCGTTCACGCGCTGCGGAAAGCGGGCGATGCGTCTCGAGCCACGGCCCGTCGACCGTCACCGGCGCCGCGTCGACGTCGTCGACCAGCTTGCACTGCGTGCGGATTGCCCATCGAGAGCGCCGCGATCCAGAGTTCGCGGTCATCGAGCAGCAGCGGCCACAGCACTTCTTGATGCTCTGCGCGTGGCACGAGCCCGGCGGTGTCAAACGGCACCTGTGCGGGATCGAACAGCGGCGTTCCCATGTCGACCGTCACTTCGCCCGATGCCGTGAGCTGCGGCTCGATCACGCCGGACAAGGTCTCGACCCGGATGGTGGTCTTGTCAGTCAGACCCTGATCGCGCACGAAGCGTACGAAGCACCGTGCGCCGTTGCCACACTGCTCCACTTCGCCGCCGTCGGCATTGAAGATGCGATAACGGAAGTCGACGCCGGGCCGCTGCGACGGTTCCACCACCAGGATCTGGTCGGCTCCGACGCCGAAGCGGCGATGAGCCAGCCGACGCAGCTGGTCGGGCGTCAGCGCGAACTTCTGTCGCGTGGCATTGATCATCACGAAGTCATTGCCGGCGCCCTGCATCTTGGTGAAGCGCAACTTCATGCGTCGCCATTGTATGCGCCGCTCGTGCTTGCGATCCGCGCGCTCGCCGTCGCTGACAACAAGTCAGAGATTTTCAGTACAGACTCGCCTCGCCCTCCGGGCGCGTCTTAAAGCGCTTGTGCGTCCAGAAGTACTGCGTCGGCATACGCAGCACCCAGCGTTCCAGTTCCCGGTTCATGCGCGCCGTATCGTCCTCGATCGAATCTCCCCGGGAAATCCTCCCAGGGGCCCTCGAAGTGCAGCGTGTAGCCTTCGTCGGTCATCTCGGTCACCGCCATCAGCACCTTCGCGCCAGTCATCCGCGCAATCCGCGACACCATCGGAATCGTCGCGGTCTGCACTCCGAAAAATGGGACGAACACCGAGTTCGTCGGTCCAAGGTCCATGTCCGGCAGGTAATAGAGCGGCAGCCCCTGCCTGACGGTACGTACGACCGCGCGCATGTCGATGCCCTGACGCGGCAACAACACCGGATCGCTGAAGCGTCGGCGCGCGCGCAACAACCATTCATCCCAGACCGGATTCTTCTGTCTGGAATAGATCGAGGCACCGCGCACCAGCGTATTGGCGCGCACACCGCCCGCATCGAGACCGACAAAGTGCGGCGCGATGACGATCACCGGACGGTTTGCCGGATCGAACAGGCGCTGCTCGCCCTCGACCTTGATGTAGCGCTCGATCTCGTCCCGCTCGGCGTTCCACAGCACCGAGTGGTCGAGCGCCGCGCGCGCGAGGCTGCGAAAGGTCAGACGGCCGATACGCTTGCGCTCGGCCTCGGACATCTGCGGAAAGCAGGCCCGCAGGTTGACGAGCGTCACATGCCGGCGTGGCCAGGCGAGCCACCAGATCAGATCCGACAGCGCGTGCGCGACCCGAGTACGCGTGCGCTGCGACCAATGGCGGGTCTGATTGATCAGGAAGATGCCGAGTTTCGCCGCCCAGAGCTTCACGCCTCGACCCTCGCTCGGCGGCTGTGCACCGGCCGGCACCTTGTAGCGGTTGTAGCCCCACAGGTACTGTTCGGGCCGCTCGCGGATCAGCGTCTCGAGACCGCGGTTCATCAACGCAGCGTCGTGCGCGGCATCGCCGGTAAACGGCTCATCGAGACGCTTCAGATGGATCCGGTAGCCCTGGCCCGCGGCCAGGCGTTCGCCGTAGACGAACAGCACGATCGCATCGAACTGCCGGGCCAGGCGTGCCGGAAGCGTCATCGTGTAGGCGCTTCGACCGAAAAACGGTGCCCACACGCCTTCGCCGCGCGAAGGCACCTGGTCCGGAAGTATCCCGACCACCTCGCGGTCTCCGCATCGCCTTCATCAGCATCCGCACGCCCTTCACTTCCGCCGGCGCGAGCCTCAGGCCCTCGGCCGCGCGACCCGTCGCGACGACATCGCGCAGCACCGACTTGCGCGGAATCCGGTACAGCACGGTCATCGGCCGCGTCCTCGCTTCCGGGCGCGCGGCGTAATACTGAGCGGTGACTTCGAAGCTGCCAAGATGCGGTGGCAGGAACATCACCGGTCGACCGTCGGCCATCGCAGCTTCGAAGACAGCCGGATCTGCGAACTGCGTACACGCGGTGATATCAGCGCGCGGACGCAGCCAGACCCAGGGGGTCTCGAGCGCCTGCTTTCCAGCCTCGGCGGCGGCCGCCCGCGCCAATTGCGAATCCGAGTAGCCCGCCTGCGCGAGGTTGCCGACGAGCCGACGGCGATAGGTCGCCGAAAGGCAGTACACGCATCGTCCAAGAAGTCCGCCGAGGCCTTGCACACTGCGCAGCGAGATCGCCGCGATGCCGCGGAACAGCGCATTGAGCACAGGAGAATCTCGCGAAGCCGGATAACTTTGCTTATATAAGGGCAAGGCGCCGGCGACCGCGACCCTTGACCTATAATTCGAGGTCGCCGAGTTAACCGACAACTTGCGGGGCGATCCTCGAAAGCATAGCCGAGGCAAATACCGCTAAAGCGTCGCCGCTCCTCGGGAGTGCGCAACGCACCCGAAATCTTTTCGATAGGAGCCGGCCATGTCCAGCGATTTCCTCTTCACTTCCGAATCGGTGTCCGAAGGGCACCCGGACAAGGTCGCGGACCAGATTTCCGATGCCATTCTCGATGCGATCCTGGCGCAGGATCCGCGCTCGCGCGTCGCCGCCGAAACGCTCGTGAATACCGGCCTCGTCGTGCTGGCCGGCGAGGTCACGACGAACGCGCACGTCGACTACATCGTCAGTCGCGCGCGAGACGATCAAGCGCATCGGCTACGACAACACCGAATTCGGCATCGACTACAAGGGCTGCGCGGTGCTGGTCGCCTACGACAAGCAGAGCAACGACATCGCACAGGGTGTCGATCGCGCCTCCGACGACTTTTTGAACCAGGGCGCAGGCGACCAGGGGCTGATGTTCGGCTACGCCTGCGACGAGACGCCCGAACTGATGCCCGCGCCGATCTACTACGCGCACCGACTGGTCGAGCGCCAGGCCGACTTGCGACGCGACGGGCGCCTGCCGTGGCTAAGGCCGGATGCGAAAAGCCAGATCACGATGCGTTACGTCGACGGCAAGCCGCATTCGATCGACACCGTCGTGCTGTCGACGCAGCACTCGCCGGAGATGAGCCTCGGCGACAAGATGAAGCCCGAATTCACCGAAGCGGTGATCGAGGAGATCATCAAGCCGGCCCTGCCGAAGGAGTGGCTGAAGAACACGCGCTATCTCGTGAACCCGACCGGCCGCTTCGTCACCGGCGGGCCGCAGGGCGACTGCGGCCTCACCGGACGCAAGATCATCGTCGACACCTATGGCGGCGCCTGTCCGCACGGGGGCGGCGCATTCTCGGGCAAGGATCCGTCGAAGGTCGATCGCTCCGCCGCCTATGCGGCACGCTACGTCGCGAAGAACATCGTGGCGGCAGGCCTCGCGCGCCAGTGCCAGGTGCAGGTCGCCTACGCGATCGGCGTGGCCAAGCCGATGAACATCACGGTCTACACCGAAGGCACCGGCGTGATCCCCGACGAGCGCATCAGCACGCTCGTTGCCGAACACTTCGACCTGCGTCCGCGTGGCATCGTGCAGATGCTCGACCTGCTGCGTCCGATCTATCAGAAGACCGCTGCCTACGGGCACTTCGGCCGCGACGAACCCGAGTTCTCGTGGGAAAGGACGGATCGGGTCGAGATGCTGGCCGAGGCCGCTGGCGCGAAACGCGCGCCGCCGAAAAGGCGTCTGACTGTCAAGCGCAAGGCCGCCTAGCGTTCTTCAAGAGGTTGCCGGCGACAACAGCGCGGGCGATAATCCGCGCTCCGCGGTCGCCGGCGACCGCCTTATTCAGTCTCCGAGGAGCGTTGCGACGGAGGCGGACGAATCTTCTGATTCGGCTGCCTCGCCAGGCTCGGAGCAGCCGATTCCAAATCGGCCGGTCAACGGCGCTCGCCCACTTCTTTGACACTTAAAGGAGGGCGCGAGATGAGCGCCGTACTCAAGTCCAACCCCGCTGGCGACTTCGTGGTCGCCGATCTGAAGCTCGCGGACTGGGGCCGCAAGGAAATCCGCATCGCCGAAACCGAGATGCCAGGCCTGATGGCGATCCGCGAGGAATTCGCCAGCCAGCAGCCGCTGCGTGGTGCGCGCATCACCGGCTCGCTGCACATGACGATCCAGACCGCGGTGCTGATCGAGACGCTGCAGGCCTTGGGCGCCGATGTGAGGTGGGCGAGCTGCAACATCTATTCGACGCAGGATCACGCAGCCGCGGCGATCGCCGCCAAGGGCACGGCCGTGTTCGCCGTCAAGGGCGAGTCGCTCGACGACTACTGGGACTACACGCATCGCATCTTCGAGTGGCCCGATGCGGGCTACTCCAACATGATCCTCGACGACGGCGGCGACGCGACGCTGCTGTTGCACCTCGGCAGCAAGGCCGAGAAGGACGCATCGGTGATCGCCCATCCGGCAAGCGAAGAGGAGGTGTCGCTCTTCAAGTCGATCAAGGCGAAAGCTCGCGTCGAGCCCGTCGTGGTACTCGACGCGCCTGGCGAAGATCAAGGGCGTCACCGAAGAGACGACCACCGGCGTCAAGCGCCTCTACCAGATGGCCAAGGAAGGCCGGCTGGCGTTCCCGGCGATCAACGTCAACGACTCGGTCACCAAGAGCAAGTTCGACAACCTCTACGGCTGCCGCGAATCGCTGGTGGACGGCATCAAGCGCGCCACCGACGTGATGGTGGCCGGCAAGGTCGCCGTCGTCGCCGGCTATGGCGACGTCGGCAAGGGCTCGGCGCAGGCGCTGCGCGCGCTGTCGGCGCAGGTGTGGGTCTGACCGAGATCGATCCGATCTGCGCATTGCAGGCCGCGATGGAGGGCTATCGCGTCGTCACGATGGACTACGCCGCCGACAAGGCCGACATCTTCGTCACTGCAACCGGCAACTTCCACGTGATCACGCACGAGCACATGAAGAAGATGAAGAACCAGGCGATCGTCTGCAACATCGGTCACTTCGACAACGAGATCGACGTTGCCGGCGTGAAGCAGTACCCGTGGGAGGAGATCAAGCCGCAGGTCGACCACATCATCTTCCCGGACGGCAAGAGGATCATCCTGCTGGCGCAAGGCCGGCTCGTGAACCTCGGCTGCGGTACCGGCCATCCGAGCTACGTGATGAGCTCGTCGTTTGCAAACCAGGTGATCGCACAGATCGAGCTGTACACGAACACCGACAAGTATCCGGTCGGCGTCTACGTGCTGCCGAAGCACCTCGACGAGAAGGTCGCACGGCTGCAGCTGACCAAGCTCGGCGCACAGCTCACGGAACTCACCGACGCGCAGGCGCGCTACATCGGCGTCAATCGCGAAGGGCCGTACAAGCCGGATCACTACAGGTACTAGGCGTCGGAAAGTTTCGCATCGGGCGCGATGCGCCCGATGCACGATACTTTCCTCCGAAGAGTTTGCGCCGCGCCCTTCGGGCGGCCGTGCGGACGCGGCGAATACAAGAGCAAGCGGGCAAACGGAGGACGAAGATGCGTCTGCTGCTGGTCTGGATACTCAATGCGATCGCGCTGCTTGCGGTCGCCTACCTTTACCCCGGCGTGCAGGTCCAGGACTGGAAAGCCGCGGCGATCGCGGCTCTGGTGCTTGGGCTCGTCAACACGCTGGTCAAGCCGATCCTGGTGCTGCTCACGCTGCCCGTCACGATCCTCACACTCGGCCTGTTCCTGCTGGTGATCAACGCGCTGCTTTTCTGGGGCGTAGCGCAACTGGTCGAGGGTTTCCAGGTCAGCGGTTTCTGGGCGGCCCTGCTCGGCGCACTTCTGTACAGCGTGATCGGCTGGCTACTGTCCAAGCTGATCCCCGATCGGACTTAAGTGACGCGCACCTTCAGCTTCGAATTCTTCCCACCGAAGACGCCGGAGGGGGAAGACAAGCTGCTCGCAGTGCGGTCGAGGCTCGCCGCGGTGAAGCCGGCTTTCTTTTCAGTGACGTTCGGCGCCGGCGGCTCGACCAAGCAGGGCACGTGGAAGACTGTGATGGCGATCCATGCCGAAGGACTTCCGGTGGCACCGCATATCTCCTGCATCGGCACCACGCGCGCATCGGTGCGGGAGCTTTTGCAAGGGTATCGCCAGGCCGGCATTCGCCGCCTCGTGGCTCTGCGTGGCGATCTGCCCTCAGGTGCCGCCGGCGGCGCCGGTGACTTTAGTTACGCCAGTGAGCTCGTCGAATTCATCCGCGCTGAGACGGGGGACTGGTTCCACATCGAAGTGGCCGCGTATCCCGAATATCACCCGCAATCGCGCACGCCGGCCGACGATCTCGGCAACTTCGTTCGCAAGGTGCGGGCGGGTGCAAGTTCGGCGATCACACAGTACTTCTACAACACCGACGCGTACTTCCGCTTCATCGATGAAGCCGCGAAGCTCGGCTGCACGATCCCGGTCGTCCCGGGCATCATGCCGATCACGAACTACACGCAACTGGCGCGCTTCTCGGATGCGTGCGGCGCCGAAATACCGCGGTGGGTGCGCCGGCGCCTGGAAAGCTACGGTGATGATCGCGACTCGATCCGCGCCTTCGGTCTCGACGTCGTGACCGACCTATGCGACCGTCTGTTGAACGCGGGCGCCCCCGGCCTGCACTACTACACAATGAACCAGGCCGACGCGACGCTCGAGCTCTGGCGGCGACTCGGGCTGCCGCGCTAGCAGGATCGGCCAGCGCGGCGCACGTCGCCGGTACTCAGGCAGCCGGCTGGGGCCGCCCGGCCGGGCGATGCGCTGACGGTGCAGCCTGCAGTTGTATGTTCAGCGACGCGATCGCCCGCTTTGCCGCGTCCCGCCAGGCACGCCAGCCGAGCGGCGGCTCTGAAACCTGAACGCGGGCATGGCCGAGCCCCTCGACGACGGCCAGGCCATGCGATTTCAGTGCGACTTCATCGCCGCTGGCGGCAAAGACATCGTCAGGCAGACCTTCCTCGGTCAGCCAGACGCCCCCGTAGATGACCTTGATGCGTGTGCGCGGGCGCGACTCGATAAGCAGCATCTGCTCGTATCCCAGGTCGATCGTTCGCGTCAGTGTCGGGCCCCAGTCCATGATGTCCTCCTATGCGATCCCTGCATTCGTTGAACCATCGAGACAGCATTGGACACCTCTAGAATCGACTCGACAAACGAAAAGCTCGCAGGCTACGCATGCGTAAATTGCATGTATAGTGTTCCAAATGGCTGCCTCCGCCCAGCCTCGCCGCCGCCGCCCGATCGGGCTGGCCGCGCTACGCGGGTTTGAGGCCGCGGCGCGCTACCTGTCGTTCACGCAGGCTGCGGCAGAACTCAGCCTGACCCAGTCGTCGATCAGCCGCCAGATCGCTGCGCTCGAACGCCAGCTCGGTCGCCCGCTGTTCGAGCGCAGGACCCGGGCGCTCGAGCTGACGGCCGCGGGCGAGCGCCTGTTCGCGGTGGTCCGCCAAGCGGTGCTGGCGGTGGATCGCACTGTCGACGAGATTCGCGGCGATGGCGGCACGCCGAGGGTGACCGTGACCACCTATGCCTCTTTCGCGTCGCTCTGGCTGGTGCCGCGCCTGCCCGACTTCCAGCAGCAGCACCCCGGCATCGACATCCGCATTGATGCGTCGGACCGGATGGTCGATCTCGAGTCCGACGACGTCGACCTGGCGATACGCTGGCTGCGACCGGGCGCCCCGGTGCCGACCGACGCGCTGCTGCTACAGGCCGAGGAATCGACGCCGGCGCTGAGCCCGCGCCTGCTCGCCGCGAGCACTACTCCACTGCGCGCGCCGGCGCAGCTCGCGGCATTCCCGATGCTCGCGATGGACGAGACGGTGCCGAGCGCGCCCTACAGCAGCTGGGCGCGCTGGTGCGAATTCGCCGGCGTCCCGGCGTTCGACGGCGTGGCGCGCCTGTACTTCACCTATGTCGACCAGTCGGTGCAGGCGGCGGTCCGCGGCCAGGGTGTCGCGCTGGTGCGCACGCCCTTCGTCGATGACCTCGTCGCCAGCGGCGACCTCGTCACGCCGTTTCCACACCTGCGGATGCCGACCGGCTATCGCTACTTCCTGATCGACAATCGCAAGCGTGTCGCGGTGGCGCATGTCGCCGCGTTCCGCGATTGGGTGATCGCCGAATTCCAGCGGGGTCCTCACCGCATCACCTGAAGGATGACCGAGTTCGTCGCAAACGTGCTGGAAGTGATGGCGCCGTGGGCGTCGGTATCGGCGCGCCGCATGTTCGGCGGCTATGGTCTTTATCGCGAGGCGCAGATGTTCGCGATCGTGATAGAGGACACGCTCTATCTGAAGACCGACACACCAGCCGCGATCGACTCATCGCCGCGGGCAGCTCGGCGTTCGTCTACGAGGGCAGAGGCCGGCGCATCGACACGAGCTACTGGCGCGCTCCGGCCGCATGCCTCGATGTTCCGGCCGCGATGAGCGCCTGGTGTTCGCTGGCGTGGGAAGCGGCCGGACGGAAGCGGCGGAGCGCGGCGGCGCCGGCCAGAGGCCGCGGCGCATCGTCGGCCGTCAGAAAACGCCGACCATCAGTAATTACGACATCGACCTGCATGTCGTGCGGCCGGGGCTCGATCGTGTCGAGGCGCCCGCATTCGAATGCAACGCCCACCGTCAGCGGCCACGGCACCATGCGCGCGAGCGTGCGGTCGTAGTAGCCGCCGCCGTAGCCAAGCCGGTAGCGGCGCGCATCGAATCCCGACGCAGGGAATCAGCAAGGCGTCCGGCTGAACCAGCCGCCCATGTGCGGGTACCGGGATACCGAATTCACCGGCGCGCAGCAGCGCCTCCCGCGTCCAGGCGTGGAATTCGAGCGCGTCGCCCCGGACGACCGGCAACGCCGCGACCCGATGGGGTCCGGACTCGAGCCAATTGGCAACCACGCCTCGCAAGTCGGGCTCGCTGCGAATCGGCCAGTAGAAGCCGAGCGCCCGGGCGTCGGCGTGCGCGAGCCAGTCGGCGATGCGGGCATCGAGGTCGCGTTCGCGCTGCACGCGGTCGGGCAGGTCGGCGCGCAGCGCCAGCAGCCGTTCGCGTAGCAGCTTTCGCTGGTCTTCGTTTGCCAATGCGCACCCACAAATGAAAGTGATGTCGACTAATTCACGCTGAACGCGGTCTCCGCATGTTCTAATCTTGCGGGATGCGTTTCGTTCCCTCGATCAGAGCAGTCTATATGGCCGTGATTGCGGCACTGCTGGCCGCGATGCCGCTGTTTGCGGCCCAGGCTGCCGCACCGGCGACGGCGCAGGCGCCTCTGTCGGCCACAGACCAGGCCTTCCTGGCCGCGCGCGATGCCGCACGCAATAGCGACCGCGCCAAGCTGGCGCAGCTCGCGCCGCAGTTAACCTCGCATCCTCTCGCCGCCTACGTGGAGTACTGGCAGCTCGCCGCAAGGCTGCGGACCGATGCCGCCGTTGCCCCGAAGGTCGAGGAATTCCAGGCGCGTTATCCCGACAGCTATGTCTCGGATCGGTTGCGCCTGGACTGGGCGCTGGCGCTCGCCGATCGCGGAGACTTCAGCGGATTCGAACGCGAGGCGGCGCAGCTCGTCTGGAACACCGACGACAACCAGCTGCGCTGCTACACCGCTCTGGCGAAGTACCGCAATGCATCGGGCGCGCAGCTCGAGGTGCTGGCGCGGGACGCGCGCCAGCTGTTGGCGAACACGCGCGACTCGGCCGGCGAGGGATGTCTGGCGCTGACCGAGGCACTCCTGGCGGACAACCGCATCTCGGTGTGGGAGCGCGTGCGCGCCCTCGTCGAACAGAACCAGTTGCCGACCGCGAAGCGCATCGGCGCACGCGCGCTCGACACGGCCGGCAAACCCGTCGACCCGAAGCTGCTGACGCAGGCGCTCGACCGGCCGGCGGCGTTCCTCGTCGCGCATGAGCGTCGCCTGTCGGAGATTCAGCGCGAACTTGCGATCGTCGCGATCGTGCGGCTGGCGCGCGACAGTCCGAGCGACGCGGCCGAATACGCAAACGCGCTGAACCTGCACCTGACTCCGGAGCAGCGCGGCACGTGTGGGGCCGCATCGGCCACACCGGCGCGTTGCGGTTGCTGCCCGAAGCCAACGAGTGGTACCGGCGCGGCGGTGAAAACGTAGGCGTCGGACCGGACGCAGCGCGGGTCGAGGAAGTGCTGGAGTGGCAGGTGCGCGCGGCGCTGCGCGCCGGCGAGTGGCGCACCGTCAAAGCCACCATCGACCGCATGCCGCCATCGTTGCGCGCAGACCCGACCTGGACCTACTGGTACGGCCGGGCACTCAAGGCCGAGGGCCGTCCGGCCGAAGCGCAGGACCATTTTGCCCGGATCGCACTGCAGTTCCACTTCTACGGCAAGCTCGCGGCGGAGGAACTCGGCATCCCGATCGTGCTGCCTATGCAGGCACCGGCGCCGACGGCGGGAGACATCGCACCGATGGCCCGCAACCCGGGCTTCGCTAGGGCGCAGAAGTTCTACGAGCTCGGATTGCGCGTCGAGGGCAACCGAGAGTGGACTTGGCAGCTGCGCGGCATGAGTGACCGCCAGCTGCTTGCTGCAGCCGAGTACGCGCGTTCGCAATTGCTGCTCGATCGCATGATCAGCACCTCCGACCGCACGCGCAACGAGTTCGACTTCACCCAGCGATTTCCGTCACCGTTCCGCGATGCGATGGCGCAGTACGCGGCGCCGCTCGGGCTCGACGAGACCTGGGTGTACGGCCTGATTCGCCAGGAATCGCGCTTCATCATGGACGCACGGTCGAGCGTCGGCGCCGCCGGGCTGATGCAGCTGATGCCATCGACCGCGCGCTACGTGGCGCGCAAGATGAATGTCAACGACTACGCTCCGGGTCGCGTCAACGAGCGCGACCTCAACCTGCAACTCGGCACCGGATACCTGAAAATGGTGCTCGACGACCTCGATGGCAGTCCGATACTCGCCACCGCAGCCTACAACGCCGGTCCCGGGCGGCCGCGCGCATGGCGGGCCACGCTGGTGAAGCCGGTCGAAGGCGCGATCTTCGTCGAGACCATTCCTTTCAGCGAGACGCGCGATTACGTCAAAAAGGTGATGTCGAACACCGTCTATTACGCGGCGCTGTTCGAGAACAAGGCGCAGTCGCTGAAGCAGCGCATGGGCACGATTGCACCCAAAGCCGCCGGCACCACCGAGCTTGCCGTAGCCGCACGCCAGGGCGTCACAGCGGCACCGATAGAATCGCGGCTCGTCGCACTCCAGGCCGGGCTTCCGTGAGACATCAGGACATCCTCGTCATCGGCGGCTCCGGCTTTGTCGGCCGTCATATCGTCAACCGCCTCGTCGGTCGCGGCCTCAAGGTCACGGTGCCGGTGCGACGCCGCGCGGCCGCCGGACACCTGATCACGCTGCCGACCGTCGATGTCGTGGAAGCCGACGTGCATGACGATGCCGCGCTCGATCAGCTGCTCGCCGGACGCGACGCCGTGATCAACCTGGTCGGCATCCTGCAGGGCTCGCGCGGCACGCCCTATGGCCCCGAGTTCGCGCGCGCGCATGTCGAGCTGCCGCGCCGCATCGTCGTGCGCTGCCGCCTGCATCGCGTCCGTCGCTATCTGCACATGAGCGCACTCGGGGCCGATTCGAAAGGCCCTTCGATGTACCAGCGCAGCAAGGGAGACGGCGAAGCCGCCGTGCGCGACGGCGGACTCGACTGGACGATCTTCCAGCCGTCCGTGATCTTCGGGCCCGAGGACCGCTTTCTGAACACCTTCGCCGCGCTCGCGTCGATCGCGCCGGTGCTGCCGATCGCCGGCGCCGAAACGCGTTTCCAGCCGATCTGTGTCGGACGATGTGGCCGATGCGTTCGTCAATGCGCTCGACGAGCCGCGGACTATCCACAAGGCGTATGAATTGGCCGGCCCGAAGATCTACACGCTACGCGAACTGGTGCAGTTCGCCGCTGAGGCCTCGGGGCATCGGCGTCCAGTTGTCGGCCTGCCCGCCGGACTCGCGCGAGCGCAGGCCATCGTGATGGAGCTGGCTCCCGGAGAACCGCTGATGTCGCGCGACAACCTCGATTCGATGCAGCGGGACAACGTGGCGAGCACTCAGCCGTACACGCCGGCACCGGAGCTCGGCATCGAGCTGCATCCGATGGAAGCCGAGGCGCCCGCCTATCTGTCCGGACAGGGCGCGCGCGCGCGGCTCGGCAGCTTCCGTGCTCGCGCACGCCGCTAGGAGGAGGACCGATGCAGCGCAATTGCGAACTGCCTGGAAGGACTCTGGCGTGAGCCGCACGCTGATCATCGGCAACAAGAATTACTCGAGTTGGTCACTGCGCGCGTGGCTGGCGCTCAAGGAGGCCGGCGTCGAGTTCGACGAGCAGCGGATTGCGCTCGACCGTCCGCAGACGAAGGCCGAGATCCTGCGCCATTCACCGAGCGGCAAGGTGCCGTGCCTGGTCGACGGCTCGCTGGTGGTCTGGGATTCGCTGGCGATCTGCGAGACTGCGAACGAGCGCTATGCGGGCGGCGCGCTCTGGCCGGCCGACGCTCGCGGCGCGCGCTCACGCGCGTGCGGTGGCAGCGGAGATGCATTCGGGCTTTGCAGCACTGCGCACATACATGCCGATGGACATCCGCTCGAGCAGACACGACACCGGCGCCACCGCGGCGAAGCGCGCAGACGTATCTGCCGACATCGCGCGCATTCACGCGATCTGGAGCGATTGCCTGGGGCGCAGCGGCGGGCCGCTGCTGTATGGCGGATTCTCGATCGCCGATGCGTTCTTTGCGCCGGTCGTCACGCGCTTCCGCACCTACGGCGTGATCTTGCCGTCAGCGCTTGCGGCTTATGCGGACCGCGTGCTCGGGCTCGCAGCGATGCAGCAATGGGTCGAGGCCGCACGCGTGGAGTCCGAAGTGATCGAACCCTGATGAAGTTCTACCGCGTCGGGGGGTGCGTGCGCGACGCGCTGCTCGGCGAAGACCCGCAGCGCCGCGGCGAGCTTGATGTCGCGCTGGAAACCGACCGCGACTGGGTCGTGGTCGGCGGCTCGCCGGACGAGATGATCGCAAAGGGTTTCCGCCCGGTTGGACGCGACTTTCCGGTGTTTCTGCACCCGGAAACGAACGAGGAATATGCGCTTGGCGCGCACCGAGCGAAAGACCGCGCCCGGCTACAAGGGGTTCGTGTTTCACGCCGCGCCCGACGTCAGCCTGGATGCCGATCTGGCGCGCCGCGATCTGACCATCAACGCGATGGCACTCGATGAAGACGGACGACTGATCGATCCGCACAACGGCGCCCGCGACCTGCGTGCCGGCATCCTGCGCCACGTCGGGCCGGCCTTTGTCGAGGACCCCGTGCGCATACTGCGCCTCGCGCGCTTCGCCGCACGCTTTCCCGAGTTCCATGTGGCGCCTGAGACCGCCGAACTCGTGCGCGAGATGGTGCGCAACGGCGAGGCGGACGCGCTAGTGCCCGAGCGCGTGATGCAGGAGCTGTCGCGGGGGCTGATGGAACGGCGGCCATCGCGCATGCTGCAGGTCCTGGTCGACAGCGGCCTGATCGAGCGGCTTTACAGCGAACTGCAGGACGTCGTACCGGCCGCCGAGGCGCTTGACCGGGCCGCCGCCAGGGGCCTCGTGCTGCCGGCACGCTTCGCCGTGCTCGCGAGCGCCTGCCGCAGCCCGCGCACGGTCGCCGATCTGATCGGCAAGCTGCGCGTACCGCAGGAGGCGGCGCAGCTCGCGCGCCTGCTGGTGGACCTGCGCGACACGCTGACACACGCGCAGTCGTCGGCGCTGATCGTCGAGGCGCTGGAGCGTGCCGACGCGTTTCGCCGGCCCGAGCGCTTCGAGCTGCTGCTGCAGACTTTCGAAACCGTGTCCGCAGCAGTCGGCCGAACCGCTTCGGCGCGCATTGCGAGCCGCCGCAGAGGTGGATGCGGGCGCGCTTGCGAGCTTGCATCGCAACGATCCGGGCGAAATCCCGCGCGCCGTCCGACAGGCTCGCGTCGTCGCGGTCAGCCGGGCGCTGCACGGAGATCAAGCCACGCCGCCCGACGACTCCGAGCAATCGCAGCTGCCCTGAGCGCGCACGCCGACGGCATCGGCGAGGCGGATCGGAGACGGGGCGCGTCGTCGCTTAGAGAATCCGGGCCAGTGCGGTCAGCAGCAGCGACAGCAGCACGGTACTCGTGAACGGCAGCACGATCTCCCGGCCGTTGCGTCGGAAGCGCAGATCTCCCGGCAGGCGACCGATACCTAGCTTCTGCAGCCAGGGCTGCAGCGCAGTCAGCACCAGCAACGCGAGGAACGTCGTCAGCAGCCACTTCATCGATGGACGAGTCTACGCGGCCCGCCGCGGAGTGGCTCGCAGTAGCGCATCGCGACCTGCTGTGCAAAGGCCGCATCCCTCTTGCGACTTGGACATCCGCAGGCTGCGGCGAGAAGCCGGTGAACACTGCAGATCGTGACTCACGTGCTGCTACCGCGGTGAGCACCTCAAAGTCGCGCGGTCCGGTCTCCGCGCGCAAAACCTAGCAGCGGATGCGATATGCCGCGACCCAGCGCCAGTACCTTGAAGAGCTCGCCCATCTCGGCTTCCGAGATCAGCCGCTGCACCGCGCTCGACTCGGCCGGCGACGGTGTGTCCGCCAGCCGCTCGACCAGACCACAGTTCAGAAGGAAGTGCGCCTGCGTCGTGTAGCCGAGGATCTGCAGGCCTGCCGCGGCCGCAGCATCTGCCATTGCAGTGAAATCGACGTGGGCGGTCAGGTCGTTCAGGCCGGGAAGCCAGAACGCGTCCGCGTGTGAGTGGTGCCGGTAATGGCACATGATCGTGCCCATCAGCCGCTGCGGGTGGTAATACTCGCGCCGCGGGAAGCCGTAGTCGATCAGCAGCACGAGGCCACGATCGAGCCATTCGGCCATCGAGCTGGTCCACGCCCGCGCGGCCAGGCCCACTTCGGACGCGTACCCGTCGGGCAGCAGGCCGACCTCATGCTCGATCTCGCCGACGGCAGCGCGCAGGTCCTCCGGCGCCGCGCGTTCGAGGTAGCAGAAAGTGCCGTCGCGCATCGCCACGCCGCGCTCGAGCACGTCTCCATCGCGCTTGACGAACAGGCGCACCGGCATCACGTCGAGCACTTCATTGGCCAGCATCACGCCGGCGAAGTCCCGCGGCGCTGCCGTGAGCCACTCGACCGGTTCGCCGTCGAGCCGGAGCCGCTGCCGTTGCTGCAGCTCGGACGAGACCTCGACGATCGAGTACTGCTCGCACTCGCAGCCGCACGCTCGCAGTGCGGAGAGCAGATCGCGTGCGAGGCGGCCGGAGCCGGCACCGAATTCGACGATGCGCCGCGGTCCATGCTGGAAGACCTGCGCGATCTGGTTTGCCAGCGCGCGTGCAAACAGCGGCGAGATTTCCGGCGCGGTGACGAAGTCCCCGCCCGCGCCGGCGGTGCCGAACTTCGTCGCACCGGCCGCGTAATAGCCCAGACCCGGCGCATACAGCACGAGCTGCATGTAACGATCGAACGGAATCCATCCGCCTGCGGCCTCGATGTCTGCCGCAACGCGCGCGTGCAGCCGGGCACTGACCGCACTCTGCTCGGCGGTTGGCGGCGGCAGGACGGCTCGCGCGATGGTCATGCTCCGATGGTAGCCAAGCGCGAAGTACCGCGCCGGCCGTTCGCGCCCCGCTACACTTGCCGGCCTTCGGAGTCATCATGGTCACACGCCGCAGAACGAGAGCCGCTGGCGCAGCGTTGGTCACCGGCGCGGCGCGTCGCATCGGGCGCGAAATCGCCGTCGCGCTGGCGCATGACGGCTGGGACATCGCGGTGCATTACGCCAGCTCGCGTGATGATGCACTCGAGACCGTGCGACTGGTCGAAGCCACAGGCCGCCGGGCCGTCGCCGTCAACCGCGACCTTGCGGTCGAGGCGGGCGTCAAAAGCCTGCTCGCCGAGTGCGCGCACGAACTCGGACGAAGTGACCTGCATCGTCAACAACGCATCGGCGTTCGAGTACGACGACGCCTCGACTTTCGCCGCCGACACGCTGGCTCGCACGATGCGCACGAACGTCGCAGCACCTGTGCTGCTGGCATACGGCCTGCATGAAAGCCTGGCCGAGCATGACCGCGGGGTCGTGATCAATCTCCTCGACCAGAAACTGTGGAATCCGAACCCGGACTTCCTCTCCTACACGCTGTCCAAAGCGGCACTGAAGGAGGCGACGGTGTTGCTGGCGCAGGCGCTCGCGCCACGAGTCCGCGTCGTCGGCATCGCGCCCGGCATCACGCTGCCGTCGACGCTCCAGAGCGAGGCGGGCTTCGCCGCGGCGCATGCCGCGACGCCGCTGCGCCGATCGAGCCAGCCAGAGGACATCGCCGCTGCCGCAGTGTTCCTCGCAAAGGCGCCGTCGATCACCGGCACAACGCTGCTGGTCGACGGTGGACAGCACCTGCTGGGCAGCATGCGCGACGTGATGTTCCTGACCGAGCCCGGGCCGGCCGCGCTGCCATGACCGGCCTGCTCGATCCACGCCTCGCGGACTGCCGGCGGCTGTTCCTCCGCAACTATGTCGTCGATGCCAACATCGGCATCCACGCGATCGAGAAAGAGGGGGCGCAGCGTCTCGCGCTCAACGTCGACCTGTACGTGCCGCTGGCGCTTTCAACGCCACGGCACGACAAGATCCACGAAGTGATCGACTACGACTTCATCCGCCTGACGATCCGGCACCGCATCGAGCAAGGGCACATCAACCTGCAGGAGACACTGGTCGACGATATTGCACGCAGCCTGCTTGCGCATCCGGCGGTGCGCGCGGTGCGCGTGGCCAGCGAAAAACCGGACGTCTATCCCGACGTCGACGCCGTCGGCATCGAAGTCCTGCACTTCAAGGACGAGGGATGACCGAGACTGCAGCAAGGCCGGCGCGGGCGGATTCCGACCGAGGGGCGCGTGAGGACGTCAAGCTCGAGAAGCGCCTGATCCGCCAGGTCGGCCAGGCATTGGCGACTTCGGCATGATCGAAAATGGCGACAAGGTGATGGTCTGCCTGTCGGGCGGGAAGGACAGCTACAGCCTGCTTGAGATTCTGCTGACGCTGCGCGAACGCGCTCCAGTGTCCTTCGACATCGTCGCGGTCAATCTCGATCAGAAGCAGCCGGGCTTCCCCGCCGAGGTCCTGCCCGACTACCTGCGCCGGCGCGGGGTGCCGTTCCATATCGAGACGCAGGACACGTATTCGATCGTCACGCGCGTCATTCCAGCCGGCAAGACGATGTGCTCGCTCTGTTCGCGGCTGCGGCGCGGCGTGCTCTACCGCGTGGCAGGAGAACTGGGCGCGACAAAGATCGCGCTCGGGCATCACCGCGACGACATCCTCGGCACGTTTTTTCTGAACCTGTTCTACGGTGGTCGCATCAAGGCCATGCCGCCGAAGCTCGTCTCCGACGACGGCCGGCACGTCGTGATCCGCCCGCTCGCCTATGTGAACGAGGCGGACCTGACACGCTTTGCGGCCATCAAGCAGTTCCCGATCATCCCCTGCAACCTGTGCGGCTCACAGGACAACCTGAAGCGGCAGGAAGTCAAGCGCATGCTGTCCGAGTGGGAGCGGCGTCATCCGGGGCGTGTCAAGAACACGTTCAATGCGCTGGCGCGCGTCGTTCCCTCGCACCTGATGGATCGCAATCTGCAAGACTTCGCCGGACTGCGGCCGACCGGCCGCCCACTGCCCGAAGGCGACATCGCGTTCGACGACGAACCGTGCACGGCCGAAGACGAGCCGACGGCCGGCGTGATCCGCTTTGCCGAAGCGGAATGACCGGGCGTTAACAGGCGTTGAGTCCGCCGCGTCGGCGCGCCGACCCGCAGGAGCACCGCTCGCGCTCCATGCGCGGTCTTTTTGTCGCGCTGGGCATACTGGCGCTGGCGCTCGGCGTGATCGGCATCTTTCTGCCGGTGCTACCGACGACGCCGTTCGTGCTTCTCGCCGCCGCCTGCTTCGCGCGCGGCTCGCAACGCTTCCATCGCTGGCTGCTCGAACAACGCACCTTCGGACCGATCGTGCGCGAGTGGGAGCAGTACCGCAGCATTCCCTACCGCACCAAGCTCACCGCGGTCGTACTGATGACGCTGACATTCGGCGCGTCGATCGTGTTCTTCGTGCGGCCCGGCTGGCTGAAGCTCGTCCTCGCACTGATCGGCGTTGGCCTGGCGGTGTGGCTCTATCGGCTGCCGTCGCGTGACCGGCCGCGCTGAAGTCGCCGCGTCGCGAGCGGCCGGCTGCCGGCGTCCTGCGTTTCAACGTACGGTTCGCCAAGTTCCTTCTGCAGCAGCCGCAGGTTGCGCATGTGCGCCTTGAAGTAGACATCGGCCACGTCGCCGGCCACCGGCACGGCACCCAGCACAGCGTCGGCGAGCAGATTGCCGATCATGCGCGTCTGCAGCCAGCGCGACGCGCCCAGCTCGCGGGCCTGGGCCACCAGATACAGCCCGATCGCGGCCGACAGCAAATCGCCCGCCACCGGCACCACCCCGAGCAGCGCATCGAGGCCAACGCGGGTCCGCAGCAGCGGCACCTCGACTGGCGGCATCCATCAGGCGGGAAATGGCGTGGAGCCGCTCGCGGGCCCGTCGCTTGCGTTCCGCCGGATCGCGGATCGACTGAACATCGATCACCATCACCATTGCGCACTCCTCGACGAGATCGAGGAGCGGACTTGGGGGCTTTGCGGCGCGTCTCAAGCCTTTGAGGCGTTCTACCCAACGCGCACCAGCGGACAGATCGTCGAGCTAGAGCAGAACGGCCCAGGCCAGAACGGCCGCCAGGCCGACCCAGTAGATCGACCGCGCGCCTGCGATGGGGCCCGCTTCGACCGGCGGCGTGACGGGGACCGGGCGACGCGCAGCGCCACGGACGATGGTTCGCGCCGGCACCGGATGCGGAGCGAAAGTAGGCAGCGCCCGCAATTCCGCAGCCAACGGCGGTATTCCCAGGCTGGCCTGCGCAACGGCCGCCATCCATTCCTGCATTGTCGCTTCGGCCACGCTCAAAGCCAGGCTGTCGTCCGCCATCCCGTTCATGTCGCCCCCGCCGGTGAAATGATTGAGTGCTGCTGACCGGGGTGAATGATGTCGACGGCGGACGTCGGCCGCCGCCGACACTTCGGCGGGCGCGATGCGGAATATCCGACAGCGGGCGCCGTGCTGCCGCCGCGCCGCTCGGATCAGTCCTTTCCGCCCTTTGCCGTCGAGAGGAAGTAGCTGAGCGCTGCAATCACGAGCGCGATCGCGAGACCTGGCCGCAGCAGGTCGCGCTGGCCGTCCCAAGCGACCACGTACCCGAGGAACAACACCGCGAGCACGACGATGACGACACCGATCAACTTATGTTTCAGGTCATCGAAGGTGCGGATCTGCAGCCAGTCGGGCAGTTGAAGGTCGGCATCGATGAACAATTCATACAGCCCGAGCGCGATCATCAGCATCACGGTTCCCAACAGGAACAGGTCGACGATCTCGATGAACTCGAGCGCCAGCGCCTTGGCCCCCTTGCTGCTGACTTCGGCCTTGGCGACCGCCTGGGTGATCGCCACCATGGTTTCGGCCAGGCCGTAGACGAAGAGCGCCAGCGAGGCCGCCAGCGAGCCGAGCACGGCGGTGATCACCACATAGCGGCTCGAACTCAGCAGCTGGCGCAGCATGTTGCGGTTCCTCAGGCGAGAAACAGCCGGTAGGCCGGATTGTCGGATTCGTTCCAGTGCCGGTAACCGAGTTCGGCCAGAAAGCCGGCGAGCGCCTTGCGCTCGTCGCGCGGTACCTGCAGCCCCACTAGCACGCGCGAATAATCCGCGCCCTGATTGCGGTAGTGAAACATCGAGATGTTCCAGCCGGGCTGCATTCGAGTCAGGAACTTCATCAGCGCGCCGGGCCGTTCCGGGAACTCGAAGCGATAGATGAGCTCGCCGGCGGCGAGCGGGCTCTTGCCGCCGACCATGTAGCGCACGTGCTCGGCGGCCAGTTCATCATGCGTCAGGTCGACTGTGGCGTAGCCGTGCTGTCGGAAGGTCTTCGCCAGCTTCTCGTTATCACCGGCACTCGTCGTGCTGATGCCGACGAATACCTGCGCGACGGCGGCATCGCTGATTCGGTAGTTGAATTCGGTGACGTTGCGATTGCCGACCAGTTCGCAGAAGCGCTTGAAACTGCCGCGCTCTTCCGGAATGGTGACCGCGAAAAGCGCTTCACGCGCTTCGCCGACCTCGGTGCGCTCGGCGATGAAGCGCAGGCGATCGAAGTTCATGTTGGCGCCGCACGCGATCGCAATCAGCGTCTGGCCCTTCAGTTTCTCGCGCGCCGCGTACGCCTTCATGCCGGCGATCGCCAGCGCGCCGGCAGGCTCGAGGATCGACCGCGTGTCGGCAAAGACATCCTTGATCGCCGCGCAGATCGCATCGGTGTCGACCAGCACGATCTCGTCGACATAGCTGCGGCACAGTCTGAAGGTTTCCTCGCCGACCTGCCGCACCGCGGTCCCATCCGAAAAAAGTCCGACATCGTGCAGCTGGACCCGCCGTCCGGCCGCGAGAGAACGCGCCATCGCGTCCGAATCCACCGTCTGCACGCCAATCACGCGGATGTCCGGCGCCAGCGCCTTGATGTAGGCGCCGATGCCGGCGATCAGTCCCCCGCCGCCGATCGCAGCGAATACCGAATGGATCGGCCCGTGCTCGGCCGGATGATGCTGGCGCAGGATTTCCATCGCGATCGTGCCCTGGCCGGCGATGACGTCCGGATCGTCGAACGGATGAACGAATGTGAGCTTCTTCTTGGCCTGCAGCTCGAGCGCGTGCGCGTAGGCATCCGAATACGAGTCGCCGTGCAGCACGACTTCGGCGCCACGCGCGCTGACCGCTTCGACCTTGACCACGGGCGTCGTCACCGGCATCACGATGACCGCGCGACAGCCGAGCTTCTGCGCGGCGAGCGCCACACCCTGCGCGTGGTTGCCTGCCGACGCGGCGATGACGCCACGCTTCAGTTGTTCGCGCGGCAGCTGCGCCATCTTGTTGTAAGCGCCGCGCAGCTTGAAGCTCTTCACCGGCTGCAGGTCCTCGCGCTTGAGCAGCACGCGATTGCCGAGTCGTTCGGACAGGCGCGGCGCTTCCTCGAGCGGCGATTCGATCGCCACGTCGTAGACACGCGCCGTCAGTATGCGTCGCAAGTACTCCTGAGCAGGCATCTTGGCTCTTGGACTTTCCCTCTTGCCGCGAAGTTACCATGCGCGCCCGCCGGCCCCTGCCCTACGATGTGGCCATGGAAGAAGTCGCCGCAACCGATGTACCGCCGTTCGCTGGACTGACGCCCGATGTGGTCCTGAACGCCATCGATGCGGCCGGACTCGTCACCACCGGGTCGCTGCTGGCGCTGAACAGCTACGAAAATCGCGTGTTCCAGATCGGCATCGATCAGGACGACGGCAGGTCGGGCTTCGTCGTCGCGAAGTTCTATCGGCCGAACCGCTGGAGCGACGCGCAGATCCTCGAGGAACACGCGTTTGCGGACGAACTCTCGGACGCCGAAGTCACTGCGGTGCCGCCGCTGCGGCTGCGCGAACGGACGCTGCATGCGTTCGAAGGGTTCCGCTTCGCGGTCTTTGCGCGACGCGGCGGGCGCGCGCCGCTGCTCGACAATCCCGACGTACTCGAGTGGATCGGCCGCTTTCTCGGCCGGCTGCACGCGGTCGGCCGCCGCCGGCCGTTCGCGCTGCGACCCGCGCTGGACGCGGCGAGCTTCGGCATCGAGCCGCGCGACTATCTGCTGGAGCATGACTGGCTGCCGGCCGAACTGCGCGAGGTCTACGCCGGCGTGGCGCGGCAGGCGCTCGACGAAGTCGCGCGCGCCTATGACCGCGCCGGCGATGTCGCCACCCTCCGCCTGCACGGCGACGTGCACGAAGGCAACGTGCTCTGGTACGACGGCCTCACCGAGCACGGCCCGCACTTCGTCGACTTTGACGACGCACGTTCCGGTCCTGCCGTACAGGATCTGTGGATGCTGCTCGGGGCCGACCGCGGCGAGCAGACGCAACGTCTTTCGGACCTGCTCGGCGGATACGAGGATTTCAGCGAATTCGATCGGCGCGAGCTGCACCTGATCGAGGCGCTGCGCACGCTGCGTCTGCTCCACTATGCGGCGTGGATTGCGCGCCGCTGGCGCGATCCGGCGTTCCCGGCCGCGTTTCCGTGGTTCGGCACGCAGCGTTACTGGGAGGACCGCATCCTGGAATTGCGCGAGCAGATCGCGGCGATGCCGGAAGCGCCGCTGGTGGCCTGAGTTGACGCGCCCGCGCGGCTGTCTTGCCGCTTCCGTCCGAACGGCGCGACGAGTTCCACTTCGAGCGCCACGAAGCCCCATTGACCGCGCGGCGCCCCATCGGGCGCGTGGATCATGAGAGGTCGCGCGTCACGACGGCCCCTCAATGACCCTGGAGTGGGGCAAACCCAGCAGGGTCTTCCAAGCAGGAGGCAAATGCATTTTCACGCTCGCGTCGTCGCTGCGAGCCGCGCGGATCGTCCGAGCCCGCCGTCGTCCGCTTGCTGACGATCTGCGCCATCTGGTCGCAGCGGGCAACGACACCGCGTTCTGATGGCATCCCTAACCTTTCGGAGGCCAAGGCGACTCCCAATAAGCCGCCCCAAAGGACAATCAGTACGACCGCGATCAGATCGGACCATCGGCTGGCGCCTCGCGCGGCGAAGATCAGGTTCCTGTTCATTGAGTTGCTCCCGAACAAAAATTCATCCAACTCTGACCGCCGCGCACGCGGCGACCAGCCGCTATTTGACGAAGTTCGAAGGAGCGTCGACGCGCCGCACTTGGATCCGCGGCCAGGATCGGTGCCACGTCGCACGCCAACGCGGCCGGCGGATAGATGTCCTCACGCTCGCCATTGGCGCGAATAACAGTGAAGCTCGTGACCCGGTCAGCCTCGCCGGAAACCATGATCGTGACAGCGGAATCCGCGGAAATCAGGACGCGTCCCTGCGTACGGATGCGGAATTGCTCGTCGGGCGCCAGGAAGATGTCGCGCGACTCGGAGTCGACCGTAATCCACAGCGCCTCGGAATCGGCCTGCAGCTCGAAGCCGGCGGCCGAAGCCATGGACAATAGTTCGCGGTGCCGCAGGTGCACCGGCACGTAGACGAAGCAACGCCTCGTCGCTCTAAGTAAATCCAGCATCGTAGGTTCTCCGAAGTGTTCAGCCTTACCTACGATGCGACGCGGTTTTTGGATGCAGGTATTCGGTCTGGCCCATCAAGATGTCTGCGCTTTTTGAACGTGGCTCGGGCACCGCCCGCGGTCCACTCCGCGTCGGGTAACCACAACCGCGGCGTATACGCACGCCGCGTCGGTTCGATCTCCGAATATCGCCAGGGACGCCGCACGCCGGGTTTCGAGGCAAGGGCTGCCGCGGCACGAAAGCCGCAGCAGCGGGCGTTATCACTCTTCGCCGCAACGCAAAAGATACAATTTGAGTCCAAGCGTGTCGCGGTCGACGGACCGAATTGCATGAACGCTCCTGTTCCGACCCGGGAACTGCGCTCCGACGCCACGGCACTCGAGCCGCCGGTTCGGCTGCGCGAGATTCCGTACAACTACACGTCGTTCTCGGATCGCGAGATCGTGATCCGGCTGCTCGGCGCGGAAATGTGGCGCGTGCTCGATGAGCTGCGCAGCGAGCGCCGCACCGGGCGCTCGGCGCGGATGCTCTACGAGGTGCTCGGCGATATCTGGGTCGTGCGGCGCAATCCATACCTGCAGGACGACCTGCTCGACAATCCAAAGCGCCGCGCGGCACTGATCGAGGCGCTGCATCACCGGCTCGGCGAGATCGAGAAGCGGCGCGAGCCGGCGGATCGCGAACGCGATGCGAAGGTCGGCCAGCTGCTCGCCGCCGCGCGCAAGGCCGTCGGCAGCTTCCAGGATGAATTCCGCGCCACCTGGGATCTGCGCAAGTCTGCGCGGCGTGTGCTGGCGCGCCACACGCGCGACGACAACATCCGCTTCGATGGCTTCGCCCGCGTGTCGCACGTGACCGATGCGACCGACTGGCGCGTCGAGTATCCGTTCGTCGTTCTGCAGCCCGACAGCGAGGACGAGATTCCCGGACTCGTGCGCGCCTGCATCGAGCTGGGGCTGACCATCATCCCGCGCGGCGGCGGCACCGGCTACACCGGCGGCGCGATTCCGCTGACGCCGCTCGCGGCCGTCATCAACACCGAGAAGCTCGAAGCGCTGTCCGAAGTCGAGTACGTGCCGCTGCCGGGGGTCGAGGCGCGGGTGCCCACCGTGTTCGCCGAGGCCGGTGTCGTCACCAAGCGCGTCGGCGATTCCGCGGAGCGCGGCGGCTACGTGTTCGCGGTCGACCCGACTTCGGCCGACTCGTCGTGCGTCGGCGGCAATATCGCGATGAATGCCGGCGGCAAAAAGGCGGTGCTGTGGGGCACGGCGGTCGACAACCTCGCCTGGTGGCGAATGGTTGATCCGCAGGGCAACTGGCTCGAAGTCCAGCGCATCGGTCATAACCTCGGCAAGATCCACGATGCTGCCGACGCGGTCTTCGAGCTGACGTGGAAAGATGGACGCCAGCCAGCCGCGAAGGCGAAGGCGCTGCGCACGCAACGTCTGACGATCCCGGGCGGCAGTTTCCGCAAGGTTGGCCTCGGCAAGGACGTCACCGACAAATTCCTCGGCGGCGTTCCCGGCGTGCAGAAGGAAGGCTGCGACGGGCTCATCACGTCGGCGCGCTGGATCGTTCATCGGATGCCGAAGTACATCCGCACCGTTTGCCTCGAGTTCTTCGGTCGCGCGCAGGAGGCGGTGCCGTCGATCGTCGAGATCACCGACTACCTGGCGGCCCGCGGCCCGGACGGAGCGGTTGCCAAGGGCTCCCCCGTACTGCTCGCTGGCCTCGAGCACCTCGACGAGCGCTATCTGCGCGCGGTCGGCTACGCGACCAAATCGCGCCGCGGCGGCTTGCCGAAAATGGTGCTGATCGGCGACATCGTCGGCGACGACGATGCGGCGATCGCGCACGCGGCCTCGGAAGTCGTGCGAATTGCCAACAGCCGCAGCGGCGAAGGCTTTGTCGCGGTCAGCGCCGAGACGCGCAAGAAGTTCTGGCTCGATCGCAGCAAGACCGCGGCGATTTCGAAGCACACCAACGCGTTCAAGCTGAACGAGGACGTCGTCATCCCGCTGCCAAGAATGGGCGAGTACACCGACGCGATCGAGCGGCTGAACATCGAACTGTCGATCGAGAACAAGCTCGAGCTGGCTGGACGCGCTGCGAGACTTACCTGGCCTCGCCGTTCGCGCTCGGCAAGACCGACGACGTCGAGCTCGACCGGCTGCCGCGCTCGGAGATCCTCGGCGACCGCGTCGAGCAGGCGCTTGAGCTGCTCGCCTACACGCGCCGGCGCTGGCACTGGCTACTGACGCACTTCGACGCGTCGGTCGCCGCCGCGCTGCCCGAACTGTCCGCAGCTCGGCCTCACGCACCTCGGCAGCGGCTTCGATGCGCGGCCCGGCCTGCGCATCATCGATCTGCTGCAGGACCATACGATCCGGGTGTCGTGGAAGACCGAGGTGCGCGGACCGCTCGAGCGCATCTTCGCCGGCGCCGCATTCGCACCAGTGCTGGCGCGGTGCGAGGCGATTCACGCTGAAGTCCTGCGCGGCCGCGTATTCGTCGCGCTGCATATGCACGCCGGCGACGGCAACGTGCACACGAACATTCCGGTCAACTCCGACAACTATGCGATGCTGCAGCGGGCCAACGCCGCGGTTGCCACGCATCATGCAGATCGCCCGCGATCTCGACGGCGTGATCTCCGGCGAGCACGGCATTGGCATCACCAAACTCGAGTACCTGACCGACGACGAGACCGCCGAGTTCCGCCGCTACAAGAACGAGGTCGATCCCGAAGGGCACTTCAACAAGGGCAAGCTCCTGCCCGGCGCGGACCTGCGCAACGCCTACACGCCGAGCTTCAACCTGATGGGCCACGAGTCGCTGATCATGCAGCAGAGCGACATCAAGTCGATCTCCGATGCGATCAAGGACTGCCTGCGCTGCGGCAAGTGCAAGCCGGTGTGCTCGACGCACGTACCGGGCGCCAATCTGCTCTATTCGCCGCGCAACAAGATCCTGGCGACTTCGCTGCTGACTGAAGCTTTCTTGTACGAGGAGCAGACGCGCCGCGGCGTCAGCATCAAGCACTGGGACGAATTCGGCGACGTCGCCGACCATTGCACCGTCTGCCACAAGTGCCTGTCGCCCTGCCCGGTTGATATCGACTTCGGCGATGTCAGCATGGCGATGCGCGACCTGCTGCGTCGCATGGGCAAGAAGAAGTTCAACGCCGGCACCGCGGCCTCGATGTTCTTCCTGAACGTCAAGGATCCGCAGACGATCAAGCTGGCGCGGACGCTGATGCTGCAGTGGGGCTACAAGGCGCAGCGGATCGCCAACGGACTGTTCAGGCTGGCAGCAAAGGCACAGACCACGCGCCCACCCGCGACGACCGGCGGCCGGCCCAAGATTTCCGAGCAGGTGATCCACTTCGTCAACAAGAAGATGCCGGCCGGACTGCCGAACAAGACGGCGCGGGCGCTGCTCGACATCGAGGACGCGCGCTACGTGCCGATCATCCGCGATCCGAAGCGGACGACGAGCGATTCGGAAGCGGTGTTCTACTTTCCGGGCTGCGGTTCCGAACGCCTGTTCTCGCAGGTGGGCCTGGCCACGCAGGCGATGCTATGGCACGTCGGCGTGCAGACCGTGCTGCCGCCGGGGTACCTGTGCTGCGGCTACCCGCAGCGCGGCAGCGGTCAGTTCGACAAGGCCGAAAAGATCATTACCGACAACCGCGTGCTGTTCCACCGTGTCGCCAACACGCTCAATTACCTCGACATCAAGACGGTCGTGGTGAGCTGCGGCACGTGCTACGACCAGCTGCTCAGCTACAAATTCGAGGAGATCTTCCCGGGCTGCCGCATCATCGACATCCATGAATACCTGCTGGAAAAAGGCGTGAAGATCGAGGGCGTCACCGGCGTGCGCTACATGTACCACGACCCGTGTCACAGTCCGATGAAGCAGCAGGACCCGATGAGTCACCGTCAACGCCCTCGTCGCGACTGCAGACCACACGGCGATCGAAAAGAGCGACCGCTGCTGCGGTGAGTCAGGCACTTTCGCGATCTCGCGGCCCGACGTCGCCACGCAAGTGCGCTTCCGCAAGGAGCTCGAGGTCGAGAAGGGCGCCGCCGCGCTGCGTGCCGACGGCTTCAGTGGCGCGGTCAAGGTCCTGACGTCGTGCCCGTCATGCCTGCAGGGCCTGAAGCGCTACAACGACGACGCGGACGTCGACGCCGACTACATCGTCGTCGAAATGGCGCGGCACCTGCTCGGCAGCCAGTGGCTGCCCGCCTACGTCAACCAGGCCAACGCGGGCGGTATCGAGCGCGTCCTCGTGTAGTTAGCCGCCGCCGGAGCCCGAAGGCGGTCGTGTGATCGGCGGCAGCGGCTGCTGCACCGCGTCTGAATCGTACGTCTGCACCCGATCCCTCGACTTCTTGGGCAGGTTGCTGCCGGTCTGGGCTTCAGTGACGCGACCCTCGCCGGCCGGACGCTCGGTGCTCGCACACGCGGACAGCGCGAACACCGCCGCGGCCAGCACGAGGCCTGACCATTTGCACAACGCTTCTTTCAGTGGAGACATGCTGATGGTTGGTCTGACTCTTGAAGACCGCGAATTGCGGGTCGCCATTTCACCATAACTTGCGGCCACCGCGTGCGGACATGCGAAACTGCGCAGACGCCTTATGAGCCACCTTGACTGCGAACTCTGTTCAGGACCTGGCGGGCGTCTGATCAACGACGATGGCCGCGTACGCGTCGTCGCGGTCGACGAGCCCGACTATCCGGGCTTTATCCGCGTGATCTGGAACGCGCACGTCAGGGAGCTCACCGACCTCTCTGCCGAAGAACGCGCGGCGTTCATGCGCGTCGTCTTCGCGGTCGAGGAAGTGCAGCGCGCGGTGCTCGCCCCGCAGAAGATGAATGTCGCGAGCCTCGGCAACATGACGCCGCATCTGCACTGGCATCTGATCCCGCGCTACGTCGACGACACGCATTTCCCCGGCCCGATCTGGTCGGAGCGGCGACGGTCGGTCAACGCCGAATCGCTGGCGTCACGCCGGGCGCTGCTGCCGCAACTCGAGCAAGCGATCGTCGCCCGGCTGCGTCGGGAAGACTGAGGTCGAGCTCAAGCCCTGGCGTGGCCGTCAGCCGCCGCTGCAAGGCCGAATCGACTGTGCCGGAAACTCCTTGCGAATCGACGCGAGCTGATGTGCGGCAGCGGCATCGAGTTCACGCAACTGGTAGCGAGTGGCCGTGACCGGGCTTGGTTTGTCCGAGACCCGCACGTTTTGCACGCCGAGTTTTTCGACCGCCGCTGCATGGGCCCGCGCCAACTCCGGGTCGCGAAACGACCCGAGGCTGATGCCGAGCTTGAGCGGCCCTTCGCCCAGCACCAGAAGGTCCTTGACGCCGCGCTTGGCGACGTCGCCGGCGGCGCGCTCGGCTTCCGGTCGCGTCTTAAATGGGGGGAGGTAGACCATGTACCAGCCGGGCACTTCGACCGGCCGGGCCGTCTGCCGCGACCCGAGTCCGAGTTGCAGCAAGGCCGCTTCGACGCGCGCGACATCGCTCGCCTGAAAGTCGCCGAACTCGACGCAGGCCTGCGGCAATGACAGGTCGGGCGGTGCCGGCGTCGGCGCTGCGGCACTCGCGACGCGAGCCTGGCTGGCGCGCTCACGCAGTTCCTGGACGTCCTTTTCGCTGAGAACGCGGATGCGATCAGGTTGCAGCTGCCGGGCGATGCGCTCGGGTTCGCGGCCGCTCTCGGCAAAGTGCCCAAACGCGCCCTGCTGCCACGCGAACAGCGCGACGTTGAGCAGCAGCAGCAGCAGAAACACGAGTTTCATCAGATCGATCCGTGGTCGGTCGTGCGCGCACGCAGCGCGAGCCCGCCCAGAACCAGATTATGTTCGATCGCCAGAGGCACGCCGCACACGGACAGCCGCGCAGCCAGCACGTCGGCGTCCCCGCCGCTGACGATAACCTCGGGAGCCGAGCCAAAACGCCGCTGCGCGCGTTCGACGAGACGCAGCGCGAGGCCGGTCTGCGCATCCGCCACACCGGTCACGATCGCATCATCGGTGTTGTCCGGAAAATCGACTGCATCGCCGCGCGCATGCGGCAGTCCGCCGGTGCGCTGCGCCAGCGACTCGAGCATCAGCTGGGTGCCGGGGGCGATACAGCCGCCGATGAAATGGGCCACACCTTCGCGCCACTCGACGCAGTCGATCGTCGTCGCCGTTCCGGCGGCCACGAGGACCAGCGAGCGCCGCGGTCGTCGTTCGCACGCCCCGAGCATGCCGTGCCAGCGGTCCGCGCCGAGCTGGCCCGGCGTGCGATACCCGTTTTTCAGCACGAAGTCGCCGTCGTAGCAGTCCTGCGCGGCGAGCCAGCGGATCGAACCGCCGCAGTTCCGCACTGCGCGCTCGACCGCGTCGCGCACTTCCGAGGCAGCGACGCTGCAGCCGAGCGCCGGGCCGCTCCAGGCCATGCCCTTCCATGCGTGCCCGAGGCGTTGTTCCAGGCCAGCGGCGCGTCCTCGATGCAGTTGCACCTGCGCGCTGCCGAGGCGCTCACCCTCGGCCTGCGCCCACTTCAGCGCGGTATTGCCGAGATCCAGCAACAGGGTCATCCGGCCGTCCCGTCACCCCGCGCGCGCCGCACCGATACATCGCCGACCTGGATGGTGCGCATGCCGCTTTCGGTCTCGAGCACCAGACGACCCGAGGCATCGACTTCGACGATGCGGCCAGTGGCGGTGGTCCTGCCGTCATCGATAACGTCGGCCATCAAGCCCCGAGCCTGGAGGAGTGCATTGCAGCGCTCGCGCCAGGGCGCGAAACCCTCCGCGCCGAAACGGCGCACCACCGCGAGCACGGTCGCCGCCAGGGCGGCAATCCAGGCTTCGCGCTCGCCGGCCAGCAGGCGCGCCGGCAGGACATCTGCCAGCGCAGCCACGGGCTGATCGATGCGCGTGCGGTCGTCCGGCGCCAGCAGGACGTTGATGCCGACGCCGATCACCAGCGTTGACCCCCCATCCGAGTCGACCGCCAGTTCGCACAGGATGCCGCCGAGCTTGCGCCCCTCCAGCAACAGATCGTTGGGCCATTTAAGACGCGCCTCGACCCCGCGCGCGATGAAGTGGTCGGCGAGCGCCGCACCGCAGGCAGGCATGATCGCCGGCAGGGCCGGCACTAGCTCCGGCAACGGTACCGCCAGCGAGAACAGCAGCGCCGTGCGCGGCCGCGCGATCCAGGGACGCCGCTGGCGTCCACGGCCCGCTGTCTGCTCGTCCGCCGCCAGCAACTGCACCGCGAAAGGCCGGAGCAGGCGGCAGCGCAACAGCAGTTCCTGATTGGTCGAGCCGAGGCTGGGTTGCACGTCGGCGTCGACCGGTTCGGCGAGGCCGGCTTCGGCGAGCCAGCGCTCCAGCGCGGCCCGCGACAGTGGCGGTGCGGTCGAAACAGGTGGATCGACAGCGGATGTATCGGGGCTGTGCTGGCTCACGGGCTCGAAAGTCGGCGCCCGCATGCTCGACGCGAACAGACCGACCGCAGTTCGTTCAGGCTAGCGGGGCACTGTAGCATCGGCTCGGCGAAGACCGCGAGCACCGGCACGTTGCACATGATGAGCCCATTGGTCGAGCAGTCCGGCTTGGTATCGCTGCGCACGCGTGCTTCTCCGATCGCACGCGCGGCGTGGGCGGTGTACGTCATGCTGCTGCTGTATTCGGGCCTGACGCCATGGTCGGGATGGCGGGACCTCGGCATCGACGCGTTCGCCTATCTGACGGCGCCGCTGCCGCAGTATGTGACCAGCTTCGATCTGGCGGTCAATATCGCGGCCTATCTGCCTCTCGGATGTCTCACGGTGCTGGCGCTCTACCCGCAACGGCGTGGCGCCGCGGCTATCGCGCTGGCGACTCTGGTGGGCGCACTGCTCTCCGGCAGCATCGAGGCACTGCAGACCTACCTGCCCACGCGCATCTCTTCCAACGTCGATCTGCTGACGAATACGCTCGGCGCGCTGGCCGGTGCAGCATTCACGGCGCCGTTTTGCGCCGCGCTGATCGATCGTGGCCGCCTGCTCGAATGGCGGCGTCGCTGGTTCGAGCGCGACGCGACGGCTGTCGCGATGGCGCTCGCGCTGTGGCCTGCGGCGCAGATCTACCCCGAGCCGATGCTGTTCGGCAACGGCGACCTGCGTGACACGCTCGAACCCTTCATCACCGCGCTCGGCGGCCACTGGCTGCAGTTCAATGCCGAGAGCTTCGGCCCGGCCGAGTACGTGCTCGCCGAAGCATTCGTGATCGCGGCCGCCACGCTCGCGACAGGACTGGCCCTGTGCTCGATCCTGCGCGCCGACGCCCCCCGCTATCGGCTGCTGACCGGGCTGATCCTGGCGGGACTCGCGACGAAATCGATCGCCAACGCGGTGCAGTTCGGACCAGACCGTGCACTGTCGTGGATGACGCCCGGTTCCTTCGGCGGCCTGGCGATCGCAGTGCTGTCACTCGCGGCCGCCACCGGAGGCCCTCGTCGCTGGCAGGTCGCGGTCGCATGGGTCGCGGTAATCGCCCTGCTCATTGCCGTCAATGCGACGCCCGACAATCCCTATCATCTGGCGCAGCTGCAGGAGTGGCGGCAGGGGCGCCTGCTGAACTTCAACGCACTGGCGCGCTGGCTATCGACGCTGTGGCCACTCTTCCTGGCCGGTGCGCTGGCGTTGCGCGGGGCCGGCCGCGGCTGAGGCGCGAGCCTTCCTATAATCCCGGTTTAAGACTGCCGCGCATGAGCCACTACAAGCATCACGTGTTCTTCTGCCTGAACGAGCGCGAGGAAGGCGCCGCCTGCTGCGGACGTCATCACGCGGCCGAAATGCAGCAACACGCCAAGGAACGCGTCAAGGCGCTTGGCCTGAGCGGCGCCGGCAACGTGCGCATCAACAAGGCCGGCTGCCTGGATCGCTGCGACGAAGGTCCCTGCATCGTCGTCTACCCGGAAGCGGTCTGGTACACCTACGTCGATAGCCACGACATCGACGAGATCGTCGACTCGCATCTGGTTAACGGCCGCGTCGTCGATCGACTTCGCATTTGATGGCGCCGCGCGTCGAGAAGCGACTGATCGCCGGCGCAGCAGGTCAGATCGAACTGACGCTCGACTGGCCGAGTGCGCAACCGGCCCCTGGCCTCGCGGTCGTCGCGCATCCGCACCCGCTCTACGGCGGCACGATGGACAACAAGGTCGCGGCGACCGTCGCGCGCGCCTTCGCCGCCCTCGGCTGGCTCGCGGTGCGGTTCAATTTCCGCGGCGTCGGCGCCTCTGCCGGCGCACATGACGACGGCCGGGGCGAGACCGAAGACTTCCTGCACGTTTTGCGCACCGTCCCCGTGCTCGAAGGTGTCCGCGGGCTGCTCGCGCCGACACCGCGCCTGGCGCTGTGCGGGTTCTCGTTCGGCAGCTTCGTCGCCGCAAACGCTGCGCAGGTGCTCGCTCGCGCAGGACACCCCGCAGATGCGCTGGTGCTGGTCGGTGCCGCGGCGGGCAAATGGCCGATGCCCGATGTCAGCCCCGAGGCTCTTGTGATTCACGGCGAGCACGACGACACGATCACACTGGCTGCGGTTCTGGACTGGGCCAGGCCACAGGGCCTGCCGGTACTGGTGATTCCGGGCGCCGACCACTTTTTCCATCGACGACTTGCGACCTTGAAAGCGCGAATAAGCGCCTACATTCGCGGCATGCTGCTATTTGACGCCGTCGGACAAAGCCATTAAAAGTCCTGCACGGTGTCGCGCTCGGCGCGGCACCGGCACAAGCGAGATCGCCGCAGACGGCGACGGGGACACATGGACGGGTCAGTCGTCTACACCAAGACACCCAAGGGCATTGCCGAAATCGCCACACGCAGTGCGCAACTGTCGATGACGTCGCGCCGGGTGCTGATCATGGTCGACGGCAAGCGCACTGTCGACGAACTCTGCGGTGCTTCTGCGCCCGGGCGAGATCGACGGCGTGATCGCGCAGCTGGAATCGGCCGGTCTGATTCATCGCTACACGTCAAGCCACGCGCTCGATGTGCCGACGGTTGCCGGCCGCGAAGTCGACGCAATGCCGACGACGCAGGGCCCATCGGGAAGCGAAGAAGCCAACCCGATGACGCTCGAGGAAGCCAAGCGCCGGGCGGTGCGCGAGCTGACCGATCGGCTCGGTCCCGATGCCGAAGTGCTCTCGATGCGGATCGAGAGTTGCCGCACGATCGAGGACTTTCGCGAACGCGTGCGCGAAGCCGAGCGCTTTGTGACTGCCGCGATGGGGGCGGCCGCCGCCGCCGAATACCTCCGCGCACTGCGCAAGCGCTAGCAGCTCCGCGCCGGAACTCGTCGCGCCTCGCGCTATCGTATGCAGCAGCGCGGGGCGAATCCGCCTGCGCTTGCCCTGTGTCCCTCAGTCCCGTTGCCATCGGTCGCGCGCTCGCGCTGACCTCGTACTTGCTGGCCGCCTCGGCCGCCGCGCAGGCTCCAGCCCTGTCGGCACGCGCGTGGCTGCTGCTCGACGGCGCCAGCGGCGCGACTTTGGCCGCACACGAGCCGACGCGTCGGCTCGAGCCGGCATCGCTGGTCGAGCTGATGACCGCCTATGTCACCTTTCTCGCGATCGCCGAAAGGCGCATCGCGCTCGATGACACAGTTGTCGTCTCGCGCGCCGCGTTCGCAGCGCCGGGCCGAGAAGGAGCGCGGATGTTCATCGAGCCGGGACGTTCGGTCACGGTCCAGGAACTGCTGCGCGGCATGATCATCGTCTCGGCCGACGACGCCGCCGTTGCGCTGGCCGAACACGCCGCTGGCTCGCAGGCCGCCTTCGTCGATCGGATGAATGCCGAGGCACAGCGCCTCGGCCTTCGCGACACCCACTACGCCAATCCGACGGGACTCTCCGACCCGCAGCAGTACAGCTCGGCCCGCGACCTGGCGCGGCTGGCCGCGCGACTGCAGGCCGACTTCCCGCAATACGCGCCACTGTTCCGTGAACGCGAGTTCACCTACAACCGCATCACGCAGTCGAATCGCAACCGGCTGCTCTGGAGCGATCCAACCGTCGACGGGCTGATGACCGGGCATCTCGAAGCCAGCGGCTATTCGATCGTCGCGACTGCGTCGCGGCCGCGCGGCGCTGGCAGCTCGTCGTTCGAGCGGCGCCTGGTGGCGGTGCTCCTCGGTGCGCCGAGCGACGCGGTGCGTGCACAGGATGCACTGCGGCTGCTCAACTACGGCTACAGCGCGCATGACACAGTCCTCGTGCACCGGCGTGGCAGCGTGCTCGCACGACCGGAGGTCTGGAAGGGTGACCGCTCCGAAGTGCCTATCGGTCCCGACCGCGATGTCTACATCACGGCTCCGACCGCGCAGCTGCAGCGTCTCGGCGAGCGCGGCCTGAAGTCCGCGCTTGAAAGGCCGGATCCACTGCTCGCTCCGCTGGCACAGGGTGAAACCGTTGGTCGACTGAAGATCGTGGCCGAAGGAGAAACCCTTGCCAATGTGCCGGTTGTCGCACTCGAAGCGGTGCAGCCGGCGGGACTTTTCGGGCGCGCGTACGATGCGGTCAGGCTGTGGTGGCGGAGGCGAAACTGATGGAATGGACCGAAGCGACCTGCTTTTTGAACGGTGAGTGGCGACCGTTGGCCGAAGCAACCGTCCCGGTGCTCGACCGCGGGTTCATCTTCGGCGACGGGGTCTACGAGGTGATCCCGGTGGATACGGTCGACGGGCTGCGCGCGCCGTATCGCGCACACGCGCACTTCGAACGGCTGCAGCGCAGCTGCGATGCGATCCGGCTGGCGAATCCCCACAATGTCGAGCAGTGGCTCGATCTGCTCGACGAGATCATCGATCGCCATCCGTGGCCACGTCAGTCGGTCTATCTGCAGCTCACGCGCGGCGTTGCGCGCCGCGATCACGCATTTCCGGCCGGTGTCGCTCCGACGGTGTTCGTCAACACGTCGCCGTGGGCCGAGATCCCTGCCGAGCAGATCGAACACGGCGTGGCGGTCGTCACGCACGCCGACGAGCGCTGGCTGCACTGCGATATCAAGAGCACGTCGCTGCTCGGCAACGTGCTGATGAAGCAATACGCCACCGACCACGGCGCATTCGAGACCGTGATGTTGCGCAACGGGTTCCTGACGGAAGCATCAAGCGCCAATGTGATGCTGATCAAGGACGGCCGGCTGTGCGCGCCACTCAAATCGGTGGAGATCCTGCCGGGCATCACCTGCGATGCGACCTACGAACTGGCGCGACGGCACGGCCTTGCGGCGGAACTGCGACAGATCGAAGCGGCCGAGCTCAGTACAGCCGACGAACTGTGGCTGAGTTCCTCGGGCCGTGAAGTGCTGCCGATCACCGTGCTTGATGGACAGGCCCGTCGGTAAGGGTCTTCCGGGTCCGCTGTATCGACAGATGCGGACGTGGCTTCAGGCCGATAAGCGTGCCGAAGCGCTGCGCTGGGCCGAGCGACGTTCGGCGCGCGGAGCGCGCGATGCCCGTGCGGCCTGACCGCACTGCGCGGTCAGGCCGCGGATCGGCGCGGAGCAGGTTGTGAAGCCACCGTGGGACACCGACGATCCGTCGGACCCGCCGACGCCTGGCACGGCGACGCGGCCGAAAGGCTTCGAATTCCCGACCGACTTTCCGATCAAGATCATGGGGCGCCGGGACGATGGATTTGCGCAGGCCATCGTCGAGGTGGTGCTGCAGCACGCGCCCGATTTCGACGCCGCGACGCTGGAGATGCGCACTTCCAAAGACGGCAACTACCTGTCGCTGACGGCCACCGTGCGCGCGGTGTCGCGCGAGCAACTCGACGCACTTTATCGTGCGCTGACCAGCCACCCGATGGTGAAGGTCGTCCTCTGATCGATGACAGGGTCGAAGCGATGATCGTGCGCGACCTCGGCCGCGCCGAGTATGTGCCGACGTGGCAGGCGATGCGGCAGTTCACCGAAGAGCGCGACTCGGGGTCAGCAGGACGAACTGTGGCTGGTCGAGCACGCGCCGGTGTACACGCTCGGCCAGGCGGGCCGCCATGAACATCTGCGCGGCGCCGGCGAGATCCCGGTCGTCAACACCGACCGAGGCGGACAGGTGACGTTCCATGGGCCGGGCCAGATCGTTGCATATCCGCTGGTCGACCTCCGGCGCCGCCGGATCTTCGTCAAGGAGCTTGTGTACCGCATCGAGCAGTCGGTCATCCAGACGCTCGAGAGCTACGGCGTCGATGCGCGCCGGGTGCGGGGCGCGCCCGGCGTCTTCGTGCCGTGGGCGGGCGCAACCTCGCAGGGCGAATTCACCGGGCTGGCGAAGATCGCCGCGCTCGGCATCAAGATCGCACGCGGCTGCAGCTATCACGGCGTCGCGCTTAACGTGGCGATGGATCTCACGCCATTCGCCTGGATCGACCCGTGCGGTTACGCGGCGCTGACCACTGTCGATCTGGCCACGCTCGGGGTCGCGGCTGACCGCAGCGCTGTCGGTGCACGGCTGGCTGAGCGGCTGGTCGCGCACCTCGCCGGCTGAGCGCAGGTCGGCCGCAGACGACGATCTACACTTCGGGTCCACGAGTCGATCAGGGCCGCGATAGGAGCCCCGTCCATGTCCAACGAGTTTCCGCCTGCCGCGCGCGACCCCTACGCCAAGCTCAAGGGCGAAGCGAAGACTGGCAAGGTCTTTCGGAAGTTCGACATCAAGCCAGTGCCCGCCGCTGAGGCGCTGCGCAAGCCGGAATGGATTCGCGTCAAGGCTGGCTCACCGGCCACGCGGTTCTACGAGATCAAGTCGATCCTGCGCGAGCACCGCCTGCACACCGTGTGCGAAGAGGCGTCGTGTCCCAATATCGGCGAATGCTTCGGCAAGGGGACGGCGACCTTCATGATCATGGGCGACAAGTGCACGCGCCGTTGCCCATTTTGCGACGTCGGCCACGGCCGGCCGGATCCGCTCGACGTCGATGAGCCGCAGAACCTGGCGCAGACGATTGCGGCGCTGAAGCTGAACTACGTCGTCATCACATCGGTCGATCGCGATGACCTCAAGGACGGCGGCGCGCAGCACTTCGTCGACTGCATCCGCGCCACGCGCAGGCTGTCGCCGTCGACGCGGATCGAGGTGCTGGTGCCGGACTTCCGCGGCCGGCTCGAGCGCGCGCTTGACATCCTCGTGGCCGCGCCCCCGGACGTGATGAACCACAACCTCGAGACGGTGCCGCGCTTGTACCGCGAATCGCGGCCGGGGTCGGACTACCGGCATTCGCTGGCGCTGCTGCGGCAGTTCAAGCAGCGCGTGCCCGGAGTACCTACCAAGAGCGGACTGATGGTCGGCCTCGGCGAGACCGACGAGGAGATCCTCGAGGTGATGCGCGATCTGCGCGCACACGACGTCGACATGCTGACGATCGGGCAATACCTCGCGCCGTCCGCGCATCACCTGCCGGTGCGGCGCTACGTGCATCCGGACGTCTTCCGCAGCTTCGAGGTCGGCAGCGGCCAAAATGGGGTTCACGCACGCGGCCTGCGGGGCGATGGTGCGCTCGAGCTACCACGCCGACCAGCAGGCGCACGCCGCCGGGGTCATTCCGGTGAGCACCTAGCTGACGCATCCTGGAATACCGTAGCGAGGTCCTGATGAACATGCGCTGTGCGCTGTTGGCGGTAACTCTCGCGGGACTTATCGCCGGTTGCGCGGGCGTGAACACCGCGCCAAGCCGGGATGCGAAAGCAGCGCTGGCTCCTACCGGCAAGCTCCGAGTGGCGTTCGTCTCGACGTCGATATACGCGACCAAGGACCCGGCGACTGGAGACCTGAAGGGCATTGCGGTTGATCTCGGCAACGACCTCGCCCGGCGCCTCGAAGTACCGCTCGAGCCCTTGTCGTACTCGAATGTCACCGCGCTGCTGGCGGGCGCAAAGGGCGGCGAGGTTGATGTCGCGCTGATGGGCATCAATGCGGAGCGAGCGACGGCACTGGACTTTTCGTCTCCGTACATGGAGGTCGAACTCGGCTACCTCGTCCGTCCCGGCTCTCCGATCGTCAGTATCTCGGACATCGACCGGTCCGGGGTTCGCATAGCGGTGCTCGAAAAGGGAGGATCCGATCTGCATCTGTCCCGGACACTGAAGAGCGCTGAACTGATTCGCGCACCGAACGCCTCGGAGCTGTATTCGCTGCTCAAATCCGCAAAAGTCGACGCGGTTGCATCGACCAAGACGGCGCTGTATGTGGAGGCCGAGAAGCTGCCAGGTAGCCGCGTACTCGATGGACGCTTCTTGGTTGAACCGATCGGAGCCGGCGTTCCAAAGGGACGGAACCCCGCCGCAGCTTCATATGTCGCCAACTTCATTGAGATGGAAAAGGCGAACGGCCAGGTCAAGGCCGCAATCGATCGGGCCGGGCTGCGCGGTGTTGTCGTCGCCCCGCCAAAATAAGGGCAAGCCGCCTCCGCGTTCGGGACTGGCGTCGCAGTCGACGCTCGTGACGGCTGGCTCGATTTAGTGAGCAGCGGACTTCGCCGGCAAGTTGCCGGGGTTTCGTTTGTCGCGCGTCTAACCAGCTTCGGCCTGCAGCACCTGCGGCGGCAGCGGCGCATCGAGCGCGGCGCAGATCATGCGCAGCGTGCTCGCCGCCTGCCAGTTGGTCTCGTCGTCGACGAACGCCACCGCAGTGGCAGCCTTGATCAGTTGCGGCTTGACGAGCGGCGCAAGCTCGTTGAGCCGCGCAAGAGCCGCCGACACGTCGTCGAGGCGCACCGCTGCCGCGGGCACGAAGGCGGGATCGATGCCGCGCAACAGCAGCAGCGCCGGCGTTGAATGCGTGTTCCGGGCGCTCCGGCAATCGGACCGCCGCGACCAGCGACAGCACCAGGCCCGCTTCGGCTGCCAGCGGCAGCAGTGAGTTGAACTTCACCGCGACCGGTCGGCTCGCTTCCGGGCCGAGCCGGCGCTTGAGGATGCTGAAGAGCAGGAACTCGCGCACCGTGACGCGCCCGTCCGCGACGACCAGCAGGTGCGCGGTGCGCAGCAGCGCAGCGCGTGCCTCGCGCGGCAGTCGGCGCAGCGCCGGCATTGCGACGTCTGCGAGTGGCTGCCGGGCGCCGGGCGGCAACCGCTGGATCCGCTCGTGTTCACCATCGACGATCTGTGCCGCTTCGGCACCATAGGCTTCGGCAATCAGCGTGCGCTGTTGCTCGCGCAGCGTGCGCTCCTTGTCCACCAGCAACGCCAGGACGAGCAGCTGCGCGCGGGTGCTGTCCGCGGCCGCGCGCCGCAGCGCGTCCAGCAATGTTCGCTGCGCTGTATCGAGCGCGAAGTCCGACTGTCGCGGGCGCACGGTGCCGATGTCCGCGGTCACATGGTCCGCGACCGCAAGCGCGACGCCGGGCGCTGCCGTGCTGCCTGCGTGCACCAGCGCGGCGACCGGACTGCTGCTGGCGGGCAGGCGCTTGATCGCAGCGGCAGTGGCCGGGCGCGTCGCAGGCACGTACTCGATCGTTGGCTCGGCATGGGCCGGAGATGATGTCTGCAGGCCGCCGAGCGCAAGCGCGACCGCGTTTTCCGGCGCCGGTAACGCTTCTATCGCATGTCCGTAAATGCGACGCAGCCGTTCTTCCATCGGCGGATGCGTCGCGAACAGCCCGCGCGCGAAATTCGGCCGCGCGGCGCCGAGGAACAGGTGCGACAGCGACTCGGCCTGCGGATGATCGATGCGCGAACCAAGCCCGGTCTCGCGCGACAGCCCGGCGATCTTGCGCAACGCACCGCCGATGCCGTCCGGATTGCGGGTGAACTGCACGGCGCTTGCATCAGCCAGGTATTCGCGCTGCCGTGAGACGCCGGCCTTGATCAGGCGACCGAAGAAGACGCCGATGTAGCCGAGCATCCACAGCAGCAGCCCCGCAGCGAACAGCACCATGATCGCGCCGCTGCTGCTGCGGTCGCTGCCACCACGGCTGCGGCCACCGATCTCGAGCAGAACGCGCCCGGCGAGAGCAACGATCAGCAGGCCGTAGAGCACGCCGATCAGCCGCAGATTGAGCTTCATGTCGCCGTTCAGGATGTGCGAGAACTCGTGCGCGATCACGCCCTGCAGTTCGTCGCGATTGAGCCGCGTCAACGTGCCGCGCGTCACCGTCACGACCGCATCATCGATCGAATGCCCCGCGGCAAACGCGTTGATCGTGTCTTCGTTGTCCATCACGAAGACGCGCGGCACCGGCACGCCGGACGCAATCGCCATTTCCTCGACGACATTCAGCAGCCGCCGATCGAGTGCGTCCCGCGTCGACGGGTCGACCGCGCGCGCGCCGACCCTTTGCGCCACGGCGCTGCCACCGGCCCGCAGCCGGCTCATCTCGAGCCAGGTCCCGCCCAGGATCAGGCCGACGACGACGACGGTGTTGGTGAAGTAGAAACCGTGCGGCAGCTGCGCGCCGATGCCGCGCGCCGCGGCAGGCAGCACGAAGAACTGATACAGCAGCGTTGCCGCCACGTTGACCGCGACGACGATCGCCACGATCGCCAGTGCGAACAGGACGATCAGCCGCCGGCTGTTGCGGCGGGCCAGCTCCTGCTGCTCGAAGAAATTCATCGGAGCGGCCGGTCGGAACGATCGCCGCGGATCAGCGCCGGTCGCTGTGCTGCGTGTCGAGACGGTTCCGAGCTCAGAACTGCACGCGGACCGGGCTGCGCTCGTCGTCGCTTTCGGTCGCCTGCAGCAGCTCGCCGGGCCAAAGGAGAAGGCGCTGGCGATCACGTTCGTCGGGAACTGCTGCGCCGCCGTGTTGTAGCTCATCACGGCATCGTTGAAGGCCTGGCGCGCGAACGAGATCTTGTTCTCGGTCGCGGTCAGTTCCTCGGACAGCTGCATCATGTTCTGGTTCGCCTTGAGATCGGGATAGGCCTCCACCAGCGCGAACAGCCGCGACAGCGCGCCCGACAGCGCCCCCTCGGCGGCGATCAGTCCCTGCATCGCGCTCGCGCTGCCCGGGTCGGCGGCTGCCGCGGCGTTCGCGGTGACGGCCGAGTTGCGCGCCGAGATCACCGCTTCGAGCGTCTCGCGCTCGTGCTTCATGTAGCCCTTCGCGGTCTCGACCAGATTCGGAATCAGGTCGTAGCGGCGTTTGAGCTGCACGTCGATCTGCGCGAACGCGTTCTTGAACTTGTTGCGCAGGCTGACCAGGCGGTTGTACGCACCGACCGCCCAGAAGACGGCGACTGCGATGACGACGAGCACGATGATCCAGCCCATGGAGTCTCCTTCGCATTCCCGGCTGCCCGTTCAATCGGGCAGCTCAACACGCGAGCGGCGGACTATAAGTCAAGGTGGCCGCAATGCAATGGACAGGATGACCGTTGATCACCGCGGATCCGCCGATCACGGCGCGCCCGTCGAGCCGGCGTACGCGGACGTCGCTCCCCGCCTGTCGACGAATGACGGCTCGAGCGCGCCGCTACTTCGTCGGCGTAGTCGCCGGCTGCGATGTAGACGGCGATGCCGGTGCGGTCGGCGTCGCGCCCGAGGACGAGATCGCGCGCCTGCGGTCGATCTCTTCGCGCGTGGCGTAGTCGAAGACCTTGACCACCTGCTTCACTCCGGAGACCTTGCTGGCGACGATCGCGGCGATCTGGCCTTCCTGGTCGGTGACGAGCCCGAGAAGGTAAATGACTCCGCGCTCGCAGACGATCTCGATCGAGTTGAACGCAATCTCCTTCGTGTTCACGAAGGCGGCACGTACCTTGGTCGCGAGCGTGGTGTCATTGGTGCGATCGCCGAGCGAGCTCGGCGGGGCGATCGCCAGCTCGTTGACGACCGCGCGCACGTTCTGCGAGGCGGTCGTCAATTCGCCGGCGCGCGCTTTGACGGCCTCGTCGGGCACTTCTCCGGTCAGGAGCACCTTGCGGTCGAAGCTGTTGACATTGATGTGCACCGGCAGCTTGCTGAACGCCGTCGAGAGCTCGTTGGCAACGCGCAGCTGGATCGTCTGGTCATCAAGCTGCGAGCCGGTCGTGCGCCGATCCGTGGCGACCAGTGCGGTGCCGGCGACGACCACGCCGACGATCAGCGGTGCACAGCCGACGGCGTGTGCACCGATGACGGCTGCGCACGCGACATGCAGAAGCCTCTGCTTCATGTTGTTGCTCGCTCCTATGCCGCGAAAGCGTCGCGGATCCACTCGATTGTGCCATCGCCCTGCACGGTCACCACGTCGAACCGGCATGGCGGCCAGCGCTCGCCATGATGCTGCAACAGCCAGTGCTGGGCGGCACGCTGCAGCCGCTTCTGCTTGAAGCGGTCGACGCTGGCCGCCGCGCCCCCGAAAGCGAAACCGGAGCGCATCCGGACTTCGACAAATACCAGAACGTCGCGTTCACGCATAATGAGATCGAGCTCGCCTTCCGGATAGCGCGCATTGCGGGCCAGCAGCGTCAACCCGCGCGCGCTCAGATGGCGCGCGGCAGCTTCCTCGGCCGCGTCGCCGGCCCGCTGCTTCGGCGTGCGTACCGCAGTGACGGGCCGACCGGTTCGACCGCCGCGCGTCGTCATCAGCGTGCCACGTCCACGCGCCTGAGTTCGCCGCCCCGGTAGGTCGCCACCAGCGGGATACGTTCGACGCGCAGCGAGTTCGCGCGGTCGACGCGCAGCCGCCCGGTCACGCCGTCGAGCTCGAAGCGGCGGTCGCCCTTCATCCAGGCGATCGCGATGCGATAGGCGTCGATGCCGAACGCATAGAGCCGCGTGAGTTCGATCGTGAGTGGCTCTGCCGGTCGCGGATACACCATCACACCGCTGTGGTCGGGCTCGAGCAGCCACGGCATGTCAACAAAGCGAACGCCTTCGAGGTCGTGCGCCAGCGTCGCAGCATCGGGCGACGTGCGCGGGTCCCCCGCGTTGAGCAGCGAAGTGCCGAACACCTGCGCACCACGCGGAATCAGCGCGCGCACCTGGGCGGCGTCGCGCGCCGTCAGGGCGAGAAAAACGGCGTCGAGCGGCGTCGCGGCGAGTTCTTTCGCCACCGCCCGCGCCGACTCCGGTGCCCATTCGATCAGCCGCGGCACTTCGCCCTCCGCGCGCAGCGCCGACTGAAACGCCTGCGCGATGCGGCGTTCCAGCGCGCCGGCCCGCGCGATGATCGCAATGCGTGTCCGCGTGTCGGCGCTGCGCGCCGCGACGAACTCGGCCAGTGCGATCCGGGCCATATGTTGCGCCTCTACCTCGAGCGAAAGTCCGATCGCGAGCGTCGACGCGGGCGCGATGCCGTCGGTTTCCGGAAAATTCAGGGCCACCAGCGGCACGCTGGTCGTGCCACCTTCGATGACCTCGCTGACCTCGGACCGCGGCAGCGGGCCGACGATCACGGCCGCGCCCCGCTCGGCCGCCGCAGCCACCGCGCCTGACAGCGTCTGTGCGCCGGCGCCGACCTCGACGAGATCGACGACGACGTCATCGCCGCTGGCCGCGTGTGCGGCCATGAAGCCCTGCCGCACGGCCTCGGCCGACTTGGCAAACGCAGTCGACTGCGCCGGCAGCATCAGCAGCACCACGGCCGGCCGCATGGCGGGGCGCTCTTCAGTCCGCGGCGCCTGCGCAGGCGTGTCCTGTGCGTGAACTGCACATGCGACACTAGCCGCGGCCAGCAGCAGGCTTCGCACCAACATCGCCACGAGCGTCGAAGGATCCATGGGTTCAGGCGCAGTCCACAGTGAACAAGACGACCTGATCCGGCGGGCAGGACTGGCCGAGCAGGATTTGCCGGCTGGTGCATTGTATGTAGTGGCGCTGCCGATCGGCAATGCAGGCGACTTCACGTTGCGCGGCTGGTGGGTGCTCGGACATGTTGACGCGATCGCAGCCGAGGACACCCGCGTCACCGGCCCGCTGCTGGCCCGCTTCGGCATCGCCACAACGCTGATCGCTGCGCACCGGCACAACGAGCGGGCCGCGGCTGCCGACATCCTCGCGCGGCTTGCCGCCGGCGGTCGCGTGGCACTGGTCACCGACGCCGGCACGCCGGCCGTCTCCGATCCCGGTGCGCTGATCGTGCGGACCATGCTCGAAGCCGGCCATCGCGTGATTCCGGTGCCCGGCCCCAGCAGCGCGCTCGCCGCTATCTCGGCCGCCGGGCTTGGAACCTCGACCTTCCGCTTTGTCGGCTTCCTGCCGGCCGCGCCGCGCGAACGCGCACGCGTGCTGCAGGCGATCGCCGCTCACGCCGACGCCGCGGTGCTGTTCGAGGCGCCGCACCGGATCGCCGCGCTGCTGCAGGATCTGGGGTCCTCGCTGGCGCCGGAGCGGCGCGTCGTCATCGCTCGCGAGCTCACGAAGAAGTTCGAATCGATCCGCACGCTGCGCGCCGCGGAACTCGCGCAGGCGGACATCGACGAGCGCGGCGAATACGTCGTGGTCATCGATGCTGCCGTGTCGCAGCCGGTCAGCGCGCTCGACGACGCAGGGCTGCGCTGGCTCGAGGCACTGCTCGACGATCTGACGCCGGCGCGCGCAGCAGCCGTCGTGAGCCGGGTGACGGGCGTGCCGCGGGCCACGGTTTACGAAGTGGCCATCGGCCTGAAGGGAAAGCGCTAGCGCTGCACCAGCGTCGTCGGTCGGTCGAGCAACCGTTCGAGTTCGCGTGCGAGCGCTTGCGCCGACGCCCGATCGCCATTGCCGACCAGCACCCGGTAGACCGCACCGTCGCGCTCGACGCGGATCGCGCGCGCCGCCGCGCCATCGGCTGGCGCGTCCGCAAAGGCGAGCAAGGCCGACGCCCGCCCGGCCAGCGCCTCAGCGTTGCCTTCCTGCGCAAACACGCCAAGCTGCACGCTCCAGACGCGCGGCGTCGGCGCCGCCGCTGGGATCGTTGGAAGCTCGCGCGGCGCGCCGGCCGCAACTGCTGAGGCGTCGGCCGCGACCGGTGTCACCATCGTCGCAGGCACCTCCGTTGTAGTCACGGGAGCCGCCGCAATCGCGGGCGTCGCAGCGCTGGCGGCGGTCTGCGGCATCGAGGCTGCGGCTACGGCGGTGTCGGTGCGCGCGCCGTCGCCGCGACGCCAGTCGCCGCTCGCGATCTGCGTCATCGTAATGCGTTCGACCTCGACTTCGCCGGTGCCCGTGGCGACGATACCGAGCTTGGTGGCTGCGGCGTACGACAGGTCGATCACGCGGTCGGCCTTGAACGGCCCCCGATCGTTGACGCGCACGATGACGCTGCGCCCGGTGCGCACGTTGGTGACGCGCACGTAGCTCGGTATAGGCAGTGTCGGATGAGCTGCCGTCATCGCAAACATGTCGTAGGTCTCGCCGTTGGCCGTGCGGCTGCCGTGGAACTGCTTGCCGTACCACGACGCCAGGCCTCGCTGGCGGAACTGCGGATCGCCGGTCAGCGGCGTATAGCTGCGGCCGAGCGCGACGTAGGGCCGGCTTGCCGCGCGGTACGGCGGCTCGACGCGCGGCACCGCGTCCGGAACCGCGGCGACATCGGCCGGCACGCGTTCCGGCGGTCCGTCGTCCTGGTAGTAGACCGATTTTTTTGGCGGCGTAGTGCCGCACGCCGTGATCAGGGCCATCAGCGCCACGACCGGCCAGCGTCGTGCGCCGCAATGCATCAGCTCTGGACCAGCTTGCGGTTGGCCGCGATCGACATCAGCATGCCGCAGGCCATGCCGAGCGTGACCAGTGCGGTGCCGCCATAGCTGATGAAGGGTAGCGGCACGCCTACCACCGGCAGGATGCCGCTCACCATGCCCATGTTGACGAACGCATAGGTGAAGATGATCAGCGCGATCGCTGCAGCGAGCAGCCGCGCGAACAGTGTCGGCGCGTTCAGCGCGATCGCGAGAGCGCGCCATACGAGCGCGATGAAAAGCACCACCAGCACCGCATTGCCGACGAGTCCGAACTCCTCCGAGTAGACCGCAAAGATGAAGTCGCTGGTGCGCTCCGGGATGAACTCCAGGTGCGTCTGCGTTCCCTGCATCCAACCCTTGCCGAGCAAGCCGCCCGGAGCCGATCGCGATCATCGCCTGCAGCGTATGGAAGCCCTTGCCGAGCGGGTCGGTGGACGGATCGATCAGCGTCAGGATGCGCTCGCGCTGGTAGTCGTGCATCAGTGTCCAGGCGAGCGGCAGCGTCGCGATGCCGCCGACGATCATCACCGCAAGCCACTTCCACGGCAGTCCAGCGAAGAAGATCACGAACGAGCCGGCGGCCAGCACCAGCAGCGCGGTGCCCAGATCGGGCTGCTTGACGATCAGTCCGACCGGCACCAGCACGATCAGTGCGGCAACCACGAAATCGAGCGTGCGCAGGCTGCCTTCGCGCTTGTGGAAGTACCACGCGAGCATCAGCGGCAGGCCGAGCTTCATGATCTCCGCAGGCTGGATGCGTCCGACACCGATGTCGAGCCAGCGCTGGGCGCCCTTGACGATCACGCCGTTGGCTGCGGTCGCGACCAGCAGCGCGAGCCCGACCAGATAAATCGGCACCGCGAGCCGCATCAGCATCTGCGGCGAGACATTCGCGATGACGAACATGACCGCGAGCGCGACGCCGAAGTTGCGCAGCTGGTCGCTGACCCGCCACGGAAAGTCGTTGCCGGCCGAGTACAGCGTGACGATGCCGATCACGCAGAGACAGCCGACGATCGCGATCAGCGGCGGGTCGAATACCGTGATGTAGGGCCGGACCCAGAGGCCGACACGGCGCGCGGCGCTGCCCTGGTTCATGGCATGCCTCGATGCGGCGTGCCGGGCGCGACTGCGACCGTACGCGGCACTTCCTCGTCGTCGGGTCCGTCATCGCTGGGCGCCGGCCCGGCGGGCTTCTTGCCGAGCAGGTAGTAATCGATCGCGGCGCGCGCGATCGGCGCCGCAGCACGCGCGCCGAAGCCGCCGTTTTCGACCAGCACCGCAATCGCGATCTTCGGCTCCTCGGCCGGCGCGAAAGCGATGAACAGCGAATGGTCGCGGTTGCGCTCGGCCACCTTCGCCTCGTTGTACTTCTCGCCCTGCTTGATGCTGACCACCTGCGCCGTGCCGGTCTTGCCGCCGACCTTGTACGGGGCGCCCTGGAAGGCCACCCGGCCGGTGCCGCTGATGTTGACGTCGACCATCGCGTCGCGAACGAACTTCATGTGCTCCGGCTTGACGTCGATGCGATAGCTCTCCTTCGGGACGGTCAGCCGCCGTTCCCCGGTGCGCAGGTCCTCGACTTCCTTGACCAGATGCGGCTTCATCACCACGCCATCGTTGGCGAGGTTCGCAGTCGCGTGCGCCAGCTGCAGCAGCGTGAATGCGTTGTAGCCCTGGCCGATGCCGATCGAAATGGTCTCGCCCGCGTACCACTTCTGTTTGAAGCGACGCTCCTTCCACGCGCTCGACGGCAGGACGCCGGTTTGCTCGCCCTCGACGTCGATCCCGGTGATCTGGCCGAAACCCCACGGCTTCATGAAGTCGTGGATCGTGTCGACGCCGAGATCATTGGCGAGCATGTAGTAGTAGATGTCGCTCGACCTGACGATCGACGCGTGCATGTTCACGGGGCCCAGCGGCACCTTGTTCGAGTCGCGGAATACGCGGTTGCCGAACGCGAAGGTGCCGTTGTCCTGGATCACCTGCTCAGGCCGCCGCTTGCCCGTATGCAGCGCCGCCATCGCCAGAAACGGCTTGTAGGTCGACCCGATCGGATAGGTTCCGCGCAGCGCGCGGTTCAGCAGCGGTTTGTCGGGGTCGACGTTAAGTTCGTCCCAGTGCTTCGGGTCGATGCCGTCGACGAACAGGTTGGGATCGAAATTGGGCATCGATACGAAGGCCAGTACGTCCCCGGTCGCCGGTTCGATCGCGATCAGCGCGCCACGACGCTTGCCGAAGGCCTTTTCGACCACCTGCTGCAGCTCGATGTCGATCGAAAGCGTCAGGTTGTTGCCGGGCAGCGACGGCGTGCGCTTCAGCGTGCGCACCGCGCGCCCACCGGCCGTGATCTCGACCTCTTCGTAGCCGGTCGTGCCGTGCAGCTCCTCCTCGTATTTCTGTTCGATGCCGAGCTTGCCGATGTGCTCCGTGCCTTGATACGCCGCCGGATCCGCCATCGCCTCGATGCGCTCGAGATCGCGCTGCGAGATGCGGCCGATGTATCCCAGCATGTGCGAGCCAGTCGCACCGAGCGGGTAGTCGCGGAACAGGCGAGCGCGCAATTCGACCCCTGGAAAGCGGTAGCGCTGCGCCGCGAAGCGGGCCACTTCCTCGTCGGTCAGCCGGGTGCGGATCGGCACCGAATCGAAGCGCTTGGTGTCCTCCATCAGCTTGCGGAAGCGGCGGCGGTCGCGCGCCTGCACCTCGATCACCTGCGCCAGTTCGTCGATCGTCTCCTCCAGGTTCGCGACCTTGGCCGGCGTGATCTCGAGCGTATAGGCGGAGTAATTGCGGGCAATGATGCGGCCGTAGCGATCCTTGATCAGGCCGCGATTCGGCGACACCGGCAGCACGGCGATGCGGTTGAGCTCGGCCTGCGCCAGATAGGCCTCGTGTTTCACCACCTGCAGCCATGCGAACCGCCCACCCAGCAGCGTGAAGCAGAACAAGCACGAAGGCCATCGCGACCAGCACGCGCAGCCGGAAGTAATGGACCTCGCGCTCGGGATTGCGCATCGCCGCTGAGCGAGACCTGAACGACAGTTCATCGCCGCTGGCGCGGCGACGTCGGCGCAGCCAGCGACTATGCATCGACGACATCGGCAAAAGGAGCCATGCGGCCGCCGGGCCGCGCGTTCGGCATCAGGCCTGAAGAAACCACTCGAAGGGCAGCGCGAGCGCGCAGGCAGGGAACGCCGAATTATAGGTGGAGCCCATCGTGCCGATGCCCCAAAAGGCACCGGATTCGACCATCGGTTGACGCACTTGTGCGAGCGGTGCGGCGGACCTGCCTACCCCGCGAGAGGTAGGGACAGCCGACTCTTGATCCGGCTCAGCTTTCGCGCGGGGCGTGTCCTGAAAATGCCGTTATGGAATCGCCCATCCCACAAATACGCCGCGGCCGCGATCGCCCGACCACTCCACGCCTGCTGCGCGAGCTTCGCACGCTGGAAAAAATGGCCGCGATCTATTGCCGCGACCGGCACGGCTCGCCCAGCGGACTCTGCCCCGAGTGCGCGGCACTGATGACATACGCCGCCAAGCGCCTGGCGGTGTGTCCGTTCGGCGAGGACAAGCCCGTGTGCGCCAAGTGCAAGGTGCACTGCTACGGGCCGGCGCCGCGCGAGCAGGTGCGCACCATCATGCGTTGCGCCGGTCCGCGCATGATGCTGCAACACCCGTGGCTGGCGCTGGGGCACGTGTTCGACAAGCGCTTTCCGGCTCCGGCGAAGCCCGCCAACCCTGCGCGTTCGAAACTCTGAGCCTCGTAGGCGCGTGCTTCTCGGAAATTGTCGATGAGTGCCGCGAGTGCCGATTGCGAAAGGCGAGCCGCCTTCCGATCGTCGGAGCGAGGCCGGTCCGCTGCGGGCGCCTACAGCGGTCGCGTCTCGTCGCGGTCCACCGGCTGTCGCTGCGGCGCAAGCAATAGCCAAGCCGCGAGCGGCCAGAGCGCGGCGCCGACGAAGCTCTGCGCGAAGTAGATCCACCCCGGCCATTCACCGCCGACCCATACGCGGATCGTCAGACCCGCAAGCTGCGCGATCAGCAGCAGTGGCAGCACATGGATCGCCTGCGCGCCGAGCGGAAACCACTGGATCCTGCGGTGCAGCGTGATCGCTCCGTAAGAGAGCAGCGTGTAGGCGAGCGCATGCTGGCCGAACAGTGCGCCCTCGTGCACATCCATCAGCAAGCCGAACACGAACGCTGCGCCCATGCCGACGCGACGCGGCTGATGGACGTTCCAGAACACGAGCGCAAGCGCCAGCGCGTCAGGTGCAAAAGGATTGCGCCCCCACGGCATCATGTTCAGCAGCAGTGCGACGATCAGCGAGAACCAGATGAACAGCGGATTGGCCGGCCGCAGCAGGTACTCGCGCCGCGACATGCCGCGGCTGAGCACATCGATCGGATCGGTGGCCCGGAGTGCGAACGTGTCGCGCACCCATTGCTGCAGGCTCCTCGCGCCGCTCATCGCTTGCTCCCAGAGCGACGCGGCGCGGGTGCGTTGGACACCGGCTGTGGCGGCGCAGAGCGCTTCGGCGCCTCCACCAGCAGCACCAGCAGATGCGTGTAGTTCTCGACGCCCGCTGTCGGCGTCAGCACGATGCGTGCGAACTGGTCTTTCGCGGCGCGTTCAACCACTTCGACTCGGCCGACTGCCAGCCCCTCGGGATAAAGTCCGTCGAGGCCCGACGTCACAGCGACATCGCCGTTTTCGATGTCTGCATTCGCCGCCATGAATCGCAGGTCCAGCGTGCCGGGATCCACACCTCCGAACGCGATCCCGCGAAGACCGTTGCGCATGATCTGGATCGGAATCGACTGATCCTTGTCGGTGAGCAGCGTCACCTCCGCGGTGTTCTTGAAGGCCCGCGTGACCTGACCTACGACACCGACGTCATCGATGACCGGATTGCCGGCCCGCACACCGTCGTCGGCCCCGACATGCAGCACGATCTTGTGCGAGAACCGGTCGCGTGATTCGTACAGCACCGTGCCGAGGATAGCGCTGTTGCCGGCGCGCTCACGCGCGCCGAGAAGCTTGCGCAGGCGCTCATTTTCCCGTCCGACCTGCTCCGCCTGCTGCAGCGTCTGCGCACTTTCGATCTGCCTGCGCTTCAGTGCGTCGTTTTCACGCTGCAGTGTCGACACCGACGTGAAGTAATCGACAACGGTGTCAGCGACGCGGCCCGGGACGAGCAGCACCTGCTGGATCGGATAGAGCACGACGCCGGCGCCGACGCGCACGGTCTCGAGTGCCTTGATGCGCGAGTCGATGATGATCAGCGCAATCGCGAGAAACGAGAAGAACGCGAGGCGCGCACGCGCCGAAACGCCCTGGTTGAACAGCGGCGGCGGACCGGACTCGAACGGGCGCACTACGTCGGCCTACCCACGCGGCGCGCGCAATTGAACAGATGCGGTCATGCGATCGAACGGCAGGACATCACTGACAAGCCCGCTCGACGTTCCGGGGCAACTGCTGGCGGTGAACACGGCGAGCGGCTGCGCCGGAGGAATCTCAGCCGGTCGCGAAGATCGTGCCGAGCTTGTCCATGCGCTCGAGCGCGATGCCGCAGCCGCGCACGACGCAGGTCAGCGGCTCTTCGGCAACCACGACCGGCAGGCCGGTTTCCTCCATCAGCAGCCGGTCCAGGTCGCGCAGCAGCGCGCCACCACCGGTGAGCATCATGCCGCGCTCGGCGATGTCGGCGCCGAGTTCCGGAGGCGTCTGCTCGAGCGCGATCTTCACGCTGGAGACGATCTGGTTCAGCGGGTCCGTCAGTGCCTCGAGGATCTCGTTGCTGGAGATCGTGAAGCTGCGCGGAATGCCTTCGGACAGGTTGCGGCCCTTGACTTCCATCTCGCGCACTTCCGAGCCGGGAAACGCCGAGCCGATGGTCTTCTTGATCAGCTCGGAGGTCGGCTCGCCGATCAACATGCCGTAGTTGCGGCGGATGTAGTTGATCACCGCTTCGTCGAACTTGTCGCCGCCGACACGCACGCTGCCCTTGTAGACCATGCCGCCGAGAGAGATCACGCCGACTTCGGTCGTGCCGCCGCCGACGTCGACCACCATCGAGCCCGACGCCTCGGACACCGGCAGGCCGGCGCCGATCGCTGCCGCCATCGGCTCCTCGATCAGGAAGACCTGCGATGCGCCGGCGGCTTCAGCCGATTCCTTGATCGCGCGACGCTCGACCTGCGTCGAGCCGCACGGCACGCAGATGATGATGCGCGGATTCGGTGCGAACAGACTCGACGGATGCACCATCTTGATGAACTGCTTGAGCATCTGTTCGGTGACGGTGAAGTCGGCGATGACGCCGTCCTTCATCGGGCGGATCGCCTCGATGTTGCCCGGAACCTTGCCGAGCATCTGCTTCGCTTCCTTGCCGACGGCCTGGATCGTGCGCTTGCCGTTGGGCCCGCCTTCTTGGCGGATCGAGACGACCGAGGGCTCGTCGAGCACGATGCCCTTGCCCCGCACGTAGATCAGGGTGTTGGCGGTGCCGAGGTCGATCGCAAGGTCGTTGGAGAAATAGCTGCGGAGAAAACCGAACATGACTGCCTTTTTTGGACTGCGCTGCGTCCCGAGATGCCACCTGCCGCCGGCGTTGCGATCTCCCAGAGGCGCGCAGAGTCTGGTGAGAATGCGCGATGATAAACTAATCACGCGACGAATCCGCTGCAAACGCTTGTTTTGAAAGGCTTACGCAGCGGCAAACCACCCCGCATTTCTGCGTCGACCGTCTCCGAAGGCCAATGGCACTCGATCTCGCGCAAGTTCGCCGCATCGCTGATCTCGCCCGCATCGAGGTCACCGATGCCGAGGCACAGCGCGTACTCGCCCAGCTGAATGACATCTTCCGCATGATCGAGCGGATGCAGGCAGTCGATACCGATGGCGTCGAGCCGATGGCGCATCCGCTCGGCGGCGCGCAGCGCCTGCGCGACGATGTGGTGACAGTCGGCGACGAGCGCGCGGCGATTCTCGCCAATGCGCCCGAGCAGCAGGACGGCCTGTTCCTGGTGCCGCGCGTCCTCGAATGAGTGCGCACGACCTGGCGCGCGCGACGATCGCCAGCCTGTCGCGGCAACTCGCCACCAAGGACGTCTCCGCGGTCGAGCTGGCGCGGGCGTACCTGATGCGGATCGAGGCGCAGCGCTCGCTCAACGCTTTCCTCGACGTGCGTCCGGAAGTCACGCTGGCGCAGGCCGCGGCGGCCGATGCGCGCATCGCGCGCGGCGAGGCGACGCCGCTCACCGGCATTCCGATCGCGCACAAGGACATCTTCGTCACGAAGGATTTCGCATCGACCGCCTCGAGCCGGATCCTGAAGGGCTACCGCAGCCCGTTCGATGCAACCGTGGTCGAGAATCTGTCGCGCGCCGGCATGGTGACGCTGGGCAAGTCCAACTGCGACGAGTTCGCGATGGGCTCGAGCAACGAGAACAGCGCCTACGGCAACGTGCTCAATCCGTGGGATCGCTCGGCGGTGCCGGGCGGCTCGTCCGGCGGCTCGGCTGCCGCAGTCGCGGCGCGCATCGCGCCGGTCGCCACCGCGACCGATACCGGCGGCTCGATCCGCGAGCCCGCGGCATTTTCCGGCGTCACCGGCACCAAGCCGACCTACGGCCGACCCTCGCGCTGGGGCATGATCGCCTTCGCTTCGAGCCTCGACACGGCCGGGCTGATGACGCTATCGGCCGAGGACGCAGCGCTGGTGTTCAACGCGATGCTCGGCTTCGACCCGAAGGATTCGACCAGCCTTGATCGCCCAGCGGAGGACTACACGCGCTCGCTCGGCATGTCGGTCAAGGGGCTCAGGATCGGGGTGCCGAAGGAGTTCTTCGGTACCGGCCTGCAGCCCGATGTCGAGGCGGCGGTGCGAGCAGCGCTGGCCGAATACGAAAAGCTCGGGGCGCGTCTGGTGCCGATTTCGCTGCCGAACGCGGAGCTCGGCATACCGGTGTACTACGTCATCGCGCCGGCCGAGGCGTCGAGCAATCTTGCACGCTTCGACGGCGTGCGTTACGGGCATCGCGCGACGCAGTTTTCCGACCTCAACGACATGATCCGCAAGTCCCGCGCCGAGGGATTCGGCGACGAGCCGAAGCGGCGCATCCTGATCGGCACCTACGTGCTGTCGCATGGCTACTACGACGCCTACTTCATCAAGGCGATGAAGGTGCGGCGGCTGATCGCCGACGAATTTCGCCGGGCGTTCGCGACCTGCGACGTCATTGCCGGCCCGGTCACGACCAGCGTCGCGTTCGGTTTCGGCGAGAAGGCGGCGGATCCCGTGGCCATGTACATGGCCGATATGTACACCGTGCCAGGCAGCCTGGCCGGCGTCCCGTCGATGAGCATCCCGTGCGGTTTCGGTACCGGGCCGGTCAACGGCCGACGCCCCGTCGGACTGCAGCTGATCGCCAATTACTGTGACGAAGCCAGGCTGCTCGGCGTGGCGCACGCTTTCCAGAGCGCGACCGACTGGCACCTGCGGGTGCCGGCCGGCGTCTGAAGATCGATGTCACAGCGGCTGCTCGCAGCGAATCAGAAGCTCATCGGGGCGGCACGCGATCCGCTCGAAAGGGTCGCGTCATCTGCAGGATCGCGTGGTTCTGCTGGCGCGGCTCGGCAAGGTCGAGCAGGCGCGCGAGACACTCGAGGCGGCGCAACGCGAAATGCCGCTCGACTGCCCCGCTCGCGCTGCAGCTGCGCTTCGAGTACGCCGACGCGATCCGCGTCTACTTTTCGAAGCACTTTGTCGCGGCACGCACGTCAATGCTTGCCGTTGTCGAGCGCGCCCGCCACGAGGCGGGCGACCTGGCACTGGTCGGCGAATGCGAATCAGCGCTTGCGCTCTTCATGCAGCGCGAAGGCGACGTCCGCGCCGCGGCGCGCTACGCCCGCGCCGTGCTGGAGAACCGGGCCGCGACGCTGGAGTCGCGCTACCGCGCCTTCCTGGCGCTCGGTTCACTGCACCAGGACGCCTACGACTACGACGAGGCGAGTCGCCTCTATCGCGAAGCCGAAGACGTCGTGCGTCAGCTCGACGATGACATCGCGATGGCGAGCTGGCTGCAGCGTGCGGCGCTGACGCAGGCGGCGCATGCGCGGCAGGCGGCCGCACTCGGTGAACTGGACGCAAAGTCGCTGGCGAGGCGCAGTCGCTGCGCTGAAGAAGAGCATTGGCTTTGCCAGCGCCCTGCCCGACGGTCCCGATATGACACTGGATCACTTGCTGCTCGCCGAGATGAACGTGCTGCAGGGCCGGCATGCCGAGGCGCTCGCCCTGTATGACACCTACCTGCCGAGTGCCGAAGGTGATGGCTTCCTGCACGAAGTGACCGCCGCGATGTCCGACCGCGGACATTGCTGCCTGGCGCTGGGCCGCACCGATGAAGGGCTCGCGCAGCTGCAGACGGCACTGCAGCGCGTCGATGGGTCGACGCCGCACGATATTCGCGCAATCGCCCATGACAACCTGGCCGCTGCGCTCAACCGGCTCGGTCGCACCGCAGAGGCGGACCAGCATCGGCTGATGGCCAGCATGGCCTGGGACACCTACGCGCACGAACAGCGCGAAGCGCGCCGACTGCTGGCCGGCGAACCGGTCGAACGGCTGCACTGAGGGGACGACGGATGACGTGGGAAGTGGTCATCGGCCTGGAGACACATGCGCAGCTGACGACGGCGAGCAAGATCTTCTCCGGCGCATCGACTGCATTCGGCGAGGCGCCCAACTCGCAGGCGAGCGTCATCGACACCGCGCTGCCCGGCACCTTGCCGGTGCTGAACCGCGGCGCAGTCGAGCGCGCGATCCGCTTCGGACTCGCGATCGGCGCGACGATCGCGCCACGCAGCGTCTTCGCACGCAAGAACTACTTCTATCCGGACCTGCCGAAGGGCTACCAGATCAGCCAGTACGAGATTCCGGTCGTCCAGGGCGGCAGCCTCACGTTCGTCGTGCAGCCGAAGGGCGGCAACGCCTACATGAAGACGATGCGGCTGACGCGCGCGCACCTCGAGGAGGATGCCGGCAAGTCGCTGCACGAGGACTTCGAGGGCGTGTCAGGCATCGATCTGAACCGCGCCGGTACCCCGTTGCTGGAGATCGTGTCCGAGCCCGACATCCGTGTCGCGAGCATCGCGGGAGCCGCCGCGGAAGCGGTGGCGTACGCACGTGCGCTGCACTCGCTGGTCGTCTGGCTCGGCATCTGCGACGGCAACATGCAGGAGGGCTCGTTCCGCTGCGACGCCAACGTCTCGGTGCGCCGCGTCGGCGATGCGAAGCTCGGCACGCGCTGCGAGATCAAGAACCTGAACAGCTTCCGCTTCATGCAGTCGGCGATCGAGTTCGAGGCGCGGCGGCAGATCGAGCTGATCGAGGACGGCGGCACCGTCGTGCAGGAAACGCGGCTCTACGATCCCGACCGCGACGAGACCCGCTCGATGCGCAGCAAGGAAGATGCGATGGACTATCGCTACTTCCCCGACCCCGACCTGCTGCCGCTGGAAATTTCTAAGGAGTGGATCGAGCGCGTGCGCGGCGAACTGCCGGAGCTGCCGGCCGCGATGCGCGAGCGCTTCGTGCGCGAGTACGGACTTGAGCGAATACGACGCGCAGACGCTGACCGCGATCGAAGAACGCAAGGCGACATTCTTCGAGGAAGTCGCGCGACTTGTGGCGATGCAAAGGCCGCAGCGAACTGGGTCCTCGGTGAGGTCTCGGCTGCTCTGAACGAGAAGCCTGTCGACCAGCGCCTGATCGATCTGCCGGCTCATTTCGGCAACGTATCCGCCAGCGCAGCTCGCGGGTCTGATCGGCCGCGTGGCCTGATGGCACGATCAACAACAAGACGGCGAAGGACGTGTTCGCGGCGCTGTGGGCCGGCGAAGCGACGCGAGCGCCGATCAGATCATCGAAGCGCGTGGCCTGAAGCAGATCTCGCGACACCGACGCGATCGAGAAGATCATCGACGAAGTGCTCGCCGCCAATACGCGATCGGTCGAGGAATACCGCGCCGGCAAGGACAAGGCGTTCAACGCGCTCGTCGGCCAGGCGATGAAGGCGACGAAGGGCAAGGCCAACCCGCAGCAGGTCAACGAGATCCTGCGGCGGCGTCTCGCCGGCTGAGCAGAAGTTGAAAGCGGCCCGTGCGGGCCGCTTCTGTCGCTCCAGACTTTTCGTCCCGGGTCGCGCTTACGGCGCGACGACCAGCAGAAGTCCACGCTTGCGGACGGCGCGATGGCGTCCTTCAGCGCCGAGGTCGTGTAGCCCGGGGCCGACGCTTCGAGTCTGTACTTCGTGGCGTCGGCATCCTGCGCGACGAACGGGATCGGATTGACCATCGGATTCGACCAGGTCGCCAGGCGCGGGGCCGCCACCGGGAGCGACACCGAGTAGTCGCCGGTCGGCACTGAAGGTCGTCGTGAACGCCACCTCGACCAGGGGCACTGTGCCGACCTTCTGCAAAGCCCGGATCTCGGGCGCCTTCCGTCGTCGCAGCCGCCAGCGGCAGCAGCGTGCCGCTGATCGAACCGGAGAGCCGACGTCGGCATCGTCACCGGCGAGGGCGGAGCGCTCGAATTCAGGATCGTGGGTGTGGGAAGGGGTCCGGCGGGCACCGAGGCGATCACCGCCGTCGTCCGGTCCGTGGCTGTGAATACGACGTCATACGGGCCCTGAACCGGGTCGAGGAGAGACAGGGTGAACTTGCCGGTCACGGGTCCGGCGCAGTCGCCCTGATCACGACTCCGTTCTTCTGCGCACTGACCGTCACTCCGGTCACGCTCTTCTCTACGTACCCGACGATCTCGCCCAACGCGCGCGGAATCACCTTGATCACAGGCTTGAGACCGAAGCTTCCGTTGCCGCGCGTGACGACTGACTTGCACGCGTCGAAGTCGAGCACGACGTCCGTCAACTGGCCTGGCGCGACGGTGAAGCCGTTGATCAGTTTGAGACCGCTCTGCGTTGCGCTCGGCGTGTCCATCTCGGTCTCGACGCCGCCCGTGGGCTTCACCGTGTTGGACATCGGCACCGACTTGTTCGAGACGAAGAGGAGCCGGATCTGCGAGTACTGCCCAGCGGTCAGGGTGGTCTGCCCCAGCTCCATCAGGACACCGTTCGTCAACGACAGAAGATCGACCTTCCTCGGACCATTGACGACCGGGACGTCGACCCAACCGCCGTCCTTGTCGTCTGCTGTCGAACTCTGATGCACGCGGACCCGTTCGACGGTCACGTTGACCTCGTCGAACCCGCACGCCGGCGCGTCGTCAGCGCGACTCGCAGGGTGCCCGGATCGACCGAGGGTCCCGGTGCATCGCTGCCTCCGCAGGAGGCCAGCGCCAGCAGCATCGCGCTGATCCAGGCTGAGACATGCAAACCCCGTCTAAACGTTTTCAACATGGTGATTCCTTGCCTCATCAAGGTGAGCAGCCCGTTTATCGACCGCATACGTCGGAACTTTTCCCGTTTTTGCGGCATAGCGGGCGGCATTTCACGTTACGTCCGGAAGAGGGCTGAGCAGAAGTTGAAAGCGGCCCGTGCGGGCCGCTTCTGTCGCTCCGGACTTTTTGTCCCGGCTCGCGCTTACGGCGCGACGACCAGCAGGAAGTCCACGCTTGCGGAAGGCGCGATGGCGTCCTTCAGCGCCGAGGTCGTGTAGCCCGGGGCCGACGCTTCGAGCCTGTACTTCGTGGCGTCGGCATCCTGCGCGACGAACGGGATCGGATTGACCATCGGATTCGACCAGGTCGCCAGGCGCGGGGCGGCCACCGGAAGCGACACCGAGTAGTCGCCGGTGGCACTGAAGGTCGTCGTGAACGCCACCTCGACCAGGGGCACTGTGCCGACCTTCTGCAAAGCCCGGATCTCGGCGCCTTCCGTCGCCGCAGCCGCCAGCGGCAGCAACTTGCCGCTGATCGAACCGGACAGCGAGATCGGCATCGTCACCGGTGCGACGCTCGAGTTGAGGGTCGTGGTCTTCTCGGCCTCGACCTGGACCCCGGCGACGACCGCCGTGGTCCGGCCCGGCCCTGTGAAGACCACGTCGTACGGCCCCTTCGTCGGATCCAGCGGCGCCAGCACGAACTGCCCGCTCGTGTTGGGCTGGGTGGCTTTCATCACCACGCCATTCTTCTGCGCGCTGACAGTCACGTCGGTCAAGCCGGTCTGCACGTAGCCCGCGATCGCCGTCAGCGTCATTGGCATCACGCGGATGACGGGCTTGAGGCCAAACGAGCCGTTGCCGCGCCGGACGATCGATTTGCAGGCGTCGAAGTCGAGAACGAGGCCGGTCGTCTTGCCGGCCTCGATCGTGAATCCGTGAATCAGCTTCAGCCCGCTTTGCTGGGCGCTCGGTGTAGCAATCGGCTTCATCGAACCGTTGGTGGGCACCACATAGTTGGCCGGGGTGCCGGCACCGTTCGGACTCAGCACCAGGCGCGTCTGCGTGTATTGCCCCGCCGGCAATGTGGTCTGACCGAGATCGACCAGGAGCCCGTTCTGCAAAGACAGCAGGTCCACCTTGCGGGGCGGGCTGACTGCGATGTCGGTCCAACCGCCATCGTTGTCATTGGCACCCATGCTCTGATGCACGCGTACACGTTCAACTGTGACGACAACCTCGTCGAAGCCGCACGCCGGTGCGTCGGTCAGCGCGACTCGCAGGGTGCCTGGGCCACTGAAGCCGCCGCCGCTGTCACCGCCGCCCGTTCCGCCGCCGCCTCCGGTTCCGCCGCCGCCCCCAGTACCACCGCTGCCCGCGCCGCCACCGGCGGGCGCGCTGCTGGCCTGTGAGGTCCCATCACTACCCCCGCCGCCGCACGCAGCCAGCATCACGATGCCGGTGATGGCCAAGAGCCCAGCACACAAGTTCCTGAGTGAGTTCGGCATGGCGGGTCCTCCGTGTAGGGATCTAGCCTATGCCAAAAATGGGAATCTTTCCCTTTTTGCCGACCGACCACTAGTCTGTTTTTGCGGTAGCCCGGACGCATGCCGTCAGGCTTTTGACCGGCCGATGGGTACCGCGCGTGGCGGCTGCGGTCGGGGGCACCGGTGCGATCGCCGTGAGCCAAAGCAGCTCTGGGAACCGAGCGATCCGGCGGACCGTCAGCGGTGCGTTAGTGCCGCGCCCGCTCGACTAGAAAACTGCGCGCCGGCGGGCCAGCGCCGCAACGCGCCGCGGTCAGGCGATGCAGCCCGCCACGTACGCTCATCCGCTCAGGGAGAGCAGGCAGCGCGTGCGCGTCGCAGCTGCTCGGTCGGGACCGGCAACTGCGCCGGATCTTCGCCCGGGTAGTAGAGCTGGTTGGGCGGCCAGAGATCAAAGTCAGGGGGAGGCCAGCCGCGGACCGGAACGACGCCGGGCACCAGGTTCCTGAGGTCGACGGCTCCGCTCACCAAGTCGCGCTGGCAGGCAAGCAGAATCCCGCCCGATGCCGAGATCTGGCCGCGCAGAGCAACAGCCTTGCCGGAGGCTTGACGACTGAGTGCTTGCGATGCCGGCGCCAGTACCAGCACGTAGTAGCGCTGCCCGCCCGCGTTCTCGGCGAGTGCGGTCTGGGCCGCCTGCTCGAAATCGAACTGGTCGCCGGCGATGTACAGGCCGCCGGGGGCCTGCGCGACTATCGCCGGCGCAACGAGCACCAGCGCCAGTGCAACCAGCGAACGACAAGACAGCAACGCGCGCATCGCAGCCTCGGTCCTGAAACAGCCGACCCGCAGCCATCGTACTGCTGCGGGCGAGCGGGTTACAGGCAGGTGGCGCGCCTACTGACGAGCGGCTTCCTTGAAGCGCGGATCGAGCAGGATGTCGGTCTCCGGGTTGCGCTGCACCGGTCGCGCGCCCTGCGCCACCAGTTCCCGGAAGCGCTTCCTCTCGGCGTCGAAGCGTTCGTTGATGCGGTCCACTTCACCGCGCGCCTCCGCGATGATCTTTTCCTCGGCCCCGACCGCCTGCGCATTCAGCGCGTAGGCGCGCTTCAGACTGTCGGGCTGCTCGCGCTTCTTGTAGAACTCGGACTCGTCGTCGAGGCGCTTGCGGTCCTGCGCCAGGCTGAAGGCCCGCTCCTGCGAGCGCTTGATGATCTGCTCCGCGCCTTCCATCGATTTCTTGCGGGCCGCCTCGATTTCGGCCTCGGTCGCATAAGCTTCCAGCAGCGAACGATCGCGCCGGCGCTGTGCCAGCTGGCGCTCCTCGTCCTCGATCTTCTTCTTGGTCTCGAGAGCGCGGGCGCGCTGCTCCTCAAGGGTCAGAGGCCGCGGAATGATGCGTCGTACCGAGCCATCGCGGTTCAGCTCCCGCATGTCGACATTGGCGCACTCGTCCGGCGGGCGGTCGGCCGTGTAGACCTTGCCATTGAAAACACAGGTGTACATGAAGCTGCCGGCCGGCGTCTGCGCCAGGGCTGCCGGCTGCACCATCGCGCAGCCCGCAAGCACGATCACGATCCGAAGTTCAGGCGCCATAGCGCTCCCGATAGCGTTCGACTGCCGGCCGGAACGCGCTCAATTGGTGGGCCGGTGCCGAGTCGGCCGCGAGGAACTGCATCAGGTCGTCGAGTGTCGCGATGGCGAGTACCGGCAAACCGAAGGTGGCTTCGACCTCCTGCACGGCCGAGCGGGCCGACAGCGCATCATCGGCTCCGGCGCGTTCCATGCGATCCAGCGCAATCAGTACAGCCGCCGGCGTCGCGCCCGCGGCGCGGATCAGTTCCACCGATTCACGCACCGAAGTTCCGGCGGTGATCACGTCATCGACGATGACCACGCGTCCGGCCAGCGGCGCGCCAACGATCACGCCGCCTTCCCCGTGGTCCTTGGCTTCCTTGCGGTTATAGGAGAACGGCACATCGGCGCCGAGTTCGGCCAGCGCGATCGCGGTCGCGGCGGCGAGCGTGATGCCCTTGTAGGCGGGCCCGAACAGCATGTCGAACTGCACGCGCCCTTCGGCGCGCGCGGCGAGCAGCGTCTGCGCATAAAAGCGCGCCAGCCGCCCCAGCAGCGCGCCGCGATTGAACAGGCCGGCATTGAAGAAGTACGGCGACAGCCGGCCCGCCTTCGTCTTGAATTCGCCGAATCTCAGGACGCCCGCCTGCAAGGCAAACTCGATGAACTGTTGCCGCAACGACTGCACGTTCGATCCGGGGTCCCGCCGCCCGTGGTGTATGTCCGCGCCCATTGTGCCGCAGCCCGATTTCCGAAAGGATGGAAAATGCCGCCGATTCCAGTTCTGCAAGGGCAATTGAGCCGGTGCTGCGCATCATCACGCTGAACGTCAACGGCATCCGATCGGCGGCTAACAAGGGACTGTTCCGCTGGCTGCGGCGCGCCGAACCCGATGTCGTCTGCCTGCAGGAAGTGAAGTGCGACGAGGCCGACATCCCGGACGCGTTGCGCCGTCCCGGCGACATGCACGGTTTCTTCCACTGCGCACAACGCCGCGGCTACTCGGGTGCCGCGCTGTATGCGGCGAAGACACCGCGGTCGGTGCGGCTCGGCTTCGGCTCTGCCGAATTCGACGCCGAGGGCCGCTACGTCGAAGCCGAGTTCAGAGATTTCACCGTCGTCTCGGTCTACTTCCCGTCGGGATCATCAGGGCCGGACCGGCAGGCCGCGAAGTACCGCTTTCTCGCGCAGTTCGCTCCGCACCTGGAGCGACTGCGCGCGAGCGGCCGCGAAATCGTGTTCTGCGGCGACATCAACATCGCGCACAGGGAAATCGATCTGCGCAACTGGCGCAGCAACCGCAAGAACTCGGGCTTCCTTCCGGAAGAGCGGCGAGTGGCTCAGCGGGGTGTTCGAGCGACAGGGGTGGGTCGACGTGTTCCGGCGCCTGGACGCACGCCCTGAGCAGTACACCTGGTGGAGCAGCCGAGGCCAGGCCTGGGCCAAGAACGTCGGTTGGCGCATCGACTACCAGATCGCCACCGCCGGCTTTGCCGCACGCGCACGTCGCACCGAGATCTACACCGACAAGCGCTTCTCGGATCACGCACCGCTGATCGTCGACTACACCGGCCGGCTCTGAACCGGATCAGGACGTCAATGCGGCCGCGCCGATCACCGCGAGGGCCAGGCCGATCCAGCGCAGGCCTGTCGTAGCGCTGCGAGCGGGAGGCGTGTAGCGCAGGCGTTCGGCGCGTGTCGAGCGGCAATGAGCGGCTCTCCCAGGCGTGCGCAAAGAAGACGATCAGAGCGCCGCTCCACAGCAGCGCACCCGCGTAGCGACCCGCCATGACCGACATCACGAGCAGCGAAGCAAAGGCCAGAAGGGCGGCGTTCTCGAGAATGCGGCCCAGAGCCATCTGCCGGAGGCCGCTTGTGGCGAATCACGACCGCCTCGGCGCGACGCAATGCTGGACCGATCGATTCATTCGAAGCGGATTCGTTGAACGGAGGTGGGACCGACTGTACTTCGCAGTATCGAACCCGCCCGAGCCGTCGCGGCAAGTCGAATTGGGTGGTGATCCGCACCATGTTCGAGGCCTGCCGCATCGGACTTCACCACCCCCACTACACTGCGCCTCCGATGCACGGCGAATCCAGTCCCGAGATCACGCGGGCCGGCGAACCTCTGATCGAGCCGCCCGCGACACGGCGGAGCTGGCGCGACGTCCTGCACGTCTACGCCGAACCGGCCGCGCTGCGCATGTTCGTCCTCGGTTTCGCTGCCGGGCTGCCGCTGCTGCTGGTGCTGGGCACCCTTTCGTTCCGGCTGCGCGAAGCCGGCGTCGACCGCGCGACGATCGGCTACCTGTCGTGGGTCGGATTGGCCTACGGCTTCAAGTGGGCGTGGGCGCCGCTGGTCGATCGATTGCCGTTGCCGATATTGACGCGCCTGCTCGGTCGTCGCCGCGCGTGGCTGCTGCTCGCGCAACTCGTGATCGTCGCCGGCCTCATCGCGATGGCGCTGAGTGATCCGCAGGCGGGACTGCGGGCAATGACGATCGCTGCACTCGTCGTCGCCTTCGCCTCGGCGACGCAGGACATCGCACTTGACGCCTACCGGATCGAGTCTGCGGCGCGTCGCGCAGCAGGGCGCTCTCGCGGCGATGTACCAGACCGGCTATCGCCTCGCGATGATCTGGGCCGGTGCCGGCGTGCTCTGGATCGCAGCCGGCGCGGCGGGCGCCGATCTCCGGGTACAGCGCCGGCGCGTGGACGACGGCATACCTCGCGATGGCGGCCAGCATGGCCATCGGCATCGTTGCGGTGTTGCTTTCGCCTGAACCGCGGACCGCCGCGGTGGCGACCGTGGTTGCGGATGGCGCAGGAGGGGGACGGATGCAGCGGCTGATCGCCTGGCTGCGCGTCGCCGTCATCGGACCGTTTGTCGACTTCGTCAGGCGCTATCGCTGGCAGGCGCTGCTGCTGCTGGCGCTGATCGCCACGTATCGCATCTCGGACGTCGTCATGGGCATCATGGCCAATCCGTTCTATGTCGACATGGGCTACAGCAAGGAGGAAGTGGCGACGGTCTCCAAGCTCTACGGCGTCGTGATGACGCTCGCCGGTGCGTTCATCGGCGGTGCGCTCGCACTGCGCTTCGGCGTGATGCGGATCCTGATGCTCGGCGCGGTGCTTTCGGCGGCCTCGAACCTGCTGTTCGCCTGGCTTGCCGCCCGCGGCCACGACCTGACCGGACTGGTGTTCGTGATCTCCGCCGACAACCTGTCGGCCGGAATCGCTTCGGCGGCCTTCATCGCCTACCTCTCGGGCCTGACCAACATCGAGTATTCGGCGACGCAGTACGCGCTGTTCTCGTCGGTGATGCTGCTGCTGCCGAAGTTCATCGCGGGCTTCTCTGGTGCGTTCGTCGATGCGCACGGCTACGGCACGTTCTTCCACGCCACCGCTGCGCTTGGCGTTCCGGTATTGCTGCTGATCTGGCTTGCCAGCCGCGTAGTCCCGGCCACGACGTCGGTACCCGAAGGACGGGCCGCGCCGTCACGCTAGCCGGCGCCGGCTGAGCGCAGCGACAGTGATCAGCCGGCCGATCGCGGCAACGCGACGCGCCGGCTCAAATCTCGTCGGTCCAGTAATCGACTGTGTCGCCTGCCCGGGTCATTTGACGCCACCCGGTTGCGAACGCGCCGACCTTATTCGAGTCGGGGTACTCGCAGATCTCCGCGGGAAGCATCGTGCTGATCGACAGATAGGCGAGTTCGGCGTCCGAGTCATTGACGATCTGGTGGGCGGTCTCTGGCCCTCCGGTCGGGCAGCAGATCACGTCGCCGGCCCTGATCTTCCGCGTCTCGTTGCCATAGCGCAGCAGACCTGTGCCGCGCACGATGAAGAACATCTCTTCTTCGCCTCGGTGACTGTGGAACGGACACGAGCGCTTGCCTGGTGGAACGACATCGTAGGAATAGCCAAGGTCCTTGGCGCCCAGCAGCGGGCCGATGCGCACCGAGTTGCATTCGAACTTGTCGCCCTTGGCGAAGTGCTCGAGCTTCAGTTCGTCGATATTCACGACTCTTGCATTGATGACGCTCATGTCGCACTCCGTTTGCTGCCGGATTCCAGTGCTGCCAGCGGGGCCTCGAAGCGGTAGATCGCCACGGTCGCACGCAAGGCTGGAGCGAAGTTCACCGGCCGGCCGTCTGCGAGGACGGCCCGCCCGGTGATGATGAGTCCCACGCGCGCCGCGAGGATCTCGAAGTCCTTCAACGTGCACAGATGGATGTTCGGCGTATCGAACCACTGGTACGGGATCTGCCGCGTGACCGGCATGCGGCCGGCAAGCAGCGCGGCCGCGTGACGCCAGTGGCCGAAGTTCGGAAAGCTGACCACGCCCTGGCGCGCGACGCGCGCCATTTCGCGCAGGATCGCCTCGACGTTGTGCACCGCCTGCAGCGTCTGCGACAGCACGACGGTGTCGAACATCCGGTCGGCGAACAAACGCAGCCCGGCGTCGAGGTTCTGCTGCACGACGTTGATACCCTGCTTGACGCAGAGCGCGAAGTGATCGTCGTCGATCTCGACGCCGTAGCCGTGGCACGCCTTGGCGTCGCGCAGGTGCGCAAGCAGCGCACCGTCGCCGCAGCCGAGGTCGAGCACGCGACTTGCCGGAGCGACCCAGTCGGCGATCTGCGCGAGGTCGACGCGCAGGCTCATGCCGCGCACTCCTGCGCGATGTTGTCGAAATAGGCCCGGACCACGCGGTGATACCGCGGATCCTCCAGCAGGAAGGCATCGTGACCGTGCGGCGCGTCGATTTCCGCATAGACGACGTCGCGGCCGTTGCTGATCAGCGCCTCGACGATTTCGTGCGAGCGCTCCGGCGGGAAACGCCAGTCGGTGCTGAAGCTCGCGAGCAGGAACTTCGCCGTGGCTGGCGCGAGTGCGCGGGCGAGATTGCCGCCGGTGTGGCGGGCCGGGTCGAAGTAGTCGAGCGCGCGTGTGATCAGCAGGTAGGTATTGGCGTCGAAGTACTCGGAGAACTTGTCGCCCTGGTAGCGCAGATAGCTCTCGATCTCGAACTCGACGTCGTAGTGGAACTGGTAGTTGTCGGTGCGCATCGTTCGGCCGAACTTCTCCGCCATGTCGGCTCCCGACAGGTAGGTGATGTGGCCGATCATGCGTGCGACCCGCAGCCCGCGACGCGGCACGACGTGCTGCGCGTAGTAGTTGCCGCCGTGAAAGTCCGGATCGGAACGGATCGCCGTCCGAGCGACCTCGTTGAACGCGATGTTCTGCGCCGACAGCTTCGGTGCGGCCGCGATGGCCACGCAGTGACGCAGCCGCTGCGGATACTGGATCGCCCAGGACAGTGCCTGCATGCCGCCGAGGGAGCCGCCCATGACCGCAGCCCAGCGTTCGATGCCGAGCGCATCGGCGACGCGCGCCTGCGCATGCACCCAGTCTTCGACGGTCACGACCGGAAAACGCGCTCCATACGGCGCTCCGCTGGCCGGATCGATCGACATCGGCCCGGTGGAGCCGAAGCACGAGCCCAGGTTGTTGACGCCAACGACGAACAGCCGCTCGGTGTCGACCGGTTTGCCCGGTCCGATCATGTTGTCCCACCAGCCCGTCTGTGCAGGATCGTCGGCGTAGGTGCCGGCGACGTGGTGCGAGGCATTCAGCGCATGGCAGACCAGCACCGCATTGCTGTGGTCGGCATTGAGACGGCCGTACGTCTCGATCGTCAGTTCATAATTTGCGATCGACGCGCCGCTGGTCAGTGCAAGCGGCTCGTCGAATCGCAGCACCTGCGGCGTGACGATCCCGACCGAGCGGGGATTATTTTCCAAGGGCACAGCAACAAAAAACCCGAGGGGCGCGGCGCCGGCTCGGGTCGGAAACAGGCAGTCTGACCTCTTTAGCGGATTTCGGAGGGCTGTCCCTCACGCGCCCGCAAGCGAGTCGGCAAATCGGCGCGAAGCAAAGAGGGTAGAGATAGCGCCGGCACGTGTCAAACTACGGCGATCGTGGGAGGTAAACTACGCGCACGGATCGTTCGAGTCCGGCACTGGAAAGGATAGGCACATGAATTTTCTGAAATCGCTGGCGACCGGCGTTGCGCTGGTTGCATTCGGTCTGTCGTCGGCAACCGCCGCCGACAAGGCCAAGCAGGACGAAGTGCTGAAGGCAGCACAGACGACCCTCGCCGACTTCTACAAGGCAGATCCCAAGATCAAGGCGGAGGTCGAGAAAGCCCCGGGCTACGCGGCCTTCACGACCTACGGCATCAGCTTCCTGCTCGGCGGCGCCGGAGGCAAAGGTGTCGTGCATGACGCCGTGACGAAGAAGAACACGTTCATGGAACTCGCGCAAGCGAGCGCTGGGCTGCAGATCGGCGCGTCAGACACGCGCTATCTGTTCATCTTCAAGGACACAGGCCAGCATGCAGCAGTTCATCGACTCGGGTTGGGACGCGTCGGCCACGGCGGCGGCCGGTGCGGGAACGGGCACGTCGTCCGCGGGCGGCAGCGCGGGGGCCTTCACCGGCGGCAAGTTCTACCAGCTGACCAAGACCGGGCTGCAGGTCGGCGTCGCGGCCGCGGGCACCAAGGTCTGGAAGGACAAAGACCTGAACTGATCGCGCATTGGCGGATACAGCAAGGCGCGGCGCTGCCGCGCCTTTTTTTTGCCGCCTTACTGCAGCAGTGCCGGCGGCGCCGGTTGCAGTTCGCGCTGCAGTACGCCACGGATCTTCATCGGGTCGGACATCCGCAGCACGCGTCCGGCAAAGCGGCCCGAATCCTTGAACGACAATTCGAACAGCCGCTCTTTCACCGGCAGGATCTGCGACGGATGCATCGAGAACTGCCGCAGTCCCATGCCGAGCAGCAGTTCGGTCATTTCGAGTTCGCCGGCGAGCTCGCCGCAGACCGAGACCGGCACGCGTGATCGCGTGCCGGCGCGGATGGTCTGCGCGATGAGTCGCAGCACCGCCGGGTGCATCTGGTCATAGAGGTGGGCGACCGTGCTGTCGGTGCGGTCGATTGCCAGCGTGTACTGGATCAGGTCGTTGGTGCCGATCGACAGGAACTTGAGCCGCTGCACGAACTCGGGCAGCGACAGCGCCGCGGCGGGCACCTCGATCATGCCGCCCAGCTGGATGCGGGCGTCGAACTTCTGCTTGCGCTCCTTCAAGCCTTCCTTCGCGCGGGCGACGAAGGCGGCGGCCTGCTCGATCTCGTGCACATGCGCGAGCATCGGGATCAGGATGCGCACCGTGCCCTGCTCGGAAGCCCGCAGGATCGCGCGCAGCTGCGTCAGGAACAGCTCCGGATAGGCCAGGCAGTAGCGGATCGCGCGCAGGCCCAGCGCCGGATTCGACTCCGGGCGCGGTGCGCCGCGTCCCATGCCCAGGCTCTCGCGCGCGGCTTCGGTGAGCACCTTGTCCGCGCCGATGTCGAGCGTGCGGATCACGACCGGCTTGCCCTTCATCGCGCGCGCGACCTTGGCATAGGCCTCGAACTGTTCGTCCTCCGACGGCAGCTCGTCGCGGTCCATGAAGAGAAATTCCGAGCGGAACAGCCCGATGCCGTCGGCGCCGGCTTCGAGCGCGTCGCGCGCGTCCTCGGGCAGCTCGATGTTGGCCAGCAGGTCGATCGCAATGCCGTCGCGCGTGCGCGCGAGCTTGCCCTTGAGCTTGCGCAGCTGCAACCGGTGCTCGGCCTCGGCGCGCGAGCGGCGGCGGAGCTCGTGCAGCTCGTCTTCCGACGGGCTGATCACGACCAGATCGGCGTCGGCGTCGATGACGACGACCTCATCTTCCGCAATCAGGTCGCGCGCACCGTCGGCTCCGACGATCGCCGGCAGCCCCAGGCTGCGCGCCAGGATCGCGGTGTGCGAGGTCGGACCGCCGAGTTCAGTCACGAAACCGGCGAGTTCGAAATCGGCGCGATCCTTCAGGTGCAGCACGTCGGCGGGAGCCAGGTCGCGCGCCACCAGTACGAGCCTCTCGCCGGCGGCCAGCTTCTTCGGCAACGCCACGCGCGAGGGCCGGCCTTCGGCCAATGCGTTCAGCACCCGCTCGACGACCTGGCGAACATCGGTCGAGCGTTCGCGCAGATACTCGTCGTCGATCGCCTCGAATTGCCGGCAGACCTCCTCGAGCTGGATCGTGAGCGCCCATTCCGCGTTCATCAGTCGCGAACGGATGAGGTCGCGCGGCGCCTCGGCGAGCAACGAATCGTCGAGGATCAGCCGGTGCAGATCGAGAAATGCCTTCACTTCGGTCGGCGCTCCCGGTGCGATGCCGGCTTTGAGATCGTCGAGTTCCTCGCGCACGGCCGCGAAGGCGCGCGTCAGCCGCGCGATCTCGTGCATGACGTCGCGCCGCTCGATCGTCGTCTGACGCACCTCGAGCTCGGACGGCGACAGCAGGTGGGCACGTCCGATCGCAATGCCGCGGGCCACCCCGATACCCGCCAGCGTGCGCCGTGTCGTCTCCTCCGCCACCACACCCGTCTCCTATTCGTGCTCGCCGAAGCGTGTTTCGATCAGCTGTCCGATCGCATCGACCACCTCGGCCGCATCGTCACCATCCGCTTCGACCGTGAGCACGCTGCCCTGCCCCGCGGCCAACATCATCACGCCCATGATCGACTTCGCATTGACGCGCCGGCCGTTCCTGGCGAGCCAGACCTCGGCCGAGTAGCGGCTCGCCACCTGCGTGATCTGCGCGGAGGGCCGCGCGTGCAGCCCAAGCTTATTGCTGATTTTGAAGTCTCTGGTGATCATCGCCCTGCGGCTTGTTTGCCTGGTTCTGCATCGGCGTCGACGCCACCTGCACCATGCCCTGCTGGCCGCCTGTGAGCGCCTTCGCCGCGACGTCTGCCAGGGTCTCGCCGCGATAGCAGACCGCGCGTAGCAGCATCGGCAGGTTGACGCCCGCCAGGACGGCGACCCTGCCGGGCTCGTTCAGTGCCGATGCGACGTTGCCGGGCGTGGCTCCAAAGGCGTCGGTCAGCACCAGTACACCGGCGCCGGAATCCACCTCCTGCCGCAACGCCTGCGCGCGGACGAGCAGCGCGTCCATCGTTGCGCCGGGCTCGACGTCGAGCACGCGCAGATTGGCCCGCGTCATGCCAGGCTCGCAACTGTAGACATGCTCCACACAGCGCTCGAGCGCGCTGGCCAGCGGGGCATGAGCGATGATCAGGATGCCGGTCATAAGTCTTCGCGCTCGGTGTACGCGACGCTGCGCGTCGCACGTGCACCTCGCGCGCTTGAAGTGGCGCGCGCCCTTCGGGCGGCCGGGCAGGCGCGCGCAATACAACGGCGTTGACCATAGCTCATGCGGTTGTCTCCAATGCATCGATAAACAGACCGGCGACGTTGCAGCCGGTCTGCTCGGTGATCTCGACGAAGCAGGTCGGGCTCGTGACATTGATCTCGGTAAGCTGATCGCCGATGACATCGAGGCCGAGTAACCGCAGGCCACGCGGCAGCAGCTGCCGGCCGACAACGGTCGCGATCTCGCGGTCGCGCTCGGTCAGGGGCTGCGCCCGCCCGATGCCCCCGGCGGCCAGATTGCCGCGGGTTTCGCCCGGTTTCGGAACGCGCGCCAGGCAGTAAGGCACCGGCACGCCGTCGATGACCAGCACGCGCTTGTCGCCGTTGCTGATCGCCGGGATGAATTTCTGCGCCATCGCGGTGCGCTCGCCGCGCGCGGTCACCGTTTCGAGGATCGAACCCGAGTTCGGATCGCCGGGCTGCAGTCGGAACACCCCGGTGCCTCCCATTCCGTCGAGCGGCTTGACGATGATGTCGGAGTGGTCCGCCCAGAACCTGCGGATCCGCTCCGGTTCGCGCGTCACCAGTGTCGGCGCGATGAACTGCGGAAACTCGAGGGCCGATAGTTTCTCGTTGTGGTCGCGCAGCGCCTGGGCGTCGTTGACGATGCGGGCGCCGTGCGCTGCGGCGAGTGACAGCAGCAGGGTCGCGTTCAGGAACTCCACATCGAACGGCGGATCCTTGCGCATCAGTACGGCCGTGAACGACTCGAGAGCGCGTTCGTCCGCACCGCGATCGACGTACCAGGCATGGTCGTCGGCGGCGAGCTCGAGCCGGTGCGCGCGTGCGGTCACTGCGCCATTGCCTGCCGCAAGCTCGTCCGGCGCCGCCGCATAGACCGCGTGCCCGCGCCGCGCCGCTTCGCGCATCATCGCCACGCTCGAGTCCTTGTAGGCCTTGAGCTCGTCCAGCGGATCGACGACAAACAGCAGTTCGAGCGACATCCCGGAGCGGTCCTGCACCTCTCCGCTGTCAGCCCGCGACCGCGGCTGCCAGCGGCGCCGACAGCGATTCGGCCCGGTACGCGGTGCGCTCGAGCTCGACCGCGGCCGCGAGCAGGGCGAGGCGCGCGACCACGCCATAGGCGTAGAAGCGATTGGCCGCGCTCCCCCCGGCCGTCATCGCGCAGTCCGGCAGGTTGCAGCTGCCCGAGAACGCGAGCGGCACGAAATGCATGCCGGGTGAGTTGAGATTCTCGTCGCGGCCGCGCTCGGTGTGCACGCGGTAAAAACCGCCGACGACATAGCGATCGATCATGTAGACCACCGGCTCGGCGACGGCGTTGTCGACGAGCTCCATCGTCGGTACGCCCTCCTGGATGATGACCTCATGCACCTCGAGGCCTTCCTTGACCACCGACATCTTGTTGCGCTGCTTGCGGTTGAGCCCGATCACCTCGGAGGCGTCCTTCACGGTCATCACGCCCATGCCGTAGGTGCCGGCATCGGCCTTGACGACCACGTACGGCGTGTCTTCGATGCCGTGTTCGCGATACTTGGCGCGCATCCTGCCGAGCACGAAATCGATGTTGCTGGCGAGACACTCCTCGCCGGCACGCTCGTGGAAGTTGACCTCGCCGCAGCGCCCGAAGACCGGATTGATCAGCCACGGATCGATGTCGATCAGCTGCGCGAACTCGCCCGCGATCACGTCATAGGCGGCAAAGTGGTTTGACTTGCGGCGGATCGCCCATCCCGCCTGCAGCGGCGGCACGACGATCTGGTCGTCGAGGTCGCGCAGGATGTCCGGAATCCCCGCTGACAGGTCGTTGTTCAGCAGCAGCGCGCATGGAATGAAACCGGCCACGCCGACCTTGCCGCCGTGCCGCTCCAGCGGCTCGACCATCAGCACCTCGCCGCCGGGCAGCTCGATCCGCGTCGGCTCCCGCACCTCTTCGGCGAGCGATCCGATGCGCACCTCGAGCCCGGTCTGTCGCAGGATGCGCGCCAGCCTGGCGACGTTCGCCAGATAGTGGACATTGCGCGTGTGTCGTTCGGGCACCAGCACCAGGTTGCGGGCATCGGGGCACGTCCGCTCGATGGACGACTGCGCGGCCTGCACCGCACACGGCAGCATCTCCTCTGACAGGTTGTTAAACCCGCCCGGGAAAAGGTTCATGTCGACCGGGGCCAGCTTGTAGCCAGCGTTGCGCAGGTCGACCGAGCCGTAAAACGGCGGCGTATGGTCCTGCCACTGCAGGCGGAACCAGCGCTCGATCGCCGGCATCGCGTCGACGATCTTCTGTTCAAGGGCCAGCAGCGGCCCATGGTTGGCGGTCACCAGGCGAGGTAGGGCGGAGTTCGGCACGGCAGAGCTCGCTTGCGCCTCCGGCGAATCCGCCGGGCGGTGCGGAGGTTCTGGGAAGGGCAGTGTACCGCCCGCCCGCTGCGCATCCGATCGCGCGCGCCGATCCGAGGCAGCGGTTCATCCGGGCTTAAAAAAACACGGGCACCTGGGGTGCCCGTGAAAGTTCGCCACGAATGGGCCGCAGGCGGCCCGGCGAGCTAGGGAGACACAACCTGCAACCGCGCCGTGCCGCCTGCGGCGGCGCAGCCGGGGTCCGGCTGAAGTGCCGGACCCCGAGTTCGACTACGAGTGGTACGCCGATTCGCCGTGATACGTCGTATCCAGGCCTTCGCGCTCTTCCTCAACGGTGGTGCGCAGGCCAATGACCATGTCGACGATCTTGAAACCGACGGCTGACACAACACCGGTCCAGACGATCGTGACAAGCACCGCCTTCGCCTGGACCCATAGCTGCTCGCTGATGCTGCTGTAGCCGGTGGCGGCCGTGACCCAGTCAGTGACGAAACCCGGTCCGCCGAGCGACGGCGCATTGAAGACACCGGTCAGCAGCGCGCCGAGGATCCCGCCCACCGCGTGGATGCCGAAGACATCGAGCGCATCGTCGGCACCGAGCATCCGCTTCAAGCCGTTGACACCCCACAGGCATATGAGTCCGGAGGCGGTCCCGATGACGAACGCGCCGAGGATGCCGACGTTGCCGGCCGCCGGCGTGATCGCCACGAGACCTGCGACGGCGCCCGAGGCCGCACCCAGCATCGACGGCTTGCCCTTCAGCATCCATTCGGCAAACGTCCACGCCAGCACGGCGCACGCAGTCGCAAGGAAGGTGTTGATGAAGGCCAGCACCGCCGAGTTGTTCGCTTCGAGCGCAGATCCGGCATTGAAGCCGAACCAGCCGAACCACAGCAGCGAGGCGCCGATCATCGTCATCGTCAGGCTGTGCGGCGGCATCGCCTCCTTGCCGTAACCGACGCGCTTGCCGATCAGGTAGGCCCCGACCAGCCCCGCGACACCCGCGTTGATGTGCACCACCGTGCCACCGGCGAAGTCGAGCGCGCCCCATTGCCAGATCATGCCGGCGGTGGCGTTGACCGTGTCGACCACCTCGGGCTTGGTGTAGGCATCGGGGCCGGCCCAGAACCACACCATGTGCGCGATCGGCGCATAGGCGAACGTGAACCAGATGACCGTGAAGAGCAGCACCGCGCTGAACTTCACGCGCTCGACCAAAGCACCGAGCAGCAGGCAGCAGGTGATCGCAGCGAAGGTCGCCTGGAACGCCGCAAACAGCAGTTCCGGAATCACGACGCCCTTGCTGAACGTGGCCGCATTGGCGAACTCGCCCTTGCCGGCATCGACAGCGCCGCTCATGAAGAGCCGACTGAGCCCGCCGAAATAGGCATTGCCCTCGGTGAACGCCAGGCTGTAGCCGTAGACGAACCACAGCACGACGACCAGCGAGAAGGTCACGAACACCTGCATCAGCACCGACAGCATGTTCTTCGAGCGCACCAGCCCGCCGTAGAACAGCGCCAGTGCGGGCACCGACATCAGCAGCACAAGCGCGGTCGACGTGAGCATCCACGCGACGTCGCCCTTGTTCGGTGTCGGCGCTGCTGCCGCCGCCGGTGCGGCCTCTTCCTTCTTGGCGTCAGCGGCTGGCGCGGCTTTGTCCTCGGCCTTTGCCGCAGCCGGCGCGGCCGCAGGGGCCGTCACGGGCGCAGCCGTTTCGGCCTTCGCCGGAGCTTCGGTCTTGGCCTGCGCGTTCGCAGCCGAAGTGAACACCAGGGCTCCTGCTGCGAGGAGCATGACTAAAAGTTTCTTCATTGCTTCCCCACGGAGTTAGAGAGCATCCTTGCCGGTTTCGCCGGTACGGATGCGGACGACCTGCTCGAGGTCATAGACGAAGATCTTGCCGTCGCCGATCTTGCCGGTGCGCGCGGAGGCCTCGATGGCCTCGATCGCACGCTCGACGATATCGTCGGCCATGGCGGCTTCGATCTTCACTTTGGGCAGAAAGTCGACCACGTATTCGGCGCCGCGATACAGCTCCGTGTGGCCCTTCTGCCGGCCGAAGCCCTTGACCTCGGTGACCGTGATGCCCTGAACGCCGACTCCGCTCAGGGCCTCACGCACCTCGTCAAGCTTGAACGGCTTGATAATGGCGGTGATGAGTTTCATGAATCGAATCCCGGTTCGTTGTGCTGATTAGAACGTCTTGCTGAGCGTCGCAAGGAAGCCGCTCTTGCCGGCACCACGCGGCGGATTCTCAGCGGTCGCGAAGAAGTCCTTCTCGCTGGTGCCGACCCAGAACGCGCCGACAACCCAGCCCGAGCCGGCGATGTCCCAGGTGCCGCCGAGCTTGTAGTCCCACACGTTGTCCTTGTTGAGCGTCGTGTTGATGTTTTCGTAGTTCTTCACGAACTGCCAGCCGGCGTGCGCGACGACCGCGAACTCGCCGATCGGAAAGCTGCCGGAGATGTCGACGTACTGCGAGCCCTTGGTGTTGTATCCGGGGGCTTCCACGCCGAAGAAGTTGGTGAAGGCGTAGAAGTACTTCACGCTAAGAGGTCCCCACGAGCCGCCAACGTATCCCTCGAAGTTCTTGGCCTCGTAGGGGCCGTTTTCCCCGGTGCCCGGGTAGTAGTAGTAGATGACACCGAGATCGAGACCGAAGTCGCCGAACGAATGCTTCCATCCGCCGTAGAAGTCCATCTCGATCGGCGCGCCGTTGAAGATGCCCGACGAAACGTTCGAGTTCCAGTTGCCAAGATAGAAGCCAGACTTGTGCGCGAAGTCGATGCCGCCCTGGATTGCCGGCTCGTAGTCGGTCTGCGTGAAGCCGCGGAAGCGATAGTCGCTCGCGATCGTCAGGTTGCCGGTGAACGTGTACTCCGGCTCGGGCTTCGCCGCGGCCGCCTGGGCGGACACAAGCGTTGGTGCAAAGCAGGCCGCAGCGGTGGTGACGGCAGCGAGCGCTTTCTTCATCTGGTTCTTCCTTTCGAGGTTGGAACGGCTCGCAGAGCGCTTACGCAACATGCATGCCAATTGCTGCGACGCCAGAAACGCCTCGCGTTGGTGCGACTTTCACGGGTAGCAGCGATGAAAAGGCGCCGCGACGGTGCAGCGCCGAACCATTCCGGTTCATCGCCCGGCACTGGCGTCGCCTACGGCGTGGGCGGCTGCCGCGGAAACAGCGCTGTAGACTGGCCCGCACTGTGAATCTGACCCGTGCCGCGCAGCAGGCTGCTCGGCAGCACAATCATTGAAGCGCGATGGAGACGACGACGTTTCTCGATGAACTGCAGGACCGCGTCAGTGCATTGATCCGGCAGACGCCGGCCGCGGATCTGCAGAAGAACCTCAAAGCTCTGCTGCAGCAGCAGTTCGCCCGACTCGATCTGGTGACGCGTGAGGAGTTCGACACGCAGTCGAAGGTGCTGGCCCGCGCGCGCGCGCGCCTCGAGGAACTCGAGCAGCGAATTGCCGAACTCGAACGGCGCAGGGCCTAAGGCACCCGCGCCTGGGATGCGTCAGGCTGCCGACGCCTCGGGCGAAGATCGCTTGCGTGCGACCGCGATGATCTTGGCAGCGGTCTCGATCTGCAGTTCGGAGAGTTCTGCATCCATCGTCGGACGATCGATCATCCGCACGTTCTTGCGCTTCGCGATTTCCTTCGCGCCGCGCTCGTAGCCGGCTTCCGCGATCACCGCGACCCGCAGCATGCCGATTTCGCGTGCCTGTTCGATCAGCGCGGTAATGCGATCGACTGACACGTGGTCGTTCTGGACGACGAAGGCATACGCGCGCGCCGGATCATCGCGATGGCGCAGCACGAGTTCGATCGGCCAGACGGCCGGCGACGCGGGCACCTGGCGATAGCCGCGCGACTCGTACCAGGCCAGTACCAATTCGCGCAGCGGAACCGATGGTGCCATCGAGTCCAGCATCGGGGTCGATTCGCGCACGGCCGCACGCGCCGCAGCATTGGCTCGCCGCGGTTCCGGCGCCGGCGGAGCGGCGGGACGCGCAGCGCGCGGATTCGGGTCGTCGACCATGATCTGCGAGATCAGCTCCTCGATCGGATCGAGTCCGGCTGCGGCTTCCTCCGCCGGTGTCCGTTCTCGCTCCGACGGTGGGCGGCGGTCGTATTCGATCGGCGGCAGGTCCTTGCTTGCCTTGTCCTGCTCCGCGGCCTCGCCATGCGCCTGGCGAATCAGCGCCGCATGATCGATCTCTCGACTTGCTTTTCCTTGGGTTTCTCGGCCGCAGGCGACGCGCTCAGCATCACGGCCATGGCCGCCTGCTCGCGCTGCGCGGCGTGGTCGCGGATCGAGTCCGCGCGTCGCCGCGCCCAGAGGTATAGACCGATGAGCACGACCAGCAAAGCAAGACCGAAAAGCAGCGACGACACTTCAGCGGGCACCCGAACCGGCGCCTCGCGGGCGCCGGAAAGCAGAAGCAGGCGCCAATCGTGACACGACTGCCCCCCGAAGCCCAACTGAATATGGGGCAAAACGCATCATTTTTCGCACTCGCCTGCCCGCAGACCCATGCGGCAGCGAACTGCGCACGCCGCGCAAGGGCGCGAACCAGGGCGCAATTCGGAGCATCGCGGCGCAAACGCGCGTGCTGGCGTCGATAGAATCGACCGCCGCTGCCGCCCCTATGTCAATCGCTCTCGTCCGCACCCGTGGCCTTTCGGGCATGTACGCCCCGCAGGTGACCGTTGAAGTTCACCTGGCGAACGGCCTGCCGTCGTTCACGCTGGTGGGCCTGCCCGACACCGAAGTGCGCGAAGCACGTGAGCGCGTGCGCGCCGCGTTGCTGACGAGCCGCTTCGAGTTTCCGGCGCGACGGATCACAGTGAACCTGGCTCCGGCCGACCTGCCGAAGGAATCCGGCCGCTTCGACCTTCCGATCGCACTCGGAATATTGGCGGCGACCGGCCAGGTCCCGACCCGCACGCTCGATCAGTATGAGTTCGCCGGCGAACTGTCGCTGACCGGCGAACTGCGGCCGGTGCGCGGAACACTCGCGATGGCTTATGCCGTGGCGAAGTCGCAGCACACCGTCGGGCCGCGCCGCGGCTTCGTCGTGCCCGACGAGAGCGCCGACGAAGCCGCGCTGGTCGGCGGCATCCCGATTTTTCCGGCGCGCACGCTGCTGCAGGTGGTCGAGCACCTGCGCGCCGACGCCGGCGACACGTCGGCACACTGCGATCGCCGAACATCAGGCGATGGTGCGGCTGACGCCGCCGATTTATCCCGATCTTTTCGACGTCAAGGGACAACTTGCCGCCAAGCGTGCGCTCGAGATTGCGGCCGCCGGCGGACACAGCGTGCTGCTGGTCGGGCCGCCCGGCACCGGCAAGACGATGCTGGCGCAGCGCTTTGCCGGCATCCTGCCGCCGATGACGACCGATGAGGCGCTCGAGTCGGCCGCAGTCCTGAGCCTGGTGGGCCAGTTCGCTCCGCAGCGCTGGGCCACGCGCATCTTCCGCACCCCGCACCACACCGCGAGCGCGGTGGCGCTGTGCGGCGGCGGGTCGCCCCCGATGCCGGGCGAGATCTCGCTGGCCCATCATGGCGTGCTGTTCCTCGACGAACTGCCGGAGTTCGAGCGCCGCGTGCTCGAAACGCTGCGCCAGCCGCTCGAATCCGGCGCGATCACGGTTTCGCGCGCCGCGCGTCAGGTCGACTATCCGGCCCGGTTCCAACTGGTCGGCGCGATGAATCCCTGCCCGTGCGGCTTTCTACGGTCACGCCACGCTCGCCTGCCGTTGCACGCCCGACATGGTCGCGCGCTACCAGGACCGCATTTCCGGCCCACTGCTCGATCGCATCGACATGCGCGTCGAGGTGAGCTCGGTGCCGGAAGAGGTGCTGACCGCGCTGCCCGACGGAGAGCCGACCCGCTTCGTGGCCGAACGCGTGCGCAAGGCATACGACCGTGCGATCGCGCGCCAGGGCAAGGTCAACGACCACTTGCAGGGTGCGGAACTGGAGGAACTCTGCGCGCCCGACGAGGCCGTGCAGAAGCTGCTGCACGCGGCGAGCTTTCGACTCGGCTGGTCGGCGCGCGCCTACCACCGCGTGCTGAAGGTGGCGCGCACGATTGCCGATCTCGCCGAGTCGGGACCGCTGGCGACGCAGCACGTCGCCGAGGCGATCCAGTACCGGCGCTCGCTGCGCGACGGCTAGGGCCGGCCGAGGAAGAGGTAGATCGCGCGGTTGTCGCGGTTGGCGTAGCCGAAGCCCGACGTACAGCGGCCCGAGCGGCGAATCGATGCCGAGGTAGACCGACCCGGCCAGCAGGTTCAGATAACCGTCGACGCGTTCGCCCTGCCAGACCGGAATCAGCGGTTTCAAGGACGCGCCCTCGATCGAGGCGCCGACGTAGATGCCCTCGAACAACGGAATGTCGGCGAGCTTGGTGCGGTACACCAGCCGCCCGAACACGAAGTCCTGGGTCTTCAGCTGCTGCCGCTGCAGCCCGGACAGGTAGAGGAAGCCGCCGAGATTGAACAGGTCGTAGACCGGGATGTCATTGCTGCCGATATTGCGGCCGCGGTCACCAGGGCCTTCGATCGTGTGCGCGCCCCCAGGTGTAGGCACCGCTGGCGAGCGCGGTCCAGTAGGTGTACTGGTCGTCGGCGCCCAGAGCGCGCTGAGCGACGAATAGACCTGGCCGAACAGCGCGATAGCCGCTGTGCGTGAAATTCAGGCTGTCGAGACGGTCGAGCGCGAGCTGCGCGTCCAGCGCGCCGACGCTGGTATGCCCCCGCGACGGGAACAGCGGGCTGCCGCTGTCCAGCTCGAAACTGCGATACCCGTAGATCGCACCGACCCGGGCCTCGCCGTACTGGATGATGTTGGCGCCGAAATCGAGCGCCGCGATCGCGGTCGCTTCGCGCATACTGGGCGATCTGGACGTGTCCTCGAACAGGTACAGCGGCGAGATCGAGTACTGCAGCCGCGGGACGACGAAGAAATACTGGCGCTCTCCGATCGGCTGGTAGAACTCCGTGCCGAGCAGCACGTCGGTTCCGAGCACGAGGTCGGAGCGCCATTCGCCGCCCCACGTGTTGAGCCACTTCGAGCGGTACGACGCAAACAGGTTGAAGTTCGACTGCTTGCCGAGGTCGGCGTCGAGTTCGAGGCCGAAGCGGAAGTAGTCGCGCGCAGGTTTTTCCTTGACGAGCACCGACCAGCGTCTGCTTGCCGTCGATCTCGTCGATCGCGTAGTTCACGTTCTCGAAGTCGCCGCGTCCGAACACGCGGCGCATGTCCAGATCGATCGTGTTGCGGTCGAGCGGCTTTCCGACCTCCGTCTGCAGCGACTGCAGAACCACCTCGGTCGAGACTCGCTTGGTCCCCTCGACCTTGATCGCCTCGACGACGATCGCTCCCTTGTTCGGCCGGTGCCGCCTGCTGCTTGCGCAGCGCGGCGTACTCCTCGGGCGGCAACGAGAGCGTCGCTGAGCCGATCCGCCACCTTGCGCGCTGCCGCTTCGCCGATCGGCACCGTCTTCGCGAGGTTGTCGAAGTCGCCGGCGGAGTAGTCCCCGAGCTCTGGAACGATCAGGATGTCGCTCGGCTTCAACTCCTGCAACGAACGGTTGACGTTCTGCTCGGTCAGGATGTTGATCATCTGCAGCGTGACGCTGAGCACCGAAGTGATCTGATCGGGCCTCAGCAGCGGCGTGCCGAGGTTGACCGCGATGATCACATCGGCGCCCATCTGGCGCGCGATGTCCACCGGCAGATTGCGCACCAAGCCGCCATCGACCAATTGTCGATTGTCGATGGTGACTGGCGCCACCGCGCCCGGCACCGACATCGATGCACGGATGGCCTGCACGACACTGCCTTCCTTCAGCACGACCATTTCGCCGGTGCCGATGTCGGTGGCGATGGCGCGAAACGGGATCGGCAGTTCGTCGAAGCTGCGCGCGGTGCCGATCTGAACCAGCCGACGCAGTTCGCCTTCAAGCGCCACACCGGTGACCACGCCTTTCGGCAAGGCAATGCCGTCCCCGCCGATGCCGAGTTCCGGAATGATGTACGGCGTCTCGTCGTCGGTCTTCTGCCGCATCGACTGGTCGGCGCGCGGCGGCTTGTCGGTGAAGAGCTTGTCGGTGGTGATCGAACCGATCACCTTTTCCATCTGCGGCACCGTCAGACCGGTCGCGTACGACGCGCCGATGATCGAGCCCATGCTCGTGCCGGCGATCACGTCGACCGGCACGCGCAATTCCTCGAGAACCTTCAGCACACCGATATGCGCGGCGCCGCGCGCGCCTCCACCCGAAAGCACGAGGCCGATCTTCGGTCGCGCCGGTTCGGCACGGGCCGGCTCTGGCGTCGGCGCCAGCTGCGCCATCGCGGCCCAGGACAGTGCCGCGATGCCCAGGCCAACCACGGTGCAAGCGCAGCGGCGGACCAGAACGTGGCGTGATACGGACGAGCAACATCGGAAGTCCCAGTGATCCGTCGTCAGGGGCTTTTTCAGTCTAAGTGAAGGCCTTTGCTCGGCATGAGACGAGTACTGGTGGTGCGGCTGTCGTATCGTTGCGTTCACGCATCCGCCTGCCTGCTTCCCATATCGCGAAAACTCCGATGTCAGACCCCGCTGTCACCGACAACCTGAACGTCGTCGGCCTCGACGACATGCCGCCGCCGGTCGAGATCAAGGACGAACTGCCGCTGGGCGCCGCCGGCGCCGAGACGGTGCGTCGTGGGCGCGCAGAGCTGACGCGCATCCTCGACCGCGCCGACTCGCGCCTGTTCGTCGTCGTCGGACCGTGCTCGATCCATGACCCGCGCGCGGCGCTCGAGTACGCCGGGCGGCTGCGGGCCCTCGCCGACGAGGTCAGCGATGTGCTGCTGCTGGTGATGCGCGTCTACTTCGAGAAGCCGCGCACGGCGACCGGCTGGAAGGGCTACATCAACGATCCCGACATGGACGATTCGTTCCGCATCGGCACGGGGATGCGGCGCGCGCGCGAACTGCTCCTTGCGTTCGCCACGATGGGATTGCCGACCGGCAGTGAAGCGCTCGATCCGCTGTCGCCGCAGTATCTCGCCGACCTGATTGGCTGGTACGCGATCGGCGCGCGCACGACCGAGTCGCAGACGCACCGCGAAATGGCGAGCGGCCTTTCAACGCCGGTGGGATTCAAGAACGGCACCGACGGCGGGCTCGACGTGGCGATCAACGCGATCCGCTCGGCGCGCTCGCCGCACAGCTTTCTCGGCATCGGACCCGACGGCCGCACCGCGATCGTCCGCACGCGCGGCAACCGGCTCGGCCACCTGGTGCTGCGCGGCGGCGGCGGGCGTCCGAACTACGACACGGTCAGCGTGCGCCTGGCCGAGTCCGCACTGACGCAGGCCGGGCTGGCACCCAACATCGTCGTCGATTGCTCGCACAGCAATTCACTGAAGGATCCGGCACTGCAGCCGCTCGTGTTCATGGACTGCATCCACCAGATCAAGGAGGGCAATCGCTCGATCGTCGGCCTGATGCTGGAAAGTCATCTGCACGGCGGCAACCAGCCGATTCCCGACGATCTCAAACAACTGAAATACGGCGTGTCGGTGACTGATGCCTGTGTCGACTGGCCGACGACCGCCGACCTGCTGCGGCGCGCCGCTGTCGAACTGCGACCGGTACTGGCTGCCCGCGGCGGCTGAAGCGCGCAGGCGCGCAGCTACCGATTTACCGGCATCGTGAACTCCGGTCCCTTGGCGGCCGCCGGATCCGGCCAGCGCTGCATCACACTCTTGTAGCGCGTGTAAAAGCGCACGGCCTCCTCGCCGTAGGCGTGGTGGTCGCCGAACAGCGACCGCTTCCAGCCGCCGAACGAGTGAAACGACATCGGCACCGGAATTGGCACGTTGATGCCGACCATGCCGGCGCTGACGCGGCGCGAGAACTCGCGCGCGGTACCGCCGTCAGTGGTGTAGCAGGCCACGCCGTTACCGAACTCATGCGCGTTGACGAGTTCGAGCGCAGTGGCGAAATCCGGCACGCGCATCATTGTCAGCACCGGGCCGAAGATCTCCTCGCGGTAGATCTTCATGTCGGGACGCGCGTGGTCGAACAGGGTCGCACCGAGGAAAAAGCCGTTTTCGCGCCCGGACACCGAGTGGCGGCGGCCGTCGCAGACGAGCTTCGCGCCTTCGGCGATGCCGGACTCGATGTAATCGAGGATCTTCTGGCGATGCGCGGCAGTCACGACCGGTCCCATGTCGGCGTCGGCCTCCATGCCGTCGCGGATACGCAGCCGGGCGATGCGCGGCTTCAGCTTCTCGATCAGTTCGTCGGCGATGTGTCCGACCGCGACGCCGACCGAGACCGCCATGCAGCGCTCGCCGGCAGAGCCGTAGGCCGCACCGATCAGCGCGTCGGCAGCCTGGTCGAGGTCGGCGTCCGGCATCACCACCATGTGGTTCTTGGCGCCGCCGAGCGCCTGCACCCGCTTGCCGTGCGCAATGCCCTGGCGCTGGATGTATTCGGCGATCGGAGTCGAGCCGACGAAGCTCACCGCGGCGATGCCGGGGTGCGCGAGGATCGCGTCGACCGCCGCCTTGTCGCCCTGCACGACGTTGAACGCGCCGTCGGGCAGCCCGGCCTGCTTGAGCAGCTCCGCCATCAGCAGTGACGCCGACGGATCGCGCTCCGACGGCTTCAGGATGAAGGTGTTGCCGCACACCAGCGCCAGCGGAAACATCCACATCGGCACCATGCACGGGAAGTTGAACGGCGTGATGCCGGCGACGACACCGAGCGGCTGACGCAGCGAGTAGTTGTCGATGCCGCCGCCGATGTTGTCCGAAAACTGGCTCTTCAGCAGCTGCGGCGCGCCGCAGGCGAACTCGACGATCTCGAGCCCGCGCTGCACTTCGCCGCGCGCATCGCTGAAGACCTTGCCGTGTTCGCGAGTGATGATGCGCGCGAGGTCGTCGTGATGGCGATCGAGCAGTTCCTTGAAGCGGAACATCACGCGCGCGCGGTTCAGCACCGAAGTCTCGCTCCAGCGCGAGCCCGCTGCCGCAGCGCTTTTCACCGCCGCGTCGACCACCGCGGCGTCGCCCAGCCGCACTCGGCCGCTCACCTCGCCGGTTGCGGGATTGAAGACGTCGGCGGCACGATCGGCTGCGCCGCCAACGCGGGCGCCGTCGATCCAGTGGCTGATGTCGGTGACGACGCTCTCGCTCTTGCCCATCGCCTACTCCACAGTTGCCAGCACCGCCCGTATCGTTTCGACGATGCGCTCGATCGTGCGCCTCCTCGATGATCAGCGGCGGCGACAGCGCGAGGATGTCGCCGGTGAAGCGCACCATCACGCCGGCCTCGAAGCACTTGACGTGCACTTCCAGTCCGCGCCGGCCGATCGCGCCTGCGCGCGGCTCGAGCTCGATGCCGCCGACCAGGCCGAGATTGCGGATGTCGATCACGTGCCGCGCGCCCTTGAGCGAATGCAGCGCCGCCTCGAACTTCGGCGCCATCGCGGCGGCGCGCGCGAACAGCTGTTCGTCGACGTAGAGCTTCTGCGTGGCCAGCAGGGCGGCACAGGCGAGCGGGTGCGACGAGTACGTGTAACCGTGCAGGAACTCGATCTGGCCTTCGGGAGCGGCCTGCATGATCGTTTCGTAGATCTCGTTTTTCGCGATCACCGCGCCCATCGGCACCGCGGCGTTGTTGATCGCCTTGGCGCAGGTCAGCAGGTCCGGCGTGATGTTGAACAGATGCGCGGCAAACGGCGCACCGAGGCGGCCGAAACCGGTGATGACCTCGTCGAAGATCAGCAGCACGCCGTGCTTGCCGCATATGGCGGCAATGCGCTCGAGATAACCCTGCGGCGGGATCAGCACACCGGCGGATCCCGCCATCGGCTCGATGATCACCGCGGCCACATTGCTCGGATCGTGGAACAGCACGAGGCGTTCGAGCTCATCGGCGAACTCCGCGCCGTGCGCCGGCTGCCCGCGCGAGTAGGCGTTGCGCGCCAGATCGTGCGTCGACCGGATGTGGTCAACGCCGGCCATCATCGCCGGAAACGCTTTGCGGTTGCCTGGAATCCCGCCGGCCATCGTGCCACCGACATTGACGCCGTGATAGCCGCGCTCGCGGCCGATGATGATGCGTCGGCTCGGCTCGCCGCGTGCACGATGGTAGGCGAGCGCCATCTTGATCGCGGTATCCGCCGACTCGGAACCGGAGTTGGTGAAGAAAACCCGCTGCATGCCAGCGGGGGCGATTCCGGCGATCGTGGTCGCCGCCTCGAACGCCAGCGGGTGCGCCATGCTGAACGGCGGCGCGTAATCCATCGTCGCTGCCTGCTTCTGCACCGCCTCGACGATCGGCCTGCGCGCATGGCCGGCATTGACGCACCACAGGCCGGCGGTGCCGTCGAGCACCTCGCGGCCGTCCGGTGTCCAGTAGTACATGCCCTCAGCGCGGGCCAGCAGCCGCGGGGCCGCCTTGAAAGCGCGGTTTGCAGTGAACGGCATCCAGAAGTGTTCGAGCGTAGTTGCGTGCACCGACGGGTTCTCGAGTTTCATCGAGCGCTCCTATGGCAACGGGCGAAACGAAGTGAAGAAGGTGTCGAGCGCCTGGGAGCCGACGCCACCGTCGCCGCCCAGTGCCACCAGCTGAAAGAGTCGATCATCGACGATGAAGAAGCGGGCCGCAAGCGCGGCCGGACGCCCGTCGGCGGTGCGCCCCTGCGCCTGCACCGATTGCCCCTGCACGAAGCGATGCGATGACCCGGGCGGCAACACCAGCGATCGCGGCTACGCTGGCGCTGACGGTTCCGCCGATATTGCGCACCAGCGCATCGCGGAAGTAGGCGATGACGCGCTCCTGCGCCGCCGCATCGCCGGCGACCTGCGGTGGCAGTTGCACTTCGCCAATCGCGAACATCGCTGCGCCGACACCGGTCGACGTCATCGTCACCGCCAGCGTCTGGCCCTCGAACGGCACCGCGCGCGTGACCGTCTGCGCGCGACCCGGAAGGAGCACGGCCGCGTGGGCAAGCCGCGTTTCGCGCCACTCGAGCTCCTGGCTGCAGGCGGCGAGCAATAGCGCGGCTGCGATCAGCCTGCTTAAGCCTGGTGCGCGGCGCCGGGCAAACCAGGCCATGACGAAGCCCTGGCGTCTGCGCCACGAATGAAGGTGCCGGGGACGCCCGGCACACCATATCGCGAGCTACCGGCCCTTCACGGGCCGAGTCGCCGGCGTGGGCGCAGCGGCCTTGCGCGCACGGTGCGGCCGCTTCTTGCCGTAACTGCCGTTATAGATCTTGCCGCGTCGCGACCGGGTATCGCCCTTGCCCATGTTGTCCAACTCCTCGTTGCGGTGTGCTCGACGCGGCCAGTATAGAAGGCCCGGCGTAGGGCGATTCCCGACACGGTGTCGGACAGGCGCCGACGAGGCCGAAGATTCGACGCTTTGTCGCCGCATTACGCGGTATCCGGACGAGCCGGCTGCGACGTAACGTGTGGACGTGCCTGAAAGCGAGGTCTCCCGATGATCAAGGACCATTTTCCGCTTGCCTGCCTGGTCGCCGCCGGACTGCCCCTTGCGCTGGGCAACGGGTCGCTCTTCATCCTGACCTTCGCTGCGATCATCGGCGCGCTGCCGCTGGTTTACGGCAGCGACGTCGATCAGGTTGTGCGCGCGACCGTCGGGCGCAGCGACCGCGTCGCTGAGCGGCGTTCGTCTTCTACGGCGTAGGTGCCCGCGCGGCGCGGGCTTCTACAATGTCGGCCTGACGGCCGCCGCCTTCATCGCGGCGGCGTCGCCATCCTCACTCCAGGCCAGCAACGTCACGCCATGTCCCTCGTCGTCTTCCGCTCCAAGGCCGCGGGCGAGATCTTCATGTTCGCCGAAACTGCGCGCCGCATCTTCGAGATCATCGGGCGCCAGCAGGCGGCGCGCGGCGTGATCACCGCCGAGCAGGTCCCTGAAGCCCTGCAGCGCCTGGCGGCTGCGGTCGAGCAGGAAAAGGCGGACATCAAAGCCGCCACCGAGGCGGCGCGCCAGGCGGACCGCAACGTCGAGGATGCGCCAGCTGCGCCGGTCACGCTGGGTCAGCGCGCGTTCCCGCTCGTCGAGATGCTGCGCGCGGCAGAAAAGCGCAAGGTCGATGTGACCTGGGGCGTCTGAGCGACGCCGGCGTGCCGCCGGGCGGCAGAGCCCGCAAGGACGCCTTACCTACAATGCCGCAGCAGCGGCCGGTCAGACGCCGGCCGATGATCTTCGGTCCCACGCGGAGTCCACTTGCAGAGTTCCGTCAACGAGCCGACCCGACGCTTCTGGATCGGCGTATTGGCAGTGATCCTGATGCTCGTCGGCGTCGTGCTTGCACTGCGCGCGATGAGCCATGACAGCGCGGTGCACGCCAGCTACGAACGCGCGCTGTCGTTGTCGCAGGCCGCGCTCGACGCGCAGCATGCGAGCGGCGACCTGCGCGCGTGGCAGGCCCGCAATGCGCGCGCGCTGCTCGCCGGTGGCGATGCGGCGATCACGTCGGCCGAACTGCAGGAACTGGTCGCGATCGCCACCGACCTGCAGAACCAGCTGCGGCGCGTTGACGCCGAATTGCCCGCCCCTGGCAAGGCGCGCACCGTCGAGCTGCGGTCGAACCTGCAACGGCTGGAACGCATCGCCCGCAACGGACTCTCGGTCGGTGAGAGCGGTAGTTCCGTTTCGCGGGCCGCGCTTCTCGGCACGGCCGCCGAGGTCGACAGTTTCGAGCAGGCGCTGGGCGAGATCGTCAGCGACACCAACGCGCGGGCCACGGCGATGGCGCGCCAGGCCGAGACGCTGAAAGAGACCGCGCGTTACGGCCTGGTTGGATTCTCGCTAATCACGCTGGCGCTCGCGGCGGTGCTCACCCTGCTGACGCTGCGCACGCTGGCGTCGAACCGCGAGTTGCTCGAGCGCATGTCGCGCCTGGCCCAGCAGGACGGGCTGACCGGCATCGCCAACCGGCGCACGCTCGACGAAGCGGTGCCGGTCGAATTCGCGCGCGCCCGCCGCAGCGGCCAGCCGCTGACGCTGGTGATGATCGATATCGATCACTTCAAGCGCTACAACGACAAGCGTGGGCACGCGGCCGGCGATGCGCTGCTGCGCACGTCGGCGCAGTCGTGGGCGAAGCAACTGCGGCCGACCGACCTGATCGCACGCTACGGCGGCGAGGAATTCACGCTGGTTCTGCCGGCGTGCAGCGCCGATCAGGCAGCGCAGCTGGTCGACCGCCTGCGCCCGCTGATGCCGGACAAGCAGACGTTCTCGGCCGGAGTTGCGACCTGGGATGGCGACGAGACAACCAACGAACTGGTGCAGCGCGCCGATCGGGCGCTGCTGCAGGCGAAGAAGCGCGGGCGCAATCGCACGACGGTCGCCGGGCGCGACCTGCAGGCGACGTTGCCGCTCGAGGTCGGCGCGCAATGAAGCCGCGCATCCTGGTGGTCGAGGACGAGGCGGCGATCGCCGACACGATCGTGTATGCACTCGCGACCGACGACTTTGAGCCGCAATGGTGCGCGACCGGCAGCGCCGCACTGACCGCATTGCGCGAGAACCCGGTCGAACTGGCGATCCTCGATGTCGGGTTGCCTGACATGAACGGTTTCGAGCTGCTGCGCCGCCTGCAGCAGCAGCAGGCGGCGCTGCCGGCGATCTTCCTGACCGCGCGCTCGAGCGAGATCGACCGCGTGGTCGGCCTCGAACTCGGCGCCGACGACTACATCGGCAAGCCGTTTTCGCCGCGCGAACTCGTCGCACGCGTGCGCACGGTGCTGCGCCGCGTGCGACGCGAACCGGCGGCTGCGCCAGCGCCGCACGCCGCCTTCGCGGTCGACGACGAGAAAAAGACGATCCGGTTTCGAGGACAGGCGCTCGATCTGTCGCGCACCGAGTACCGGCTGCTCAAGGTGCTGATCGAGCGCCCTGGCCGCGTCTATTCGCGCGACGAACTGATGCAGCGCGCCTGGGACGACCCCGCCTCGGCGTTCGATCGCACGGTCGACGCCCATGTCAAGGCGCTGCGCGCCAAGCTGCGCGACATCGACGCCGATGTCGATCCGATCTCGACCCATCGTGGCATGGGCTATTCGCTGCGCGAGGACCTGGCGTGAAACGACGCCGCATGGCCTGATCGCCGTGTCGCGGCGCTCACGCATCTTTCTCGGCGTCGTCGCGGTCTACATCGCGGCGGTCGTGTTCCTGCTCTATCGCGTCAGCCTCGACCTCGATCCGCGCTATCGTGAGTCGGCCGAGGATGCGCTGGTCGACACCGCCAATCTGCTCGCGACGCTGCTCGAGCGGCAGGCCTACAGCGGCGTGATCCAGACCGAGGAGCTCGAGCGCACGCTGCAACAGCTCGGCACGCGTCCGCTGAACGCGCGCATCTTCAACGTCGACAAGACCCGGGTCGACCTGCACGTCTACGTGACCGATGCCAACGGCATCGTGCTGTTCGATTCGGCCGGTCGCGACGTCGGCAGCGACTATCGCGCCTGGCGCGACGTCGGGCGGACGCTGGCCGGTGAGTACGGCGCGCGAACCACGCTCGCCGATCCGGCCGACCCGGCCTCAGCGGTGATGTATGTGGGCGCGGCGATCCGCGAGCGCGCCACGGTCGACGCGCCGGAGCAGATCGTCGGCATGGTCGGTGTCGGCAAGCCGATCGCGGCGTTTTCGCCTTTCATCGCCAACGCGCGCGAGAAGCTCGTGATCGTCGGCGTGATCGCAGTCGCGGCCTTCGCCGTGCTGCTGTTGATGGTCACGGTCTGGCTGGTGCGACCTTTCGGCCTGGTGACCGACCTGTGGCGCGCGCTGCGCGCGCGGCCCGGCGAGGGACGCTCGTTCACCCAGTCGCTGCGGGCTGCGTTCCTGGACATGCGCGACGCACTCGCCGGCAAAAGCTACGTCGACGAGTACGTCGCTGCGTTGACGCACGAGATCAAGAGTCCGCTGGCAGCCATTCGAGGTGCCGCCGAACTGTTGCGCGAACCGCTTCCGGAAGACGCGCGGCTGCGCTTCGCCGGCAATGTCGAGGAGCAGGTCAGGCGCGCGCAGGACCTGGTCGAGCGCATGCTCGAGCTTTCCGGGCTCGAGCGGCGACGCGCACTGCAGCACCGCGACCCGGTCGCGCTGGCGACGCTGGCCGACGCGGTCCGCGAGGAAATGGCGCCACTTGCGACCCAGCGCGACGTCGAACTCTTCATCGACGTCGACCCAAAGCTCACAGTTTCAGGTGACCGCTTTCTACTGCAGCGCGCGCTGGCCAATTTCGTGCTGAACGCGATCGAATTCTCGCCGCGCGAGGCCACGGTGACCGTCGACGCACACGATGTCGGCGGGCGCGTCGAACTCACCGTGCGCGATCACGGTCCCGGCCTGCCCGCCTTTGCCGAGGAGCGCGTCTTCGAAAAGTTCTTCTCGCTGCCACGACCCGACACCGGGCGCAGGGGCACCGGTCTGGGCCTTGTCTTCGCGCGCGAGGTGGCGACCCTGCACGGCGGTGGCGCGCGGCTCGCCAATCACCCCGACGGCGGCGCCATCGCCACGCTGACGCTGCCGCGCCGGGTCGTGCGTTAACGTGCCGTTGGTCCAGCCGGTGCCAGCATGGCGTTTAGTGCGCTACGCATTCGCGCCGGTGCCGCCGGCTTGTTCAGCAGCAGCAGCCCGCTTTCACGGACCCGCGCCAGTTCACGCGCGCCGGTGTCGCCCGAGATCAGCAGCGCCGGGATGCTGCGACCGGACTGCTCACGCAGCCGCTCGATCACCTCGATGCCGTCGATGGGCTCGCCTAGCCTCAGGTCGGCCAAAATCACGTCGGGGATGAAGCCGCTCGCGACCAGCGCCCGCGCCGCAGAGTGGTTCGCGGCGGCGCGCGCGTCGAACCCCCACCCGGTCAGCAGTCGGACCGACGCATCGCAGATATCGGCATCGTCGTCGACAATCAGCGCCCGGCGACCCGCGAAGGCCACGGCGTCATCGACGGCGTCCTCGCGGCCCGCCGCGTCCACCGGGCCGACAGCGGCAGGCAGGGCAATCGTGAAGCAGGTGCCGCGCTCGATCTCTGACCGCAGTTCCAGCGGATGTCCCAGCAGCAGGCTCAGGCGTCGCACGATCGACAGGCCCGAGCCCGAGGCCGCGGCGTCGGTCGCGCCCCGGATTGCTCACCTGATAGAACTCGTCGAACACGAGCGACTGCTGGTCCGAAGCGATACCGATGCCGCTATCCCAGACCTGCAGCGACACCCGATCGCCCCGGCGCCGCGCGCCGACGAGCACCCCGCCGCTGCGCGTATAGCGGATCGCATTGGACACCAGGTTGGCCAGCATGCGTTCGAGCAGCAGCGCGTCGGTATGAACAGCGAGCGAAGTCGGATGAAAGCGCAGGCGCAGGTCCTTCGTGACCGCTTCGGCGAACAAGTCGTCCTCGAGTCGGTCGAACAGCGGCTGCAGCGCGACGTTCCGACGGCGTACCTCGACCGTACCGGCATCGAGTCGCGACAGATCGAGCAGTTCGTCGAACAGCCGGTCGAGTGCGGCAATCGAATCGCCGATGCGGCGCACGAGATCGCTGCCCTCGGACCTGCCGATGACGTCGCGCAGCGCGCTCGTGAACAGCCCCAGCGAGTGCAGCGGCTGGCGCAGATCGTGGCTGGCGGCCGCGAAGAAGCGCGACTTGGCTACGTTGGCCTGCTCGGCCGTTGCCCGCGCCGCTTCGACCTGCTCGAGCCGTCGGTGCAGTTCGACGTTGGCCGCGTGGACGCGCTGTTCGAGGTCGCGATTGAGCATCTCGAAATCGGCATAAGCCTTGTGGTAGCGCTCGAGCAGCATCCACCCGGCGAACAGCAGCAGCGCAACCCCCGAATACGGGTTCAGTATCAGCATCTCATCGGACTCGGGTCCGAACGACAGCACGAAGTCGCGCACCGCGACCGCGACGCAGATAGCGCCCATCGCGAGGAGCGTGTATCCGGTCAACGTGCGCAGCTGCATCGCATAACGCAGCAGGGCAATCAGCGCGATGCCGATGAACGCGAGCACGCACAGGCGCAATGCAATCGACGCCTGCTCGACCGCGCCGAAGCGGAAGCCTGCATACATCAGCGGCGCCGCGATGATCGCCAGCGCGATCGCGAAGTGTTCGAGCATCCTCGAACGGCGAAACGCAAAGCGCAGGAAGAAGACGCCGATCAGCACCGGGAACCACGCGTACAGCGAAAACACGAACACCGACCAGTGCGGCCACGGCAGCATGCGCGTCGGTGACTGGTACATCGTGATCTGCAACGCCCAAAGCAGCGAGCCGATCGCCAGCAGCAGGAACAGCTCGCTGTCGCGTCGACCGCGCCACAATCCGAGCGAGACGAGACCGACAGCGAACAGCACGATGCCAATCGCCATCGGCCCAACGTGGAACGCGAGAAGGCGGTGGAACACCTTGCGCTCGATCGCCGCGTCGTCACCGACGTAGACGCGCCCGAGTTGGTAGTAGTGGGTGTCCGGCGACGCAAAGAGTTCGAAGACGAGGACGTTGCGGCCGTCCTGCAGCAGCTGCGGCGGAATCCGAAAGCTGGGCTGCGCGCGATAGCTGTAATAGTTGATTCCGGGCGAGCTTGCGTCACCGCTTTCATGCACGAGTGCGCCATTGATGGAGGCCCGGAACGTCAGCGTCGTCGGGCCGAGGTAGACACCGAGCGAATCTCCAGACTTGCCGTGAGTGAACGGCACCTCAACAACCGTTCCCTGTACGAACTGCGCGCGCGGCCAGTTGTAAGGCAGCGTGACCGGCTGGCCGTCGGACATCCGGGCCTCGCTCAGGCGCTGTATTTCCGGGCCCGGCGCGAGATCGCACCCGGTGAGCAGCGCCAGGGCCAGTGCCGCGAGCGCCTGCACGCGGCTGCAACGCGCCCGGCGAATATTCACGACCGCATCTCCGTACCCTCCCTTGCCGCAACGGGTTCCGCGGGCGTATGGTTTCCGCGGCATGTCGCAAGCACCTTACCGTCCGGACTCCGCCCGCGCCAGTCAGGCGCTGCGGATCCTGCTTGCCGACGACCACGAGATGGTCCGGCTCGCAATGCGTCATGCGCTCGCGCCGCTCGCGGAGCGGATCGAGTGGCTCGAAGCGGGCACGGCCGAAGAAGCCGAGGCAGCGCGCGCGGGATGAACCGGATCTCGCTCTGCTCGACCTGTACATGCCCGGTTCGGATGGAGCGATGTGGATCGGTCGTCTGCGCAGCCGTTTTCCGACGCTTCCGATCGTCGTCATCTCCGGCGAGGAATCGCCGGTGCAGGTCCGCGCGCTGATCGATCGCGGCGTTGCCGGCTTTATTCCGAAGTCGGACTCGGCCGCCGTGGTGCTTCAGGCCGTGCGGCTCGTGTTGTCTGGGGGGACCTACGCGCCGTTGCGTCTGCTCGGCGGGTTCGGCGGCCCGCGCTCCGACCTCGACGACGAGGCCGCCCGCGAGCCGGCGTTGCATGGCCTGACGCAGCGCCAGCTCGACGTGCTCGGCCTGCTGGCGCGCGGCCTGCCGAACAAGCTGATCGCGCGCGAACTCGGTCTGTCCGAGGGCACCGTCAAGGTGCATCTGCTGGCGATCTTCCGCGCTCTCGATGTGCGCAACCGCACCGAGGCCGTCGTGGCCGCGCAAAAAAAGCTCCAGGCCATTCACCCCTGAGGGCAAAAGACCCGGAGTGCCAGGGAGCCTGTCGCGTCGTTCGCTGATCAGGCGTACGGGTCGGTCACGCCGTCGACGCGCTTCAGCGCCGGATCATCGCTGGCCCGGGGCCAGGATCGAATCAGTCGCCGGATTGACCAGCGGCAGGCCGGTCGCCTGCGAGTCGGCCGGGCCGACCGCGTCGTCCGGCGAAGAGAGCGAAGCGCTCGGCGCCGTGATCGCCGCGATGACAATGCCGCCGACGATCAGCGTCGCGGCCACCGCGCGCATGCCGCGGGCCAGCCGCAGGTACCTGGCCTCATCCTCAGTCATGATCGCCGAACTTGCCGGGACTGATTGCGCATTGCTGCCTCCTTCGGTGGTTGATGCCCGTCTACTGAAGGCTGCATCCTGCGCCGCGCGATCGCACTCGACCATTCATCGCGCGGCCTAAACGGCTCGGCCATTCGGCATATGCCGGGACGTGCGGCCGCTTCTTCACGCGGCGTTCACACGGCCCGCGCACGCGCTTCGCACGCCGTTCTTGCACGAAGCGGATCGTCCGTTCCGTGCCCACACCGGGCGCACCGACCAGGAGAACGGAATGTCTGCCCTGCACCTGCTGCGCGACGGCAGCGCTTGCCGCCGAGTTCGCCGCGCTGCTGTTCATTGCGCCGATCGGCGCCATCGCCGCCGAGCCCGCCCTGCCGACGGCTGCCAGTCGCACGCGGACGCCGAGCGCGCCACGCCGGCTTCCCGACTGCAGGCGCTGCATGTGACCGACGCCGCACTCGAGTTGCGGCTGCTGGGCCTGCTGGCCGACGTCCGCGTCATGCAGACGGTACGCAACGACACCGCGAACCGAGTCGACCTCGGCGCGCACCTGCCGGCCGTCGACAGACAGCGTCGATGAGCTTGTCGGTCATCCGCGACGGCCGCGTGACCGACCTGCTGGACGGCTCGGAAGCGCCTGCGGTGAAGACGACGATCCCGATGCGGGCCGCGCGCAGGGCGATGCCGACGAAGCCCGCGCCGATGCGCTGCAGCTGATGCCGGGCCAGCACGCGACCGTCGCGATCGCGGCGACCGAAACGCTCGAGCCGGCCGGCGACGCCTTCCGCGTCGCGCTGCCGGCCACGATCGCGGCGCTCGGCCCGCAGGCGCGGGTGGTCGACCAGGCCGGTGGCGCGACGCTGGTGGTGATTCCGCCGGAAGGCGCGTCCGGCATCGTCACGGTGACGCTTGCGGCCCGCGTCCGCTCCGTCCCGAACGGTTCGCCTCGGCCGCACGCGCCGGGGGTCGCGCTCGTCGTGCCGCTGCAGGACGCGGAGCGGTCAGCGATTGCCACGACGATCGTCGAGCTCGAAATCGCCGCGCCGAACGAGGTGCGCTGGATGACGCTGGTGCACCACGCCGCAAGCGCCGCATCGCTGTGGCCGGCCGCACCGAGTGAGGCCCGCATGAGCCTGAGACTGCCTCATCGCGTGCACTCAACGCGTCGCGTTCGCGGCACTGACCGCGCTCGCGCTGCTGCCGGCGACGGCACGCGCGGGCACCGATACCGCAGCGCGAGCGGACGCTGTCGCCGTACTTCGTCGTCGAACGCGCCGAAGCCGGCGTCGACGCCCTGCCGCTGAAGTCCACCGCCGTCGAAGTGCACATCACCGGCGTCATCGCCGACGTCAAGGTCCGTCAGCGCTACCGCAACGAAGGCGAGCGAGCCGCTCGAGGCGCGCTACGTCTTCCCGGCCTCGACGCGTGCCGCGGTCAACGCGCTGACGATGAAGATCGGCGATCGCGTCGTGCAGGCGCGAGATCCGCGAGAAGCAGGCGGCCCGGCGCGACTACGAAGGCGCGAAGCGCGCCGGCAAGAGCGCCTCGCTGCTCGAGCAGCAGCGCCCGAACGTGTTCCAGATGTCGATCGCCAACCTGATGCCGGGCGACGAGATCGACGTCGAGCTGCGCTACAGCGAGCTGATCGTCCCGACCGACGGCGTCTATCGCTTCGTCTACCCGACGGTCGTCGGGCCGCGCTACAACGGTGCGCCCGGGCGCGAGAGCCACCAGGCGGAGCCGTGGATCGCGCAGCCGACGCTGCGCGCCGGCGTCGCGCCGAAGGCGACGTTCGGCATGACGCGTCGAGCTCGAGCGCCGATGCCGGTGCAGGCGCTGACATCGCCGTCGCACCGCTTCGACGATCGACGGCGTGCAGGCTCGGCGCCGCGTCGCGCGCCGCGCTGGCCTGCGGCGGTCGAGCACGCCAACCGCGACGTCGTGCTCGACTACCGGCTCGCCGGTCGCGAGATCGCGTCGGGCGTGCTGGTGCACGAAGGGCAGGGACGAGAACTTCTTCCTCGCGATGGTCGAGCCGCCGGCACGCGCTGCCACGCGGCGGCGATCGTGCCGCGCGAGTACGTCTTCATCCTCGACGTCTCCGGCTCGATGCACGGCTTCCCGATCGAGACCGCGAAGACGCTGTTGCGCGGGCTGGTCGGCAACCTGCGCCCGACCGACACCTTCAACATCATCCCGTTCGCCGGCGGGCACTCGCTGCTGGCGCCGCGCTCGCTGCCGGCGACGCGCGAGAACATCGAGGCCGCGCGGCGCTTCATCGGCGGCCAGCGCGGCAGCGGATCGACCGAACTGCTGGCCGCGCTGCGCGCCGCGCTCGCCCTGCCGGCCGAGCCGGATCGTGCGCGCAGCTTCGTCGTCATCACCGACGGCTACGTCTCGATCGAGAAGGAAGCGATGGACCTGGTGCGCGCGCACCTCGGCGACGCCAACGTCTTCGCGTTCGGCATCGGCTCGTCGGTCAATCGCTTCCTGATCGAGGGCCTGGCGCGCGCCGGTCGCGGCGAACCGTTCATCGTGCTCAACCCGCAACAGGCCGCGGTCGAGGCCGACCGCTTCCGCACGTACATCGAAGCGCCGCTGCTGACGCGGATCCGCGTCGACTTCCGCGGCTTCGACGCCTACGACGTCGATCCGCCGCAGCTTCCCGATCTGTTCGCGCTGCGTCCGCTGGTCCTCAGCGGCAAGTTCCGCGGCGCACCGCGCGGCTCCATCGAGATCAGCGGCGTGACGGCCACCGGCGCGTACCACAGGACCATCGACGTCGAGCGCAGCGGGCGGCTCCACGCAGCCGGCACTCGCGACGCTGTGGGCGCGCAGCCGCATCGCCACGCTCGGGGACTACCAGAAACTGGTCAACGACAGCAGCGCCGCCAGGGAGATCACCGCGCTCGGGCTGCGCTATTCGCTGCTGACCGACTACACCTCGTTCATCGCGGTCGATCGCGTCGTGCGCAACACCGGCGGCGAGCAGCGCACGGTCGACCAGCCGCTGCCGCTGCCGGCCGGCGTCACCGAACTCGCCGTCGGCGAGGTTCCGAGCACGCCCGAACCCGAGTTCGCGTCGATGGCGCTGGCGGCCGGCGCTCTGCTCTGGTGGATACGTCGCCGCCGCAAGGAGCGCCACGGTGCCCACTGAACTCAACGCGCGCATCGGTCGCACGACGCCGACGCCGCTGTTTGGCCTGCTGTTGCCGGTCGCCACCGACGCCGCGCGCGGACGCGCTGGTCGCTGGCGCGGCCGCACGCGCTGGCCGGCGATCCCACGGCCGCTGTGGCTGCTGGCTGCGCTGGTGGTCGCGCTCTGGCCACACTGGATCTATGTCGCGCGCCGGCTGAGCGACGGCTCGGACGAGCCGTGGGGTCTGCTGGCGCTTGTTGACGGTGGCCGCGCTGCTGTGGCGCGAGCGCGCCGCGCTCGTGCAGCCGACGCGCGCAGCGCTCGTGGCCAGCGCGCTGCTCGCGCTATCGGCGGCGGCCGCGCAGCTGGTCCTGCCGGACCTGGCGGCCGCGGCCGTCGCAATGCTGGCGCTCGGACTCTTCCTGGTGCATGCGCTGCGACGGCCGGCAACGCCGCTGGTGCTGCTGCTGCTGCTCGCACTTCCGATCATTGCATCGCTGCAGTTCTACCTCGGATTTCCGCTGCGCCTGCTGATCGCGCAAGTCAGTTCATGGTTGTTGTGGCTGGGTGGACTGGATGCCGTCGCGGCCGGCGCATCGATCGTCGTCGATGGCCGGATCGTGCTGATCGATGCGCCTTGCGCCGGCATCGGCATGCTATGGCTCGGCAGCTATGTCGCCGCGCTCGCTTCGTATCTGCAGGGGGCCGACGCGCGCCGCACCGCGCTCAACGGCGTGCTCGCCGCGCTGCTGGTGCTGCTCGCCAACATCCTGCGCGCCACGGTGCTCTTCTTTCCGGAAGCCGGTCTCGTGCATTGGCCCGGCTGGACTCACGAGGCGGTCGGCCTCGCGGCGTTCATCGCCGCAATCGCGCCACTGCTCGCCTTCACCACTTTCAATCGGAGCACGCGATGAATGTCCGGTCCTTCTTCGTCGGCGCCCTGCTGGTCGCGGGCGTGATGCCGCTGGCGGCGCACTGGTCGTCGCTGGCCGGCAATCGGACAGTTGCAGTCCCCTGGCTGCGACCGGCCGAGGTGCAAGCCGATGCGCCCGCGCGCGTCGACTGGCCCACCCATTTCCGCGACCGGCCGCTGACCCCGTTGCCGCTGTCGGAGCTCGAGTTGCGCTTCGCGCGGCGCTTTCCGGGCGCGATCGCGCGATTCAGCGATGGCGAGCGCGTATTGATCCTGCGCCAGGTCGACCGGCCGACGCGGCAGCTCCATCCGGCGACGGACTGCTTTGCAGCGCTGGGCTACAGCATCGACCGGCCGCGGCCCAGCGCCGATGCTGATGGCGTCGCATGGAGCTGTTTCACCGCCACGCGCGACGGCCGCAGCCTGCGCGTCTGCGAGCGCATCGTCGACGCCGACGGACAAACCTGGACCGATGTGTCGTCGTGGTTCTGGGCGGCGCAGTACGGCGGCGGACCGTGGTCGGCAACGACCGTGGTCGAGTCGGTCCGATGACGCCGGCCCGCGCGACGCTCGTGAGTCGCGGCCGCCGGACTGCTGCTGCTGATCGGGCTCGTCGGAGGCGCTCGGCGTGATGGTGCTCGTCAACGGCGTGCTCGCGACTGCAGCACCGTCCTGGAGCACCGAGATCCGGTGGGCCGGACTCAGCGTCCGTGTCAACGTGCCCGGACTCGTGCGCCTGGCGACCGCGCCCGGCGTCGCTCATCTGATCGACGGACGCTCGCTGCAAACGCCGGCCGGCCGCATCGCTTTCCGGCGCGACGGCGCCGCACTGATCGCCCACTGCGCGCCGTGCCGCTGGCAGCACGATGCGCTGGCGAGCTACGCCGCTGGTGCTGACAAGCGTCGAACTGCGCGCCGAGCGTTCGGGTGCGCTCGTGACCGGTTGGCTGAGCGTCGATCACGTGCGGGTCGACTACACGGCCGAACTTGCGGCCGACAGCATCCGCGTGCGCTGGCAACTGCCGCCGACCGATCTGCGACGAGCTTATGCGGCACTCGCGAATGTGGTCCCGGAGGCTGCAGTCGCGCGGATCGAAGGCACGCTCGCCGCGGCCGGGCTGCTGCAGTTGCCGCAGCGATCCGGATCACTGAACTTTCAGCTTGATGCGGTCGAAGTCGGGGGACTTGGCACCGAAGCGCTGCAGTTCGGGGCCTTCGCAATGACCTGCCGCGACGCGGGCGGCACTGCGCGACGCACGATGACCGGCGATAGCGAGCCGCGCTGGATCGCTCTGGACCGGATGGGAATGCTGCCGGCAGCGGTCCTCGCCGCCGAAGACCAGCGCTTCGAGCTGCATCCGGGATACGACGACATCGAACTCGCGTCGCTGCTCGCCAGCGTCGAACCCGAAGGACTGCGGCGCGGCGCCAGCACGCTGACGCAGCAGCTGGCGCGAACGCTTTTCACCGGCGGCGAGAAAACGGTCGCGCGCAAGCTGCGGGAACTGCTCTATGCGATCGAGATGGAGCGCACGCTCGGCAAGCCGCGCATCCTCGAGCTCTACCTGAACACCGTCGACTGGGGTCCGGGCCTGTGCGGCGCTCGCGCCGCCGCGCGCACCTATTTCCGCAAGCGCCCCGAGCAGCTGACACCGCTCGAGGCGGCGTGGCTTGCCGGCATCCTGCGCGCGCCGCACGCGGCGCACGCGCAGCAGTTCGTCGGCGGCACGGTCGACGCCGAACGCGCGCGCTGGGTGCTGATGCAGATGCGAGGGATGGCGCGCAGCGAGCGTGAACGCTGGCGCAGGAAGCCGCTGGTCCTTGCCGCGCCGCGCCCGAGTGCGGCGGAGGGTTCAGCGCCGCGCCAAGCGGACCGGAATACGCCGGTTGCCGAAGGCGCCGTCGAAGTGGCCGAAGCGTCCCGCCACCGGCGTGGCGCAGTGCGGGCAGTGGCCGTCGTCCGTTAAATCGTGCCGCAGGATGCGGTGCCAGTCGCGCTCGATCAGCGCGGCATCGCAGCCGGGGCAGTAGGTCGTGCCGCCCCCGCGGTCGTGCACGTTGCCGGTGTAGACGAACTTCAGTCCCTCCTCCAGCGCGATGCGGCGCGCGCGCGACAGCGTCGCGGGCGGTGTCGGCGGCAGATCGTCGAGCTTGTAGTCAGGGTGGAATGCGGTGAAATGCAGCGGCACGTCCGGCCTCAGTTCGGCCGCGATCCAGCGGCTCATCGCGCGGATTTCGGCGTCCGAGTCGTTCTTCGTCGGGATCAGCAGCGTCGTGATTTCGGTCCAGCAGTCGGTCTCGTGGACGAGATACTTCAGCGTGTCGAGCACCGGGGCCAGATGCGCGCCGGTCAGCCTGAAGTAGAACTCCTCAGTGAACGCCTTCAGGTCGACGTTGGCCGCGTCCATTTTCGCGTAGAACTCGCGGCGCGGTGCCGGCATGGATGTAGCCCGCGGTGACGGCCACGGTCTTCAGGCCACGAGCATGGCAGGCGTCGGCGGTATCGAGCGCGTACTCGGCAAAGATCACCGGGTCGTTGTAGGTGAACGCGACACTGCGGCAGCCATTTTCCGCCGCGGCCTGCGCGATCGCCTCGGGGCTCGCCCGGTCCATCAGGCGATCCATTTCGGTCGACTTCGAAATATCCCAGTTCTGACAGAACTTGCAGGCGAGGTTGCAGCCGGCGGTACCGAACGAAAACACCGCCGAGCCTGGGTAGAAGTGATTCAGCGGCTTCTTCTCGATCGGATCGACGCAGAACCCGGACGATCGCCCGTAGGTCGTCAGCACCATCGCATCGCCCTCGCGCTTGCGGACGAAGCAGAGCCCGCGCTGGCCTTCGTGCAGCCGGCAATCGCGCGGGCACAGGTCGCACTGGATGCGACCGTCGGCAAGCCGATGCCACCAGCGGCCGGGGTAGTTTCCGGCGTGACTGCGCATCGCTGCGCTGTCGGTCGCGTCGTTCACGACGGGCTCCTCCGCGACCTGATCGCCCTCGACATACTTGTCGACGGTGTAGCGCGAGACTTTGACCTCCGGCGACCAGAACGCGGCAGCGAGTCCGGCCTTGTGCTTCAGTGCGGTCACGAAGTCGCGTGGGTCGGACACGTGCTCCCACACCTGCGGCAGCAGCGTCGCGCGGCTGGCGCCGCATTCGAGCGTGATCCCGTCGACGCCCGGCCGCAGCTGTGCGAGCAGATCGTCCTCGCTGGCAGCGACGATCGGGGTCGACGGTGAAAGGACCGACACCTCGACCGCCAGCGCGCCGTATTCGTGCGCTTCAACAGGGGCAAAGCGCGGATCGTCGAACGCCGCCGCGCGCGCATTGGCGCGGACGTCTTCGCCGAGAGCGCGTCGGGGCGCGAGCGATCCGACGCAGCCGCGCAGACGGCCATTGACGCGCAGCGTGACGAAGGTCGCCCCCGGCTCGCTCGAGGAACGCCGCATCGGCCGGCGCGGCGTGCGCGACGCCGAGCGCCTCGGCCACCGACGCGCGCGCATGCGCCAGCAGCGTCGTGCCGCGCTCGCTCTCGTCGGACGTCGAATCCTCTGTCGACTCCTCGGTGCCGACAGGCTCGAAGAACGCGACCGCGGCGTAGCCGACGACGCGCGTCCGGTCGCCGGCCGTGTCGCCGGAATTGCGCAGGTCGAGCAGTTCGGCTCGCAGCCCGCGTCGATGGGCGAGCGCGAGCAGGCCATTGACCGGCGTCGCGCCGCAAGCCTGTTCGTGCGTCAGCCTCGGCTCCAGCCGCAGCATCGCTCACGAGCGTGTCGCGGTCGACTCGGCGTGCGTCGTCGTAGCCTAAATAGTGCGAGAGATCGGAACTGGCGACGATCAGCGTAGTGTCGTCGCCCCAGAGTCGCTCGAGCACGGAGGCGACATCCTCGGTCGAGGCCGCACCGACGACCAGCGGCACCAGCTGAGAACGTTCCCAGCAGCTGCTGCAGGAACGGCAGATGGACTTCGAGCGAGTGCTCGGCCACATGTGCGCGCTCGTCAATGACGACCTGCGGCAGGTCCGCGAGCAGGGCGATTGCGTCGCGGTCGACCGGCACGGCGCCGAGCGGGGTCTCGAACGCGTCGGCGCTAGGGACCGCGAGCCCGCGCAGCGAAACCCGGTGGGCCGGGCCGAGCAGGACGACGCGGCGCACATGCGCGCACCGGCCGGCCAGGCTCGCATACGCCTGTGCCGCAACCGGTCCCGAGTACACATAGCCCGCGTGCGGAGCGATCAGCGCCTTTGGCGTCTTGCGTGGCAACGCGTTGGTGCCGCCAGCGGCCGCGAGCAGTTGCTGCACCTGGCTGCGCAGCTCCGCCGGGTCATCCGGGTAGAACAACCCAGCGACAGCTGGCGGCCGGCTCGATGCCGACCTCGTAGTGATGGTCATACTGCGGCGGCCTCCACAGATTCCGCCTGCGCCTTCAACAGCATATCCCTCTGCTGTGGGGCTGGTCGGCCGGAGTTCAAGAGCAGCCGGGCAAGCGGCGCGCCGGATCAGACGTCTTCGTGCAGGCAGAGGATGTTGCCTTCGGGGTCCTTGAACCAGGCGGCCTTCTCGGAGCCCAGCACGCAGACGTGGCCTTCGGTACGGAATCCCGGCAGGTCGTAGTCCTCGAACACGACGCCCTGCGCTTTAAGGACGCCGATTTCGTGCACGACATCGTCGACCTTGAAGCTGACCGCCGTGTGCTCGGCCTTCGTGCCGTCGGGCTTCGGAATCAGCGCCAGCGTGCCACCGTCACCGAGCGCAAACAGGAACTTGCCGTCCTGCTGCAGCCCAATCGGTCTCAGCCCGAGCCTCCGTTCGTAGAAGTCGCGCGCCCGACCAAGGTCGCGCACCGGCAGAATCGTCGTCGCGGGAGCGTGCGTCAGCATGAGGTCTCCATCACTCGGCAGCAGCCGTCACGATTGCACCACGCGCGCTGCAATGCAATCTGCGGCGCACCGAAGCGCGTCAGAGACCTTCACGCCATTCGGCGTTGAAGAGCTTCCACTGCGCGCCGTCGCGGCGCCATGCGGTGTCGAATTCCCAGGTCTGGCCGCGTTCGGGCAGCAGGCCGCTGCCGCCGGTCGCGATCACGCGCACCGTCGCGAACGCGCGGTCGCCGTCGATCCGCAGCGCGGTGACCGTGGCGCTCAGCTGGATCTTCTCGTTGCGCAGCATCGATGCAGCCAGCAGGCGCCGCGCGTCCTGCTTGCCGAAGGCAACCGATTCGCGCGTGAAATCCTCGGACAGCGGCTCGAGCGCGTCGGCGACGCGATGCTGCTCGATCGCCTGAGCCATCGCGGCAATCGTCGCGCGCAGCGCTTTTTCCGGGTCGCCGCGGCTGCATGCCGCGATTGCCGCCACCGCGAGCAGAACCCCGAGGACGCAGCGCCGCTGCAATCGAGGTCCTGCGCCTAGCCGAGGTTCGGCGCCAGCCAGCGCTCGAGCTCGTCGACGGACTCCTGCCTGCGCCGCGCGAGATCCTCGAGCTGGTCGCGTCCGATGCGGCCGACGTTGAAGTAGCGCGACTCGGGGTGCGCCAGATAGAAGCCGCTGACCGGAAGACGCCGGCTGCATCGCGTAATTCTCCGTGAGCGTCATGCCGATGTCGTGCGCAGCCCAGCGTCTCGAACAGCGGCCGCTTGACCGAATGTTCGGGACAGGCCGGATATCCGGGCGCCGGTCGGATGCCGCGGTACTGTTCCTTGATCAGCTCCGCGCTGGTCAGCGATTCGTTCGCGGAGTAGCCCCAGAGGTCGCGCCGCACGCGCTCGTGCATCAGTTCGGCGAAGGCTTCGGCGAGCCGGTCGGCGATCGCCTTGAGCATGATCACCCCGTAGTCGTCGTGCCGGGCCTGCAAGACCGCTTCGCGCTTCTCGAGGCCGATGCCGCTCGTGACCGCGAAGGCGCCGATGTAGTCGGCGATGCCGGACGACTTCGGCGCGACGAAGTCCGCCAGCGCCTGGTTCGGATTCGGCTCGCCGTCGAGGACGGGCTTGCGCGTCTGCTGGCGCAGACCATTCCAGGTGAACGCGACCTGCCGGCGCGTGTCGTCGGTGTAGATCTCGATATCCTCGCCGACGGCGTTGGCCGGGAAGAATGCGACCACGGCGTTGGCGGTCAGCCAGCGCTCGGCGATGATGCGTTCGAGCATCTTCTCGCCTTCGGCGAAGACCTGGCGCGCATGTTCGCCGACGACTTCGTCGGCCAGGATCTGCGGGAAGGGGCCGTGCAGGTCCCACGTCTGGAAAAATGGTCCCCAGTCGACGTACTTGGCGATCATCGCCAGGTCGTAATTTCGGAACAGCCTCCGGCCGAGGAACTTGGGCTTCGGCGGCGCATAGTCGGACCAGTCGATGCGCGTCGCGTTGGCACGCGCCGCTTCAAGCGTGATGATCTCTGGACCTTTCTTGTTGGCGTGCTGCTCGCGCACACGCTCGTACTCCCGGCTGATCTCGGCGATGAAGCGGGTGGCCGCGTCATCGCTCACCAGGTTCTGGCAGACGCCGACCGAACGGCTCGCGTCCGAAACGTAAATGACCGGCCCGCGCGTGTAGTGCGGCGCGATCTTCACCGCCGTGTGCACGCGGCTGGTGGTCGCGCCACCAATCAACAGCGGCAGCGAGAAACCCTGGCGCTGCATCTCGCGCGCGACATGCTGCATTTCCTCGAGCGAAGGCGTGATCAGGCCTGACAGGCCGATCATGTCGGCCTTTTCCTCGCGGGCGGTCGCGAGGATCTTTTCGGCCGGCACCATGACCCCGAGGTTGACGACCTCGAAGTTGTTGCACTGGAGCACGACCGAGACGATGTTCTTGCCGATGTCGTGCACGTCGCCCTTGACGGTGGCGATGACGACCTTGCCCTTGGCCCGCACCTCACCGCCCGAGGCGGCGTGCGCGGCCTTTTCCGCCTCGATGTACGGCACGAGGTGCGCAACCGCCAGCTTCATGACGCGGGCGCTCTTCACCACCTGCGGCAGGAACATCTTCCCGGCGCCGAAGAGATCGCCGACGATGTTCATGCCGTCCATCAGCGGGCCCTCGATCACCTCGATCGGTCGGCCGCTGCGCGCGGCGATCGCGGCGCGGCACTCCTCGGTGTCCTCGACGACGAACTGCGCGATGCCGTGGATCAATGCATGCGCGAGGCGCTTTTCCACCGGTTCAGCGCGCCACGCCAGATCCTCGTCCTTCTTGCGCCCGCCCGCCTTCACCTGCTCGGCGAACGACACCAGCCGTTCGGCGGCATCGCGACGCCGATTCAGCACGACATCCTCCACGCGCTCGCGCAACTCCGGGTCGATCTCCTCGTAGACGCCGAGTTGCCCGGCGTTGACGATACCCATCGTCATGCCGGCGCGGATCGCGTGGTACAGAAACACCGCGTGGATCGCCTCGCGCACGTGGTCGTTGCCGCGGAAGCTGAAACTGACGTTGGACACGCCGCCGCTGACCTTCGCGTACGGCAGGTGCTGCCGGATCCAGCGCGTCGCCTCGATGTAGTCGACGGCGTAGTTGTCGTGTTCCTCGATGCCGGTCGCGATCGCGAAGATGTTCGGATCGAAGATGATGTCTTCGGGCGGAAAGTCCGCCTGCTGTACCAGCAAGTCGTACGAGCGCCGGCAGATCGTCGGTCTTGCGAGCGAAGGTGTCAGCCTGTCCCTGCTCGTCGAAGGCCATCACGATGACGGCGGCGCCGTAGCGACGCGCCAGCCGCGCCTGCCGCAGGAACTCGTCCTCGCCCTCCTTCATTGAGATCGAGTTGACGATGCTCTTGCCCTGCACGCACTTGAGCCCGGCTTCGATGACGCTCCACTTCGAGCTGTCGATCATGACCGGCACGCGGGAGATGTCGGGTTCGCTCGCGATCAGGTTAAGAAAGCGTGTCATCGCGGCGGCCGAGTCCAGCATCGCCTCGTCCATGTTGACGTCGATGACCTGCGCGCCGTTTTCGACCTGCTGACGCGCGACGCTGACGGCCTCCTCGTACTGCTCGTTCAAAATGAGCCGCGCAAACGCCTTCGAGCCGGTCACGTTGGCGCGCTCGCCGACGTTGACGAACAGGCTCTCGTCGCTGACCTTCAGCGGTTCGAGTCCGGAGAGTCTGAGCACCCGGTCGGCCGCGGGCACGGCACGCGGCGCGAGCCCCTCGATCGCCCGCGCGATCTCGGCCACGTGCTCGGGAGTCGTGCCGCAGCAGCCGCCGGCGACATTGACGAAGCCCGCTTCGGCGAACTCGCGCAGCAAACTCGAGGTGATCTCCGGCGTCTCGTCGAAGCCGGTCTCGCTCATCGGGTTCGGCAGGCCGGCGTTGGGATAGACGCTGACGAAAGTGTCGGCAATGCGCGCGAGTTCCTCGATGTAGGGGCGCATCAGCGCGGCACCCAGCGCGCAGTTGAGCCCGACGGTCAGCGGCCGCGCGTGCCGGACCGAGTGCCAGAACGCCTCGACCGTCTGGCCGCTCAGGATGCGGCCCGAGGCGTCGGTGACAGTGCCGCTGATCATGATCGGCACGCGCGGCTCGCCCCGCTGGGCACGCCGTTCGAACTCTTCTCCCGCATCAAAAGTACATCCCTCCTCCCCCCAGCTTTGGCCAGCTTACGCAGCATAACCGGCGTGCGATCCTTGCGTATCGTCAGTGCTGCCATGGTCCGTCTCCGCGAATCATTGCTACGAAAATCATGCCTCGAGGCTGCCGCGAAATCGCCGCCGCGCAACACGAGTGAATTTTATTTCGTGCCCTGGTATTACACGGCTGAGGGCCTCAAGGGCCTCCAGAAGGACAAAGCATCGGGACGGAGGACAGCGGTCGCGAGCGCCGTCGAGACGCTCGGCGGCAAGCTCGAGGCCACCTACTATTCCTTCGGACAAGACGACGTGATCGTCATCGTCGATCTGCCGGACAATACCGCTGCGTCTTCGCTCTCGTTGGCCGTGTCGGCTTCTGGCCTCGTCAGAACCAAGACGACACCTCTGCTCACCGTCGAGGAAGTCGATAAGGCACTCGCGAAGAGCATCAACTATCGCGCTCCGGGCCGGTAAACCGACCCGCGGAGAACGATTGCACTCAAGTCGAGTGGGACCCGGGGCACCCAGCGTGTCTCGGGTACTTCTTTTGGAAGCGCTCCCGGGAGCTGTTACCGCGCCCCGCGCAGCCGCTCCACCAGCTCCTGGCGTGGGATAGGAATCGGCCGGCAGCCCGAGCTTCATCTGCGCGGCCTTGACGCCCGCGCGCGTCGCCGGCGCCGAGCTTGCCGTCGATCTCGCCGACCGTGAAGCCGCGCCGTGCCAGCAGCTGCTGCAGCTCCTTCATCTGCTGGAGCGACCACTCGGGAACCTGGGCGTTGCCGCGGCCGAACGGCGGGGCGCCGCCGAGGCGCGCCGCCAGATGCGCGGCCGTGATGCAGTAGTTCAGCGACTGGTTCCACTTGAGATAGATCTGGAAATTCTCGTAAGCGAGGAACGCCGGCCCGAACCGGCCCATCGGCAGCAGCAGCGAGGCCGGCAGGTGCATCGGCCGGCAGCGGCTTGCCGTCGCGCCGACGTCACGCCCCAGCCCGCCCACTTGGAGCGCGGATGCTGGATGGCGAGGTCGGCCTGGTCCCAGGCGAGGTTGGCGGGCACGCGCACCTCCTGCAGCCAGGGCTGCCCGCGCTGCCAGCCGAGGAAGACGATGAAGTTGGCGGTCGAGGCGATCACGTCGGGCACGCTGCGCATCAGATTGCGCCGGCCGTCGCCGTCGTAGTCCACCGCGTGCTTGAAGTAGTGCGAGGGCAGGAACTGCGTCTGGCCGAGCTCGCCGGCCCAGGAGCCGATCATCTCGCTCGGGCGTCAGGTCGCCGCGGTCGATGATGCGCAGTGCGTCCATCAGCTCGCCGCGGAACATCTCGGGCCGGCGGCAGTCGTAGGCCAGCGTGGCCAGCGAGCGCAGCACGGGCAGATCGCCCATGCCGGCGCCGAAGTCGCTCTCGAGCGCCCAGAAGGCGGCGATCACCGGGCCCGGCACGCCGTACTCCTGCTCGACCTTGGCGAACAGGTCGCGATGCTGCTTGAGCTTGCGCGGCGCCGGTTTGGATGCGGTTCTGCGAGATCAGCTTGCCGGCGAACGCCGTGAAGCTCTGGGCGAAGAAGCTCTGCTTGCGGTCACGCGAGATGATGCCGGGATCCAGGTCATGCCGTCGAGGGCGGCGGAGATGGTGGCGCGCGAGATGCCGCTGGCCGCGCGCCTCCTTGCGGAACTCGGCGAGCCAGCGCTCGAAGCTGCCGGTGTTCTGGCAGTTGGCGTTGGCGGCGGCGCCTTGGCTCGGCTCGGCGGCCGCAGGAGCCGCAGCCGTAGCAGATCAGCAGCACGATCGCTATCGCTGCCAACTTCGCCGTCGTCTTGCGCATGAGTGTCGCCTGCCGATGCGGAGTGAGGACCATGGAGGTGGGGCAAATGAGGGCTCGAGGGCGCCTTCGTCAAGCGCATCCCGATTCGAGCTGTGCTGGCGCAATTGCGGCACCAGAATGGCCCGGGCAGCTCACGCCGGCTCACGATGGCCCTGGGCAAAGCTCGAAAGCGCGCAGGAACGCGGGCTCGGGCGAGGGGAAGCGGGCGATCGTCTGGCCGTTGGGCGCGTGCGTCTTGATGAAGGCGTCGGCCTGCGGCTGCTCCTGCGCCTCCTCGACCTGCAGCACAGTGTAGTTGACCGAGGCGCCCGACACTCGAGCGGATGAGAAGCGCGACCGGGCCGCCGTAGCTGGCGGTGTAGACGTCGCAGGAGGGCGACCGGGGCCGGCGCGCATTGGTGCGGTCCGTCGGCGCTTGGGGCATCGAAGGACCGGCAAGGGCTGCCACCGCGGCTGCCGCGAGCGCTGCTCCTCGATATCGTCGTCGGACGGGTGCAGCGGCTCGCCCGTTGCCGTGCAGTTGGCCTGGCGGTAGCGCTCGGCGACCCACTCGATCGACGTGGCGTAGTTGCGGTCGGCCGCCCAGCGGTTGGTGAGGTCGGCGAAGCGCACCGGCCGGCGCAGCGCCAGCGACAGCTCGATGATGTCGTCCTGCTTCTCGCGCGTGCGCGGCGCCAGCGGGTTCGCCACCCGCTCGCCGGAGTAGGCGATCAGGTGCTGCATCTGCGCCAGCACGCCGGTCGACACGTCGGGGAAGCTGTCGCCAGGCACGCCGCCGCCGGTCGTGCCGATGCCGGCGAAGTTGTTCTGCTTGGGGTCGCACGTCGCCCCAGCGGCCGCTGCCGGTCTTGTAGGACAGGTAGTTGGTCTCGAGCAGCATCTGGTAGAAGGCGTAGTCCCAGCGGATGCGCAGCGCCTCGCCGTGCAGCTTGTAGTAGCGTGGCGATGTCGCGGAAGCGCGGGTCGAGATTGTGCGTGCGCTCCGTGAGGTGGCGAATCAGCCGGCTCGGGCGTGACGCAGGCCGGCACCGCTTGTCCCGGAGCAGGCGGATCTCCGGCAGCTCGGGCCGCGCGCGGTTTCGATGTCGCGCTGCGTGCCGGCAACGGCGGCCGACAGCGGCGAGCAGTGGCCAGCCGATCAGCATGCGCACTCGCATGCTGTCGTTCGGCGGATGGGCCGGCGATCGCGCAAGCGGCTCACTCACGCTGACACTAGGTCAGCCTTCCGGGCAGAGCTCGAAGGCCTTGTCGAGCGCCTGCGACTGGCTGCCGAACTCGCCGGCGATCGTGCCGTCCTTGGCGTAGGCGGCGATGAAGGCGTCCGCCTCGCGCTTCTCGGCGCCTTCGTTGACGTCGAGCACCGTGTAGTTGACGACCTTGTCGATCACCGAGCGGATGATCATCGCCTTCTGGCCGCCGTAGCTGGCGGTCCAGACGCGGCACTTCTGTCCGGCGGGCGGAGCGGCTCGACCAGCGGCTTGGCGGCGCCGGCGGCAGAGGCGACCTTGAACTGCGGCTTGTCGGCGGCGGTGCCTTGGCCGCTGCTGGCGGCTGCCAGTCGTCGCCTTGGTTTCGCGGGGGCCTCCTGCTTGGGAGCGGTGTCGAGGATCTTTGCCACGGGATCGATCGGCGGCGTGTCGGCTGCCAACTTGTCGGGCTCGGGTCGGAGCGTTGAGCACCTTGAACGGCACGGGCGGCGTCCTGGCCGTGGCCGGCTCCTGGACCCCGAGCGCCGAGCGCCGAGCGTTCTCCTCGGCCTTGCCGTCCTCGATGGCGCGCTTGGCGAGCTCCGCGCCCGATGGCCGCTCGGCTCTGGCTTCCGCCAGTCTCAGCTCGCGCTTCACGGCCGCGGCGAACTCGGGGCGCGGATCGGGCTTGTCGCAGAACTCCTGGAAGCGCTCGGCGATGCCGTCGAGCATGCGCGCATAGCCGCCGATGCCCGGCGCCCACTGCTGCGGCGAGATCGCTGAAGGTGATCGGCCTGGTGAAGCGCGCCTGCCACTTCGTCAGCACGCCCCACTCCTGCACCTTGCGCGTGCGATCGGCTATCGGGTTCTCGAGCTTCTCGCCGGAATAGAGCAGCAGGTGCTCGAGATGGGCGCGCACGCCGGTCGGGATGTCCTTGAAGCTTTCGCCAGGCTCTCCGCCGCCGGTGGCGCCGAGACCGGCAAAGTTGTTCTGCGTGGGCTTCACGTCGCCGGATCTGCGGCCATGTGCCGATACTTGAGCGCGCCGGTCTCCAGGATCATCTGGTAGAAGGCGAAATCCCAGCGCACGCCCAGCTTCTCGCCCAACCGCATGTACTCGGTGGCGACGCCGTCGAAGCGCGGACTGAGCTCGGGATTGCGGCTCTTCAGGTATTCCAGTCAGCCGGCCGGGTGTGACGCACTCCGGCACGGCATTACTGGCGTTGGTTCTTATTTCCGGCAAGCCCGCCGCGGCGGCGAAGTGAAGGGGGGCTGAGGCGAATGCGAAGACGAAGAAAGCTGCAACTCGGCGCTGCATGGGTCACCACCTGATTTCCCTGACTCCCCGTGCGCGTACCCGCTAGCGCACACCGAAAATCTCTTTTTAGTTAGGGCCTTAACGTTAACGGGCTGTTAACGCGACGCCACTTGCGGCAGGCGCGCCGACTCAGCCGAATCGTTCTTTTTGTTCCCGCCATCCCCACGTCAGCGCTCGGCGCCGTCGCTGGCGGACTCCGATAAGACCCTCGCGGTCGGCGACGCTCGAGAGAATTGCGCAACCGCAGGCGCTACTGTGCACCGCAACTTTGGGCGAGAGTTGGGGCGATCCAAGGCGTTGCTGTGGCATTGCGATCGATTGCGCGCCGTCCGCCGCCACGGATTGGCGCATGCGAGGACGACGCTTCAACGCTTCTTAGGGCGCGGGCAAGATCAACAAGTCGATACAGGTGGTACCAGACGGGCGCGAACTTATTCTCACGCACCCGTCTGTTTTTCATGTACCCGTCTGTCTGGTTGCGTCTCGCAAGCGCAATGTCTCTTTGC